>NZ_CP027869.1:1200000-2400000 GCF_005490985.1 Curtobacterium sp. SGAir0471
GCCACCGACGCCCCGGACCGGTTGAAGCCCGTCCGGACCGAAGCGCGGACCTGACGCCGTCGGGCCGTCAGCCCTCTGCGGCCGGAACCGAACGGGTGGCGCGCACGACCTGGACGACCGCGATCGCGACGACGACGACCGCGACCGAGCCGGCCTCCCACGATCCGGCGACTCCGAGCACCGGCCCGCTCGTGCACCGGCTCGTCCCACCGCCCGGTGGCGCGTCCACACACGAGGTCACCTGCGTGACGGCGAGGAGCGCCGCCGGCACCGCCGTGACGAGTGCCAGCACGACCCACGCGATCGCTCGGTCCACAGCCCCCTCCGTCCGCTCCCGTGGTCAGGTGCGACCAGGCTCGCACGGGGAAGGACGATGGCGGATCTCGATCCTGCAACGGGGGGTCCCAGGCGTTCTCCCGGTTCCGTGACCCACGGTCCTCGGAAGCGCGGATGCGTGAACTCTCCGGACCGATCGAAGGATGGCTCACCCCGCTCGCCCCCGGTTCCGCCCGGACCCGTCCCGGTCCGGGCAGCCGCAACGGCACGTCGACCTACTTCGCACTGCTGGCGCAGGTGAAGGAGCACGGCCTGCTCCGTCGTCGCACCGGCTTCTCCTGGTCCCCGTTCAGCAGCCTGGTCGTGGGACTCGCGCCCTGAAGCAGGCCCGTCTGCTGGTGCGGGACCACTGCGACACACTCGACGTGCCGTACACCGAGACGACGCTGCTCCGCTCGTACGGCATCGTCGTGCGCTACCTGAACCGGGTGGGTCTCAGCGCCCGCGACCCCTTCTTCTGACCGACCGGAGCGCACCGGCGCTGTCCGGTTGCGCACCACAACGCCCTTCCGGAGCGCCGATCGGGGTACAAGAACGGCCCCGGATGCCCGTTTCCTGGGGAAACGCCCGATGTGGATCGGGGGACGTGACGAACCTCGGTGGCAGCCCGTCTCATCCGTGAACAGCAACCGCTGGGAACGAGTCCCGGCGGGCACTCGAAGGGAGCAACCAATGGCTGACACCACCACGACCACCCCCGCGACCACCTCGGCCGCGACCCGCTCGACCGGCACCCACGCGTCCGGCTCGGCCTCGGGCAAGACCACGATCGACGACACCGTCGTCTCGAAGGTCGCCGGCATCGCCGCCCGCGAGGTCAACGGCGTCTACTCGCTCGGTAACGGCGCAGCCCGTGCCATCGGCGCGATCCGCGACGCGATCGGCCAGCGCGACCACGGCCAGGGCGTCAAGGTCGAGGTCGGCGAGAAGCAGGTCGCCGCGGACATCACGATCGTCGCCGAGTACCCGGCTCCGCTGCAGCAGGTCGCCGACGGCGTCCGCCAGGCCGTGACGCGGTCGCTCCAGCAGATCGTCGGCATGGAGGTCGCCGAGGTCAACGTGACCGTCCAGGACGTCCACATCGAGGGCGACGACGACAACGACGACGACAAGAAGGAGTCCCGCGTTGAGTAACACACTCGTCGGCGCACTCATCGGCGCCATCCTCGCCGTCGTGGCACTGCAGTTCGGGTTCTGGGGCTTCGTCCTGGTGATCGTGTTCGGTCTGATCGGTGCCCTCGTGGCCGCGATCTCGACCGGCAAGATCGACCGCGGGGCCCTGACCGACGTGCTGACCGGACGCCGGAGCTCCCGGTGAGCGCCGGCCCGGTAGGAGTCGACGCGACTGCCGTCCCGGGCCGCGTCGAGATCACCTCACGAGCGCTCACGGCGCTGGCGCGGGCCGCCGCAGCCGAACAGCTCGGCGTGCCCGCGAAGCGCCTGCGCGTGGGACTCGACGACGACCGGGGGTCCATCGCCCTCGACGTCACGGGACCCGTGCGCGAACAAGCCGACATCGTCGGGGCGGCCACAGCGGCCGCCGACGCCGTGGGCCGCAGGGTCGGCCAGTTGTCGGGACGTCACGTGGGTCGGACCCACATCGAACTGACCGGGATCGTGCGTGAGCACGAGGGCCGGGTCCGGTAGGAGGAGCCATCATGAGCACCGAACAGCTCGAGAAGCGGCTGCGTCGTCGCAGCGTCCACCGGTCCCGGTCCACCGCCCTGGCCGTCACCCTGATCATCGTGGTGGTGGTCGCGGCGTGGGTCGGCACCGAAGCGGTCCTGAAGGCCATCGGGCAGCGCCCGTTGCTGGCGGACCCGCAGACCGTCGCCGACACCGCCCTCAAGCCCGACGCGGCGTTCACGACCATCGCCGAGGTCATCGCCGCGGTCCTGGTGATCCTCGGCATCATCCTCATCGTGTTGGCGGTCAAGCCCGGCCGGCAGCCCCGGTCCGGGATCGACCGGGACCGCGGCGCGGTCGTGATCGACACCCGCATCCTGGCCTCCACCGCCGCGAACGCCGCCGCCCTGGCAGCAGGCGTCCCCGAGTCCAACACCAGTGCCTCCGCACGCGGCCACCACACCGAGGTGCACGTGGTGCCCCTGTCCGGTATCCCCGTCGACCGCACCCAGGTGGAGCACGCCGTGCAGGAGCGGCTCGGCCGGCTCGGCGGCAAGCACGGCTCGTCGGTGAAGGTCACCGTGGAACAGAAGGGAACCCTGGCATGACCACCACCAACCGCGGCTTCAACCGGGTCCTGCTGTTCCTGATCGGCCTGATCAGCATCATCGTCGGTGTCGTCATCGGCGCCGGCGTCCTGCAACCCGTCCGCGACGCACTCCGGCAGTACGTGACCCTGCCGACGAAGGTCACCGTCCCCGACACCGCACTGTGGATCATCGCCGCCGTCTGCGCGGTGGTCATCGTCCTGGCGGTGATCGTGGTCGTCACCCGCGGCGGCGGCGGCACCAGTGTCGCCGTCCGGGAACGCTCCGGCGACGACCAGGTCACCGTGAACGTCGCCCTCGTCCGGGACGTCATCGACCACGAACTCAACGGTGTCCACGACATCGTCGGATCGAAGGTCGACACGTACCTGGTCAAGAAGACCCGCGCGGCACGGATCAAGGTCCACGTCCGCCGCGGCGGGGACGCGGTCACCGTCCTCGACGCCGTCGACCACGCACTCACCACCCTCGACCACACCCTCGGCCGGCAGATCCCGGTCCTGGTCCACCTCACCGGCGGCACCCGCACCGCACTGGCACGCACCACCCGCGTCCAGTAGGGAAACAGCAACAGCAACAGCACCAGCACCAGCACCAGCACCACCAGCACCACCACCGGCCGGGGGACGCCCGACGTCCCCCGGCCGTCCCATGCCCGGAAGCGGCCGCCCGCACGGCCGCAGACGATCCCGGGAGGCGACCCGAGCCTCCCGTCCGCACACGCCTGAAGGAGGCACCCCATGGCACGGAACAACGAACCCGTCAGCGCGTCGACCTCGGAGCAGCGTCGTGAGGACGCCGCCGACTGGTCGCCGCTCGCCCGCTACCTGTCCGAGTTCTTCGGCACGTTCCTGCTGGTGCTCGGCGGCGTCGGGACGGCACTCTTCGCCGCGAACTTCCCGAGCGACACCGACAACCAGTCCGGCGTCGGCTTCCTCGGCGTCGCGCTCGCGTTCGGTCTGACACTCGTCGCCGGCATCGCCGCGGTCGGACACATCTCCGGCGGACACTTCAACCCGGCCGTCACCCTCGGCCTCCTCGCCGCCGGACGCACCGACCTGAAGCACGTCCCCGGCTACATCGTCTCCCAGGTCCTCGGCGGTCTCGCCGCGACGAGCATCATCGCCATCGTGCTGTCCGGCAAGACCGGCGCGTTCCAGGCTGCGCACGACGCCGGCTTCGCGTCGAACGGGTACGGCAGCGCCAGCCCGGGCGGCTACGGCCTCGGCTCGGTCTTCCTGACCGAGGCGGTGCTCACCGGGGTGTTCCTCGCCGTGATCCTGTCGATCACCGCCAAGAAGGAGTACCAGGCGCTCGCCCCGATCGGCATCGGCCTGACCCTGACCCTCATCCACCTGGTGAGCATCCCGGTGAGCAACACCTCCGTGAACCCCGCACGCTCCATCGCGGCTGCGGTCTACGGTGGGGCCACGCCGCTCGCGCAGCTCTGGGTGTTCATCGTGGCGCCGATCGTCGGCGCACTCGTCGCCGGCCTGATCGTCCGCGTCGGCGGCCGTCGACGCATCACCGGCTGACCCTCCCGGGCCACGCCACACCGCGAGAAGGAGAACAGCATGCGCAACCGCATCATCGTCATCGGGCTCATCGCCCTGGTCGGCATCTGGATCGGCTCCCGGTCGAACCGTCCGGTCGTCAAGAAGACGACCACCGCCGAGACCATCCGCAAGGCCTGGAACGACCCGCACGCGCGGAAGCAGCGCGCGAAGCTCCGCAAGAAGATCGAGAAGGCCGCCTCGCGCTGACGAGGCGACCCTTCGACGGACGGGAGGCGCGGTGCCAGCTGGCACCGCGCCTCCCGTCCGTCCTGGTGTCGCCGCTACTGCGACCCGTCGGGATCCGTGAGCGCGGCGGCGTACGCGCGGACCGACCGGTTGTAGCGGGGGAGCGTCGGCTCGACCGCCTCGATCGCGACCCGCAGCGCCTCGTCCACCCGACCCGCGCTGTGCAGCGCGAGTGCGAGGAAGACGCGCGGTGCCGAGCCCGTCGCGGGGTGCAGGGGAGCGTCCCGCAGCATCGCGATGGCCTCGTCGGTGCGCCCGAGGTTCCGGAGCGTCGACGCGTGCTGCACCACGAGCTGCGCGGCACGGTCCGGGTCGACCTCCGCCAACCCGGAGGCCGTCGCTGCCGCGTAGTGCTCGTGCGCTTCGGCCTCGCGGCCGCCGGAGTCGTGCGCACCGTCGAGCTCGAAGGCACCGAGGGCCGGGTGGGGAGCCTCGGCGGCGAGCAGCCGCATCCGCTCGATCCGGACCTGGTCGTCCACGGTCTCGTCCGCCCAGAGCGCGTCGACCCGGTCCTCCCACTCGGCATCGGACGGTCGGGTCTGCGGGGTCGTGGAGTCGGTCACGGTGTCACCGTAGCGGGGGTCCGACACGTCGAGCATCCGGGGAACGTGCCTTCACGCACGCACGCGCGACGGGATGCGAAGATGCATCGTTGCCCACCGACAGGACGACGAGGAACCCATGGGACACGACGACGCGGCGCCGCTGCTCGACGGGCGCTACCGGCTCGAGCAGGAGATCGGGCGGGGCGGGATGTCCGTCGTGTACCGCGCGACCGACGAGGTGCTGCACCGTCCGGTCGCGGTGAAGCTCTTCCACCCGGGCTCCGTCGACCTGGCCCGGCAGGAGGCTGAACTCGGCGTCCTCGCGGCACTCGAGCACCACGGTCTGGTCGGACTGCTCGACGCGGGGGTGGTCGACGTCGTCGGCAGTGGTCCGCGGCGCTTCCTCGTGATGTCGCTCGTCGTCGGCCAGGACCTGGAGGCCCGGCTCGAGGTCGGGCCGCTCTCCGCGAAGCACATCGCCGAGATCGGCTACGACATGGCCGAAGCGCTCGAGTACATCCACCCGCACGGCGTCGTGCACCGCGACATCAAGCCCTCGAACATCCTGCTCGTGGACTACGGCACGGGCTCGGAGCGGGCCCGTGCACGGCTGACGGACTTCGGGATCGCCCTCGCCGCCGGGGTCGAACGGCTCACGGCCGACGGCGTCACGACCGGCACCGCCGCCTACCTCAGCCCCGAGCAGGCCCGCGGCGGCGACGTCGGTCCCGCCAGCGACGTGTACTCGCTCGGCCTCGTGCTGCTGCAGTGCTTCACGCGGCGGCGGGAGTTCCCGGGGTCGCTCGTCGAGTCCGCGATCGCCCGGCTGTCGCGGGACCCCGTCGTGCCGGAGCCGCTGCCGGAGCACTGGAAGCACCTGCTCCGGGTGATGACGGCACAGGACCCGGCGGACCGGCCCCTCGGCGCGCAGCTCGTCGCGATGCTGCGGGACGTCGTGATCACCGAGAGCGCGGGAGGCGACACCGCGACCCCGGGCACCAGGACCGCTGCTGCTGCGACCACTGCACCGTCCGACGCCGCCCCGTCCGACGCCGCCCCGTCCGACGCCGGCCACGGCCACGCGGCCCCGGGCGACGCGGCACCCGCCGGGTCCCGCCCGGCCACCCTCGACTCGCTCCCCGAGGAGTCGCTGCAGCGCACGGTCGCGATGGCGGCACGGCTCTTCGACGCCCCGATCGCCCTGGTCGACGTGCTCGACGAGGACCGCGAGTGGTCGCAGTCGTGGATCGCCGAGGGCGTCGACGAGGCGGCTCGGAACATCAGCTTCCGCAGCGGCTTCGCGCCGGTGCCGGTGCCCGTGGTGATCCCGGACGGTTCGGTGCACCCGGAGATGCGGCAGAGTCCGCTCGTCACCGGGCCGCTCGGCATCCGGTTCTACGTGAGCGTCCCCCTGCTCCGGCACGACGGCACCGCGGTTGGGACGCTCGCCGTGCTCGACGTCCGCGCGCGCGAGGCGTCCGAGGCCGACCTGGCGAACCTCCGCGACCTCGCCGCCCTGGCCGTGACGCAGCTCGAGCTCCGCCAGGAGGGGCTGCGGACGACGAGCGACGCGCTCCCGCTCGACGGCGCCCACTGAGCCGCACCACGCAACGGCACGGACGACGGCCCGCCGGCGTCAGGAGCGCGGCTGGTCGTCCGACCAGGCCACGGCGCGATCGGCCTGCTCCGCGGTGATGCTGGTCACGGCACCGCAGTTGACGCACTCGTTCCGGTGGGACCGCGAGAGCGGGATCAGCGGCACGAAGAACAGGCTGAGCTTCGTCGTCCGTCGCACCACCCGCTGCGCCGCCAGGACCCCGCACACCCCGCAGACGAAGCGGACCACGGTGAGCAGGGTGTCGGTGCCACGGGTACCGAAGATCAGGAACACACCGCGAGGCTACGCGAACGACCGCCGCGGACCGTCAGACGTCCGACACCGTCAGACGTCCGACACCGTCACGCGGAACGACCGCACGAGCGGCTCGTCCGGAGTGACGACGGTGGGGGCGTCCCAGGCCAGGGCCGAGCCGATCGCCGGGTACTCGGCGACCCGGACGAACCACGGATCGCGGTGGTCCAGCGCCTCGACGAGCACGCGCGCCCGTCCGCCGTCGAAGGACCCGGTCCACGACACCGAGGGCGCGACCGACCCGTGCACCTGGTCCTCGCCCGAGCCGTCGGGTGTCCGGACCACGACGTCCGTGCAGCGCGCGAAGCGCAGGAACCAGCCGCCGTACCCGGCCCCGGTGCGGCCGTGGCTGCCCGGACTGCCGAGCACCACCCGTCGGCCGCCGGCTGCGCGGAACGACGAGGTCCACTCGAGCTGCCACCCCTCGAGCGCCGGACCCCAGGCGAGGGTGCGGTCCTCCTGGAGCAGCGGGTCACCGCCCGGGCTGCGCCAGACGATCCCCACCCGCAGCCGGGACCGGTCCGACGCGCCGCACTCCACGGACGCAGACGCCACGGACGCAGACGCGACGGACCCGGACCCGGACGCGACGGACCAGGACCCGGACTCGACCGTGGCGACGCCGTGGTCGTCCTGCCACCGGTAGCCCGCACCGGGCACGTACGTCGGACCACCCCAGCAGTTGACGCCGTCGACGTCGGGCAACGCGATCCCCAGACCCGAGTGCCACGCGTGGTCGTCGGGGCCCCGGTCGGTCAGCACCACGCCGCCCAGGGTGCGCACGGGGTGCACGAACGGCCGCGGCGCCCAGGCCCTGGGGAGGTCCATGCCGTCGAGCACCTCGCCCACCTGCACCCCAGCGACCTCCAGGGACCCGAGCGCACGGCGCGTGCCGCCCACTCCCGCCGGTCCGTCCGTTCCCACTGGCCCGACGCTACGCGCCGACCTGCCCGGGTCGCCGCCGCACGAGCACCACGCTGTCGACGGTCTCGTGTCGCTCCCCGTCCGGCCCGGTGCTCGACCGCAGCCGTCCCTCGGCCACCACCACGTCCCACCCGTCGTCGAGCTGGAGTGCCGCGAGGTCCTGCTCGGGCGTGGGGAAGCGGTACGCCCGCATCTCCTCGGGCAGGTCACCGTGCGGCGGTGCGGCGTGCGCCGTGACGAGCAGGTGCCCGCCCGGAGCAACGGCCGCGGTCGCCCGGTGCAGGATGGCCGCGCGCGGGATCTCCACCGGCCACGACTGCAGGAACGACGCCGTGACGAGGTCGAACCGTTCCTCGGCATCCGGCGCCCAGGTCGCGAGGTCGGCGGCGACGAACCGCGTCCGCTCGGCCACCCCGGCGGCCTGCGCCGCACGCTCGCCGCGCTCGACGGCCGTCCGGGACAGGTCGACACCGGTCACGGTCCAGCCCTGCTCCGCGAGCCAGACGACGTCACCGCCCTCACCGCACCCGAGGTCGAGTGCCCGCCCGCCCCCGACCGGCAGTCCGGCGACGACGTCGGCGAGCACGGCGTTCACCCGGCCGGACCAGATCCCGTCCCGTTCCGCGTACCGGGCCTCCCACCACTCGCGGGCCGTCCCGACCTCGGGAGAGTCGTTCGAGGAGGCGGCGGAGTGGGAGTGGTCAGGCTCGTCGTGCGCGTGCATGCGCCCAGTGCACCGCGCGGCGGCGCAGGCCGCAAGCATCCTTGCCGGACCGGCAACGTGGATCGTCGCGAGCAACCGACGGACGGCAAAGCGGACCAGCGCGAGCATCCCCGCCGGACCGGCAACGCGGACCGCCGCCAGCAACCGTCCGACGGGAGGCAAACGGCCGCCCGCCGCGCGCCTCCCGTCCGTCGCACACCGGACCCGCACCCGACGACGTTCCGTCCAGAGTGCGCGGTCTGCGCGTCCGGAGCCCGTCACGCCGCGCAGCGGCGCGTACCGTCGCCGGCACGACGAGATCGTCCGGCGCCCACGCCATGCGGGAGCCGCCAGGGTGGGCAACGCCGCCCCGACGCTCCGGACGGCGCAGGACGCCAGGCGGTCGTGATGCAGGGAGCACGACATGTCGACGTACCAGGCAGACGAGCGGGTCGAACCGGTCCGCGTCACCACCTACCGCCACCTCCGCCGCGCCGCACGCCGCGGCTGGGCGGTCCCGGAGGGCACCCCGGCGCCCTCGCTCGCCGACCTGGCGCGGGTCCGCGGACTCGGCCGCGGCGACCGCACGTGATCACCGCGACCCAGGACCCGCCCGCCGAGGACCGGACGATCGAACAGCGCCGGACCTCGGTCCGCCAGGTCGTGCACAGCGGCACGGAACCCGGCGAGGCCCGCGCCCTCCACGAGGGCGTGTACGACGGTCGCGACCTGTGGTCCCGTCCCGACGGCGACACGCCCTTCTCCTACCGGTACCGCTCGACCGGGGACGGGCGCGTCAGCCTCCGGACCTCGTCGGTCTCGGCGCACCACGGCGGCGTGCTCGCCCCCGGCCGGCAGTACCTGCTGGCGTGGTCGGTCGAGGGCGGCATCGTGCTCGACCCGGACCGTGAGGACGGGGTCACCCTCCGCCCGGGTGTCCCGGTGATGTGCCCGGCCGGTCGTCCCTTCACGGTGGCGGCGCCGCCCGGCACGGTGCACCTGGTGCACTTCGACGCGGACTTCGTCGAGGCCGTCGCGGTCGTCGGCGGGACGGCCGCTCCCGTGCCGCTGGCCTTCCCGATCGCCGTCCCGACCGCCCGACTCGCGCCGCTGCAGCGCACGCTGCGCGAGCTCGCCGCCCCGATGCTCGACGTCGACGTGGTGGACGGCCCACGGGCCGCGCTCGACCTGCGCCTCGCCGAGGCCGTCCTCGAGGCGTTCCGCCCCGACCCCGACGGCGGGGTCCCGGACGTGCCCGTCGCGACGCTCGAGCGCGCAAAGGCCTACATGTACGCGCACTTCGCCCGACCGCTCAGCGCCGCCGAGATCGCCGCCGCGGCCGAGACCAGCGTGCGGACGCTCCAGGAGACCTTCCAACGGCAGGAGGAGTCGACGCCGACCACCTACCTGCGGGACCTCCGGCTCGAGAAGGCCCGGCTCGCGCTCCAGTTCGCCGACGCTCGTGAGACCACGGTGGCGGCCGTCGCGACCTCCTGCGGCTTCCGGCACATGGGGCGGTTCGCCGGCGCGTACGCCGCGCGCTTCGGGGAACCGCCGGGGGAGACGTTGCGCGGGCAGCGGCGGATGATCGCGGTGGCGGGGACCCCGGGGCGGACACGGTGGTCCCACGCTGGCTGAGCGGGCGGCCGCCCGTCGGCTGTCCGGATCCGCAGGTCGGCCGGGAGGCACTCGGCGCGTCCATCGCGCAGCCCCGGACCGCCCCATGGTGCGCTGGGTAGCGTGCAGGGATGCAGCGGACGTCACCGAGCACCGGGACCGGCGGGATCGCGGTCGCCGTGCGCGGCACCGGCGCCCCGGTCCTCGTCCTGCACGGCACCCCCGGCGGCATCGCCGCCGCAGAGGCGATGGCGCGCTTCCTGCCCTCCGACCGCTTCCGGGTCGTGACGCTCGCCCGACCGGGCTACGCGGGTACGACCCTCGAGCCGGACCAGCCGTCGCTCGACGACGAGGCCGACCGGTACGCGGCGCTCCTCGACGAACTCGGCATCGACCGCGTCGCGGTGCTCGCCTGGTCGGGAGGCGGCCCGACCGCCTACCGGTTCGCGGTCCGTCACCCGGACCGGGTCAGCGCGCTCGTCGTGGTCGCCGGTCTCTCGGCCCGGTGGGTGCCGCCCGCGCCGTCCTTCGCGGAGTGGCTCGTCACCTACACACGCGCGGGTGCGGCGCTCGCCGCCTTCGCCGCGCGACTCCTGCCGTCCGTCGTCGTCCGCACCGCCGAGGCCGGCGTCAGCTCCTTGCGTGGCCGTGCCCTCACCGCGCACGTCACGGACGTCCTGCACGACCGGCCACGCCGCCGGGTCCTGCTCGACCTGTCGTCGAGCGGCAACGCCGGTGGTCGCAACCGACCCGGGTGGGACAACGACGTCCGGGTGCTCGGCGCGGTCGACGACCTCGAGCTCGGGGCCGTCCGCGTGCCGACGCTCCTGGTGCACGGCGACGCGGACACCGAGGTCCCGATGGAGCACAGCGCCCGCGCCGCCGCAGCCGTTCCGGACGTCGAACTCGTCACCCTGCCGGGTGGCACGCACTTCGGGCTCTGGGACCACCACGAGGCCGCTGCCGTGCAGGCACGGGTGCGGGACCACCTCGCTCGGAGCTGACCGCAGCCGCCGAGCCTGTGACGAACCGCAGGGAACCGGGGTCCCTGCCCAGCCGGTCACAGGTTCGTGACCAATACGTTATCTTCCCGAGTCGGTCGATCACCCTGTCGCCGACCCGGAAGGAACCATGGGACGTCACGCCCTGCCCGCAGCCCCCGACGGCAGCACGTCGACCGCACACGAGGCGGTCGCCCCCGCGCCGACCCGGACGGCGGCGACCCCGACCGGTCCCGCCGTAGCTGCTCCGGCAGTGGCGGACACGGCCGCACCGCGTCGTCCCCGTGGCCGTCGTGCCGCCCTCGGTCCCGCGGTCGCCCGTTCCTCCTTCGTCCAGCCGGCGAAGCCCGCGCGCACCGTCGCGCTCGCCACACCGCGTCCGGTCGCCTCGACCGCCGTCGCCGGCGCCGCCGTGCTCTCGCGGTCCGCGGCCCTGCGCGCCGAGCGCGCCGCCGACCCACGGCACGTCCGCCGCGCCGCGAACGCCAAGCGCGCGGCGATCCTGCTCGCACCGGCCATCGCGGTCACCTCGTCCCTGACGCTCGCGGTCCCCGCGAACGCCGCTCCGCAGGCCACCTCGCACGGCACGTCGTCCTCGTCGATCGCCGCGTACGACGCGCAGTCCTTCACGGTCGCCCGCGACGTCGAGGTCCCGGTCGTGCAGACCGACGGCATGACGACCACGACGACGATCGTGTCCTACCCGACCATCGTCACGAAGTACGGGGTCACCACGCAGCAGGCCGAGGCCGCCATCTCGAAGGTGCTCTCCGCCGGCGGCAAGCGCGCCACGATCGTGTCGACAGCGCTGCAGTACATGGGTGACCCGTACGTCGAGGGCGGCGCGAGCCACTCCGGCATCGACTGCTCCGGTCTCACGATGGTGGCGTACGCGGCCGTCGGGATCCCGCTCGTGCACTACGTCCCGTCGCAGGACGCCGTGGCCACGACGATCCCGCAGTCCGAGGCCCTGCCCGGCGACCTCGTGGTGTTCGACAACGAGGACCACGTCGGCATCTACCTCGGCGACGGCGTCGTGCTGCAGGCACCGCACCCCGGCGACCCGGTCGACATCGTGCCGGTGTACCCGAACGCACACCACTTCGCGCGGCTCCTGCCCGCGGGGGAGTGACCCGTCCACGGGGAGTTGCGCGCCTCCCGTAAACTGGAGTGATGGCCACCGAGACCCGCACCCCCTTCGAGGAGCAGCGCTCCGCTCGTCCGCAGGTGCGCCCGCGCACCGAGGGGTGGACCCAGGCCCAGGACTCCGAGGGGCGTCCGCTCCTGCAGTTCGCGTCACCGAAGCGTGGCAAGCCGCCGGTGCACCTGGCCGACATGACCGTCGAGGAGCGCGTCGAGAAGGTCAAGGAGCTCGGCCTGCCCGGCTTCCGTGCGAAGCAGCTGTCGACGCACTACTTCACGCACTACTCGTCGGACCCGGCGACGATGACCGACCTGCCGGCGGCCCAGCGCGAGGAACTCGTGGCGGGGATGCTGCCGCCGCTCCTCACCGAGACCCGACGCCTGGCGACGGACAAGGGCGACACGATCAAGTTCCTCTGGAAGCTGCACGACGGCGCCCTGGTCGAGTCGGTGCTCATGCGCTACCCCGGGCGCATCACGCTCTGCGTCTCGTCGCAGGCCGGCTGCGGCATGAACTGCCCCTTCTGCGCCACCGGCCAGGCGGGACTGACGCGCAACATGTCGACGGCCGAGATCGTCGAGCAGATCGTCCGGGCGAACGCCGCGATCGCCGCCGGTGAGCTCGGGGGCGACCCGCGGAAGGGCGGGCAGGACCGCGTCGACGCCGAGCGCGTCACGAACATCGTGTTCATGGGCATGGGGGAGCCGCTCGCGAACTACAAGCGCGTGATCGAGGCGGTCCGGACGATGATCGCCCCGCAGCCGCACGGCCTCGGGATGAGTGCCCGCGGCATCACGGTCTCCACCGTCGGGCTGGTACCGGCGATCAAGAAGCTCGCGGACGAGGACATCCCGCTCACCTTCGCGCTGTCCCTGCACGCGCCCGACGACGAGCTGCGCGACGAGCTCATCCCGGTGAACTCGCGGTGGAAGGCCGACGAGGCGATCGACGCCGCGTACGAGTACTACGCGAAGACCGGCCGACGGGTCTCGATCGAGTACGCGCTCATCAAGGACATGAACGACCACGCGTGGCGCGCCGACCTGCTCGCCGAGAAGCTCAACGCCCGCGGCAAGGGCTGGGTGCACGTCAACCCGATCCCGCTCAACCCGACGCCCGGTTCGGTCTGGACCTCGTCGGAGCCCCACGTGCAGGACGAGTTCGTCCGCCGGCTCAACGCCGCCGGCGTCCCGACGACCCTCCGAGACACCCGCGGCAAGGAGATCGACGGGGCTTGCGGTCAGTTGGCTGCGGCCGACGAGACCGACGTCTGAGCAGACGATCGGTCGAACGGGAGGCGCGGTGCGGGTTCGCACCGCGCCTCCCGTCGTTCCCGGGTTGCGTCTGCCCCGCCCGCCGTCCTCGGCACGCGCCGGTACCCCGCCATCCGCGAGTTCTCGGGGAAGTCGGGGGACGACACGCCCGGGCGGTGGGTCGGTTGGCCGTGGTGGTGGGGCGTGTGTAAAGTAATCACTCGTTGCCGCTGAGGCGGAGAACGGAACGGCCGAGTGGCTCGCTTCCGAGTCTCGCCCGGGCAGCGAACTTCCAGCCCCTCTGATGAGACGCACTGTGGTGTGTCGAGTGGGGGGTGCGTCTGGTCCTTGAGAACTCAACAGCGTGCACATTGTCAATGCCAATTATTTTGACCCCGTGCCTGGTCGGTTTGCTGACCGGGTCGGAGACAATTCCTTTTGGATTGAATTGATTGTCCAGTGGACAGTCTTTACAGTCAAGATCAACTCGGCCTGCTGCTTTTGGTGGTGGGTTGGTAATTTTTTACGGAGAGTTTGATCCTGGCTCAGGACGAACGCTGGCGGCGTGCTTAACACATGCAAGTCGAACGATGATGCCCAGCTTGCTGGGTGGATTAGTGGCGAACGGGTGAGTAACACGTGAGTAACCTGCCCCTGACTCTGGGATAAGCGTTGGAAACGACGTCTAATACTGGATACGACTGCCGGCCGCATGGTCTGGTGGTGGAAAGATTTTTTGGTTGGGGATGGACTCGCGGCCTATCAGCTTGTTGGTGAGGTAATGGCTCACCAAGGCGACGACGGGTAGCCGGCCTGAGAGGGTGACCGGCCACACTGGGACTGAGACACGGCCCAGACTCCTACGGGAGGCAGCAGTGGGGAATATTGCACAATGGGCGAAAGCCTGATGCAGCAACGCCGCGTGAGGGATGACGGCCTTCGGGTTGTAAACCTCTTTTAGTAGGGAAGAAGCGAAAGTGACGGTACCTGCAGAAAAAGCACCGGCTAACTACGTGCCAGCAGCCGCGGTAATACGTAGGGTGCAAGCGTTGTCCGGAATTATTGGGCGTAAAGAGCTCGTAGGCGGTTTGTCGCGTCTGCTGTGAAATCCCGAGGCTCAACCTCGGGCTTGCAGTGGGTACGGGCAGACTAGAGTGCGGTAGGGGAGATTGGAATTCCTGGTGTAGCGGTGGAATGCGCAGATATCAGGAGGAACACCGATGGCGAAGGCAGATCTCTGGGCCGTAACTGACGCTGAGGAGCGAAAGCGTGGGGAGCGAACAGGATTAGATACCCTGGTAGTCCACGCCGTAAACGTTGGGCGCTAGATGTAGGGATCTTTCCACGGTTTCTGTGTCGTAGCTAACGCATTAAGCGCCCCGCCTGGGGAGTACGGCCGCAAGGCTAAAACTCAAAGGAATTGACGGGGGCCCGCACAAGCGGCGGAGCATGCGGATTAATTCGATGCAACGCGAAGAACCTTACCAAGGCTTGACATACACCGGAAACAGCCAGAGATGGTTGCCCCCTTGTGGTCGGTGTACAGGTGGTGCATGGTTGTCGTCAGCTCGTGTCGTGAGATGTTGGGTTAAGTCCCGCAACGAGCGCAACCCTCGTTCTATGTTGCCAGCGCGTTATGGCGGGGACTCATAGGAGACTGCCGGGGTCAACTCGGAGGAAGGTGGGGATGACGTCAAATCATCATGCCCCTTATGTCTTGGGCTTCACGCATGCTACAATGGCCGGTACAAAGGGCTGCGATACCGTAAGGTGGAGCGAATCCCAAAAAGCCGGTCTCAGTTCGGATTGAGGTCTGCAACTCGACCTCATGAAGTCGGAGTCGCTAGTAATCGCAGATCAGCAACGCTGCGGTGAATACGTTCCCGGGCCTTGTACACACCGCCCGTCAAGTCATGAAAGTCGGTAACACCCGAAGCCGGTGGCCTAACCCTTGTGGAAGGAGCCGTCGAAGGTGGGATCGGTGATTAGGACTAAGTCGTAACAAGGTAGCCGTACCGGAAGGTGCGGCTGGATCACCTCCTTTCTAAGGAGCATCTGACCGGCCCTCTTGCAGGTGATCGGTTCAGGCGCCGATGCAACCCGAGTGTGGTTGCCGGTAGCTCATGGGTGGAACATTGACAGTGCAGTCGGGAGCGTAGCTTCCGGTCTCAGTACGCCAGCTTGCTGGTTGGAAGGGGTCGGGGTGAGCGGGTCGGCTGGTGCACGTTGTTGGGTCCTGAGGGACCAGGCTTCCCGGTCGTGATGATCGGGGGTTGAGCCGGCGGACGGAAGTCTGCTTGGTTCTTCGAGTGGGCTGCATGAAGCGAACCGGTTGGTTCGGGGAGTGTGGTGCCGATCGTATGTTGAGAACTACACAGTGGACGCGAGCATCTTAGATCGCTCGAGACGGTGATCATCTCTTTTCGGGGGTGGTCGGGTGTCGAGTCGATCGCAATTTTAATCTTTGTGGTCAAGTTTCTAAGAGCAAACGGTGGATGCCTTGGCATCTGGAGCCGAAGAAGGACGTAGAAATCTGCGATAAGCCTCGGGGAGCTGATAATCGAGCTGTGAGCCGAGGATTTCCGAATGGGGAAACCCCGCCAGGCGA
Source organism: Curtobacterium sp. SGAir0471 (assembly GCF_005490985.1). Classification (NCBI taxonomy): domain Bacteria; kingdom Bacillati; phylum Actinomycetota; class Actinomycetes; order Micrococcales; family Microbacteriaceae; genus Curtobacterium; species Curtobacterium sp. SGAir0471. The sequence goes on from NZ_CP027869.1 coordinate 1,216,080, forward strand.
CTTGTCGACCTGGTGACTCCCGCCTGAATATATAGGGCGGGTAGAGGGAACGTGGGGAAGTGAAACATCTCAGTACCCACAGGAAGAGAAAACAACATGTGATTCCGTGAGTAGTGGCGAGCGAAAGCGGATGAGGCTAAACCGATCATGTGTGATAGCCGGCGGGCGTTGCATGGTCGGGGTTGTGGGACACGTCGCTCAGTTCTGCCGGACTGGGGCGGTTACAGCGCATCATAGTCGAACCGGTTTGAAAGCCGGGCCGTAGTGGGTGCCAGCCCCGTAGACGAAATGGTGTCATGGCCGGATGTGTATCCCAAGTAGCACGGGGCCCGAGAAATCCCGTGTGAATCTGTCAGGACCACCTGATAAGCCTAAATACTCCCAGATGACCGATAGCGGACAAGTACCGTGAGGGAAAGGTGAAAAGTACCCCGGGAGGGGAGTGAAATAGTACCTGAAACCGTTTGCTTACAAACCGTCGGAGCCTCCTTGTAGGGGTGACGGCGTGCCTTTTGAAGAATGAGCCTGCGAGTTAGTGATATGTGGCGAGGTTAACCCGTGTGGGGCAGCCGTAGCGAAAGCGAGTCTGAATAGGGCGATACAGTCGCATGTCCTAGACCCGAAGCGAAGTGATCTATCCATGGCCAGGTTGAAGCGACGGTAAGACGTCGTGGAGGACCGAACCCACTTCAGTTGAAAATGGAGGGGATGAGCTGTGGATAGGGGTGAAAGGCCAATCAAACTTCGTGATAGCTGGTTCTCTCCGAAATGCATTTAGGTGCAGCGTTGCGTGTTTCTCGCCGGAGGTAGAGCTACTGGATGGCCGATGGGCCTCAACAGGTTACTGACGTCAGCCAAACTCCGAATGCCGGTGAGTGAGAGCGCAGCAGTGAGACGGTGGGGGATAAGCTTCATCGTCGAGAGGGAAACAACCCAGACTACCAACTAAGGCCCCTAAGCGTGTGCTAAGTGGGAAAGGATGTGGAGTTGCACAGACAACCAGGAGGTTGGCTTAGAAGCAGCCACCCTTGAAAGAGTGCGTAATAGCTCACTGGTCAAGTGATTCCGCGCCGACAATGTAACGGGGCTCAAGCACACCGCCGAAGTTGTAGATTTCGCACACAGACAAGCCTTCGTGGTTCAGTCGTGCGGAGTGGTAGGAGAGCGTCGTGTGGCGAGTGAAGCGGCGGAGGAATCCAGCCGTGGACGCCACACGAGTGAGAATGCAGGCATGAGTAGCGAAAGACGGGTGAGAAACCCGTCCTCCGAAAGACCAAGGGTTCCAGGGCCAGGTTAATCCGCCCTGGGTAAGTCGGGACCTAAGGCGAGGCCGACAGGCGTAGTCGATGGACAACGGGTTGATATTCCCGTACCGGCGAACAACCGCCCAAGCTAATCCAGTGGTGCTAAGAGTCCTAACCCGGTACATCCGGATCCCTTCGGGGTGATGGTGTCCGGTCTAACGCTCGACCCCATGCTGGTGCGGCTAGCGTATGAACAGGTGTGACGCAGGAAGGTAGCTGAGCCAGGCGATGGTATCCGTAAGGTGAACCTGGTGTAAGGATGTAGGGCTGACGATAGGCAAATCCGTCGTCTGCGTGCCTGAGATCCGACGCGTACCCGTCAAGGGGAAATCAGTGATCCTATGCTGCCGAGAAAAGCATCGACGCGAGGTTGCAGCCGCCCGTACCCGAAACCGACTCAGGTGGTCAGGTAGAGAATACCAAGGAGATCGAGAGAATCGTGGTTAAGGAACTCGGCAAAATGCCCCCGTAACTTCGGGAGAAGGGGGGCCGGACACGTGACACGACTTCTCGTTGTTGAGCGTTGAAGGCCGCAGAGACCAGTGGGAAGCGACTGTTTACTAAAAACACAGGTCCGTGCGAAGTCGCAAGACGATGTATACGGACTGACGCCTGCCCGGTGCTGGAAGGTTAAGAGGAAGGGTTAGCCCTTACGGCGAAGCTCTGAATTTAAGCCCCAGTAAACGGCGGTGGTAACTATAACCATCCTAAGGTAGCGAAATTCCTTGTCGGGTAAGTTCCGACCTGCACGAATGGCGTAACGACTTCCCAGCTGTCTCAACCGCGAACTCGGCGAAATTGCACTACGAGTAAAGATGCTCGTTACGCGCAGCAGGACGGAAAGACCCCGTGACCTTTACTACAGTTTGGTATTGGTGTTCGGAGTGGCTTGTGTAGGATAGGTGGGAGACTGTGAAGCGGGCACGCTAGTGTTCGTGGAGTCATTGTTGAAATACCACTCTGGTCACTTTGGATGTCTAACGTAGGACCCTGATCGGGTTCATGGACAGTGCCTGATGGGTAGTTTAACTGGGGCGGTTGCCTCCCAAAGAGTAACGGAGGCGCCCAAAGGTTCCCTCAACCTGGTTGGCAATCAGGTGGCGAGTGTAAGTGCACAAGGGAGCTTGACTGTGAGACTGACAGGTCGAGCAGGGACGAAAGTCGGGACTAGTGATCCGGCAGTGGCTTGTGGAAGCGCTGTCGCTCAACGGATAAAAGGTACCTCGGGGATAACAGGCTGATCTTGCCCAAGAGTCCATATCGACGGCATGGTTTGGCACCTCGATGTCGGCTCGTCGCATCCTGGGGCTGGAGTAGGTCCCAAGGGTTGGGCTGTTCGCCCATTAAAGCGGTACGCGAGCTGGGTTTAGAACGTCGTGAGACAGTTCGGTCCCTATCCGCTGCGCGCGTTGGAAATTTGAGAAGATCTATCCCTAGTACGAGAGGACCGGGATGGACGAACCTCTGGTGTGTCAGTTGTTCTGCCAAGGGCACCGCTGATTAGCTACGTTCGGACCGGATAACCGCTGAAAGCATCTAAGCGGGAAGCCGTCTTCGAGATGAGATTTCCATGCACCTTGAGTGTGAGAGGCTCCCAGCAGACTACTGGGTTGATAGGCCGGATGTGGAAGCGGGGACCAACGACCCGTGGAGCTGACCGGTACTAATAAGCCGAAGACTTGACAACACAACTATTACCCACACTTTCGGGTGGGGGGCTCGCGTCCACTTTGTGGTTCCCGACAGACGATCGGGAATCAAACTGAATACTTCAGCAATGCTCTGAAGGAACAATGGTTTGATCCAGGATCTGGGTCGACAGTGTTCCGGTGGTCATAGCGAGAGGGAAACGCCCGGTCACATTCCGAACCCGGAAGCTAAGCCTCTCAGCGCCGATGGTACTGCAAGGGGGACCTTGTGGGAGAGTAGGACGCCGCCGGACTCAACGTTCAGCAACACCAGGAAACCCCTGACCGTTCACGGTCAGGGGTTTCCTGCGTTCTCCGGGCATTTCGAACTGTGGGCAGTTCATGGGGCGTTGCCCGGCCTCGCTCAGCGAAGGATGCCGAGCTCCATCGCGCGGGTCACGGCACGGGTGCGGTCGTTCACGCCGAGCTTCTCGAACACGTGCCCGAGGTGCGTCTTCACCGTCGTCTCGCTGACGAAGAGCGCGCGGCCGATGGCGGGGTTCGAGTTCCCCTGTGCGACGAGCTGCAGCACCTCGAGCTCGCGTGGGCTCAGTGCCGGGCCGAGCGGCACCTTCGCGGTCGTCCGGCGGACGAGCGCCGCAGCCGCCGAGGGAGCGAGGGCGGTCTCACCCCGCGCGGTCGCCCGCAGCCCGGCGAGGATCTCGGACTCCGGCGCGGCCTTGAGCAGGTAGCCGGACGCGCCGGCCTCGATCGCGGCGAGGATCTGGTCGTCGGACTCGTACGTGGTGAGGATGAGCACGCGAATGTCGGGCTCGCGGGCGAGTATGCGCGCCGTCGCCTCGTCACCGGTGCACCCGGGCATGCGCAGGTCCATGAGCACGACGTCGGGGCGCTCCGCCAGGGCCGTCGCGACGGCGCCCTCGCCATCGCTGGCCTGCCCGACGACCTGCACGTCGTCCGCGTCCTGCAGCAGGGCGACGATGCCTGCGCGGACGATCGGGTGGTCGTCCGCCACGACGACCCGGATCACCGGGTCACCTCGGTCGGCGCTGATGTGACAGCCGGGAGGCGCGGCTCGGCCCCGGTGGGCAGGTCCACGGTGACGACGGTGCCGCCTCCGGCGTCGCTCGTGATCGTGCAGGTGCCGCCCGCGAGGGCCAGTCGTTCGCGGAGCCCGCGGAGCCCGTGACCGGCGGTGGGCAGGGTCGGGTCGAAGCCGGCGCCGTCGTCCGCGACACGGAGCGCGGCGCGGCCGTCCTCGACCTGCAGGACGACCTGCACCGATGACGCCGCGGCATGCGCTCGGACGTTCGCCAGCGCCTCTTGCGCGACACGGAGCAGCACGACCTGCGCGTCGCGGTCCAGCGCGCAGTCGGACGCCTCGACCCGCACCGGTGTGCCGGTCTCGCGTCCGAAGCGTTCGCCGAGGCGGTGCAGCGCGGCGCCGAGTCCGTCGCTCGCGACACCGGCGGCACCGGCTGCGACGAGTGTGCGGGACTCCTCGAGCGCGGTTCGGGCCGACTCCTCGAGCACGGCGAGGCGGTCGTGCAAGCGGTCGAGTCGGTCGCCGGTCAGGTCGCCCCGGGCGCGCTCGGTGAGCATGACGATCCCGGCGAGGTCCTGCGCCACGGTGTCGTGGAGCTCCCGCGCCAGCCGCGCCCGCTCGCTGGTCACGCCGGCAGCGCGGTTCGCCTCAGCGAGCGAATGCTGCGTCGCCTCGAGCTGCTCGATGAGCCTGCGGCGCTCGTCGGACAGTCGGGCGATCCGGAAGATCCAGAGCCCGAGCGCGCATGCGCCGAGGACGCTGATCGCCTCGATCAGGACCGTGCCGCCGAGGGCGTCCGGGCCGGATGCGATCTGCAGGCCGACGCCCGACGCGATGCCGATCGCGACCGAGACCCAGACGGCGGTGCGGATGCGCTCGACCTGGCACCACGCCACGGGGAACAGGACGGACTGGATGAACGCGGTGCTCGGGACGACCGCGGGCAGGACGAGGGCGACGACCACGAGCAACGGCACGAACGCCGCTGCGGCGCGGGGCTCGTCGTACCCACGCCAGCCGTACGTCACGTACGCCAGGGCGAGCAACCCGAGGGCGACGAAGGCCGGCCAGCGTGACGGCCAGGGCGACCAGTCGGTCGCGGCGATCACCGACACGAGCGCGACGGCGACTGCGACCGCGACGTGCAGTCCCCAGTTGCGGTGCCTGGTGATCCGGTCCATGCCGACAGCATCCCATCGACTGCGGCCGTTGCGCGGTTCCTCCACAGCCCCATCACCCGTCTCGCCGGTTCCACCGGAACGTCAGGAGGCAGGCGACGGTGCCGAGGACCAGCCATGCTGCCAGGACGAGGGTTCCGAGTCCGAGGTGCCACGCGCCTCCCGGCTCGGCGGACGCGAACGCGCCCGGCAGGAACACCGAGCGCATCCCGGACGCCATCCAGCGCAGGGGGAACACGCTCGCGACGGTCTGCAGCCAGTCAGGGAGCTGGGTGAAGGGGAGGTACACACCGGAGATGAACTGCAGGACCAGGACGACGGGGACGATCGTGGCGGTGGCGCGGCGGCCCTCGCGGGGGAGCGCCGAGATCGCGATGCCGAGGACGCTCGCGGTGGCGACGCCCAGGAGCACGAGACCGGCGAACCGGGCCCACGCACCGCCGTCGGTGGGCAGGTCGACGCCGAAGACGACGCCCGCGACGAGGAGGAGCAGCGCGGTCTGCACGATCGAGGTCACGAGGACCATGCCGATCTTGCCGACGAAGTAGCTCACGACCGGCAGCGGCGTGCCGCCCAGACGCTTGAGCGTGCCGTCGCTGCGCTCGCCGGCGATGTCCACGCCGAGGGACTGCGTGCCGGAGAGCAGGAAGCCCGTGGCGACGAGCCCGGGCAGGTAGTAGGTGGCGTAGTCGACGCTGACGCCCGGGCCCGCCTGGATGTCGGCGGCGCTGCTGAACGCCACCGAGAAGAGCGCGAGCATGACGATCGGGAAGAGGAAGGTGAAGAAGACCGAGTCCGGCGCGCGGAAGTACGACCGGAGTTCGTACGCGATGCGGTGGGCGCCGAGGCGGATGCCGGGTGCGGGATTCATGCTGCGTGCTCCGAGATCATGGTGAGGTAGACGTCCTCGAGCGAGGGGCGGACGACCTCGAGTGCGTGCATAGGGGCCGTCGTGCTCCGGACCAGGGTGGTCGGGTCGGGCGTGCGGCGCTCGTGCCGTGCTCCGGTGTCGTCCTGCCACCGGACGATGGGTGTGCGTGCGTCCGGTCCGCCGATCGCGTCGATCGGTGCGACGTCGAGCAGGCGACCGCCGGCGAGCACGGCGGCGCGGTCCGCGAGGTGCGCGGCCTCGTCGAGGTAGTGCGTGGTGAGCAGGACGCTGGTGCCCTCGTCGCGGACGCTGCGGATCAGCTGCCAGAACTGCCCACGGGCTTCGGGGTCGAAGCCCGTGGTCGGCTCGTCGAGGAACAGGACCTCGGGCCGGCCGATGATCCCGAGGGCGACGTCGACGCGGCGGCGCTGCCCTCCCGACAGGCGGCTGATGCGGGTGTTGCGCTGGGCCTCGAGTCCGGTCGCGGCGAGGAGTTCGTCCACGGGGCGGCTCCGCGGGTACAGGTGGCGGAAGTGCTGCAGTTGCTCGGCAACGGTGACGTTCGGGGACTCGGCACTGGTCTGCAGGACGATGCCGACGCGGGCGTTGTGGCTGCGACTGGCGTGCGCGGGGTCGTGCCCGAGGACGCGGACCTCGCCGCCGGTGCGGGAGCGGAACCCCTCGAGGATCTCGACCGTGGTGGACTTGCCGGCGCCGTTCGGCCCGAGCAGCGCGAAGGTCTCGCCCTGCTCGATCGTGAAGGAGATGTCGTCGACGGCCCGCTTGCCGTCGGGGTACTGCTTCGTGAGGTGCTCGACCGTCACGGCCGGTGAGGTGGACATGCGTCCAGCCTCGTCGGCCGGCGCCGCCGACGGATCGGAGGAGTGGGCGGACGTGCATCCTCCGATCGGAGGATGCGGCGTTCGGCCGAGCCGGCTGGCCCGACCCTGGCGGAGCCGTTCCGCACCCAGCGCGTCGGACGGCTCGCTGGGATGCTCGATCTCGTCCGCGTCGTGACGATCCTGGTTCGCGCGACACGGGTTCCGCGAACCAGGATCGTCAGTTGCCGCGCGGGGAACCGTGTCCCCGTCGGGACCTGCTCGGGAGTGAACGTGGACGCGGGTGGCGGACGGACGGGAGGCGCGGGGCGGGCTGGTCGCGCGCCTCCCGTCCGTGCGGTGCGCTGACCGGTGTGGTCGGCGATGGGGCCGTCTGTGTGGTCGCCACGGCGTTCGCCTCCGTGGTCCCGCTGACCGGGCTGCCCCCGGTCAGGACCCGAGGGCGGCCCGCAGGTACGGCGCGGTACGGCTCGCGGCGGACGCCGCGACCTCGCTCGGGGTGCCGGAGACCACCACCTGACCGCCCTCGTCACCGCCTGCCGGGCCCATGTCGATGACGTGGTCGGCCTGCGCGACGACGGACATGACGTGCTCGACCACGACGACGGTGTTGCCCGCGTCGGTGAGCCGCTGGAGCTGCGCGGTGAGGAGTTCGACGTCCGCCGGGTGCAGGCCCGTGGTCGGCTCGTCGAGCAGGTAGAGCGTGTGGCCCGTCCGGGCACGCTGCAGCTCGGTCGCGAGCTTGATGCGCTGGGCCTCGCCGCCGGAGAGCTCGGGCGCTGGCTGCCCGAGGCGCAGGTAGCCGAGGCCGACGCTCCGCAGGGCGTCCAGCGCGCGGGCGGCGGCGGGCAGGTCGGCGAGGGCGTCCGATGCCTCGTCGACGGTCATGCCGAGGACGTCGGCGATGGTCGAACCGTCGCGTCGGACCTGCAGGGTCTCGGCGTTGTACCGGGCGCCGTGGCACTCCGGGCACGGCGCCCAGCTGCCCGGCAGGAACAGGAGCTCGACGGAGACGGAGCCCTCGCCCTGGCACACCTCGCAGCGGCCGCCTTCGACGTTGAACGAGAACCTGCCGGCGGTCCAGCCGCGCTCGCGTGCGTCGTCGGTTGCGGCGAAGGCCTGGCGCGCCGCGTCGAACATCCCCGTGTAGGTCGCGAGGTTCGACCGGGGTGTGCGACCGATCGGCTTCTGGTCGACCTCGACGACGCGGGTCACGAGCGGGTGCTGTGTCGCGACCGCCGGCAGGACGCCGCCGACGAGCGAGGACTTGCCGGAGCCGGAGACGCCCGTCACAGCGGTCATCACACCGAGGGGCAGGTTGACGTCGAGCCCGCGACCGGTCGTGCCGCCGCTGCCGGTGCCGGTGCCGGCGCCGGCGCCGCGCAGGTTGTGCAGCGTCACGTCGCGAAGCTCGAGCACGCCGACGGGGTCGCGCTGCTCGTGCTGCACGGGCTCGGTCCGGGGCTCCAGGTACCGACGGGTGACGCTCTCCGGGACGTCCGCGAGTCCTTCGGGCGGGCCGCTGTACAGCACGCGTCCACCGCCCGACCCGGCGCCGGGGCCGACGTCGACGATCCAGTCCGCCCGCCGGACGATGTCCATGTCGTGCTCGACCACGAAGACGCTGTTGCCACTCGCGCGGAGGTCGTCGAGGACCTGCACGAGGGACTCCGCGTCGGCCGGGTGCAGGCCCGCGCTCGGCTCGTCGAGCACGTACACCACGCCGAACAGCCCCGACCGGAGCTGCGTCGCGATCCGGAGGCGCTGCGTCTCACCGGGCGAGAGCGTTGGTGTCGCACGGTCGAGCCCGAGGTACCCGAGGCCGAGCCCGACGAGCACCTCGATCCGGCCGAGCAGGTCCGCGGCGATCGACTTCGCGACCTCGGACCGCTCCCCGGAGGTCACCCGGCTCTGTGCGGGGGACGGGTCGGTCAGCTCGGCTGCCGGGCGCAGGACCTCGGCCACCTGTGCGAGCGGCAGCGCGTTGAACGCGGCGATCGACAGGCCCCCGAACGTCACCGCAAGGGCGGCCCGGGTCAGCCCGGTGCCGTGGCAGAAATGGCACGGACCGGACTCGACGAAGCGCAGGGCCTTGTTCCGCTGGGTCTCGCTCTGCGAGTCGGCGAAGGTGTGCAGCGTGTACTGCCGCGCGCTCCAGAACCGGCCCTTGTACGGCTTCGCCACGCGGTCGCGCTTCGGGTGGACCTCGACGACCGGCTGCTCCTCGGTGAAGAGGAGCCAGTCGCGGTCCTCCTGCGGGAGCTCCCGCCACGGCCGGTCGATGTCGTAGCCGAGCACCGCCGTCACGTCGCGGAGGTTCTTGCCCTGCCAGGCGCCGGGCTAGGCGGTGATCGCGCCCTCACGGATGGACAGCGACGGGTCGTGCACCGCCGAAGCCTCGGTCACCTCGTGTGCCGTGCCGAGGCCGTGGCAGCGCGGGCACGCACCGGCGACGGTGTTCGGCGAGAACGAGTCGGAGTAGAGCTGCTCGGCGCCCTCGGGGTAGGTGCCGGCGCGCGAGTAGAGCATGCGGACCGAGTTGCTCAGCGTCGTCAGGGTGCCGACGGTCGAACGGGTGCTCGGGGCTCCGCGGCGCTGCTGCAGGGCGACGGCAGGGGGTAGGCCGGTGATCTCGTCGACGTGCGGGGTGCTGCCCTGGGCGATGAGCCGGCGGGCGTACGGGGCGACGGACTCGAGGAACCGCCGCTGTGCCTCGGCGAAAACCGTGCCGAACGCCAGGCTCGACTTGCCGGAGCCGGAGACACCCGTGAAGGCGACGATGCGGTCGCGGGGGATGTCGACGTCGACGTCTTGCAGGTTGTGCTCGCGGGCGCCGCGGACGCGGATGAACCCGTCGTGGGACGGCGGCTGGTCGGCAGGGTGGTGCGGTGCGGGCATCCGTTCGAGCGTAGGCGGAAGTGTCGGCCGGTGTTCCGGAGGCGACCGCGAGGCGGACGGGAGGCGCGGGGCGGGCCGGCAGCGTGCCTCCCGGCCGGCACGTGCGGACGGGAGGCACGGGGCGGGCTGGGCACGTGCCTCCCGGCCGGTCGGTCGGTACGGTGGTCCCGGGGAACGGGGGATCGATGGTCGACGACGTCGCGTGGTCGCCGCCGAGGCGGCGGAACGGCATCTGGTGGATCGTGGCGAGCGGGCTGCTGCTGCCCGCCGGGTGGGTGGCGTGGCTGCTCGTCGCGCTCGCCGGGTACAACGGTGCCGGGATGTCGACGCACTCGCTCGCGGGCCAGACGATCGGCAGTGCCGTCGTCACGGTCGTCTGTGTCGGCGTGCCGCTGGCCGGGTTGGTCCTGCTGCTGGTGCAGCGGCGGCGGGACCGGGCGGTGACGCTGGTCGGGCCGGTGGGCTGTGCGGTGTTCGTGGTCCTCGCTGCGGTGTCGCTCGGCTACCCGACCGTCAGGATCGGGCAGGCCTGGGCGGAGGAAGAGGAGCAGCGGGCGCAGCCCCTGACCCCGCGCGAGACGAGCCGGACGCAGGCAGAGGCAGAACAGGACCTCGCGGACGTGGGGGAGCGCGCCGTGCGGGCGATGGGCGGCGACCCGGAGAGCGGAGACGTCGTGCAGTTCCCGCGCGGGTGCCCGCTGTCGAACCTCGAGCAGGGCACGGAGTACACGTGGCGGTGGTCGTTCCCCGCCGATGCCGACGCGGCTGACGAGCCGCAGACCGAGGCGGAGCGCAAGGCCGACCTCCTGCCCCAGGACCAGGCCGAAGGGCGTCTGGCTCCGGTCCGCGAGGTCTTCCTCGACGCCGGACTCCGTGACGCCGATCCGCTCGGGTGGGACATCAGGGTGGTCGGTGACGACTGGCTCGCGGAGGGGAACGCGGGTGTGACCCGGACCTCGGGTGACGTGATGGTCGAGACGACCTGCCTGGCCGGAGGGCCCGGCGACGGCTACGACGAAGATGAGTGAGCACGTGACGGTCGGTCCTGGAGCACGTCGCGCATCGGTCGGCGCGTGGGTCGCACTCGTGGTGGCGGCCGGTTGCACCGTGTACGAGGTGCTCGCCGGCGCGCTCGTCGAGTGGACCGGGCTCGGCTTCGTGCCGCTGCTGTTCGTGCCGCCGCTCTACATCGCGGCGATCCTGCTCCTGATCTGGGTCGGACAGCAGGGGTTCCGGGTGCTGCGGACGCTGGCGATCGTCGTGGGGATCGTGCTCGCCGTGTCGTTGCCGGTCGCGGTGGTGGTGGCGGTGCGGACGTGGAGCTGAGGTCGAGGGGGAACCATGACGACGGACAACAGCGGGACCAGGGGTGAGGGTCAGCCGGGGGACGTCGGCCAGTCGGGTAGCGAGGCGCAGCCGGGCGAGGCGCAGCCTGGCGGCGAGGACCTCGCGAGCACCGGGTGGATCGCGGGCAGCATCGTCTCGCTCCTGATCGGGTGGTCGTTGGCACTGGCGTCGATCCTGTCCACGTCGGGCCCCTCGTCGAGCCAGTGGCCCGACGGTGGCAGGCTCCTCCTGGGCGTGATCGCCGTGCTCATGGGCGTCGGGGTACCCGCCCTGGGGTTGCTGCGCGTTCGGCGGCAGGAGCGGCTCGGCCGGCCGACGGGCGATGCGGTGCCGGCCGTGTGTGCTGTCGTCATGCTGCTGGGCGTCTGCACGCTCCTGCCGATGCTCGTCCTCCAGTTCGCACAAGTCGTGTCGTAGCGGTCGCTCCCGCGGGTGTTCGCTCCTGCAACGTCCGCTGAGTCCGCGCGCTCCGGCGCGCGTAGACCGGAGGGCATGAAGGTCGTCGGAGTCGAAACGTTCGGAGGGCCCGAAGCCCTCGCCGTCCACGAGGTCCCGGAGCCGCACGCTGGCCCCGGCACCGTCCGCATCAAGGTGCAGGCGTTCGCCGTGAACCCCACCGACACCGGGGTGCGTGAGGGGCAGCGGGACTCGTCCGAGGCCTCGCCGCCGTACGTGCCCGGGATGGACGCCGCCGGGGTGATCGACGAGGTCGGACCCGACGTGCATGACTGGCAGGTCGGTGACCAGGTCATGGCGATCGCCCTGCCGCTGTCCGAGCACGGCGGCGCTTACGTCGAGCACCTCGTCGCACCGCTTGGCTCCTTCACGCGGATCCCGGCAGGCCTGTCGATCGAGGAGGCCGCGACAATCCCGATGAACGGGCTGACCGCGCTGCAGATCCTCGCGCGCGCCGATCTGGCGGAGGGCGACACGCTCGCCGTCACCGGGGCCGCCGGGCTGCTCGGCAACTACGTCGTGCAGCTCGCGGAGAAGCGCGGCATCACGGTCATCGCCGACGCAGCACCCAAGGACGAGGACCTCGTACGTTCCCTCGGGCCGTACCACATGGTGCGGCGGGGTGATGGGTTCGCGGCGGCCGTCCGGGGTATCGAGCACGACGGGGTCGACGCGCTCGCCGACGCCGCGGTGCAGCGGGACGAGGTCGTCGACGCGGTACGGGACGGCGGGTTCTTCGCGGACGTCCGAGGCTGGGAGGGCAACGGCGCCCGCGGCATCCGGTTCGAGCGGATCATGGTGTTCTCGGAGTACACCTCGTTCGACCTGCTCGAGGAGCTGCGGCAGGCCGTGGAGGACGGGGTCCTCACCCCGCGGGTGGCGGAGGTGCTGCCCGCTTCGCGGGCCGCGGAGGCGCACGAGCGGCTGGCCGCCGGTGGGACGCGCGGGCGGTTCGTACTGACCTGGTGAGGGACGGTCGCGGTCGCGTCCACGTGTCGTGAACAGGCCCAGTACGGACGGGAGGCGCGGTACCGGCTGGTACCGCGCCTCCCGTCCGACACACGGCCGTCAGGCCGCTGGTCGCCCCGAACGGAACAGGCCGACCCGGACGAGCCACACGTACATCAGGCACCCGATGCAGACGTCGAAGACGGCGTTGAGGAACGCGGCGACGAGCGCGATCGCGGCACCGACCGGTGCGGCGTACGGCACACCGACCATTGCCAGCACGAGGGCCAGTGCCGTGATGACCAAGCCGACCCGCTGCGCGAAGGTCGGGGGTTCCGGCGCCTCGAGTTCGGCGGGCGGACCGAGCCGCGGGCGGACGAACCGGCGGAAGATCGCACCGTAGGGATGGCGGCGGATCCCGGCGATGCCGCCGACACCGAAGAGCACGACGATCACGGCGAGCAGGACGATGCCGACGGGCCACGTCGCGGGGACGAGGGTGAGGACGATCGTCGCGGCGAGGAGCACCGTCGTGATCGCGGCGCCGAAGCGAGGGGAGCGGGGGTCGATCCCGCGCGCGGTGTCGTTCGTGGTGGTCATCGTGTCTCCGGGGAGTCGGCGGTCAGGACGGAGTCGAGGGCGGCAGTGAGTTCCGCGGGGCGGGGCGGCCCGCCGAAGCGTGTCCGCACGGTTCGCTGCGCGTCGAGGAGGAGGACTGTCGGTGTCTGCATGACGTCGAAGCGCTCCGCGAGGTCGGGGCGTTCGGCGAGGTCGACCTCGATGCGACGGACCCCCGTGTGCCGGTCGGTGAGGACGTCGAGTTGTCGCCGGGTTGCGGGACAGCGTGCGCAGGTGGGCGTGGAGAACTGGACGAGCGTCGCTGTGGTGCCGTAGTCCTCGGCGGCAGCGAGGTCATCGGCTCCGAGTGCAGCCGTGCTGCGGGCACGCCCCGTCTGGCGTCGGAGGACCAGGCCGAGGACGGTCGCGAGGGCGAGCACCCCCACGAGGACGGCGATCGCTGCTCCGACGGTCATGCGGTGACCGTACGCCTGACCGGCGACGCTCGCGACACCGTGACCTGGTGTGACGGATGGGATCTCCTGCGGGCCATGGACATGTTCGCTGAGGGCTGGGGCCGGGACGTCTCCGACACGGTGCCGTCACGATCGCCTCCGCCCCGGGTGCCCCGTGACGATGGCGCTCCAGCGGTCGAGTTCGTGCTCGACCTGGTCTGCGACCGTCGCGGGGTCGTCGTGTTCCCACGAGCGGACGACGCGCCAGCCCTCGGCCGTGAGGATCGCCTGGTTCCGAGCGTCGCGCAGCCGGTTCGCGAGGAGCTTCCGGCGCCGCAGCTCGGCGTTCGCCTTCGGCAGGTGGGTGTGCTCCTCGCAGAGGTGCCAGAAGCAGCCGTCCACGAACACCGCCACCCGGGCGCGGGGGAAGACGAGGTCGGGGCGGACCCGACAGCGTCGGCTCACCTGCCGGTCGACGAAGAACCGACGGCCGCGGCGATGGAGTTCACGTCGGACGGCGAGCTCGGGTGCGGTGTCCCGTCGGCCGAACCGCGCCATGTGTCGGCGGCGCGCGTCGTCTGCTTCCCACTGCTCCACATCGCGACGGTCGCACAAGACCCTCGCCGCGGCACCACCGTCGACAGCGTCCGTGGAGAGCGCCCTCCGGAGGTCTCAGTGTGCAGGGGAGCTGACGCTGTCCTTCGTTGCGTCGGTGTCGAGCGTTCCGAGAAAGCGACGGACGCGAGCGAGGTTGCGACGCAGCACCACGAAGGCGATGACACCGGTGACGGCCAGGACCGCGATGAGGACGATGCGGAACCAGTTCAACGGATCCGCAGACGCGAGGCCGATGACCTGCGACCCGATGATCCCGAAGTACAGGAGGACGAACTGCGCCATCGCGAGCGGAAGCGTTGCCGCGAGCACCCGCGCCTGAGCGGCCGCCCTCGGTTCGAGATCTGGAGCGATCGACGCACGGGACAAGATCGCTCCTTGGACGGCTCGCTTCTCGGCGACGGTGAGTGCAGCCGTCGGAGCACTCGTCATGCTCCTCATCCGGAACTGCGCGATGACGATCGTCATCGCTGCTTCAAGGCCACCGACCGCCGACGTGCCGCCCACGACGAGGAAGAGCACCTCGTCGGGCCGCTCGCCGAGGCTCAGCCAGATCCCGATCGCCGCTCCCACGACGGCGCCGACGACTCCGACCCAGGTCGCTCGGCGTGCGGCGCGGCGGACGGCGCCAGGAAGTCGGGGATCCACAGGGCTGACAGTACGGTGCGGCTGGTCTCGGTGACCGTCTCGGTACGATCAGCGGGGTGAGCGACAACGTGGCCCCTGGGCGGTACCGGCACTTCAAGGGCGGGGAGTACGAGGTGGTCCTCGTGGCGAAGGACGTCGAGACCGAGGAGCCGGTCGTCGTGTACCAGGCGCTGTACGGCGAGCGGGGGCACTGGGTGCGGGCACTCGCCGACTTCACCGCGTACGTGTCGCGGGACGGGTACGAGGGGCCGCGGTTCGTTCACCTGGTGTGACTGGGGCACGCGCGTCAGGACGAGTGCGTCAGCGCGGCACTCACCCGAAGTCGCTGGCGTTGCCCTCGGCGCAGTCCGACGAGAGTTGGAGGACGGTGTTCAGGGCGCTCGAACCCAGCCCGATCTTCGGGCGTCCCTCCCCGTCGGCGCCGAGGTAGTGGAGCGGCCGCCCGTCGTTGAGCGAGGTCGTGGTCTGGTGCGTGGAGTAGCCGTTCTCCTTGAGCACGACCTCGGCGCGGTCGATGTAGTCCTGCGGGTTGGAGGGTGGCGCGCCCTCGACCGACCAGCTGAACTTCACTCCTTCGTCGGAGCGTGGTCCGCACTCGGTCGCAGTCGGCTGCCGAAGCTCCGGTAGAGCCGCTGCATCCAGTGCGCGGAGCTTCTCGACGATGGCCAGGCTCTCTCTGCGGACTTGGTCAGGGGTCATGCGCGTTTCCGATCGAGTGGTCGTTGGTGCCGTCTGTGGAGTTGCTGACTGGCCCGCGCAGCCGCCCACGAGGAGCACCGCGGCAACGACGAGGGCCGTTGCCCCGTGTTTCGGGAGAACGTTCATCGCGTTGTGGCCTCCGCCGTGTTCAGGAGTGAATTCGTGCCTTCATCGAAGTATCCCCAGCTGCCCTGGTTCTCGTCGTCGTCGTGCCGCAGCGGATCATGAGCATTGACGCCCTCGTGCCCATCGCCGGGACCCACATCGAGGTGCTCGGCGCCGAAGCCGAACGAGTCAGGATCGTTTCGACCACTTCCGATGCGCCCTCCCGGAGCGACCCATTCGTCGCCGGTACCCGCATACACGTGGTCAGCATGCAGCGACGCAGCGTTCGGGACGTCGATGGGGATGCCCGCAGAGCCGAGAGCGACGTAGCTGTTCACGCCGAGGTCTGGCGATTGGCTGACGGCGATGCTGCTCATCGTCGTTCCGTAGGAGTGCGCGACGACATTGAGTTTCGTGTCCGGACCGACTGAAGCGCGGTAGCCCTCCAGTTCGGCGCTGAGCAGCGGGGCGCCCTTGTGCGCCTTGCCGTCGTACAGGACCGAGGGGTCGCCGTCAGAGATCGGTCCGGGCGTCTCGTAACCGATCCATGCAACGACCGCGGTGTCGTCGGTCGTGAAGAGGGACTGCGCGTTCCGGAGGTTTGCTGCAGCGAGGAGGAGTCGCGTGGAGTCCTGCAGCGTCGTCCCCATTCCGGGCACGACGTACGTGGCGTTCGCGGCGGTGTCAAGATCGCCGATGCTGATCGCGCCGAGCGGGGGAGGACCCAGCGTGAGGGACGTGAGCTGACGGACGCCCTCCCGGTTCAGGTCGTAGTGCTTCCTGCGGCCCGCGTCGAAGTTCTGCAGCTGGTCGCGGTACTTCGTGGCGTCAGCCAGCCGCGACTCCAGGGCAGGAGACCATCCGGGTCCGTTGCGCTGCGCCTCCAATGCCTGCACTCGCTGCTTCGCCGCGGCGAGCGCAGACTTCAGGGTGATCCTGTTTGCAGAGTCGCGCGCCCAGTACGCGACTCCGTTGAGGTTGCCTACCACTGCAGGGAAGGCCGCGACGAATGCCTCCTGGACAGCCGAGTGCGCATCCCGCGAGCCCTTTCCGTCGGCGCCGCCGAGCGCGGACCACCATTGCGAAACAGCCCTGGGATCGTCGACCTTGCGAAGCCGGTCAGCGAGTGCCGTGTTCCCGGCGATCGCGACGATCTCCTCTGGTCGCAAGCCGCTGAGGAAGGAGAGCAGCTGCTCGTCGGTCATCCCCGTGATCGCGGCAGCACTCGTCGCGAATGCGCCGATCACCTCGGACTCGCCGAGCTTCGCCGCGGCCTCCGCATCAGCCGCCCGGCGGCGTGCAACGAGGTTCTGCCAGGACTGCTCGAGCGCGACCTTCGACACCTGCAGTCCGGCTGCCACCGTGGAGAGACCGAGCATCCGGACCGAGGCGTCATCGGCGACCGATTCCCGCAGCTTCTCGACTGCCCGGGCATTCGCAGTCAGGTCATCGTGATTCCGTTCCTGAGCCGCCTTGATGGTCAGAGCTTCGGACTGGATCTGCTCGATCCTCGTTGCGTAGGCGATCAGGACTGTGGCAGCTCGATCGACGTGGCTGGCGATGCGCTCGCCGCTTCCGCCGACTTCGGCTGCTGCCGCGGCGAACGACGTCTTGTTCTTTGCTTTCCACTCACCGTCGGTGACGACCTCCGCCTGCCGGCGTACCTCGTTGGAAGCCGAGCGGATCCCCGACGATCGCTGTTGCAGGCGCTGTGCGACGGAACGAATCGACCGTGGGTCACCGGCGGTCGGATCCGCGATCATCGGCGGGCCGCCCGAGCACGGGAAGCGTCCCAGTCCTCGAACGCTGAGACGACCCCGTGCGCCTGCTTCGCGACAGCGCCGGTGGTGGCCTCGAGGGCGGCGATCGTGTCGGCCTGGACGCGTAGCGCGGTCTCGAATGCGGAGTGCACCTCGTCTGCGCCGAAGTCCGCAATGCCGAGCACGGTGACCGCGATGCTGCTCAGCTGCGTCTGACTCTGTTCGATCTTGCCAGCGATGCCCCGGATAGCCCTCGCGTCAATGACGACATCCGTCACGGTGTTCCTTCCCCCGAAGTGGTACGTCCGGCAGCATATCAGCGCTCCACGGCCTGGTTGCTCCCGCTTGTCGGCTCCGTCAGCTTGGCCTCGGTCAGCCCAGCCGCGTGGAGGCGATGCCGCCGTCGACGTCGATGGTGCCGCCGGTGACGAACGCGGCCTGATCGGAGACCACCCAGCGGACCGCGCGGGCGATGTCGACCGGCTGCACCGGGACGCCCGCGGGGGTGCCCTGCGTCATCGCGGCGAGGACGTCGGCCGAGTCGGCGTTGCCCGGGGTGGCCGTCGCTCCCGGGGCGACCGTGACGACGCGGATGCCGCGGTGGCCGTACTCGGCGGCCCAGGCGCGGGTGAGCTGTTCGACCGCGGCCTTCGTGGCGGGGTAGAGGGCCATGAAGGGGACGCCGACGCGGGCCATCCACGAGCCGATGTTGACGATGTGGCCGCTGCCGCGCTCGGCCATGCCTGGGGCGAGGGCGGCGACGAGGACGTGGGGCGCGCGGACGTTCGTGGCGAGCAGGGCGTCGACGGTGTCGTCGTCGAGGGACTCGGTCGGGCCTCCCGGGTAGACGCCGGCGTTGTTCACGAGGACGTCGACGTGGCCGCCGAGCTGAGTGCGGGCCTCGGTGGCGAGGACGCGGACGACGTCGGGGCCCTGCGACAGGTCGGCGGTGAGGGCGACGGCGCGGCCGCCCTGGCGTTCGATGTCCTCGGCGACGGCGCAGGTGCGCTGCTCGTCGCGGCCGTGCACGGCGACGACGAGTCCGGCGGCGGCGAGCTCCCGCGCGATTGCCTCGCCGATGCCGCTCGAGGCGCCGGTGACGAGGGCGGTGCGTGATTCGGTCTGGGCGGTGGGTGTGGTGGTCATGGGTCGATGGTCCGGCGCGCTCGGTCGCTGCGGCTTGCCCGGATCCGCGAGGAGCTTGCCGGATCCCGCAGCGGAATGGCCGAGCGCTGTCGGGGTTGCTGGCGCGTAGGTAGCGTGGCGGCGTGGACGAGCGGATCACGCAGCACCTCGACCGTGCGGCGGCCACGGCGTCCGCGCACGCAGCGGTCCCCGGGCGGGACAGGCAGGACGCCGTCGCCCGTGTCGGGTCGGCGCACCACGCGGAGACGCTCGGGTTGACCGTGTCGAAGGTGCACGAGCCGACCGGGTTGTTCGACCGGCGGTACGAGCCGTCGATGTCGGTCGTGCTGCGGGGTCGGAAGCGCTCGATCGTGGGGGACGACGACCAGGTGTGGGGCAGCGAGCGGTTCATCATCACGCCCGTGGACCTGCCGGTCGTCGCCGGGGTGGTGGACGCTGCGGGGGAGCAGGGCTTCGTCGCCGTGGTGTGGCGGCTTGACCCGGCGGTGGTGGGGGAGGTCGTGGCGTCGATGACGGTGCCGGCTGGTGCTGCGGGCGCTCCGGGTTCTGCTGCTGCTTTTTCGGCTTCGTCGCTCGCGGGAGCGGTGTCGCCGCTGCCTCGACTGGGGAGCTGGACGGCGCCGCTCGCGGATGCATTCGCCCGGTTGGTCGGGCTGCTCGACGCACCGGAGGACATCCCCGTGCTCTTCCCGCTCGTGTCGCGGGAGGTGGTGCTGCGGTTGCTCCAGACGGAGCAGGCGCCGCGGATCACGGCGGCTCTGGACGGGACCGGGCGCACGGTGGTGGCCGGAGCCACGGCGCTGCTGACCGGGCGGATGTCTGAGGCGTGGTCGATGGAGCGGCTCGCGCGGGAGCTGCGGGTGAGCGAGTCGACGTTGTTCGCCCGGTTCAAGGAGGCGACGGGGATGACGCCGGCGCAGTACCTCAAGCGGACGCGGCTGGGGGAGGCACGGCGGCGGATGGTGGTGCACGGGGACACTGCGGCGCAGGCCGCGGCGGCGGTGGGGTTCCGGAGTGCGTCGCACTTCTCGCGGGACTACCGGGAGGCGTACGGGAGGCCGCCGGCGGCGGATGCGGTGGTGGTGCGGGGGCAGTTGGCGTTGGCTACTGCGCTGTAGTCACGCGGGTGCGGCGGGACGGACTGGAGGCGCGGGGCAGCGCGGCGGGCCGTCTTCCGTCCGGCGGGTGGTGCGGTGAGCAAGGTCGCCGGGCGACCATGCGCGTGCCGGAAGGTCAGCCGTGTTCGCGGCCGGGGAGCGGGGCACCGTCGAGGAAGGCGTCGTAGTCAGCGCGGGCATCGTCGTCGACGGCGGGGGCGCCGTGGCCGTACCGTCGGTGCGGTCGCGCTTCGGGCCGGAGAGCCAGAACCACTCATCGGTGTCGACGTCGCGGAAGTTCGCGTCCCACGACTGCTCGCGAGCCAGAGTGCGGCCGTGGAAGTACGCGGTCTTCCACGTCTTCGTGAAGCGCACGCGGCTGATCCATGCGGGGCCGGCGTCGAGGGCGTGGCCGGTCTTCAGCTGGACGTACGTGATGCGCTCGGGCATGGGGAGAGCGTAGCGGCGTGCTGTCGGAGCGTCGGCGATCGCGAGCTTGTTGCGTGGACGCGCACTCCTTCGATCGGGGGGTAGCACCGCTTGAATCGAGTCCGACAAGATGAGCGAGTGTTCATAAGTGAAGATGGCGTGGATGCCAGCCCGCAGATGAGTCCCTACGAGCAGAAGGCGTGGGACGCCCTGCACAACCACTGGGATCGCCGCGACAATCGCCGCGGAATACCCAACTGGGCGAGCACGGCGCTCGACCGCACCGGCGCGGCCGCTTCCTCGGCCGCGGGGCAAGTCGTTCGCGTCGTTCCTGAGGTGGTGAAGAAGCCGATCCGTCAGGCGAGCACCGCCGTCACGGAGGCCGCTCTCAAGCCCGCTATCGAAAGCGCGGCCGCCCTCCTCGAGCTCGTCAACGACTGGGCGCTCGAACTCAACGACCCGGAGGCGGTCGTCAAGCTTGCGCGGAAGCGCGACATCGAGATCGAGCACTTCACCGAGCTGCGCGCACAAGACCTCAAGTCGTGTGACCGTCTCTTGACGACGAACACCCTACAGTGGCGAACGGCCGGTGCGGCGGAGGGGGCGACGATGGGAGCCCTCGCGCTCGTCCCGATCGCAGGTCTTCCGGCCGCCATCACCGCCGACATCATCGTCATTCAGGTGCTCAGCACGGCGATCGCTGCTCGGGTCGCGTACTCGTACGGTTTCGACGCGAAGGACCCGGAGGAGCAAGAGTTCATCCAGCGTCTGGTCCGGCGCTCCTTCCTCGCGCAGGCGGGCAAGGCCGCTCCGCTACGCGAGGTGAGCCATGCGGCGCAAGCAGTCAAGGGGCGAGTCAACTGGTCTGCGAAGTTGCGCGCCGACAACCGCCTCTTGGCCGCGCTCGAGAAGGTGATGAAGCACCTTGGTCCGTCAGGAGCACACGTATCCGTCCAGAGCGCAGCGAAGTTCCTCCCGGTCATCGGCATCGTCATCGGCGCTGGCGTGAACTCCGCCGTACTCGGTCGAGTCGCGGAGGATGCGAAGCGGTACTGCCAGACGCGCTTCCTCAGCGAGAAGTACGGTCTGCCCCTTCCGAGTGCTCTGGCTTTCGACTCCGAGGACGAGCTGCTCGAGGACGACTCCGAAGCAAGCTCCGCGTCTCCTTCCGCATGGCCGCACACAACGGGTCTGAGGGGACGATCTGATGACTCGAACTGAGAACCGACTCGAACGACTACGGGCGGCGCTGCAGTACCTGGCGGATCACGGCTCCGGTCGGCGGATCGAGGTGTGGGAACACGTCGAATCGCGCGTCCCGCTGGGGGACGATGAGCAGCAGTTCAACACCGCTGGTCAGCCGCAGGGCCAGTCGGACTTCCTCTGGGGGACGACCGCCCTCGTGCACGCCGGTTTCATGGAGAAGCCGCGGCGCGGTGAGTGGACCGTGACCGATGCTGGACGGGCGATCATCCAGCCCGAGGTGTCGCTCGAGGAGTTCGGGCGAGAGCTTTCGGACCGTCGTCGGGCCTTTCAGAGGGCCCAACGCGACGACCTCGAACTCCGGCTGCGTTCGGAGATCGTTCCGCCGGACAGCCGTGCCGAGACCATTCGGATGACCGAGCAGCTCTTCGTCGAGCGTGGTCTCCGGGACCTCGACTCCGTGTTCGCACCGGGACGAGCTGTGTGGCGAGCGGAAGTTGCCGCGGAGCTGCGCGAGCACTTCTTGGAGCAACCCGAGATCGAGGGTGATGACTTCTTGTCGAAGCTGCGCAACCAGTTCTCGGCTGCCAGCGACGATGCGCGGTTGCTGATGGCAGAGATCATCTGCTGGCAGATCCTTCCCCTCCAGACACCCGGGGAACGGAAGAAGCGTGAACGTGTCACGGCGCTCCTCGACCTGATGGCACACCCGGTAACGATCCCGGCCGAGATAGAGCGCGCCTTCCGCTCGTGGTCGTTCAATCCCGGTACCGGTATGTCAGTACAGCTGTTCCGTGCGCTGTCCATCGTGGTCGAAGCGGTGGTGCGATGGATCAACTTGCCTGCTGATGACCGAGCACGAGCGCTCGACGATCCGTGGGCCTGGCGCGACTTCGTGCAGAGCCTCCCCGGATCGTCCTTTCCGACACAGCGCAACGAGCTGTTGTACCTCGTGCACCCCGGTGTGTTCGGCGAGGTTGTCTCGGGGGACAACCGGGAGGCCATCCGTGCGGCCTTCATCGGTGAGATCAACGGCCAGGCCGAGGACGACCCCGATGCCGCGTTCCAGCAGATCACGATCGCCCTGCAGCAGAAGGTGAAGGGCCCGGCGTTGTACTACGTCGATCCGCTCGTATCTCGGTGGCAGAATCAGGCTGCCCCGAAGCCGGTCACACCATCAGTTCCGGAACCACCTGAACCGAAGCCGATTGGCGATCCTGCGCGTTCGACATTCCCTCTGGTCTCGATGGGCCTGGCCGACCGCCTCCACATGCCCGCAGCCTGGCTCCAAGACACCCTCGACCTCATCGAACGCCGGAAGCAGGTCATCCTCTACGGCCCGCCCGGCACCGGCAAGACATTCCTCGCGCAGGCACTGTCGAAGCACGTGACGGACGGGACCGACGGCGAGACCACAATCGTGCAGTTCCATCCGACGTACTCGTACGAGGATTTCTTCGAGGGCTTCCGTCCCGTCGCGAACGACGACAGCGGGAACCTCGCCTTCAGCCTCCGGAAGGGGCCGCTCCGACGCCTCGCCGACAGCGCCGCCGCCAACCCCGAGGCGAACTACTTCCTCGTCATCGACGAGATCAACCGCGGCAACATTGCGAAGGTCTTCGGCGAGCTCTACTTTCTCCTCGAGTACCGCGACAGCGAGATCTCGCTGCTCTACAGTGACGAGCCGTTCACGCTGCCGAGCAACATCTTTGTCATCGGCACGATGAACACCGCCGATCGCTCGATCGCGATGCTCGACGCCGCCATGCGGCGTCGCTTCGCGTTCATCGAGCTGCACCCGGAACGCGACCCCGTCCGCGACGTGCTCGCCGGCTGGGCGGCGACCAAGGGCCTCCAGGACGACCGTGCGGACCTGCTGACGCGACTCAACACGGCCATCGCCGACCACGACGCTAAGGTGGGGCCGTCGTTCCTGATGCGCGACCTCGACGCGGACGGCCTGGCGGACGTGTGGCGGTACGAGATCCTGCCGCTCCTCGCGGAGCACCACTACGGCGACGGAGTCGACCTGGAGGCGCGGTACGGCCTGGCAGCGCTGCGTCGCCAGGCGACGCCCTCCGCCGCGGACGGGGCCGAAGGTGCCGACACCGCGGATTGAGCTGCGGGAGGCGGACCAACCGACGCTGCACCGGATGCCGCGTGAGGTGGCTGCCGGCCTCGTCGCGGCACGGATCGCGGACGTCTCGCCGACGTTCGTGGCGGACGAGTACCGCATCAGCAGTGTGCGGAAGGTCGGTGTCGTGCGGATAGCCGGTCACGACGTGTGGATCCGACCGAAGACGCCGGTGCGGCGGCTGTTCGCGATGCTCGGCTACGCGCGGGCGGGGAGCGCGATCTGGGAGGACGAGGATTTCGGCTTCGCGGCCGACGAGGACCTCGTGCCGGCGCTGGCGCATGCGTTCGAGCGGCAGGCCTCGCGGGCACTCGCAGGAGGGGCGCTGCGCGGGTACGTGACGCGGGACGATGCGCTGCCGCTGGTGCGCGGACGGTGGCGCATCGGTGACCAGCTCACGCGGCGGGGTGGGCAGCCGCTACCGGTCGAGGTGTCGTTCGACGATTTTGTGGAGGACATCGCGGAGAACCAGCTCGTGCTGACCGCGGCGACGCGGTTGCTCCG
Organism: Curtobacterium sp. SGAir0471; assembly: GCF_005490985.1. NCBI lineage: Bacteria > Bacillati > Actinomycetota > Actinomycetes > Micrococcales > Microbacteriaceae > Curtobacterium > Curtobacterium sp. SGAir0471. The sequence goes on from NZ_CP027869.1 coordinate 1,239,968, forward strand.
GCTGCCGGGAGTGCCGGCCGACGTCGTCGGTCGGCTGCGGCGCGTGGTGCGGGTGCTCGACGGGGTGACGGTGGTCCCGGTCGGGGCGACGGTGCCGGCGGTGCGGTCGGATCGTCGTAACACACGGTACTCGGCGGTGCTGCCGCTGGCGTCGCTCGTGCTGTCGGGCGCGTCGATCAAGCAGCGGGCCGGGTCACTCGTGGGCGCCGGGTTCCTCGTCGACATGTGGTCGGTGTTCGAGGACTTCGTGACGGCTGCGCTGCGGGAGGCGTTCCGGCCGTACGGGGGAGAGCTCGTGGCGCAGTACATGTCGACTCTCGACGTCGAGGGGAGGGTGAAGATCGCGCCGGACCTGGTGTGGCTCGTCGACGGGGAGGTGCGGGCGTGCATCGACGTGAAGTACAAGGTCGAGAAGCGCGGGCAGTACCCGAACGCTGATCTGTCCCAGATGGCGGCGTACTGCCGGAGGTTCGGGTTGGGAGAGGGGCGGCTCGTGTATGCGGCGGGCGCGTCAGACTCCGTCGGGCGAGTGATGCTCATCGATGGGCCCGTCGTCCGTCGCTCGGCTGTTGTCCTGGACAAGCCGAGCGCGAGGATCGTGGACGACATGTCGCGCTTGGCTCGCGATCTCGCGAACGGCGACGCGAGCGTCACGGCGCTTCTCGACGGCCGGGGACACGTTCGTAGGTGAATGCACGGACGTCTCCCCTTGCCCAACAACTCCGCAAGGTGAGAACGGCGTTGCGTAGTCGAACGTCTCAGCGTGTCGGCCGGAGCTGGCATGATCAGGTGAGTCTTCTTCAGAGGGGAAACCGCAGGTGCGCGATCACGGTGACTTCACCACCGAGCAGTCCGTTCTCGATCAGAGCTACGACCTTCTCGAATACCTTTCAGCGGTTGCGCGTGAGATCGGTCCGAAGCCAGTGCGAGATGTACGGCGTTACGCGACGTGCATCCTTCCGTCAGCTGTTCCTGAACACCAGGCGGTCATCCTCGGACCGAGCGACAGCCGAACCGCTTGGTTGTCGATCGATCGAGTGCCGGCGCCGGCCCCGCTCGAAGTTCCGCCGCCGTTGGAAGGCCTTGTGGTGCCCGAGGCGGCCCTTCTATCTGCGAGCGGGAAACCTGCACTCGATGAGGAACGAGCAGCCCAGCGTGTTGAGGAGCAGCTGACGCGCCGGCTCGGAGAACCGCCAGAGGAACCGGATCTTGAAACCCGCGAGGTTCGCGCAGCACTCCGCGACGGCTTGAGTCAAGCTCTTCGGGTCGAGTTCGATGTCTGGTCCGCTGAATTGTGGTCCCCGTGGGCGCAGGCCAACCGGCCGTCCTTCGCCGCCCGTGAGCTCTACTCTGCGCTATACGACCTACACCTCGAGGCGGAGGCGTCGTCGGCGACGCATGAGGTCGTATGGGGCCATGTGGTCATGTCTGCGCGTGACGGAGAGACGGAGATCATTGCGCCGATGCTCACGACTCCGGTGTCGGTTCAGCTAGGGCCAGAAGACTCCGTCATCCGCGTGATTCCGGAGCAGGCGGTAGAACTCGAGCTCGACAGCGTTGAGGGCACTGACCTGAATGGCCGAGACGGCCTGGTGAAGCTTCGCTCTGTCCTGCGGGAAACGCCTCCCGACCCTTGGGACAGTCAAGAGCGCCTCGCCGTCCGGCAACAGATCGCGGCGCCCCTCGGTGTCGATGCGACGCTGACGGAATCCGCGGATTTCGCCGAGATGGGCGCTGGACCTGTGATCAACGATGGCTGGGTGCTCTTCATCCGGAAGCGGCCCCTTCGCCAGGAGCGCTTCTACGACGAGCTCGCTCAGAAGATCCGGAGTGAGCAGTTCCTTCCGGAAGGTCTCGCCTCGGTCGTGGCAGATCGCGATCGGGTTGATGATGCCCTGTTGCGACAGGGCCACGAGCTCACCGCGAATGACGGGACGGCGGACCGTCTGCTCATGCCGTTGCCGGCGAACGCTGAGCAGGAGCGGATTGCGACACAACTCGCGACGTCGCGGGGAGTGACGGTCCAAGGCCCGCCGGGCACCGGCAAGTCCCACACGATCGTCAATCTCGTGTCTCACCTCGTCGCTCAGGGGAAACGGGTCCTCGTGACCGCTGAGAAGGAACAGGCGTTGTCCGTTCTGCGAGAAAAGATCCCGGTGGAGCTGCGGGACCTCTCGCTCGCGGTCTTGGGGTCGACCCCCGCGGCCCTGGAGGATCTCCGGACTGCGGCTCAGTCGATGCAAGACTCGCTCTCAGCGCTCGACGTCCCTCGGGAAGAGCGACGGATCGCTGACATCGCGGCGAGGGTCGACGAACTACGCGATTCAGTGGCCCGGACTGACGCTTCCCTCGTCAGAGCGCTGCAGAGCGAGCAGCGCGAGTACGAACTACCGGAAGGGCCGAGCAAGGCACCTCAGGTCGCAGCCTGGCTCGCTCGCGATCGCGAACTCGACGTGATCTCCGATCGGATTCCCGTCCACACAGCTTTCCCGGTCACTGTAGAGGAGTTCTCCGAGCTGATCGAGTTGGTGCGCGGGATCTCTGAGGACGACAGCCGGGCAGCTGTCCTGAATCTGCCGGACGCGCACTGGTTGCCCAGCGGCGCCGAGCTTCGAGCCAAGTTCGATCGTCTCGAAGACCTGCGGGCGCGGGTGACCACTTTGGAGGATCAGGGCCTTCGGCTCGACAGGGTCGACGGCTTGACAGTTGAGATCGTAGATCGAGAGGTCGCTGATCTCCGGCGAGCTGCTGCGACGGTCCGAGAGCTGTCGGGCGACTGGGAGAACCCATTCGCAGCGGCAGTGCGAGGTGGCGATCAGCGACACATCTGGGTCGCGGGACACCAGCCTGGAGTGAAGCAGAAGATCGGCGAAGCTCGCGATCTCTCAATGCGCATGGCTGGGCACGTCGTGGCGGTACCCGACGGCGACCCCACTGTCCAGTTCAGCATGGTGCACGCTTGGGCCGAACGGCTCGCCGCCGGCAAGAAGTTGTCGATGTTCGCAGCGAAGGAGCTCAGGGACTTCGCGACTCAGACCACCGTCGACTCCTTCCCGGTGACGACCTCGGCGCAACTCGATCTCGTCGGCGTTCAGATCGCTCTGCGCGTCGCTCTGCGTGAGGCTCATGTCAGGATGACGCAGGCATACGCAGCCGTGGGGATTCCGGTGCCGCCGCTCGATGGGTCCTTCCTGTTCACCGCCGACCATCTGGCCGCTCGGGTCGACACTGTCGGACGATGGTGGTCGGAGGCGTACCCGCTCCTCGCGGAGCGGGTCGAGCACTTCATCGGACATGTGCCGTCGGCCGTCGGCACCTCCGAGTTCTTCACGAGCGCGGCGGAAGTGCTCCAGCGAGCGGGCGCTCGGCTGGAAGAACGAATATTGACGGCTGAGCTCGAAGCGCTCGAGTCCCGGATCCGAAGTGAACGCGCCGCAGAGGACGCCTCACCGCTGTGGTACATACTCCTGGATGCGCTCGAACTTGCGGCCCCTGACAAGTGGGATGAAGCCGTCGAAGAGACACGCCGCCTGATCGAGGTCCGCGCGCGCGTGCTCCGAGCAGAGGAACTGGCCGAACGCATCGAGGGCGCTGGTGCGAAGGCGTGGGTGCGCTCCATACGTGAGACGCGTGCAGAGTCGGCCGTCGTCGGCAACGCCGAGCTTGCTCCGCTAGCTTGGGAACGGGCGAGGGCCCGCACGTGGTTGAGTTCGCTGCACGCCGAGACCGACACCGAGTCGTTGATGACACGGTCGCACGCTGACGCGATTGAGCTGCGTCGGGCAATCGTCGACCTTGCAAGTCGGTCTGCGCGTGTCGAGCTGAAGAAGAACTTCCAAGATCGCAAACGTCGAGCGCTCGAGACCTGGCTCTCGGCCGTCAAGCGCGTAGGGAAGGGCACCGGTAAAAACGCTCCGCGCTTCCAAGCAGCGGCGCGCGAGGCGCTGCCCGCGGCAATGGGTGCTGTCCCGATCTGGATCATGCCCATTTACCGAGTAATGGAAAACTTCGACCCGCGGGTTTCCGATCTGTTCGACGTCGTCGTGGTGGACGAGTCGTCGCAGTGCGACCTCCTGTCACTCGGAGTGCTCGCGCTCGGCAAGAAGACCGTTGTCGTCGGGGACGACCGACAGACAACCCCGGAGCGGGTCGGAAACCCTACGGAACGCATCGCAGCGCTGCAGGACCAGCATCTGAAGAGCATTCCCGAAGCGAAGCTCCTCACTCTCGACGATTCCCTCTACTCGATCTCTGGCCGTGCCTTCCCTTCGACGATTGCGCTCAGGGAACACTTCCGGTGTGTGCCGGAAATCATCGAGTTCTCGAATCGCTACTACAATGGAGCAATCCTTCCGCTGAAGGAAGTGCGAGTTCCGCAGATCGGTGACCCGCTGAAGGTCGTGCACGTCGAGGATGCGATCTCGGTGCAACGAGGTTCGAGCCGTGTCAACACAGACGAGGCGAAGGCGATTGCGGCCCAGGTTGCTCAGTGCGCGGAGGACCCGTCCTACGAGGGCCTCACTTTCGGCGTCGTGACGATGATGAGCGGCCCGCAAGCGCAGATATTGCAGGACATGATCCGGGAAGCGATCGGCGACGAGGAGTTCGAACGCCGTCGGGTGCGGGTCGGGAACCCGCCGCTCTTTCAGGGCGACGAGCGCAACGTCATGTTCGTCTCGATGGTTGCACACGACGCATCGTTCGCGGCGACGACGTTGCGGTACGCGCAATGGGCGAATGTTGCCGCGTCGCGCGCGCAGGATCAGTTGTGGATCTTCCACAGCATGGACGCATCCACGCTCCATCACGAGGACCACCGCCGGGCGATGATCGAGTACGCCCAGAGCTATCTGCGTCGCGACCAGACCTCGGGTCTTTACGAGCTGACGGAGTCGAAGTTCGAGCGCGACGTGTTGAAGCAGATGCTGGACCGAGGTCACGACGTCCAGCCGCAGCATCGCGTCGGTAGCTACCGCCTCGACTTCGTCGTGCGCGTCGCACCGGGTGAGCGTCTCGCGGTCGAGTGTGACGGGGATTCGTTCCACGGGCCCGACAAGTGGGACGACGACGTACGTCGCCAACGCGTTCTCGAACGGATGGGTTGGTCGTTCTGGCGAATCCGTGCCTCGAAGTACTACCTGGACCCTGAGGAGGCGATGAAGCCCCTCTGGGCTCGCCTCGAGATGATGAAGGAGCGAGCAGCAGAGGCAGCAGACCTGGTCCGCGTGCGGGAGGTCCACGCAGAGACCGAGCGCCTCGAACGGCTTCGAGCTCACGATGCCCCCGCCGCCGAAGCCTCAGACGACTCGGCCGAACGACTCTCCATTCAGGAGGGCAGCTCTTCGAACACTGCTCTCGAGGAGGCAGCTGTTGCATCTGAGCAACCCACGACGGATCATCTGGAGCCCCCTGCAGCACGGAGCACTGGCGAAGAGGCAGTACCCCAGAAGGCGCTGGTCACGGATGTGGACGCAGCTTTGTCAACGGCGGTGATCCCGAGTTCAGGCGGGCAGCGAAGTTCTGAGCGCGCGGCACGCTTCGCGCCTCTGCTCCCCGCGCCCGTCCCAGCGCTCCGCCGTTGGGCGAGAGCGAACGGCTTCGCAGTCGGAGAACGCGGGAGGATCTCGGCGGAGATCGTGAGCGCTTGGCGCCGCGCACACGCTGACGACGTAGTTGATCGGACAGGTCCACACGATGAGAGCAGCATCGCGTCAGAGCGCGACTGGACGCCCGCTGAGGTCAGCCCCGTGCATGGATCTGAACCTGGCGCCGGCACCCGAGCACGAGCGGCTTGGGAAACCGGCGCGGCTTACCAGCTCGACACGGAAGGCAACATCCTTCCGCTGTACAGCCGTCGGACCCTCGCGAGCTACATCGGTGAGGCCTCGACGTGCGCGCTTCGGGAAGTCATGCGGAGCGTCCGTCCGAACGGCGGGCGTTTCAAGGTGGACGAAGCCGGCACGATGGCCACGCTGGTCGATGGTGAACCGGTCTACGTCTGCACGGTGCAGCCGGACGCCTGGTTCCCCGCACATTGGTCCAACGCATCGAGCTGACATGGCGAAACTGGGGGACTTGCATCCGCGATGATCCGGTGGGCAGGGCGTATCCCTGCAATGCCTACCGGTCAGTCCCTCCGACCAGCGATACGACAACAAGTACGAGCCGATTGTCATCCGGACTGAGCCCCGCGAGGACCTCTTCGAGCGTCACGTCGGTCTGCACGATGCGGTCGATCCCCGCGCCTGCTTGCCGCGTGACGAACACCCTCGAGTAGTCGGGGTGGCTGACGGGCTCCGGAGCTCGCTCGTTCTCCGTCACGGCTGTCGGCCCGAACTCCAGGAAGATGTTCGGCTCACCGTCCGCTGTCACGAGCGTCGAGCTCCACTCCCACTGCCCTTGGTAGTTCGCCGACACGGAGCGGACCGCCTCACCGCCGAGGAGCTCGTTGACCCTTCGGCGAACCACTCGATCGGCGTGCTGTCGCAAGGAACGTTTGACCGAGCCGAGCGTCCGCCGGCCGTCCTCGAACTGCCGCTGCGCGTGTTGGGCGATCTGCTCAGCGAACTCCTTCGCGACGACGTCGTTCGGGCGTCGCCCGTACCGAGCGGATTCGCCCGTCTCGCACATCGTCTTGATGAACGTCAACTGGTCATGCAGCGTCATCGCCTGTGGTCCCTCCACGAATTGGTCGACGAACTCGTTGATGAACGCGTCCTGCCGGGGGTTGTCGGTACGCCACCGGCGGTTTGCATCGAGATGCGCCCGTAGATCGCCCAGTACCTCGGCGTATGTGATGACGACCGCGTCCTCCCAGCCCATTGATAGGCGCTGGCGTTCCTCACGTGCACACAGCATGACGACGACGCTCCGTCGTCCGTTCGCGCTGCCGTAGGTGCGGTAGTTCTCGTAGTCGTGCCCGTGGCCGTCCGACGTCTCGAAGTTCTCGATCATGACCGCTGCGTCGTCCCGCAGCAGCACGATGTCGGCGATGTCCTTGCCGGGTGCGGAAGCGATCGTCGTGTCGACCTCCTGCAGCACGCGGAACCCGGTGAGCGGCAGCTGCTCGCTCGGAGGAAGGGCCGAGTTGACACGGGAGAGCAGGATGCGTTGGAACGTGTCCCCGAGATGGTGCGTGGCGTCGGCTCGCAACAGCCAGGCAAACACGTTCGACAACTGCTTCTCGTGCGTGCCGTGGTGCATGACCCGGAACACGTTGAACTGCTCGGCCAGGCTCCGCGACATCGTCGGGACGAGCGAGGTGACCATCTGCGTGAGTGCCGCTTCGTCCATCACCACGATCTGGCCATCACCGTGCCAGGAGCGGAGAGGGCGCTCCCTGCCAACTGACGACGAGTTCGTCGCGCGCGCGGCTTGCGGCGACGTAGAGCAGAGAGCGCTCCCGGAGCTCGGCGTCGGCCTGCTCCTCAGGCGCGGCGTGCTGCAGCGCCAGCTTGTTCGGGACAACGCCCGCAGACACGTCGAACAGGACGACTCGTGAGAACTCCAATCCCTTGGCGCTGTGCATCGTCATCACCCGCACCTTGTCACGTGCGGACTTCTCGGTCGAGGGGACGTCGCGCGTCGCGAGCTGCTGGACCACGGTTTCGGTCGCGCCCTTCGTCCGGACGAGCACCGCGATCGACTCCACATCGCTGGACGCAGCTCTCCAATCCTTGAGCTGTTGCGCCAGGCCGTCGTACTGCGCTGACGGCGTCTGGTGTCCTCGGACCCGCACCTCGGGTCCGAGTCGTGCGGACCGGTAGCCCTGCTCGTCCTGCGGGCTTCCCTCGCTGTCCGTGAACTCGCCGCCTTCGAGCACGCCGAGCGCATACCGCAGGTTCTGCTGCGTCGTCCGGTAGTTGAGAGTCAGACGTCGTGACCTGCCCACGATCTTGATGCCGAGACGCGACAGCACGACCCGCTGCCCGTAGATGCGCTGGTGCGAGTCCTCTGCGACGAACAGGTCGTTGCCGTGCTCGCCGACGAGCGCGCGGAGCATGGTCCAGTGGCTCGGCGTCAGGTCCTGGGCTTCATCGACGAGGACGTGGTCAGCGGGGCGCTCCTCGGGGTGAGCGTCGAGGTACGCGGCCGCCACGGACGAGAGCTCCGCCCACGAGAGCCGGCGATGTGCTCGTGCGTTGCGCCGGAACTGCTCGATGACGGACCACACCTGTGCGCGCTTCGCACGGTCGAGCGCCACTCCGCGGCCGGGGCGTCGAGCGGCGAAGTAGTCTGCCCTCGACGTCACGCCGTTCGGCAGGACGACCTGGAGGTACTCGCTCTCCATGAAGGCGGGCGACCGCAGCTCGCTCGGTAGGTCGGGCTTGGCATCGAATACCGCCTCGTCCCAGCCGATCGAGTTCGAGACCAACGACGCGGAACGCTCTGCGTCCCATCCGATGGCGTCGATCGAAGCCCGCTCCCACCCGTCTGGCTCAGCGGTGTCACGGACGGCATGCGCAAGCTGATCGATCCCGGCGGTGAGGATGCCGGTCTCGCCCAGCTGCGCTGCACGCGAGGGCCGCGGGTCAAGACGTCGAAGGTCTCGGTCGAGCATGCTCGCGAGAGTCCTGGTGAACGTCGTGAGGATGACACGCGCGTCCGCGTCCGCCGCGAGTTCTCGAGCTCGATGCAGCAGGACCACGGTCTTGCCGGTACCGGCGCCTCCGGTCAGGCGGAACGGACCCTGGTAGGTGCGCGTCGCGTAGGCGCGCTGCTCGGGGTGCAGGAACACGCGCCATGCTCCGAAGTCACCGCCCTCGATGACGCGGCGGAGCTCCTCGTCGTCATCGACGAAGGTGAACTGCATCTGCGACGCCGGGCGCTTGAGGGATTCGAGGAGCTCCGACGCCTCGGCCTGCTCCAGCGAGACACTCGGGGTCGCCTCCGCGGGGCGTCCATCCGCCGGCGGGACAGTGGCGTCGAACTCGTCGCTGCCGAGCCCGAGTGACGTCTTGATCCCGTCGATCGAATCGCCGACCGCGAGTCCCAGCGCGGCGTTCTGCTGCCACTGGTTTGGCAGCGATTCCGCGAACGCCAGGAATTCGTCCTCAGCGGCGAACGCGAGGAGCCGTTCGGCGGTCTCGAGGTCGAAGCCGATGGAACTCGTCAGGTCCTCGGCGGTGTACCCGAACTGCTCCAGGAATGGCTTTGATTCTGGCGGCGTCTCTGGGACCCAGCGGTTCGCCTGCTGAGCCGGAGCAGCGGGCGCCGGGGCAGCGATCAGTTCCGCCACACCGTTCACGGGATTGACGCGGAGCACCTGCGACTTCGCGATCTTGATCGCTTCATCGTGCTCGTACACGCCCGCGCACACGTATGTCGTCGGCCCGGAGGGCACCTCGATCTTGTAGAGCACCGCCCGCAGCCCCTGGTCGACACGGCCCGTTCGGGCGCGCGCGTCGGCAGCGTTGACCATCGGCTCGATGTGCAAGCCGGGAAGGGCGTCGTCGGCCTGCAGTTTGGCCATGAAGGCGAACAGCTTGAGCTGCACGACCTTCTCGAGCTTCTGCTGCATGTTCGCCATGACGAGCAACGGCATGTCAGGAGTCCTTCCGATGGCGCGGGATTCGAAGGAGTGCAGGATCGTCCGAGGGGGACACGAGGGTCCAGCCCTCGCCGAGGAGGTCGTCGCGGACCGCGTCGCTCAGCAGCGCGTCGAGCGCGATGCGTTCCTCTGGCCACGCGACCGGGACGGGAATGCCGCTGGTCGTCTCGTGACCGAGGACGGGGACGGAGACGCCCAGTTCCGCGAGCCTCTCGAGGACCGCTGCCTCGTCCGGTTCGGCCAGCGCGATCAGCTCCTGCCATTCCGTGGTCAGATCCGTGCGGGACTCTTCACTGACTGGCAACGTCGGCTCCACCGCGACGCTGGCGGCGGCACTGGCGGTCGTGATCGTGACCGGCTTCGCCAAGCGTGCCCCGAGCAGGTTCGACAGCCGCAGCCACCGTTGCCAGGCCTCCCGGAATCCGGGTGCGGTCAGGGCTTCCGGCCCGTCGTCGAGCACGAGCGCTGTCTCTGGCGGCGTCGCTCCCGTCACGCCCACCGGACGACGCGCGAGCATCGCGAGGTGCGCGGACCGGAGCGCCCAGGACGTCGGGCCCGCCGTGAGCGGTCCGGTCCTGTCGAGCGCGAGTGCGAGTGCCTGCTCCACGATGGACCGGTTCTCAGTGACCATCTTGCTCTTGGGGATCGCGAGCATCGGGAGCGCATCGGCGAGACGCTCGGTCCGTGCTGCAGCGTCCTCAGGGCTCTGGATCCAGCCCATGAGCGTCGTGATGGGATTCTCGTCGAGCATATTGACGTCCGCCGGGGTCAGCTGGAACGGCCCGGTGAACTTCAAGGACATCGACGGGTCGTAGACGTCGAGATCGGGTTCTGCTTCGTCGTCCCGCAGACGGCGCAGGTCGTCCCACGTCAGTGCGATGACGCGGTACCCGAGATCGCGCAGGCCCTGGCGCTTCGTGGCGTCGTCAGCCAGTCGCAGATGCGCCGGCGATGCGTGGTAGGCGAACCCGTCCGTGTAGATCGCGACCGGAGGAACGTGCGCTCCGGATGCCTCGAGCACGAAGTCCGGCCGCGTACCTCCGACGAGTTGCTGTGGCCGCAACGACCACGTCCGATGCTGTCCAGGCAGCGTGACCTGGATCGTCGACCCCCACTCGCCCGGGATCTCCTTGAGACTGGCGCCGAGCGCCGTGACACGCTCCTTGAACATCTTCCGGAACCACTGCTCCAAGTGGGACTCCGGATCCTGGACGCCCGGGTCGACCTCGGTCGTGGACCACTCGGACGCGCTCCCGTCCCGATACTGCAGCAACACCTGGAGGTTGTGGAGCGCGCTCGTGCGCGACACACTGCCCACGTCGCCGCCGGGGGCGAAGGGCAGCAGGCACTTGTCACACGCCGCTCGGACCGGGTCCGCTGCGCAGTCGCATCGATCCAGCACGGACAGGGCCCGCTCGAACACCTCGCGGATGCGCGCTGGGTCCGCGAGGTCGGCGAGGTAGCCGGTCCCACCCGGCACGGTGTCGTGGATCAGCAGCGCGAGGTTGTTCACGTCCTCACCAGGGACGGGCTCGACGATGGTCGCGAGCTGGAGGTGGTCGGGGTCGCCGCCGATCAGCTCACGCAGACCGAGCTGGATCGCGGCGGACAGGCTCGGCATCGACAGGGCGTCGCCGACGGTCATCGACGGCGGGACACGGAGCACGATGGCCTGCGTCGTGAGCGTCCGCGTGAGAGCGATCGTGTCCGTGTGCTCGGCCCGGTCCTTCCGGAAGCGACACCACGCACGGTGTTCCCATGCGTTGTTCGTGTCGCCTTCCCGGTCGAGCTTCCCGCAGCCCTTGCAGACGCGGAACAGCGGAGCGGCGTGCTCCGATCCGGCGACGAAGCGACTCGCGCCGAGCCCGGCACGACCGAGGTTCACCCAGCGCAGCGTCATCGAGCGCGCGAACTTGCACCCGAACCCGACCTCGTCGACGTACCACTGTGCAGACACGTCAGCGTCGTCGAGGTCTGCGGCGAGCTGGACGGTGAAACGGACGCGGTCGCGCTCCTCGTTGACGTCGCTGATGCTCGACTCGTCACGGCGGACCTCGGCCGAGACGTGCTCGATCTCGACGACCCGGAGGCGCTGGTCAACGTCCGCGATGGCGGTGCTCGAACACCGCGGGCACGTGGCAACCGCGCCCTCTTCCAGGTCGCGGGCGAAGCCGCACTCAGGGCAGAACGCCATGGTTCGGACCTGCTCACCGTCGGTCCCGAGATCGACGGCATCGATCGTCACGTCGAGGCCTTGCGCGTAGAAGTGGGCGCCCGGTGCGAACTCACTGATCGCCCGGCTGCGTCCCCGCTCGTAGCTCCGCTGTTCCTCCGCGAACTCACCGGACTCGGGGTCGATCCAGGTGAGACCGACATCGAGCTGCACGCGGTCGTCGAGCAGCGTGTAGTTCGGGAGCACGCCGTACCGCTCGAGGGCCGCGACCCAGAACTCGGTCCGCCGTTGCCCCGCCTGTTTCCTCGCGAGGCGCAACGAGGCTTCAGCTGCCCTGGCGGCGGACACGTCCTCGCTCTCATTCGTCAGCTCGGCGAGACGCTTGAGTTCCGGAAGCGACTCTTCGATCGTCCCGATCCGGATCCGGATCCGCTCGATTTCCTGGTTCCAGTGCAGGCTCGCGTCGAGCAGCGTCCGCGCGAGCTGACTCGACCGCTCGGCTGCACCCTCCGGCCGAGCCCAGTCGGACAGCCCACCGATCACGTCCTCGTTCAACGATCCGAACGCGCCGGTGAAGCGAGCGAGATGCTCCTCCGCGTGTTCTTCCGCATGGCTGATGACCAGGTCGAGGAACGAGCCCGCAGCGGAATCGCCGAGGACCTTCGGCGCGTACTGGATCTCCGGGATCGCTCCGGCGGCAGCGAGTTGGTCGATGACGAACGCGGTGTACTGCCGTCGTAGGATCTCGACCGCATTGAGGTAGGTCGCGGGTGGACGGACCGCGCCGTTGATCACGGAGGTCGGATCACCGATCTTCGGCAGCTGGTCTCCTCGTCCGAGGACGAACGCGAGGATGAGGGCGTTCCCCGTCAGACGTCCGGCCCGTCCGACACGCTGCAGGTAGGACGACACCGTCCGGGGGAGTCCCGCGAGGAAGACTGTCGACAGGTCACCGATGTCGATGCCCATCTCGAGCGTCGGGGTCGCGACGAGGACGTTCGGAGCGTCCGGCTGCGCGTCGCTGTTCTTGAACTGGGTCTCGTAGTCGAGCCGGAGCTTGTCCTCGAGCAGGCTCGTGTGTTCGCGAGCGACGACACGGCGCATCTTCCCGTTGTCGTACTGATCACGGTAGAAGTTCTCCGGCGCAGCGTCCTTCCGCAGCAGCGTGCCAGGGCAACGCGCCATGGTGCACGGGCCGCCGGCGAGTTGCTCCACCGTCGTGCGCGCGGACGGTGTCTCGGTCTCGCACGTGTCGCACACGAGCGTCTGCCCGGTGCCGTCACTGACGACCGGCGTGATGATGATGCTGCTCGGCGCGAGTCCGTAGGCACGCGTGTCGCCACCAGCGATCGGCCGCGACGTCACGATCGCCTCGCGGTCGAGCGTCTCGAAGAGCCGTCGCGCGAGCTTCTCGCCCGCAGACGGCACGACGCCGAGGCAGCGAGCCGTCCAGCGCGCGTACCAGCTCTGCGACGAGGTGACCGTGTCGAGCGCCGACTCACGCGCGCCGGTCGTCTTCTTGCCCACCCGCGCAAAGGCGGGCGCTTCGCGCCCCTGTGGGAAGGCGGGCATGCCCTCGTGCCTCGGCCGGCCGCCCCACACCCAGTGACGGTTGCCGTCGTTCTCGACGTACTTGTCCAGCCAGGGGTGGTCGATCGCGCCGCGCTCTCGCAGCCGTTCGAGGGTGCCGCGCACCCAGCGGACGATGGATGCGGCGTCGAGGAGCCCGTCACGGGTGTCGTCGAGCGACCAGGCGACTTCGAGACCTTCGACGGCTGCGCGACCCACTGCCTCCAGGCGGGTTGCCGGCCCCGCTTCGACGTGCGCGGCCAGGCTGCCGGTCTCCTCGAGCGTGCGTCCGACCCGCGATTCGAGCCCGAACTCGAGCGCGAGGTCGAAGGCGAGTCTGCGCTGCACCCGCTTCTTGACGACTGCTGACACGGCCTTATCCGTGTCCCAGAACCCGCGGAAGCCGTTCCGCTCGGCGAGGTCGGGCGGGAGGAGCCGGTACCGCTCGCTGGGCGTCCGCGCGGCGGCCATCATCGCTGCCGGGATGTCGTCGAGCGTCGTCTCTTCGACGACCGCCTGTCGGACGGCGTTCCGCAGGTTGAAGACCCGAGCTCGGCTTTGAATGAAGCCTGCGCGGTGCGCGGCGTCCTGCACGCTGTCGGTGAAGACCAGCGCCTTCTTCTCACCGACGTCGAGGTGCCGATCACCGAACAAGGTCGTCACCACCGTGGAGAGCTGTGTGGCGATCGCCGAGCCCAGGAAGCGGATGCCGTTCGTCTTGCCGCAGTTGGGGCAGACGTCGTCGCGGGACTCGTCGTCGGCGTCGTTGCCGGTGAGCGTCAGGACCGGCACCGCCACGCCCTCGTCGTCCGCGGGCGGGCGTTCGCTGGTGATCTGCCGGTCGGCGACGCGGAACCACCACGGACCGGTGGTCAGGCCATCGTCGTCATTCTCGCCGGCGAGGGCGAGTTCTCCTTCGCGGGGTGCGTGGATGAGCGCTCGGAACCGGCTCTTCGACTGCTTGGTGGCGTGGTTCCGGCGGATGTTCGCATCGGTCTGCGCCAGGTCCAAGCCGGTCGGGGCCAGTTCGACACCCCAGCCGCTGCGACCGCAGTGTCGGCAGTAGAGGGCGGGGAAGGCGGGCGCGATCTCAGCGCCGGCCGGCCCGACACCAGTGTCGGTGCGCAGCTCGCCGTCGTCGGCCCAGCGGAATTCGGGCAGCGCCTGTGCCGCCCGGTCGACGCGCGTGAGCGAGCGGACCCAGAGGTGCAGGTCGACCGACACCGACCGGCGTCCGACCTCCTTGCGGAGGTGGCTGAGCGCGGCGAGCACCATCACGATCGTGGTGCGGCGGGCGTCGTCCCGGTCCGCCGGCCGCTCACCTGAGACGAGTTCGTCGGGGAACAGCGTCCGCGCGAGCTCGGCCAGCGACGTCGCCTGCTCGCTCGCGATCACGAGCGAGCGGACGAACGGGTGCGCCAACACGAGGGTGAACTCGAGCTCGAGCCGGTCAGCGGCGTCCGTCGCCGAGGCAAGTGCTTCCGCGTAGCGCTCCTGCCCGTCCTCGTCCTCCACCGCGACGTAGAGCAGCTCGAGCACCGCCGCGGTGATCTCCTCCGGGCTATGCCGATGACCGGAGAGCTGCTCCTGGAGCTGCGCGGCGCGAGCATCGATCAGCGGAACCGGTGCCAGGCCCAGCTCCTCGACCGCCTCGATGGCCTCGCGGGCCCACTCATCGACGGACAGTCGGGTCTCTGTGACGACGCTCGACGCGTCGAACCCGCCGCCGAACACCGTGTTCGCGAACGCGATCATCGCGCTCGGGTCGCTCCCGTCACCGAGCGTCGCCGATGTGGCGACCGGCGTCACGACGCCGAGCGCGCGCTGCCGCGCCGCATCGTCGAACTGGTCGTCTGCCCAGCGCCCCTTGAGCGCGAGTCCGAGGCGGCGCAGCAGCATCGCAACGTCCGTCCCCTGCGCGCCGTCGTACGTGTGGAACTCGTCCAGGACCAGGTACTGGAGGCTCGTGGCGCTCTGGTCCCAGAGGGTCGCGTCCGACGGACGCAACAGCAGCTGGTCCAACATCTTGTAGTTGGTGAGCAGGATGTCCGGCGCTTGCTCCCGCATGGCGGGACGGGAAGTGATCAGCCCGTCCTTCGTCACGGCCGAACGCTGTGGGCCCTCTTCGCCGACGTAGAGCGCCGCTCGGATACCGCCGAGTGCCGAGTCGGTCATGATCAGGTCGGTGATGCGCCGAGCCTGGTCGTTCGCCAGGGCGTTCATCGGGTAGAGGATGAGCGCCTTGATCCCCTCGATGCCCTGGCGCTTCGCGCGTAGGACGTGGTCGACGATCGGGTAGAGGAACGCCTCGGTCTTGCCCGACCCGGTTCCGGTCGTGACGAGCGTCGGCTGCGGACGGTCGTGTTCGGGCGTCTCCAAGCTCGAGAGACGTGCGATCGCCTCTGCCTGGTGCCCGTACGGGGCAACTGGGGGAGTCCACTCAAGGGCTGCCTCCCAGCCGGGATCTGCCGCGCGGAACGGCAGGCGAAGTCGGACGTAGGGACCTCGGAAGATCCCGTCCTCCGGGTCCTGGAGGAACTGCTGCAGCGTCGTCTGTGCCTCGGGCTCGGACAGCGCGAACGTCGTCGTCAGGAAGTCGACGAGTCCCTTCGTGATCTCGCCGGCCTGCACGGAGGGGAGCAGCTCGCTCATGCTTCGTCCTTCAGGAGCTTCTCGAAGTGGGCGTACGCCTGGCGCATGTCGGCCTCGCGATCGAGCGTCCGGAACGGCAGCTCGTACGTGTAGGTGTTGCCGGATGCGTTCGTCGCGGTCCGTTCTTCCTCACTGATCGCGTCCTGCTTCTGACGCCACACCTTGAGGACCTCGTTCGGCACCAGTCGGCCGTTCGCATCGTAGAAGTACACGTTGCGGTCGTAGCCGTACAACACGGCGAACTGGGTGCGATATACGCTACAGAGTTCGTCCGCGGTCGTCCCGAAAGCGAGGGCGACAATGGCGTCAATCTCTACAAGTGCTTGACGTCGATCCAACGCGCGCCGAAGGGGCACTGACGAATCCCACTCAGCGCCCAGGCACTCGGTCTGCTGCGCCTTTTCGCCAAGATTGATGTTGCTAGCGCTCTCGACCGCACGCGTCTCGAAAGCGCATGCCCAAAGGTCTCTGAAGGCCCTGGTCTGACAGACCAGACGGCCAACACGCAGGTTGATGGCGGAAGCCAATACCGGATTGGAGACTGCGGGTAGTCTCGCTACTGTTCCTGCGCGGATAGTCGACTTAGGGGCAACTCGGATACAAAAGTCGGCGAGGAGAGACATCATTGTGCCGGCGATGGTCAGAAGGCGGGCTGGGTCCCCGGCGGGTGTGCCGGCCGAAAATAGTCCATCCACATGCGTAGCTCCTGGCGGCATGATCGTTGGGATGAGTGTCCGTTCGCCGGTGTTTGCGGCCATGGTGCGCCAGACGACACGATAAAAGTCCCTGGCCGAATGCCTCTGGACGCCCCACTGTGTGTATACGTCATCGTAGGCGGCGCGGTTGCCGGCTGGCTTATAAGCGGTGATTGGCATCGCGTCAGGGGCGAGTGTCTCGAGGTCGACTGATGACCAATCCTTGTTGCTCGACATGCTCTCGTTCGGCCACTTGTAGAACGGGTTGCCGACGAAGATGTGCGGACCCTGGAGGATGGTGTCGTCCCACGTCGCAGTAGACCCCCATTCCTTCTTGAAAAAGCCGCGTTTGAAGTCGGTCGTTTCATTCCATCCGGCGGAATATTCGAGTTCGAGGTCGCCAATGCGTACACTCTTTGAGAGCTTGTCGAGCACGGCGGCAGTGGAGTGGTTCACAGCGTAGACCATCCGCGTTCGTCGCACCGGAACCGACTCGTCCTCGAGAACCGCGTGCCACGTAGAGAGCGTCTCTTCGGTGACGGTAATGATCCTGGACTTGTGCGGCCGGAGGTCCCAGTTGCCTTCACGGTCCTTCAGACCGGGTTCTTCCCCCTCTCCTGTGTGGCGGAGCGATCCGATTACGGTCTGAGGGTGATAAAGGCTCGTCGCTTGAGAAAAGTCGACTTCGCCGAAACTCGAGTACACGTGGATGCCATAGGTAACGAGATTGTGGATTTCGAACAGTCGGAGTTCGTTGACAAACTGCCAATGGCGCCGCAAGCGGGGGTACGTAGCGGCTCGAAGAGGGCCCGCCTTTTCGTCCGTGAAGTGCGACTCCGGATGGATGAGCCCGATCGTTCCGGAACGGTTGCTGTGGCCCCACGTCCGTGCCATGAAGCAGCGGTAGAGGTCTGGTCTCAGTCCGTCGAGCAGAGGGTATTCCGTGCACGCCGACACCGCGGACCTCGTCGCCACGACGGCCGTCAAGCTATCCAAGAATTCAGCTCGGAAGCTGGCGTCGTTCAGCGCTTCGAATTTACGCCGTTCTGCGTCGGCAGTGGGTGGTTTCGGGGTGAGCGCCCACCAGGCATCGGCTTCCGCGAGCATGGCAGCCTCATCCCAATCTGGCCTCACCCAAGGAGGGTTGCCCACCTGCAGGTCGAACCCACCGCGCTCGAACACGCTCGCGAAGTCGAGCTCCCAGTGAAAGAAGCCCTGCTGTTCAGCGACATGCTGCGTCGCCGCGAGCCACGAGTGGTCCTGGAGCACGTCTTCGACATGGCGTGCGCTCGCGAAGTCGCGGTCATCGCGCTCCTCGTCGTTGAGTGCCTCCCAGCCGGATCGCGATGATCCGAGGGTGATCTGGCCGTGGGCAACCTCCTTCGGCTTCGCAACCGTGTGCTCTCCGAGTAGTTCGCGAAGAGTCGCAATCCACTCATCGAGCGTCGGTGGCTTCGCCCCGTCGGTGAGCGTGTCCGTGAGCGGCCAGAACCAGATCGCGCACCATGCGTCCATCACGCGCCGAAGTCGCTGGTACGCCCCGTCGGGATCGTTGAGCGTCCGCTCGATCTCCTCGCGAGAGACAACAGGCTTCCGCGGCTGCTCCGGCCGCTCGCGGCCCCACAGCGGGATGTCGCGTCGGATCTCCTGCTCGGCGATAATCAGTCGGCGCCGGGCTAGGCTCCACAGCGTTTCGACTCGGTAGGCGAGCGCGATGAGCTGGTCGATCTGCTTCGAGGTCGGCTTCGCCAGGATCCCGCGTCGCCATGTCTTCAACGCCGCGAGCGCTTCCGGCGCCACTTCCTTCGCTTCCTTCGCGTCGACCGCGCTGCCCCAACCCTCAGCAGGCAGGAGGAAGTGGTGCACGGCACCGGCGGTCGACGCGCGGAGCTGGCCCTCGCCGAGTTCGACCTCGTTGCGGAGCGGGACGTCCCGCGGCACCTGCTTGAGCCACGCCTTGCTCGTGATCGATGACTTGTCGTACACGGCGCGGCGGGCTCCGATCAGCGAGTTCCCGCGACGGAGGTGCAGGCCGAACCACGGGGCCTCGAGTCCCTCGGACATGGTGTCGAGCCACAGCGTGATCTCGGCGAACTCGACGGCTGTCGCATTGAGGTCGACGCCGTACACCTGGTGAAGCGCGATCGCCGCCTTGATCTTCTGCAACTGGCGCGGCCGGTCGTCCGGGTCAACGCGCTCGCCGAGCTCCTCCTCGCGGCGCTTCAGGTACTGCTCCGCGAGCTGACGGACGGCCTCGATCGCGAACGCGCCCGAGCCGAGCGCGGGTTCGCAGACCGTCAA
The DNA here is from genome assembly GCF_005490985.1 of Curtobacterium sp. SGAir0471. Lineage (NCBI taxonomy): Bacteria > Bacillati > Actinomycetota > Actinomycetes > Micrococcales > Microbacteriaceae > Curtobacterium > Curtobacterium sp. SGAir0471. The sequence goes on from NZ_CP027869.1 coordinate 1,258,908, forward strand.
CGAGAGGATGTCTTCCGCGCTCGTCCGTTGGCCGTCCTGGTCCAGCAACTCTTCGAGTGCCTGTGACACCGTGAACTGCGTCAGCACCTCCGGCGTGTAGTACGACGCCGACTGCTGGCGTTCGCGACCAGCGAGGCGGTATACGAAGGAGCCCGCGGGGTGCCGCACGCGCTTCGGCTGACCCGTGTTCGGGTCCTCGCGCGTCACGAAGTGGTGCGACTCGATACCGCTCTCGCGTCCGACGGGAACGACCCACGAGCCCTTCGACGGATCGCCGTTCGGCGCCACCTCGAACAGGTCCTCCTCGGCGAAGAAGCCCGTGTACGACATCAGGCCCTCGTAGACCGCACCGAGCTGGTTGATCCCGAGGTCGGCGTAGCTGATGTACCCCCGGTCCCGGCCCTTCGTCTCCTTGCTCAGGAGCAGCCGACGCAGCACCTGCTGCAGATTCCGGTCACTGAGACCGACTTCGCCGATCAGGGCGATCGCCTCCGGCTTGAACAGGTCCGCGCGCAGGCTCTCGAACCGGAGGCCCGGCTCGGCCCCGTCGTCATCCCTCGCCTCGGGCGCGTGGCCGCGGTCCACGAGGCGGAACAGCACGTCGAGCGACTGGTACAGGTGCGTCGCACGCTCGCCCTGCGGGCTCTCGATCACGACGAGCGCGAGCTCCCGGAGACGGTCGAGGCTGTAGCCGTTCTCGTACTCCGGCGCGTTCACCGGCAGGACGCCGAGCTGGGGCGAGGCCTCGGCGTAGAGGAGGAACAGGATCCGGTAGAGGAACCGCAGCGACTGCTTCGCCAGCGGCTGGGCCTGCTCCTTCGGCAGGGGCTCGAGGCCCTGCTCCAGACGGCGCTGCACGACGTCGTTCGCGATGATCTCGATCGACTCCCGGACACCCTCGCGGAGGTCCTCCGAGACACCGACGGTGTGCTTGACCGCGTCTTCGAGCGTCCCGGTCCACCACACGTCGCCGTCACCGTCGGGGGCGAGTGATGCCGCTTCCACGCAGGTCAGGACACGATCGATCTCGCCGCCGCGCTTGGCGTCGTTGCGCTCGCACACGAGCTGCAGGTCGAGTGCGAGGTAGCGGCCCTCGTACCACCGGTCCCGTTCGGCGACCAGCAGCCAGCGGCCAGCGAACACGAGCGCGAACTTCGCCGTCCCCTCGAACACGACCGACAGCGCGCGGACCACCGAGGTCAGCGGCTTCGGGTCGTCATCGTTCGGCGCCCAGCTCGAAAGCAGCGTGTCGCCGTCCTTGGCGAGCAGATCTTCGATCTGCGCGACCGGCTTGGCGTCGATCAGTGCCAATGGCGCTCCGTCCTCCAGCCCGTGGATGGCGACGTGCCGGACCGGACCCGTCTCGCCGAGGTGGAAGACGCCCTGGACGTACCCGAGGACGGACCGCAGCTGCGTCGACAGCGCGTGGAGGGCCTCCCGGCCGTCAGCGGCGTCGTCGACGCCCTCCGGGTTGACGACTGCCAGCAGCCCCATCAGCTCGGCGCGCTTCGCTGTGAAGCGAGCACGTGTGGACGGGCCGCCACCCGCGTCCTCGGCGTCCCAAGCCGCACGTCGCTCCAGCACGCGGCTCTGGAAGGACTGCGACTTCGCGTCGGTGGTGAGGTAGTGCTCGCTGATCCAGTCTTCGCCGACGACGATCGCTTCCGAGGTGAGGGTTCCCACGGGTCAGTGCTCGCTTCCAGGGTGTTCGGGGGCTGCCGGGCTGTCCTGCGGGACGACGACCAACAGGGGGCGCACGAAGTGCTGGTTCGGTGTCATGCGGTCCACGAGCTTCGATTCGTCGTCGACACGGTCTCGGTGCTCGCGGAGCCCGCGCAGTTGTGCCTGTTCCGCGGCAGCGCCCTGCCAGTCGTCGATCCGTGCTGCCCACTCGTGCACGCGACGGCGTATGTCGTCTGCTGTGGCCTCCATCTGCTGGACCGCCTGGTTGCGGGCGGCCTCGACGGCCACGGGGATGAGGTGCTGCAGCGGTGCGGCGTCGACCGCTCCCGCATTGGTCTTGATCTCGGAGGTGAACCCGACGTGCGCCAGGGCGGAGCGTGCGTCGGCGTGCGGCTGGGTGAAGTGGAACGAGTGCTCCGCAATGTCGGGGAAGTCGACGGTGAGGAACGACCCGGCGACGACCTGGCCGGCGCGGTTCGTCAGGGTGGCATGCACGACGACGACGGGGTGGTCGACGGCGCCGCGGACGGCGTACACGCGGTTGCGGCCGAGTCGGGAGAGCGCACTGTCCGCGGCCCAGTCGAGCACCGGGTGCAGCGGGCCGAGGAAGTGCGCGTGCGGCCAGGTCGAGGGGCTCGACTTGTCGTTGACCGCGTTGACGACCTCCGCCTTGCCCTGGATCGGTGTGGTCGCCAGGAGCAGTCGTTCCGTGACGCGCCGGTCGCGGAGGTACGTCTGTGGGAGGACCTCGAGGCGCTGGCGGAGGTCGGCGGTCGGTTCGAGCTGCGCGACCGCGTTGGTGCGCGACCACGCGACGCCACCGTGTCGTGCGTCGGCAGTCGGGGTGGTGAAGCGTTCGGCCAACGCCGTGTCGAGGAACGAGACGAGGTCCGAGAACAGGCCGGTCCCGATGTCCGCCTTGTCGTGGTGGCCTGGGGTTGTGGGTTCGTGCTCGGCTTTGTGCGCCGGGTCCCGGTTGCTCTCGTCGGCTTGTTCGGCGGCGAGTTCCGCCATCAGCCGGGTGATGTCGTCGCCTTCCTCGAGCGTTGCCTCGACGGTGGGGACCGCGTCGTCGAAGCTGCGCTTGCGGAGGAGCACGTCGCGGATGGCGGACTCCTCGGCGGCCGCGCTGTACTCACCCATGAGCGATGCGACGTCGCCGAGCGCGGTGTGTGCCTCGGTCTCGCGTTCGAGGAGCTTCGTGAGCACGCGGACGTCTCCGGAGAACTCGTCGTCGTCGACGTCGAGCAGCAGCGTCGTGATCCGGGGTGCGTGCCTCTGGCCGTACCGGTCGATGCGGCCGTTCCGCTGCTCGATGCGGATGAGGCTCCAAGGGATGTCGAAGTGCACGAGTTCGTGGCACTGGGAGTGGAGGTTCACCCCCTCGCTCGCGACGTCGCCGGTGATCAACACGCGTATGGGGGAGGCGGACTGCTTGAAGCTGTCCACTAGCTCCTGCTGCTCCTGGTCGGTCAGCCCGCCGTGCATCACCCGGATCTGCTTGTCCGACAGCTTGAGGTCCTTCGCGAGCTTCTGCCGGAGCCAGTGGAGGGTCGCGACCCGCTCGGAGAACACCACCAGGCGTTCCTCGGACTTTGGGCCGACGCCGATGTCCTTCGCGTGCTGAAGCAGGGCGTCGTACTTCGCGGAGCTGGAGTTCAGCGCGGTGACGGTGAGCTGTTCGAGTCGCTCGAGCGCGTCGATCTCTCGCCGGACTTCGCTGACGGCGTCGCCCTTGCGGAGCCGCTTCAGGCGCTCGCGAACCGATTCGTCGAGGGCGCTCGGCGACGACAGGAAGGCCTTCGCGAGGGTCCAGGGGAACAGCGACGCGTTCTCGCCCGAGTACGGGGTTCGCCCGCCCTGCGGGTGGAGCCACACCGTGGAGAGCTCCTTGGCGATCGCCGCCTCCGCCGGAGACGGCGCCACCAGGACGTTGTTCGGCTCCTGACGTTCCATCCAGTCGGCGCCGACCTCCATCGCGACGGCCGGACTGTGCCGGTGTCGGCGGATGATGAGCCGCTTCACCTCGTCCTCGATCAGGTCACCGTCGGGGGTGACCGCGGTCGGGTCGAGCAGGCGCACGAGCCGTGCGAACGAGTCCTTCTTGCCGTTGTGCGGCGTCGCGGACGCGAGGATGAGCGCGTCCGTCTGCGGGGCCAGGCGCGACGCGAGCTCGCCGTTCAACGTCGTGTTGTTCATGACGTTGTGTGCTTCGTCGATGACGACGGCGTCCCAGCGCTGCTTCTCGAGGTGGCTGCGGTACTGACTCTGCTTCAGCGTGTCGACCGAGATGATCGCGCGCTTGTACATGCTGAACGGGTTGCGGGTCGCGGGGAGCTTCTGTCGCACGCGCTGAATGCCGAGCGAGTCGAGGCGGACGAAGGGGAGGGCGAACTTCGTCCACATCTCCTGTTGCATCTGCTCGAGGACGTGCTTCGGCGTCACGATGAGGATGCGCTCGCCCCGACCTCGACGGACGAGCTCGGAGAGGATCATCCCGATCTCGATCGTCTTGCCGAGGCCGACGGCGTCCGCGATCAGGATGCGGGGACGGAGGTTGTCGCGGTCGAGGGCCTTGCGGACCGCCGCGCGCTGGTAGTCGAGCGGGTCTGCGAGCATCTGCGTGCTGACGGTCAGAGCGTCCTCGTGCAGCGGGACCGGGGTCTTCCGCAGCGTCGCCTCGAGCCAGAGCTTCGCACGACGGTAGCCGGACGACTCGTCTGCTTCGACCTTCGCCTGAGCGGGGTCGAGTGGCTCGATGTCGTCGAGGTCGCTGTAGAACGTCGCGGTGGTGTCGCGCACGAGCTCGGACAAGCCCTGCGCGGTGACGAGGAGACCGGAGCCGGTCGGCGCGGTCGAGAGTACGAGCCACTCGGCGTCGCGGACGAGGACGACGCTTCCGGGAGCCACGTTCGGCCATGCTCGGTCGGCGGTTGTCGAATCGACGTCGATCAACGACACGTGTTGCACCCTCTCACCCCTGTGCCGTCAGCTTCGTCGACTGCACCGACATTCAGCTTACGGGGCACCAACCGGCGTCTGGGTTCGCTCGCTGAGCGAGTGGCGAGTGAGCCGCTGTCAGGAGCGCACTCCGCTGACGAGCAGGTCACAGCGGAAGGAAGTCGAACCTCCGCACCTTCGCCGAGACCGCCCACGTGCCTGCGAGGGTGACGGCAACGAGCAGGTTCAGGAGGATGGACAGCCCAGTGATCGGCGGCAGGAACCCGTCGCCCGGTCCGGTGAGCGTCAGCGGCAGGATGTTGGCGTACAGGTTCACGGTGAACACATCCCCTCCCACACCGATGAAGAAGTCGTGCGTGTTCGGTGCGCCGATCCTCCACAGCACGATCGCCTGCGCTGCGACGACGACGAGCATCCCGCCCGCGAAGAACGTGGTTGCGCCGCCCCGACCACGGAACGTCTTCGCCAGCGTTGCGACGAGCGTCACGGAACACAGGAACACCAGGATGGACACGATCTTCGCGACCACTACGTAGCCGATGGCTGCTCCAACGTGGGGACCGGCAGACTTCGACAGGTCGGCCACCTGCCAGACGAGCGTCAGCGCGTGCTGGACCAGGAGCAGCACCGCCAGCACGCTCAGCTTGACACCGGCGAGCTGCCATCGGCTCCTGGTGCTCAGGTGGAAGAGGAGGTCTCGTCCGAGGGTGAGGAAGGCGAAGACGACCGAGGCGGAGTAGATCGTCGTCGCTGTCCAGCACAGCAGCACACACAGCGCCTGGATCACCTGGAGGGTGAGGACATCGGGGTTCAGCGCCCTGACCGCTCCCATCGACGTCGTGACGAGGGAGACGGTGCCGAACAGGGGTAGGTGCTTCCGGAGTTCAACGAGCCAGAGCATCGGCCGCGATCACCTCCTTGATGCGCGTCTCGAGACCGCCGCGCTCAGCGACCGCACTGACGTCGTCGTGCAGGACGAGCCTGCCGTCGTGCACGACGACCGCCTCGTCGAACAGTTCCTCCAGGCCAGCAACGAGGTGCGTCGAGATCACTGCCGTCGAGCCGGGTGACCGGTACTCCCTGATCAGACCCACCAGACGGTCGCGAGTGAACGGGTCCACGGCTGCGAGGGGTTCATCGAACACGTAGAGACGGCAGCGCCGGCTGAGGACGAGTCCGAGGTGGATCTGTTCCGACATGCCCTTCGAGGCTCGACGGATCCGAAGGTCATCGGGCAGGCCGAGTTCCGCGAAGATCGCTCGGGCGAGATCCGGGTCGAAGTCGGTCCAGAGGTCCTGCGCGAGGGCGACGCACTGGTCGAGACGGAGGTGGCCGTAGAGGAACGGTGCGTCCGGCAGGTACGCAACGCCGCCGACCGGGCCGCGGACCCTGCCCCGGTAGCGGTTGACGACGCCGCAGATCGAACGGATGAGGGTGCTCTTGCCCGCGCCGTTCTGGCCGAACAAGCCGATGACGTGGCCACGGTCCTGGACAGTCAGCGACAGGTGGTCGACTGCGAGGCGTCGACCGAGCCGGACGGTGAGGTCTTCGATGGTGAGTACGTCAGGCAAGGGCGCTCCTCGTGAAGGTGAAGACGGTGTGGGTCACGACGGCGATGACGAACAGGACGCCGACGATCTTGAGGCTGATCAGCCAGAACGGGTTCGCCCGGAGCTCGCGGGTGGCGTTGGTACCCGTCAGGGACAGGAGGACGCGGTAGCCGTCGGAGTTCAGGAAGGGAACGACGTTCCACGCTGCGGCGACGAAGACCGCACTCGCGGCGAAGTCGAGCGCCGGCGACTGCCAGCTCCAGCGATTGCAGACAAGCGTGACCGCGTTGACCACGAGGTTGACGAGCAGTCCGGCGGCGTGCACGCACACCTGCTCCTGCCGACTGAGGAGCAGGCTCTGGTTCATGCGGACGGAGAACGCGGGGAAGACCCAGTGGTTCATCCTGAAGCCGATCTTGTCGATCGAGCGACCGAAGGTGCGCAGCGCCGCGACGTGGCTCGCCTCGTGCAGAGCGATCGACACGGCGAGGTAGACCGCCGCTGTGATCACCTCTGGGACGTGGGGGTGACCATCGAGCGACGGCACGAGCAACGTGTTCACCACGAGCAGGGCGACCAGGAGTCCGACGAGGCACCAGGCCGCCCAAGTGGGCACGGTCGATGGTCGCGGCCGCGCTGCGTGGATCACGGCCGGCGGCACGGCTTCGAGGGGTGCTCGGTAGTACGTCCTTCGTCTGCGATCGAAGACCACGGCGTTCCTGCCCGAGATGCGGCATTCGCACCGCTCGTCGGCGTAGACCAGGTCAGGACGCACGGATCGCTGCCCAGTACTCGTCGACCTGCGGTCGGATGAGCGCCAACGACGTCTCGTCGCGGAAGATGAGCGAACAGAGCTCACAGGCGGAGACGACCTCGGTTGCCTGCGCTGCCGGTGCCGCCGGCGCAACTGACCGGATGGCATCGATGAACCACTGGAAGCCCTCCCGCTGCATGATCCCGAGGAGTGCGTTCCGTTCGAAGGCGTCGACTGCTTCGCGGAACGATCGCTCATCGGCTCTCCCGAGGGTCATCCGCGTGTCGAAGATCGGCGGCGAGCAGCAGGGGTAGATGTTGCCGTCGTTGTGGAAGATGACCTGGTTACCGGGGCAGTGCAGCATCCCACGCGTGATCGGCCGCCGGTGGAACTCGTCGTCAGGCAGCGATCGTGCTTCACCGGCGGGCACGACGGGGAACTGCGTGACCTGGATCCCGTGCAGGCTCTCGCCGAGTTCCGCCAGGAGTGCGCGCGAGTCGAGGGAGCGGCTCACGCACACGTTGAGGATCACCTCGACGCGTCGATCCCGAGCTGCATCAAGGATGTTGCGGATGCGCTGCGGCTTGACGTACGGCGAGTGGAAGTCGTCGTAGCTCAGCGTGAGTCGCCGCAGGCCGGCCTCCTCGAACTGTGCGAGCACGCGGTCGGCGGCGCGCGATGTGACGCCCCAGAATCCGTTGGTCACGCAGGAGGCCACACGGCCGCTCGCGGTGATCCTCGCGATGACGGACATCGCGCGCGCCCGACGGAGGAGCGGCTCTCCGCCGGTCAGACCGATCTCGCGGACGTTCGGATCGTCCAGGAGCTCGTCCATAATCCGGTCGACGAGCTCGTCGTCGAGGTTGGCGGTGGCGTCCGGTGAGCTGCTGACGCAGCAGTGCGCGCAGCGTGCGTTGCACTTCGCGTCGAAGTTGATGCCGACGCTCCAGCGTGGCTCAGCCATGGTGTGTCCTCGTGTTGCTCTCAGGATCGGTGGGCCCCCGCCCCGAATCCTCGATCGCGATCAGCCGCTGCCGACGATCACGCCGCCGCTGCTCCCCACGACGAAGTACCAGAGGTCGTCGACGACCTCGAGCTCGGCGACGCGCTCGTCGAGCGTGAAGCTCTCGAGCATGCTTGCGCCGTCCTTGTCCTGCATGTTCCCCTCCTTCCCCTGGTCTCGATCCGGCATCGGGACGGGGGCGAGACCACCCTACTCATATCCAGAACATCATGCGTGGCCGGATCGTCGGCGGGTGGCCCTAGGGTGAGACCGTGCAGATCACCACCGACCGCCAGGTCCTGCTCAGTCCGAGCGACCTCAGCACGTGGGCGACCTGCGAGTGGGCCTTCCTCCGCCGCCTCGACGCCAAGCTCGGCCGCGGCGGCCCCGTGCCCGATGAGCACGACGACATGCTCGTGCGCACCGCCCGCCTAGGGGACCAGCACGAGCTCGACTACCTCTCGATCCTCAAGCAGGCCCGCCAGGTGGTCGAGTTCGAGCGACCCGCTCCGCGCGACTACAACACAGCAGCGCAAAAAGCGTTAGACGCCTTCAACATCGGTGCCGACGTCCTCTACCAGCCGACCTTCCACGAGTCGCCCACCCCCGACCGTCCGGGCTTCATCGGCTTCGCCGACTTCATCCTCCGCAACGACGACGGCGCCTACGAGGTCTACGACACCAAGCTCGCCCGCCACGCCAAGATCAGCGCCCTCCTGCAGCTCGCCGCCTACGCCGAACAGATGCATGCGCACGGCATCCCCACCGGCGAGCAGGTCCACCTCGTCCTCGGCGACCGGACGACGACCACGCACGACCTCGCCGACATTGCCCCGGTGTACCGCACGCAGCGCGCCGAGCTCGAACGGGTCATCGCCGAGCGCATCGCAGACACCGAGGAACTGCACTGGGGTGACCCCCGCTACTCCAGCTGCGGCCGCTGCACGATCTGCCAGACCCAGGTGCAGCAGCACCGCGACCTGGTCCTCGTCGCCGGCATGCGCCTCGACCAGCGCACGAAGCTGATCCGGCAGGGCGTGCGGACGATCGACGACCTGGCGGACCGCACCGCGGCCGTGCCCGGCATGTCGCGGTCGACGCAAGACAGGCTGGTGCGTCAGGCGCGCCTCCAGACCGAGACGGAAGCCGAGCAGCAAGCGGGCCGAGCCAACAAGACCAAGCCCCGCTTCGAACTCCACGACCCTCGCGCGCTCGACGCGATCCCCGAGCCGGACCCGGGCGACGTCTTCTTCGACTTCGAGGGCGACCCCCTGCACACCGAGGACGGCGTGCACTGGGGCCTCGACTACCTGTTCGGCCTGGTCGACGACCGCGCCGACTTCACCGCCTTCTGGGCGCACACCATCCGCGACGAGCGGCAGGCGCTGATCGACTTCCTCGCCTTCGTCAAGGAGCGTCGCGCGCAGCACCCGGGCATGCACATCTACCACTACGCCGCATACGAGCGCACGCACCTGCTGTCCCTCGCGGCCCGGCACGGCGTGGGGGAGGACGACGTCGACGACCTGCTCCGCGCCGGCGTCCTCGTCGACCTGTACCCGATCGTCCGCAAGGCCCTGGTGGTCGGCAGCCACAGCTACTCGATCAAGAAGCTCGAGCCGCTCTACATGGGCGAGGACCTCCGCCTGAGCGACGTCACGAACGCCGCCGACAGCATCACCGCGTACGTCGAGGCGATCGAGGAACTCCGGGGCGGCGACCCCGCCACGGGCCAGCGCATGCTCGACCAGGTCGCCGACTACAACGCCTACGACTGCCGCTCGACGCTGCGGCTCCGCGACTGGCTGCTGTCGCTCCGGCCCCCGCGGACCGAGGAGTCGAGCGAGGAGCCGCTCCTCCCGCCGATCCCCGTCGAGCGCGAGCCGAACCCCGTGTACACGGCCCTCGCCGCGCAGATCGCGGACGTCGACCCTCTCGACCGTGACGCCGACCAGACCGCCCTGGCGCTCGCCGCCGCCGCGATCGACTACCACCGCCGCGAGGCCAAGACCTTCTGGCAGGACCACTTCGACCGCCTCCGCAACCCCGTCGACGACTGGGCCGACACCCGCGACGTCCTCGTCGTCGAGCGTGCGTCCGTCGAGCGGGACTGGGACACACTGCCGCGTGCCCGCTCGCAATCTCGTGAGATCCGCCTGTCGGGGACGCTCGCGCCCGGTTCGCGGATCCGGCCGGGAGGCACGCCCCACCTCGTCTACGACGACCCACTCCCGCCGTCGGTCACCGCTCCGGCGCCGGGTTCAAAGGGCGCGTCGGCTCGCGCGGTCGTGCTGGAAGCGGCCGACAACGGCGACGCGTTCGAGGTCCTGGTCAAGGAGAGCCTGCCGGTCGGCGGCGGCGAGCCCCACCACGACTTCCCGGTCGCGCTCGCACCGGCCGCCCCGCCGCGGGCGAAGCCGCAGCCGGAGGCGATCGCCGAGTGGGGGCAGGAGGTCCTCGACGCCCTGCCGTCGATGCTGCCCGACCCGGCGCTCGACCTGCTGCGCCGGGTGCCGCCCCGTGGCGCGCTCGCGCCCGTCGCCGGCGACGACACGGTGTCCGCGGTCGTCACGACGCTGCTCGGGCTCGACCGGTCGTACCTGGCCATTCAAGGCCCTCCCGGCACGGGGAAGACCTACGTCGGGTCGAACGTCGTCGCGCGGCTCGTCCGCGAGCACGGCTGGCGCGTCGGGGTGGTCGGGCAGTCGCACGCAACGTCCGAGAACTTCCTGTCGTCGGTCGTCCGCGCCGGGGTGCCCGCCGACCGTGTGGTCAAGGTGCCGAAGTCCGACGCGACCGAGGACGAGCTCGAGGCCGCGGCATGGACCCCGGTGAAGAACAACGCCGCCGTCTCGGCCTTCCTGTCGTCGTGCGCCGAGACCGGTACCGGGGGAGTCGTCGGTGGGACGGCGTGGACGTTCGCGAACGAGGGCACGATCCCACGGCGCTCCCTCGACCTGCTCGTCGTCGACGAGGCCGGGCAGTTCTCGCTCGCGCCGACCATCGCGTCCTCGATCGCCGCGGAGCGCCTGCTGCTACTCGGCGACCCGCAGCAGCTGCCGCAGGTCTCCCAGGGCTCCCACCCCGAGCCGGTCGACCAGTCGGCGCTCGGCTGGTTGGCGGACGGCGAGCACGTGCTCCCGCCGGAGTTCGGCTACTTCCTCGCGCACACCCGGCGGATGGAGCCCGCGCTGACCGCCTCGGTCTCGGGCTTGTCGTACGACGGGCAGCTGACCTCGATCGTGAGTGGTCGGCACCTCGACGACCTCGACCCGGGCGTCCACCCTATGCCGGTCGTGCACAGCGGGAACACGACGTCGTCGGCGGAGGAGGCAGCGCGGGTCGTCGAGCTCGCGCAGAGCCTGATCGGCCGCCGGTGGGTCGACGCCGACGTGTCGCGGACGCTCACCGACGAGGACGTCATCGTCGTCGCGCCGTACAACGCGCAGGGCGCCCTGATCCGCGAGGCCCTCGACCGCGCCGGACTCCGTGGCACTCAGGTCGGCACGGTCGACATGTTCCAGGGGCGCGAGGCCGTGGTGTCGATCACGTCGCTCGCGGCCTCGAGCGCGGCGGACATCCCGCGCGGACTCGACTTCCTGCTCATGCCGAACCGGCTCAACGTGGCGCTGTCCCGGGCGCAGTGGGCGGCGTACCTCGTCTACTCGCCGGCACTCACCACGGGACTGCCCCCGTCGATCAACGGGCTGTCGCTGCTCTCCCGCTTCATCGAGCTGGTCGAGCCGCGTCGCTGACGCCCGAACGTGGGCTTCCCTCGGCTCAGGTGCGCTGCCACGGTCGAAGGGTGACGGATCGAACGACGATGCTCGGGCACGACGGACCCGTCGAAGGAGCGGAGTCCCGAGCGACCGCCATCGGCGCACTTGCGATGACCCTGCGCGCAAGGCGTCCCGGGTACGGGGTCATGCAGGAGTGCCTGCGGCTCCAGTCCGAGGCACCAGGACGATCGCGGGCGCAGCGGTTCTGGGGCGTCGATCCAGTCGCACCAGCGGCGCGGTCCTGGTTCAAGGGGGCCCTGGGTGAGCGCCGTGTCGCCGCCGAGCTCGACCGTCTGGGCCCGGCCTTCACCGTGTTGCACGCGGTGCCGGTCGGTACCGGCTCCACGGACATCGACCACCTGGTAGTCGGCCCCACCGGGGTGTTCTCGATCAACACGAAGAACCACAGCGGACAGCGGGTCTTCGTCGGTGGCGGTTCGTTCATGGTCGGCGGCGGGAAGACCTCGCACATCGGCGCCGCCCAGAGCGAAGGGCGGAAGGCCACCCGACTCCTCTCTGCGGCCGCGGGTGGATCGTTCCCCGTGCAGCCGCTGCTCGTCGTCGCGGCGGATCGGATCACGTTCGGCAAGAAGCGTGCTCCTGTCGTCGTGCTCCGGCCTGACCAGGTGCGCGAGTGGATCCTCGGGCAGCGTCGGGCGTACTCGGACGACGCCGTCCGGTACCTGTCGATGGTCGCCGAGGAACGAGCCACCTGGCACACGACCGCGTTCGCGCCCGACGACACCCTGCGGCTCGAGCAGCGCTTCGACCGGCTGCTCCGCGAGGTCGAGGACGCGCGCAAGCGACGGCGTCGGGCGGCGCTCGCGGTGGTCCTCGCGGCGGTCGGGCTGCCGGTCGCGGGGCTGTTCGCGCTGGGGAGCGTCGCGACTGCGCTGCTCGGTTCGTGACCACGGTGCGGCGAGCAGGCTCGCAGCTTCCGGCATGACGATTGCGGTGCGCGATGGCCGGGGATCCTGAACCAGGATCGTCAACCGCGCATCGACGTCACCACGTCGGTCACGCCCGCCCTGGCCAGGGTGGCAAGACCCAGGACGACCGGCGGGACTAGCCCTGAGCGGGCTCCGAGCCCTCGGCGTCGTCGTCGTCGGTGGGGATCTCGCCGCGCATCTGCGCCCGTATCCCGGCGAGCACGTCGGCGTGCAGGAAGTTCGCGTCCTCGGCGCTGGTCGGATCGACGACGATGCCGAACTCCTCGGGCACGGCGGTGACGAGCTCGGCCATCCGGACCGGGCGGGCCTCGGTGCCGGGGACGCCCTCGGTGAGCTGCGCGGGGTCGGTGAACACCGGGACGAAGGGCAGGTCGCGGATCATCACGTGCGCGATGCTCCCGCCCTCGGGGTCGCCCGCGGGCTTCCACGGCACCCACGCGGCGCTGCCGAGGAACCCCTGCGCCGACGATGCCATGCGGCGCCGCAGGGCTCCGGCGGGCGACTCGGTCTTGCCGGCACCCGGGCCGAACGCCGACCCGCTCGTGTCGCTGCTGCTCATGGGGTTCCCTCCGACGTGGTGTGCCCGGCCATGCTCCCACGTCCCGGGAGCGGAACCGAATGCGCACTGGGGCCACCGGTGTCGGCGCTCGCGTCTACAGTCCGAGCAAGTCCGCACTTCCAGGTCAGGAGCACCGTGCCACCACTGCAGTTGACCCGACGGTCGCTCCTCGCGGGCGCCCTCGGGCTCGGCGCGGCCACCGCCCTGAGCGGGTGCGTCGCGAACAACGGTCCGCAGCCGAGCTCGGCGGCGCCCGGGTCGAAGGCCGACATCGGCGAGGTCGAGGGGACGCTGCGCTTCGCGTTCTGGGGTGGCAGCGACGGCGAGAACAGCGGGTTCGCGCGCGCCAAGGCCGGCTTTGAGAAGCGGCACCCGAAGGCGACGATCGAGTTGCAGACCCTGCCGTACGACGGGTTCTTCTCGGGCATCGACCGGGGCATCCTGTCGCGCACGGCGCCCGACGTGTTCCGGGTCGACTACACGAGCATCGGGAAGTACACCTCGCACGGGGTGCTGCTCGACATGACGCCGTACCTCAGCGCGTCCGAGGCGAAGGGCTTCCTGCCGGCGCTGTACGACGCCGTGCGGTTCGAGGGACGGACGTACGGCGTGCCGCACCAGACCGACACGTCGGCGATCGCGTTCAGCCGGAAGGCCCTCGACGAGGCCGGTATCGGCGCCGTGCCCGACCGGCTGGAGGACGCGTGGACGTGGGAGGAGTTCTCCGACGTCAGCACGAAGCTCCGGAAGACCCTGCCCGACGACAAGTACCCGTTCGCCTACGACTGGACGGCCGCCGGTGCCTACCGTTGGGCGAGCTTCCTGTACCAGGCGGGCGGGTCGCTGCTCACGGAGGACCTGCGGCACTCCGCGGTCGACGGGGACCCGGCGCGCAAGGCGATGGCGTTCACGCAGCGGTTCTTCGACGAGGAGTGGGTGCCGGCGAACAACACCATCAAGACGACGGTCTACTCGGACAACTTCTTCCTCAACCAGACCGTGGCGATGACGTTCATCGGGGACTTCCTCGTGCCCGAGCTCGCCGACGGAGCGAACGGGTACCAGGGCGGCGAGTGGGCGACGACCTACATGCCGCGGGACCGGGCGGCGGCGTCCGACCTCGGCGGCAACGCGATCGTCGCGACGCGGGACACCGAGAACCCCGAGCTCGCGGCCGCGTTCCTCAAGTTCCTCGTGGAGGAGGACCAGATGCGCGACTTCTGCCAGCTCGCCAACGAGCTCCCGACGCTGCGGACCCTGGCGGACCAGACGCTCGACTACGCGGTCCGCCCGGACGTGATGGGCGTGTTCACGCAGCAGGCGACGACGATCACCGAGACGGCCGTGCGCGAGACCGTCGTGCCGGGCTTCGCGTCGATCAACACCGCGCTGCAGGACCAGCTCGAGCTCGCGTTCCACGGCCGGGGCACCGAGCAGGCGGTCCGGGCGATCGACGCGGCCGTCGACCGGGCGGTGTCCGCGTGACGGGCGCGACCGAGCGCATCGGCGGCGCCACGGCGGGTGGAGCCGTGCGGCGCGGACCGCGGCGGTCTGCCGGGGTCTTCCGTGCCTCCAGTACGGCTGCGGCGTCCGCGTTCCTGCTGCCGAACGTCGTCCTGATCGTCGTCTTCACGCTGCTGCCGCTCGTGTACGCGCTGGTGATCAGCTTCCAGGACCTCGACTCGCTGGGCGGGACGAGCTGGGCCGGTCTCGGCAACTACGTGCAGCTCGTCACCGACCCGGTGTTCTGGCAGTCGGTGTGGAACACCGGCGTCTTCACGCTGTTCACGGTGCCGGTCGGGATGGCGATCGGGCTCGGGATCGCGGTGCTGCTGAACGGCGTGCTGCCGGGGCGGACGGTGTTCCGGACGATCATCTTCCTGCCGCTCGTCGTGTCGGGTGTCGCCACGGGCGTGCTCGGCGCGTGGATGTTCGACCAGAACAACGGGTTCATCGACAAGTTCCTCGCGACGCTGGGACTGCCGCAGGTGGACTGGCAGTCGAGCGGTGGGTGGGCGATGACGGCGGTCATCCTCATGACGCTCTGGCAGCGCATCGGCTTCGACATGCTCATCTACCTGGCGGGGCTGCAGGGCGTCGACCCCGCGGTGCAGGAGGCCGCTTCGACCGACGGTGCGACCGGCTGGCAGCGCTTCCGGCTCATCACGTTCCCGCTGCTCGGGCCGTCGACGTTCTTCCTGCTCGTGATGAACCTCATCTACTCGTTCCAGGTGTTCGACACCGTGTGGGCGATGACCCGGGGCGGGCCCGGGTACGGCACGACCACGGTGGTGTCCTACGCATACCGGGTCGCCTTCGACGAGCACGGGCCGCAGCTGCTCGGCTACGGCGCGGCGGTCGGCATCGTGATCTACCTCGTGACGCTCCTCATCACGGGACTGCAGTGGCGCTTCAACGCCGGACGGGACCAGACGGACTGATGACCTCATCGACGTGGGACACCGGCGCTGCTGCGTCGGGTCGGTCCGCAGCGGCTGCGAGCACCACCGCCACCCGGTCGCCCCGGAAGCGCGGCGGCAAGCTCCTCTGGCTGCGCCTGACCGTGGCGGTGGTCGTCACGATCGTGATGGCGTTCCCGCTCTACTGGATGGTGCTCACGGCGTTCTCGACGCGCGCCGACCTGTACGCACCCGGGCTGCAGCTCTGGCCGCAGCACCCGACGCTGCAGAACTTCGTCCGGCCGTTCCAGGAGTTCCCGGTCTGGCGGTGGTTCGCGAACTCGCTGCTCGTGGCGGTCGTCGTCACCGTCATCACGGTGTTCTGCAACCTGCTCGCCGGGTACGCGTTCGCGAAGCTGCGGTTCCGCGGCCGCAACGCCCTGTTCCTCGTGCTGCTGTCGACGCTGATGATCCCGCCGCAGGCGATCATCGTGCCGCAGTTCTTCATCTCGATCGGCCTGCACCTGTACGGCGGGCTGTGGGCGGTGATCCTGCCCGAGGCGGCGGCGATCTTCGGGGTGTTCCTGGCGCGGCAGTTCTTCCTGGCGGTGCCCGACGAGCTCATCGAGGCGGCGCAGCTCGACGGCGCCGGACGCTTCCGCACGTTCGTGTCCGTCGTGCTGCCGCAGTGCCGACCGCTCCTCGCCGTGCTCGTGCTGCTGACGTTCATGGGGGAGTGGAACGCGTTCGGGTGGCCGCTCGTGGCGCTGTCCGGCAACCAGGACCTGTTCACGGTGCCGATCGGCATCGTCGGGACCCTGCAGGGGCAGTACACGTCGGACTACGGCGCGATCATGGCCGTCAACCTGCTCATGATCCTGCCGATCGTCGCGCTGTTCCTCGCCTTCCAGCGCTACTTCGTCGAGGGTCTGTCGCGGAGCGGCCTGCGGTGACGCCGGGCAGCCGTCCGATGTCGGGCAGCCGTCCGACGTCGGACGACGTCCGGCGCTGGGTCGCCGAGGACTTCGGCGTGCACGCGGTCGTCGTCGACGAGGTCACCGGCGGCACCGACACCTCCGCCGCGGTCTGGCGGGTCATCGACCGCGAGGGCACCGCG
The DNA here is from genome assembly GCF_005490985.1 of Curtobacterium sp. SGAir0471. Classification (NCBI taxonomy): domain Bacteria; kingdom Bacillati; phylum Actinomycetota; class Actinomycetes; order Micrococcales; family Microbacteriaceae; genus Curtobacterium; species Curtobacterium sp. SGAir0471. The sequence continues at coordinate 1,275,663 of NZ_CP027869.1, forward strand.
TGGGCGGCGAAGTGGACCACCCGTCCGAGCCGCACCGGCACGCGGCTCGTGTCGTCGATGGCGGCCGCCGGCCTCGAGGGCACGCCCGCCACCCGCACCACCGCCGACGGACGGCGCCGCAGCCGCCGGGCCGGCGGCAAGCTCGCGCTCACCCGGTGGTCGGACGGCGAGGACGCGGCGACCGTCGGACTCGGCCTGGAGGCATGGCGTGCGTACGGCGCGCTCCTCGCGGACGTGCACGCCCACGCCTTCCCCGCGCCGCCCCGCCGGCAGGGAGCGCGCCGGGGCATCCGCCGCCGCAGGCGCCGGTACCGCGCCGAGATCCGCGCGCTCGACGCTGCGGCCGTGTCCGGGTCGGACCCGGTGCTCGACCTCTGGCGGGACGCCCGCGATCGCGTTGATCTGCTGCTGCGTGGGACGACGCTCGAGTCGTCCGCGCCGTCGATGCCCGTGCCGTGTCACGGCGACCCGCACCTCGGCAACGTGCTCGTCGAGTCGGACGGTGCACTCCGGCTGGTCGACTGGGACGAGGCCGTCGTCGGACCGCGCGAGATCGACCTGCACCTGGTCGAGTTCAGCGTGCTGTTCACGCCGGCGACGTCCGAGCAGCTCGCGGCCTTCCGCGCCGGGTACGGGCCGGTCGAGCTCGACGAGTGCCGACTCGTGCGGTACGCCTGCATCCGGGCGCTCGAGGACCTGACCTCGACGATGACGGCTGCGCTGGCGAGCACGGGCGCCGACCGGGACGAAGCGCTCCGAGTGTTCACGGGCATCCTGGCGCCGACCGGATCCGCGTCGCTGGTCGAACCACGGCTGCGGCAGGCACTGGACGCGCAGACCGTCTGACGATCCTGGTGCGCGATCCCCGGGAGGCACGAACCGGGATCGTCACGGCGCAGGGCGATTCGCGGGCCCCGCCAAAGCCCGGCCACGTGCGCAAGGTGCGGAGCGCGACGGAGGCGGGTCGTGCCTCCAGACCGACGACGGCGCCCGACACACGACGTGGGCCGGGCGCCGGACAGCGTCTGCTCAGTACTTGGCCGACTGCCCGCCGTCGATCGGCACGACCGTCGCGTTGACGTACGACGCGTCGTCCGACAGCAGGAAGGCGACGACGGCGGCGATCTCGGGGGCCTCGCCGTAGCGCTTCGTGGGGTTGACCTGGATGAACTCCTCGGCGGCCTTCCGCGGGTCCTCCGGGTCGAGCTGCTTCATCGAGTTCTCGACCATCGGCGTCCAGATCGCGCCCGGGGCGATGGCGTTGATGCGGATGCCGTACTGGCCGTACTCGACGGCGGAGTTGCGGGTGAGGCCGACGACGCCGTGCTTGGCGGCGGCGTAGCCCGACTGGTTGCCGATGCCGCGGATGCCGCCGACGCTCGCGGTGTTCACGACCATGCCGGAGCCCTGCTCGCGCATCACCCCGAGGACCTTCTCGAGGCCGAGGAACACGCCCCGGAGGTTGATCGACACGACCTTGTCGAACTCGGCGGCGGTGAAGTCCTCGGTGGGGTTCTGCTTGCCCTCGATGCCGGCGTTGTTGAAGAAGCCGTCGATGCGGCCGAAGCGCTCGGTGGTCGCGGCGACGTAGGCGTCGACCTGGGCCTCGTCGGAGACGTCGGCGACGGTCGTCAGGACCTGCGCGTCGGGGGTCGCCTCGAGGACGGCGGACTTCGTGGCCTCGAGTCCCTCGGCGGAGACGTCGACGAGGGAGAGCTGCGCGCCCTCGGCGGCCAGACGGACGGCGGTCGCCCGGCCGAGGCCGGAGCCGCCGCCGGTGATGAGGACGACGCGGTCGGTGAAGCGGGTGGTGGATGTCATTAATGGCCTCCTGCGGTCTTCGACGGTGAAGGGCTCGGGTCCGGCGGGTGGGGCGACGAGTCCGATCGATGCGTCTGCATCGATTTCGTCTAGACTACACCTGTCGTTCAGCGGGCGCGACCCGCGCTCAGCAGCGGGCGAGCACCCGCTCCATCGCATCGTGCTCGGCCGGCGCCACCCAGAGCCGGTAGGTGGTCTTCACCGCGATCTGGTGCTCGACGTACGTACAGCGGAACGCCGTGTCCGCGGGCAGCCAGGTCGCGGCGTCGCCCGAGCGCTTCTGCGCGTTCGAGTGCCCGTCGACCGCGAACAGGTTCACCGGGTCGTTCGCCAGCGCCTCCCGCTGCTCCTGGCTGAGCTGCTGCGCACCGGTGCGCCACGCGTTCTCGAGCGCAACGACGTGGTCGATCTGCACGAGCGTCGAGGTCGTGTTCCCCCGCACGAAGTCGACGCGGTCGCCGGTGTACGGGGAGACGAGGGTGCCGCGCAGGACCGTGCACGGCCCCTGCCGTTCGACGTCGGTGAGGTCGCGGGCGAGGACGTCGTTCCGGGTGTCGCAGCCGTTGTGGTCGACGTCGAGCCAGGCGGTGCCGAAGCGGGCCTCGCGGTCGTAGCCGGTGGCGGGGGCCTTGCCCTTGACGGGCAGGGCGGCGAGCTGGCTGCGGGCGGTGGCGGCTGCGGTCGCGTCGGCCGGGCTGGTCGCGTCGGCGGGGTCGGTCGCGTCGGCGGTCGGCCGGGAGGCGCTGCCAGCGTCGGTCCCGTTGCTTGGCTCGGTCGTGGGGGCGGCCGTGATGGTCGGTGCGGCCGTCGACGAGGGCGCTCGGTCCGTCGCCGCGTCGGCGTCGCCGTCGGTCACCCCGGTGGTGTGCAGCAGCCAGCCGGCCAGGGCGACCACCGCCACGAGCCCGAGCGACGCGAGCGAAGTCCGGGCCGTGCGGCGCGAGGAGGTGGGACGGGAGGAACGCGGACGGCGTCGACGGGACGTCATGGGGAGAGCCTTCGGTGGTGCGGTGGAACGGGCCCGGGTGGACCGTCGTCGATCATCCCGTGAAGCACCGACGGAGCACGGCGTAGACACGGGGCATGACCGATCACGCGAACCCCTCCGTGCCCGTCACCGGTGGATCGATGCCGCTCCTCGGCTTCGGCACCTGGCAGATCCCGGACGCCGACGCCCCCGCCGCGGTGGGCACCGCGCTCGAGGCGGGCTACCGCCACATCGACACCGCGACGGGCTACTCGAACCAGCGCGGCGTGGGGAAGGCGCTCGCCGACTCCGGCCTGGCGCGCGACGACGTTTTCGTCACGACGAAGCTCCCGCCGGACAACGCCGACCGGGTCCGGCAGACCATCGAGGAGAGCCTCGAGCAGCTCGGGCTCGACCACCTGGACCTGTGGCTCGTGCACTGGCCCCCGAACGGCGAGGCCCGACCCGACGTGTGGGAGCAGGTCGTGCAGGCGCAGGCTGACGGGCTGACCCGGGCTGTCGGTGTGAGCAACTACTCGCTCGCGCAGATCGACGAGCTGACCGATGCGACCGGGACGACCCCGGCCGTGAACCAGATCCGGTGGAGCCCGGCCGAGTACGACGCCGAGGTCGCCGCCGGGCTGCAGGAGCGCGGCGTGGTGCTCGAGGGGTACAGCCCCTTCAAGGCGAGCAACCTGCAGGACCCGACGCTCGTCGAGATCGCCGAGGCACACGAGGCCGACAGCGCGCAGGTCATCGTCTCGTGGCACGTGGCGCACGGGTTCGTCGTGATCCCGAAGTCGTCGAACCCGGAGCGCATCCGCTCGAACGCGCTCGGAGCACACCTCGAGCTGAGCGCTGACGAGGTCGCGCGGATCGACGGCCTCGCCGGCTGATCCGGTCCGGCGGCGGGCTCAGGTCGGGAACGGCCAGGGCCCGCCGTCGTCGTACGGTTCGGCGAGGTCGATGCCCTCGGCCTGAGCGATGCGGCGGAGCTTCCGGTCGAAGGTGGCGAGCTGACCGTGCACAGCTTGCGCCGTGACCAGGACGACCGCATCGGGCATGCGGAGACGAGAGCTGGCGCGGATGTCTGCCGCCCGGCGTGCGGTACGACCCGTGACCGGGACGATCCTCACGCCGAGCCGCTCGATGGTGCCGCGCTCTCGATCGGCGTGCCCGCGGGAGGCCGGTCGCACGAGCATCTCGGCGAGGGTCAGAGCCGAGGTGCAGAACTCGTCCCACGCGTGGTCCTCGACCAGGTCGTACGCCCGCTCGTGCAGACCGTCACCCTCGTCGAGGAGCGCGATCACGACGTTCGCATCCAGGACCATCACCGCGTCAGTTGCCTGCGCCGGGGTCTCGCCGGCCCGTTCGACCAGACACCTCGGCTGTCGCCGAAGGACCCGCCGAGGGTGATCTCGGCGCCGTTGCGCAGGCGGAACGTGGACGTCGCCGTGGTGCGGTCATGCCGGACGACTCCGGCTCGCGGGGGTTCGAGATCGGTGTGGGAACCGACGTCCGGATCGCTGTCGGGCTCGGCAGGGGACGGCGTCAGAAGGCTGACGATCGGGGTCTGCGGCGCGGGACGCGGCTGGGCGGAGCGGCTGGGTTCGACGAACATGCGGCGACGGTACCGGCGCAGGCACCCGGTCACGAAGGAGTTCGTATGTCGCCGCTCAGGTGAGCAGGGACCGGATGTCCTCGGCGGTCAGGTCGTCGGCGAACAGGGCGTCGTCGTCAATCATGGTCGCGAAGAGCTCTGCCTTCTTGGCCGCGAGGGCGAGGACCTTCTCCTCGATGGTGTCCTCGGCGATGAAGCGCTGCACGTTCACCGACCGGGTCTGTCCGATGCGGTGCGTCCGGTCCACCGCCTGCGACTCGGCGGCCGGGTTCCACCACGGGTCGAGCACGAAGACGGTGTCCGCCTCGGTCAGGGTCAGCCCGAAGCCGCCGGCCTTCAGCGAGATGAGGAACGCGGGCGCGCTGCCGGTCCGGAAGCGGTCGATGACCTGTGGGCGCTTCCGGGTCGACCCGTCGAGGTACTCGTAGCCGATGCCCCGGGCGTCGAGCGCCTCGGCGACCATCCGGAGGAACGTCGTGAACTGGCTGAACACCAGGGCGCGGCGGCCCTCGGCGGCGAGCTGTTCGAGCTCGTCGAGCAGCAGGTCGAGCTTCGCCGAGGGAACGGGCTCGGCAGCGACGTCGCCGTCGGCGTCCTGGTCCGCCTGGTGCACGAGTGCCGGTGACAGCGCGAGCATCCGGAGGAGCGTCAGCGACCGGAAGACGATCATCCGGTTGCGCGCCAGGTCGTCGATGAGGTCGAGGACCTTCAGGCGCTCCCGGTTCAGGGTCGTCTCGTACAGCGCGCGGTGCGCGGGGTCGAGCGTCACCCGGACGACCTGTTCCTGCTTCGGGGGCAGGTCGGCGGCGACGCTCTCCTTCGTCCGCCGGAGCATGAGCGGGCGGATCCGACGCCGGAGTCGATCGGTGAGCTCCTTCCGCGCGTCCCCGCGGAGGTCGGGGGAGCCGAGCGGCTTGACGTAATCGTCCCCGAAGCGCGACCACGACGACAGCAGCCCCGGCGCGACGATGTGGAACAGCGCCCAGAGGTCGGTCAGCCCGTTCTCGAGCGGCGTCCCGGTGATCGCGAACTTCACCGGCGCGGGCAGGTCGGCCGCGACGCGGTGGGTCTGCGACTGCGGGTTCTTCACGAACTGTGCCTCGTCGAGCACGAGCGCGGACCAGGACACCGCCGTGTACTCGGCGGCGTCGAGCCGGAGGAGCGCGTACGAGGTCACGACGACGTCCGACTCGGCGGCGGCGCGGGCGACCCGGGCGTGGTCCTTGAGCGAGGTCGCGGTGACGGTGGTCACTCGCAGCGACGGGGTGAAGCGTGCTGCCTCGTCCGCCCAGTTGCCGACGACAGACGTCGGCGCGACGACGAGGAACGGCGGCGCGTCGGGCTCGGAGGCGCGTGCTGCGGCGATCATCGCGAGCACCTGCAGGGTCTTGCCGAGGCCCATGTCGTCCGCGAGCACCCCACCGATGCCGTGCTCGCGGAGGAAGCGGAGCCAGGCGTACCCGGCGTGCTGGTACGGCCGGAGCTCGGCGTGCACGGTCTCGGGAACGGGCACCTCGTCCGGCGGCGCAGCGTCGAGCAGGCCCGCGGCGATCCGCTGCCAGCGTTCGTCGTGCTCGGTCTCGTCGGCGAGCTGGTCGAACTCGGACCACAGCCCGGCCTGCAGTGGGGTCACGGTCAGGGCCTGGTCGGGCTCCCACTCGTCGAGTTCGCGCGCCTCCTCGATGAGCTCCTTGAGCCGGTCGAACGTCGGGTCCGCCAGCGACAGGTACGAGCCGTCGATGAGCTTCATGCGGCGGTCGCGCTTCGCCAGCGCGCGGAGCAGCGGGGTGAAGGGGATCTGCCGCCCGTTCACGGTGACGAAGATGCCGAGGTCGAACCAGTCGTGCTTCTCGGACGGCATCGTGGTGACGCGGATGTGCGGTCGCCCGGTCAGCCGTTCGTGGTCGCCCGGCTCACCCTGCACGACCGTCCGGACGCCGTGCGCGGGCAGGGCCGGCAGCAGCTCCGTCGCGAAGACGGCGACGTCCGCACCGTCGACCGTGCCGTCCTCGAACCAGGCGAGACCACCGCCGGGGCCGGGAGGCGCGGATCGCCCGCCGTCGTCGGCCTGCGTCGACGGGTCGGCCGGGTCGTCCGCGGCGCGCACCCCCGTCAGGTCGGGGAGCGGGCCGTGCAGGGCGACCGGGTCCTTCCGCCCGTCGACGTGCCACCGCCACTGCAGGTGCAGGCGGTCGTCGGTGCGCGGTGCCCGGGCGGGCTCGAACGTCGCCGTCAGGACGAGTTCGGGCGGGGTCCGCTCGGGCAGTTCCACCGAACCGTCCGAGCTCACGAGACCGAGGGCACCACGGAGCTTCGGCGACCAGTCGGCGAGGAACTCGTCCACCGCGTCGGCCGGCACCGTGATCCGCGCCCCCTCGACGAGCATCCGGCGCTGGTCGGCCGGGACGGGCGCGGCGGTCGGCGCGAGGGTGACGTGGAACTCCGGGCTCTCGCGGAACGCGTAGACACCGCGGTCGCCGATCGTCCGCGCCGACCCCTCGGGCACCGGCCGTCCGTCGACGACCGCGCTCGCGCCGATGACCAGCGCGCCGTCGTGTCGGACCGCGTCGAGCAGCACGCGCGCCTCGGCCCCGAGGACCGCTCCGCCCTCGCGCTTGCCGGTCACGAAGGTGATGCCGAGGTCGTGCGCCTGCTGCAGGAGCGGCCAGAGCAGCGGGCTGCCGAAGTCGTCGAGGTGGATCCAGTCGCTCTCGCCCGGCAGCCCCGCGAGCTGTCCGGCGCGGTGCAGCGCGGAGAACTGCAGGAACCAGGCGTGCTGCTCGGGGGCGATGCCGAGTCGGTTCATCGAGTAGGGGAGCGTGCCCCAGGTGAGCTGCCCGCGGACCCAGTTGCCGGCGGCGCTGCGGGTGACCGGTCGGACGCCGAGCCGCACGCTGCGTGCGCGGGACGGGAGCGGCCGACCGGCGGCTCGCGCACGGGAGGCGAGCGCGGCGGGGACCGCGTCGCGCAACTCGAACTGCAGTCCCATCGGCGTGCCCTGCGGGGCGACCGCCTGGTCGTCGTCACCGGCGAGGCGGGCGAGGTCGAGCCTCCAGTCCGGGGCGGGTGGAGCGGTCGGCGGCGTCGCTGCCCGCGGCTCGGCGGCGAGGGCCCGCGCGTTGATGGTGAGGAGCGCGGCGGCGACGTGCTTGCAGTCGCCGCCGAGCGGGCAGGAGCAGGTGCTGCGGACCGGGCGGACGAACTCGCCGCGGGCGACGGTCGTCTCGACGCGGAGCTCGTACGGGTCGTCGGCGGATCCGGAGACGGTCGCGGTGACCGTGCCGTCGTCGTCGTGCCAGGTGGCGTCCTCGACCAGACCGGCGCGGACGACGTCGCGGGCGCGGCCGAAGGTCTGCGGCCCGACGAAGCGGATGACGTCGACGGCGTCGATCATCGGGGCGGCGGGCACGGGTCCATGCTGCCAGTCGCTACCGACCTCCGCTGCTGGCCCTCCGCTGCCGGCCCTTCGCTGCTAGCGTGGGCGGGCGCCGGACGGCGCGCGACACGAGGGGGATCGCATGGGGAACGCAGCGCGCGGAGCAGTCGTGGTGGCAGGGGCGGTGGCGACGGTGGTCGCCCTGTCGGGGTGCAGCGTGCTGGGCACGGGGGCACGGACAGGCGAGGCGCCGGCCTCGAGCGCGAGCGCGACGACGGCGGCGACGCCCGGCAAGGCGTCGTGCGACCTGGCGTCCGGGACCGGGTCCGTGTCGATCGAGGAGACCGCGGACGCCTACCGCGTCGAGTGGAGTGGCGTGCCGACGGACGACGACGGGGCACGGCAGGAGTACCAGGTGCAGCTCGGCACCGCGTCGCAGGACGACCACGTCACGATGTACATCGAGTTCGACAGCATCACCGGGGCGACGACCTACGGGTGGTTCGACCCGGACACCCTCGACGTCGATCCGGTGCCCGGTGAGCCGGACACGTCGGCCGGCACCATCGTCGGTACCTTCCCCAAGCAGCACGAGATCGACGCTGCGTGGTGGTCGCCGTCCTGGTCGAAGACCGGCGGCGGGGACTCGACGACCACCTACTGCAGCGAGGACGGCCAGGTCCTCGACTGGACGCCGCTCGCCTGACGGGACGTGTCCGCGTCCCGTTCTGGGGGCGTCGCTGACAGCGGCTCAGGTGCAGGATCGATGCGTGCTGCAGTCGCTGGTCTACATGAGTTCCGCCACCGAGCCCTTCGACGAGGGTGACCTCGAGGCGGTGCTCGAACACGCCCGGACGCGGAACACCGCCGACGGCCTGACCGGCATGCTCGTGCACCGTGGCGGACGCTTCATGCAGCTGCTCGAGGGGCCGTACGACGCCGTGATGGCGACCTACGCGCGGATCGTCGCTGACGAACGGCACGACGAGCTGCGGCTGCTCGTGGAGGAGTCGATCCACACGCGGCGGTTCCCGGACTGGTCGATGGCGTACGACCGCGAGACCGACGGTGTCGACGTGCCCGAGGGGTTCAGCACGTTCCTCGACCAGGGGGACCAGAGCGCTGACCAGAGCCGCTCACGCGAGCTGCTGCGGTGGTTCCGGAACCACCCGATGGCGGACCCGACGGCGGCGAAGGGCAAGCACCGGCGCGATGGCTGAGCCCGGCTGACGACCGGTGGAGCGGCTGGTCCGGGGGCGGTGGGTCGTCGGTCCATACTGGTTCGGTGACGACACTGCGAGGCAGGATCCGCTCGACCGAGACGCGTGAGGCCGAGGGCTACGCCGACTCCGTCGTGGCCGCCAAGGAGGCAGCGATCGCCGCACTCGACCTGGACGGGTTCGAGCTGACGCAGACGAACGCGGTCGAGAGCAAGGCGACGGGGGAGACCACGATCAAGGCGACCGCGCGCTCGACGGAGACACGCGAGCACGAGGCGTCGGGGCCGAACTACGAGGCGGCGCTGGCGGCGTACCGGAACACGGTGCCCGAGGGGTGGCAGGCGCAGCACGTGTGGGTGGTGGCGGAGTAGCCGTCCCGGCGCTCAGCGCTGGTCCGCAGCGAGCTTGCTGTGCTTCCGCGAGTACCCGAAGTACACGCCGAGCCCGATCGCGAACCAGATCGCGAACCGCACCCACGTCTCCCACTGCAGGAACGTCACGAGCCACAGCGACGCGATGACCCCGATGATCGGCACGACGGGCATGAACGGGAGCTTGAACTGCCGGTCGAGGTCGGGCTGTCGGTAGCGGAGCACGATCACCGCCGAGCAGACGACCACGAACGCGAGCAGGATCCCGATGTTGGTCAGCTCTGCGACGACCCCGATCGGCAGCACGCCCGCGAGCACCGCCGACGCGATGCCGAGGATCCAGGTCACCCGGGTGGGCACGTGCCGCTTCGGGTCGGTCTTCGCGAACCACTTCGGCATGAGCCCGTCCCGGCTCATCGAGAACCAGACGCGCGAGGCACCGAGCATGAACGTCACGAGCACGGTCACGATGCCGACGATCGCCCCGATCGCGATGACGTTCGCGACGCCGCCGAGCCCGACGGACGCGAACGCCGACGAGAACCCGGACGCGGGGTCGATGTCGGTGTACTTCTGCATGCCGGTGAGCACGAGCGTCGCCAGGACGTAGAGCACCATCGCGATGCCGAGCGACAGCAGGATCGCCTTCGGCATGTGCTTCCGGGCGTCGGTGGACTCCTCGGCGGCGGTCGACATGGCGTCGTAGCCGAACACGGCGAAGAACACGGTGGCGGCGCCGGTCATCACCCCGCCGAAGCCGAACGGGAAGTACGGCGAGTAGTTCGCGCTGTTGATGTGGAACACCCCGAGCACGACGATGAAGACCACGAGGCCGACCTTGATCGCCACGGCGACGAGCTCGAACCGGGCCGCGCTGCGGATGCCCCGGGTCAGGACGAACGCGGTGAGCAGGCAGAGCAGGATCGCGAACACGTCCACGACGTGGCCGTCCCCGGTCCCGGGCGCGCCGAGCATCCACGCGGGCAGGTCGACGCCGATCTGCCCGACCAGGAAGCCGACGTAGCCGGAGATGCCGATCGCGACGACGGCGACGATCGCGGTGTACTCGAGCAGCAGGTCCCAGCCGATGAACCAGCCGACGACCTCGCCGAGCACGGCGTACCCGTACGTGTAGGCGCTGCCGGCCTTCGGGATGAGCCCGGCGAACTCGGCGTAGGACAGTGCGGCGGCGGCGCTGGCGACCCCGGCGATGAGGAAGCTGATGAGCACGGCGGGCCCGGCGACCCCGTTGGCGACGGTGCCGGCCAGGGTGAAGATACCGGCGCCGATGATGCCGCCGATGCCGATGGCGGTGAGCTGCCACAGCCCGAGGTGCCGTTTCAGGCCGCCCTCGCCCTCGGGCCCGTCGTCGATCGTGTCGATGGGCTTCCGTCGGAAGATCCCCTGTGTCGTCGTCGTCACGCGCCCACTCTGCTCCTTCTGCGGCGGCGGTGGTAGACCCGGCAGCATGCGTCGTGCAGCTCGTGTCGAACCCGGTCCCGGTCAGGAGTCCGTCTGGGACTACCCGCGTCCTCCTGCGGTGGAGGCGGTCCCCGAACGGGTCGTCGTGCGGCTCGGCGGCGAGGTCGTCGTCGACACGACCGATGCGGTCCGGGTGCTCGAGACCTCGCACCCGCCGGTGTACTACGTGCCGATGTCGGGGGTGGAGCTGCGTCCGGCGCAGGGCTCGAGCATGTGCGAGTTCAAGGGACGTGCCCGCTACTTCGACGTGGTCGGCGGGGACGGGGTCGTCGCGCCGCGGGCGGCCTGGAACTACCCGACGCCCGAGCCCGGGTACGAGGACCTGCGCGACCGGATCGCGATCTACCCGTCCGCGATGGACTCGTGCGAGGTCGGTGGCGAGGTCGTGCAGGCGCAGGAGGGCGACTTCTACGGCGGGTGGATCACGTCGCGGGTGGTCGGACCCTTCAAGGGCGGGCCGGGCACGCTCGGCTGGTGACCACGCGCCGAACCGAGCCGCGTCGGGCGGGCCGGGCACGCTCGGCTGGTGACCTTGCGCCGGACCGGACCGGCGGGGCGGACGTGCCCCGAGCCTCCATGCCGACGTCGAGCGGTGGTCGGCCGCCGTCAGCGGCGTGCGTAGGGCGACCAGAACGGCGGTGGGAAGGCCCCGTCCGTCGCGAAGGTGAGCAGCTGCCAGCCCATCATCACCAGGCCGAGTGCCCCGAGCACCAGGCCGATCCACGCCCAGGCGCGCACCGCTCGTCGGCGCCCGGCGAGGTGCGCGGCACGGAGACCGCAGAGGACGCAGACGGCGCCGAACACGACTTCGAGGGTGACGTGCCGCGCCATGTCGGCGGCAGGCACGATGATGCCCATCCAGAGCGAGAGGGGGGCGAGCAGCACGGCGACGGTCGCCAGGACGGCGGGCGGTTCGTGGTCGCGAGCGCCGGCTGCCATGGGTCCGAACCTACCGACGTGACGTGCGTCTCGCGCGCCGACGCGGACCGCCGCGTTGCGCGCTGCCCTGCGACGCGCCGGACGGCTGTCGAACGAGCGAGCACGATGGGGGCATGCGTTCCTTCGTCCGTGTCCTCCTCGGCGCCGCGCTCGTCTTCGCGGGCACCAGCCACCTCACCTTCGCCCGTCGTGACTTCCGTGCCCAGGTGCCGGACTTCGTGCCGCTCGACACGGACACGACGGTGCTCGCCTCGGGCGTGGCGGAGATCGGGCTCGGGAGCGCGCTCCTGTTCACGCCGCGTCGCCGCCGGAAGACCGTCGGCACGATCGCGGCGCTGTTCTTCACGGTGATCTTCCCGGGGAACCTGTCGCAGTGGGTGAACCGCCGCGACGCCTTCGGGCTCGACACGGACGAGAAGCGCGTCGCTCGACTCTTCGGGCAGCCGCTGCTCATCTGGGCGGCGCTCTGGTCGACGCGCGGGTCCGGGTCGCGCTGATGTCCGCCCCGGCTGCGTCGCAGGACCCGGACGTGACGTCCGGGTCGGTCGGCGTGGCCGGTACATCTGGTCGTGCTGTGTCGTCGGGGTCGGCAGTGGCGTCGGGGTCGGCAGTGTCATCGGGGTCGGCTGCGTCGGCCGCGTCGGCTGCTTCGTCGGTTGCGTCTGCGTCGTCGCCCGGATCGTCCGGCCGGGAGGCACGGCTCGCCGCCCGCACACCCCGTCATGTCGTCGACGTGGTCGCCACGGTGCTGCTGCTCGCCCTGCTCGCGGTCGAGTCGGTGGCCGCCGGGGGCGGCATCGTGTTCCTGTCGCTGGCGTTCCACTCGTGCGCCGCCCCGGGCAACACCTGCGACGCCGGCCTCGGTACCGGGGTCGTGACCGTCGGGCCGGTCCTCGTGGCCCTGGTGCTCGTCGGCACGGTCGTCGGCTGCGTGCTGCGGCTCGTCCGTCGACGCCTCGCCTGGCCCCTGGCACTCGTCGGGATCGCGGCGCAGGTCGTCGTGTTCTTCGCCGCGTTGCTGCTCGTCGACGCTGCGGTCCAGCACGGGTTCTGACCGTCCTCCTGCACAGGCAGTCGTCGCCGCGCGTGCGTCCACAGATCATCGATCGGCGCTGCTGCCGAGCGAGGTCGTCCCGCAGGCTCGGAGCATGTCAGGAACCGATCTGCTCGACCAGCTGTTCACCACGTCCGCCCGGACCGACGCCGACGTCGTCGCGCTCGCCTCCGGCGTCGTCGGACGCCCGATCCGGAGGCAGTGCTGGGTGCTCTTCCTCGACGAGCGGGCCGTCCCGGTGCCGTTCCTGCTGCCCGTGTCCGATCTGCCGCTGCAGCCGGACGAGCACGTCGAGGACTTCGCCACGCTCGTCGCCGAGGTCTGCGTCGACAACGCCGCGGCCGAGGTCGTGCTGGCGTGGGAACGGCCGGGCGAGACGCAGCTGTTCCCGGTCGACTGGGAGTGGATCGACGCCTGCGCGTGCGCCTTCGCGGAGCGGGCGGTGCGCCTGCGCGGGCAGGTCGTGGTGAACGCCACGGGGGCGTCGATGGTCGAGCTCCACGACGCCGAGGAACTCGGGCCGATGCTGCGGTGACCTCAGCCCTGCGGAGCGGTGTCGGGCACGGTCTGCCCGGTCAGTCCCTCGACGACGGCCTTCGCCTCCGGCCAGAACTTCGCGTAGTGGTCCGGGTCTGCGTTGATCTGCACCGCGTGCGCCATCTGCGTCGGGGTCATGGTCTTCCACCCCGGCGTCTTGACGAGCTTCGTGTAGAACATCGTCGCGGCGGTGTACGGGTCCATCCGCTGCTCGTACGTGCCCCACGCGCCGTTGTCGCGCTGCTGGAACAGTCCGCGGCTGTCCGGTCCGACGGCGTCCCCGTGGTCGAGGTTCACCAGGCTCGACTCACCGATCGCGGTCATCACGCCGACGGCCTGGGTGTGCGGGCCGATGCCGAGCGCCTGTGCGGCCTCGATGACGTAGGCCGCGTTCACCAGGCGGTCCTGGCAGAAGCCGGCGACGGGGCCCGCGGGCACCACGATCCCGCCGACGGTGCGCGAGGCGACCTCGGGGCACGCAGGTTCGGCGGAGACGGACTTCGCGGCGCCGGTCAGCGAGTGCACCGCGATGACGACGACCACGACGACCCCGATGACGGCTGCGACCACGCCTGCCCCGAACACCGAGGCGATGGTGATGCCGGCGCGGCGCATGTCGGGGTCCTTCCGGGCGGGTGGTCCGTCCGGAGTGCCGGACGGGCGGGAGCAGAGCACGACGAGCGTACGGTCACCGGCTGGGAACCGCAGCCGCCCGATCGGGGGTGTCGGCGGCCGTGACCGCTGCCCGCCTGCGTTCGGCTCCCCGCACGTCGGCCCGTTCGTCCGCTGCTCAGTCGCGCTTCCGCCCGTCGCGCTTCCGCCCGTCGCGGAAGGCCATCGACAGCGAGATCACGACGATCGCCCCGATGGAGATCGCGAAGATGATCTCGCTCGCGTCCATCAGCCGTCCCGTCGGTCGTCGTGCCGCCCGTCGTGCTTGCCGTCGCGCCGCCCGTCGATGCGCTCGGCGCCGTCGACGCGCTCGGAGTGGTCCCCGTCCTCGTGGTGGCGGTGTCCGGTTCCCGGTCGGACGACCGCGGTCGGCTCGGTGACGAGGCCGGTCGGTGCCTTCTCGGTCTGCTTGCGCCCGTGCGTGAACCAGGTGAGGAGCCAGAGCAGGACGCCGAGTCCGAGCAGCGCGCCGGCGATCTGGTACTGCTGGGGATCACGACCGGACGAGAACGGCAGCACCAGCCACAGACAGGTCACGACACCGATCACCGGGATCACGACGCCGGCCCGGAAGTGCTCGTGCCCGACGCGATCTCGCCGCAGCACGAGCACCGACAGGTTCACGACCGCGAAGACCGAGAGCAGGAGCAGCGACGTCGTGCCGCCGAGGACCACGACGATGGGGGAGTCCGGGTCGAGCGAGACCCACCCGATGAGCAGGAGCGAGATGAGGGTGGTGAAGACGATCGCGGTCGAGGGGGTGCGACGGGCCGGCGAGACCCGCGACAGGAACCCGGGCAGCACGCCCTGCTTGCTCATGCCGTACAGCAGTCGGGACGCCATCATCATGTTGATCAGCGCCGTGTTGGCGACCGCGAACATCGAGATGAACGGCAGCAGGTCGGCGATGGGGAAGTCCGGTGCCGCGGTCTGCACGACCGTGACGAGCGGGGTCTCGTTGCCGGCGAGCTCACCGATCGGCACGACGGCGACGGCGCAGATCGACACGAGCACGTAGATGACCGCCGTGATGCCCAGGCCGGTGAGCATCACCTTCGGGAAGATCCGCGACGGGTCCTTGGTCTCCTCGGCCATGTTCACCGAGTCCTCGAAGCCGACCATCGCGAAGAACGCCAGCGAGGTCGCGGTGGACACCGACAGCAGGAGGGTCTTGTCCTCGGGGGTGTCGAACATCACCACGCGAGAGAAGTCCGCGTTGCCGCCGGCGATCGCCCAGAACCCGATGAGGATCACCATCACCAGACCGGACAGCTCCACCAGGGTGAGCACGACGTTCGTCTTGACGCTCTCGCTGACGCCCCGGAAGTTGACCGCCATCACCGCGAGCATGAAGCCCATCGCGATGAGCATCACGACGCTGTTCGGCAGCTCGAGACCGAAGCCCGCGCCGAGGTTCGCCGCGAAGGCCCGCGACGCCGTGCTCGCCGACGTGATGCCGGAGCACATCACGATGAACGTGACGATGAAGGTGACGAAGTGGATGCCGAACGCCTTGTGGACGTAGAGGGCGGCGCCCGCGGTCTGCGGGTACTTCGTCACGAGCTCCAGGTACGAGAACGCGGTGAGCAGGGCGACCGCGAACGCGATGAGGAAGGGGAGCCACGCGGCACCGCCGACCTCTGCGGCGACCTGACCGGTCAACGCGTAGACACCCGTTCCGAGGATGTCGCCGACGATGAAGAGCAGCAGCAGCTTGGGGCCGATGACGCGCTTGAGCGTGGGTTGCTCCTGCTGCGTCGCGTCCGACTTGGTGGTGGTCATACGTCAGCCTTTCCCGAGGGATGGCACTCTGTCTACTCTCACAGGAAGATCGCCGCTGCCTGCAACACGCCCGTTGCCTGGATCACGCGGCCGCTCTCGGGTGCCGATCGCTACGCTCCGGGACATGTACGACGATGCCGACACCACCGAAGAACCCGTCGAGTTCGCCGACTTCAACGCCAAGCTGCTCGTGCTCGACGTCCTGTGCTACGACCTCGACGTGCTCGAGCCCTACGACGGTGACGCGGACGAGGACGCCGGCGAGGACCTCGACGTCGAGGGGCAGGACGACCGCGCCCGCGAGTACTACGACGACCTCGACCTGTTGCCGTCCCACCTGGCGCTGGTGACGGAGCTCACCGTCGACTCCGACCTCGAGGTCCTGCAGGACGTCCACCCCGGCTGGGACGGTTCCGACGACCGGTACGACCCGCAGAACTGGGACGACGTGCTCGACCTCCCGGCGCTGACGACCGTGTACGCCGCCGCGCCGCTGCCCGCGCACGTGGCCGAGCGCCTCGCTGCGAAGGGCGTCGAGGTCCGCTCCGCCTGACTCCGGGCGCGTGCGCCCGGGCAGCGACAGCTCGTGCGACATCACACGCGTCGAACGACACGTGCAATGTCCATCCATGCGCCCGCATCGGTTGCGTGCGCATGGTGCGACATCATCCTCGTCGAACGACGCGTGCGATGTCGACGTCGGCGTGCGAACAAGCCGCCCGGAGCCCGCGCGCCCCGCCCTACCGCTGCAGCGCCCGCACCTGCTCGGTGAACTGCGCGGCACCGCCCTGCGCCGGGTGCCGCACCGCCACGGCGTCGATGCCAGCCAGCGCGAGCGCGCCCTGGGCCTTCCGCCCGACGGCGACGACCCGCACCGGGTGTCCGGCGCCACGAGCGGCACGCAGCGCCTCGAGCAGCGCGAGCGCGACCGGAGCGCCCGAGCGCACCTCGGCCGGGCGCGGGGTCCGGTTGGTCAGCCGGTCGCCGGCGACGAAGGGGTGGTGCGGGAAGATCGCCCACGCCAGGGGGAGCGGCCCGGACCAGTCCTGCAGTGCCGCGTGCACGACCCGCGACGAGGCCTCCCACGGCGCGGTCGGCTCCGGCGGCACGAGCACGTCGAACCCGAGCATGTCGAGCTCCCGCATGCTCGTGAACGGGATGCCCGTGTTGGTCATGCCGCGCCAGCCGGGAGCCTCGGCGACGAGCACGGTGTCGGCCAGCGCTCCGACGTGGGACAGGTAGGACGCCAGGTTCGCCCGACGCAGCCGGCCCTCCGCCGAGTCGGTCGAGTAGAGCGCCTCGGCGTCCTCCGCCACCGGGACGGCATCGAGCGCCGCCCAGAACCCTCCGAGGTCGAGCGCCGTCACGAGCGCCCGACCTCCCGGCGGTAGACGTCCTCGAGCCCGGCTGCCGAACGCTCCCAGCTCAGTCGCTCGGCGTGCTCACGGCCCGCGGCGGCGAGCCCGGCGGCGTAGGAGGCGTCGGTCAAGATCCGCTCGATCTCGGCGGCCCAGTCGGCCGGGTCCCGCGACTCCAGCACGACGCCGGTCTCCCCGTCGACCACGGCCTCCCGCAGTCCACCGGCAGCGGCGGCCACGACCGGCACCCCGGAAGCGGAGCCCTCGAGCGCCACGAGCCCGTACGTCTCCGAGTGCGACGGCACGAGCACCGCCGCTGCGCCACGGAACAGGAAGGCCAGGTCGGCACGCGACTGCGGACCGACGAACGTCACGCGGTCGGCGATGCCGTGCGCGGCGGCGAGCCGACGCAGTTCGTCCACGTAGTCCCCCGCCTCGCTCGAGGCGTCGCCCGCGATGACGAGGGTGGGGCGCGCCTCCCGGCCGATGCCTGCGACCGCCTCGATCGCCAGGTCGAGCCCCTTGAGCGGCTGCACGCGTGCTGCGGCGACGACGTAGGGTGTCTCGGCACGGCGCGCACCCGCACCGGCGGGGCGGAAGACGGACCCGTCGACGCCCGGCGGGACGATCCAGGTGCGCGACTCGTCCCCGCCCAGCCGGGTGCGGACGGTCGCTGCCTCGGCCGACGACACCACGACCACGGCGTCGGACTCGCGCGCCAGCATGCGCTCACCTGCGGGACGGCCGGCGGACTCGGGACGCTCGCCCTCGGACAGCGGGGTGTCCGACTCGGCGGCGATGGAGTGGAAGGACTGCACGTGCGGGATGCCCCGCTCGCGAGCCACGGGCAGTGCAGCGACACCGGAGAACCAGTGGTGCGAGTGCAGCACGTCGTACGGGCCGAGCTCCTCGAGACCCGCCCGGAACGGCTCGATGAACGCGTCGTGCTCGCCCTTCGGCACCGGCTGCGCGGGACCGGCGGACAGGAACCGCAGGCACACGCCCGGCACGAGCGACACGCTGTCCGGCTGGGTCGGCGACGACCGCCGCGTGATGATCTCGACCTGGTGGCCGCGGTCCGCCAGGGCCTCGGCCTGGTGCCGGACGACGACGTTCATGCCGCCGACCTCGCCGGATCCGGGTTCGTCGCCGGGAGAGGTGTGCAGCGACACCAGCCCGATGCGCAGGGGTTCGGTCGTGGTGCTCACGGCGTCGAGCCTAGCCGCGCGGCCGCCGCTGGGACCCACGGGCGGGCGCCACCACGACGGGCCGGCGGCCCGCCTCGTCCGGCGGGTCGGACGGGAGGCCCGGATCGCCTCCCAGCAACTGCACCCGTCCGTCGCCGTGCCGCTCCCAGAACGCAGCGGTCCACGCACAGAGGGCGCCGTCGAGCAGGTCCTCCCGGTGCTTGTGCGTCGGCCCGTGCAGCACCGAGGGATCGGCGAGCCCGGCCGTCAGCGGGTGCGAGTCGAGCAGCAGCGGCGGGTCGAGCGGGGTCGTGCGCAGCCGGTGCACCAGGTCGTCGAAGGCCTCGGCGCGCCGCTGCCGGGCGACCGCGGCCGGGAGCTTCAGGTCGAGGCGCTTGTACCGCGGACGCTCCTCGTCGTAGCCGAGCTCCTCGACGCCCACGAGCGTCGTGTACGGGTAGCACTCGAACGCCGCCGGTCCGGTGCGCTCCCGCATCGCCGCCGTCGAGGACACGTACCCGACGCCGAGCTCCGTCAGCCGGTCGAGCAGCCGGGCGCCGGCGCTCGCCGCGGAGGCCAGGTTCGTCGGGTTCGCCGCGACCTTCCACCGGCCGTAGCGCTGTCCGACCTGCCGTTCGGCCTCGCGGATGCCGCTGGGGTTCGTCACCACGAGGGAGGCGTCGACCGCGATCAGGGTCCGGGGGCCGAGGTGCGCGGCGATCCAGTCCGTGACCGCATCGACCCCGCGGGCCCACCCGGCGTCGGTGATCGTGCCGTCGGCGTCCATCGCGACGAGCCCGGTCTCGTTGGCGGGCTTCCGGTCGCTGCCGAGTCCCCACGCCAGGTCCACCCCGAGGTACGCCGTCACCCCTCCATCGTGCCCGGAGTCGCCCCGTCCCGCCCGTGCCCCCACTCCTGTCTCGGCTGGACCGTCCCGAGCGGCCGGTTCCCGACGCCGAACGGGCAGGACACGCCGTAGGTCCTGCGCCGAGCGGGTGCAACCCGTCGCCCGCGGGCGTCGAGCGTGACAGATCTGGCCCGCTCGGCGGGAAGAGGGCGGAACGACGGCGGGACGACGGTGGGCACCGGAAGTCGGGGGCGACCGCAGCGCCGGCCGTGTACGGTCCGCTGCATGGCGAGCGAGGCGACGACGCTGACGGTCCCGGGCCCGGACGGCGACCGGGAGGTCCGGATCAGCAGCCCGTCGCGCGTCCTCTTCCCCGAGGTTGGCATCACGAAGCTCGACCTCGCCGAGTACCTGGTTGCCGTGGGGGAGCCCTTCGTCCGGGCGAACGGGGACCGCCCGGTCTCCCTGCAGCGGTTCGGGTCGGGCATCGACGGCGAGTCGTTCTTCTCGACGAACCCGCCGAAGGGCGCCCCCGGGTACGTCCGCGACGTCACGGTGACCTACCCGAGCGGCCGGTCGCACCCGCAGCTCGTGATCGACGAGCCGGCGGTCGC
This sequence comes from Curtobacterium sp. SGAir0471, assembly GCF_005490985.1. NCBI lineage: Bacteria > Bacillati > Actinomycetota > Actinomycetes > Micrococcales > Microbacteriaceae > Curtobacterium > Curtobacterium sp. SGAir0471. The sequence goes on from NZ_CP027869.1 coordinate 1,295,511, forward strand.
AGTGTGGGCAGCGCAGATGAACACCGTCGTGTTCCACCCGTGGGCCTCCCGCGCCGAGGACAGCGACCACCCGGACCAGCTCCGCATCGACCTCGACCCGCAGCCGGGCACGGACTTCCGAGACACCGTGCCGGTCGCGCACGAACTCCGGACGGTGCTCGCCGAGGTCGGGCTCACGGCGTGGATCAAGACGAGCGGCAACCGCGGCCTGCACGTCTTCGCCCCGATCCGCCCCGAGCACGAGTTCCTCGACGTCCGGCACGCGGTGATCGCGGCGGCGCGGGAGCTCGAGCGGCGGATGCCCGACCGGGTCACGACGGCGTGGTGGAAGGAGGAACGCGGGCAGCGCGTGTTCGTCGACTTCAACCAGGCGAACCGCGACCGCACGATGGCCGGCGCCTACAGCCCGCGGGCCCTCGCCCACGCGAGTGTGTCGACGCCGATCACGTGGGACGAGCTCGACGTCGCTGACCCGACGACCTTCACGGTGCGGACGGTTCCGGAGCGCCTGGCGGCCGTCGGCGATCCGTGGCAGACCATGCACGAGGAGCCAGGCGACATCGCCCCGCTGCTCGCGTGGTGGGACCGTGACTTGGCGGACGGACTGGGCGAGCTGCCGTTCCCGCCGGACTTCCCGAAGATGCCCGGTGAGCCGCCGCGCGTCCAGCCGTCACGCGCGAAGAAGGCCTGAGCGTCGGAGCAGACCCGGGCGGAGCGGCAGCCCAGGGCGGGTCAGGCCGCGGCGACGTCCTCGGCGCGCTGCTCCGGCTTGGCGACCCGGCTGGTGTGCATCGGCAGGGTCACGCTCGCCGTGTGCAGCCGCGTCAGGCGGGACCAGGTGCCGCGGTTGGCGTCGCTGATGCCGTCGATGATCATGTCCCGCTCCCGTCTCCTGCGCGCCTCCGGATCCCCGTCCGGAAGTCACTAGTTAGCCTAACTACTGCGAGCATATTGGCGAGCGACGGGTGGTGCAAGCGCTAGGACAAGACGTCGCGGAGGTCGTACGCAGAAGGGACATCGAGCTGCTCGAACCCGCACGACCGGGCGTCGCGATCCGGCCGCCACCGCTCGAACTGCACCGTGTGCCGGAACCGGTCGCCCTCCATCTGGTCGTACCGCACCTCGAGCACGCGCGACGGTTCGAGCCGGACGAACGAGGTGTCGCGACCCGACGAGAACCGCGACCGTTCCCCGTCACCGGTGACGGGCCTCCCGTCCGCATCGCGGAGCACGACGGGCTCGAGTTCCTCGACCAACTGCTGGCGACGACGGTCGGTGAAGGCGGAGACGCCGCCGACCTGCCGGATCTCGCCGTCCGCGTCGTACAGCCCGACGAGCAGCGAGCCGACCCCGCTGCCGCTCTTGTGCACGCGGTACCCGATCGCGACGACGTCGGCGGTCCGGTGGTGCTTCACCTTGAGCATGGTGCGCTTGTTCGGCTCGTAGGCCTTCGCCCGCGGCTTCGCGACGACGCCGTCGAGCCCGGCGCCCTCGAACGTGGTGAGCCACTCCCAGGCGAGGTCGACGTCGAGCGTGGTCCGGGTGACGAACAGCGGGTCGGTCATGCCGTCCGCGAGGGCCTCGAGCCGCGCACGCCGCTCGTCGAACGGCAGGTCGAGGAGCTCCGCGCCGTCGGCCGCCAGCAGGTCGAACGCGACGAACTGCGCCGGGGTCTCGACGCTGAGCTTCCGGATCCGCGACTCGGCGGGATGGATGCGCTGCGACAGGGCCTCCCAGTCGAGGTGCTCGGCGCCCGACTCGCCGCTCCGCAGGACCACCTCGCCGTCGAGCACGACCGGGTGCTCGCGTCCGCCGAACTGCGCGCGGAAGGCCTCGACGAGCTCCGGGAAGTACCGGGTCAGCGGCTTCGACCCGCGGCTGCCGATGGTGACGTCGTCGCCGTCGACCGTGACGACCCCGCGGAAGCCGTCCCACTTCGGTTCGTACCGCAGGCCGCCGCGGACGCTGTCGGGGTCGGGCACGGTGGCGACGGCCTTGGCGAGCATCGGTGCGATCTCCATGCGGCCTGTCTACTCGCGGGTGCTCCGGTGGACGGCCGGGCGGCGCGGCTCGGCTCGGTAGGTCCGCTCCGCTCTGCTCGTGGTCCGGCCGGGAGGCGCGGCACGGCCCCGGCACGCCCGCCCGGCCCTAGGGTGGTCGCGTGACGACCGTGCCCCCGCCGGCAGCGCCGGCACCGGAACCGATCAGCCCCGTGCAGGCCGCCGCGCTCCGCGTCGGCGTGCTGCCGCCCGTCGAGCAGGTCCGCCCCGGCACCTGGACGATCGCGGTGCCGTTCCGCGGAGGTGTGCCGGACGCGACCCTGTCGTACGTGCTCGAGGGGACGGACGGCGTGCTCACGGTGGTCGACCCCGGTTGGGCCGAGGACGACGACCTCGGGGTGCTCCGGGCAGGGCTCGCGGCGATCGGGCGGTCCGTCGACCAGGTCGGGCTCGTCGTCGTGACGCACCTGCACGCCGACCACCTCGGTGCTGCCGCCGCACTCCGACGTGCGAGCGGAGCCCGGGTCGCGATGCACCGGCTCGAGGTCGAGGCCCTGCACCGGGAGCGCGAGGACGCCGCCCGGAACGACGCCGACATCGCCCGATGGGGGCTGCCCGATGCGCTGGTCGCCGGTGTGGTCGCCGCCTGGGGGAGCGGGCGACGGATGGGGCTCGGGCGGACCGAGGAACCGCTCGCCGACGTGTTCGTCGAGGACGGCGACGTGCTGCCGATCCCCGGGCGCGAGGTCCGGGCCCTCTGGACACCGGGGCACACCGCCGGGCACCTCTGCCTCGTCGACGAGGCCGACGGGCTGCTGTTCACCGGCGACCACGTGCTGCCCCGCATCAACCCGGGCATCGGCCTCGGCGGGCGAACCGCGACGAACCCGCTCGGCGACTACCTGGCCTCGCTCGCGCGGCTCGAAGCGCACGCGGACCTCGAGGTCTGCCCCGGGCACGAGTACCGCTTCCGGGACGTCGTGACGCGTGCTCGGACCCTCGCTCGGCACCGCGAGGAGCGCTCCAGGCACGTCGCCGCAGCGCTCGACACCCTGACGGCACCGACCCTGTTCGAGGTGGCGTCCCGCGTGCCGTTCAGCGGCGGGATCGACGCGATGACGGGGTTCCTGCTCGCGAGCGCGCTGACGCAGACGGCCTTCCACGCCGACCTGCTCGGACGGGCGGACGAGATCCGTCCAGCCTGAGCGTCGGCGACGGCCGGCGGTGTCGGGAACCCGGCGGTGTCGGGCGACCGGCGGTGTCGGGCGACCGGCGGTGTCAGGCGACCGTCGCTGCGAGACGTTCGAGCGTCGTGCGGGCGTCCGCGAACTCGGCGGATGCGTGCTCGGCGAGCGGGGCGAGGTCCGGGATCCGGTCGGCGAGGGTGGCGCTGACGGTCACCGGGTACAGCTTCATGCCGAGCGCCGTCCCGAGGATCAGGTGCAGCACGGGCGAGCCGTGGTCCCAGGTCTCGGTCGGCGAGCCGGCGTCGTAGGTGGCTCCGCGGCTGACGACGCTCACGACGGGACGACCGGCGAGCGGCTGGACGTCACCGGCCAGCACCCCGGGGACGTGGATGCGGTCGATCCAGGCCTTGAGCGTCGACGGCACCGTGTAGTTGTACAGCGGCGCGCCCACCACGACGGCGTCGGCCGCGAGGAGCTCGTCGATGACCTCCTGCCGGAGTGCCTCGGCCTCGGGCGCGACGGACTCCTCGGGGGTGCGGTCGGCCGCTGCCCAGTGCAGCGCGGCCGACTCCAGGTGCGGGAGCTGGTCGACGTGCAGGTCCCGGCGCACCACGGTGTACTCCGGCCCGCGGGCGCGCCAGGCGTCGGCGAACGCGGCGGTCAGTGCGCGCGAACGCGAGTGGGCGAGGTCGGCTGAGGAGTCGATGTGCAGCAGGGTGGGCATGCGCCCACGCTACCGACGCCGGGGCGTGCCGGCGGGGAACGGAGACGGCCCCGTCGCACCGGGAGGGGTGCGACGGGGCCGTGGAGTGCCTCCCGTCCGTCACACCGGAGTGCGACGGACCGCAGGCGGCGTGATCAGCGCTGGGCGCGGCGGCGGCGCAGCGCGCCGGCACCGAGGAGCCCGGCGCCCGCGGCGACGAGGCCGAGGGCCCAGGGCAGCGCGTCCGTGGCGTCGGTACCGGTGAAGGCGAGCTGCCCCTTCGGCGCGGTGGCGACGGTCGGCGTCACGGTGCCCACGGTCGTGGCGGGTGCCGCGGTCGGGACGACCGTCACGGGGAACGAGACCGAGACGGACTGTGCGGCGACGGTCAGGACGTGGGTCGACGCGTGCGGGAACGTGACCTTCGTCGAGAAGGTGTCCTCGTCGAACGCGATCTGGTCGGTCGCGTGGTCGCTCGTGACGGTGACCGGGTCGGCGTTCCCCTCGTCGTCGTAGCGGGTCGTGTCGTTGCCGAACTCGTCCACCGGCGAGCCGTTGATCCAGAGCGACTGGCCCTGCTGCACCGTCGGCTGCCCACCGTCGGTGATGGTCGGCTCCTGGTCCGGGTCGCCCGGGAACACGAACGTCGTGATGTGCCCGTCCGGCTCGATGAGCCACCCGGTGAAGGGGTGCTCCCCGTCGAACAGGTCGGACGGCGAGGTGTTGGTCGTCTGGGCCATGACGCCCACGGCCTTCGCCGGGTCCACGACGACCTCGACGTACTCCGTGGCCGTCGAGGTGCCGTTCGTCGCGACGACGGTGAAGTCGAAGTACGAGGCTACCGTCACGCGGCCGGACAGCGTCGCGGTGGCGGCGTCGAACGTCGTGTCGTACGGGAGGTACGACTCGGGGGTGTCGGTCTCGGGGTCGACGCTCTCGGGGTCGGCGTAGCCGATCGAGTAGGTGACCGGGCCGCTGCCCTTGCTGACGGCGAAGACCTCGTCGAGGGTGTCGCCGGCGGTGAGCTCGATCGTGCGCGGGGCGTCGTACGAGGTCTCGGTCGCGAACGCGACGTCCTCGGTGACGGCGTCCGTCGTCGGGGTGTCACCGGTCGGGGCGACCTTCGTCGTCGTGCTCGGTGCGGGCGAGGCGGTCGTCGGCGCGGGTGTCGTTGCGTCGGTCGTGGCCGGTGCCGTCGAGGCATCCGCCGTCGTGCCGGTGGTGGCCGGCGTCGTCGTGGCATCCGTCGGCGTGGCCGTGCCGGAGGCGTCCTTCGCGGTCGTGTCGGTGCCGGTGGTGTCCGTCGCGCTCGACGGAGCGCCCGTCGACGAGGTGTCGGCCGGTGCGACGGCCGAGGTCGGCTCGTCGGCGGCGAACGCCGCGGTCGAGGTGAAGACCCCGAGTCCGGTCGTCAGGCCGATGAGTGCGACGGTCGTCCCGAGCGCGCAGGCGCGACGGGCCGAGGAGGTGCTGCGGTGCACGGGTCCCCCAGGGGTCAGGTCCGGTCGGGTGCCGGATCGTGTGAATCTGCCGAGAATCTCGGCGTGCTCGGATCGTACTGGCACAGCAACCCGGGCAGGGGGCGGTGTCCGAAATGTGACCTGGGTTGGGGGTCGGGTGCCGGAATCGTGCGTGCGGTTGCGGTGTCACGCAACCGGATGGCGGACGGGAGGCGCGGTGCGGTCCGGCACCGTGCCTCCCGTCCGCCCGTGGTCACCCGCTCCGCGTCGGGACGCGACCGTCCGGGTCGGTCACGTCCCGGCGCAGCAGGAGCGTCGTCAGGCGCGTCGGCGCGCGCGGTGGAGGAGCAGGCCGCCGCCAGCGGCCAGGAGGCCGAGGGCCCAGCCGATCGGCGCCCCGGTCTCGACGCCGGTGTACGCGAGGGAACCCGTGGTGGGGTGCTGGGCGTGGGTGGTCGCGGCCGTCGTGCCCGTCGTGACGGTCGTGCTGGTCGCCGGTGCGTCCACCACCTGCACCGTGAAGGTCAGCGTGAGGTCGCCGAGCCGAGCGGTGATCTGGTGGTCGCCCGTCCCGACGAAGCGAGCGGAGATGATCGGGGTCCCGACGGTGCTCGTCGTCTCGAGGACGTCGGCGTCGACGGACGACGACCACGTCGGCCGCTGCGGATCGGCGTTCAGGTCACCGTTCCGGTCCAGGGTGAGGAGGTCGATCTCGACCGTCTCGCCGTTGCGGACGCGGAGGGGCGTGGTCGGGTCCCCGTCCTGCACCTCGGGGCTGCGGCTGTACTCGGTCGAGCCGTCCGACCGGACCAGCCACGTCCCGGAGCCGCGCACGACCGCGTTCAGGGACTCGGTCTCGCCCGGTGTGATCACGAGCTCGACCCGGGAGGCCTCGCCGCCGTCCGGCCGGATGCTGGACGACGTGCGCAGCCAGAACTCGACCACCTGGGCGCGCGTCGGGGTCCCGGACAGGGTGCCGTCCGGGGCGAGCCGCAGACCGTCGGGCAGCTGGAACGTGTTGCCGGCCGCACCCCACGAGTCGCTCGCCGAGTAGACGAGCCCGTCGCCGTCGAAGGCTGCGAGCGGGATGCTCGTGGACTCACCGACGCGCAGGTCGAAGCTCCGGAAGCCGAGCAGTCCCCAGCGGATCTCGGGCGCCTCGTCCACGGGTGCCGTCGTCTCGCTGATGACGGTCGTCGGTTCCGCGCCGGGGGCGGTGCCGGTGACGCGGACGGCGTACCGGTCGAGGGCGCCCTCCACGGAGCCGATCACGAACGTGCGCTCGGTCGTCGCGCCGACTTGCTCGACGAGTGGGCCGCCGTCGTACGAGTGGAGCCACTGGTAGGCGAACGTGGTGCCGGCGGGCCACCCGGCGGTCTCGGCGGTCAGGGTGCCGAGACGCTGCACGCTCCCGCTGACGGTCACGGTGCCAGCCGGCGTGGCGGCGGCGGCGGACGCCTGGTCGACGGCGGCCGTCGGAGCCGGGGAGGTCGTCCCGCTTGCGCCGGTGATCGGGACGGTGGCGGTGGGAGCGGCGGTGCCCGGGTCGGAGGTGCCCGCGTCGGCTCCGGCCGGTGTGTCCGCATCGGGGCGGGGCGTGGCCGTCCCGGAGTCCGTGGCGGCCGACGCAGCGGCAGCAGGGGCTGCTGCGGTGTCGTCGGCGACGTCGGGAGCGGTGGCGGACGTCGTGCCGGCGTTCGTCGAGTCCGGCGCGGCCGTGGTCGCGCTCGTGTCCGTCGGTTCAGCGGCGGTGGCCGTGGCGGCGCCGATGCCGAAGGCGGACGAGCCGACGGCGACGACGACGGCGGCGGCGCCGAGTGCAGCGGTGCGGCGGAGTGCGGTTCGGCAGGTGTGCTGGTGCATGGGTTCCCCTCGTGGTGGCGGGCGTCGTGGTGTGCCCTCACTGAGTGGTGTCGCGACCGGACGGATCCTCACGGCGATCAGGTCACGGCTCGGTCACGGTTCGCCGCACCCGTCACCGCTGCGCGGCAGCCGCGTCCTCGAGGGCCGCCCGGAGCGCCGTCACCGCGGGGGAGTCGGCGCCCGACATCCGCTGCGCCGTGAAGATCGTGCGGCGTGCCGGGTCCGGCAGTTCGAGCAGTCGGCACGACGTCGAGCGGCCCGCCCAGACCAGGTCGGGCATCAGGCCCACGGCGTTCCCGGACTCGATCAGCCGGATCTGCGCCTGCAGGTCGGCGGTCTCGTAGCGCACGTCCGGCTCGAACCCGGCACGGCGGCAGGTCTGCTCCGCGAAGTGCCGGGACGCCGCGCCGCGCGGCTCCATCACCCACGGCATCTCGGCCGCGTCGACCAGCGCGACGGCCGGGTCGTCGTCGGTCAGGGGGCGGAGGCTCGTCCCCGTCGGCGGCAGGGCGAGCCGCACCGCGTCCCTCGTCAGGACCCGCTGGTCCAGCCCCGGGAAGCGCGGGGCAGCGTGCGCCGGGTACTGCTCGGCGATCACCATGTCGAAGTCCCGCGCCCAGGTCTCGTTGAGCGCGGTCTCCGGTTCGCGCTGCACCATCTCGACCCGCACGTCGGGGTGCTCGATCGCCATGGTGCGGAGCGCGGTCGGCATGAGCGCGAGCGCCGCGGACTGGAACACCGCGACGCGGATCCGCCCCTGCACGTTGGTGAGCGTCGACTCGACCGACGACTGCGCCCGCTCGAGGACGTCGAGCACCTCGCCCGCGGCCGCCACGAGCACCTCGGCCTGCGGGGTGAGCTGCAGGCGGCGCCCGACCCGGCGGACGAGTTGCACGCCGGCCTCGCGTTCGAGCACGCCGAGCTGCTGCGACACCGCCGACGGCGTGAGGTTCACGGCCTCCGCCACGGCCGCGACGGTGCCGCGGATCGAGAGTTCGCGGAGGAGGACCAGGCGCCGGACGTCGAGCATGCTCGAACAGTAGTTCTTCTTCACGGTATGCGTCAGAACTCCTTGCTTCCGCTAACGATTGGCGGGCATCACACTGATGCCATGACCGACGTCCAGCCGCGCACCGATGCGCATGCCACGCCTGCTCCCGACACCCTCGCCGACGCCTCCGTCGCGCTCGTCCGGCAGTGGCTGGCCGAGGCCGAGACCTACCCGGTCGACGGCTCGGCGAAGCAGCTCGCCGGCGTCCTCGCCGACCCGGCCGGCCTCGACTTCGCGGTCGGCTTCGTCGACGGCGTGGTCCGACCCGAGGACCTCGGTGTGGCCGCCCGGAAGCTCCGGCAGATCGCGCCGGGTGCACCGGGGTTCCTGCCGGCAGCGCTCCGCGGGCTCGTGCGCCTCGGCGGGGGTATGGCACCGGTGCTGCCCGGCGTCGTCGTCCCGATCGCACGCCGGGTGCTCCGTGAGATGGTCGGGCACCTCATCGTCGACGCGACCGACGCCAAGCTCGGCCCGGCGATCGCCAAGATCAAGCGCGACGGGGTCCGGCTCAACGTGAACCTGCTCGGCGAGGCCGTGCTCGGCGAGAAGGAGGCCTCGCGTCGACTCGAGGGCACGCAGCGGCTGCTCGCGCGCGACGACGTCGACTACGTGTCGATCAAGGTCTCGTCGACCGTCCACCCGCACTCGCCGTGGGCGTTCGACCACGCGGTCGAGGACATCATCGCGAAGCTCCGCCCGCTCTTCCGCCGCGCCGTGCAGAGCTCGCCGCGCAAGTTCATCAACCTCGACATGGAGGAGTACAAGGACCTCGACCTGACGATCGCGGTGTTCACGAAGCTCCTCGACGAGCCGGAGTTCACCGACCTCGAGGCCGGCATCGTGCTGCAGGCGTACCTGCCCGATGCGCTCGCCGCGATGCAGCACCTGCAGGAGTGGTCGGCGGCTCGTCGCGCCCGCGGCGGTGCCGACATCAAGGTCCGGCTCGTCAAGGGCGCGAACCTGCCGATGGAGCAGGTCGAGGCCTCGGTGCACGGGTGGCCGCTCGCCACCTGGCACACCAAGCAGGACTCCGACACGAACTACAAGCGCGTGCTCGACTGGGCGCTGACGCCCGAACGCATCGCGAACGTCCGCGTGGGCATCGCAGGGCACAACCTGTTCGACGTCGCGCACGCCTGGCTGCTCGCCGGGGAGCGCGGTGTCCGCGACGGCATCGAGTTCGAGATGCTGCTCGGCATGGCGCAGGGGCAGGCCGAGGCGGTCCGTCGCACGGTCGGCTCGCTGCTCCTCTACACGCCGGTCGTCCACCCGGGCGAGTTCGACGTCGCCATCGCCTACCTGATCCGACGGCTCGAAGAGGGCGCCTCGCAGGAGAACTTCATGTCGGCGGTGTTCTCGCTGGCGTCGTCGCCCGAGCTCTTCGCCCGCGAAGAGGCACGCTTCCGCGACTCCCTGCTGCCGCTCGCGCAGCCCGGCGGGCTCGACGCCCCCGCACCGCACCGTGTCGCCGACCGGTACGCCGCGGTCGAGCGACCCCGCCCTGGGCACTTCGACAACACGCCGGACAGCGACCCGTCGGTCGCGGCCGTCCGCGAGTGGGGTGCGGCGATCACGTCGCGCGTCGCCACGTCGACGCTCGGTGAACGTGCCGTCCAGGAGGCCCGGCTCACCTCCGCCGAGCAGCTCGAGTCCGTCCTGGGTCGCGTCCGCGCCGCCGGCGCCGAGTGGGGCACGTGGTCGGGTGCCGCCCGTGGCGCCGTGCTGCACGCCGTCGGCGACGCACTCGAGGCGAACCGTGCGGCGCTCGTCGAGGTCATGGCGGCCGAGGCCGGCAAGACCATCGACCAAGCCGACCCCGAGGTGTCCGAGGCGATCGACTTCGCCCACTTCTACGGTGAGCTCGCCGCGCAGCTCGACGACGTCGACGGCGCGTCCTTCACCCCTGCTGCCCTGACCCTCGTCACGCCGCCGTGGAACTTCCCGGTCGCGATCCCGGCCGGCTCGACCCTCGCCGCGCTCGCCGCCGGTTCGGCCGTCGTGCTCAAGCCCGCGCCGCCCGCCGAGCGCTGCGGCGCCGTGCTGGCGTCGATCATCGAGACCGCACTCGACGCCCACGGGGTCCCCGCGGACGTCCTCGCCTTCGTGCAGGTCGCCGAGGACGACCTCGGCAAGCAGCTCATCGCCGCACCGCAGGTCGACCGGGTCATCCTGACCGGTGCCTACGAGACGGCCGAGCTGTTCCGGTCGTTCCGCCCCGACCTGCCGCTGCTCGCGGAGACCTCGGGCAAGAACGCGATCATCGTCACCCCGTCGGCCGACCTCGACCTCGCGGTGAAGGACGTCGTCGCATCGGCCTTCGGGCACGCCGGGCAGAAGTGCTCCGCCGCCTCGCTCGTCGTGCTCGTGGGCTCCGTGGCGACCTCGCGCCGGTTCCGCTCGCAGCTGCTCGACGCGGTGTCGTCGCTCACCGTCGGGTACCCGACCGACCCGACGACGCAGATGGGCCCGGTCATCGAACCCGCCGCGGGCAAGCTGCTCGAGGGGCTGACGACCCTGGGCGCGGGGGAGTCCTGGGCCGTCACGCCGAAGCGCCTCGACGACACGGGCAAGCTCTGGAGCCCCGGTGTCCGTGACGGCGTCCGACGTGGCTCGGCGTTCCACCGGACGGAGTACTTCGGCCCGATCCTCGGCATCATGACGGCGAAGACCCTCGACGAGGCGATCGCCATCGTCAACGAGGTCGACTACGGCCTGACCTCTGGCCTGCACTCCCTCGACGCCTCCGAGATCGGCACCTGGCTCGACCGGATCGAGGCGGGCAACCTCTACGTCAACCGTGGGATCACGGGCGCCATCGTCCGCCGGCAGCCGTTCGGCGGGTGGAAGAAGTCTGCCGTCGGTGCAGGCACCAAGGCGGGCGGGCTCAACTACCTGCTCGGGCTCGGGTCGTGGTCGCCGGCGCAGGCATCGGCGGACGCGGCGGTGTCGGCTCCGGTGCGCTCGTTCCTCCGGGCCGCAGGTGTCACGTCGGAGTCGATCGACCGGGCGACCGCGTCCGACGAGCAGTCCTGGTCGTCGTTCTTCGGCGCAGCGGTGGACGTCTCGGCGCTCTCCGCCGAGCGGAACATCGCGCGGTACCTGCCGTACCCGGGCGTGCACGTCCGTCTCGCTTCGGCGGAGGAGTCCGCGGTCGCCGACCTCGTGCGCTCCGTCGCCGCAGCGGTCCGGGCCGGTACGACGATCGACGTCTCGGCCGTGGCCGCGCTGCCGTCCGAGGTGGCATCGGCGATCCGTGCGCTGCCGAACGTGCGCTCCGTCGCCGAGGGACAGTCGGACGACGCCTTCGCGAAGCGCGTCGAGCGTGGTGCGTCCACGCGCGTCCGGCTGATCGGCGGCGACACCGCGGCGCTGACGACCGCGATCGGTGGACGGCCGGACGTCGCGGTGTACGGGGAGCCGGTGACCGAGGCCGGGCGGATCGAGCTGCTGCCGTTCCTCCGTGAGCAGGCGGTGTCGATCACGGCGCACCGCTTCGGTACGCCGAACCACCTCACCGACGCGCTGATCTGACCGGCTGCGAGCGACACGCCGCCGGCGACCTCGGGCATCGAACCACGGACGCGACATCGAACCAGCACCGCCGCTGGTTCGGTGTCGTGATCCTGGTTCAACGTGCCTCTCGGAGCGCCGAGTGCGTGTTCCGGATCGTCGAGCGTGCGGCGGACGCCGCGCCGTACCACCCGGTAGCCGCGCTGCGTACCGTCGGTCCCATGTGCGAGTCCGTCCAGTGCCCGGTGTGCGGCAAGACCTCGTGGACCGGATGCGGGGAACACGTCCGCGACGTCTTCCGCGGTGTCCGTCGCCGGGACCGCTGCACGGGCCACGGACTCCCGCGGCACGTCTTCGACACCGCCGGCTTCCGGTGAGCACCGCCGACGGCGGGATCGTCGACCCGCAGGGGTTCGCGCACGTCCGACTCACGGTGACGGACATCCGTCGGAGCAAGGCCTTCTACCAGCAGCTGTTCGGCATGCCGCCGGGCAGTGACTTCAGCGACCAGATCGACGACCCGACGATCCACGACGACCCGTGGCGGACCTACGGCGGGTGCTCGTTCACGTTCCACGGGCAGACGCTCGGGCTCCGTCCGGTGGCGCGGGCTGGCGACCGCTTCGACCCCGACCGGGTCGGTCTCGACCACCTGAGCCTGCGGGTCGGGTCCGTCGACGACCTCCACCGCGCGGCCGAGCGGCTCGACCAGGCGGGCATCGTGCACGGCGCGGTCACGGACCTCGAACCGTTCGGACTCGTCATCCTGTCGCTGCAGGACCCGGACGACATCAACCTCGAGCTCGCCGCACCGCGCCCGGTGGACGCCTGAGCGGCCGACGGACGGCAGGGCTGGCCGGTTGCCGCACGACAGACGGTGCCGTCCAGCCGGACCGCGTTGGCTCGACGGCATGAGCGAACAGATCGTCAAGCCCCTCGGCCTCGCGCACGTCCGGGTCACCGTCACGGACATCCACCGGAGCAAGGCCTTCTACGAGCAGCTGCTCGGCACCGCGCCCGCGATGGACTTCAGCGACTTCATCGACGAGCCCGGGATCACCGAGGACCGTGAGCGCCTGTACGGCGGCGCGATCTTCCCGGTCGGTGACCAGCTCTTCGGACTGCGGCCGGTCGCCCCGAGCGGGCAGCGCTTCGACCCGGACACCGTCGGCCTCGACCACGTGAGCTTCGTCGTCGGGTCCGTCGACGATCTGCACGCTGCTGCCGAGCGCCTCGATGCCGCCGGCATCGAGCACGGCGAGGTCACCGACCTCGGCGACGCCGGCATGGTCATCCTGTCGGTGCAGGACCCGGACGACATCAACCTGGAGCTCGCCGCGCAGAAGTAGTCGCGCAGCCCTCGTGGCACACGGTGGCCGGACGGCTGTCGCCCCCGAGCGTCAGGGCCGCAGGATGTACTCGAACGTCGTCCGGGCGCGCTCGGGGTCCGGCGTCTCGCCGGAGATCAGGTCCGCGTACGTGAACGACTCCGAGACCCGGACGAGCAGCCGCGCGAGCTCCTCGGCGGACAGGGGCGCCGGGTCGAACGCGCCGGCGTCCTGTTCGGTCCCGATCACCGCGGTCATGACGGCCACGAACCGGCGCTGCACGTCGCTGTCGGTCGTGGTGAGCAGGCGGAGCGCTCGGGTCGGCTCCCGGGTCAGGAAGGCGCGGAAGTACGGCGCCCGGATGAGGTCCGCCGTGAAGTGGTCGAGCACGTCGACGATCCGCGCGGCGCCGGAGGGTGCGGCCGCCCGCCCCGCGGCGTCGAGCGTCGGGACGGCGAGCGACCAGAGGATCTCGGAGAGCAGCTGGTCGCGGTTGCCGACCCAGCGGAACAGCGACGTCCGGTCGACACCGAGCGACGCGGCGACTGAGCCCATGTCGATGCGTGCCCCGTCGATGAACGCACGACGTGCGGAACGGAACGCGCGCTGGGAGTCGCCGTGGGCCTCCAGTCTGGCGGCCAGCGCGCTCGGGACGAGCGTCGATCCGAGTGTGCCGAGTGGTTCGTTCCTCACCGTTCCCCCTGAGTGCCGACGCCGGTCTTGCAACGTTTTCGAGAATGATGCATCGTTGGTGCCATGTCAACGTCGATCACCGACACGCCCCTGCTCGAATCCGACTTCTACCGGTTCCAGGAGGGGCTCACGCCCAGGGAGCGGGAGTCGCTCGGGGAGCTGCGCGCCTACCTCGAGGCCGAGGTGCGCCCGATCGCCGACCAGTACTGGGCGCGGGCGGAGTTCCCGACGCAGACGATCGCGCCGCTCGCGGAGCTCGGCATGTACGGCCCGAGCATCCCGCTCGTGCGCCACTTCGAGAACTCTGCGGTGTACCGCGGCTGGGCGGCGCTCGAGCTCGGCCGCATCGACGCCGGCGTCTCGACGTTCATCGGGGTGCAGTCCGGCCTGGCGATGAACTCGATTGCGGTCGGCGGCAGCGACGAGCAGCAGCAGGAGTGGCTGCCGCGGATGGCCCGTGGTGAGGTCGTCGGGGCCTTCGGGCTGACCGAGCCGCTGTCCGGCAGCGACTCCGCGCGCGGGCTCCGTACCACCGCTCGGCGCGAGGGCGACACGTGGGTGCTCGACGGCGAGAAGCGGTGGATCGGCAACGCGACCTTCGCGGACGTCGTCGTCATCTGGGCGAAGGACGTCGCCGACGAGCAGGTCAAGGGCTTCCTCGTCACGACGGACACCCCGGGCTTCACCGCCACGAAGATCGAGGACAAGATCGCCCTGCGCACCGTGCAGAACGCCGACATCGTGCTCGACGGCGTCCGGGTGCCCGAGTCGCGCCGACTGCAGCGCGCGGACTCCTTCCGCACCACGGCCGCGGTGCTCCGGCTCACGCGCACCGAGGTCGCCTGGCAGGCCATCGGCATCGCGATCGGGGCCTACGAGGCAGCGCTCGACTACGCCCGCGAGCGCATCCAGTTCGGCAAGCCGATCGCGGCGCACCAGATGGTCCAGGACCTGCTCGTCCGGTCGCTCATGAACATCACCGCGTCGATCGCCCTGTGCACGCAGGCCTCGGCGATGCAGGACCAGGGGATCGGCGGTGACGAGCACTCCGCGATGGCGAAGGCGTTCGCGACGGCGAAGATGCGCGAGACGGTCGGCTGGTGCCGCGAGGTCCAGGGCGGCAACGGCATCGTGCTCGACAAGGGGGTCGCGCGGTTCTTCTCGGACGCCGAGGCGATCTACTCGTACGAGGGCACGCGCGAGGTGAACACGCTCATCGTCGGTCGGGCGATCACGGGGCAGGCCGCGTTCGTCTGAGTAGTGACCGGCGGTGCGCCGGGGCGGGCGGGACCCCGGCGCAGCGCACGCTTCTTCGACGTTGCACGTGTCGATCGACGCGCGGAATGTCGATCCGTGCACCCGCATCCAGTGCGTGTGCATCGTGCGACATCGCACTCGTCGATCAACGCGCGCGATGTCGCCAGCGGAGCGGCCACCCAGCGGTACCGCGCACCGCCGCGCACCGCCGCGCACCGCCGCGCGCCGCGCCCCGCGCCGCTGTCCGCCGCCTACGCCCAGAACGCGGCGATCGCCTCCGCTGCCGCCTCGCCCTGCCGCCGCCCCTCGGTCGCCGAGGGCGCCTGCGTCGACAGCGACAACGAGTTGTCCCCGAACGCGTGCTGCGACGCACTGTCCGCCACGATCGTCTCGACCGAGCTCCCGCCGGCCCGCAGGGACTCCACCGCCAGGTCGAGCCACGGCCCGAGCGGCGACGGACCCTCCGGCCCGCACGCCACGACGAGCACGCGCTCGTACCCTGCGGCGACGTCGGCGTTCGTGGCCGAACGGAGCCCGCCGTCGTAGTGCGGCACCCCGTCGATGTGCACCGGCGACCACACGAACGGCACCGAGCAGCTCGCGGCCACGGCGCGGGGGAGCGGCACGCCCGACTCGGCGGTCAGCACCCGGAACGCGCCGTCGAGCGCATCGATCGTCGTCAGTGCGAGCGGCTTCGCCGGCCACTCGTCCGACGGCAGCGTCTCGCGGAACGTCGCGACCCGCTCCTCGTCGGACTGCCCGGTGACGACCTGCTGTGCCACGGCACCGAGCCGTGCGCGAGCGTCCTGCTCCGAGGTCGCCCCTGCCAGCACCTGCAGCAGTCGGTCCTGGTAGTCATCGCCGGCGATCCGCTCCGGCTCGACGTAGGTGCTCGGCAGCGGTGCGTGCTGCTGCTCGTACGCCTGGGCCACGGCGCCGGCGCGCACGAACGAGCCGACGACACTGCCGGCACTCGTCCCGATCACGAGGTCTGCGGCGTCGAGGTCGACCCCGGCGTCCTGCAGGGCGGAGAGCACCCCGACCTCCCACGCGATGCCGGCGACGCCGCCTCCGCCGAGGACGAGTGCTCTGGTTCCGGGCGTGGGCGTCGCGAGATCCGTCATGCGACCTGTGTACCAGGTGGGCACGCGACGGCCGGGAGGCGCGAGGCGGACCCGCCACGCGCCTCCCGGCCGTCAGCTGGTCGCGTTGGTGACCCGTGGTCGGGTCGCGGGTCGCGCCTCCCGGCCGTCACCCGGTCACGGCGGCGACCCGTGGTCGGGTCGCAGGTCGCGCCTCCCGTCCGTCACCGGTCGCGACGGCGACCCGTCGCTACTCGCCTGCCACGTCGATCAGGACCTTGCCGACCGCGTCACCCTCGACGGCGTCGTGCGCGGCGGCGGTGTCCTCGAGCGCGAAGCGCGTCAGGGGCAGGCCGGCGTCCTCGCCGACGGGGAGCACGCCGTCGCGCAGTGCGGCGGTGACGTCCTCGGCGGCTGCGGCCAGGGCACGGTCGCCGATCGTGTAGAGCAGCAGGAACTGGTACCGGGCGTTCACCGACATGTTCGGGCGGATCGGGAGCGTCGCCTCGTCGCCGCCGTTGTTCGCGTAGATCGACACGACGCCGTGGTTCGCCAGGACGTCCGCGACGAGCTGCGCGTTCTGGGGGATCGAGACCTCGACGACGATGTCCACGCCGTCAGGGGCGATCTCGCGGATGCGTGCGGCGGCGTCCTCGTCGCGGTAGTTCACGGTGTGGTGGGCACCGGCGGCGGTCGCCAGGGCGGCCTTCGCGTCGGAGCTGATCGTGCTGATGACGGTCGCGCCGGCCCAGCGGGCCAGCTGGATCGCGGCGTGGCCGACGGCCCCGGCACCACCGGCGACCAGCACGGTGCGGCCCTCGAGCGCTCCGGGTGCGAGCCGCGACGGGCCGTCCTCGTGGGTGGTGAGTGCTCGGTGCGCGGTCATCGCGGGGACGCCGAGCGAGGCGCCGACGTCGAGGCTCGTGCCCTCGGGCAGGGCCACCGCGCGCGATGCCGGCACGACGGTGTACTCCTGCGCGGTGCCGGTGGGGCGGCTGGCGGCGGCCATGTAGAGCCAGACGCGGTCGCCCTCGTGCAGCGTGTCGACGCCCTCGCCGACGGCGTCGACCACACCGGCGCCGTCCTGGTTCGGGGTGATCTCGGGGAAGGGCAGGCCGTCGCCGTAGGTGCCGCCGGCGCGGGCCTTCCAGTCGGTGGGGTTCACGCCGGAGACGGCGACGCGGACGCGGACCTCACCGGGGCCGGGCTGCGGGACCTCCCGCTCGACCAGGTCGAGGACGCTGCTGTCACCGGGCTTCGTGTAGACGATCGATCGCATGTGTCCAGGCAACCACCGCGGGGCCCCGGGTCTTCCTGGGGACGGTCAGCGGGCGCGGCGGCCGCGCGTGTCCGGCGCGTGCGGCGTCGGCGGGGCGTGTCGGCTCAGCGCGTGTCGCTCAGCGCGTGTCGCTCAGCGCGCGTCGGCTCAGCGCGCGTCGTACGCGTCGCGGGAGTCCTGCACGTCGGCCATGTGCGACGTCGCCCAGTCCTCGAGCGGCTCCAGCACGGAGCGCAGGGACCGCCCGCGCTCGGTGAGCTCGTACTCGACCCGCGGCGGGATCTCGGGGAACACCGTGCGCGTCACGAGCCCGTCCCGCTCGAGCGCGCGCAGCGTCTGCGTGAGCATCTTCTGCGACACGCCCTGCACCCGCGCAGCGACGGCGGAGTAGCGCTGCGGTCCGTGCGCGAGCGACCCGATCACCAGGACGCTCCACCGGTCACCGATGCGGTCGAGCAGCTGCCGCGAGGGGCAGTCCGCCGCGTAGGGGCTGTACTCGAGTGCCGACATCGTGACCTCCTGTACGCACTGTGAGGTGCCTACTTCCCACGAGAGAGTAACGCGAGTACGGTCAGCTGCACCAGTCACGGAAGGACACTCATGACCAACATCGTCGTCTTCGGCGGCACCGGGTACGCCGGCTCCGCCATCGTCCGCGAGGCCCTGTCCCGCGGCATCGCCGTCACCGCCGTCGCCCGCGACACCTCGAAGCTCGACGCCGCCGAGGGACTCACCCTCGCGCAGGGCGACGCCTTCGACCCGTCGTTCGTGGCGGACGTCACGAAGGGCGCCGACGTCGTCGTGGTCTCGTTGCACGCGGTCCAGGCGGACGGCAGCGAGCTCAAGGACAAGTTCCAGCACTTCGTCGACGCGGCGGCTGCTGCCGGCGCCCGGCTCGGCATCGTCGGCGGCGCGGGTTCGCTGCTCGTCGCCGAGGGCGGCCCGGCGCTGTACGACACCGCGGAGTTCCCCGACGCCTTCAAGGGCGAGGCGAAGAGCCACGGCGAGATCCTCGACCGGCTGCGTTCCGGCGGGTACACCGGCGACGTCGATTGGTTCTACGTGAGCCCGGCCGCGGCCTTCGGCGGGTACAACCCCGGCGAGCGTCGGGGCACGTACCGCACCACGGACGACCTGCTCCTCACCGACGCCGAGGGCAACTCGGACATCTCCGGCGCGGACTACGCGATCGCGATCGTCGACGAGATCGAGCGCCCGGCGCACCACCGGGCGCGCTTCGGCGTCGCGTACTGACGCGAGCGGCCGGCGCGACCGGCTGACGGACGGGAGGCGCGGTGCGGGCTCGCACCGCGCCTCCCGTCCGTCACGTGGTCCCGTGCATCTCTGGTGCCTGCCGCGCGGAACCAGGTTCCGGACACAGCACCGCGAAAAAGCCCGGTTCGGTGTCCGGAACCTGGTTCCGAGGACGCCGCCGACGCCGCCGCCGACGCCGCCGACGCCGCCGCCGCCGTCCGCCCCCGCCGAGCGCCGCAGCTACCGCGCCTCGATCGCGGGCAGCGGCACGTGGTGCCGCATCCGCACCGCGAGGTGCAGCCCACCGCGCCGCGCGAGCACGACCCCGGCGACGACCGCAGCCAGCGCGGGGATGCCCCCGGCGACGACCATGCCGACGTGCGCCCCGAAGTGGTCGACGACCTGCCCCATGACCGGCCCACCGACCGCCTGACCGCCGAGCAGCACGAGCACGTACAGCGACATCACCCGGCCGCGGATCGCGACGTTCGACGACAGCTGCACGAGCGAGTTCGACGCCGTCATGAACAGCAGCTGCGACATCCCGACCGCGACGAGCGCCACCGTGAACGGTGCGATCACCGGGATCGAGCCGCTCACCACGAGCAGCACGCCCGTCCAGAACACCCCGCCGACGATCGTCCGGAGCCGCACCGTCGCACGCCTGGTCGACAGCAGGGCACCGGTCAGCGCCCCGACCGCGACGGCGGAGTTGAACACGCCGTAGCCACCGGCGCCGACGTCGTAGACCTCGGACGCGAAGGCCGAGAGCAGCACCGGCATCGTCAGGGCGAACACCGAGAAGAACGCCATGAGCACCACCGGCACCAGGATCGTCGGCTTCCGGACCGCGTAGCGGAGGCCCTCGACGAGCTGCCCCTTGGCACGGGGCATCGGCGGCGTCCGGTGGAGCTCCGAGGTCCGGAGGAACCCGAGCGTGACGACCACGGCGATGCAGGCGACGGCGTTCACCCCGAACGACCACCCCGCCCCGACGGCCACGAGCAGCGCTCCGGAGAGCGCGGGACCGATCATCCCGCCGAGCTGGAACACGCTGGAGTTGACGCTGATCGCGTTCCGCAGGTGCTGGTGGCCGACGATCTCGGTGACGAACACCTGACGCGCCGGGTTGTCGATCACGGTGACCATCCCGACCAGGAACGCGATCACCCAGATGTGCCACGCCTCGACCACGCCGGTGAGCGTGAGGACGGCGAGCAGGGCGGAGAGCACCGCGAAGGCGCCCTGGGTGAGCATCATCAGCGCGCGCTTCGAGAACCGGTCGACGAGCACCCCGCCCCAGAGCCCGAACAGCAGCATCGGCGCGAACTGGCACGCCACGGTGATGCCGACCTGCGCGACGGAGCCGGTGAGCTGCAGCACGAGCCAGTCCTGCGCGATCCGCTGCATCCACCCGGCCGTCATCGCGACCAGGTTCGTCGCGGTGAAGAGCCGGAAGTTCGGCACCGAGAGGGCGATGAGCGTGTGCCGCCAGGGCGGGCGCTCGGCCTGGATCGGCAGTGGTTCGGTGGGCGGAGGGAGGGTCGTCGATGACGCACTCACGGTCGTGGGGCTCCGGATCGTCGGGGGTGGATTCGGTACCCGTTCGAAACTACGTGGCACCGACCCATTCGACACCCCTATGGTGGCTATCACTCCATTGCGATGTCGAATGGCGGCGGTCCGTCCGCCGGAGGAGGTCACGTGCTCGACCCGGTGCTGCTCCGCACGTTCCTCGCCGTCGCCGAGACCGGCAGCTTCACCCTCGCCGGTCAGCGGCTCGGCATCAGTCAGCCGACCGTCTCGCAACACGTGCGGCGGCTCGAGACCGCCGTGTCCCGGACCCTCGTCGCGCGCGACACCCGCGGGGTCGCGCTCACCGACAACGGGGACGCGATGGCCGGGTTCGCCCGCTCGATCCTGGCGGCGCACGCGACCGCCGACGCCTACTTCTCCGGAGCGGCGACCCGCGGGCGACTCCGGTTCGGCGCCGCCGACGACCTCGCGATCACGCAGCTGCCCCGGATCCTGCGGGACTTCCGCCGGCTGCACCCGCAGGTGAACCTCGAGCTGACGGTGAACCAGTCCGCGCCGCTGCTCCGTCGGGTGCACGCCGGCCAGCTCGACCTCGTCTTCATCAAGCAGACCGCGGGGGAGTCCGCCGAGGGCACCCGAGTCGCGACCGACCAGATGGTGTGGATGGCGCAGGACGGCATCGCGCTCGAGGCCGACGAGCCCGTCCCGCTGATCGCCTACCAGGCGCCGAGCATCAGCCGGCAGATGGCGATCGACGCGCTCGAGGCCGCCGGCCGCACGTGGCGGATCACCTGCAACACCCGCGACGTGAACGGGGTGCTCGCCGCCGTGCGCGCGGGGATCGGGGTCGCGGTGTTCCCGCACTCGCTCATCCCGGCGGACCTCGTGAAGGTGTCGCAGCGGCTCTCGCTGCCGGACCTTCCTGCGGTCGACTACGTCCTCATCGCGAACCCGACGGTGCAGCGCGAGCCGATCGACGCCCTGACGAGCGCGATCCTGTCCCGCGGGGTCGTGCGCGCCGTCTGAGCGCTCCGGCCGCCCTGCCGCCGGCACCGCTGCCGCCGCCCTGCCGCCGGAGACTCCCGGCAGAGCGACAGGCTGCCGCCGATGTTCCGCGGCGCACTGTCGCTTTCGCGGGATCGATCGGAACCGGGCCGCGCCGGGCCGCGCCGGGCAGGCCTCGCCTGGCCGCACCGCGCCGTGCCTGGCCGGGAGCGGCCCGCTACGGCGCGACGGTCGGCGTGGTCCCCGTGCCGGTCAGGTCGGGCAGCGCCACACCCGCCGGCGCCAGCAGCGCCGCGGCGACCGCCCAGAGCAGCACGAGCGTCCCGACCCCGCCGAGCACCGCCCCGAGGAGCCCCACCGGTCGCTGCCACGTCGCCGCGGGGCTCCGCAACGCCGTCCCCGACAGTGCGAGGGCGAGCACCCCGAGCACCAGTCCCGTCGCGTGCACCGTCGCCGGCGCCGTGAACCACCAGGCGGCGAGGGCGATCGTGGCGACCCCGGTCACGGCCCCGAGCGCGGCCGCCGGCGTCACACCGATCGCGGTGCGGCTGCGGTCACGAACGGTTCCGCGTCCGGTCTGGAGGCCCCGCTCACCCCCGTCGTCCTCGCCCACTCCGGCGTCGATCCCGGTCTGCACCGTGGTCGGCCCCGACCGGTGGCCTCGCCCGCGGGTCCCGGCCCCCCGGCGCCGCACCGGAGCGCCGGCCGTGCTCGGTTCGGCGGGGACGACCGGAGCGGCCGTCGTGCCCGTTGGGCCGGTGACGGCTCGGGCAGCGGCGGGGAGCGTGCCGGGGAAGACCGACGGCGCCGGGGCCGGGGCCGGCGTCGACGTCGACGCCGGGGCGGGTGCTGCGATCACGGCGTCGAAGTCGCTCGGCGCGGGCTCGACGACGACCGGCCGCGGTGCCTGCTGTCGGGCGAAGCGCGCTGGCGTGCGGTACCCGATCGGACCGGAGGGCTCGGGCTCCGTGCCCTCGACCAGGACGTGCTCGAGGCCGGGCACCGAGAAGCGTGGCTGCCCGACCGTGGGAGCGGCCGGTGCGGGGGGCTGCACCGGTGCCGGGGCGTGGGCGCTGTGGGTCGGGTCGACGGGCGGCGTGAGGGGACCGTTCGCCTCCGCGGCGTCGGTGGGCGACACCGGCAGGGGAGCGGTGTCGAACGGCGGCACCTGGACGGCGGGCGAGGTGGGAGCGGGCGGGAGCAGGTGTTCCTGCGGCGGGTAGTCCGGGACGACGACCTCGCCGACGGGCAGCGACCCGGCAGGACCCGACGGCGACACCGAGCCGGACGGCGGCACCGAGCCGGACGGCGGCACCGAGCCGGACGGCGACACCGAGCCCGACGGCGACACCGCGCCCGCGGCGGCCGGTCCGGCGCCCGCGGCAGCCCCGATCGCGGCCGCGGGCGACCCGGCGACGGCGGTGCCGTGCGGGCCGGGAGCGGCCGCGGGGACCGACGCACCCGTGTCGACGACGGGAGGGTGCGCGGCGGGGGCGAGTGGTGCCTCCCGGCCGGTCACGGTGTCCTCCGGGGGCGCGACGACCCACGCAGGGACCGCTCGACGCGGCCGGTCTCTGTCCGGCATGCGGTGCGACGCCACTCGTGCTCCCTCGCTCTTCTGATCCATCGTCATTTCTATCCACGTGCATGGATCCGGGAGCAGCCCCAGTTCCGGGGGCGCACGGTCCACTTCGCGCAGGACGCCCTCGCACAACGCCCTCGCAGAACGCAACGACGGCGGTTCCTCGCAGGGCTGTACCGCTGCGAGGAACCGCCGTCGTGGCGTGTTGCGGAGGGGGAGTGGCTACATGTCGCGGTAGCGCTTCGCCTCGGCGAGCTTCGTGCGGAGCTCGTCTGCCGTGAAGCGCGTGACGTACCCGGGGGTGTCTCGCTGGATCCGCCAGCCCTCGGCGAGGGGACCGGCGTCGACGACGTCGAACCCGAACTGGTCGATCAGCTCGGACACGACCCGCTTGGCCTCGGCGTCGTCACCCGCGACCACCAGGGCGCGGCGGTCGGGCGTGCCGGCCGGGGTGGCCTCGTCGGTGAGCGCGGGGGCGGCGATGTGGTTGAACGCCTTGACCACCCGGGCGCCGCGCAGGTGGTCCTGCAGGAGCTCCGCGGTGGTGGTCGTCTCGTCGTCGAGGGACGCGATGTGGCCGTCCCGTTGCGGGTAGTAGTTGTTCGTGTCGATGACGACCTTGCCGACCAGGGGCTCGACCGGGATCGTCTCGATCGCCGCGAGCGGGGTGGTGACGACGACGATGTCGCCCGCTGCCGCCGCCTCGTCGCGGGTCGCTGCTCGGGCGTGCTCGCCGAGCTCCGATACGAGGTCCTGCAGGGTCTCGGGGCCGCGTGAGTTGGCGATCACGACCTCGTGACCGTGCTGCACGGCGAGGCGCGCGAGCTGAGAACCGATGTTGCCTGCTCCGATGATGCCGATCGTTGTCATGCGGTCGTGCAACGCGGCTCGGTGCGGAGCATTCCCACCCGAGCGTGCGCCGAGACGCGCGGTGCGTCCACTCCGGTGCGGACCACCGTACGGCCGCTGTCGCTCGGGTGCATGATGGCGCCATGGCCCACGAGTTCCGCGACGAAGCCGACCGCGACCGCTACGCGATGTACGTCGACGGCGAGCTCGTGAGCGTCCTCGACTACCGGGCCGGGGACGACGCCGTGTCGTTCCCGCACACCTACACGGTCCCGAAGCACCGCGGACACGGCTACGCGGCGGAGCTCGTCGCGCACGCCGTCGGCGACGTCGAGGCCAGGACCACGAAGCGCATCGTGCCGATGTGCTGGTTCGTCGGCAAGTGGTTCGACGAGCACCCGGAGAAGGCCGACCTGCTCAGCCGCGGCGCCGCGGACTGACACATCCGACGGTCCGGTCGCAGCGTCGCTGCCGGACACGAACACCCGGAGACACCGTGCCCACCATCACCCCGTTCCTCTGGTTCGACGACCAGGCCGAGCAGGCCGCCACGTACTACACGGAGCTCTTCCCGGACAGCCGGGTCGACAGCGTCGCGCGGACCCCGGAGGGCACCGCCCTCGTCGTCGAGTTCACCCTGCTCGGCCAGCCGTACCGGGCGATGAACGGCGGCCCGGGGCACCCGCACACCGACGCCGTGTCCTTCCAGGTCGACGTCGACACCCAGGAGGAGCTCGACCGGATCTGGGACGCGCTCCTCGCCGACGGTGGTCGGCCGCTCGCGTGCGGATGGCTCCACGACCGCTGGGGGCTGACCTGGCAGGTGACCCCGTCGATGATGGGCGACCTGATGACCGGCGGCGGCGACCCGGAGGCGAACGCCCGGGTGTTCCGCGCGATGCAGGACATGGTCAAGCTCGACATCCCGGCGCTGCAGGCCGCAGCGGCCGGCGGATGACGAGGAGCCGGGGTGTCCGCCGGTAGGGTGGCGGGACCCACCAGTGCCGGGAGACCGGCGCACCCGGTCACAGGCTGGAGGACCCGATGAGCAGCCCGAGTGCAGACGTCCGCGGCGGCCGCACGACCGACGACGTCCGCAACACGGACATCGGCCGCGCCTACACCGAGCTCTCCCGCATCACCCGACGTGCGAGCATCCGGGCACGCGGCGACGACCTCGTGCTCAGCGTCGTCGACCAGTCCCTCGTCGACTTCGTCGTCCAGCACCCCGGCTGCATGGCGATCGACATCGCCCGCTACCTGCGGCTGAACCGGTCGACGATCTCCCGACAGCTCTCCGGCCTGCTCGCAGCGGGGCTCGTCCGCACCACCGACGGCGGCTCCGGCAACGCGAAGCCGCTCGAGGCGACCGACGCCGGCCGTGCCGCACTCGAGCGCTCGGTGCGTCTGCACCGCGACGCGCTCGAGGAACGGCTCGCCGACTGGTCCGACGACGACGTCGCGCTCCTCGCCGGCCTGCTCGAACGACTCGGCGCCGCCGACGAGGCCGGTCTCCCCATGCCCGCGCGCGCGACCGACGACGGCGCCGGCGCCGACACCGGTCACGGCGGCGACGGCGACCCCGGGCGCGACGGTCCCACCGCCTCGTGACCACCTCGTTCGTCCTGCTCTCCGACACCCACCTGCCGAAGCGCGCGAAGGACCTGCCCGCCGGGCTCTGGGCGGACATCGACGCCGCGGACCTCGTCGTGCACGCGGGGGACTGGGTGGACCTCGCCACCCTCGACGCCGTGCAGGGACGGTCCCGCCGCTCCGAGGGCGTCCGCGGCAACAACGACGGCCCCGAGTTCGACGACCGACTGCCGCTCGTCGCGCGGTTCACCGTCGAGGACCTGCGGTTCGCCCTGGTGCACGAGACCGGTGCCGCGACGGGCCGCGAGCGTCGGGCCGACGCCGCCTACCCGGACACCGACGTGCTCGTCTTCGGGCACTCGCACATCCCCTGGGACTCGGTCGCGCCCTCGGGCATGCGCCTGCTCAACCCCGGGTCGCCGACGGACCGCCGTCGACAGCCCGACTTCACCTGGATGCGGGGCACGGTGGACGGGCGCGCACTGACGGTCGAGACGGTCCGCCTGCCCCCGGCAGCCCGCTGACGCGACGCAGCGGTCGGGACGGCGGGCAGGGACCGCGCGGACGCTCCGGACGGGAGGCGCGGCTGCTGTCCGCCCCGCGCCTCCCGTCCGTCCCGTGGCGGGTGCCACCGCCGTGGTCCGGTCAGCCGCGCCAGCAGGGCGGCTCCGTGGGCATCCGGAAGAACGCGAGCTCCCACTCGGTCGACTGCCGGTGCGCCCGCGCCATCCGCCCCCGCTCCGCCGGGTCCGCAGCCGCGGCGAGTGCCTCGACCCGTGCGGTCGCCGCGGCGCTCGCCGCCGCGAACGTCGGGTCCCCGTACGCACCGAGCCAGTCCGCGAACGGGTGTCCCTCCGGAGCGTGCCCGAGCTGCGTCCCGACCCAGGCGTAGACCCGGAAGCACGGCAGCACGGCGGCGGCGAGCACCCCGACCGACCCGCTGTCGGCCGCGTCCTGCAGGTGGGCGAGGTACCCCGCGCAGGTCGGGTGGACCGGGTCGTCGGCGTGGGTGCCGGCCAGATGGCGGTGGTGCAGGTCCCGTGCCTCGTCGGCGCAGCCCTGTGCGGCTGCGGCCCACTCCGCTGCGGCGTCGCCGTCCGAGGCCGTTGCCAGGCGCCGGAGGTGCTGCTCGTAGGCCCGCAGGTAGTGGAGGTCCTGCGCGAGGTACCCGGCGAACACGTCCGGGTCGAGCGTGCCGTCGGCGAGGCCCTCCAGGAAGCCGCACGAGAGCGTCGCGTCGAGGGTCTCCGCGACGTCCGTCCACCACCGGTCCGTCCAGGTCACCGCGGGCAGGGCCGCACGGGTACGGGCGCCGTGGTCGACCGGGCCGTTGCCCGTCCCGACGTGCAGGGCGTCGGCACCGCGGAGCGCCTCGGTGAGCCAGGACTTCGCCTCGCCGACCGCGAGCTCCCAGTCGCCGTCGCGTGCCGCCAGCGTCGCGATCGCACTCGACAGCGAGCACCCCGTGCCGTGCGTGTTGGTCGTGGCGACCCGCGGCCCCCGGAAGGTCCGGGCGGAGCCGTCGGGCCGGACGAGCACGTCGTCGGAGGTCGGGCCGGTGTCGTGGCCGCCCTTCGCGAGCACCAGGACGTCCCAGCGGCGGGCCACCAGAAGTGCGGCCTCCAGGGGTGTCGCGGCGGTGCCCCCGGCGAGCGCGACGAGGTCGGTCAGCTCCGCGCGGTTGGGGGTCACCAGGTCGGCGAGGGCGAGCAGGTCGCCCATCGCGGCCGCGGCCTGCGGGTCGAGCAGCCGATCGCCGCTCGTTGCGACCATCACCGGGTCGACGACGACCACGGGTGGGCGGTGCTCGCGGAGCCAGTCGGTGACCGTGCGGACGACCTCGACGGTGCCGAGCATCCCGACCTTGACCGCGTCGACCACGACGTCGTCCGACACGGCGTCGAGCTGCTGCCGGAGGAACCCGACGTCGGGCACGTGCACCGACCGGACCCCGTGGGTGTTCTGCGCGACGAGGGCCGTGACGACCCCCATCCCGTAGCCGTCGTGCGCCGCGATCGCCTTGAGGTCCGCCTGCAGCCCCGCGCCGCCGGTCGGGTCGGTGCCCGCGATGCTGAGGACACGCGGGACGAGCAGCCCGCCCGGTCGAGCCTGCACGACGTGCCCCGTGCGCCCCGACGCTCCGGTGCCGGTGCCGGTTCCTGCGCCCGGGGCGGTCATGCCCCGCTCCACGCGCGGACGTAGGCCGCTGCCGCCGCGTGCGGGTCGGCGGCGGCGCAGATCCCGGCCACCACCGCGACGCCCGCGGCACCGGCCGCCCGCAGCGGCGCGACGTCGTCGAGGGCGACCCCGCCGATCGCGACGCACGGGAGCCCGAGCGGCCGAGCAGCGCGCACGATCCGGGCGACGCCGTCGACGCCGAGCGCCGGCGGGTGGTCCGGCTTCGTCGCGGTGGGGTGGACGACACCGACCCCGAGCAGGTCCACCGTGCCGCGGGGCAGCGCCGCGACGGCGGCGAGGTGCTCCGGCGTGTTCGCGGTGAGCCCCACGTGGGCGTCCGGCCCGAGGAGCGCCCGGGCGGCGGCGACCGGCAGGTCCGACTGGCCGAGGTGGACGCCCGCGACCCGGCGTCCGGCGCGTCGGGCTGCGAGCGCGACGTCGGTCCGGTCGTCCACCACGACGGTCGCGCGGTCCCCGACGGCGTCGGCCACCGCGGCGGTCAGGGCGAGGAGGTCGCGGACCGGCGCCTGCTTGTCCCGCACCTGCACGAGCCGCACGCCGGCGTCGACCGCGGCACGGACGACGCCGAGCACGCCCCTGCCGTGCCGGTCGACGAGCACGGGGTCGGTGACCAGGTAGACGCCGAGGTCCACCGGGGCGCTCACGGTCGGACCGCCGCAGGTGCCGTGACGTGCGTCGTGACGCGAGCCACCCGGACGACGTCCTCGGGGGTCAGCGCTGCCAGGCGGTCGAGGAACAGTGGCTGGAACGTGCCGGGCCCGCCGGCGTCCCGTGCGGCCAGCTCGGCGGCGACCGTGTGGACGAGGGTGCCGGCGACGGCGGCCGTGCCGGGGTCCTCCGGGACCACCGCCGCGAAGGCGGCGATCACGGCGCCGAGCGCGCAGCCGCCCCCGGTGATGCGCGTCAGCAGCGGTGTTCCGTTCGCGACCCGCACCACGCCCGTACCCGGCGCGACCAGCAGGTCGACGGGACCGGACACGGCGACGGCGCCCACGAGCCTCCCGTCCGACGCCCGGAGCGCGGCCTCCCGTGCCTCGTCCGTCCCGGCGGTGCTGTCGACCCCGCGGCCCCCGTCGGCGGCGCCGAGCAGTGCGAGGACCTCCGAGGCGTTGCCGCGGAGCACGGACGGCCGGAGCGCGAGCAGCTCGTGGGCGAGGGCGGTGCGGACCGGCAGCGAGCCGACCGCGACGGGGTCCAGGACCCACGGGGTGCCGGCGTCGACCGCGGCGGTGACCGCCTCGACCGACGCCGCGCGCGGCTCGGGATGCGGTGTGCCGGTGTTGACGAGCAGGGCGTCGGCCACCCGGGCGAACGGGCCGGCCTCGGTGGTGACGTCGACCATCGCGGCGGAGGCGCCGAGGGCGAGCAGGACGTTCGCCGTCACGTTCTGCACCACCGTGTTCGTGATGCACTGCACCAGGGGGCTGCGGGCGCGCACCTCCTCGAGCAGCGTGGCGGTGCGGGCAGCCCAGTCCGGGGACGGGGCGCCGGCGGATCCGGGTACGGGCGCAGCAGTGTGCATGGACGATCCCTTCGCGAGTACGAGCTCGAGCAGGTTCGACGGGTGTGATCTCAGCCGCTCGGTGCGGCACCCCGTGTCTCGGACGACACCGTACACGACGTCCGACTTCGTCCTCCGGGCACACCGGGGGTGCGGTGTGCCAGTGTTGACGGGTGCCTGACGTGACCCCTCCCGGACCGCCGCCCGGACCCCGAGACCCCGGCGACGCGTGGGCCGTCGGACCGGACGGCACGAAGGCCTGGGGACGCTTCGGCGCGGCCGGACTGCTCGTCGACGACGGCGCCGGACGCGTGCTCCTGCAGCACCGCGTGGAGTGGAGCCACCACGGCGGCACGTGGGGCATCCCCGGCGGAGCACGGCACCAGGGCGAGGACGCCGTCACCGCGGCGCTCCGCGAGTCCGCCGAGGAAGCGGGGGTGCCCGAGGACGGCATCGACCTCCGGCACGCCGCCGTGCTCGACCTCGGGTTCTGGACCTACACGACCGTCGTCGGCCGGGCCCGGACCCCGTTCGAGCCGGTGATCGCCGACCGCGAGAGCCTCGCACTGTCGTGGGTGCCCGTCGCCGAGGTCGACGCGCTGCCGCTGCACCCGGGCTTCGGTGCCTCGTGGCCGGCGCTCCGAGCCGCGATCGAGACCGTCCCGCACGTGGTGGTCGACGCGGCGAACGTGGTCGGCAGCGTGCCGGACGGCTGGTGGCGGGACCGCGCGGGTGCGGCGGAGCGACTGCTGTCGTCCGTGGCGGCGCTCGCCGCACAGGGCGTGGACGCGGGGGAGCTCGGGCTGCCGTTCGCGCGGTGGTGGCCTCGGTGGACGGTGGTGCTCGAGGGTGAGGCACGTGCCGCAGCGGCGACGGGGAACGGTGCCGGCGGGACGGCCGGGGTCGGCGCGGACCACGGCGGCGCCTCGGTCGCGGTCGTCCGGGCCGAGGGCTCCGGCGACGACGCGATCGTCGAGGCCGCCCGCTCGGCGCTCGACGACGGTCACGCACCGGTCGTCGTCGTCACGGCGGACCGGGAGCTCCGGACCCGCGTCGAGGCCCTGGGCGCCGAGGTGCGCGGCCCGGGCTGGTTCCGCGAGCAGTAGCCCCGACCGCCGCTCCGTCAGTCCTCGGGCACGTAGCGCCGCGACGACACCAGCAGCGCCACCCACGACACCACGCCGAGCCCGACCACGACGGCCAGGACCACCGACACCGGCACCCCGGCGCCACCCACGACCGCCGCGATGACGGCCGGCGCGAGGAACCCGCTGTAGGCCACCGCGTAGAACGCCCCCGTCAACCCGGCCAGGTCCCGCGACCCGGCGATCCGCTGCACCTCGAGCAACGACGAGACCAGCGCGGTCCCCATCCCGACACCGATCACCACGTTCGCCACGAGCCCCACCCACACCGACTGCAGCTCGATCGCCAGGAGCACGATCGCGATACCGACGGTCACCACCGCGACCGCGGTCACGAGCCCGCGCGCCGAGGACACCGAGTGCACCCGCTTCGCGAACGGCTGCACGGCGCTCGACACCCCGAGCGCCACGACGGTCGCGGCCGTGGCGAACACGAGCCCCCACTGGCCGGTCGCACCGGCCAGCCGGGTCGGCAGGTACCCGTAACCGATCGCGGCCGACCCGAAGATCCACGGCGCGGCGACGACGACGACCCGCGTGAACCGGCGGTGCCCGGCGCTCGGGATCGCGAGCTGCCGCCACCACGGCCCGGCCAGACCGCCGTGCACCGCGGTCTCCGGCGCCCGCCACACCACGAGGGCGAACGGCGCCGCGACGCAGACGTGCACGAGGAACGGCAGGACCTCGGGCGCGGGACCCCACTGCGCGATCCCGCCCGCGACGAGCGCACCGATCCCGGACCCGAGCGTGAACGCCAGTGATGCACGCCGTGCTCCCGAGCCGACGTCGGCTCCGGGGTCGTGCCGTCCCTGCGAGAGCTCCTTCACCCAGCTGTTGCCGACCGCCATCGCGATGCCCACCGTCACCCCCGAGAACAGCCGTCCGGCCGCCAGGAACCCCGGCCCCAGCGGCCCGAGTGCCAGGAGTCCGCTGCCGACGACCGCGGCGCCGATGCCGACGAGCATGAGCGGCTTCCGTCCGTGCCGGTCGGACAGTGACCCGGCGACGAGCAGCGCGGGTGCGAGCCCGAGCACGTAGACGCCGAGGAAGGCGTTGACGAGCAGGGACGAGTAGTGCGCCCGCTCCTCGTACATGAGCAGCAGCGGCGAGAACTGGTTGCCGCCCCACGAGCACACGAAGACCGCACCCCAGACCATCGCCCACGGCGCCACCCGGCTCGCCGGCACCGCGACCGACCCGGTGGTCGGGATGCTCCCGGTCGCACCGCTCACAGCGCACCCCGGTGCGAGGCCACGTGGGCGCGGAGGACCGCGGCGTACCGCTCGGCGTCGCCGTCGTCGAGTGCGGCGGCGAGTGCGCGGTGGTCGTCGAGCGACGCCTGCAACTGCTCCGGCCGGAGCCGCATCAGCTGGTGCCGGAGCCGCTGCTGCCGGTCGCTCAGCGTCCGGGCGAACAGGACCGCGATCGCGTTGCGCGACGCCGCGATCACGGCCGCGTGGAACGCCGCGTCCCGCTCGACGAACCGGTCGACGTCACCGGCCGCCACCGCCGCCTCCTGTTCCGCCAGCTCGGCCTGGAGGCGCGGTGCCAGTTCCGCAGCGCGGCCGTCGGTGACGACGCGGGCCGCGGCCGTCGACTCGATCGCCTCGCGCATCTCCAGCACGTCCGCCGCCTCGTTCGGGGACATCGGGCGCACGACGGCACCCCGGCGCGCCCCGAGCAGGATGAGTTCCTCGGCCGCGAGACGCAGGAACGCCTCGTGCACCGGAGTCCGTGAGACGCCGATCTCCTGGCACAGGGCGTTCTCGCTGATCGCGGTGCCGCCCGGCAGGTCCCCGCGGATGATCGCCCGCTTGACGTGCTCGTAGGCCCGTTCGGCCGCGGGGAGCTCGGTGTTGGTGTCGCTCACGACAGCCGATCCTACGCCTTGCATGCAAGCTTGCATCCCGAGCGCAGCGAGAACGTCACACGGCGTTCGTGACCGGATCGAGACATTCTCCGGCCACCGTCGCTACGCTGACCCTCACGTCAACGGAGACGTACCGATCAGGAGGTCACGATGGAGCGTGTCACCAGAGCCGACGACCGCGTCCACCGCCCCGCGGGGCCCTGGACGCCGACGGTCCACCGGCTGCTCGCGCACCTGCACGAGCAGGGGTTCGTCGCGGCCCCG
This sequence comes from Curtobacterium sp. SGAir0471, assembly GCF_005490985.1. Classification (NCBI taxonomy): domain Bacteria; kingdom Bacillati; phylum Actinomycetota; class Actinomycetes; order Micrococcales; family Microbacteriaceae; genus Curtobacterium; species Curtobacterium sp. SGAir0471. The sequence goes on from NZ_CP027869.1 coordinate 1,327,722, forward strand.
GAACCGATCGCCGTCGGCGGCGCGGTCGAGACGGTGAGCTTCGTACCCGGCACGGCGGGGAACTACCCGTGGAGCACCGAGATCGCGAGCGAGGCCGCCCTCGTCACCTCCGCGCGGCTGCTCCGCCAGTACCACGACGTCGCGGCGACCTACCCGCGCGACGCGACGGTCGACGTGTGGTCGCAGGCGGAACGACTGCCGGTCGAGACGATCGTGCACGGCGACTTCGCGCCGTACAACTGCGTCTACGACGGCATCGCTGCCGTCGGGCTCATCGACTTCGACACTGCGCACCCCGGACCGCGGGTCTGGGACGTGGCGAGCGCCGTCTACCGCTTCGCGCCGTTCACCACCGGACTGGTCGAGGGCGGCACCGCGCCGGGGCTCGACGAACGCCTCGACCGCGCGGTGGAGTTCTGCCGCGCCTACGGGCTCGACGACCGATCCCGCGGGGTGCTCGTCGAGACGATGACGGCGTCGCTCGTCGCCCTCGTCACGACGATGGAGACCGAGGCCGCGGCGGGGAACCCGAAGTTCCTCAGCGACCTGGAGCACGGACACGCCGACCTGTACCGCGCGGACGTCACCTGGATCGAGTCGCACGCCGACGCGATCCACGAGGCAGTCACCGCGGGCTGACCCCCATCGACACGGGTGTCGAGGCGAGACGCCGACGAGGACGCGAGACGCCGGCGTGGACGCGAGACGCCGGCGTGGACGCGAGACGCCGGCGTGGACGCGAGACACCGCCCAGCACGCGAGACGCCGCTGGATCCCGCGGCGTCTCGACCGGCGCGCGGCGTCTCCACCGGACACCGGCGTCTCGAGGACCCGGCGCAAGCGTCGGGTCGAGGCGTCTCGTGCTGACGCCGGCGTCCCGGGGACCGGACGCACGCGTCGGACGTGCACCGGGCCTCCCGGCAGCTCCCAGCGCGCACGCGGCGGACTCCGATGCTGCAGCGGGTAGTGTCGCAGGGCCATGACCGACAGCCCGGCCGACGCCACCCCGTACGAGGTCCTCGGCGTCCCCGCGACCGCCGACGACGACGAGCTCCGTCGCGCCTACCGCCGGGCCGCCCGCGAGACCCACCCCGACCTCGGCGGCGACGCCCGACGCTTCCGCCAGGTGCAGATCGCGTGGGAGCGCATCGGGACCCCTGCCGCCCGGCGCGCGTACGACGCGGGGTCGCGCGCGTCGGCCCCACGTACGGCGTCCGGCCCGTCCGGCTCGTCCGTCTGGTCGCACGACGACGGCGGGGGCTTCGCGCCCCCGACCGCCCGCCGCGACTCCCGGCCGCGGGCGCGTTCGCACGGCCACCCGGGTGGTCGCTCGCGCGAGGTGTTCCTGCAGGCCGAACGCGAGTGGGTCGGCCTCGGCGACCCGATCGAGGACCCATACGACCCCGCACTCGTCCGCTCGGCGCCTCGGCACATCCGGCGCCTCCTCGCCGAGGCACTCGCCGAGGAGGCGACGGCCGCGATCGTGTCCGAGATGGGCATCGGCGTGAGCGTCTGGCACGACCTCGACGCCGGTGCCGAGGGCAAGCTCGACCACGCCGTCCTCACCCCGAGCGGACTCTGGGCCGTCGAGTCGATCGACTGGGGAGCGCCGGTGCGCATCGAGCACGGCGAGATCGCCGGCGAGACCCTGGCACCGGGGGAGCGCCCGGTCAAGGAGCTCGTGCGGGCTGCCCGGGCCGTCCAGAAGCAGACGCGTGTGAAGTTCACCGGGCGGCTGATGGTCGTACCGGACGCCGCCGTCGACGAGGACGTCCAGGTCGTCGGCCCGGCGCGGAAGCCCACCGCGCTCCTGGTCCGGCGGAGCGCCCTGGGACAGGTCCTGAACGGGGTGTTCTCGCCGGAGGGCTCCGTCGACGTGTTCGAGATCCGCGACCGCCTGCAGCAGACCGTCCGCTTCGTCTGAGGCGGCCGACCCGGGACTCAGTACCCGCGGAGCTTCTCGAGGTCGCGGCGCTCCCGCTTGCTCGGACGCCCGGCCCCGCGGTCGCGCGTCGGGACGAACCCGGCCTCCTCGCGGGGGAGCCGCGGCGGGGTGCGGTCCTCGAAGTGCTTCGCCGCCTCGGTCGCACTCGTGCGCTTGAGGATGATGCCCCGCACGACCACCACGCGGTCGAAGCCGTGCTGGCGGACCCGGACCTCGTCCCCGGGGGCGATCGGCTGGGCCGGCTTCGCGCGCTCGCCGTTCACCCGGACGTGGCCGGCCTTGCACGCGCTGGTCGCCGCGGAGCGGGTCTTCGTGATCCGCACCGCCCAGATCCAGCTGTCGACGCGTGCCTTCTCCATCCGCCCAGCCTAGGCGGCCCGGTCCTGCGAGCAGGCCCTACGCTCGACGCGTGCAGGAACCGCGGCAGCAGGACGCCCTCGCCCGGGCACTGGCGCTCGGCGTGCTGTCCGACGCGGCGCTCGGTGACCGGCTCGTGGTGCGGGCGCGGCACGGCGGCGGCGCGCAGGACGCCCTCGGCACGCTGACCGCCCGCACCGCCGACACGGTGACGATCGAGACACGCCGGGGGGCCCTCGAGGTCCGGCTCGCCGACGTCGTCGCGGCGAAGCCCGTGCCCCCGCCACCCTCGCCCCGGCCCCGCCGACCCTGACGGCGCCGTCGCCGTCGCCGCAGCCCTCGCCGCCGGTCACCGGCGAGCCGTCGGCGTCCCCGCAGCGGCCGCCACGTAGCCTCGACGCATGGCCGTCCCCGCCCCGCTCGGCACCGAGGACCGAACCTCCCGCCTCACCCTCCGCCGTCCCGACCGCTGGCGCCGCGAGGACGCCCCGCAGGCCGACCTCCGGCTGACCGGCGACGACGTGGTGCTGACCGTCCGCTCCCGCCCCTCCGAGCGCATGATCGCCGAGGAGCACACGAGCCTGCTCGAACGCCTGCCCGGCTCCGTCGAGGGGCTCCGGCTCATCGGCTGCGACCCGTGGACCGCCGCCGGAGCGCCGGCCCGCCTGGTCGAGTACGTCCGCCCCGACGAGGAGGGCGACGTCACCGGCACCCACCTGCTCTTCGTCACCGGCCGTCACCGCGTCGACCTCACCGTCGAGCGGCCGCTCACCCGGATGCTCGCCACCGACGACCTGGTGTCGAGCGTGCTCGAGTCCGTCCGCGCCACCGAGCCCGCACCGTCCCGACCGCAGCGCGAGCTCGAGGCCCTGCCGGTCGCCGCGCCGGCACCGCAGCTCGACGGGACGCACCTGGGGCCCGACGCGCTGACCACCCTGCGCAGCCTGGCCGGCCGCCGGTGGGACCCGATGCTCCTGCGCTCGCCCGCCGGTCGCGAACTCGTCCAGACCGGGCTCGTCGGTCGCCTCGGGACGCTCCCGGAGGCCACCCAGGAGCTCCTCGCCCCCTGGGCCGACGACACCCAGCCGGTCACCCTGGAACAGCGGCTGCCCGACGGGCGGGCCACGCGCCTCCAGGCCTGGTCGGAGACCGTCGTCGACGGGACGGACGAGACGGGCGGCACCGTCGCCCGGCTGCCGGTCGAGCGCGTGGTCGCGTTCGCGGCCGGGAGGCTCGGCATCCGCCCGTCGTGGACCTTCCCGTTCCGCACGGGGTCGGTCGGTGCGGACCTGCTGTCCCGCAGGACGGGGACCGCCGCGACCGCGCCGGACCTGCCGGCGGCCGTCGCCGAGGCCGACCCGCGCCTGGCGCGCTTCTGGGCGGCGCCGTGGACGGTCTCGTCGATCCGTCGGCCGGGGCGGCCGGCACCGGTCGTCGTCGTGCACGCCGAGGGGATCGGCTTCGCCAGGGTCGGACGCACGGAGGCCGGGGAGACGGCCTTCCGGTCCGACTCCCCGGCCAACGTCTACCGGTCCCTGGTGCGGGCGTTGCTGGTCTGACGACGTGCCGGTCCACTGTGCCCGCTGGGCCAACGTGTACCGGTCCCTGGTGCGGGCGTTGCTGGTCTGACGACGTGCCGGTCCACTGTGCCCGCTGGGCCAACGTCTACCGGTCCCTGGTGCGGGCGTTGCTGGGCTGACGACGTGCCGGTCCACTGTGCCCGCTGGGCCGACGTGTACCGGTCCCTCGTGCGGGCGTTGCTGGGCTGAGCCTGCGGCTGCTGCTGCTGGCCCTGCTCGCTAGGCGGCGGGGCCCGCGGTCAGCGTCACGGTCACGGTGTGCGCTGCACCGGACGCGTCGGTGTAGCCGACCTGCACGCGGTCGCCGACGGCGTGCGAGCGGATCGCCGCCGTCAGCGCGTCGTTGCTCGCGACCGCGGTGCCGTCGAGGCTCGTGATCGTGTCGCCGGCGACCAGACCCGCTGCCGCCGCACCCGAGCCGTCGACGGTCCCGGCGACCGGGACCCCCGCGGTGGTCTGCGACGTCGCGGTCGACGCCACCTCGACGCCGAGGAACGCCGGCAGGCCGATCGTGATGGTGTCGGAGGACTCCCCGGCGAGGATCTTGTCGGCGATCGCCTTCGCCGTCGTGATCGGGATCGCGTACCCGGTGACCTCGGCGGACCCGGACGACGCAGCGGTCGCCATGCCGACGACCTCGCCCTCGCTGTCCAGGACCGGGCCGCCCGAGTCGCCCGGCACGATCTGCGCGGCGACCTGGATGAGGCCCTGCAGCGACTCGGTGCCGGTGCCGGACTCGCTCTGCACCTGGATGTCCTGGTCGAGCGCGGTGACGGTGCCCGCTGCTGCGACGAGGTTGCCCGTGCCCTCCGCGTTGCCGACGTCGGTCACGGCGTCCCCGGTGGACGGTTCGCCGTCGTCGTCGAGCGCCACCGTGGACAGGCCGGAGGCGTCCTGCAGCTTGAGGACGGCGACGTCGTGCGTGGCATCGGTGCCGACGACCTCGGCCCGGTACTGCTTGCCGGTCGTCTCGTCGGTGACCGAGATGCTCGTGGCGCCCTGCACCACGTGGTTGTTCGTCAGGACGAAGCCGTCCGAGGTGAGGATCATGCCGGTGCCCGCGGCCTGCGACGAGGTGTCGTAGTTCATGACCGTGTCGATCGTCACGACGCCCTTCTTCTGGGCGGTCGTCGCCGGGGTCGCGGCGGTCTGCGTCCCCGTACCGCTGCCGCTGCCGCTGCCGCTGCTCCCGCTGCTGCCGTCGCTGCCCGAGCCGCCGCCGTAGCCGGGGACGGTGAAGCCGTTCGTGCCACCGGTTCCGCCGTTCGTACCGGAGCCGCCGCCGGGCAGCGTCGTCGAGCCCTGCGACTGGCTCGACGTGGTCGTCGTGCCGTGGGAGGACAGCCCGAGGGCGGTGCCGCCGGCCGCGCCGATGATGGCCAGCGCGGCGACACCCGAGCCGATGACGAGCCCGAGCCGCCGCGGGCGCTTCGTGCCGGGGTGGTTCGCCGCCGCCGCGCCCGAGGTCCAGCCCCAGGGCGTGGAGCCGACGGTGGGAGCCGCGTTCGTCGCACCGTGCGCGGTCGTGCCGTACGCGGTGGCGACCTGGTGGGAGGTGCCGCCGAGGGCGGCGCTGCCGACGAGGTAGGGGCCGCGGCCGTCGGGCGTGTAGGCGTAGGGCCCCGAACCGTCGGTGCCGTACAGCCACGGGCCGCTGCCGTCGAAGGCGTATGCGGGGCGGAGGGTGTCGCGGTCGGCGTGCGGGGCCTCCCAGCCGGGGCGGTCGGTCGCGCGCTGGTCGTCGGCGGGGTTCTCGTTCATGGGTGCTCTCCGGTCATCCCTCGACCACCCGGGGGTGGCGGTGTGTTCCTCGACGACCCGGTCGGGCGTCGACGGAGACCAGTACAGGAGCCGAACCCATGACGACCCTATGAACGGGCCCGGTGGCTGCTCCGGGCTTCCTCGGGGGCCGCCGAACGGGGTGCGGGATTAGGCTTGCCGCACCTCCCATGCGCGCGTCCTCACCCGTCACCCCCGTCGTCCGGCCCCGCCCGGCACCTGCCTCGCGGTCCCGTCTCGTCGGGGCGGCGCTGCTCGCGGTCGCCGTGCTCGTGGTCGCCGTCGCGCTCTCCGTGGCGTTCGGCTCGCGCCCGATCCCGCTCGGCACCGTGGTCGACGTCGTCCTGCACCCGGACCGGAACGACGACGTCGGGCTGATCGTCCTCGGCAACCGCGTGCCCCGGACGATCGTCGGGCTGCTCGCGGGCGCCGCGCTCGGGGTGGCCGGCGCCGTGATGCAGGGCGTCACCCGGAACCCGCTGGCCGACCCGAGCATCCTCGGCATCAACGCCGGGGCGGCCCTCGCCGTCGTCGTCGGCATCGCGGTGTTCGGCATCAGCGGCACGGCCGCGTACCTGCCCTTCGCCTTCGTCGGTGCCGGACTCGCGGCACTGCTCGTCTACGGCATCGCCGCCGTCGCCCGCCGCGGTCTGTCACCGGTCGGGCTCGCGCTCGCTGGGGCGGTGGTCGCCGCCGCGCTGTCGTCGATCACGACGGCGGTCCTCGTCTCGAGCCAGAGCCTGCTCGACCAGCTGCGCTTCTGGCAGGTCGGCGCGCTCGCCGGCAAGGACCTCGGCACCGCCGGGGTCGTCGCAGTCCCGGTGCTCCTCGGGCTCGTCGTGGCCGCCGGACTCGGACGTTCGCTGAACACCCTCGCGCTCGGTGACGAGCTCGCCGCGTCGCTCGGCCAGCGCGTGGTCCTCGTCCGCGTCGTGGGCGGGGTCGTGACGGTCCTGCTCGCGGGCTCCGCCGTGGCCGCCGCCGGACCGATCGCGTTCGTCGGCCTCGCCGTCCCGCACGCCGTCCGCCGACTGAGCGGACCCGACCAGCGCTGGACGATCCTCCTGTCCGCGCTCGTCGCACCCGCGCTCCTGCTCGTCGCCGACGTGATCGGGCGCGTCGTCGCGTACCCGGGGGAGCTGCAGGTCGGCATCGTGACCGCCCTCATCGGCGCCCCGGTCTTCATCTGGCTCGTCCGGTCGCGGGTGGTGACCGGCCTGTGACCGCCCTCCGCCGCGAGCTCGTCGTCCTCGGCGCGGTGCTCGTGCTCCTGGTCGCCCTCGTGCTCGTCGGCCTCGGGGTGGGGGAGATCCCGCTCTCGCCGCTGCAGGTCGCCGGCGCACTGGTCGGTCACGGTGACACCGTGTCGGACTTCGTGATCGGGCAGCTCCGCGGGCCCCGGGTCGCCGGTGCCGTGCTGGTCGGTGCCGCGCTCGGAGCGGCCGGCGGCATCGTGCAGAGCGTCGTCCGCAACCCGATCGCGAGCCCCGACGTCATCGGCATCACCTCGGGCGCGAGCGCCTCCGGCCTGACCGCGATCGTGCTCTTCGGGGCGAGCGGCGGGGTGCTCTTCGGCTCCGTCGTGGTCGGAGCCGTGCTCGTGTCCGTCGTCATCGCGGCACTCTCGTGGCGTCGGGGCATCACCGGCAACCGGGTCGTCCTGGTCGGCATCGGGGTCGCCGCGATCTGCCTGAGCGTCACCGGGTGGATGCTGACCGCCGGCACCGTGCAGCAGGCCGGCACCGCGCTCCTCTGGCTCTCCGGCAGCCTGAACGCCGTCGACCGGACGCTCGTCGGCATCCTCGCGGTCGCCGTCGTCGTGCTCCTGGCCGCCGCCCTCGCGCAGTCCCGACGGCTGACGGTCCTCGCGCTCGGTGACGAGGTCGCGGCCGCGCTCGGCCTCCGGCCCGACCGGGCGAAGGTGCTCCTGCTGCTCACCGCCGTGGGGCTGACCGCGGGGGCGGTGGCGACCGCCGGACCGGTCGCCTTCGTCGCGCTGATGGCCGCCCCGATCGCACGCCGGCTCGTCGGCAACGGTCGCGTCGCGCTCGGGGTGGTCGCCGTGGTCGGCGCCGTCGTGACGCTCGCGAGCGACCTGGTGGCGCAGTTCGCGATCCCCGGCAACGCGCTGCCGGTCGGGGTGGTCACGGGGGTCGTCGGGGCGCCGTACCTGCTCTGGCTGCTCGCGCGCGGCCGGTAGCGGCCGCGCCCGAGCCCGGGCGTACCTGGGCCTGCCGGGCGTACCTGGTCGTTCCGGGCGTACCTGGGCCTGCCGGGCGTAGCTGGTCGTTCCGGGCGTACCTGGTCGTCCTCATCCACCAGGTACGCCCGCTTCCGCATCCCATCTCAGTCGTTCTGGGAAGGAACGGGTGTCCGGCCGGACGCCAGGCGCGGGGCGGGCCGGTGCCGCGCCTCCCGTCCGGCGCATGGTGATGTCGTTCCGTGCCGCCCGGCAGCGCTCGGTCCAGGCCTCGAAACGGTCGCGCCGTGCGGCCCTGCGGCCCGTGCGGGGAGCCGCGTGCGGCCCACGCGATGCGGCACCGCACTGCGCGATCCCGCACACAACGCCCCCGACCCCCCGTTCGGGTGTCGGCGTCCGCCGGGATCCCTCGTACCGTCGTCCCGACCGACCGGACACCCGACAGCGCCCGACCCGACGGAGCGCTGGTCCGTGAGGAACGAAGGACTGCCATGCCTGATCTGCCCGCCGGCGCACCGACGCGCCGTCGTCAGTGGGGTGCCGAGCGCCGGACCCGTCCGCTCGACACCCTGCACGCCCGCCCCTCCGACCGGAAGCTCGTCTCCGGGCGGGTGGCGATCATCCTGACCATCGCCTTCTGGCTGGCGTACGTCGTCTACACCGTGATCCGCCAGTTCCTCGACTACGGCACCGAGAGCTTCCGCTTCACCACCGAGGCGATCTCGTACCTCGTGGTGGTCACCTTCCTGACGTTCTCGGCGCTCATGCACCTGGTCGCCCGCCAGGGCGCGATGGAGCGCTTCGCGGCCCACGTGCGGGTCCCGCGCGCCGAGCTCGACCGGCACTTCGCGACCGGCCACGACGCACCGATGACCGTCCTCGTGCCGAGCTACGCCGAGGAGCCGGACGTCGTCGCGACCACCCTCTGGTCGGCGGCGCTCCAGGAGTACCCGGCCCTCCGCGTCGTCCTGTTGGTCGACGACGCGCCCTTCCCGACCGACCCGGAGACGCTCGACAAGCTCGAGCGCACCCGCGCGGTCGCGGGCCGCATCCAGGCACAGCTCGAGGCGCCCTCGCGCCGCTTCCAGGAGGCGCTGTTCTCCGCCGAGGTCGAGGCGGACGCGGCACCGTTCGCCAGCACGCACGCCCTCCGGACCCTCGTCGAGCACCACCGCTGGGCGGACGCGTGGCTGCGCCGCAACGCCCGCGAGCACGAGGTCGCCGACCACGTCGACCGGTTCTTCCACGACCAGGTGCTCGTCGGGCTCGCGGACGAGTTCCGCCTGACCGCCGAGGCGCTCGAGGCCGCGATCGCCGACGCCGTCGCCCTGGGGCAGGACTTCAGCGAGGTGACCTCCGCGCGGGCACTCGAGCTGCAGCGCCGTCTCGCCTGGACCTTCACGGCCGAGCTCACGACCTTCGAGCGCAAGCGGTACGTGAACCTGTCCGACGAGGCCAACAAGGCGATGAACCTCAACGCCTACATCGGTTTGATGGGCGGGGCGTACGCGTTCGACGAGACCGCGTCCGGCACCGTCCTGCGCACCGTCGCCGACCCGGCCGCCGCCGACCTGGTGGTCCCGGCCTCGGACTACCTCCTGACGCTCGACGCCGACTCCGTCCTGCTGCGCGACTACTGCCTGCGCCTGGTCTACTTCCTCGAGCAGCCGGAGAACGCCCGGGTCGCGGTGACGCAGACCCCGTACTCGTCCTTCCGCGGGGCCGCGACGCGCATCGAACGGCTCGCGGGTGCCACCACCGACATCCAGCACATCCTGCACCAGGGGATGTCCCGCTACGACGCCACCTTCTGGGTCGGGGCGAACGCCGTGATCCGCACGCAGGCGCTCCGCGACATCGAGGAGGTCGAGACCGTCGGCGGCTTCGAGGTGAAGCGCTACGTGCAGGACCGCACCGTGATCGAGGACACCGAGTCGAGCGTCGACCTGGGCATGCACGGGTGGACACTCGTCAACTACCCGGAGCGCCTGTCCTACAGCGCCACACCGCCGGACTTCGGGTCGCTCGTCGTCCAGCGCCGACGCTGGGCGAACGGTGGTCTCCTCATCCTGCCGAAGTACGTCCGACAGGTCCGCGAGCGCCGGGCCCGTGGCGAGCGGGTGGGTCTCGTCGAGATGGCGCTGCGCGTCAACTACATGGCGTCGATCACCTGGGCGTCGTTCGGGCTCGTCTTCCTGCTCGCGTACCCGTACGACTCGCGCCTGCTCAGCCCGATGGTGCTCCTCGCCGCGCTGCCGTACTTCTGGCTGCTGTCGAGCGACCTGCAGTACTGCGGGTACAAGCGCACCGACGTCCTCCGCATCTACGGCTTCAACCTCATCCTGACCCCGGTGAACGTCGCGGGCGTGCTCAAGAGCATCCAGCAGGCACTGACGGCCAAGAAGATCCCGTTCGCCCGGACGCCCAAGGTGCGGGACCGCACCGCCTCGCCGGCGCTCTACGTGCTCGCGCCGTACGCCATCGTGGCGTTCTCGGTCTTCACCTTCGTCCGCGACTACGGCGCGCAGAACTGGGGCAACGCGGTCTTCGCCGCCTTCAACGCCCTGCTCGCGACGTACGCGATCGTCGCCTACATCGGCGTGTGGAACTCCGTGGTCGACGTCTGGCTGTGGGCCACCCGGTGGATGTACTACGACCCGTCGGCGCGCGCGGCCCGCCGTGCCGCTCGTCGCGCCGCCCGCGCGGAGCGTCGCCACGGACGTCGTCGTCACGGGGTCGGCCCGGTCCCGGAGCCGGTCACCGAGGACTGGCACGCGGTCCTCTACTTCGGCCACGGCGGCGGCAACCTGCCCGTGCGCCACGACGCCGACGTCGTCGGTGCGACGGGCACGCGCCCGGTCGCGTCCACCCGGGCCGGCACGACCGGCACCCAGCAGGAACGGAGCGCAGCCTGATGTCGACGACGAGACGACTCTCCCCGGTCCGGGTCGCCATCGCGGTCGTGGTCGCCGCCGCCGTCGCGGTCGCCGGGTACGCCGGCTTCGACCGCTGGCACGCCGCGCAGGCGACCGAGCGGCAGCCCGCGTGGTTCGGCGCCTACACGGACGTCACCGCGACGCCGGCCTTCGCGTTCGAGGACGTCAAGTCGGCGAAGGGACGCAACGTCATGCTGTCCTTCGTCGTCGCCGACCACGACGACGCCTGCTCGCCGACGTGGGGGTCCTACTACTCGCTGCAGGGTGCGGCGGACCAGCTCGACCTCGACCGCCGTGTCGCCCGCCTGCAGCAGCAGCACGGCGAGGTCGGGGTGTCGTTCGGCGGCCTGACGAACGACGAGCTCGCAACCACCTGCACGAACGGGTCCGACCTGCTCGGCGCCTACCGCCAGGTCGTGGAGCGCTACGACCTGTCGACGGTCGACTTCGACGTCGAGGGCGACGACCTGACGAACCGCACCGCGGGGGAGCGCCGGGCGAAGGCGGTCGCGGCGCTGCAGGAGCAGCGTCGGGCGGCCGGCCACCCGCTCGCGGTGTGGCTCACCCTGCCGGCCGCACCCTCGGGCCTGACGTCCGACGGGACGACCGCGGTGTCGCAGTTCCTCGCCGCCGGTGTGGACCTCGCCGGCGTGAACGCCATGACCATGGACTACGGCGAGGCGAAGGGCTCCAGCCAGAGCATGTACTCGGCCTCGGTGCAGGCGCTGCAGGAGGTCCAGCGCCAGCTCGGCGTCCTGTACCAGCGCTCGGGCACGCCCCTCGGCGACGGCACGCTCTGGCACAAGGTCGGCGCGACCCCGATGATCGGGCAGAACGACGTCCGCGACGAGGTCTTCTCGCTGAGCGACGCCCGGAAGCTCAACGCCTGGGCGCGGGACCGCGGGCTGGGGCGGATGTCGATGTGGTCGTTGAACCGGGACACCACCTGCGGCTCGAACTACGTCAACCTGTCGACCGTCTCGAACTCGTGCTCGGGGGTCGACCAGCACGGACTGCTGTTCGCCGACGTGCTCGGCAAGGGCTTCACCGGCGGGATCGTCGCGGCAGCGTCCGACGTCACCGAGGCCGAGCCGTCGGCCACCGAGCAGCCCAACGACGACCCGAAGACCAGCCCGTACCCGGTCTGGGACCAGGACGCCTCGTACCTCGAGGGCACGAAGGTCGTGTGGCACCACAACGTCTACCAGGCGAAGTGGTGGACCTCGGGCGACCTGCCCGACGACCCGGTGCTCAGCGCCTACGAGACGCCGTGGCAGATCATCGGGCCGGTCCTGCCCGGTGAGAAGCCGGTGCAACCGCTCACCCTGCCCGCCGGCTCCTACGCCGCGTGGTCCGGCACGGCGCAGTACGACACGGGTGCCCGCGTCCTGTTCCACGGGATCCCGTACCAGTCGAAGTGGTGGAACACCGGCGACAGCCCCGAGGCGTCGACGAGCGACCCGGACGGCTCGCCCTGGGTGCGGCTGAAGGACGCCGAGGTGCGCCGGATCCTCGACGCCCTCGCTTCCGGGCAGCCCGCCCCGTCCGCGACGGCGACGCCGGCTCCGTGAGCGGTCGCACCGACGTGACCCGGTTCCGGTCTGGAGGCGCGGTGCGGGTCCGCCCCGCGCCTCCCGTCCGCCAGCTGGGTCACCTCGGTGCGTTCGCTGTGCGCGTGCTGGCGAGTTCTCCCCAGCCCCGTTCGGGGCTCCCGCGAGGTCACCCGTTTCCGATACGCTGGGGCGCCAAGAGGAGGAGGTCCACGATGCCAGAGCCAGTGGCCCCGCAGCCGGGCGGTCAGAAGACTCCGGAACAGCGGCTGGTCGACACCACCCTGACCTTCAGCATGGACATGGGAGCGGCCCTCACGGCCGAGTCCGGTGTCTCGACGGAAGAGCGCGAGGCGATCAACGCCCTGCCCTCCGGTTCGGCGTTGCTGGTGGTCCGTCGTGGCCCGAACGTCGGCGCGCGGTTCCTCCTCGACTCGGACGTCACGACGGCCGGGCGGCACCCCGCCGCGGACATCTTCCTCGACGACGTCACGGTCTCCCGCAAGCACGCCCAGTTCCTGCGTCACGGCACGGCCTTCAGCGTCAAGGACAACGGCTCCCTGAACGGCACCTACTTCGACGGCGTCCGCATCGACGAGGCGCTGCTCACCGACGGTGCCGAGGTGCAGGTCGGCAAGTTCCGCCTGACGTTCTACGCATCCCGGGTCGACCTGGCGCGCCTGGCGACCGCGTAGTGGCTGCGCGGTCCGCCGCAGCCCGGGCCGGTGCTGCGGTACCGGACCTGCTCACCATCGGGCAGGTCATCGCCCGGTTGAAGCCCGAGTTCCCCGACCTGTCGAGCTCGAAGCTCCGCTTCCTCGAGGAACGTGAGCTCGTCACACCGATCCGCACCGCGAGCGGGTACCGGAAGTTCTCGGCGGCAGACGTGGAGCGGCTCCGGATCGTCCTCGGACTGCAGCGCGACCACTACCTGCCGCTCAAGGTCATCAAGGACTACCTCGCCGACCTCGACGCCGGTCGCGAGCCCGTCCTCCCCGGTGGTGGGGACGCACCGAAGCCGTCGATCCTCGGTCGCGAGCGCCGGTACACCCGCGACGAGACGGTCCGTGCCGCGGGCGCCTCGCCGATGCTCCTGACCGATGCGGTCTCGGCGTCGCTGCTCCCCGCAGCGGACACCTACGGCGACGACGCCGTGGCCGTGCTCAAGGCCCTCGTCGAACTCCAGCGCACCGGAATCGAGCCGCGGCACCTGCGCACCATGCGCGGGGTCGTCGAGCGCGAGGTCGGGCTGATCGAGTCCGCGCTGATGCCGGTGTCCCGGCGCGGCGACGCCACGTCCCGCGCCAAGGCGACCGAACTCGCGCGGGAGATCGCCGGGCAGCTCGAGGTCGTCCGGTCGAACCTGGTCCGCGCGGCGATCGGTCGCCTCGACGCATGACCGGTCGTCGGGCGGCGTCCGGACTACGGGTGACCCCTGTCGACCGTCGGTGGTCAGGGCGTATCCTCGACACGCCGGACGCGCCGGTGCGGATGTGCCGGGCAGACCGTGCCCGAGTCGCTACCGTGGACCTCGAAACAACTCTCAACCCGTCGTTGAACCTTCTGGTGGGAGCTCGAACGTCGTGGAAGGCATGCACATGAGTGGGACTGACACCCCCGGTACCGAGTCCGAGATGACTCGGTACGACCTCGGCCTGCTCTTCACCGACGGCCTCCCCGAGCACGACGAGCAGAACGGCTACCGCGGCACCGTCGCCGCCCGTGCAGCCGGCATCTCCTACCGCCAGCTCGACTACTGGGCCCGGACCGAGCTCGTGCAGCCGACCATCCGTGGCGCTGCCGGCTCCGGTTCGCAGCGGCTCTACGGCTTCCGCGACATCCTCGTCCTCAAGCTCGTCAAGCGACTCCTCGACACCGGCATCTCGCTCCAGCAGATCCGCACCGCCGTGAACCAGCTCCGCGAGTCGGGGGTGTCCGACCTGGCCCAGACGACGCTGATGTCGGACGGGGCCTCGGTCTACCTCTGCACCTCCGACGACGAGGTCATCGACCTGGTGTCCCGCGGCCAGGGCGTGTTCGGCATCGCCGTCGGCAAGGTCCTGCGCGAGGTCGAGAGCTCCCTGGTCGAGCTCGACGCCACCCCGGCGGCCGACCCCGACGACGAGCTCGCCGCGCGCCGAGCCTCCCGCGCGTCCTAGCCGCCCCTCGCACGCACGCACGCTCGGCCTTTTTCCTCGGCCGGCGCTGTCATCGAAGCGCGCACGAGCGTGCACGATCCGTCACGCTCCCGCCCGCTGACGACGGGTCGCACCCGCTCGGCGTCCGACGCGCGGCGACGGCGTCCGGAAGACCGCCAGCTCCGGTCGCACGACCTGCCGCCTGCGTCCGCTGAGGTCGCACGACTTGCCGCTCAGCTTCCGGTGCGACGGCATGTCGTGCGACCAGGGCGGTAGCGCGAGTGCGGGATCGCCGGCCACCGCCCGACGCTGTACCGGCGCCGACCGAAGACCGACGACTTCCATTCGCCAGACTTCGACCTCCGAAGCCCGGATCGTCGACGCTTCCGGTCGCACGACACGCCACCGGCGTCCGCTGTAGTCGCACGGCATGCCGCCCGCAAGCCCTGTTGTCGCACGACCTGCCGCTCAGCTTCCGACGCGACGGCATGTCGTGCGACCAGGACGCGAGTGCGTGAGCGACGGCCGATCGCCGACCGTCGATCGACCGGCGCGGACCGACCGCCCACGCACGGTTCGTCGCCAGTTCCGGTTGCACGACATGCTGCCTGCGAGCGCCGTGGTCGCACGACCTGCCGCTCAGCTTCCGGCGCGACGGCATGTCGTGCGACGAGAACGAGCCGGGGCCCTGCCCCAGGCTAGGCAGGCCAGGCCATGCAGGCCGCGCCGGGCAGGCCAGCCCAGGCCAGGCAGGGCCTAGGCGGCGCCGCCCTCGGCGTAGGGGCCGATCTTGCCCGTGCGCATGATGCGCTCGAGCAGCTGGTCGAAGTTCTTCGCCATCTCCTGCGCGGACTCGCCCGGCCACACGTGCAGGGGCTTCGCCGCACCCTGCGCCTGTTGCAGCGACGTGCGCTCGGGCAGCTGCGGCGAGAGCACGAGCGGCCCGAACATGTCCCGGAGCTCCTTGATGCGGAACTGGTGCTCGAGCGACTGCACGCGCGCCCGGTTCACGATGATGCCGAGCGGCTGCAGCCGGGGGGAGAGGCCGCGGCGGATCTCCTCGATCGCGCGGAGGGCCCGGTCGGCGGCAGCCACGGAGAACAGACCCGGCTCGGTGACGACGGTCACGCGGTCCGACGCTGCCCAGGCGGTGCGGGTGAGGGCGTTCAGCGACGGTGCGCAGTCGATGAGCACGAGCTCGTAGTCCTGCTCGACGTTGGCCAGCGCCTCCTCGAGCTTCCAGATGTCCCGGATGGAGGGGTGCGGCCCGTCGAAGTTGATCGCCGAGGGGGAGCCGACGAGCACGTCGACCTTGCCCTGCGAACCCTTCGTCCACCCGGACGGGGCGATCGCCTGGCGGACGATCTTCTCCTTCGGGTTCTCGAGGACGTCGGCGACGTTGAGGTGGCCGGAGATGTCGATGTCGAGGCCCGTGGAGACGTCGGACTGCGGGTCGAGGTCCACCACCAGCGTGCGCAGTCCCTTGGCGAACGCGGCCGAAGTCAGGCCGAGCGTCACCGTCGTCTTGCCGACACCACCCTTGAGGGAGCTCACGCTGAGTACATGCACGGTGAGCCACGTTACCGCCAGTAGGGTTGTGACACCTCAACCCGGGCTGAAAGGGACGTCGTGTCCAGCAAGATCTCGGTCGCGAACCGTGGCCGGATCGCCCTGCACGCGTCCCGTGTCGCACCGTCCTCCGGTGCGGTCGTGCCCGAGGTCGCCGTCGGTGACGCCGTCGGCCGTCCCACGCTCCCGGCGTCCCCGCAGGTGGACGCCGCCGACCTCCTGGTGGTGCTGCACCAACATGACCGTCCGTCCCATCCGCCTGTTCGGTGACCCCGTCCTCCGTTCCCCCGCTGACCCGATCGCGCCCGGTGCGCTCGGCTCCCAGGGCGTCCGTGACCTCGTGCAGGACCTCCTCGACACCGTGCGGGAACCCGGTCGCGCCGGCGTGGCCGCCCCGCAGATCGGGGTCGGCCTGCGCGCGTTCTCGTACAACGTCGACGGCGAGGTCGGGTACGTGCTCAACCCCGAGGTCGTCGAGGTCCGCGGCGAGGTCGAGCTGATGGACGAGGGCTGCCTGTCCGTGCCCGGCCTGTCCTACCCGACGCCACGTTCCCCGTACGCCAAGGTCCGCGGCGTCGACGTCGACGGGGCCGAGGTCGTGCTCGAGGGCACCGGGCTGATGGCCGAGGCGCTGCAGCACGAGGTCGACCACCTCGACGGCACGGTGTACGTGATGACCCTCGACCCCGAGGTCCGCCGCGGGGCGCTCCGCGACATCCGCGCGCAGGCCTGGTTCCACTGAGCGCGAGCGTCCGGAACGCAACCGGACGAGCCGCTCTCGGCGAACAGGGCGTGACACCCCTTCGTGGGATTGTCCGGACATCCCGACCACGAGGTACCGTGTCCGCGTCGGCTTCCCACCGACGCGCATCCCACACCCTCAGGACACCCAGCATGACCGTTCAGAACGACGAGCTCAGCTCGCACCGTACCCGCACCAACCGCCGCCCGGACCCCGCACCGACGACGTCGTCGGTCGCCGTCCTCGACGCACCGGAGGTGCAGCAGGCCCCGGAGGCCTGAGCCGGCGTGCGGTCGCGTCCCGACGACGGGTCGCGCCCCGCGCGCACACGACACACGGGAGGCTCGGTGTCGGTCCGTCGGACCGGCACCGGGCCTCCCGTCCGTCGTCCCTACGCGCGGTTCCGTCGTCGGGACGCGACCACCGGGGTAGCCGTGGTCTGGACCTTCGAGCCCGAGTAGATGTGCTCCACGTCCGCGGCGAAGTCGCGCAGGACCACCGCGCGCTTGATCGTCAGCTTGGGGGTGAGGTGCCCCGACGCCTCCGTCAGCTCGGTGTCGACGATCGTGAAGGACCGCACCGACTCAGCGCGGGAGACGCGCTGGTTGGCGGTGTCAACGGCCTCCTGCACGGCGGCGTGCACGCGCTCGTCGTACGCTGCCGCGCGCGGGGTGAGCGCGGGGGAGATCCCACGGGCCTCGCACCAGCCCGGCAGCATCTCGCGGTCGAGCGTGACGAGCGCTGCGACGAACGGCTTGCCCTCGCCGACGACGACCACCTGCCCGACCAGCGGGTGTTCGCGGATGCCGTCCTCGAGCGGCGCCGGCGCGACGTTCTTGCCGCTCGCGGTGACGATGAGCTCCTTCGCCCGGCCGGTCACGGTGAGCACGCCGTCGGCGTCGAGCCGGCCGAGGTCACCGGTGCGGAACCAGCCGTCGGCGAAGGCCTTCGTCGTCGCCTCGTCGTTGTGCCAGTACCGGTCGAACACGTCGACGCCGCGGATCAGGATCTCGCCGTCGTCGGCGATGCGCACCTCGACGCCGGGGAGCGCGCGCCCCACCGTCCCGATCCGCAGCTCGTGCGCCCGGTTCACGGTCGCGGGGGCCGTCGTCTCGGTCAGCCCGTAGCCCTCGAGGATGTGCACGCCGATCGAGCGGAAGAAGTGCGAGAGGCGGGGGGAGAGCGGTGCGGACCCGCTGATCGCGTACTGCACCCGGCCGCCGATCGCGTCGCGGAGCTTCGCGTAGACGAGCTTGTCGAACAGGGCGAACCGGAGCTTCAGGCCGAGCGGCACCCGGCCGTCGGCGACGGCCTCGGAGTGCGCGACCGCGACGTCGGCGGCGGCACGGAAGACCTTGCCCTTGCCGCCCAGGTCGGCCTTCTGCTCCGCCGAGTTGTAGATCTTCTCGAACACCCGGGGGACGGCGAGCAGGAAGGTCGGCCGGAAGGTCGAGACCGCCCGCATCAGGTCGCGGGTGTCGGGCTCGTGGCCGACCAGCACGCCGGTCGAGATCGACATCACCGCGATGAACCGGGCGAACACGTGGGCCATCGGGATGAAGAGCAGTGTCGAGGACCCGTCCGCGACGACCTCGGGCATGGCCTCGGTGGCGCCCTCGACCGTGCCGGTGAAGTTGTCGTGGCGGAGGACGCAGCCCTTCGGGCGTCCGGTCGTGCCCGAGGTGTAGATGATCGTCGCGTCGTCGTGGCCGTGCACGTCCGCCGTCCGGGCGTCGAGTTCGGCGTCGGTGACGGTCTCGCCGAGGCGGACCAGGTCGTCGAGCCCACCGCCGTCGATGGTCCAGTGCTGGCCGAGGTGCGGCAGGTCCGGTGCGACGGCGGCCACCCGGCGGGCGTGCTCCTCCTGCTCGACCACGATCGCGACGGTCTCGGAGTCGGACAGGATCCAGCGGACCTGGTCGGGCGAGCTCGTCTCGTACACGGGCACGGACACGAGCCCGGCGGTCCAGACGGCGAAGTCGACGAGCGTCCACTCCATCCGGGTGCGGGACAGGATCGCGACGTGCGCGCCCGGTTCGAGCCCGGCGGCGACGAACCCCTTCGCGATGCCGCGGACGCGCGCGAGGGTGTCGGCGGCGCTCACCGTCGTCCACGTGTCGCCGTGCCGCTGGGCGAGGATCGGCCGGTCGGGTGTCCGACGTGCCCGTTCGGAGAGCAGCCGGCCGGCGGAGCCGTGGTCGGGTGCGGGGGTGGGTGCGGACTGCCGCTGATCGTTCACGGTTGACTCCCTCGTCGGCCGGTTCGACACGAGGACGCCTCGACGATGAGACGTCACCGCCAGCATACGGGCGTGGGCGTGCGGCACGGAGGGGGCGCAGCCGGGTTCGCAGCACCTCGTCAGCCGAACGGGCGTTCGGCACCGCTACGCGGAGGCGGTAGGCTCGACGCTCGTGCATGCCATCGGAATCGACATCGGGGGCACCAAGATCGCGGGAGCGGTCGTCTCGGAGCTCGGCGAGATCCTCGCCGAGGACCGCGTCGCCACCAACGCGGCGGACCCGGACGCCATGCTCGACGACGTCGTGACGATGGTCACGCGCCTGCGAGCAGCCCACGACGTGGGAGCGGTCGGTGTCGCGGCACCCGGGTTCATCGACGCCTCGCAGTCGATCGTCTACTACACGCCGAACATCCGGTGGCGGAACGAGCCCCTGCGGCAGAAGCTCCAGGAGCGCCTCGGCGACCTGCACATCACCGTCGACAACGACGCGAACGCGGCCGGCTGGGCGGAGTTCCGCTTCGGTGCCGGTCGACTCGTGTCGGACATGACCATGCTCACGATCGGCACGGGCGTCGGCGGCGCGATCGTCACCGAGGACCGGCTCTTCCGCGGCGGCTTCGGCACGGGCGGCGAGATCGGGCACCTGCGGATCGTCCCGAACGGCCTGCCCTGCGGGTGCGGCGCCCGTGGCTGCATCGAGCAGTACGGCTCCGGTCGTGCCCTGCAGCGCATGGCGAACGACGTCGCCGACGCCGGCGGCATCGGGTCGGCGCTCGCGGACGCCCGCGAGCAGAACGGCGGCCAGCTCGACGGGAAGATCGTCGGCGACCTGATCCTGGCCGACGACCCGGGGGCCCTCGCGGCGCTCCGTCGCCTCGGTCGGCACCTCGGCGAGGCGTGCGCCTCGCTGTCCGCCGTCCTCGACCCGCAGCTGTTCGTCTTCGGCGGCGGGGTCGCGAGCGCGGGGGACCGGCTGCTCGAGCCGATCAAGCAGGCGTACCTGAACAACCTGCCGGCGCGCGGCTACCACCCGGAACCCGACTTCGTGATCGCCGAGCTCGTGAACGACGCCGGTGTCGTCGGCGCCGCCGACCTCGCCCGCATCCACGCCCGCACGGCGTAGGGTCACCCCCGACGGTACGCGCGTCCCGAACTGGAGTCGACGGTGACCTACTGGCTGCTCAAGAACTTCCTGCTCGGCCCGCTCATCCTCACCCTCTTCCGGCCGTGGGTCGTCGGTCGTGAGCACGTGCCCGCGAAGGGTCCGGTGATCTTCGCGTCGAACCACATCTCGTTCATCGACTCGGTGATCCTGCCGGCGGTGCTCGACCGGCGGATCTCGTTCCTGGCGAAGAGTGACTACTTCACCGGCCGCGGCCTCAAGGGCTGGGCGACGAAGACGTTCTTCAACGCGATCGGACAGCTGCCGATCGACCGCTCGGGCGGCAAGGCCTCCGAGGCCTCGCTCCACACCGGGCTCCAGGTCCTGGCGCGCGGTGAGCAGCTCGGCATCTACCCCGAGGGCACCCGGAGCCCGGACGGCAAGCTCTACCGCGGCCGCACCGGCATCGCCCGGATGATCCTCGAGGGTCGGGTGACCGTCGTGCCGGTCGCGATGATCGGCACGCGCGAGGTGCAGCAGATCGGGCAGAAGTTCCCGAAGTTCAAGCGCGTCGGCGTCGTCTTCGGCAAGCCGCTCGACTTCTCGCGCTTCGAGGGGTTCGAGACCGACCGCTTCATCCTGCGCAGCGTCACCGACGAGGTCATGCACGAGCTCGCCGGGGTGAGCCGCCAGGAGTACGTCGACGTCTACGCGACGAGCGTCAAGGAGCGTGCCAGCAGTGCGCGCGAGCAGGTCATGAAGGACCGCCGGACGCCCACGGCCTGACGGACGACCGTCGCCACCGCTGCCGCGTCACGCGGGAGCGGGGCGTCCTGCCCGGACGGTAGGATCTGAGGACTCCGGCCCCGGCCGGACCGGCCTGCGCGCAGGCCATCCGCTCCCGCCCGACCCAGAACACCGAGGTACCGCCTTGATCGAGTCGACCGACGTCGTCGCCCTGCAGGATCCGGACGTGATCGAGGGCCTCGACCACTGGCGCACCCTGCCGATCAAGCAGCAGCCGACGTGGCCTGACCGTGCCGCTGCCGAGGCGGCCTCCGCCGAGATCGCGACGCTCCCGCCGCTCGTCTTCGCGGGCGAGGTCGACAAGCTCCGCGAGCGGCTCGCCGCCGCCGCCCAGGGCAGGGCCTTCCTGCTGCAGGGCGGCGACTGTGCCGAGACCTTCGCCGGCGCCACCGCGGACTCGATCCGCGACCGCGTCAAGACGATCCTGCAGATGGCCGTCGTGCTGACCTACGGCGCCTCGATGCCGGTCATCAAGATGGGCCGCATGGCGGGGCAGTTCGCCAAGCCGCGGTCGAGCGACTTCGAGACGCGCGGCGACGTGACGCTGCCGGCCTACCGCGGCGACATCGTGAACGGCTACGACTTCACGCCGGAGAGCCGCCAGGCCGACCCCCGTCGCCTGGTGCAGGGCTACCACACAGCCGCGTCGACGCTGAACCTCGTCCGCGCCTTCACCCAGGGCGGGTTCGCCGACCTGCGGCAGGTCCACTCGTGGAACAAGGGCTTCGCGTCGAACCCGGCGAACGCCCGCTACGAGCACCTGGCGAAGGAGATCGACCGCGCGATCCGCTTCATGGACGCCTGCGGTGCCGACTTCGAAGCGCTCAAGCACACCGAGTTCTACGCCTCGCACGAGGGGCTGCTCATGGACTACGAGCGCCCGATGACCCGCATCGACTCGCGCTCCGGCCTGGCCTACGACACGTCCGGGCACTTCATCTGGATCGGCGAGCGGACGCGTGACATCGACGGCGCACACGTCGACTTCCTGTCCCGCGTGCGGAACCCGATCGGGGTCAAGCTCGGCCCGACCACGAGCGTCGACGACATGAAGGCCCTGGTCGACACGCTCGACCCCGAGCGCGAGCCCGGCCGCCTCACGTTCATCACCCGCATGGGCGCCGGCAGGATCCGCGACGAACTCCCGAAGCTGCTCGAGGCCATCAAGGGCATGGACGCGAACCCGCTGTGGGTCACGGACCCGATGCACGGCAACGGGCTCACCACGCCGACCGGGTACAAGACCCGGCGCTTCGACGACGTGGTCGACGAGGTCCTCGGGTTCTTCGAGGCGCACCGACAGGTCGGGACCTACCCGGGCGGCATGCACGTCGAGCTCACCGGCGACGACGTCACGGAGTGCCTCGGCGGCTCCGAGCAGATCGACGAGGCGACCCTCGCGACGCGGTACGAGTCGCTGTGCGACCCGCGGCTCAACCACATGCAGTCGCTCGAGCTCGCCTTCCTGGTGGCCGAGGAGCTCAGCGCCCACCCGTACCAGCGGCCGTAGCCGCGACGGACGGACGGACGGGAGGCGCGGGGCCAGCTGGCACCGCGCCTCCCGTCCGTTCCGGCGCGCTGTCGGCCCGGCCCGGCCCGGCCCGGCCCGGCGTCTCGTCGGGCGCTGCCCTGGGCGCACGACCTGCCGCTCAGGTTCCGTCACGGCGGCACGTCGTGCGACCGGAACCGCCGCAGGCGGCACGTCGTGCGACCGGAACGGCCGCCGACACGGCGCGCACGGCGGCACGTCGTGCGACCGGAGCGACCGGCCCGACCGGTGCGGCCAGGCGTCTCGTGCGCCTACTGCTCGTAGGACAGCGTGATCGTGTCACCGCGGTGCACGGTCGACCCCTTGACCGGGTCCGTCGCGGTGACCGGGAGCGCCGACTTCCAGTCGTAGAAGCGGCAGAGCACGTTCGTGCATTCGGGGACCTCGACGTCGAGCCCGAGGTTCTCGAGGGTGGAGGTCGCCTCGTCGATGGTCTTGCCGGCGACGTCGGGCAGCGTGATCGGCGTCGGCCCCTTCGAGAGCACGAGGTCGACCGCCGAGCCCCGGACGGCGGGGGAGTCCTCGACGCTGGACGACACGACCTGGCCCTTCGGCACGTCGTCGCTGTAGCGCTCCTGCTGCGCACCGACGACCAGGCCGACCTCGTCGAGTGCCGCGGTCGCCGCGTCGAGGGTCTTGCCGGTGACGTCGGGCACCGCGCCGAGCGACACGGTGAGCGTGACCGGACCGCGCTCGGCGTACTCGCCGACCGACGCCAGGTCGACGGTCTGCCCGTCGGTACCGAGGCCCTTCGCCGCGATGACGGTGTCCTTCGGTGCGTCGGCCGAGAACTCGTACTGGTCGTCCTGCAGCTGGAAGTCGTCGTCGAGCGCCGCCGTCACGGTCGACAGGGGCTGCCCGACGATCGCGGGCAGGGCGATCATCCGCGGGCCGTCCGACACGACGATCTGCACCGGCGTGCCCTTGCGGACCTCGCGTGCTGCTGCGGGCTTCGTCGTCGACACCTGGCCCTTCGCCACCACGGCGTCGTACCGGCTGTCGGTGCGGGCCGTCGGCTCGAGGCCCTGGGCCTGGAGCAGCTGCCTGGCCTGCGCCACCGACTTGCCGGTGACCTCGGGGATGCGGACGTTGCCCCACGGGCCGGGGCCGAGGGCCCACCCGATCACACCGGCGAGCACCGCGAGCACGACGACGACCGCCAGGACGATCCACCCGCGCTTCCGGCGCTTGGCGGACTTGTCGGCCAGCCGTTGCCCGGCGGGGGAGAGCGCGCCGGGCTGGGAGCCCGTGCGGCGAGGCCCGGGTGCGCCGCGGCGACCGGGTGCTGCGGGAGCGCCGCCGGTGGAGCTCGCGATGACCCGTGTGGCGTCGTCCGGTGCACCGCCGTCGCGTCGCCCGGTGTCTGCCGAGGACGGCGCCGCGCTGCCGGCCGGCAGGATCGCGGTCGCATTCTCCGGCCGGAGTACGGCGGTGCGGTACTGGCCGGTCGCGCGCTGCTGGTTGCCCGAGATGTGGTCGAGCATCTCGCGGGCGTCGCGGGGACGGTCCTCGGGGTCGCGCGCGGTCGCCCAGGCGACGAGGTCGTCGAGCTCCGGCGGGACCCCGGGTTCCGCGGCGCTCGGCACCGGGACCGTGTCGTTGGCGTGCTGGTAGGCGATCTGCATCGGCTGGTCGCCCTTGTAGGGCTGCTCGCCGGTGAGCATCTCGTAGAGCATGATGCCGAGCGCGTAGATGTCGCTGCGCGAGTCGGCGGCGCCGCGCGTGACGAGCTCGGGGGACAGGTAGGCGATCGTCCCGAGCAGCGCCGCGCCGGTCGCGGTGTTCGCGGTCGTCGCCCGCGCCAGGCCGAAGTCGCCGAGCTTGATCCTGCCGTCGTCGGCGAGCAGTACGTTCTCGGGCTTGAGGTCACGGTGGACGATGCCGGCCTTGTGCGCCGACGCCAGGCCGGCGAGCACGGCGCGCAGGATGTCGGTGGCCTGTTCGGGGGTGAGGGCCCGGTGCTCCTGCAGGAGGTCCCGCAGCGTGATGCCCGGGATGTACTCCATGACGATGTACGCCGTGTCGTCCTCGGCGCCCTGGTCGTACACCCCGACGAGGTTCGGGTGCGAGAGCCGGGCGGCGGACCGGGCCTCCTGGATGAAGCGCTCCCGGAAGGCCTGGTCGTCGGCCAGGTGCCCGTGCATGATCTTGATCGCGACACGACGCTCGAGGCGGACGTCGGTGGCGAGGTACACGGTCGCCATGCCGCCGCGGGCGATGCGCGAGCGCACGCGGTACCGCTGGTCGATCATGCGACCGATCATCGGGTCCGTGGCGGCGTTCGTGGTCATCGGCGGCATTCTACGAAGCGCTGCCCGTGCGGCCCGACCTGACGCACCGACCGTGACCCAATCTCGATCTCGAGGATGAGTCGGCTGACCGGCCGACCACGTCCGCGCGTCAGAGCGAGGCCAGCAGCGCGCGCGCCGTCTGCTCCCACTTCGCGTACTCGTTCGGGTACGCGGAGACCTGGACGGCCTGGGCGGCGTCGGTCAGGGCCATCGACGACCAGCCGCGCACGCCGAGCAGCCCGCGGGTCTTGCCGGGGTTGCCGACGTAGAACAGCTCGGCGGCGGTGGCCGGGTCCTGCAGTGCGGCCTTCGTGCCCCAGCCCTGGCTCGGTCGCTGCTGGAACAGGCCGACGGAGTCGCGATCGCCGTGCGACAGGTTGCGCAGGCTCGACTCCTGGAGTGCGGCCGCGAGGGCGATGACGATGCCGCGGTCGGGGACGCCGAGGGTCCGGCCGACGCTGACGATCGTCGCCGCGTTGCGCCGCTGCTCGCCGGTCAGCTCGACCCCGTTGACGCTGCCGACCGCGGTCGTCACGGCGCCGCCGGTCGGGGTCGTGGTCGGCTTCGAGGTCGCGGCGGGCAGCACCAGGGTCTTGCCGGCGTAGATCGTGCTCGTGTAGCTGAGGCCGTTCGCGGCGAGGAGCGCCTTCACCGACACCCCGTGCTTCGCGGCGATGGCGCCGATGGTGTCACCGGTCGCGATCTTCACGCTCGTCGCAGCAGCGGGAGCGGGAGCGGCAGCCGGGGTGGACGCGACCGGAGCAGCCGCGGCGGGCGCGGACGCCGAGGCGGTCGTGCCGGCGCGCGGGATCGTCAGCGTCTGACCGGGGTAGATCAGCGCGCGCTGCGAGAGGTTGTTGGCCGCGAGGACCGACGAGGTCGACACGCCGTTGCGGGCGGCGATGCTCGACACGGTGTCGCCGGACTTCACGTGGTAGCTGCCGGTCGCACCGGTCGACGCCGGGGCTGCGGCGGGAGCGGCGGGCGCCGATGCCAGGTGGAGGGTCTGGCCGGGGTGGATGATCGTGTTCCACCCGAGGCCGTTGCGGACCAGGACCTCCTGCGCGGAGAGCCCGAAGCGCGCGGCGATCCCGGAGACGGTGTCGCCCTGGCGCACCGTGTAGGTCGTCGGGGCCTTCGACACGCTGGCCACCGTGGTGACGGTGGTGGTCGACGGGCGGGCGACGGCGGTGCCGAACACCGGACGGTCGCCGACGTTGCGGTCCTCGTCGACGTGCCGCTTCTTCGCGGCGTCGTCGTCGTGCCGGGGTTCGGCGTGTGCGACCGGGCCGGTGAGGCCGGCGGTGACGGCGATCGTCCCGGCGAGGACGATGGGCATGGTGGCGAACCGGGCGGATCGAGCGCGCCGGGCGGCGTCGTCTGCAGCGTTGTCCACGGGTTGTCTCCTGTCCTGGGTGAGCCGAGCGCGCGAGCGAGCACTCACAGGTGGCTCCACGCTGACATGGCGTGATTCCCAAGTCAACCAGAGAGTCGCGTGTTGCGTGTGTGACTCGTGTGACGGACGGGGCGGCGTCAACAGTGACCGCCGCTCTGGCAACATGGGGCGCGTGAGTGATGGACCCACCGACGACACGACCCTCTCCGAGCGCTGGCTGACGGTGCCCGACCTCGTGGACCTGCTCGGGGTGACCCCCGGGCGCATCCACCGCCTCTTCGAGCAGAAGACGCTGCTGCCCGCTCGCGTGGACGGCGTCCTGCGGGTGCCGAGCGAGTTCCTCGACGACGCCGAACCGCTGCCGGAGCTGCGCGGCACGCTGATCGTCCTCGGGGACAACGGGTTCTCCGACGACGAGGCCGTCCGCTGGATGCTCTCCGAGGAGCCGGCGCTCCGCACCTCGCCGATCGCCGCGCTGCGCGCCGGCCGCAAGGCCGAGGTGCGCCGCGTCGCGCAGTCCCTGCTCTAGCGACACCGGAGCCCCGCTCGGCGCGGGCCGCAGGACGGTCCGCGCCACGCTGGTCGCCCGACCGGGGCGACCGGACGACGGACGGGAGGCACGCGGCGGTGTCGCCACGGGCCTCCCGTCCGGTGTGACCCGCGTCTACGCGACGCGGCGGCTGACCGTGTCCGCCAGCGACAGCAGCTGGCCGCGCGCCGACGGGCTGAGCGGGGTGGCCTCGAGCGCTGCCTTGGCGCGCTGCACGTGCCGGTCGATCGAGCGCTCCACCGCGGCGACCGCACCGGACTCGGTGAGGGTCGCACGGAGCATCTGCACCTGCTCCTCGGTCAGGTCCGGGTCGCCGAGGAGTTCGTCGAGCAGCTGGCGGGGACCTGCCGACAGCGACTTGCGGGCGGAGGCGATGAGCACGGTGCGCTTGCCCTCACGGAGGTCGTCACCGGCGGGCTTGCCGGTCACCTCCGGGTCGCCGAAGACGCCGAGCACGTCGTCGCGGAGCTGGTAGGCGACGCCGAGGGGCAGACCGAACGAGCGGAGGCCCTCGAGCTGCGCCTCGGACGCGCCGGCGACCAGGGCGCCGATGACGAGCGGGGCCTCGATCGAGTACTTCGCCGACTTGAAGACGATGACGCGCTGCGCACGCACCAGGTGCTCGGACTCGTCGATCGACGGCCAGGCGGTCTCCTCGTGCACGTCGAGGTACTGCCCCGCGGTCACGTCGAGCCGCATCGTGTGGAACTCCTGGCGGACGATGCGCGCCCGCGCGGGGTCGAGCAGCGCGAGTCCCTCGTCGAAGACCGCGTCGCTCAGCGAGAGCAGCACGTCTCCGAGCAGCAGCGCCGAGTTCGTGCCGTACAGCGCGCGGTCGCCGACCCAGCCGGACTCCTCGTGCAGGGACTCGAAGCGCCGGTGTGCGGCGGGACGACCGCGACGCGTGTCCGAGCGGTCCATGATGTCGTCGTGCACCAGCGCCGCGGCGTGGAAGATCTCGAGCGCGGCGGCCACCGTGACGATCGCCTCGGCCGTGGTCTGGCGGGAGCCCTCCGCCAGGGGGTCGAACGAGCCGGAACGGCCGGCGACGGACTGCCACCCCCAGTAGCAGAACAGTGCCCGGAAGCGCTTGCCGCCGGACAGCAGGTCCCGGGCGTACCGGTCGAACGGCGCGAGGTCGGGGCTGATCGCGAGGAGCCGGTCACGCTGCTCGTCGAGTGCCCGGCCGACCCGTGCCGAAACGAGGTCCACTAATCGCGTACTCTCAGCCACGACTCCTACCCTAGTGGAGCGGCTGAGACGTAGGATCGGTCCACTTCAGCGATGCCACAACCCGGCGGCAACGCGGCACACCAGCGGTCACCCAGACAGCATCCCCAGGAACAAGAGGGAAACGAGATGCCACTCTCGGAGCAAGAGCAGCGACTCCTCGAGGAGATGGAGCGGAGCCTCTACCAGAACGACTCCGACTTCGTGGCGCGGGTCACGCGCCGCCAGGGTCGCGCCAGTTACACGTCGATCACGCTCGGGGTGCTGGGTGCACTCGTGGGGATCGCGATCGTCGTCGTCGCGCTCGTGATCAAGCAGCCGTGGCTCGGCCTGCCGGGCTTCATCGTGATGCTCGCCGGCGTGCTCTACGCGCTGCGCCCGGGCATGCGGATGCCGAAGTCGGGGGCGAAGGCGCCCAAGGCCGGCAAGGCATCGACCGGCCGCTCGCAGCGCTCGTCCTCGGGCGGATCGTTCATGGACCGCATGAACGAGCGCTGGGACAAGCGCAACGACCCCGGGCAGCAGTAGCCGTCCGGCAGCTCCTCCACACGCCTCCACGGGGCCGGTCCTTCGGGACCGGCCCCGTTCTCGTGTCCGGGGTCCGTCACGTGTTGCTGTGGCGGAGCGCAGTGCACGTGCCTGGCGGAGCCGGGCGTACTCGGCGGAACCGGGCGTGCCTCGCGGTACCGGGCGTACCTGACGGAACCGGGCGTACCCCGCGAAACCGGGCGTACCTGGCGGAATCGGGCGTACCTGGTCGGACGGAACCACCTGGTTCGCCCGTTTCCGCCTTCCATTGCGGGCGTTGTGGGAAGGAACGGGCGACGCGGGCGCCGGCGCGAGCGATGGCGGACGGGAGGCGCGGGGCGGGCAGGCGCCGTGCCTCCCGTCCGGCGCGCCCCCGCTCGCTCCTGAGACTGCGAAAGTCCTCCACTTCCCTCCACTGCCTCCACTTCGCTCCACGAGCCCATCGTTCCGCGGATCCGCGAGGCTGTCGGCGCGCTCCGGCCGCCCTCGGGATGCCCCAGTCCGGGGGATTCGGCGGTATTCGGGAGCGCCGACCGTTCCGCGGGGAGCGAAGTGGAGTAAAGTGGGGGTCACGACGGTCCGGTGGAGCGGAGGGGAGGCCCCGACGTGCTGCTCGGTACCCATGCCCCGAAGCTCGACGAGAAGGGTCGCGTGATCCTCCCCGCCAAGTTCCGGGACGAACTGTCCGGGGGACTCGTGATGACCCGCGGACAGGAGCGCTGCGTCGTGGTGTTCAGTGCGGACACGTTCGAGCAACTGCACGAACGGATCCGGACGGCTCCGATGACGTCGAAGCGCACCCGGGACTACATGCGCCTGTTCCTCTCCGGAGCGAGCGCGGAGACCCCGGACAAGCAGAACCGCGTGACGATCCCGCAGAACCTCCGTGAGTACGCGGGGCTCGAGCGGGACCTCACGGTCATCGGCAGCGGTGACCGTGCCGAGATCTGGTCGACCCCCGCGTGGGAGGCCTACTACGCCGAGGTCGAAGAGGGCTTCGCCGACAACGACGAGGAGGTGATCCCGGGGATCTTCTGATCCGCGGATCGGGACTCCCAGCCGTGGTGCCCTGACACACCTTCCCCGGTGTCAGGTCGCATGGATGGGGATCCGGATGCGTGGCCCGGAGGACCAGAGGGGCTGCACATGGCCGAAGACCAGCCGAAGTTCCCGCACACGCCGGTGATGCTCCAGCGCATCGTCGACCTGTTCGTCCCCGCCCTCGACGGGCCCGACAAGGTCGTCGTCGACGCCACCCTCGGCATGGGCGGACACTCAGAGGCGCTGCTCGAGCGCTTCCCCGAGCTCACGCTCATCGGGCTCGACCGCGACACCGACGCGCTCGGCATCGCGGGGGAGCGGCTCGCGCGCTTCGGCGACCGCGTACGGCTCGTCCACACCGTGTACGACGGCATCGTCAAGGCGGTCGAGGGCGAGGGGTTCGACGCGGTCGACGGTGTGCTGTTCGACCTCGGGGTCAGCTCCCTGCAGCTGGACCGTGCAGAGCGAGGCTTCGCCTACAGCCAGGACGCCCCGCTCGACATGCGGATGGACCGGACCGAGGGGCAGACCGCCGCGGACGTCCTCGCGACCTACGACGAGGGCGAGCTGCGCCGGATCTTCCAGCGCTACGGCGAGGAGAAGCTCGCCGGGCGCTACGCCCGCGCCATCGTCGATCGCCGCGCCGAGCGCCCCTTCACGATGTCCGGGGACCTGGTGCAGGTCCTGCACGACGCCACCCCCGTCGCCGTGCAGCGGCAGGGACACCCGGCGAAGCGCGTCTTCCAGGCGCTCCGCATCGAGGTGAACGCCGAGCTCGCCGTGCTCGAGCGGGCGATCCCGGCCGCGCTCGACGTGATCGCCGTGGGTGGCCGCATCGTCGTCGAGTCCTACCAGTCGCTCGAGGACCGCCTCGTGAAGCGGGCCCTCGTCGAGCGCACCACCTCGAGCGCCCCGGCCGGCCTGCCGATCGAGCTGCCGGAGCACGCTCCCACCTACTCCCTCGTCGTCAAGGGCGCGGAACTGGCCGACGAGGCCGAACGCGCCGCCAACCCCCGAGCCATCCCCGTGCGCCTGCGCGCGGCCGAGCGGATCCGGAAGTGACATGAGCACGAACCTCGCACTCGTCGACCCCGTCGGCGCACCGTCGCGTGCCCCGCAGCCGCCCCGCCGGGCGCGCCCCGAGCTCGTCGAGGTCGCCCCGTCGAAGGCGCAGCGTCGGGCACGGCCGAAGGTCGCCTACGCCGTGGTCGGGGTCGTCGCGCTCGGCGTGCTGCTCCTCGCGCAGCTCGGCATCAGCATGGTGCTCAGCCAGGGTGCGTACACGTTGGACTCCCTCGGGGCCGAGCAGACGAAGCTCTCCCGCACGCAGCAGTCGCTGTCCGAGGAGCTCCGGGTGCTCGACTCGCCGCAGAACCTTGCACGCAACGCCAAGGCGCTGGGGATGATCGCGAACTCGACGCCGGTCTACCTCGACCCGAAGACGGGCCACGTCTACGGCACGCCGACCCCGGCGGCCCCGGACGAGGTGACCGCGAGCGGCGACAACCAGGTCCCCAACGCCCTGCTCGACCCGGTCCCGCTCGCCGCGGGGCCCGACGCCAGCGCCGGGAAGGCCGGCGCGACCGACGGCGGCACGTCCGCGGGCGGCGCCGGCTCGACCGCGGCCACGGGCAGCACGAGCACGACCGACGGCAGCGCGACGGCCGACGGCACGTCCGGCACCGCGGGCAGCACGAGCACCGCCGCCGGTGGCTCCTCGGCCACCGACGCTGAGAAGAGCGCAGGCGCCAGCGAGTCGGGCCGGACGGGCTCGACCACCGACGTAGAGTCCGACGCGAACCCGCTCCAGGCACCCACCACCCGGTGACCTGCGGGCGGGATCGGACTGCCGCACCACCCGGGAAGGACCGCACCGCGTGACGAAGACGATCCGCAACCCTCGACTGCGCTACAGCGTGGTGATCATCGCCGTGATCGCCCTCGTCGCGGTCTTCGTGATCCGCCTGGTCGACATCCAGGTGGTCCAGGCAGCGTCCCTGAACGAGGCCTCGAAGGCGAAGCGCAGCATCCCGGTGACCATCTACGGCAACCGCGGAGCGATCGTCGACCGCAACGGCACCGAGCTCGCCGAGAGCGTGAACCGCTACAACATCGTCACGTCGCCGCGGCTGGTGGCGGCCTTCGACGGCAAGCTCGGCGGCGAACGCACGAAGAAGGTCTCGGTCGACGACGCCCTGCAGGCGCTGGCGAAGGCGTCCGGCGGCGACGCGCAGGCGATGCGGAAGGCGATCCAGGCCGACCCGAAGTCCGACTTCGCCTACCTGGTCAAGGGCCTCGACGTGAAGCACTACGAGGCCGTCGTCGCCCTCGGCATCCCGTGGGTCTACAAGGAGCAGCAGTCGGCGCGCGTCTACCCGATGGGCGCGACCGGCGGTGCGCTGACCGGCTTCATGGGCACGGACGGGGCCCAGGCCGGCCTCGAGTACTCGTACAACCAGTGCCTGGCGGGCAAGAACGGCTCGGAGACCTACGAGCGCGGCGAGGACGGCGTGCAGCTCCCCGGGAGCACCCGGACGACGGAGCAGGCCAAGGACGGCGGCACGCTCGAGACGACCATCGACAGCGACCTGCAGTACATGGCGCAGCAGACGATCGCCTCGGCCGCCCAGTCGCTGGAGGCGGAGTCGGCGACCGCGACGGTCGTCGACGTCAAGACCGGTGAGCTCCTCGCCGTCGCGGACTGGCCCACGGTCGACCCGAACGACGTCGATGCGACCACGGACAAGGGCGCGTACGGCTCCCGGGCGCTGACCTCGACCTACGAGCCCGGCTCGACCATCAAGGCCGCGATCGCCGCTGCACTCATCGACCAGGGCAAGTCGAGCCCGACCGATCGTGCGGTCGTGCCGTACTCGCGGTCCTTCCCGTGGGGCGGCAAGATCCAGGACTCCGAGTTCCACCCGACCGAGAACCTGACGCTGACCGGCATCCTGCAGAACTCGTCGAACGTCGGCATCACGGAGCTCGGCGAGCGGCTCTCGCAGCAGCAGCGGTACGACTACATGAAGAAGTTCGGCCTGTTCGAGCCCGAGTCGGCGATCCAGTACCCGGGGCAACCCGCCATGCAGTACGGCGCATCGCCCGACTGGAGCAGCCAGACGAACATCAACTCGATGTTCGGGCAGGGCATCTCGACGACCGCGATCCAGGTCGCCAGCGTGTTCCAGACCCTGGCGAACCAGGGTGTCCGGATCCCGCTCCACATGGTGAAGGGCTGCAAGACCGCCGACGGCAAGCTCATCGACGCGCCCGACGTGCAGGGCACGCGCGTCGTGTCCGCCGCGGCGGCCGACCAGACCGTGAAGATGCTGCAGAGCGTGGTCACCGGCGGCACCCTGGTCGGGATGAAGCCGATCTCCGGCTACAACATCGCGGCGAAGACCGGTACCGCCGAGGTCGCCGAGGGCAGCAAGGGCTACGGCGGCCAGCGGATCACCTCCGTGGCCGGAATGGCACCCGCCGAGGACCCCCAGTATGTTGTCACGGTGACGTTCACGAAGCCGCAGACCAACAAGTGGTCCAGCGGAGCGGCTCCGGCGTTCCGCACACTCATGTCCCAGGTGCTCGAGAAGTACCGAGTAGCCCCCTCCACGGCCGAGGCGCAGCTGTACCCGTCCACGTGGTGAGGAAGAAGGAGCACTTGTCCGCACGGATCCCCCCGGTCCTCCGACCCGAACACCCGACCCCGAGGAGCGTGGCCGAGCTCGCGAACGCGTTCGGCATGCGCGTGGTCGGCTCCGTCGACGCCGTCGAGACGACGGGCGTCACGCTGAGTGCTGCCGAGGTGCAGCCGGGTGACCTCTTCGTCGGTGTGCACGGCGCGAACCGCCACGGCGCCCAGTTCGCGACCGAGGCCGCCGAGCGCGGTGCCGTCGCGGTGCTGACCGACGCCGACGGGGTCGCCCTCGCGGAGCCGTCCGGCCTGCCGGTGCTCGTGGTCGAGGACCCGCGCGCCGCGCTCGGCGACGTCTCGGCGTGGGTCTACCGCACCCACCCGGACGAGGCGACCGACCTGCCGCAGCTCTTCGCGACGACCGGCACGAACGGCAAGACCAGCACGTCGTACATCCTCGAGGGCATCCTCAAGCAGCTCGGCCTGGTCACCGGCCTCAGCTCGACCGCGGAGCGCCACATCGGCTCGCTCAGCGTGACGAGCCGCCTGACCACGCCCGAGGCCAGCGAGATGCACGCACTCCTGGCCCGCATGCGCGAGTCCGAGGTCCGCGCGGTCGCGGTGGAGGTCAGCGCCCAGGCCCTGAGCCGCCACCGCGTCGACGGCATCGTGTTCGACGTCGCCGGGTTCACGAACCTGTCGCACGACCACCTCGACGACTACGCCGACATGGAGGAGTACTACCAGGCGAAGCTCCCGCTGTTCCAGCCCGAGCACGCCCGTCGTGGCGTCGTCTCGCTGGACACCGACTGGGGCCACCGCGTGGTGCAGGACTCCCGCATCCCGGTCACGACGATCACGGTGCACCCCGAGGTCGAGGCCGAGTGGCACGTCGACATCGTCGAGGCGCACGCGGCCTACACCGAGTTCCGGCTGACCGGCCCGGAGGGCCGCGAGCTGACGACGCGCGTCCCGCTGATCGGCTGGCACATGGCGGCCAACGCCGGACTCGCGATCGTGATGCTGGTCGAGGGAGGCTTCGAGCTCGGTGCCATCGCACACGCCCTCGGGTCGAACCACCGCCGTTACGCGGACGAGACCGACGAGCACCCGGTCAGCGCGATCGAGTGCTACCTGCCCGGACGCACCGAGCGGGTGTCCGGCGACTCGGGCCCGAGCGTCTACGTCGACTTCGGCCACAGCGCCGACGCGTTCGAGAACACGCTCGCCGCGGTCCGGCAGTTCACGCCCGGCAAGGTCCTCATGCTCTTCGGCGCCGACGGTGACCGGGACAAGACCAAGCGCGGCGACATGGCGCGTGTCGCCGCCGCGGGCAGCGACATCCTCGTCGTCACCGACCACCACCCGCGCTTCGAGGACGCCGCGTCGATCCGGAAGACCCTGGTCGACGCCGCGCGCGAGGCGTACCCGGACCACGAGACCTACGAGGTCAGCCCGCCCGAGGCGGCGATCCGCAAGGCCGTGAGCCTGCTCGGCGAGGGCGACTCGATCCTCTGGGCCGGACCCGGCCACCAGGACTACCGCGACATCGAGGGCGTCCGCACGCCGTACTCGGCGCGTGACGAGGCCCGTCAGGCTCTCCGCGAGGCCGGCTGGGAGCCGAACTCCGGCCCGGCGGAGGAGATCCGATGATCGCCCTGACCCTCGCCGAGATCGCCGCCGCGATCGGCGGCGAGCTCGTCAGCGGTGCCCCGGAGCAGGTCGTCGACGGCAGCGTCGAGACCGACTCGCGCCTGGTCGGCGCCGGCAGCGTGTTCTTCGCCCTGCTCGGCGAGGAGACCGACGGCCACCGCTTCGTGCCGAACGCGGCCGAGGCCGGTGCGGCGCTGGTCGTGACCGAGCGCGCCGTCGCGCTGCCGGAGGGCTCCGCCACCGCGCAGGTCGTGGTGTCCGACGGGTACGCCGCCCTCGCCGCGCTCGCGCACGAGGTCGTCGCCCGCGTCCGCGCCTCGAGTGCCGACCGCGTGGACGACCAGGGTCGCCCGGCGCCGCTCCGCGTCGTCGGCATCACCGGCTCGAACGGCAAGACGAGCACCAAGAACATGCTCCGGACGATCCTCGAGCAGCACGGTGCGACCGTGGCGCCGCAGGGGTCGTTCAACAACCACGTCGGCGCCCCGGTCTCGATGCTCCGGATCACGCACGACACCCGGTTCCTCGTCGTCGAGATGGGTGCGAGCGGCAAGGGCCACATCGCCAAGCTCGTCTCGATCGCGGAGCCGGACACGGGCGTCGTGCTCAAGGTCGGACTCGCGCACGCCGGCGAGTTCGGCGGCATCGAGGCGACGCAGCGCGCGAAGTCGGAGATGGTCACCGACCTGCCGGCCACCGCGACGGCCCTGCTCAACGTCGACGACGACCGCGTCGCGTCCATGCGCGCGATCACCGATGCGACCGTCGTCGGGTTCGGCACGTCCGCCGGGGCGGACTACCGCATCTCCGGCATCGAGACGGACCGCAGCGGCACGCGCTTCACGCTCACCGCCCCTCCCGTCCGCCCCGGAGGCGACGGTCTCGCCGACGCGACGGACCAGCCGGGAGGCACCACCCGCTTCCCCGAGACCGTCGACGTCCGCCTCGCCATCCTCGGCGAGCACCACGCGATGAACGCGTCGGCCGCCCTGACCGTGGCCCACCTGTGGGGCATCCCGCTCGCCGCCGGCGCCGAGGCGCTCGCGTCGATGACGCGGGCCGAGCGCTGGCGCATGGAGCTCCTCCAGGGCGGACCGGAGGGCGTGACCGTCATCAACGACGCCTACAACGCGTCGCCCGACTCGATGGCAGCCGCCCTCCGGACCCTCGCGCAGATCGTGCGCCCGGGGGAGCGCTCGGTCGCCGTGCTCGGCGAGATGGCCGAGCTCGGGGAGTTCTCGACGGAGGAGCACGACCGCATCGGCCGGCTCGTCGTCCGTCTCGGCATCGGACAGCTCGTGGTCGTCGGACCCGGCGCCGCGCCGATCCACCAGGCCGCCACCCTCGAGGGATCGTGGGACGGCGAGTCCGTGTACATCGAGGACGTCGACGCGGCCGTCCACGCCCTGCAGGAGATGGTCCGCCCCGGCGACGTCGTCCTCGTCAAGTCCTCGAAGTCCGCCGAACTGCGATTCCTCGGCGACCGCCTCGGAGGTGTCACCGAATGATCGCGCTCCTCGTCGCCGGCGCCGTGGCGCTGGTGTTCACACTGCTGCTCACACCGCTGTTCATCAAGCTGTTCCACCGCCTCGGCTGGGGACAGTTCATCCGTGACGACGGCCCGCAGTCGCACCACACCAAGCGCGGGACGGCGACCATGGGCGGCATCGTCCTGATCATCGGCGCGGTGCTCGGCTACTTCGTCGGGCACCTGGTCGGCCGCGACTCGGTCACGCTGTCCGGGCTGCTCGTGCTGTTCCTGATGGTCGGGCTCGGGTTCGTCGGCTTCATCGACGACTTCCTCAAGGTGCGCCGGCAGCGGAGCCTCGGGCTCGGTGGCTGGGCCAAGGTCCTCGGGCAGGTCATCGTGGGCGTGGTGTTCGCCACGATCGCGCTCGTCGTGCCGACCGGGAACGGCAAGCCCCCGGCGTCGACGATGATCTCCGCGATCCGCGACGTGCCGTGGCTCGACTTCATGGTGCTCGGCACCGTGATCGGCACGATCCTGTACCTCGCGTGGATCGTGCTGCTGACCGTCTCCACGTCGAACGGCGTGAACGTCGCCGACGGGCTGGACGGTCTCGCGACCGGCTCGAGCATCCTGGCGATCGGCTCGTACGTGATCATCGGCTTCTGGCAGTCGAACCAGATCTGCGGAGGTGTCCGCCTCGACGAGAGCACCAGGCACGCCTGCTACAGCACGTCGGACCCGCTCGACCTCGCCGTCGTCGCCGCCGCCGTGTGCGGTGGCCTGATCGGGTTCCTCTGGTACAACACGTCGCCCGCGCAGATCTTCCTCGGCGACACCGGCTCGCTCGGCCTCGGCGGTGCGCTGGCCGGCCTCGCGATCCTCAGCCGCACCGAGCTGCTGCTCATCCTGATCGGCGGCCTGTTCTTCATCGTCACCGGCTCGGTGATCCTGCAGCGCGCCTACTTCAAGATCACCCACGGCAAGCGCATCTTCCGGATGAGCCCGCTGCACCACCACTTCGAGCTGAAGGGGTGGGCCGAGGTGACCGTCGTCGTCCGGTTCTGGATCATCGCGGGACTCTGCGTTGCGGCCGGTGTCGGACTCTTCTACCTGGAGTGGATCGCCCGTGTCGGCTGACGCCCGCCTCGAAGGACTCGACAGCTGGTACGCCGAGGGCTGGAAGGGCCTGCGCGTCGCAGTGCTCGGCCTCGGCTCGACCGGGTTCTCGGTCGCCGACACCCTCGTGGAGCTCGGCAGCGACGTCGTCGTCTACGCACCCGACGGCCCCGCCGACACGGTGGAGCTGCTCGACGTCATCGGCGCGCGGTTCGAGCGCACCCCGCTCGAGACCGTGCCGGCCGCGCTCGAGCAGCAGGCCCCGGACGTCGTGGTCGTCTCGCCCGGCCTGCCCCCGCACAACGCGTCGGTCCGCTGGTCGGTCGAGCACAGCACCGTGTGGGGCGACATCGAGCTCGCCTGGCGCGTGCGTGACAAGGTCGTCCGCGGCCCGGTCGCCGCGCCGTGGGTGACCATCACGGGCACGAACGGCAAGACCACGACGACGCAGCTGACCACCGCGATGTTCGCCGCCGCCGGGCTCCGCGCGGTCGCGTGCGGGAACATCGGCGTGCCGGTGCTCGACGTCGTCCGCGACCCGGAGGGCTTCGACGTCCTGGTCGTCGAGCTGTCCAGCCACCAGCTGCACTACATGCCGACCACGGGCGACGGCGCGGTCGTGCCGCTCGCGAGCGCCTGCCTCAACATCGCCGACGACCACCTCGAGTGGCACGGCTCCGCCGAGGCCTACCGCGCCGCGAAGGCCAAGGTGTACGAGCGCACCGTGACGGCCTGCGTCTACAACACCTCGGACGAGGTCACGCGCCGGATGGTCGAGGGCGCGGACGTGGTCGAGGGCTGCCGGGCGGTCGGCTTCACGCCTGGCGTCCCCGCGCCGGGCGACGTCGGGATCGTGGACGACGTGCTCTGCGACCGCGCCTTCACCGAGGACCGGCGGAACAGCGCGCTCGAGCTCGCCACCGTCGCGGACCTCGAGCAGGCCGGACTCGCCAGCCCGCACATGACGATGAACGTGCTCGCGGCGGCCGCACTCGCCCGCGCGGCCACGGTCGAACCGGCGCACATCTGCACCGCGGTGCAGGGCTTCCGCGCCGACCACCACCGCACCGAGCACGTCGCGACGGCCGACGGGATCGCCTGGGTCGACGACTCGAAGGCGACGAACCCGCACGCGGCGACCGCGTCGCTCGCGTCGTTCGAGACCGTCGTGTGGGTCGTCGGCGGCCAGTTCAAGGGCGTCGACATCGACGGTCTCGTCGAGCGGTTCGGCCCCGGCGCACGAGCAGTCGTCGTGATCGGCACGGACCGCACCCCTGTGCTCGAGGCATTCGCGCGACACGCGCCGGCGGTCCCGGTCCTGCAGGTCGAGGCGACGGACACTGATCAGGTCATGCCCGAGGCGGTCCGGCATGCCGCCTCGGTCGCACGACCGGGCGACACGGTCCTCCTCGCCCCGGCTGCCGCGTCGTTCGACCAGTTCGACTCCTACGCCGACCGGGGGCGCCGGTTCGCGGCGGCGGTCCACGAGCACCTGGGAGGCACAGCCGATGGCGACCACGGATCTCCCGAGCGGCCGTAGCGGCGGCCGGACGACGGGCAGCACCGGACAGGACGGCACCCGTCACGACGGCACCGGTCAGGGCGGCGCAGGTCAGGCGGGTGCCCCCCGTCGTGCGCGCGGCGCCGTCGTGGCGGTGAAGAACGTCTTCGTCGCCGAGTCGAGCACGTTCTACACGATCCTGGGCGTGACGCTCTTCCTCGTCGTGTTCGGCGTGGTGATGGTCCTGTCGTCGTCCAGCGTCGAGCAGTACGCCGCCACCCACGACTTCTTCGGCGCGGCCTCGAAGCAGGGGCTCTACGCGGTGCTCGGCGTCCCGCTCATGCTCGTCGCCAGCCGCGTGCCGGCCCGGCTCTGGCGGAAGTGGGCCATGCGGATCCTCGCCGCGGCGCTCGTCCTGCAGCTGCTCGTGTACACGCCCCTCGGCATCGAGATCCAGGGCAACCGCAACTGGATCAAGCTCGGTTCGTTCAGCGCCCAGCCGTCCGAGGCCGTCAAGCTCGGCATCGCCCTGGCCGTCGGCGCGATCATCTACGTCAAGCGCGACCGCCTGCGGGACTGGAAGGAACTGTTCGTGCCGGTCGGCATCGCGACGGTGCTCCCGCTCGGCATGGTGCTCCTCGGCGGCGACCAGGGCACCGCGATGATCATGCTCATCCTGCTGCTCGGCGCGCTCTTCATCGGCGGAGCGCGGGCCAAGCACCTGCTCGTCATCCTCGGGGCCGTCGCGGTCGTCCTGCCGTTCGTCACGATGACGTCGGCGTCGCGGCAGTACCGCATCAACGCGTGGCTCTCCGGGTGCACGGACTCGAACCAGTACCAGGACCTGTGCTGGCAGCCGGTGCACGGCATGTGGGCGCTGGCGTCCGGCGGGGTGTTCGGCGTCGGCCTCGGCAACTCGAAGGCGAAGTGGTCGTGGCTGCCCGAGGCGGACAACGACTACATCTTCGCGATCATCGGCGAGGAACTCGGGCTCATCGGCGCCGTCGTGGTGCTGGCCCTGTTCATCGTGCTCGCGGTCAGCATGATCAAGGTGATCCGGCAGTCCGACGACCCCTTCGTGCGCACCGTCACCGGCGGGATCATGGCGTGGATCATCGGGCAGGCACTCGTGAACATCGCCGTCGTGCTCGGTCTGCTGCCGGTGCTCGGGGTACCGTTGCCCCTCATCTCCGCCGGTGGATCGGCACTCATCATGACCCTGCTGGCGATCGGCGTCGTGCTGTCCTTCGCCCGTGAGCTCCCGGGCAAGGGTCGTCCGACGCTGCCGCGCGGTGGCTCCGCACCACAGAACGGAGTGCTCCGGTGAGCACCTACCTCTTCGCCGGCGGTGGCACCGCCGGCCACGTCAACCCGCTGCTCGCGGTCGCCGACCGGTTGACCGAGCAGGACCCCGACGCCCGGGTGCTCGTCCTCGGCACCGCGGAGGGCCTCGAGGCCCGGCTCGTCCCGATGCGCGGCTACGAGCTGCTGACGGTCCCGCGTCTGCCCTTCCCGCGGAAGCTCGACGCCCGAGCGCTCCGGTTCCCCGGCGGCTTCCTCGGGGCGGTCCGGCGCACCGAGCGCTTCATCCGCGAGCACGACGTCGAGGTGGTCCTCGGCGTCGGCGGCTACGCGGCGGCTCCCGCGTACATCGCCGCGAAGCGGACGGGCACCCCGATCGTCGTGCACGAGCAGAACGCCAAGCCCGGGCTCGCGAACCGGCTCGCCGCCCTGCTGACCCGCCACGTGGGCCTGACGTTCTCGAACACGCACCTGCGGCACGGTCGCCTGGTCGGGATGCCGCTCCGCAGGGAGATCGAGTCGCTCGACCGCCGGGCATCGCGGGCCGAGGGCCTCGCCGAGTTCGGCCTCGACCCGGACCGTCCGGTCCTGCTCGTCACAGGCGGCTCGTCCGGCGCGCGGAGCATCAACACGACGGTGAACCGCTCGGCGACGGCGATCGTCGACGCGGGCTGGCAGGTCCTGCACGTCGTCGGCGGGAAGTCCGACATCGGGCCGAGCGACCTCGACGGCTACCACGTGCTGCCGTACTGCGACCGGATGGACCTGGCCTACGCGGCGTCCGACTTCGTGGTGTCGCGGTCGGGCGCCGGGATGGTCTGCGAGCTCACCGCGGTCGGACTGCCGAGCGTGCTCGTGCCGTACCCGGTCGGCAACGGCGAGCAGCGGCACAACGCGGCGGACGTCGTCGACGCCGGGGGAGCGGTCCTCGTCGACGACGCGGCGTTCACGGACGAGTGGGTGACGTACCAGCTGCTGCCGATCCTGCGCGACCGGGCCCGGATCGCGGACATGGCGGTCCGCGCCGGCAGTGTCGGGCACCGCGACGGGGCGGACCGGATGACGGCCCTCGTGCGCGAGGCGGCGGAGCGCAGCAGCGGAGCACGCCCGGACCGCAGCAGCGGAGCACGCCCGGACCGCAGCAGCGGAGCACGCCCGGACCGCAGCAGCGGGGCACGCCCGGACCACAGCACCGGGCCCGGCGCGGACCGCACGAGCACCAGCACCACGGAGGAACGATGACCATCAAGCCGGACCTGACGCAGCCGATCCCGGACGACCTCGGCACGGTCCACTTCGTCGGCATCGGCGGCTCCGGCATGAGCGGCATCGCACGGATGTTCCTGGCCGCCGGGCACCGTGTCACGGGCAGCGACTCGCGCGAGACCGCGACGACCGGCACGATGCGCGACCTCGGCGCCGAGGTGCACGTCGGCCACGACGCCGCGAACGTCGGCGACGCGGACACCGTGGTGGTCACGAGCGCCCTGTGGCCGGACAACCCCGAGCTCCTCGAGGCCCAGCGCCGGGGGCTCCCGGTCCTGCACCGGTCCCAGGCCCTCGCCGCACTCATCGCCGACCACCGCCTGGTCGCGGTCGCCGGTGCACACGGCAAGACGACCTCGACGGGGATGATCGTCACCGCCATGGTCGAGCTCGGCCTCGACCCGAGCTTCGTGAACGGCGGTGTCATCCAGTCGCTCGGCACGAGCTCGGCTCCGGGCGGCAGCGACCTGTTCGTCGTCGAGGCGGACGAGTCCGACGGGTCCTTCCTGCTCTACGACGTTGCGGTCGCGCTCATCACGAACGTGGACGCCGACCACCTCGACCACTACGGCAGCGAGCAGGCGTTCATCGACGCGTTCGTCGAGTTCGCCGGCAAGGC
Organism: Curtobacterium sp. SGAir0471; assembly: GCF_005490985.1. NCBI lineage: Bacteria > Bacillati > Actinomycetota > Actinomycetes > Micrococcales > Microbacteriaceae > Curtobacterium > Curtobacterium sp. SGAir0471. The sequence continues at coordinate 1,369,816 of NZ_CP027869.1, forward strand.
GAGCGAGCGCATCGTGGTCTCGAGCGACGACGCCGGTGCGAAGCGGGTCACCGAGGGTGTCCGCGCGCGTGAGCACGCCCCGGAGATCGTCACCTTCGGCGAGGCCGCCGACGCCGACGTCCGCATCGAGCGCATCGTCGAGGCGGCGAGCGTCGAGGTCGACCTCCGCGCCGGCGGTCAGCACCACCACATGACGCTCCGGGTGCCCGGTCGGCACAACGCGGTGAACGCCGTGGGGGCCTTCGCGGTGCTCACCGGGCTGGGCGTCGAGCCCGCCGACGCCATCCGCGGCATCGAGGCGTTCGGCGGCACCGAGCGTCGCTTCGAGCTGCACGGCGTCGAGCGCGGGGTGTCGGTGTACGACGACTACGCGCACCACCCCACCGAGGTGGCGGCCGCGCTGCGCGCAGCACGGAACGTCGTCGGCGACGGTCGGATCATCGCCATCCACCAGCCGCACCTGTACTCCCGCACGCGCCTCATGGCCGGGGACTTCGCCCGCGTGTACGAGGAGCTCGCCGACCACACGGTCGTGCTCGACGTCTACGGCGCCCGTGAGGACCCGGAGCCCGGCGTCACCGGCGCCCTCGTCCAGGAGCGCTTCACGGACCAGTCGAAGGTCGAGTTCCTGCCGGACTGGGGCGATGCCGCTGCCCGTGCGGCCGAGGTGGCCCGCGACGGCGACATCGTCATGACGCTGAGCTGCGGCGACGTGTACCGGATCATCCCGCAGGTCCTCGGTGCGCTCCGCCAGGACGGCTGCGGGGACCGCGCGCAGTGAAGCGACCCGAGGGCTTCGACGGGCGTCCGGAGGAACCGGACGCCCCGGCCGACGACGCCCGCGCACCGCGGCAGCGTCGCGGTCGGCTGACCTCGTGGCGCGCGGGGCACGGAGCAGCCGCGGGGCACGGAGCAGCAGAGCCTGGAGCAGCGGGCGACGGCCGGGAGGCCCGACCCGCCTCCGCGACGTCGGCGCCGGTCGACGGGGCGGTCGCCCCCACCGCCGCACCGGCCCCCGAGACGCACGATGCGGTCCGGACACCGGGAGCGGCAGCGACGCAGGCGTCGAGCCAGCGCGAGCGTGCGAGCGCCCTCGCCGGCGCCGCCGGGCGGCGCCTCGGCGCCGGCTGGTCGAGCGTCGCGGAGCGCCTGCGCGAGTACACCCCGGACGAGGACCACGCGGGCAGCGCGTCCGCCGGCGCCCTCGACGGTGGCGTCAGGTCGCACCACGACGCGACCGGCGCGGACGACGCGACCGGTGCGGACGACGCGACCGGCGTGGCCACGGTGACCGACGTGATCGACGCGCACCGTGCCTTCAGGCCGTCCGCCGTCGATGCGCAAAGCGCCCCGATCGGCGCCGGTGTCCGTGCTGCCGAGACCGCCCGTGAGGCGCGCGTCGCGAAGCGCCGCCGTCGGCTGCTCGAACGCGCCGAGGTCCGACGCTTCACCCGTCGTGCACGACACCGCCGCGCCGCGTGGATCACCGCGGGGGCCGTGGTGGTCGTGTTCGGAGCGTCCATCCTGGTCGCCGTCTACTCGCCGCTCATGGCCCTGCGCACCATCCAGGTCCGCGGGACCGAACGGGTCGACGCGACCGCGCTGCGCCAGGCGCTCTCCGACCAGGTGGGCACGCCGCTCGCGCGCATCGACTTCGGCGAGGTCAAGCGCGACATCGCCGGCTTCCCGCTCATCGAGAGCTACGTGACCGAGGAGGTCCCGCCGCACACCCTCGTGGTGACCGTGACCGAGCGGACGCCGGTCGTCGCCGTGCAGTCGGGCGACTCGTACGACCTCGTGGACCCGGCCGGCATCGTGGTGCAGTCCTCGCCGGACCGTCCCGAGGGGGTGCCGGTCGCCGACGTGCAGCGGGCCGAGCTCGGCTCCCCGGTGTTCCGGACGATGACCGAGGTGGTGCTCTCGCTGCCCTCCACGGTCCGTCGGCAGGTCACCGACGTCCGTGCGACGACCGCGGACGACGTCACGCTCACCCTGGACGACGGATCGAGCGTGGTGTGGGGGAGCCCCGACGACTCGGACGCCAAGGCGTCGCTCCTCGCGGCGCTCGTGGCGGACCACGCCTCGCGGGACCCGGGCACCAAGGTCGAGTTCGACGTCTCGGCGCCGGACAACGGGATCGTCCGTCCGGCGCAGTGAGGACGAGCGCACTCGACACCCGCGGCGCCGGGGCTGCGACGACGGCAGCGACAGCGGCAATCTCGGCGACACGATCGGCGACACGCGGCGTGGCGGGGCGACAGCGTGCGGAGCGCACCCGTAGCGTCGTGGCAGCACCACAACTACCAGCAACGCCCCTGAACTTCAAGTAGAGGTTGAGGGTTCGACCGGAGGCCCGACTGACGTGACCACGAACCACAACTACCTCGCCGTCATCAAGGTCGTCGGCGTCGGCGGCGGCGGCGTGAACGCCGTGAACCGCATGATCGAGCTCGGCCTCCGCGGCGTCGAGTTCATCGCGATCAACACCGACGCGCAGGCACTCCTGCTCAGCGACGCCGACGTCAAGCTCGACGTGGGCCGCGAGATCACCCGCGGTCTCGGTGCCGGCGCGGACCCGGAGGTCGGCCGTCGTGCCGCCGAGGATCACGCGGAGGAGATCGAGGAGGCCCTCGCGGGGGCCGACATGGTCTTCGTCACCGCCGGCGAGGGCGGCGGGACCGGGACGGGTGGTGCGCCCGTGGTCGCCCGCATCGCGAAGTCGATCGGTGCGCTCACCATCGGTGTCGTCACGAAGCCGTTCAGCTTCGAGGGCAAGCGCCGCCAGTCGCAGGCCGAGAACGGCGTCGCGTCCCTGAAGGACGAGGTCGACACGCTGATCGTGGTGCCGAACGACCGGCTGCTCGAGATCAGCGACCGCGGCATCTCGATGGTCGAGGCCTTCGCGACCGCCGACCAGGTGCTGCTCGCCGGCGTCCAGGGCATCACCGACCTCATCACCACGCCCGGCCTCATCAACCTCGACTTCGCCGACGTGAAGAGCGTCATGCAGGGTGCCGGTTCGGCCCTCATGGGCATCGGGTCGTCCCGCGGTGCCGACCGCGCGATCAAGGCGGCCGAGCTCGCCGTCGCGTCGCCGCTGCTCGAGGCCTCGATCGACGGTGCGCACGGCGTGCTGCTGTCGATCCAGGGTGGCTCGAACCTCGGCATCTTCGAGATCAACGACGCCGCCCGCCTGGTGCAGGAGGCCGTCCACCCCGAGGCGAACATCATCTTCGGTGCGGTCATCGACGACACCCTCGGCGACGAGGTCCGCGTGACCGTCATCGCCGCGGGCTTCGACGGCGGCGAGCCGGGCGCGCAGCAGAAGGAGCGTCGCTCGAGCTGGGTCGACCCCGAGTCCGGCGCCTCGGCCTCGGCCGGTGCGACCGGCACCGGTGCGATCGAGGACACCGCGACGAGCGCTCCGTCCTGGTCGACGCAGGAGCACGAGGCGCCCGTGCGTCGCGCCGCCGACCCGGCGTTCGACGACGACGACGAGCTCGACGTCCCCGACTTCCTGAAGTAACCCGTCCCGTGGCAGGTGATCCGCGCCTCCGGTCCGTCGATCCTGACGGACCGGAGGCGCGTCTCGCGTCCGTCCGCGCGTCCATCGCCGACGCCGCGCGGGCTGCCGGCCGCTCGGCGGACGAACTCACGCTCATCGTCGTGACGAAGTACCACCCGGCATCGCTGGTGCGGGAGCTCGCCGCGCTCGGCGTCACCGACGTGGGGGAGAACCGGCACCAGGAGGCGCAGGCCAAGGCCGCCGAGCTCGCCGACCTCGGCCTGACGTGGCACTTCGTCGGGCAGCTGCAGTCGAAGAAGGCGCGGCAGGTGCGTCGGTACGCCGACGTGGTGCAGTCGCTCGACCGCGACTCGGTCGTCGACGCGTTCGCCCCGACCGAGATCGAACCGGACCCTCGGGTGGTCGACGGTTTCGTGCAGGTGAACCTGACCGAGGACCCCGGTCGTGGGGGCGTGCAGCCGGACCACGTCGACGCCATGGTCGAGCGGATCCTCGCCACCGGCACGATCCGCCTGCGCGGGGTGATGGCGGTCGCGCCGCTCGACGAGGAGCCCCGTCGCGCCTTCGCCCGACTGCGCGGGATCTCGTCGCGGGTCGTCGCGATCGCCCCGGACGCGAGCGACATCTCGGCGGGGATGAGCGGCGACTTCGCCGAGGCGATCGCCGAGGGCGCGACACACCTCCGGATCGGGACCGCAATCACGGGAAACCGGCCGGCCGCACCCTAGCCTCGTTGCAGGGCACCACGAGCACCGACCTCCGGAGGAACCATGGCTAACCCGCTCAAGAAGACGATGGTCTACCTCGGCCTCGCGGACGAGGAACTGTACGAGGACGAGCAGCAGCAGTCGGCCGCACCGACCCGCCAGGCCGCCGCCCCTGCAGCGGCTCCCGCGGCAGCGCCGGCCGCCCAGGCCCCGGCTGCCGCCGCACCCGCCGCCGCGGCGCCGGCAGCAGCCCCGGCCGCCGCGCCCGCGGAGCCCAAGACGCACACCCACCAGCGCGGCGCCCAGGTCACCCCGCTCCGCCGCTCGCACACGACCGCACAGAAGGCGACCCCGGTCCAGGAAATGAACGAGATCCTCACCGTCCACCCGCGCGAGTACAAGGACGCCCAGTCCATCGCCGAGAGCTTCCGCGACGGCATCCCCGTCATCATCAACCTCTCGCAGATGACCGAGTCGGACGCTCGCCGCATGATCGACTTCGCGTCGGGGCTGTCGCTCGGCCTGTACGGCAAGATCGAGCGCGTGACGAACAAGGTCTTCCTGCTCTCGCCGGCCCACGTCGCGGTGAGCGGTGAGCCTGCTGAGGTAGAGTCCGACATCGAGGCGTCCTTCTTCGCCCAGTCCTGAGCCGGAGTCCGGTTCACCCCGCCCCGTGCGGTCGCCGTGACGGCGGACGCACCCGAGCCGAGCGAGCCCCATCGTGTCACTGGTCTTCGGGATCCTCTCCTTCGCCCTCCTGCTCTACTTCTTCGTGATGTGGGGCCGGTTCGCCTTCGACATCGTGCAGGCGTACAACCGCACCTGGCGTCCCCGGGGCGCGATGCTCGTGGTCGCCGACGTCGTCTACACGCTCACCGACCCGCCGATCCGGTTCGTCCGACGACTGCTCCCGCCGCTGCGGCTGGGTCCGGTCGCGCTCGACTTCGGCTGGACGATCGTCATGCTCGTGGTGATCATCCTCCGGGTCATCGTCGGCGGACTCGCCCGCGGTTTCTGAAGCAGCACCCCGCCGCGACACGCGCCGCGCCGCGGTCAAGGTCACGGTTCCGATCCGGCCCCGGTGTACGGTGGTCGGGATCGATGTCCGCTCCGGTGGACATCCGCACCGCTCGTCGCGGCTGGTACATTCGGTCGCGACGCAAGTGGTTCCACACGTTCAGCAGTTCTATTGAGGTGACGGCAATGGCTTTGACGCCGGAAGACGTAGTCAACAAGCGGTTCCAGCCGACGAAGTTCCGCGAGGGCTACGACCAGGACGAGGTCGACGACTTCCTGGACGAGGTCGTCGTCGAGCTCCGCCGCCTGACGGCCGAGAACGACGAGCTCCGCCAGCGCCTGCAGGCAGCCGAGTCGGCGCCGAAGCCGGCCGCGGCCGAGCAGCCCGTCGAGCAGCAGCCCGAGTCGACCCCCGAGCCCGAGCCGGCCCCCGTCGCCGCCGCTCCGGAGCCCGCGCCGGTCGCCGCCGCCGCTCCGGCCCCGTCGACCGTCCCGGCCGACGAGGACACCGAGGGCACCACGAACCTCCTCACGCTCGCTCGCCGCCTGCACGAGGAGCACGTCCGCGAGGGCATCGAGAAGCGCGACGCACTCATCGCCGAGGGCACCGCGCAGGCCGCCCGCCTGGTCTCCGAGGCCGAGGCGAAGCAGCGCCAGATCATCGCCGACACCGAGAACACCAACCGCCAGCGCGTCGCGGTGCTCGAGGGCGAGCAGCGGCAGCTCGAGGGCAAGATCGACGAGCTCCGCACCTTCGAGCGTGACTACCGTGCGCAGCTCAAGAGCTACATCCAGGGTCAGCTCGCCGAGCTCGACGGGTCCGGCTCGCAGGAGTCCGGCCTCACCCCCGCGCCCGCTTCGGCGCAGGGCTTCGGCAACTGACGTTGGTCAGACCAGCACCGACGGCGAAGGTCAGTGTCCGCGCGATCGCGGCACTGGCCTTCGCCGCTGTCGTCGTGGTGGCGCTCGACCAGGGCGTGAAGGCCCTCGTCGTCGCGAACCTGCCCTACGGCCAGGCCGTCCCGGTCCTCGGTGACGCGCTCCAGCTGCTGTACGTCCGGAACCCCGGCGCCGCGTTCTCGTTCGCGGTCAACATGACGTGGGTGTTCTCGATCGTCTCGACGGCGGTCGTCGTCGCCATCATCGTGTTCGCCCGGCGCATCCGGTCGATGTGGTGGGCGATCGTGCTCGGCATGCTGCTCGGCGGTGCGCTCGGCAACCTGCTCGACCGGCTCTTCCGTGAGCCGGGCTTCGGCCGCGGGCACGTGGTCGACTTCATCTCCACGCCGTGGATGATGCCCGCGATCTACAACATCGCCGACTCGTTCATCTGCGTGAGCATGGTCGTGTTCGTGCTCCTCGTCATCCTCGGGGTGAACCTCGACGGCACCCGCGCGCTGACCACGAAGCAGCAGCGCGCTGCTGACGCGGCCGCCCGCTCGGACGCGGCCGACGGGACGGAGTCGCCCCGTGCCTCCCGTCCGGTTGTGGCGGAGCCGGACCCGCGCGCGCCGCGCGACGGTCGCGACGTCCTCGGGCACGACGCGACGTGAGCGAGCAGCGTTCCCTGCCCGTGCCGGACGGACTCGCCGGCGAGCGGGTCGACGCGGCGATCGCGAAGCTGCTCGGGTTCTCGCGGTCCTTCGCGGCCGAGGTCGTCGCGGCCGGTGGTGTCCGGGTCGACGGCGTCGAGGTCGGGAAGTCCGACCGTCTGCACGCCGACTCGTGGCTCGAGGTCGAGTGGTCCCCGAAGGAACCCCCGCGCATCGTGCCGGTCGAGGTCCCCGGCATGCGGATCGTGCACGACGACGAGGACATCGTCGTCGTCGACAAGCCGATCGGCGTCGCCGCGCACCCCTCGCCCGGCTGGGACGGGCCGACCGTCCCCGGTGGGCTCGCCGCCGCTGGCTTCACGATCGCGACCTCCGGCGCCGCCGAGCGCGCGGGCATCGTGCACCGGCTCGACGTCGGTACCTCGGGCCTGATGGTCGTCGCGAAGACCGAGCTGGCGTACACGCACCTGAAGCGGGCGTTCAAGGAGCGCACGGTCGACAAGGTCTACCACGCACTGGCGCAGGGGCACCCCGACCCGACTGCGGGGACCATCGACGCCCCCATCGGTCGGCACCCGTCGAGTGACTGGAAGTTCGCGGTCACGGCCGACGGCAAGCCGAGCGTGACGCACTACGAGACCCTCGAGGCCTTCCGGTCGGCGAGTCTGCTCGAGGTGCACCTGGAGACCGGGCGGACGCACCAGATCCGCGTGCACATGGCGGCGACGAAGCACCCGCTCGTCGGCGACACGATGTACGGCGCCGACCCGGTGCTGGCCTCGGAGCTCGGGTTGACGCGGCAGTGGCTCGACGCGGTCCGGCTCGGCTTCGAGCACCCGCGCACGGGGGAGTGGGTCGAGTTCGAGGCGTCCTACCCCGACGACCTGCAGCAGGCGCTCGACCGCATCCGCGCCGCCTCGGCGTAGGCCGGCGGGGGGCCGGCGGGGCCGAGCTGGCTCGGCGATGGCCCGCTCGGCTCGCCGAGCGGGCCAGATCTGTCACACTCGGCGTCTTCGCGCGACGATCCTCGCCCACTCGACGAGTGACCGACGGCGTGTCCTGCCCGCTCGTTCGGCGGCCAGGTGATCCGCGTCGGCCTGGAGGCGCGTGGCGGCGCCGCCCTGCGCCTCCAGACCGACGTCGGGTCACGTCTGCCGCCTCCCTCGCCGCCGAGCGGCCCGGTTCCGTCGCGCTCGGCGCCGTCGGACGACGCCTTCCGCCGCTCGACGAACCGGCCGCGGCGTGTTCCGCCCGTTCGCAGGCGACCGCCGCTTCGGGCGGCTCCGCCTTCGCCGGCGGCTCCGCGCCCGGCGGCTCCGTTTCCGCCTCCGCCTCCCGGGCGCGGCGCAGCCGAGCGTGCAGTATCCGTCGCGGTCGACGGCATCTGCTGATGCCTTCCGCCCGCTCGGCGGAAGGCCTGCGGCGTGTTCCACCCGCTCGCAAGGCAGTGGCGCCGGGCGCCCGACGGCAGGCGCGCCGGACACGCGGGGGCCGTCGGTGCTGCCGGTTAGGCTTGTCCCGCCCCGCAGCAGTCCCCGTCGAAACCGGAGGTCCCGTGTCGGATTCCGACTCCTTCGTCCACCTGCACGTGCACAGCGAGTACTCGATGCTCGACGGCGCCGCCCGGTTGAGCGACCTGGTCGCCGAGACCGCCGCGCAGGGCATGCCCGCCGTCGCGGTCACCGACCACGGCAACATGTTCGGCGCGTTCGAGTTCTGGAAGGCGGCGAAGGCCGGCGGGGTCAAGCCGATCATCGGGACCGAGGCGTACATCACGCCGCGCACGCACCGGTCGGACAAGACCCGGGTGCGCTGGGGCGACGGCGGTGGGGACGACGTGTCCGGCTCCGGCGCGTACACGCACATGACGATGTTCGCCGAGAACACGACGGGCATGCACAACCTGTTCCGGCTGTCGAGCCGGGCGTCGATCGAGGGCTACTACTTCAAGCCCCGCATGGACATCGAGCTCCTCGACCAGTACCACGAGGGGATCATCGCGACGACGGGCTGCCCCTCCGGCGAGATCCAGACGCGCCTGCGGCTCGGTCAGTACGACGAGGCGCTCAAGGCAGCGGCGGACTACCGCGACATCTTCGGCAAGGACAACTACTTCGCCGAGATCATGGACCACGGGCTCGAGATCGAGCGCCGGGTGATCGAGGACGTCGTCCGCATCTCGAAGGACCTCGGCATCCCGCTCGTCGGCACGAACGACCTGCACTACACGCACTCGCACGACGCGAAGTCGCACGCCGCGCTGCTCTGCGTGCAGTCCGGTTCGACGCTCAACGACCCGAACCGCTTCAAGTTCGACGCCGACGAGTTCTACCTGAAGACGCCGCAGCAGATGCGCCACGTCTTCCGCGACCACCCCGAGGCCTGCGACAACACGCTCCTCATCGCCGAGCGGTGCAACGTCGAGTTCGACACCGCGGCGAACTACATGCCGAAGTTCCCGGTGCCCGAGGGCGAGACCGAGCACTCCTGGTTCGAGAAGGAGGTCGCGAAGGGCCTGCAGTACCGGTACCCGGACGGCATCTCGAAGGAGGTCCAGGACCGCGCCGACTACGAGGTCGGGATCATCAACCAGATGGGCTTCCCGGGCTACTTCCTGGTGGTCGCCGACTTCATCAACTGGTCGAAGAACAACGGCATCCGCGTCGGACCCGGCCGTGGTTCGGGTGCCGGCTCGATGGTGGCGTACGCGATGCGCATCACCGACCTCGACCCCATCCGCCACGGGCTGATCTTCGAGCGCTTCCTCAACCCGGACCGCGTCTCGATGCCCGACTTCGACGTCGACTTCGACGACCGGCGCCGCGGTGAGGCGATCAAGTACGTCACCGAGAAGTACGGGTCCGAGCGCGTCGCGCAGATCGTCACCTACGGCACGATCAAGGCGAAGCAGGCGCTCAAGGACTCCTCGCGCGTCCTCGGCTTCCCGTTCGGCATGGGCGAGAAGCTCACGAAGGCGATGCCGCCGCCCGTGATGGGCAAGGACATTCCGCTCACCGGGATCTTCGACAAGGACCACCCCCGCTACAAGGAGGCGGTCGACGTCCGCACGGTCGTCGAGACCGACCCCGAGGCGAAGACGGTCTTCGACACCGCGCTCGGGCTCGAGGGACTGAAGCGACAGTGGGGCGTGCACGCCGCCGGCGTCATCATGTCGAGCGAGCCGCTCATCGACATCATCCCGGTGATGAAGCGGGAGCAGGACGGCCAGATCGTCACGCAGTTCGACTACCCGGCAGCGGAGTCGCTCGGCCTGATCAAGATGGACTTCCTGGGCCTCAGGAACCTGACGATCATCAGTGACGCCCTCGACAACATCAAGTCGAACCGGGGGATCGAGCTCGACCTCGAGACGATGGGCCTCGAGGACGAAGCCGCCTACCAACTGCTGCAGCGCGGTGACACCCTCGGCGTCTTCCAGCTCGACGGCGGCCCGATGCGTGGTCTGCTCCGACTGATGAAGCCGGACAACTTCGAGGACATCTCCGCGCTCATCGCCCTGTACCGCCCGGGCCCCATGGGTGCGAACTCGCACACGAACTACGCGCTCCGCAAGAACGGCGAGCAGGCGATCACGCCGATCCACCCGGAGCTCGAGGAGCCCCTGCAGGACATCATCGGCACGACCTACGGCCTGATCATCTACCAGGAGCAGGTCATGGCCATCGCGCAGAAGGTCGCCGGGTTCTCGCTCGGCCAGGCGGACATCCTCCGCCGCGCGATGGGCAAGAAGAAGAAGTCCGAGCTGGACAAGCAGTACGCGGGCTTCGAGAAGGGCATGCAGGACAACGGCTACTCGGCCGCGGCGATCAAGACGCTCTGGGACATCCTGCTGCCGTTCTCGGACTACGCGTTCAACAAGGCACACTCCGCCGCGTACGGCGTGGTGTCGTTCTGGACTGCCTACCTGAAGGCGCACTACCCGGCCGAGTACATGGCGGCGCTGCTGACCAGCGTCGGTGACGCCCGCGACAAGCTCGCGCTGTACCTGAACGAGTGCCGCCGCATGGGCATCCGGGTCATGCCGCCGGACGTCAACGAGTCGATCGGCTTCTTCGCGGCCGTCGGCGACGACATCCGCTTCGGCATGGGCGCGATCCGCAACGTCGGCTTCAACGTCGTCGACGACATCGTGCAGGCCCGGACGGAGAAGGGCCCGTTCGAGTCGTTCCACGACTTCCTGCGGAAGATCCCGATCTCGTCGGCGAACAAGCGGACGGTCGAGTCGCTCATCAAGGCGGGTGCCTTCGACGAGTTCGGCGACACCCGACGTGCGCTGGTCGAGATCCACGAGGGCGCGGTCGAGGGCGCGGTCAAGGTGAAGCGCGACGAGGCCAACGGCAATGTCGGCTTCGACTTCGACTCGCTGTTCGCCGAGGTCGCCGAGGAGACGCCCGCGTCCGCGCCGGTGTCCCAGGTGCCGGACCGGCCGGAGTGGTCGAAGCGCGACAAGCTCGCCTTCGAGCGGGACATGCTCGGACTGTACGTGTCCGACCACCCGCTCGCCGGCCTCGAGATCGAGCTCGCGAAGCACCAGTCGATCACCATCGCCGACCTGATCGCCGCCGACGACGGCATCGAGGGCGAGACGGTGACGGTCGCCGGGCTGCTGACCAGCGTGCAGCACCGCGTCGCGAAGTCGAGCGGCAACCCGTACGGCATCGTCCAGATCGAGGACTTCGGCGGCGAGATCGGCGTGATGTTCCTGGGCAAGACGTACCAGGAGTTCGGCCCGTCCCTCATCGCCGACTCGATCGTGGTGCTGCGCGGCCGGGTCAACGTCCGCGACGACGGCAAGGCCCTGCACGCGGTGAGCATGTTCCAGCCGAACGTCGGCGATGCGATGGGCTCCGGACCGCTGACGCTCTCACTGCCGGAGCGCCAGGCGACGACGTCGACGGTGACCGAGCTCGCCGCCGTGCTCGGTCGGCACCAGGGCGAGACCGAGGTCCGGCTCCGGCTGCTCAAGGACGACGTCGCGCGGACGTTCGAGCTGCCGTTCCCGGTGAACCTGACGCCCGACCTGTTCGGCGAGCTGAAGAGCCTGCTCGGCCCGCGCTGCCTGGTCTAGGTGTCCGACGTGACCGTCCCCGGAGCACCGCGGCCCTCGGCCGCGGTGCTCCGGGCGTTCGGCGCGGGGGAGCGGGACCCGCTGCTCCTGCCCGGCGGGCAGGGCGCGACGTGGCGCGCCGGCGAGATCGTCCTGCGTCCGCACGGTGACGTTCGGGAGGCGCGGTGGCGGTCCGCCACGCTGGCCCGCCTCACGCACACCGACGGCTTCCGCACGCCACGTCCGGTCCCCGCAACCGACGGTGACTGGCTCGTCGACGGCTGGGAGGCCTGGGCGTGGCTGCCCGGTGCGACCGACCCGACCCGGGTCGAGGACGTCCTCGCCGCGGGGGCCGCCTTCCACCGTGCGGTCGCGCACCTGCCCCGTCCGGCGTTCCTCGACCCGGTCGACGACCCGTGGAGCCGGGCGGACCGGCTCGTCTGGGGACCCCGGCCCCTGCCGTCGGAGCCGCTGCTCGACCGGCTCGCCGCGGCCTTCCGCCCCGTCCGTGCGCTGTCGCAGCTGGTGCACCGCGACCTGCTCGGCAACGTGCTCTTCGCCCCGGGAGAGCCGCCGACCGTGTTCGACTGGGCGCCCACGTGGCGGCCGGTGGGCTTCGCCGCCGCGGTCGCCGCGGTCGACGCGGTGTGCTGGCACGGCGTTCCGGTCGAAGGACTCCCGGCGCTCGGGCAGCTCGCGACCGTGTCCGGGTGGCCCCAGTCCGCGTGGCCGGTGTCCGAGTGGCCGCAGTTCCTCGTCCGGGCGCTGGCGTTCCGCGTGCTCGTCCTGCAGCTGCTCGCGGCGTGGGACGACGACCAGGCCGCGCGCCACCGTCCCCTGGCGGACGCCCTGCTGTCGGGCGCCGCCGGTACGCTTGACGCCTGATGATGCAGCGAATCGACCTCCGCGGCGGCCTGCCCGCCCGTGCCGACCTCCTCCGCCTCATGCCGCGCGCCGTCGGTGACGTCTCGCACGCCGTCGACGCGGCGCGGGACCTCGTGGACGCGGTCCGGCAGCACGGTGCCACGGCGCTGCGCGAGCAGGCGGAGCGCTTCGACGGGGGAGCGCCGGAGCACGTCCGGGTCCCCGCAGCCGAGATCGCCGCAGCCGTCGCCGGCCTCACCCCGGACCTGCGCGAGGCCCTGGACGAGGCGATCCGCCGTGTCCGCGCCGCGAGCGCCGCGCAGGTCCCCGCCGGGTCGGTCACGTGCCTGGCCGACGGCGCCGAGGTGCACCAGCGCTGGCAGCCGATGCGACGGGTCGGGCTCTACGTGCCGGGCGGCAAGGCCGTCTACCCGTCGAGCGTCGTCATGAACGTGGTCCCCGCGCAGGTCGCCGGCGTCGGGTCGATCGCCCTCGTCTCCCCGCCGCAGCGCGACCACGGCGGGGGGGTGCACCCGACGATCCTCGCCGCAGCCGGACTGCTCGGCATCGACGAGGTCTACGCGATGGGCGGGGCCGGTGCGGTCGGCGCGCTGGCGTACGGCGTGAGCGAGATCGGCCTCGAGCCGGTCGACCTGGTCACCGGGCCGGGGAACAACTTCGTCGCCGCGGCCAAGCGCCTGGTGCGCGGTGTCGTCGGCATCGACTCCGAGGCCGGTGCGACCGAGATCCTGGTCATCGCGGACGACACCGCGGACGCGGGCTACGTCGCCGCCGACCTGGTGAGCCAGGCCGAGCACGACGAGCAGGCGGGCAGTGTCCTGGTGACCACCTCGCCCGCGTTCGCCGACGCGGTCGAGGCGGCGATCCCGGAACGGGTGGCGGCGCTGGGGACGGCTGCGCGCCTCCAGACCGCGCTCGACGGGCCGCAGTCGGCGATCGTGCTGGTGGACTCGCTGGCCGATGCCGCGACCGTGAGCAACGCGTACGGGCCGGAGCACCTGGAGATCCAGACCGCGGACGACGACGCCGTGCTGGCCGACATCGACGCGGCCGGTGCCGTGTTCGTCGGACCGAGCACGCCGGTCAGTCTCGGGGACTACCTGGCCGGGTCGAACCACGTGCTGCCGACCGGCGGTCAGGCACGGTTCGGGTCCGGGTTGTCGGCCTCGACGTTCCTCCGGCCGCAGCAGGTCATCCGGTACACGCCCGCGGCCCTGGCCGAGGTCGCGCCGCACATCGTGGCGCTCTCGACCGAGGAGCAGCTGCCCGGACACGGGGCCGCCGTCACGGAGCGGACCGCCCGAGCCTGAGCGCAGGCGTCGTCCACAGGATCGTCACCGCGCCCTGTGGATGCCGTCGAGCCGATAGCCTGGGGAGCGCCATGTTCTGCCCCTTCTGCCGCCACCCGGACTCCCGCGTCGTCGACTCCCGAACGAGCGACGACGGCACCTCGATCCGTCGCCGCCGCCAGTGCCCGAACTGCGGGCGCCGGTTCTCGACGACCGAGACCGCCTCGCTCAACGTCGTGAAGCGCAACGGCGTCACCGAGCCGTTCAGCCGCGACAAGATCGTCTCCGGCGTCCGCAAGGCGTGCCAGGGGCGCCCGGTGACCGACGGCGACCTCGCCGTGCTCGCGCAGCGCGTCGAGGAGACCGTGCGGTCGTCGGGATCGAGCCAGATCGACGCGAACGACATCGGTCTCGCCATCCTGGCGCCGCTCCGCGAGCTCGACGAGGTCGCGTTCCTGCGCTTCGCGAGCGTGTACCAGGCCTTCGACACGCTCGAGGACTTCGAGGACGCGATCGCGCAGCTGCGCCGCGACCACCACGCGGCCGTCGCTTCCGGTGGCGCCGACTCGGGCAGCGGCGCGTGAGCGGCGTCGCGGAGCGCGTCGTCCGCAACGGCTACGCGGTCGTCTTCCGGACCGTCTTCGCCAACATGGACCCGGAGCGGGCGCACCACATCGCCTTCGCGGTGATCCGGGCGCTGCCGAGGGTGCCGTTCCTGAGCGGGACGATCGAACGGTACGCCAGGCCCTCGGCCGCCGACGGCATCACGACGATGGGCATCCACTTCCCCTCGCGCTTCGGTCTCGCAGCCGGGTTCGACAAGGACGCCAAGGGCATCGCCGGACTCGGACTGCTCGGGTTCGGGCACGTGGAGGTCGGGACGATCACCGCGAAGGCGCAGCCCGGCAACGAGAAGCCCCGGCTGTTCCGGCTCATCCGAGACAGGGCGCTCGTCAACCGGATGGGCTTCAACAACCACGGTGCCGCCCGGGCCGCGCGCCGGCTCGAGCGGGCGCGACGCCACCCCGGCCGGCCGGTCATCGGCGTGAACATCGGCAAGAGCCGGATCGTCGCGGTCGAGGACGCCGTCGACGACTACCTCGAATCGACGCGTCTGCTCGCGCCGTTCGCGGACTACCTCGCGGTCAACGTCAGCTCGCCGAACACGCCTGGGCTCCGGGGTCTGCAGGAGGCCGACCAGCTCCGGCCGCTGCTCACCGCCGTGCGCGATGTCGCGGGTCGGACGCCGGTGCTGGTGAAGATCGCGCCCGACCTGACCGACGAGCAGATCGACGCGATCGCCGGGCTCGCCGTTGACCTCGGGCTCGCCGGGATCATCGCGAACAACACCACGATCGCGCGCTCCGGCCTGACCACGCCGGACGCCGAGGTCGAGGCGATGGGGGCCGGCGGGCTGTCCGGCGCACCGATCGCCGCCCGGTCGCTCGAGGTCCTGCGCCGGGTGCGCGCCGCGGTGCCGCAGGACTTCTGCGTCATCGCCGTCGGGGGAGTGACGAGCGAACAGGACGTGCAGGACCGCATCGACGCGGGTGCCACGCTCGTGCAGGGCTACACGGCGTTCCTCTACGAGGGGCCGACCTGGGCGATGCGCATCAACCGCCTCCGTCGTCGGCGGCTGCGGCGCGCAGCGCGGTAGTCGCCGGTTCCTGCCGTCCGGCGCTCGGCGCCGGGCGGTAGCGCCGACGCTCGGCGCCGCCGTGCGCTGTCGAGCGTCGCTCGGCGCCGCGCCGGGCCGCTCCGGTCGCACGACATGCCGTCCGATGCCGTTCACGTCGCACGACATGCCGCTCACCTCCGTCGCGGACGGCAAGTCGTGCGACCTGCACTCGTGCGACGGCCGCCCCAGCCCTGGTGCGGACAGCGGTGACCACGTCGCAGGCCGGAGTGGTGCGGCGGTGCTGTGCCGTGCCTCCAGACCGACAGCGACCGTCTCGTGGCGTGGCGTGGCGTGGCGCTGCTCGCCGACCGGGCAGGACATGCCGCTCGTGTTCGGCGAGCGGGCGAGATGTGTCGGCGCAGGGCACCGAGCGTGACAGAAGATGCCCGCTCGCCGGGGCCCGCGTCGGCGATCCGGACCGGGCGTCGGCGATCCGGACCGGGCGTCGGCGATCCGAACCGGGCGCGCGCCGGCACCTGCTGCTCACCGACCGGGCAGGACATGCCGCGCGTGTTCGGCGAGCGGGCGAGATGTGTCGGCGTGGAGTGCCGAGCGCGACAGGAAGTGCCCGCTCGCGGGAGCCCGCTGGGCCCGACGGACCACACCCCCGACAACGACGAAGCGCCGCCCGGCTCGGCCGGACGGCGCTCGTACGGAGACGTCGGAGGTGACTACAGCGAGGGGTACTGCCCGCGGCGCACCTGCGGCTTCGGCAGACGCAGGAAGCGCAGCTGCCACGCCCGGGTGAGGATGTAGAGGAAGGTCCCGCGCTGCATCTCACCGAACTTCGCGGTGAGCTTCTTCCGCAGCGACAGCCAGAGCACGATGCAGTCGAGCACGAAGAGTGCGACGAACGCCCACACCAGCAGGAGCGAGTACGACGCGAGCACGGTCTGCGCCGCGGCGAACCCGACGATCAGGAACAGCACGAGCACGGGCATCATGACCTCGCCCACGTTCCAGCGCGCGTCGATCCAGTCACGGACGAACTTCCGCTGCTCGCCCTTGTCCTTCGCGGGGAGGTAGCGCTCCTCGCCGTTGGCCATGCCGACACGGGCCTTCTCGCGCTCGGTGTTGAGGCGTGCGCGAGCGGCCTTCTTGTCCTGGGGGCTGTTGCCGACGAGCGGGCGACGATTGGCGGCCTCGCGCTCACGACGCGACGGCGTCGGACGACCCTTGCCGGACTCGAGGAGTTCCTCGTCCGACGGGGTGACGGTCGTGTTGGTCTTGGGGGCTGCCTTCGCCACGGTGCGTTCCTGACTGCGGTTGCGTGCTGGATCTCCTCTAGATTACGGGACATGACCGACACCGACCAGCACAGCCCCGCGACCGACCCCGCGCTCCTCGACGCCCTCCGCGAACACGTGCAGGGAGGCCTCCCGACCACGATCGCGGACCTCTCCGCGCTGGTCCGGCTGCCGTCGGTGTCGTGGTCGGCGTTCGACCCGGCGCACGTGCAGGCCAGTGCCGAGGCGGTCGCGGACCTGGCACGGTCGACGGGCGTCTTCGCCGACGACGCCGTCCGCATCGTCCGGTCCGCGGTCGAGGGGGAGACGGCCGGTGCCGAGGAAGCCGGCCGCGAGCTCGGGCAGCCCGCCGTCCTGGCGGTCCGGCCCGCCCGGAACGGGAAGCCGACCGTCATGCTCTACGCGCACCACGACGTGCAGCCGCAGGGCGACGACGCGCTCTGGGAGACCCCGCCCTTCGAGCCGACGCTCCGCGGCGACCGGCTGTACGGTCGCGGCGCCTCGGACGACAAGGCCGGCGTGATGACCCACATCGCCTCGCTCCGCGCCCTGCGCGCGCAGTTCGGCGACGACCTCGACCTCGGCGTCGTGCTGTTCGTCGAGGGGGAGGAGGAGTTCGGCTCCCGGTCGTTCCGCACCTTCCTCCGCGAGCAGAAGGAGCACCTTGCCGCGGACGTCATCGTGGTCGCCGACAGCGACAACTGGTCGGTCGACGTCCCCTCGATCACGGTGTCCCTGCGCGGCAACGTCACGTTCCGTGCGACGCTCACGACGCTCGAGCACGCGAGCCACAGCGGCATGTTCGGCGGCGCGGCCCCGGACGCGATGATCCCGATGGTGCGCCTGCTCGCCTCGCTGCACGACGACGACGGCTCGGTCGCCGTCGAGGGGCTCACCGCGTACGACGCCGACGTGCCCGAGCGCTCGGAGGCCGAGCTCGCCACGGACGCGGCACTGCTCGACGGCGTGCAGCCGGTCGGGACGGGCCCGGTGCTCTCGCGCATGTGGTTCCAGCCGTCGATCACCGTGACGGGCATGGACGTGCCGAGCGTCGCGAACGCGTCGAACACGCTGCTGCCGAACGTCGCGGCCCGCGTCTCGGTGCGCGTGGCCCCTGGTCAGTCCGCCACGGACGCGTACGCCGCCGTCGAACGGCACCTCCGCGCCCACGTGCCGTTCGGCGCGAAGCTCGACATCACGGAGGTCGACACGGGCGACGGCTTCCTCGTGGACACTGCAGGCTGGGCCGTGCAGGAGGCCCGCACCGCCATGCACGAGGGCTGGGGCGCGCCCGCGGTCGAGCAGGGCATCGGCGGCTCGATCCCGTTCGTGTCCGACCTCGCCGCGGAGTTCCCCGAGGCGCAGATCCTGGTCACCGGCGTCGAGGACCCGGACACCCGCGCGCACAGCCCGAACGAGTCGCAGCACCTCGGTGTGCTGCACCGCGCGATCGCCTCCGAGACCATCCTGCTGGCGCGTCTGGCGATGCGCGCCTGACCGGGGGACCGGCGCGGGACGCGACCGGGCCGGTGACGGACCGGGACAGCGGCAGGCCGCGACGGTGACGGGATGGAGCAGTGACGGACGGGAGGCCCGTGGCGACGCCGCCACGGGCCTCGCGTCCGTCGTCCGGTCCCGCCCTGTGGACGGCGCGCCCGTCCTGTCGGCTCCCGTGCTTACAATCGACCCAGGCGCGGTGACCGACACCGCCCGGAGGGAGACGCGCGGATGAGCGACACCATCATCGACAACGCACCGGCGACGGACGCACGCTCGCACGGCGTCGCGCTCAGCGACGCGGCGGCGGCGAAGGTGGCGAGCCTGCTGGAGCAGGAGGGCCGCGACGACCTCCGCCTGCGTCTCGCGGTCCAGCCCGGCGGCTGCTCGGGCCTGATCTACCAGCTCTACTTCGACGAGCGTCTGCTCGACGGGGACGCCACGGCCGAGTTCGGCAGCGGTGTCGAGGTCGTCGTCGACAAGATGAGCGTGCCGTACCTCGACGGAGCGACGATCGACTTCGAGGACACCATCCAGAAGCAGGGCTTCACCATCGACAACCCCAACGCGCAGGGCAGCTGCGCGTGCGGCGACAGCTTCCACTGACGCCTGCGGCGGAGCACTGTCCGCCCACCGAACCGACACGCGAGCGGGGAGCGACCGATCTGGTCGCTCCCCGCTCGTCGTCGCTGCCCGCACCGGGCCGCAGACCGGGGGAAAGCTGCCGACCGCGACCGTCGATCCCGCGCCGGACCGCGTCGGGTGTGCGCGAGACGTCACCGGCTGCGAGTAAGCTAGGAGTGTTCCAACCAAGCTGGGAACCAGCAATGTGCGGGCTTGGTGCGCCCCTCGCGGCGCACGACGCTTCCGCCTCGCCGGTTCCGGGCAACGTCTTCCGAGAGGTAACAGTGCGTTCGAATCGCCGTATACGTTGGGCGGCCGTCCCGGTGGCCGTCGGTCTGGTCATCGCACTGGCTGGCTGCACGCAGCAGCAGATGAACGGATGGCTCCCCGGGACCGAGGAGACGAAGGACGTCACGAACCACACGAGCCGCGTCGTCGGCCTGTGGACCACCAGCTGGGTCGTCCTGCTCGCGGTCGGTCTCATCGTGTGGGGCCTGATCATCTGGGCGGCGATCGTCTACCGCCGCCGCAAGGGCCAGACCGGCCTGCCGGTGCAGATGCGGTACAACATGCCGCTCGAGATCTTCTACACGATCGTGCCGCTCATCCTCGTGCTCGGCTTCTTCGCCTTCACCGCGAAGGACCAGTCGGCGATCGAGAAGCCGTTCACGGACCCGGACGCCACGATCCACGTGTACGGCAAGCGCTGGGCGTGGGACTTCAACTACATCAACAAGGACAACCCGCAGGACAGCGTCTACTACCAGGGCATCCAGGCCCAGGAAGAAGAGAACGGCAACGGCGCGATCGACGAGTCGCAGCTCCCGACGCTCTACCTGCCGGTCGGCAAGAAGGTCGAGATCGAGCTCTCCTCGCGCGACGTCGACCACTCCTTCTGGGTCATCGACTTCCTCTACAAGAAGGACATGCTCCCGGGCAAGACGAACTACGAGTACTTCATCCCGCAGAAGGAAGGCACCTACCAGGGCAAGTGCGCCGAGCTCTGCGGTGAGTACCACTCCCTGATGCTCTTCCAGGTGAAGGTCGTCTCGGACTCGGAGTACCAGCAGTACCTCGACACGCTGCGTGAGCAGGGCAAGGTCGGTCTCCTCGGCAACGAGTACGACACCAACACGAACGAACCGAACAACCAGGCGCCGGTCGAGGCGTCGAGCGAGAACAAGTAGGGGTCCGTCAGATGACAACGTCACTCGTCGGCCAGCCGACAGCGCCGACGACGCCGGACTTCCAGGCGTCGAAGGTCGGTCGGAAGGGCAACATCATCGTCCGGTGGATCACCTCCACCGACCACAAGACCATCGGGTACATGTACCTGATCGCCTCGTTCATCTTCTTCCTGCTCGCGGGCGTCATGGCGCTCGTGATCCGTGCGCAGCTCTTCGAGCCCGGCCTGCACGTGGTCGAGACGAAGGAGCAGTACAACCAGCTCTTCACCATGCACGGCACGATCATGCTGCTGATGTTCGCGACGCCGCTCTTCTCGGGCTTCGCGAACGCGATCATGCCGCTGCAGATCGGTGCGCCGGACGTCGCGTTCCCGCGTCTGAACGGGTTCGCCTTCTGGCTGTACCTGTTCGGCTCGCTCATCGCCGTCGGTGGCTTCCTCACCCCGCAGGGCGCCGCGTCCTTCGGGTGGTTCGCCTACGCGCCACTGAGTGACACGACGTTCACACCGGGCCTCGGCGGGACGCTCTGGGTCTTCGGCCTCGGCATGACCGGCTTCTCGACGATCCTCGGCGCGGTGAACTTCATCACGACGATCATCACGATGCGTGCCCCGGGCATGACGATGTTCCGCATGTCGATCTTCACGTGGAACACCCTCGTGACGTCGCTGCTCGTGCTGATGGCCTTCCCGGTCCTCGCCGCCGCGCTCTTCGGCCTCGGCCTCGACCGCGTGTTCGACGCGCAGATCTACAACCCGGCCAACGGCGGTGCCCTGCTCTGGCAGCACCTGTTCTGGTTCTTCGGCCACCCCGAGGTGTACATCATCGCGCTGCCGTTCTTCGGCATCGTGTCCGAGGTCTTCCCGGTCTTCAGCCGCAAGCCGATCTTCGGGTACAAGACCCTCGTCTACGCGACCATCTCCATCGCGGCCCTGTCGGTCACGGTGTGGGCGCACCACATGTACGTCACCGGTGGCGTCCTGCTCCCGTGGTTCTCGCTCATGACGATGCTCATCGCGGTCCCCACCGGCGTGAAGATCTTCAACTGGGTCGGCACGATGTGGCGCGGTTCGGTCACCTTCGAGACCCCGCTCCTCTGGGCCGTCGGCTTCCTCATCACGTTCACGTTCGGTGGTCTCACCGGTGTGATCCTGGCGTCGCCGCCGCTCGACTTCCACGTGTCGGACTCGTACTTCGTCGTCGCGCACTTCCACTACGTGGTCTTCGGCACCGTCGTGTTCGCGATGTTCTCCGGCTTCTACTTCTGGTGGCCGAAGTGGACGGGTCGCATGCTCAACGAGCGCCTCGGCAAGATCCACTTCTGGCTGCTGTTCATCGGCTTCCACACCACGTTCCTCATCCAGCACTGGCTGGGCGTCATCGGCATGCCGCGTCGCTACGCGACCTACCTGCCGAACGACGGGTTCACCTGGATGAACCAGCTGTCGACGATCGGCTCGATGATCCTCGCGATCTCGTTCCTGCCGTTCATCTTCAACGTCTACGTGACGGCACGGAACGCACCGAAGGTCGCCGTGAACGACCCGTGGGGCTACGGCCGCTCGCTCGAGTGGGCGACCAGCTGCCCGCCGCCGCGCCACAACTTCACCTCCATCCCGCGGATCCGTTCCGAGTCCCCGGCGTTCGACCTGAACCACCCCGAGGCCGGTGTGCCGATCGGTGTGGGTCCGGCGAAGGACGCCCCGGACGCTCCGACCTACGACGCCGCGAAGGGCGAGGTGAAGTAAGGCGATGCGCGCCAACACCAACCTGTTCTGGATCCTGTTCGTCTTCTTCGTCCTCGCGGACGCCGCGTACACCATCTGGGCGCTGATCTACTACGGCCGCCCGGAGTGGGTCGGCACCGTGGCGATCGGCCTCACCGGGATCATGTCCGCGTTCATCGCGTTCTACCTCGGCAAGGTGATGTCGTCGCAGGGCGGTGTCCTCCCCGAGGACCGTCCGGACGCCAACATCGAGGACGGCGACGCCGAGCTCGGGCACTTCAGCCCGTGGTCGTGGTGGCCGATCCTGCTCGCCGGTTCGACGGGCATCTGCTTCCTCGGCCTCGCAGCCGGCCTCTGGATCGTGCCGATCGGGCTCGCGCTCGTCACCGTCACGCTCGTCGGCTGGGTCTACGAGTACTACCGCGGCAACTTCGGACACTGATCCGATCCACCTGACACCTCGGGCGGCACCACATCCGGTGCCGCCCGAGGTGCGTCCGGGGCCCGTACCCCACCCGGACCGAGCTCTCGGCCCGGAGCGGGTATCCCGGAACCACAGGGAATCAACCGGCCCGCGCGCGGCTTGACCCGTGCGGACCCCGCAACCACAGCGAAAGGACTCACCTCCGGTGACCGACAAGCGCACCCTCATCATCTTCGGCGCGACGGGCGACCTCGCCTCCCGCCTGCTGCTCCCGGGACTCGGAACGTTCCTGCAGAGCGGTCGAGCGGTCCCCGTCCAGCTGATCGGCACGGGCCGCAGCGCCCGCAGCGCGGAGCAGTGGAAGGACGTCGTCACGAAGTCCTTCGCGTCGCAGGACGTCAAGGGTCCCGAGGTCGACGCGACCCTCGAGTCCACGACCTTCATCCAGGGCGACCCGACCGACCCCGAGCACCTCAAGGCGCTGCTCGACGCGGCCGACGCCGAGCCCATCCTGTACTTCGCCCTGCCGCCGCAGATCGCGTCGGACATCTGCGAAGCGCTGCAGGGCGTCGAGCTCCCCGAGGGCACGACCCTGGCGTTCGAGAAGCCGTTCGGTACCGACGTCGCGAGCGCCGAGGCACTGAACAAGACGGTCCTCGAGCTCGTCCCCGAGGAGCGCGTGCACCGCACCGACCACTTCCTCGGTCGCACCACGGTCCTGAACATCATCGGTCTGCGCTTCGCGAACCGGCTGTTCGAGCCGATCTGGAACGCGGACAACATCGAGAAGGTCGACGTCTTCTACGACGAGACCCTCGGCCTCGAGAACCGCGCGCAGTACTACGACGAGGCCGGCGCCCTGGTCGACATGATCCAGTCGCACCTGCTGCAGATCCTCGGCCTCGTGACGATGGACGCCCCGGCCGCGATCGACGCGGTCGAGTTCCGCTCGTCGCTCGCCCGGGTCCTCCGTTCCACCCGCCTCAAGGGTGACGACCCGAAGATCGCCTCGCGCCGCGCCGTCTACACGGCCGGCACGATCGACGGCAAGGAGCTGCCGTCGTACCAGGACGAGGACGGCGTCGACAAGTCGCGTGGTACCGAGACCCTGGCGGAGATCGAGGTCGAGGTCGACACGGCCCGCTGGAAGGGCGTCCCCTTCACCCTCCGTTCCGGCAAGGCGCTCGGCGCCAGCCGCAAGGAGGTCCTCATCACCTTCAAGCCGGTGACGCGTCTGCCATCCGGTCTTTCCGGTCGCCCGAAGGCGGACACGCTGCGCATCGTCCTCAACCCGGACGAGATCGAGCTGAGCGTGTCGGCGAACGGCGGTGGCAACCCGTTCGAGATGGGGCAGGTCACCCTGTCGTCGTCCTTCGACGACGGCGAGCTCACCCCGTACGGCGAGGTCCTCAACGGGATCTTCCACGACGACCCGCTGCTGTCGATCCGCGGTGACGTCGCGGAGCGCTGCTGGGAGATCGTCGAGCCGGTCGTGGACGCCTGGAAGTCGGGCGACGTCCCACTCGAGGAGTACCGCGCGGGCTCGCGCGGCCCGGCGGACTGGGAGTCGTCGTCCTGACCGACGCGGTCTCCTGACGGAGCCCCCTGACGGACGGGAGGCGCGGTG
Organism: Curtobacterium sp. SGAir0471; assembly: GCF_005490985.1. Classification (NCBI taxonomy): domain Bacteria; kingdom Bacillati; phylum Actinomycetota; class Actinomycetes; order Micrococcales; family Microbacteriaceae; genus Curtobacterium; species Curtobacterium sp. SGAir0471. The sequence continues at coordinate 1,393,872 of NZ_CP027869.1, forward strand.
CCGGCTGGCACCGCGCCTCCCGTCCGTCCGTGTGCCGGTTCCCGTCCGTCTGCGCGCCGGTTCCCGCCCGCCGCACCGGGCATGGGGGGCCGTTGCGCGCATCGGAGGCGCGGCGGGACGGCTCGCGATGGGCGGATCAGCCTCCTCCGCGCAGTGCGGCCCGGGCTCAGGACGGGGCGCCGGCCCGGCGGCCGCCACCCGTCCACGAGCGCGTGCCCCCGTCGTGCACGGCGAGGCGCGTCCGGTGCCCCGACGAGGTCCCTCGGGCCCGGGCGATCGCGTCCGCTGCGGACACGAGCGTCAGGTGGGAGAGCACCTGCGGGGTGTTCCCGATGTGGTGCCCGGTCGCGACGTCGATCTCCTCGGAGAGCATGCCGACGTCGTTCGCGTACCCGACGAGCACGTCCATCAGGCGTTCGGCGTCCTCGACCCGTCCGGAGGCGGCGTACTGCTCGACGAGCCAGAACGAGCACGCGAGGAACGGGTGCTCGCTGCCGGACAGCCCGTCGAACCCGGAGGTCGTCCGGTACCGGAGGACGAGCCCGTGGTCGCCGACGCGCAGGTCCTGCTCGATCGCGGCGACCGTCCCGGTCATGCGCGGGTCGTCGGCGGGCACGTACCCGATCTGCGGCAGGACCAGCAGGCTCGCGTCGACCTCGTCGGTGTCGTAGTGCTGCCGGTAGCTGCCGCGCTCGGCGTTCCAGCCGTGCTGCTCGATCTCGGCGCGGACCTCGTCGCGCAGCTGGCGCCACCGGTCGACGGGGCCCTCGAGCCCGAACTCCTCGACGGCGGCGACCCCGCGGTCGAACGCGGCCCAGATCATCGCTCGCGAGTGCGTGAAGTGCCGCCGCGGCCCGCGCATCTCCCAGATGCCGTTGTCGGGCTGCTGCCAGTGCTCCTCGACGTAGCCGAGCAGGGCGCGCTGCAGCGCCCACGAGTCGGCGTTCTCCTCGACGCCGAGCTCTCGGGCGTCGTGCAGGGCAGCCAGGACCTCACCGAAGACGTCGCCCTGGTACTGCGTCGATGCGCCGTTGCCGAGCCGCACCGGGGTCGAGTCGAGGTACCCGGGCAGCTCGTCGAGCGTGCGTTCGGGCAGTTCGCGTTCGCCCGCGATGCCGTACATGATCTGCACGTCGGCGGGGTCGCCGGCGATCGCGCGGAGCAGCCAGCCCCGCCAGTGCATCGCCTCGTCCCGGTAGCCGTGGGCGATGAGCGAGGCGAGCGCCAGGGAGGCGTCGCGGAGCCAGACGTACCGGTAGTCCCAGTTGCGTTCACCGCCCGGGTCCTCCGGGAGGCTCGTCGTGGCCGCCGCCACGACGCCGCCGGTCTGCCCGTGGGTCATCGCACGCAGCAGCAGCAGGGAGCGTCGGCTCGCCTCGGCGTAGGGACCCTCGGTGTGCGCGGTCGCCATCCAGTCACGCCACCAGTGCTCCGTCGCCTGCAGTGCGGCGTCGACGTCGAGCGGCTCCGGCGGCTCGCGGTGCGACGGGTACCAGGTGAGCACCGTGTCGACGACGTCGCCGTCGTGCACGGTGACTGCGTGCGTGTGCCGGTGGTCGTCAGCGCGGAATCGCACGCCGCGGACGACGACGGAGCCGGGGCCGGCGGTCGCGAGGAGCGCGGGGTCCTCGTCACCGCCGATCTGCCGGACCCAGGGGAGCGCCCTGGCGTAGTCGAAGCGGATGCGCAGGGTCTGTTCGACCTCGACCGAGCCCTGCAGGCCGCGCACCCGACGGATGATCGCCGCTCGATGGGCGCCGATCGGCATGAGGTCGGTGACCTCGACGACGCCGGTGGACGTGGTCCACACGGTGGAGAGCACGAGGGTGTCGGGGTGGTGGTGCCGTGTGCTCGTGGCCTCGGGGTCGGTCGGGCGGAGCGACCAGTGCCCGTGGTCCTCGGTGCCGAGCAGCGACGCGAAGGTCGAGGGGCTGTCGAAGCGGGGCAAGCACGCCCAGTCGATCGTGCCGTCGCGGCCGACCAGGGCTGCCGTGTAGGTGTCGCCGATGAGGGCGTGGTCCTCGATGCGGTTCAGCGGGGTCGCGGTGCTCATGGCTCGATCCTGGCACCGGCGACCGCCGAGCGGCCCGACGGCGCTGAAGGTGTGCACAGCGCGGGCGTCGGAGCAGCCTGTGCAGGGTTCAGAGCGGGGCTGACGGGTCCGCGTCAACCAGGCCGACCCGGCTGAGCTCCGCCCACATCCCGGCACCGTCCGGCGCGTACACCCACGGAGCGGATCCGGCGCGCGTGCGTTCCTGCGCGCGGGACCGCCCACCGGCGAGGACCGCCTCGCTGGTGGACAGCTGGCGGATGGCGACGCCGGCGACGTTCTCCGGGTGCTCCCGGGCGAACTCGCCGTAGAGGGTCTCGTCGTGCTGCCCGTCGTCACCGACCAGCAGCCACTGCACGTCCGGGAAGTCGCTGGCGAGCCGCCGGAGGTTCTGCTGCTTGTGGAGCTGCCCGCTGCGGAAGAAGCGGTCGTGGGTCGGGCCCCAGTCCGTCAGCAGGAGCGTGCCGGACGGGTACATGTTCCGGGTCAGGAAGCGCTGCAGGGTCGGCGCGACGTTCCACGCCCCGGTCGACAGGTACACGGTGGGGGCGCCCGGGTGCTGCGCGAGGACGCGTTCGTAGAGCACGGACATCCCCGGGACCGGGCGGCGCGCGTGCTCGGTGAGCACGAACGAGTTCCACGCCGCGAGCATCGGGCGGGGGAGCGAGGTGACCATGACGGTGTCGTCGATGTCGGAGAGCAGGCCGAAGCGTGTCTCCGGGTCCACGATGAACACGTCGGCCTCGACGTCGCGCATCCCACCGGCCGAAAGGCGCACGGTCTGCCAACCGGGTTCGAGGTCGATCGGGACCTTCACGTCGACCACGCCGCCGCGGTCGGACTGCACCACGTGCGTCGTCCCGCCGGCCGTCACGGTGACCTCGGCGTCGTCGACGGCCACGCTCGTGAAGCTCCGCCAACCGCGCACGCCGTAGTACGAAGCGTCGGACGCGAGACCTCGACGCGTCAGCAGCACCCGGCAGAGCACGCGGATCCAGCCCGGTGCGCCGTAGCCCGTGTACGGGATCACGGTCGGCACGAGGCCACGCCGACGAGCCCGGTGCTCGCGGAACTCCTGGACGGCGTCCTCGATCCGGGCGGCCCGGTGGAGGATCGGTTCGGCCAACGACGGCTCGTGGGGCGTCGGGTCGGGCATGGCCCCATCCTTCCACGCGAGGAGCGCCGACGCCGGTCGCGCGACCGCGCCACAGGGGTGAGTCGCAGCCACGTTCCAGCCGGTCTGTGCGAGAGTCCTCTCCGTCACATCCCACATGACCGCGCTCCGCCGGGAGCGCAAGAGGAGAACACGTGCTCGTCACCGAGGTATCGAACGCACTGCCGGGGGGATCATCACTGCTCAGGAACGAGCCGGTCCAAGCCCGCAGTTCGGCGCGCCTCGCGGGACTCCTCGACGCCGCGGCGGCCGTGATCGACGAGATCGGGTTCGAGCGGCTGACCACCGCCATGGTGGCCGAGCGCGCGGGGGCGTCGATCGGCACGGTCTACCGGTACTTCCCGGACCGCATCGCCGTGGTCGAGGCACTGGCGATCCGGAGCACCCAGCGGCTCGCCGAGCGCTTCCTCACCGCGCTCGACGAGAGCGACGCCACGACGTGGCAGGACGCGCACGACGCGCTCATCGACGCGACCGTCGAGATGTACCGGTCGGAGCCGGGCTTCCGGGCGATCCGCTTCGGTGACCCCGCGGACACCGGCACCGGTGACGCCGAGGACCGCATGGCCGCGCTGGGGGCGGCCGTTGCGCAGATCCTGCACGACCGGTTCGGCTACCCGCTCGGCGAGCGTCCGGAGCGTGCGTGGGTCGTGCTGGCGGAGTCGGCCCACGCCGTGATCGCTCGGGCGCTCCGCGACCGGTCCGCTCCCGACACCGCGCTCATCGAGGAGTACCGCACGATGAGCCGTGCCCACCTAGAGGCGGTCGCCGCAGCAGCCTGACACGGAGCCGCCCGGTCCGCAGTCGCCCGCGCGACGCGCCCGACCGACACACCGGACCATCCACCGACGCCCGTGCTCCCGAACAGGGAGTGCGGGCGTCGTTGTCCGCGAGCCGTCATGACCGGTCACGGTGGAACGCTGTCCTCGATGCGCGGGTACGCTCGTGCGGAGTCGGGCTACCTCCGAACAGAAGGGCACCCACATGATCGAGTTCCGCTCGGTGCGCAAGACGTACCCGGACGGCACCAACGCGGTCGACGACTTCAGCCTCGTCATCCCGTCGCGGACGACCACCGTCTTCGTCGGCTCCAGCGGCTGCGGCAAGACGACCCTGCTCCGCATGATCAACCGGATGGTCGACCCGTCGTCGGGGACGGTCGAGATCGACGGCGAGGACGTCGCCGGGGTCGACCCCGTGCAGCTCCGTCGCCGCATCGGGTACGTCATGCAGAACGCCGGGTTGCTGCCGCACCGGAAGGTCGCCGACAACATCGCGACCGTCCCGCTGCTGACCGGCGTCTCCAAGGGGGAAGCGCGTGCTCGTGCGCTCGAGCTGATGGACACCGTCGGCCTCGACCGGGCCTTCGCGGACCGGTACCCCTCCCAGCTCTCCGGCGGCCAGCAGCAGCGCGTCGGCGTGGCGCGTGGTCTCGCCGTCGACCCGAACGTCCTGCTCATGGACGAGCCGTTCGGCGCCGTCGACCCGCTGGTGCGGAACGACCTGCAGGACGAGCTCATCCGCCTGCAGCGGGAGCTCGGCAAGACCGTCGTCTTCGTGACGCACGACATCGACGAGGCGTTCAAGCTCGGCGACCAGGTCGTCATCCTGAAGAAGGGCGGCGAGATCGCGCAGCTCGGCACCCCCGCCGAGATCCTGGCCGAGCCCGCTGACGACTTCGTCGCGAACTTCATCGGTGCCGGGCGCGGACGGCGTGCCCTGCGCGTCGAGCAGACCCCGACCGGACCGATCGTCGTCGACGGTGACGGTCGGGCGGCCGGCGTGCTGACGGGCCCGGTCCAGGTGGTCGACGCCGCAGCCGCGGTGCCGCAGGCAGCAGAGGCCGGGGCGCGTGACACCGCCCCGGGTGCTCCGGCGCAGGGTGGGGGACCGCGGTGAACTGGATCCTGTCGAACCTCGACACGATCAGTGACGCCACGATCGCGCACCTCGCGATCGCGATCCCACCGATCATCATCAGCTTCCTGCTCTCCATCCCGATCGGCTGGGTGGTGGTCCGACTGCAGCGGCCGGGCGGATCGCGCTTCGCCGCCGGGCTCGGCAGCGGCATCGTGACCTTCGCGGGACTGCTCTACGCGATCCCGTCGCTGGCGCTCTTCGTCGCGCTGCCGGGCATCATCGGGACGAGCCTGCAGAGCCCGGTCAACGTGATCATCAGCCTGACGATCTACGGCCTGGCGCTCATGGTCCGCTCGACGGTGGACGGCCTGACCTCGGTCGACGCCGGCACGAAGGCGGCCTCGACAGCCATGGGCTACTCGACCGTGCAGCGCTTCTTCCGTGTGGAGCTGCCGCTCGCCGGCCCCGTCCTGCTCGCGGGCCTGCGGGTCGTCACGGTCTCGACGATCTCGCTCACGACCGTCGGCGCCGTGCTCGGCATCCAGAGCCTCGGATCGCTCTTCACCGACGGACTCGCGCGTGGCATCTACGAGGAGATCCTCTCCGGCATCGTCATGGTCCTCGTGCTCGCCTTCGCGCTCGACGGCCTGCTCGTGGCGCTCGGCCGACTGGTGATGCCGTGGACGCGCCGCGCACCCCGGAGCCGTCGCACCGCGCGCCGGGTCCTGCAGCGGGCGGAGGTCGTCTCGTGATCATCGGTCAGGCCTTCGGCTGGGTGTTCGACCCCGCCAACTACACCGGCTTCAACGCGATCCCCGAGCGGCTCTGGGAACACGTGTGGATCACCCTGCTCGCGGTCGCCATCGCGTCGCTGATCGCGGTCCCGATCGGGTACGCGATCGGGCACACCGGCCGGGCGCGCGGCTTCTCGATCGCCCTGTCCGGCGGCATCCGCGCACTACCCACGCTCGGCGTGCTGTCGCTCTTCGGCCTGTTGCTCGGCATCGGGCTCGAGGCACCGCTGCTCGCCCTCGTGGTCCTGGCGATCCCGTCGGTGCTCGCCGGAGCGTACGCGGGCATCGAGTCCGTCGACCCGGTGACGATCGACGCCGCGAAGGCCCAGGGCATGACCGGCTGGCAGGTCCTCTGGAAGGTCGAGGTCCCGCTGGGCCTCCCGCTGCTGATCGGCGGCATCCGGTCGGCCGTGCTCCAGGTCGTCGCGACCGCCACCCTGGCCGCCTACGTCGGCGCCGGAGGTCTCGGCGGCTACTTCTTCCTCGGCCTCAAGACCCAGGACTACGCCGAGATGCTCGGCGCGTCCGTCCTCGTGATCGCACTCGCGATCGCGTTCGAGATCGTGTTCGCCGCACTGCAGCGGGCGTCGGTGCCGAAGGGCACCCTCGACCCGTCCGCGCGGCAGCGCCAGGGATCGCGCGAGCGAGCCCGCAATCCCATCCCGGAAGGAAACCCATCGTGATCACAGCACGGATCCGCGTCGCCCTCGCCGCCGCAACGGCACTCGGCGTCGCAGCAGCCCTGACCGGCTGCTCGTCGGGAGACCCGCTCAGCAGCGGCTCCAGCGCGTCCTCCGACTCGAAGACGATCGTCATCGGCTCGCAGCAGTACTACTCCAACGAGATCATCGCCGAGCTCTACGCCCAGGTGCTCGAGAAGGACGGCTTCACCGTCCAGCGCAACTTCAACATCGGGCAGCGCGAGGTCTACATCCCGCAGCTCGAGAAGGGCGCCATCGACGTCATGCCGGAGTACAGCGGCAACCTGCTGCAGTACTTCGACAAGGAGTCGACGGCCAAGAGCGCCGACCAGATCGACGAGGCGCTCGAGAAGGCCCTGCCGAAGGGCCTGCGCGTCCTCGACGAGGCCGAGGCGACGGACCAGGACAGCTACACCGTGACGAAGCAGTTCTCCGAGGAGAACGACGTCACGAGCCTGTCCGACCTGAAGAACGTCAAGGAGAAGCTGACCGTCGGCGCGAACTCCGAGTTCCAGACCCGCCCGTACGGGCCCGAGGGCCTGAAGTCGGTCTACGGCGTGGACGTCGACTTCACGGCGATCGAGGACTCCGGCGGCGCCCTGACGGTGAAGGCGCTCAAGGACGGCACCGTCCAGCTCGCCGACATCTACAGCGCGGACCCGAGCATCAAGGCGAACGACTTCGTCTCGCTGAAGGACCCGGAGAACCTGATCCTGCCGCAGAACGTCATCCCGGTCGTCTCCGACAAGGTCGACGAGAAGGCTGCCGACGCCATCGACGAGGTGAACGAGAAGCTCACGACCGACAAGCTCATCGAGCTGAACGAGAAGAGCGTCACGGACAAGGAGAAGGCGTCCCAGATCGCCAAGCAGTTCCTCCAGGACGAGGGTCTGCTCTAGTCGGCCGGCGCGCGGCGCCGACCAGGATCGAACGACAGGTGTCGGGCTTCGGCCCGGCACCTGTCTTCGTTCGTGGACGGCGTTCCCAGGCACCGTCGTTCCGCACGGTTGTGCCGACCAATGCCGCTGCACGTTCGTGCAGAGTGCGTCTCTACAACTTGTCGAAGCAGGTGTCCGGCCGGTAGCGTGGAGGTGTCCCGACGGGGTGACAAGTACTAGTTCCTCCTCTCGGAAGAGGCATCTCTCGTGCACGAACAGCGCGCGGCGGACCGGCTCGGACACGCCGCATGAACGACATCCTCGACCCCCTGATCCTGTCGCGGTGGCAGTTCGGTCTGACGACGATCTACCACTTCCTCTTCGTCCCGCTGACCATCGGCATGGCGCTCGTCGTCGCCGTGTTCCAGTCGGCGTGGGTGCGGACCGGGCGTGCGCACTACCTGCAGCTGACCCGGTTCTTCGGTCGCATCTTCCTCATCAACTTCGCGATGGGCGTCGTCACCGGCATCGTGCAGGAGTTCCAGTTCGGGATGAACTGGTCGAACTACTCGCGGTTCGTCGGTGACGTGTTCGGGGCGCCGCTCGCGCTCGAGGGCATCCTCGCGTTCTTCTTCGAGGCGGCGTTCATCGGCATCTGGATCTTCGGCTGGGACCGCCTGCCGCGGGCCCTGCACCTGGCGAGCATCTGGTGCGTCAGCGTCGGCACGATGATGTCGGCGTACTTCATCCTGGCGGCGAACGCCTTCATGCAGCACCCCGTCGGCTTCGCGATCAACGAGGCGAAGGGCCGCGCCGAGCTCACCGACATCTGGGCCGTCCTGACGAACAAGGTCGCGCTGGCCGCCTTCCCGCACACGCTCTTCGGTGCGTTCATGGTCGCGGCCTCGGTCATCATCGCGGTCGCCGCCTGGCACCTCGCCCGCAACCAGAACCTCGAGACGATGATGCCGGCGCTCAAGTTCGGCATGTGGACGATGCTCGCGTCCGGTGCGCTGACCGTGCTGTCCGGCGACCAGCTCGGGCTGACGATGGTCGACACGCAGCCGATGAAGATGGCCGCGGCCGAGGCGCTGTACAACACCTCGACGGGCAAGGACGCCTCGTTCTCGATCTTCACGCTCGGCACCCCCGATGGGGTCCACGAGCTGTTCTCGATCCGCATCCCGTACCTGCTGTCCTTCCTGTCGACCCACACCTTCACCGGCACGGTCGAGGGCATCAACGACCTGCAGGCGCAGTACTCGCAGGTCTACGGCCCCGGTGACTACAAGCCGATCATCTGGGTGACCTACTGGTCGTTCCGCTGGATGATCGCCCTCGGTGTCGGCGCGGTCCTCGTCTCGGTCGTCGGCCTCTGGCTGACCCGCAAGGGCCGGTTCCCCACGCAGCGCTGGGTCTGGCGCGTGGCGACCTGGTCGGTCCCGCTCCCGATGGCCGCGATGATCATGGGCTGGGTCTTCACCGAGATGGGTCGTCAGCCGTGGCTGGTGTTCGGCCTGCTCCGCACGGCGGACGGTGTCTCGCCGAACGTCACCGGGGTCGAGGTCCTCATCTCGCTCGTGGTGTTCACGCTGATCTACGGTGCGCTCGCGGTCGTCGAGTTCAAGCTCATCAAGAAGGTCGCGCAGGAGGGCCCCGCCGCCCCTGCGGAGGTCGACGAGGCCACCGGCGAGGTCAAGCACGAAGTGACGGTGTACTGAGATGGACCTGCCCGTTCTCTGGTTCGCGATCGTCGGACTCTTCTTCGTCGGGTACTTCGTCCTCGACGGCTTCGACTTCGGCGTCGGCATGTCCCTGCCGTTCCTCGGCAAGGACGACACCGACCGCCGTGTCCTCATCAACACGATCGGCCCGGTCTGGGACCTCAACGAGACGTGGGTGATCGTCGCCGGGGCCTGCCTGTTCGCGGCGTTCCCGGAGTGGTACGCGACGATGTTCTCCGGCTTCTACCTCGCGCTGCTGCTCATCCTGGTGGCGCTCATCGCCCGCGGGGTGTCGTTCGAGTACCGCCACCAGCGGAAGCACCCGGAGTGGAAGCGCCGCTTCGACCTGATGATCGTCGTCGGCAGTGCCGTTCCGGCGTTCCTGTGGGGCGTGGCGTTCGGCAACGTCGTCCGGGGCATCCCGATGGACGCCGGACACAACTTCACCGGCACGTTCCTCGACCTGCTCAACCCCTTCGCGCTGCTGACCGGGCTCGCCACCCTGCTGGTGTTCTTCACCCACGGCGTGGTGTTCGTCGCGCTGAAGACCGAGGGCGACATCCGCGAGCGGGCGAAGCGCCTGGCGACCCGGGCGGGCGTCCTGACGATCGTCGTCGCCGCCGCGTTCCTGGTGTCCATGGCGTTCGTCCGCGCGACCCCGGCCAGCCTCGTGCTCTCGGTCGTCGCCGCACTCGCGCTCGTCCTGGCCGTGCTCTGCACCGTCTGGGGCAAGGAGGGCCGCGCGTTCACGCTGATGGCGGTCACGATCGCCGCGGTGGTCCTCGCGATGTTCACGGCGATCTTCCCGGACGTCATGCCCGCGTCGAACGACCCGGCGAACAGCCTGAACGTCACGAACGCGTCGAGCGGCCAGTACACGCTGACGGTGATGAGCTGGGTGGCGCTGGTCTTCGTGCCGCTCGTGCTCGCCTACCAGGCGTGGACCTACTGGGTGTTCCGGAAGCGCGTGTCCCGGGCGCACATCGACCAGGCCGCGCACTAGGAGACCCCGGTGAAGCCGCTCGACCCCCGCCTGCTCCGCCTGTCGCGTGCCGCGCGCTGGTCCGTCGTCGCCTCCGCGGCGACGGGCCTGGTCCGCACGCTCGCGACGATCGGCATCGCGTGGGGGATCGCCACGGCGGTCACGCTCGGCGTCGACGCGGTCCGGGACGGCCGGCTCGCCAACGGGGACGTCCCCGCCGCGTTCGTCCCGACGCTCGCGCTGCTCGCCGGCGCGTTCGTGGTCCGGGCCGTCGCGGCCTGGGCGACCGACGACCTCGCGGCCCGGGCCGGCGCGACGGTGAAGAGCGAGCTGCGCGCGACCGTCCTGGCCCGCGCGGCGGAGCGCGGCCCGTCCTGGCTCGCAGAGCGGTCGAGCGCGGGCTTCGCCACGGCCCTCGGCCCCGGGCTCGACGCCCTCGACGCCTACTTCGGGCGCTACGTCCCGCAGCTCGCGCTCACCGCCGTCGCGACCCCGGTCCTCCTCGTCGCGATCGGGCTCGGCGACCTGACGAGCGCGGTCGTCATCGTGCTCGCGATGCCGGTGATCCCCGTCTTCATGGTGCTCATCGGTCTGGCGACCCAGGCGCTCCAGCGGCGGCAGTCCGACGCCCTCACCCGTCTCGGTGGCGCGTTCACGGAGGCGGTCGAGGGCCTCGCGACCCTCAAGGTCTTCGGACGTGCCCGTCGCCAGGTCGGGCGGATCGCCACCGTCACCGACGAGTACCGCCGCGGCACGATCGGGGTCCTGCGGCTGTCCTTCGTCAGCGGATTCGCCCTCGAGCTCGCGGCCAGCCTGTCCGTCGCCCTCGTCGCGGTGTCGATCGGCGTCCGGCTCGTCGACGGGTCGCTCGGCCTCGGTGCCGCGATGTTCGTCCTCGTCCTCGCCCCGGAGGCCTTCGCGCCCCTCCGCCAGGTCGGCGCCGACTTCCACGCCGCCCAGGACGGCGTCGAGGCGTCCGGCGCCGTCCTCGACGTCCTCGACGACCGCGGCCGCACGGCGTCGACCGGCGTCGGCATCGAGGCGTCCGGCGCCGACGCCTCCGACGACCTCGCCGGCCCGGCCACAGACCTGGTGCTCGAGGGCGTGGTGGTCCGCCGGCCGGACGTCGTCGTCGGCCCGCTCGACCTGCGCGCCGCTCCCGGCACCGTCGTCGCGCTCGCCGGACCCAGCGGCTCCGGCAAGTCCAGCCTCGTCGCCGCGATCCGCGGCGTCCTGCCGCACGACGGCACGGTGACCGTGCCCGGCCCGGCAGGCGCGTCCCGTGCGGACCGCACGACCTGGGGCGACCAGCGCCCCCGCCTGGTCCGTGGCACGGTCGCCGAGAACGTCGCCCTGCACACGCGACCCGACGACCACGACGTGCGCCGCGCCCTGGGCGAGGCGGGGCTGGGACTCGAGCCGGGCCTCCCGGTCGGACCTGGGGGAGCCGGCCTGTCCGGCGGCCAGGCGCAGCGTGTCGCGGTCGCGCGTGCCCTCTACCGGGCCCGTCGCGCACGCACCCCGCTCGTCCTGCTCGACGAGCCGACGTCGGCCCTCGACGCCGACGCGGAACGCACCGTCGTCGAGGCCGTGCGGTCGCTCGCGGCCGAGGGTGCGGTCGTCGTGGTGGCGAGCCACCGCCCCGCCGTGCTGGCCGCCGCGGACGTCCGCGTCGACCTCCGCCCCGGGGGAGCCGTGACCGTGACGCACCGACAGGAGGCACGCGCATGAGCCGGGAGGCCCGTCCCACCTCCGTCCTGCGGCTGGCCCTGCCGCACGGGGCCGGTTGGGCGAAGGCGGTGTCCGCCGGCACGCTCAGTGCGGTCTGCGCGGTCGCGCTCCTCGCCGCGAGCGGCTACCTCATCACCCGTGCGGCCGAGCAGCCACCGATCCTGTACCTGACGCTCGTCATGGTCGGGGTGCGCGCGTTCGCCCTCGGCCGTGCAGCGCTGCGCTACGTCGACCGGCTCGCCGGGCACGACGCGTCCTTCCGCCAGCTCGCCGTCGTCCGGACCGAGATGTACCGACGGCTCGCCTCGGTCGCGCCGGCCGGGCTCGGGGCCACCGGGCGCGGCGACCTGCTCACCCGGCTCGTCACCGACACCGACCGGCTGCAGGACCTGCCGATCCGGGTGGTCGGGCCGCTCGTCTCGGCGGCCGTCGTCGCCCTGCTCTCGGTCGTGGCGGTCGCGGTGGTCTGGTGGCCGGCGGCGGTCGTCCTCGTCGTCGCCCTCGCGCTCGCCGCGCTGCTCGGCACGGTCGCGACGCTCGCCGTCGCGCGTCGGTCGGACCGCGAGACGGCCGCCGAGCGAGGACGCGTGGCCGACCTGGTGCTCGACACCGTCCGGACCCTCGACGTGTTCACCGCGTACGGCACGCTGCCCGACCGCCTCGCGGCCGTGGCGGCGCTCGACGCACGCGTGACCCGAGCCGTCCGGCGTCGCGCGACCGTCGAGTCGCTCGTCGGGGCGCTCGTCAGCCTGGTCGGTGGGGGCGCGGTGGTCGGGGTCCTCGCGGTCGGCGCGCCCGCGGTCGTCTCGGGTGCCCTGGGCGGTCCGCTCTGGGCGCTCGCCGTCTTCGTGCCCCTCGCGCTCTTCGAGGTCGTCGGCGGGGTGCCGCTCGCCGTCCTGACGCTCCGACGGGTCCGTGCCGCCGCGGAACGCGTCGAGCAGGTCGTGCCCGCGGTGCTGCCGGACGGCATCGTGCCGGAGCCGGACGCACCGGCCGATCCGGCGGAGCTCGTCGTCGACGGGCCGGTCCGGGTGGCGCTGCGCGACGTGACGGTGCGGTGGCCCGGTGCAGCGACGCCGGCGGTCGACCGGGTGTCGCTCGACCTGCAGCCGGGTGAGGTCGTCGTGCTCGAGGGCCCGAGCGGCGCCGGGAAGTCGACGCTCGTGGACGCCCTGGTGCGGTTCGTCGACCACGAGGGCTCCTACACGCTCGACGGGGTCGAGGCCCGGACGATGCACCCCGACGCGGTCCGCGCCCGGGTCGGTCTGGTGGAGCAGGACCCGTTCGTGTTCGACCAGTCGGTGCGGCAGAACCTGCTGTTCGCGCGCGACACCGCCACGGACGCCGAGCTCGTCGACGTGCTCGACCGCGTGGGGCTCGGACCGTGGGGCGAACGGCGCGGCGGGCTGGACGCCCCGGTGGGGGAGCGTGGCGGGCTGCTGTCCGGCGGACAGGCGCACCGGCTCGCGCTCGCCCGAGCGCTGCTGCACGCCTTCCCGGTGCTGGTGCTCGACGAGCCGACGGCCGACGTCGACCCGGACCTCGGCGACGCCGTGCTGCGTGACCTCGTCGGTGCCGCGCGGCAGGCCGGTCGCACGGTCCTCGTCGTGTCGCACGTGCCGGTGCCGGCCGACCTCGTGGACCGGACCCTGCGGATGCGTGACGGGCGCCTGGTCACGGACGGAGCCGCCCGCTCGATCCGGTGACCGTCCGCCGGACGGGCGGTGCGTCGGCGGGGCCGGGGCGGGCCTCCAGGCCTTGTACCCTTGGTGATCGTGACCACCGAGCACTCCACTGCGCACTCGACCGAGCACGACGCCGTCGACCCGGACGCCTACGACTTCCGCCGCATCCAGGAGAAGTGGCAGCCCCGCTGGGAGGAGCTCGGGCTCTTCACGACCGACCTCGACGACTCGCGCCCGCGCAAGTACATCCTCGAGATGTTCCCGTACCCGTCCGGCGACCTGCACATGGGGCACGCCGAGAACTGGGCGCTCGGAGACTTCGTGGCGCGCTACTGGCGGCAGCAGGGCTTCAACGTCCTGCACCCCATCGGCTGGGACTCCTTCGGGCTGCCCGCCGAGAACGCGGCGATCAAGCGCGGCGTCGACCCGGCGGAGTGGACGTACGCGAACATCGAGCAGCAGAAGGCGTCGTTCAAGCGGTACGCGCCGTCGTTCGACTGGACGACCGAGATCCACACCTCGGACCCCGAGTACTACAAGTGGAACCAGTGGCTGTTCCTGAAGATGTACGAGAAGGGCCTGGCCTACCGGAAGGACAGCTGGGTCAACTGGGACCCGGTGGACCAGACCGTGCTCGCGAACGAGCAGGTGCTGCCCGACGGCACCTCGGACCGCTCCGGCGCCGTCGTCGTCAAGAAGAAGCTGACGCAGTGGTACTTCGCGATCACGAAGTACGCCGACCGACTGCTCGACGACCTCAACCAGCTCGAGGGTCGGTGGCCGGCGAAGGTCATCGCGCAGCAGCGCAACTGGATCGGCCGCTCGGTCGGTGCCGACGTCGACTTCGTCATCGAGGGGCGCGACGAGCCCGTCACGGTGTTCACCACGCGGCCGGACACGATCCACGGGGTGACGTTCCTGGTCGTGGCACCGGACTCCGACCTGGCGGCGGAGCTGGTGTCGTCTGCCGAGCCCGCGGTGCGCGAGGCGTTCGACGAGTACCTGACCGCGACGCAGAAGACCTCGGAGATCGACCGGCAGAACGCCGACCGGCCGAAGACCGGCGTACCGCTCGGTCGCTCCGCGATCCACCCGCTCACGGGGGAGCGCCTGCCGATCTGGGCTGCCGACTACGTCCTCGCCGACTACGGCCACGGCGCCGTCATGGCCGTGCCGGCGCACGACCAGCGCGACCTCGACTTCGCCCGGGCGTTCGACCTGCCGGTGCAGGTCGTCGTCGACACCAACCAGCCGGTGACCGGCGCGATCCCGGTGATCCCCGAGGGCGCGACGCTCGAGGACCTGCCCGCCCTCGACCCGGTGGCGACCGGCGAGGCGCTGACCGGCCAGGGCCGGATGATCAACTCCGGACCGCTCGACGGCATGTCGAAGCAGCACGCGATCACCGCCGCGATCTCCCTGCTCGAGGAGCGCGGGACCGGCCGGGCCGCGAAGACCTACCGCCTGCGCGACTGGCTCATCTCGCGCCAGCGTTTCTGGGGCACCCCGATCCCGATCATCCACGGCGCCGACGGCACCGAGCACCCCGTCCCGATGGACCAGCTGCCGGTGCGCCTGCCGTCGACCGAGGGCCTCGACCTGAAGCCGAAGGGGACCTCGCCGCTCGGCGGGGCAACCGACTGGGTGAACGTGCCGAACCCGGTCGACGGCACCCCGGCGACGCGCGACACCGACACGATGGACACGTTCGTCGACTCGTCGTGGTACTTCCTGCGCTTCCTGTCCGCCCAGGACGACACGCAGGCGTTCGACCCCGAGGCCGCGCGGAAGTGGGCGCCGGTCGACCAGTACATCGGCGGCATCGAGCACGCGATCCTGCACCTGCTGTATGCGCGCTTCGTCACGAAGGTGCTGTTCGACCTCGGCTACCTCGACTTCACCGAGCCGTTCTCGGCGCTGCTCAACCAGGGCATGGTGCTGTCCGGCGGCTCGAAGATGTCGAAGTCGAAGGGCGGTGTCTCGCTCGGTGACGAGCTCGACGCGAACGGTGTCGACGCGATCCGTCTCGTGATGGGCTTCGCCGGTCCGCCGGAGGACGACATCAACTGGGAGGACGTGTCACCGTCGGCGTCCGCGCGCTTCCTCGCCCGCGCCTACCGTCTGGCGCTCGACGTCACGTCGACCCCCGACGCCGTGTGGGCCGACGGCGACCGCGCCCTGCGCCAGGTGACGCACCGGTTCCTCGCCGATGCGCCGGGGATGATGGAGGCGTTCAAGTTCAACGTCGTGATCGCGCGCCTGATGGACCTGGTCAACGTCACCCGCAAGGCCGTCGACAGCGGCCCCGGTGCCGGCGACCCGGCCGTACGCGAGGCCGTCGAGACGATCGCCCTCGCCCTCGCCGTCTTCGCGCCGTACACCGGCGAGGAGATGTGGGAGAAGCTGGGCTACGAGGCGACCGTCGCCACGTACGGCTGGCGGAAGGCCGACCCGACGCTCCTCGTGCAGGACACCCTCACCGCGGTCGTGCAGGTCAACGGCAAGGTGCGGGACTCGTTCGAGGTGTCGAAGTCGATCGAGGCCGACGAGCTCGAGCAGCTCGCGCGCGCGTCGGCGAACGTGCAGCGGTACATCGGCGACCGCGAGATCGTGAAGGTCATCGTGCGGGCGCCGAAGCTCGTGAACATCGCGATCAAGGGCTGACACGGCGCCTGCTGCGGGGGTGGGCTGACGACCGGCTGGCTGACGACCAGCTGGCTGACGACCGGCTGGCTGACGGCCGGCTGGCAGGCGGGCTGACGGCCGGCGGGCTGACGGCCGGCTGGCTGGCCGCTCGCTGGCAGGCGGCAGTCCTCCCCAGCTGAGCGGCCCGGCGGGATCCTCCACAGGAGGGACCGCCGGGCCGTCGCCGTCCCCGCGGCCGACCTACCGTGCCGGGCATGACTGCTTCGTCTCCTGGACGGCCCGGTGGCGGGTCGTGGATGTCCCGGTTCGCGCTGTCGCCGCGGACGGCCGTGGTGCTGGCTGCGGTGGTGGTCGTGCTCGCCCTGGTGGTCGTCGCCCTCGGCACGCTCGGGACGCACTCGTCGGCCGGTGTGACGGTGACGAGCGGCCCGTCGTCGGCGGCGGTCAGCGGGGGCCCCGACGGCGTGCCGGATGCGGGTGCCTCGGCCCGGTCGAAGGCGGGCTCCGGCGAGGTCTCCGGCACGGCCTCCGGCTCGCCGACCCCGGCGGTGGTCTCCGTGTACGTGGTCGGCGCGGTCGCCCGGGCCGGGGTCGTCGAGGTCCCCGCCGGGACGCGCGTGGACGAGGCGCTGCAGCGTGCCGGGGGTGCCACGGGCGACGCCGACCTCGCGCGGCTCAACCTCGCTCGTCCGGTGGTGGACGGGGAGCGTCTGTACGTGCCGCGGATCGGCGAGGGACCGGTACCCGACGCGCTCCGGCCGGATGCGCCGGGGGTTGGTGGCTCGGGTGGCGGGGGGTCAGGCGCCGGCGGTGCCGCAGGGGGCAGCGGCGCGGGCGGTGAGGACGCCGCTGCGGCTGTCGTCGACCTGAACACCGCCGACCAAGCGACGCTCGAGACGCTGCCGGGCATCGGCCCGGCACTCGCGGCGCGCATCCTGGCGTGGCGGGAGGAGCACGGCGGCTTCACGGCCGTGGACGACCTGCTCCAGGTCAGCGGCATCGGGGAGACGCGGCTCGCCGAGCTGCGCGACCGGGTCCGGGTCTGAGCGTGGACGTGCGCTCGAGCGTCAGGGATCTGCGCCCGCGGGCGGCCGAGCTGCGTCTGGCGGTTCCGGTGGTGTTCGCGTGGGTCGAAGCCGTGCTGCTCGTCGGGACGCCGTGCGCCTCGTGGTGGTGTGCTGCGTCGGCCGGGGCGGTCGGCCTCGTCGTCGTCCTGGTGCTCGTGGTGCTCGCGCGGTCCGGACGGCACGACAGGTCCGGCACCGACGACGAGGGCGCCGTGGTCCCCGACCCGTCGTCGGGCGACCGCGGGGCGGCGGTGCGCGGTGTGCTCGGCGTCGCCCTGATCACCGCCGGTTGCTGTGCGCTGGTCGCGGTGGCCGTCGCGGTGGGTGCGCCCGAGCGGTCGCCGGGGGCACTCGTCGACCGGTCGGGGCGGACCGTGTCCGTCGAGGTCGTGCTCACCCGGGACCTCGCCGCCACCGACCGGTCCACGACGGGCACGATGCGTGCGCTCGACTCCGTCGGTGGGCTCGCTGTCCCGGTGCGCGTGGTTCCCGGCGAGCGGCTCCTTGCGGCGGCCGGGTCGACGCTCCGCGTGCGCGGGACGGTGCAGCTCGACGACGACGGGTCCCCGACCGCCGCGGTGGTCTTCCTGCGCGGACGTCCGCTGGTCGTGCCACCGACCGGGCTGCTCGCGTGGACGGACCGCGTTCGGCAGGCGTTCGTGACCGTGACGGACGGGCTGCCCGAACCCGGCGGTGCGCTCCTGCGCGGCTTGGCGATCGGGGACCGCAGCGGTCTCGATCCGGCGACCGAGGCCGCGATGGAGACCACCGCGTTGACGCACCTGACGGCGGTGTCCGGGTCGAACTGCGCCGTCCTCGTCGCGCTCGTCGTGGCCGGGTGTCGAGCGTTCGGGCTCCCGCGGGTGGTCCGGGTGGTCGTGGCCGTCGGGTTCCTCGTGGCGTTCGTGGTGCTCGTGCGCCCGGATCCGTCGATCGTGCGCGCGGCGGTGATGGCGGTCATCGTGCTGGCCGTCCGGCTCTCCGGTCGACCGCTCCGCGGGGTCCCGCTGCTGGCGCTGACGGTGCTCGGCATGCTGGTGGTCGATCCCTGGTACGCCAGGGCTCCAGCGTTCGCGCTGTCGGTGCTCGCTACGGGCGGCATCATCGTGCTCGCCCCGCCGCTGACCGCGCTGCTCGCCGAGCGGTGGGGTCGAGCCGTGGCCGCTGCCGTGGCGATCCCGGTCGCGGCACAGCTCGCGTGCTGGCCGGTGACGGTCGTGCTCGCCCCGTCGCTGCCGACCTACGCCGTGCCCGCGAACCTGCTGACGGAGCCCCTCGCGCCGGTCGTCACCCTGACCGGACTCCTCGCCTGCCTGCTCGCTCCGGTGTGGCCCTGGGGCGCCGGGGTGGTCGCCCACGTCGCCTGGGCGCCCGCCGCGGCGATCGGCGCGATCGCACACGGTGTCGCGGCGCTGCCCGCGGCGACACTCGACTGGCCGGCCGGACCGCTCGGCGCCGCGACGGCGGGGACGGCGAGCACGGCGTTGGCCGCTGCCGTGCTCGCGGACCGGCGCCGACGGACATCGGCGCTGGTGGCAGCCGGGGCCGTCGTCGCCATCGGCCTCGGGGTCGTGGCGGTCCCGCGGCTCGTCGTGCGGTCGACCGTTCCCGGGGACTGGTCGGTCGTCGCGTGCGACGTCGGCCAGGGCGACGCCGTCCTGGTCCGAGACGGCGCCGGGCCGGTCGCGCTCGTCGACACCGGGGACGACGAGGGACTGCTGCTCCGGTGCCTCGACCTGCTCGGGGTCGACCGCATCGACCTGCTGGTGCTCACCCACTTCGACCGCGACCACGTCGGCGCGGTCGGGGCCGTGGCGGACCGGGTGGCGCGGGCACTCGTCGGGCGGATCGGCCGGCCCGAGGACGACCGCGTCGTCGAGGAGCTCGACCGGGCGGGCGTCGAGGTCCACACCGCCGACAACGGGACGTCGGGCACCCTCGGCGCCCTGGACTGGCGGCTGGCGTGGCCGCCGGCCGGTTCGCCGGGCTCCGGCAACGACGCGAGTCTCGTTCTCGAGACGATGCGCGGCGCCGCGTGCACCGCGTGTGTGACGGGAGTGTTCCTCGGCGATCTCGGGGAGCGCGCGCAACGGCGGCTCCGACGGATCGTGGAGCCGCACCCCGACGTGGTGAAGGTCGCCCACCACGGGTCCGCCGACCAGGACCCTGCGCTGTACCGGCAGCTCGCGGCGCCGATCGGGCTCATCGGCGTCGGCGCCGACAACACCTACGGGCACCCCACGGCGTCGGCGCTCGACGCCCTCCGCGCGGCGGGGACGACCGCGTTCCGCACCGACGAGCAGGGCACCATCGTGGTCTCGCGCTCGGCCGACGGTGCACTGCAGGTCTGGACCGAGCGGACGGCTCCGCCGCCGTCGGCGCCCGCGCTGGGCGCGAACGTGCCGGCTGCTGCGACAGTCCGGATGGTGGCTGCTCCGTCGGCGACGGGCCGGCCGGTGGCTGTTCCGTCGGCAACGGTCAGGACGGTGGCGGCTGCGTCGGCGGCGGCCCGTAGGATCGGACCAGGCCCCGACCAGCTCGCCCCGGAGCCGACGGAAGGAACGCATGCCCGCCAAGAAGCCCACGCGCGCCGCCGCCAAGATCGACCAGGTGCCGTGGTCCGGCGTCCGACCGGCGCCCGTCGTGCTCGTCACCGGGCCCGAGCAGTTCCTGGCCGAGCGTGCGAGCAGCGTCCTCCGTGACCTGCTCGTCGGCGAGGACCCGGCGCTCGAGGTGCACGACCTCGAGGCGGACCAGTACGCCCCGGGCCTCCTGGCGACGCTCGCGAGCCCGTCGCTCTTCGGTGAACCGCGACTCGTGCGGGTGACGAACGTCGAGAAGTGCACCGACGCCTTCATCACCGAGACGATCTCGTACCTGCAGGCGCCCGCCGACGACGTCACGCTGGTCCTCCGCCACGGTGGCGGCGTGCGGGGCAAGAAGCTGCTCGACACCATCCGCAGCGGCGTCGGCGGGGGCGTCGAGGTCCAGTGCGACGAGCTCAAGCGCGACACCGACAAGATCGACTTCGTCAACGCCGAGTTCCGGGCCGCCCGGCGGAAGATCGCGCCCTCGGCGGTCCGCACGCTCGTCGCGGCGTTCTCGGACGACCTCGCGGAGCTCGCGGCCGCCTGTCGGCAGCTGCTGGCGGACGAGGCCGAGGAGATCACCGACCGGACCGTCGACAAGTACTACGGCGGCCGCGTCGAGACGAACGCGTTCAAGGTCGCGGACATCGCGCTCGCGGGCCGCTCGGCCCCGGCGATCGTCGAGCTGCGGCACGCCCTGGCGACGGGGGAGGCACCCGTGCCGATCGTCGCCGCGTTCGCGAGCAAGGTCCGCACGATGGCGAAGGTCAGCGCCTTCCGCGGGCCGAGCGGTCAGGCGGCGTCCGCGCTCGGCATGGCGCCGTGGCAGGTCCAGCGCGCGCAGCGCGACGTCGCGGGGTGGAGCGAGGCGGGGCTGGCGAACGCGATCACGAGCATCGCGGCGGCGGACACCGCGGTGAAGGGCGGGTCGCGCGACGCGCACTACGCGCTCGAGGTCATGGTCCGGACCATCGCTCGACGCGGCGAGGAGCGCTGAGCCGGGACGCGCCTCCCGGATGGAACCACGGACCCGACGTCGAACCAGCGAGCGTCGCTGGTTCGATGTCGGATCCCTGGTTCGTCGGCGATCGCTCGTCGGCGATCGCTCGTCGGCGATCGCTCGTAGGGCGTCGCACTGAATCAACCGCGACGCGCACAAGCCCGGAACGACGAGAGCCCCGCACCAACGGTGCGGGGCTCTCGTGCAGGTGTCAGACGCTCAGAGCGCGGAGACCTTCTTGGCGATGGCCGACTTGCGGTTCGCCGCCTGGTTCTTGTGGATGACGCCCTTGCTCACGGCCTTGTCGAGCTTCTTCGACGCGAGGGCCAGGGCCGCGACGGCCTTGTCCTTGTCGCCGGCGACGACGGCCTCGTTCGTGTGACGGATGACCGTCTTGAGCTCCGAGCGGTAGGCCTTGTTGCGCTCCTGGGCCTTGAGGTTGGTCTTGATGCGCTTCATCTGCGACTTGATGTTCGCCATGCGTGTTGCTCCTTGTTCGTCTGCTACGGGTGGTCGCGACGTCGGGTAGAGGGGCCCTCTGTCGCATCGCGTTCCACCCGTGGGCGGGGAACGCGGAAGCCAGCCACCAACCCTACCAGCAGACCCACGGACCACCAAAGCCCCGACGCGCCGAACGAGCGACGCGCCGAACGAGCGACGCGCCGGTCGAGCGAGGCACCGGTCGAGCGACGCGCCGGTCGAGCGCCACGACGCCGAATGGGTCCACGAGCGGCGGAAACGACCCCGCAACACGGACGGGCTACCGTGACGAGGTGCCCTCACTCGCCCCGCGCATCGACTCCGTCCCGGCCTCCGGCATCCGCCGCGTCTACGAGCAGGCCGCCCTGCTCCGCGCGGACGGCACCGACGTGGCGATGCTCGTCATCGGCGAGCCCGACGTGCCGGTCGCCCCGCACATCGGCGAGGCCGCCCGCCGCGCCTGGACCGAGGACCGCACCGACTACACGCCGAACGGCGGCGTCACGCCGCTCCGCGAGGCGATCCGCGACAAGCTCCGCCGCGAGAACCGCATCGACGTCGACGTCGAGCAGGTCTGGATGACGATCGGCGCGACCCAGGCGCTGTTCCAGGCGATGACCCTCGTGCTGAGCCCGGGCGACGAGGTCCTCGTGCCGGACCCCGGCTACACGACCTTCACGATGAACGCGCACATCATCGGGGCGACCCCGGTGCCGTACCGGCTCGAGCCACAGCACGACTTCGAGCCGGACCTCGAGGCGCTCGAGGCGAGCATCACCGAGCACACCCGCGCCATCGTGGTGAACTCGCCGTCGAACCCGCTCGGCTCGGTGTTCGGCGAGGAGACCCTCCGCGCCCTGCTCGCACTGGCGAAACGGCACGACCTCTGGGTGGTCAGCGACGAGGTCTACGAGTACTTCACCCACGGCACGCGCCACGTCAGCATCGCGGCGCTCGACGAGGACGACCGGGTCTTCACCGCCTTCTCGCTGAGCAAGACGTACGCGATGACCGGCGTCCGCGTCGGCTACCTGGTGACGCCGAAGGGCATGGGGCCGACGATGCGCACGACGCAGGAGGCCATGATCAGCTGCGTCGCCGAGCCGGACCAGTGGGCCGCCCTCGCGGCGATCGTGGGCGACCACCAGGCCGTGCAGGACGCGCGCGAGCACTACCGGGCGAACCTCGCCGTCGCGAAGGAGGTCCTCGACGCGGCGGGCATCCGCTACCTCGACCCGCGCGGCGCCTTCTACCTGTGGATCGACGTCTCGCACGCCTCGCAGGGCGACGTCGCTGAGTGGGCGCTCGCGTTCCTGCACCGCGAGCACGTCGCGGTCGCGCCGGGCAGTGCGTTCGGTCGCTCCGGCGAGGGCTGGATCCGGGTCTGCCTGGCGGCGACCGTCGAGGACCTGCGCCGCGGCCTGGGCGCGCTGCCCGCGCCCGTCTCGGTGACCGTCTGACGGACGGGAGGCCCGTGGCGACCCCGCCACGCGCCTCCAGGCAGTCCTGCACACCGTCGCGGTCCGTCCCGCGCCTCCACAGGTCGGCCGCCGGTGCGCGCTGCCCGCGTGCAACCGTGGGACAATCGTTCGACCGCACCGACCCCCTGAGGAACCGTGAGCCCACAAGCATCCGCGCCGCTCGAGCCCGCCGCGACCCCGGCCGAGGCGATCCGCAACTTCTGCATCATCGCGCACATCGACCACGGCAAGTCCACGCTGGCCGACCGCATGCTGCAGATCACCGGCATCGTCGAGGAGCGGGCGATGCGTGCGCAGTACCTCGACCGCATGGACATCGAGCGCGAGCGCGGCATCACGATCAAGTCCCAGGCCGTCCGCATGCCGTGGGAGCTCGACGGGCAGACCTTCGCCCTGAACATGATCGACACCCCCGGACACGTCGACTTCTCGTACGAGGTCTCGCGGTCCCTCGCCGCGTGCGAGGGCGCCATCCTGCTCGTCGACGCGGCCCAGGGCATCGAGGCGCAGACGCTCGCCAACCTGTACCTGGCGCTCGAGAACGACCTCGAGATCATCCCGGTCCTCAACAAGATCGACCTGCCCGCCGCCGACCCGGACAAGTACGCGGCCGAGCTCGCGCAGCTCATCGGCGGCAAGCCGGAGGACGTGCTGCGCGTGTCCGGCAAGACCGGTGCGGGCGTGCCCGAGCTGCTCGACCGGGTCGTGGGCTCCGTCCCGGCGCCCGTCGGCACCGTCGACGCCGAGCCGCGCGCGATGATCTTCGACTCGGTGTACGACAGCTACCGCGGTGTCGTCACCTACGTCCGCATGATCGACGGGACGATCAAGCCGCGCGAGAAGATCCAGATGATGTCGACGCGGACGACCCACGAGATCCTCGAGATCGGCGTCTCCAGCCCGGAGCCGAAGCCGACCAAGGGACTCTCGGTCGGCGAGGTCGGGTACCTCATCACCGGGGTGAAGGACGTCCGCCAGTCGAAGGTCGGCGACACCGTCACGAGCGCGCAGCGCCCCGCGACCGAGGCACTGCCCGGCTACACGGACCCGAAGCCGATGGTCTTCTCGGGCCTGTACCCGATCGACGGCTCCGACTACCCGGACCTGCGTGAGGCGCTCGACAAGCTCAAGCTCTCCGACGCCGCGCTCGTGTACGAGCCCGAGACCTCGGTCGCGCTCGGCTTCGGCTTCCGCTGCGGCTTCCTCGGTCTGCTGCACCTCGAGATCATCACCGAGCGCCTGTCGCGGGAGTTCGGCCTCGACCTCATCACGACCGCGCCCAGCGTGGTCTACGAGGTGACGAACGAGGACAACTCCGTGACCGAGGTCACGAACCCGTCCGAGTTCCCGGGCGGTCGCATCGTCGAGGTCCGCGAGCCGATGGTGCGCGCGGCCATCCTCGCGCCGAAGGACTACGTCGGCGCGATCATGGAGCTCTGCCAGTCGCGCCGCGGCTCCCTGCTCGGCATGGAGTACCTGGGCGAGGACCGCGTCGAGATCCGCTACGAGATGCCCCTCGGCGAGATCGTGTTCGACTTCTTCGACCAGCTGAAGAGCAAGACGCAGGGCTACGCCTCGCTCGACTACGAGCCCACCGGCGACCAGGCCGCGGACCTCGTCAAGGTCGACATCCTGCTGCAGGGCGAGCAGGTCGACGCGTTCAGCGCGATCGTGCACCGCGACAAGGCCTACGCCTACGGCACGCTGATGACCGAGCGGCTCCGCAAGCTCATCCCGCGCCAGCAGTTCGAGGTGCCGATCCAGGCGGCGATCGGCGCGCGGATCATCGCCCGCGAGAGCATCCGGGCGATGCGCAAGGACGTCCTCGCGAAGTGCTACGGCGGTGACATCACCCGCAAGCGCAAGCTCCTCGAGAAGCAGAAGGAGGGCAAGAAGCGCATGAAGATGGTGGGTCGCGTCGAGGTCCCGCAGGAAGCCTTCATCGCGGCGCTCTCCGGCGACGTGGAAGAGAAGAAGAAGTAGCTCGACGACCGCGAGCAGCACGACGAGCAGCACGACGGAGCCCCGCCACGAGCGGGGCTCCGTCGTTCCCGGAACCGTTCGCTCCGCTGCGGGAACCGGACGAGACCGGCGGCGCTGCGCGTCGGTCGGTGGGGCGGTCCAGCCCATCCCTCCGCGGATGCGGCGGGCGGACCGGTCTGTCTGCCCGCACTCTGGGGGACCGGGGCGGTCACCCGATCCGTACAGTCGCACCTGGACCGACGGGGAGTGAACACCCCTCAGTTCGGGGCGGACCCGGCCGCCCGACCCGTGCACGCTCCCGTGTCGCGGTGTCCCTGGACCCGGGGTGCACACGGAGGTGCGAACAACGATGTCCCGTCACGCAACGACCGTCACCCGCGCACGGCGACGGCGGTCCGAACTCGTCACCATCGCCGCCGGGGTCGCCGCCGCGGTGGTGCTCGCACTGAGCTTCAGCGGCACGCTCTCGGTCTTCACGCAGGCCTTCGTGCACGGCACCAACACGGTCTCGACCTCGACGATCCGGATCGTGGAGACCGCGGCGGACGGTTCGCCGGGCGCCTGCACGACCACTGCCGACGGCACGGCGAGCTGCACCGACCCGGACCTCTACGGAGGCGGCTCGCTGCGTCCCGGAGACTCGTCGACGACCCAGACGATCTCCTTCGCGAACACCGGGACCGCGACGCCCACCGGGTTCCGGCTCACCGGCGGCCCGTGCACCACGGCGCCGACCAGCGGATCGGACCTGTGCAGCCAGCTCGTCGTGAAGATGACTTGGCGCGGCGCCGACGTGCTGCCCGCCTCCACCACCCCTGCCTTCCTGGCGGCGAACGCGATCACGCTGCCGAACCCGCCCGCGGCGGGGGAGCGCTTCCCGCTCACCGTGCAGGTGTCACTGCCGGAGAGCGCGACCGCGCCGACGTCGGGCGTGACCCTCTCGCAGGCCCTCACGTTCACCTTCTCGGCGTGACGGTGTCGTCGTGAGCAGGCACTCGACCACCGTCCGGCGCGCCTCGGTGCCCACGGGCTGGCTCCTCACCGCGGCGGGGCTCGTCGCCTCGGTCGCGCTCGCGCTGACGACGACCGGCACGACGTCGGCCTACACGGCGTCGATCGCGAACACCACGAACACCGCGAACACGGTCTCGATCGCGATGACGCAGGGTCCGGACGCATCGACCGTCGCGTGCCGGAGCACCGCCACGGGCACCACGTCGTGCGCGACCGACCTGTACGCCGGCAAGGACCTGCGACCGGGGGACACGACGCGCGGGACCGCGACGGTGATCCGGAACACCGGGGGCGTCACCGCGTCTGCCTTCTCGCTCGCCCCCGGCACCTGCATCGGCACGGTCTCCACGTCGAACAGCATCTGCTCGTGGCTGCGCGTCACCGTGACGTGGACGACGACGGCGGGGACGACGACCGTGGTCTCGGGGGAGAGTGCCGGGGCGATCAGCGGCAGGACCTTCCCCATCGACCCCGCTCCGGCTGCCGGTCAGGGCGGCACCGCCACCGTCACGGTCGCCCTCGACCCGGCGGCCCCGAACGACTCGCAGGCGCAGAGCATGAGCCAGTCGCTCGTGTGGACCTTCACCGCATGACGGCGGGGACCGCGGACGCGCGTATCGTCCCGACGGCTCGTCGTCGGCGCGCTCCCGGCCGTGCCGTGCGGGTGCGGGTCGTCGTCGCCGTCGCCGTCGTCCTGCTCGTGCTGCTCGCGATCGGCGTCGCGATGGCCGCAGGCGTCCGGACCTTCGACGTCCGGACCCCATCGATGGGCCGCGCGGCGCCGGTCGGGTCGCTCGTCGTGACGGTGCCGCCGGGTCAGCACCGCCTGGCCGTCGGCGACGTCGTCACGTTCGTCCCGCCGGTCACGGAGGGTAGCGGGACGGCGGCGCGACTGCCCTACACGCACCGCGTCACCGCGGTCGTCGACGGAGCGATCACGACCAAGGGTGACGCGAACGGTGCTGCGGACGCGTGGACCATCAGCCGCGGCGACGTCGTGGGGCGGGTGGTCGCGGTGCTGCCCGGCGGCGGGTGGGTGCTCCGGATGGTGCCGTGGACCGCCGGTGGCATCGGCCTCGTGTGGCTCCTCACCGGCTCCATCGCCGCGCGTGCTACCCGGACGGCCGCGCGGCTCGTCGGCGTGAGCGCCGTCCTCGCGGTCGTGGTCGCGGTCTTCCGGCCGTTCGTCGCACTCGTCGTGACCGGGGTCGATCCGGGCGCGCGTCCGACGGCGCACGTCGTGTCGACGGGGCTACTCCCGATCCGGGCGGTCGGTCCGTCCGGCGCGTCCGACCGGCTCCTCAGCGGTTCGGTCGGACAGGTGGCGCTGCCGCCGGGGTCGGACGGCGCGGTCGCGCTCACCGCGCAGCTCGACCTCTCCCCGCTCGGCTGGGTGACGCTCGCCCTGGTCTGCGCCGTCCCGCTCGTACTCGGGGTGCTCCTCGCCCGCTCGTCGCGTCGTGCGCCGTCGGAACGCGTCGATGCGGCGGACGTCCTGACGGGTCGCCCGACGGATCGCACGCAGCCCCGCCCGACGGATCGCGCGGAGCCCCGCCCGACGGATCGCGCGGAGCCCCGCCCGACGGATCGCGGGACCGACCGCGGGACGGATCGCGCGGAGCCCCGCCCGACGGATCGCGGGACCGACCGCGGGACGGATCGCTCGACTGACCGCCCGGCGGACAGCGCGCCCCACCGCGTGGCGCACAGCACGACGGACGCGACGACCGGCCGCGCGACGACCGACCCCGCGATGACCGACCCCGCGACGGACGCGACGACCGATCTCGCGACGGAGTCGCCGGTCGTCCCGACGGTCCCGGCATGATCGTCCGGACGCCGATCGTGCTCGCCGTGACGCTCGTGGCGGCGGTTGCAGCGCTCACCGGGATCGCAGCGCCGACCCAGGGCACGACCGCGGCCTACACCGCGACGACGTCGAACCGGAGCACCGCCACCACGGTCGGCGACTACGCCGTGACGGGTCTGCCCTTCCGTGACTCCTTCGCGGGTGGCCAGGGCGCTTGGCGGACCTACGGCGGATCGTGGACGACACAGACCAGGTTCGGCTACGGCACCCTGACCGAGACGTCCGGCTCGTCGGACGGACCGAAGGCCGTCACCGGTGACCCCGCGTGGACCGACTACACGATGCAGGCGGACGTGCAGGTGAACAGCGGCACGGACGCCGGGCTCCTGGTCCGGGTCACCGCTCCCGGCACGGGCGCGAACGCCTTCACCGGCTACTCGGTCGGGCTCGGCCTCGGCGAGAACGCGCTGTCGATCGACCGGACCGCGAACGTGGTCACCACCCGGCTGGCGCAGTCGACCGTTCCCGGCACGCTGCGGAACGGGCAGTTCTACCACCTGGTCGTCCAGGCTGCCGGATGCGGCATCACCGCCTGGTCGTCGACCGTCGGCGCGAACGACTGGACGCGGGTGAGCGTCTCGGAGTCGTCGGCCGACTGCCTGACGACGGGCGCGATCGGCCTGCGCGGCAACGGCAGTGCGGCCGGCTACCGCTTCGTGACGGCCACAGCGGGCGCCCTCGCCCCCTCGCTCGCGTCGGACCCCTGGAACTCGACGCTCTCCACCGGTCGGCTCGAGGACGGTGCGCCCGCGCGGGTGTACGGCGGAGCGTGGGCGGTCGACCAGCAGGAGGAGCGGATCCGCAGCACCGCGTACGCGAACAGCGGGGACAAGCAGGTCCTGAACCGGACGTGGGGCGACATGACCCTGACGGGTGACGTGCGCCTCATGCGCACCCCGAGGTCGGGCACCGACGCGGGGTTCATCGTCCGGGTGAACGACCCGTCGACCGGGATCGACTCGATGCGCGCGTACTCGGTCGGGATCACCAGGACGGGCATGACCATAGGGGAGCACCGGAACCCGGGGTTCGCGGGCGCCTTCGTGCCGTTCGGACGGACGGTGCAGGCCGGGGAGTGGTGGCACCTGACCGTCGAGGCGGTCGGGTGCACGATCACCGCCACCGCGTCGCCGGCCGACGGCGGGACGCCGGTGCAGGGGCGGGCGGACTTCGGCGCCTGCTCGCTGACGACCGGTGCGGTCGGCATCCGCGAGCAGGGGACCGAGGCCGAGTGGCGGAACATCGCCGTCACGCCGCGCTGACACAGGTCGACCCGAGCGGCCCCGGTACGATGGCCCCATGAGTTCCCGCGGCACGTACCGGACCGCCCTGACCTACGGTGCCGTCGGCGCCACGCAGGCGGCGGACCTCATGACCTACCCGCCGGAGGGCTTCACCCCGGCGGAGTCGCGGGCGCGGATCGGCCACGGCGACGCGCGGTTCGAGACCGCGGTGACGCAGGCCTTGACATGGCAGATCCAGGAGCGCAGCGGCATCCGCGTGCAGGTCGAGGACCAGCCCGACGACGACGAGGTCCGCTACAACCCGGTGACGTTCGACGAGCACGGCGTCCCCGTCGCGCCGGCGTCGATCGGCACGCCCCGCGTCGAGAAGTTCGCGGCCGACGGAACACCGCTGCTCACGGCCGGCACCACGGCGACGCTCGAGATGCACGCGTTCGGGCAGACCGTGCACGCGCCGGTCCGCGTCGTGTCGATCATCGACGAGACCGACCGCAAGGGCTTCGCGTACGGCACCCTCGAGGGGCACCCGCTCTCCGGCGAGGAGTCCTTCGTGGTCGAGCGGACGAGCGACGGGTCGGTGTGGCTCCAGGTCCGGCAGTTCTCGCAGCCGTCCAGCCGGAAGTGGGCGTTCGTCGCGCCCCTGCTCCGTCGACAGCAGCGGGTGATGGCCGCCAAGTACCTCAGCGCACTCCGAGGCGACTGACGACGGAACGCGCCGCGGCGCACGGCCACGAGCGCGGCAGTGCACGGGCCACGCCCCACCGCGCCCCGCTCAGTGCAGCGGCGGCAGCGCGGCGATCGCGTCCTCGAGCAGCCGGGCGTCCTGCACGCAGTCCCGCGCGACGCACACCGCACTCGTCCCCCGCAGTGCGTCGACCTCGTACACCCCGGTCGCCACCGCGACGAACGGGATCCCCACCGCGTCGGCCGCCTCGCCGTCCCGCGGGGTGTCCCCGACGATCACGGCACGCTCCCCGGACAGTGCGGCGGCGGCGCGCGCGGTGACCCCGGTGCGCTCGACCTCCGCGTCCCCGAAGTACGAGTGCTCCCAGTCGAACGCGTCGAGGTCGAAGCCCGCTCCGCCGAGCTTCACCCGTGCGCGGTGCTCGGAGTTGCCGGTCAGCAGGCCGTTCCGCCAGCCGAGCTCGGCGAAACGTCGGACGAGCGCTGCGGCTCCCGGTGCGGGGGAGCGGCGTTCGCCCCGGCCGTACCGTTCGTCGGTCAGGTCACGGAGGTGCCGGCTGACGGTGGGGATGAGCGCGTCGTCGAGGTCGTGCGCCCGGACGTGGTCGGCGATGAGCCCCGCGTCGGTGCGGCCGTGCTGGTGCCCGACCTTCAGCACCAGGTCGCGGCCGACGGCACGTTCGACGGCCAGGTGGTACAGGTTGCCCGGCGACGCGGCGTTCAGGACGAGGGTGCCGTCGATGTCCCACAGCACCGTGGTGGGGACGGTGTGGTGCTCCATGGCTCCATCATGGCCGAGAATGGAGTCCATGCCGAGTGCGCTCCCGATCGCCGATCCCGCTCCCGCGGACGGCCTGCTCACCCCCGGCCCGGGCGCCGGCGACGTCCCCTTCGGGGTGTACGTCCACGTGCCGTTCTGCCGGGTGCGCTGCGGCTACTGCGACTTCAACACCTACACGGCATCCGAGCTGCGCGGTGTGCGCCGCGACGACTACGCCGGCCACGCGGTGCAGGAGATCCGCTGGGCGGCCGAGGTGCTCGATCGCTCCGGCGTCCCGCGACGCCCGGTCTCGACGGTGTTCTTCGGCGGTGGCACGCCGACGATGCTGCCCGCGGACGACCTCGTGATGATCCTCCGGGCGATCGACGACACCTGGGGGATCCTCCCTGGGGCCGAGGTCACGACCGAGGCGAACCCGGACTCCGTGGACGCCGACTCGATCGCCACGCTCGAGCGCGGCGGGTTCACCCGGATGAGCTACGGCATGCAGTCCGCGGTGCCGCACGTCCTCGCCACGCTCGACCGGACGCACGACCCCGAGCGCGTCCCGGTGGTGGTCGACCTCGCGAAGCAGCGGGGTCTCGACGTCAGCCTCGACCTCATCTACTCGACGCCGGGGGAGTCCCTCGACGACTGGCGCACCTCGCTCGACGCCGCACTGGCCTGCACCCCCGACCACGTCTCGGCCTACTCGCTCATCGTCGAGGAGGGCACGGCCATGGGGCGCATGGTCGCCCGCGGCGAGCTCCCCGCGCCGGACGACGACCTGGCGGCGGACATGTACGAGCTCGCCGACCGCACCCTCGCCGACGCCGGGTACGCCTGGTACGAGGTGTCGAACTGGGCCCGCACCGACGAGCAGGGCGGCCCGGACCGCCACGCGAGCCGGCACAACCTGTCGTACTGGAAGGGCCACGACTGGTGGGGCGTCGGCCCGGGCGCGCACTCCGCGGTCGCCGGCACGCGCTGGTGGAACGTGAAGCACCCGGCCGCGTACGCGAACCGGGTGCTCTCCGGCGAGTCCCCGGCGGCCGGGCGCGAGACGCTCGACGCCGACACCCGGTACGTCGAGCGGGTGCTCCTGGCGGCGCGCGTTCGCGGCGAGCTCGGCACCGCGGAACTCGGTCGGGAGGCCCGTGGCCGCGTCGCCGGCCTCATCGCGCGTGGTCTCGTGGACGGCTCGGCCGCGGTGCGGGGACGCATCGAGCTGACCCTCCAGGGCCGGCTGCTCGCGGACGCCGTCGTCCGCGAACTGCTCGACTGACGCGCGGGCTGCCGCCCGCGCGCTACTGCTTGATGAACTCGATGGTGAGCGGGTAGCGGTAGAAGTCCCCGCGGTTCGCCGCCACGGCCGCCAGGATCGCGAACACGATCACGAGCACGCCGATGATCGGCAGCAGGACGAACCCGATCACGACCAGGCAGAGCAACCACGCCACGACGTACGCGATCGCCATCGTGATGTGGAAGTTCAGCGCCTGGCGGGTGTGCTCCTTGATGAACTGCCCACGGTCGCGCAGCACCAGGTAGGCGATGATCGGCACGACCAGGCTGAAGAAGATGCCGCCGACGTGCGTCAGGGTCGCCCACAGGCGCTGGTCCTCCGGCGACATCGGCTGCGGCGGCGTGAAGCCGGCCGGGTACTGCGGTCCCTGCGGGTTCTGGGGTCCCCCCGCCTGTTGGCCGTACCGGCCGTCCTGCGGGCCGCCTGGTTGCTGTCCGTAGCTCATGCCGTGAGCGTACCGGCGCAGGCCCCCGCGGTCCCGGTCGGTCGGTGGTCGGGCGTAGGATCAGCAGTCGACACGTCCGAGTGCCAGCATCGAACGGAAGGGGTCCGGATGGTCAGCGAACGCTCCCTCGAGGTCCTCAAGGCCATCGTGCGGGACTACGTCGCATCGCGGGAGCCCGTCGGCTCGAAGACGATCGTCGAGCGCCACGCCTTCGGGGTCAGCGCGGCGACGATCCGCAACGACATGGCGCAGCTCGAGGACGAGCAGCTCATCGCGGCGCCGCACACGTCGTCCGGCCGGGTCCCGACGGACAAGGGCTACCGGGTCTTCGTCGACCACCTCGCGGCCGCGCGGCCGCTGTCGAGCGCGCAACGGCACGCGATCGAGACCTTCCTCGGCACGCCGAACGACCTCGACGAGGTCCTCGGGCGCACCGTGCGCCTGCTCAGCCAGCTCACGAACCAGGTCGCGCTCGTGCAGTACCCGTCGATGGTGCGCGCCCGCGTGCAGCACGTCGAGCTCGTCCGGCTCGGTGACACCCGGCTCATGGTCGTCCTCATCACGGACACCGCCCGGGTCGAGCAGCGCGTGGTCGAGACCGACGTCCCCCTCGACGAGGACTCCCTCACCGAGCTCCGCACCGTGGTGAACGGCGCGAGCGTCGGACTCCTGCTGCAGGACGTGCCCCGGGCCCTGCGCGCAGTGCCGCAGCAGCTCCGCCCGGACGCGCAGGCGCTCGGTGGGGTCGTCGTCGCGACGCTCATCGAGCAGGTGGCTGCGAACCGCCAGGACCGCCTGGTGATGGCCGGCGCGGCGAACCTGGCGAAGAGCGAGCGGGACTTCTCCGGCGGCCTGTTCCCCGTGCTCGAGGCGATCGAGGAACAGGTGACCCTGCTCCGGTTGTTCGGCGAGATGCAGGTGGACGACGTGGCCGTGGCCGCGAGCATCGGCGCCGAGAACGCCGAGTACGGCCTCGACGCGACGAGCATCGTGGCCGGCGGGTACCTCGCCGGCGGCGGGGCGGTCGCCCGACTGGGCGTCCTGGGCCCGACCCGCATGGACTACGGCACGAACATGGCCGCCGTCCGCGCGGTCGCACGGTACCTGTCCAAGCTGCTGGGCGAACATTGACCGGACCACGCGCCCGACGCGCGGTGTCCTGCGGACCGGCTCCGCGCCTCCAGACCGATCTGCGGCGACCGCCGCGACCCACCGACCGAACCGAAACCGACTGAGGGAACCGTGGCAGACCACTACGACGTCCTCGGCGTCCAGCCGGACGCCTCCGATGCCGACATCAAGAAGGCCTACCGACGGCTGGCGCGCGAGCTGCACCCGGACGTCAACCCGAGCCCGGACGCGGCCGAGCGCTTCAAGGACGTGACGCACGCGTACGACGTGCTGAGCGACCCGGAGCAGCGCCGGCGCTACGACGCCGGGCCGCAGGCCGACAGCCCCTTCGGCGGCGGCGCCGGCGGGTTCAGCGACATCTTCGACGCCTTCTTCGGCGGCGGGGGCGGCGGTGGACGTGGCAACGGTCCGCGGAGCCGGGCCGAGCGCGGACAGGACGCCCTGCTGCGCATCGAGGTCGACCTGGACGAGGTCGTCTTCGGCACGCACAAGGACGTCGAGGTCGACACGGCCGTCGTCTGCGAGACCTGCAACGGCTCGTGCTGCGCGCCGGGGACGAGCCCGCGCACCTGCGACATCTGCGGCGGCTCCGGGCACATCCAGCGCCAGGTCCGCTCCCTGCTGGGCAACGTCGTGACGAGCGCCCCCTGCGGGACGTGCCGCGGCTACGGCACCGTCATCCCGAGCCCCTGCCCGACGTGCCAGGGACAGGGCCGCGTCCGCGCGCGCCGCACCATCCCCGTCGACGTGCCCGCGGGTGTCGAGACCGGGCTCCGGCTGCAGATGCCCGGACAGGGCGAGGTCGGCCCGGCCGGCGGTCCCTCGGGTGACCTCTACCTCGAGGTCAAGGTGCGCCACCACGACGTCTACAGCCGTGACGGCGACGACCTGCTCGCGACGCTCGAGGTCCAGATGACCGATGCGATCCTCGGTGCCCACACCACGATCGACGGGCTCGACGGGCCGGTCGAGCTCGAGATCCGTCCGGGCGTGCAGAGCGCCGACGTCCTGGTGATCAAGGACCGCGGCGTGACCAAGCTGCGCGGCAACGGACGAGGCGACCTCCGCGTCGGGGTGCAGGTCGTGACGCCGACGAAGCTCTCCCACAAGGAGCGTGGACTGGTCGAGCAGCTCGCGAAGTCCCACAGGGCACCGGGACCGCAGCTCGCGCGCTTCCAGCAGGGCATGTTCGGCAAGCTCCGCGACCGCTTCTTCAACTTCTGATGGCCTCGCTCCACCTGGTCGAGCCGGGCGGGCTCGACGGCGTCGGTGTCGGCGACCCGGTGTCGCTCGACGGCGCCGAGGGGCGGCACGCGGTGTCCGTCGCGCGGGTCCGCGTCGGCGAGACGCTGCGCATCGCGGACGGGCGCGGGACGGTCGTGACCGGTGCGGTGGTCGCGACGGGCAAGGACTCGTTGACGCTGACCGTGTCCGACGTCTCGGTCGACGCGGCTCCGCGCCCCGCGCTGGTGCTCGTGCAGGCGCTCGCGAAGGGCGGACGGGACGAGATGGCGGTGCAGGCCGCGACCGAGATCGGCGTCGACCGGATCGTCCCCTGGTCGGCCGCGCGGAGCGTGTCCCGGTGGGACGGTGCGAAGGTCGAGAAGGGTCGCGCCCGGTGGGCGGCGATCGCCCAGGAGGCCGCGAAGCAGGCGGTCCGTTCGCGCGTCCCGTCGGTGGACGCGCCGGTGACGACGACGCAGCTGGCCGGGCTGGTCGGCTCGTCGTCGGGTGGTGCCGCATCGTCGGGTGCCGTCCCGTCGTCCGGGGCTGCCCGGTCGTCGGGTGCTGTCCCGTCGTCGGGTGCTGTCCCGTCGTCGGGTGCTGTCCCGTCGTCGGACGTCGGCCGGGAGGCGCGGCGTGCGGTGGTCGTGCTGGACCCGGTGGGTGCGGTGCGGCTCTCGGCGTGGGAGCCGCCCGCGGACGTCGACGAGATCGTCCTGGTGGTCGGCCCGGAGGGCGGCATCGACGGATCCGAGTTCGACCGGCTCGAGGCCGCCGGTGCGGTCCGGGTGCGGCTCGGTGACACCGTGCTCCGCACATCGACCGCCGGGCCTGCGGCCCTGGCGGTCTTGCAGACCCGGCTCGGGCGCTGGTAGCGGCGTCGGAGGCGGGTCCTACGATGGACACCATGAGCAGCAGCGAGCCGAGCATCTTCTCGAAGATCGTCGCGCGCGAGGTCCCGGCGACGATCGTGGCCGAGGACGACCGGGTGATCGCCTTCGAGGACATCGCGCCCAAGGCGCCCGTCCACGTGCTCGTGGTGCCCAAGACCGAGCAGTACCGCGACGTCTCCGAGCTCGCCGCCGGCGACCCGGAGCTGCTCGCACACGTCGTCGCCACCGCCCGTCGCATCGCCGACGAGCGGTCCGGTGGCCAGTTCCGTCTCGTCTTCAACACCGGCGAAGCCGCCGGTCAGACCGTGTTCCACGTGCACGCGCACGTCCTCGCAGGTGATCTGCACGAAGGGAATCTCCTTGCCGGTTGACGAACCCGTCCGTCCCGAACCCACCCAGCCCGGGGCCGACCGCCCCGTGGCGCGTCCCGTGACCGACCCGTCGGACGTCACCGTCGACATCCAGGTCGACGGCATCGCCATGGTGCAGCTCCTCGGCCCGCAGGACCGCCTGCTCAAGACGGTCGAACGCCAGTACCCGGGCGTCCGGGTGCTCGTCCGCGGGAACGAGGTGTCCCTGACCGGTGCCGAGCGCGACGTCGCCCGCGCACACGCCCTCGTCGACGAACTCGTCGCCATGGTGAAGCGCGGCCAGGACATCGGCCCGGCCGACATCCCGACGTCGGCGCGCATCCTCGACGAGGACCGCAAGCCCTCGGACACCTTCGGCACGCCGATCGTCTCGAGCCGCGGCAAGTCCGTGCGCCCGAAGACCGACGGGCAGCGTGCCTACGTCGACGCGATCGACCAGCACACCATCACCTTCGGCATCGGGCCGGCCGGTACGGGCAAGACCTACCTGGCGATGGCCAAGGCCGTCCAGGCGCTCCAGCGGCGTGAGGTCACGCGCATCATCCTGACCCGTCCCGCGGTCGAGGCGGGGGAGCGGCTCGGGTTCCTGCCGGGCACCCTGACCGACAAGATCGACCCGTACCTGCGACCGCTGTACGACGCGCTCAACGAGATGATGGACCCCGAGCTGGTGCCGAAGCTGCTCGCGGCCGGCACGGTCGAGGTCGCACCGCTGGCGTACATGCGCGGCCGGACGCTGAACGACTCGTTCGTCATCCTCGACGAGGCGCAGAACACCACGCCCGAGCAGATGAAGATGTTCCTGACGCGCCTCGGCTTCGGCTCGAAGATGGTCGTCACGGGTGACATCACCCAGGTCGACCTGCCCGGCAACCTGTCCGGTCTCCGGCTCGTCACCCGCATCCTGGGCGACGTCGACGACATCCACTTCGCCCGGCTCGGCAGCGAGGACGTCGTCCGGCACACCCTGGTCGGTCGGATCGTCGACGCCTACACGGTGTACGACGAGGAACGGCTGGCGGAGCAGGCCGGGCACCGACCCGGCGGCCGCGGGACCGCTCCGGTGGGCAACCCCGAGGGGGCGAACCGCGCCGAGCGCCGCGGGCGCCCACCGCAGGACCGCCAGCCGTCCCCGTACCCCCAGAACGACGCCCGAGGAGGCAACCGGTGAGCATCGAGCTCAACAACGAGTCCGGGGTCGAGGTCGACGAGCAGGCGATCCAGCGCCTCGCCGCCTTCGCCCTCGACGCGCTGCACGTCCACGCGGACGCCGAGCTCGCGATCGTCCTCGTCGACGAG
Organism: Curtobacterium sp. SGAir0471; assembly: GCF_005490985.1. Lineage (NCBI taxonomy): Bacteria > Bacillati > Actinomycetota > Actinomycetes > Micrococcales > Microbacteriaceae > Curtobacterium > Curtobacterium sp. SGAir0471. Next base: position 1,430,937 of record NZ_CP027869.1, read on the forward strand.
GGGGCGATGGAGCAGCTGCACGTCCGGTGGATGGACGAGCCGGGGCCGACGGACGTCCTCAGCTTCCCGATGGACGAGCTCCGCCCCGGGACCGAGGACGAGCCGACGCCGGCCGGGCTGCTCGGCGACATCGTCGTGTGCCCGCAGGTCGCGGCGGAGCAGGCGAGGACCGCGGGGCACACCACGACCGACGAGATGCTGCTCCTCACCTGCCACGGCATCCTGCACCTGCTCGGGTTCGACCACGCCGAGCCGGAGGAGAAGGCCGAGATGTTCGGGCTGCAGGGCGAGATCCTCTCCGCCTTCGCCGCGCAGCGCCGCGGGCGGTGACCTGATGGTGCTCGTCGCCGTCCTGCTCGCGGTGGCGTTCGTGCTGGTCGTCGTCGGCGGTCTGCTCGCCGCGTCCGACGCCGCGCTGACCGTGCTGTCCCGCGCCGACCTCGACGAGATCGCGCGCGGCAGCCGCAACCGTCGTGCGATCGAGGCCGTGGCCGACGACGTCGGCGCGCACGTCAACGCGCTGAACTTCGTCCGGGTGCTCGCCGAGACCGCCGCCGCGGTGCTCGTCACGATCGCCCTCGTCACGGTGTTCGACACCTGGTGGGTGGCGCTGATCGTGTCCGCGGCGATCATGACGGCCGTGTCGTTCGTGCTCGTCGGGTCGAGCCCGCGCAGCGTCGGACGCGCCCACGCCGAGCGGCTCATCGGGGCGACCGGCGGTCTCGTGCGCGCCGTCCGCATCGTGCTCGGCCCGCTCGCCGGCCTGCTCGTGGCGATCGGCGACCGTGTCACGCCCGGGCGCGGACGCAGCGCGTCGACGGTCTCGAGCGAGGAGCAGTTGCTGTCGCTCGTCGACGAGGCGACCGAGAGCAACGTGCTCGAACAGGACGACCGCGAACTCATCCACTCGGTCTTCGAGTTCAGCGACACGCTGGTGCGCGAGGTCATGGTGCCCCGCACCGACATGCTCACCGTGGACGGCACAGCCACGCTCGCCGCCGGGATGGAACGCTTCCTCGTCGCCGGGGTCTCGCGGATGCCCGTCACCGGCAAGGACAGCGACGACGTGCTCGGCGTGCTCTACCTGCGTGACGTGTCGCGTGCGCTGTACGAGCGGCCGGGCAGCGAGCGCGAACCGGTGACGACCCTGCTGCGACCGGCCGAGTTCGTCCCCGAGTCGAAGCCTGCGGACGACACCCTGCGGCACATGCAGGTCGCGAAGAACCACCTGGTGCTCGTCGTCGACGAGTACGGCGGTGTCGCCGGGCTGGTCACGATGGAGGACCTGATCGAGGAACTCGTCGGGGACATCTCCGACGAGTATGACCGCACCGTCGTCGACCGCACCGAGGTCGGCCCGGGGGTCTGGCGGATCTCCGCGCGCATGCCGATCGACGAGCTCGGCGACCTGTTCGGCATCGAGCTCGAGGACGACGACGTCGACACCGCCGGCGGCCTGCTCACGAAGGAGCTCGGTCGGCTGCCGGTCCGCGGCGAGCAGGTCACCGTCTCCGGGCTCGAGCTCACGGCCGACCGGGTCGAGGGCAAGCGCCGCCACCTGATCACCGTCCTCGCCGAGCGGAGCGCCGCACTGCAGGACGCCGAGGACGCCCTCGACGACACCACTCCGAGCACGACGGGAACACCGAACGCATGACCGAGCACGAACCCGACCACGGCACCGACACGGGCACGACCGACGACGCGACGACGCAGCCGTACCGCGCGGGCTTCGTCTCCTTCGTGGGACGTCCGAACGTCGGCAAGTCGACGCTGACGAACGCGCTGGTCGGCGAGAAGGTGGCGATCACCTCGTCGAAGCCGCAGACCACGCGACGTGCGATCCGCGGCGTGGTCCACCGGACCGACGGCCAGGTCATCATCGTCGACACACCGGGTGTGCACCGCCCCCGCACCCTGCTCGGCGAGCGGCTGAACGACCTGGTGCAGTCGACGCTCGGCGACGTGGACGTGATCGGCTTCTGCGTCCCGGCGAACGAGCCGATCGGGCCCGGCGACAAGTTCATCAACGAGTCGCTCGACCAGTACCCCCGGGCGAAGAAGATCGCCATCGTCACGAAGATCGACCGCACGCCGAAGGACCGCGTCGGCGAGCAGCTCCTCGCGGTGTCGCAGCTGCGGGACTGGGACGCCATCGTGCCGACCTCGGGTACGAAGGGGCTGCAGCTCGAGGCCCTGCTCGGGGAGATCACGAAGCTGCTGCCCGAATCGCCGCAGCTCTACGACGCGTCCACCGTGACCGAGGAGACCGACGAGGACCGCATCGCCGAGCTCATCCGCGAAGCCGCCCTCGAGGGGGTGCGCGACGAGCTGCCGCACTCGCTCGCGGTGGTCATCGAGGACGTCGTCGAGCCGGACGAGGACGACGACCCGGACGGACCCCTGAGGATCTTCGCGAACCTGTTCGTCGAGCGCGACAGCCAGAAGGCCATCGTCATCGGTCGGGGCGGGGAGCGGCTCAAGGACGTCGGATCCCGAGCGCGCGCCGAGATCGAGTCCCTGCTCGCCGGCCGCCACGTGTACCTCAACATCCGCGTGAAGGTCGCGAAGGAGTGGCAGCGCGACCCGAAGCAGCTCGGACGCCTCGGCTTCTGACCGGGGTCATCCCCTGGTCGGACGCGCGCCGCCCGGCCGGGCCGTAGCGTGGGGTGGTGTTCCGTCCCATGCTGCGCGCGCAGCTCGTCACCGACGCCACCGCCGCGGTGCTGCTCGGGGGACTCCTGGTGCTCCTGCGCGTCTCGGCCGACCAGTCGTTCCTCTGGCTGGTGACCGTCGTCGGGCTGAGCGCAGCCCTGGCGATCCGTCGGCTCTCGCCCGGTCTGGCGCTCGCCCTCTGCTGGGTCGTCGCGGTCTTCGAGATGGCGACCTGGCAGACGCAGCCCGACCCGTCGAACGTGCTCATGGCCGGGGTCCTCTTCACCACGAGCGCCTACGGCAGCCGTCGCGTCCGGATCGCGGGGCTCGTCTCGGCCGTCGGTGGGTCGTTCGTCGCGGCGGGCTACATCGGGCTGCAGGACTACCAGCGGCGCTCCGGCATCCAGACCGCTTCGACACCGGCACTCGAGACCCTGCAGGTCGTCATCGCCGCCTTCGCAGCAGTCCTCCTGCTGCTCCTGCTCCCGTGGCTCGCCGGACTGGTCCGACGGGCACGCCGGTCCGCGAGCATGAGCCGCGAGGCCCAGCTCGTCGCCGAACGCGACGCGGCCAGGGCGGACCGTGCGGTCGCCGTCGAACAGGAGCGCGTGCGCATCGCTCGCGACATGCACGACATCGTCGCCCATTCGCTCGCGGTCGTGATCGCGCAGGCGGACGGCGCCCGGTACGCCGCGAAGGCGGACCCCGCCGTCGCCGACCAGGCGCTCGCCACCATCTCGACCACCGCGCGCAGCGCCCTCGGGGATGTCCGCGAACTCCTCGGCGCCCTGCGGCACGAGCAGGGGACGGTGCCGACGCCCGAGGCGGCCGACCTCGAGGTGCTGGTGGCCGAGATGCGCGAGGTCGGCCTCGACGTCCGCGTGGACCGGGAGGGCGACCCGTCCGGGCTGCCGACGACGACGCAGCTCGCCGTCTACCGCATCGTGCAGGAGAGCCTGACGAACGCGTGGAAGCACGGCGAAGGCGGCACGCCGGTCCACGCGTCCCTGACCTACCGACCCGACACCGTGGAGATCACGGTGGTCAACCGACGGGCCGACGACGGCACGCGCGGCCCCGGTACCGGACACGGGCTCGTCGGCATGCGCGAGCGCGTCGCGATGACCGGCGGATCGATGACGGCGGGGCCGCGCGGCGACGACTTCACGGTGGCCGTCCGCATGCCGGCGGTCCCCGCCAGCGGCCAGTTCCCTCGAGGCCGCATCACCCAGACGGAGCAGGAGCGCACCAGATGACCACGACCCAGCCGACCGGCAGCCCGATCCGGGTCGCCCTCGTCGACGACCAGGCGCTCTTCCGCACGGGCATCAGGATGCTCATCGACTCCCAGCCCGACCTGCAGTTCGTCGGTGAGGCCGGAGACGGGGCCGAAGGAGCCGAGCTCGTCCGCCGCACCGGCGCCGACGTCGTGCTCATGGACGTCCGCATGCCCGTGATGGACGGCATCACCGCGACCGCGAAGATCGTGGAGCAGGGCGGGGCGGAGGCCGCGAAGGTCCTCGTGCTCACCACCTTCGACTTCGACGAAGCGGCCGCGAAGGCGATCCGGGCCGGTGCGAGCGGCTTCGTGCTCAAGGACGCCGACCCGGAGTTCCTGCTCGCCGCGGTCCGCACCGTGCACGCCGGCACGGCCGTGTTCGCCGCCTCGGCCACCCGTGAGCTCCTCCGCCGCTACGACGACGGCGCGGCACAGGCCGCTGCGGTCCCGGCCGCCTTCGCCGAACTGACGCCGCGCGAGCGGGAGATCTTCGACCTCGCGGCGCGCGGCTGGAGCAACAGCGAGATCGCGCAGCACGAGTACGTCAGCGAGGCGACGGTCAAGACGCACATCTCGCGGGTGCTCACGAAGCTCGACCTGCGCGACCGCGTCCGGCTGGTCGTGTTCGCGCACGAGCACGGACTGGTGCCGAAGGCGGAGTGACGCCGCCTCCGGGCGGACGCACCGTCATCCGACAGGATGACCCCTCCACAGCAGGACGAGCCGAGCGGACCATCCACAGGAGCCGCGTGACGGACGCGGGGCGGGCCTCCCGGACGCGAAGCTCGGAGCATGACCACCAACCAGACCCCGATCATCCGGCTCGACCACGTCTCCAAGCACTACGGGGACGCGGCCCGACTCGTCACCGCGCTCGACGACGTCAGCGTCGACATCGGTGCGGGGGAGTTCACCGCGGTGATGGGGCCGTCGGGTTCCGGCAAGTCGACGCTGATGCACGTTGCCGCCGGGCTCGACTCCGTGAGCACCGGGCGCATCACCATCGACGGGGTCGACATCACCGGCCTCGGGGACCGCGAGCTCACCGAGCTGCGACGGCGACGACTGGGCTTCGTGTTCCAGTCGTTCAACCTCGTCCCGACGCTCGACGTGCGCGAGAACATCCGGCTGCCGTTCCTGCTCGGTGGGCAGCAGCCGAGCCGCGACGAATCGGCGTGGATCGACCGGCTCGTCGACCTGCTCGGCCTGGGCGACCGGCTGAGCCACCGGCCGCACCAGCTCTCCGGCGGCCAGCAGCAGCGCGTCGCCATCGCCCGCGCGCTCGCCTCGCGTCCCGCCGTGGTGGTCGCTGACGAACCGACCGGCGCACTGGACTCCCGCACCGGGCGCGACGTCCTCGCGATCCTCCGCGGCGCGGTGCAGGAGTGGGGGCAGAGCGTCGTGATGGTCACGCACGACCCGACCGCCGCCGCGAACGCCGACCGGATCCTCTTCCTGGCCGACGGACGCATCGTCGACGACCGTCCCGCGATGAGCGCCGCCGAGATCTCGGCGACCATGCTCGGGATGGAGGCAGCCGCGTGACCGGCCTGCGCACGTTCGCCCCGACGGTCCTCGTCGCAGCCCTCGGCACGACGTTCGGGTCCGCCCTCGTCATCGCCCCCGGGATCGTCACGCAGGCGATGGGGGCCACGGGACTCGACGACCTGGCACCCGTGCGGGCGATCCTGTCCGTCGTCGGCTGGCTGTTCCTCGCCATCGCCTTGTACGTCGGTGCGATCGTCACGGCGAACACCTGCGCCACGATCATCGCCGGGCAGACCCGCACGATCGCGCTGCAGCGGCTGATCGGCGCGACGGGGGCGGGGCTGCGTGCCAGGACGACCCGGACCGGACTCCTCGTCGGAGCGGTCGGTGGTGCCGTCGGGACCGTGGTCGGCACCGGGCTGTCCGCGATGTTCGTCACGGTGCTGCGGACCGACGGGTTCCTCCCCGACACGACCTACGACCTGGTCCCGTGGGAGCTCGCGCTGCCGCTGGTCGCCGTCGTCCTGGCGACCTGGGGTGCGTTCGCTGCGGGGTCGCGTCGCGTGCTGACGGTCACCCCGCTGCAGGCGCTCTCCTCCAGCGTCGAACCGAGCCGCGCCGACGTCCGCTCGGGCAGGGCACGCACGGTGTGGGCGGTCCTGCTCGTGACCTCCGGTGCGCTGCTGATGGTGCTCGGGCTCGTGCTCAGCCCCGCGACGCCCGCCGCCGTGCTGCCCGCGGCGCTCGGCGGCTTCGTCTCCTTCGCCGGCGTCGCGGTCGGCGCGACGATCGTGATGCCGCCGGTCCTGCAGCTCATCGGCAGGATCGGTTCGCGTGACCCAGTCGTCCTGCTCGCGGGTCGGAACGCGATGCGTGCCCCCGGTCGGTCGTCGAGGGCGACGATCGGGCTCGTCATCGGCGTGACGCTGCTGGTCACCTTCGCGGTCGCACTCGGGATCATGCAGCACGTGGTCGAGACCCAGATGGCCGCCATGGGCGACGGGTCGCTGCCGGCGGACGCGGTGCAGGCGCAACGGGACTTCTTCGTGCAGCTGAACGCCGTGGTGAGCGTCATCGTCGGGTTCTCCGCCGTCATCGCCGCGGTCGGCGTCGTGAACGCCCTGGCACTCGGTGTGCTCCAGCGACGTCGCGAGCTCGGTCTGCTGCGCGTGCTCGGGCTCACCGGGGCGCAGGTCCGTCGGACGATCGTCACCGAGGCCGTGCAGATGGTGGTCGCGGCGGTCGTCACCGGGCTCGTGCTCGGGACGATCTACGGGTGGGTCGGTGGGCAGACGATGCTCGGCTCGCTCGGGACCGTCGTCACCCCGGTGCTGCCGCCGGCGACCGTCGCGGTGGTGGTGGTCGGAGCCCTCGTGCTCGCGGTCGTCGCCACGGTCGCACCGGTCCGGCGGGCGATGCGGGTGTCACCGACCGAGGCGCTCGCCGTCGACTGAGCGCGCGCGGGTCGCGGGGAGCGCCGGGCGTCATCCACTTGCACCGCGCTGGTGTACCAGTGCTACGGTGGCAGCGATGTACTCGGCGCTCCTCCTCCTTCGCTGCCGCGACGAGGCCTGACACACGGCCCACCTCGTCGCGGAGTCCGTCGTGGCCCCCACAGCGCCGATGCCGGCGAGACGACGAAAGCGACGACCATGCAGAACACCCAGCGCCCCTCCGGGATGCCGATCCACAAGTACGTCCCCTTCCACGAGCAGATCCGCGTCGACCTGCCGGACCGCACCTGGCCGACCAAGCGCATCGACCGCGCGCCGCGGTGGTGCGCCGTCGACCTCCGTGACGGCAACCAGGCCCTGATCGACCCGATGGACTCCGAGCGCAAGCGCGCCATGTTCGACCTGCTCGTCCGGATGGGCTACAAGGAGATCGAGGTCGGGTTCCCCAGCGCGTCGCAGACCGACTTCGACTTCGTGCGGTCCCTCATCGAGGACGGCGCGATCCCGGACGACGTCACGATCCAGGTGCTGACCCAGGCACGCGAGCACCTGATCGACCGCACGTACGAGGCGATCGACGGGGCGAAGCAGGCCATCGTGCACCTCTACAACTCGACGTCGATCGTCCAGCGCGAGGTCGTGTTCCGCACCGACGTCCAGGGCGTCGTCGACATCGCCGTCGCGGGTGCCCGGATGTGCAAGGCGGCCGAGGCCCGGCTGCAGCTCGGCACGCAGGTCTTCTACGAGTACTCTCCGGAGTCCTACACGGGCACCGAGCTCGAGGTCGCGGCCCGCATCTGCAACGCGGTGCTCGAGGTGTTCGAGCCCACGCCCGACCGCAAGGTGATCATCAACCTGCCCGCGACGGTCGAGATGGCGACCCCGAACGTCTACGCCGACTCCATCGAGTGGATGTCGCGCAACCTCGACCACCGCGAGGACGTCATCCTGTCGCTGCACCCGCACAACGACCGCGGCACCGCCGTCGCCGCCGCCGAGCTCGGGTACATGGCCGGTGCCGACCGCATCGAGGGGTGCCTGTTCGGCAACGGGGAGCGCACCGGCAACGTCGACCTCGTCGCACTGGGCATGAACCTGTTCACGCAGGGCATCGACCCGGAGGTCGACTTCTCGGACATCGACCAGGTCAAGCGCACCGTCGAGTACTGCAACCAGCTGCCGGTGCCCGAGCGGCAGCCGTGGGCCGGTGACCTCGTCTACACGGCGTTCAGCGGCTCGCACCAGGACGCCATCAACAAGGGCTTCGAGGCGATGAAGGCGAAGGCCGCCGCGGCGGGCAAGTCCGTCGACGACATCGCCTGGGCGGTGCCCTACCTGCCGGTCGACCCGAAGGACATCGGCCGCTCGTACGAGGCGGTGATCCGCGTCAACTCGCAGTCGGGCAAGGGCGGCGTCGCGTACCTGCTCAAGACCGACCACGCGATCGACCTGCCCCGCAAGCTGCAGATCGAGTTCTCCGGCGTCGTGCAGCAGCGCACCGACACCGAGGGCGGCGAGTTCTCGTCCGAGCGCATCTGGGACCTGTTCCGCGACGAGTACCTGCCCGCCGACGACGAGTCGGACAAGTGGGGCCGGTACGAGATCACGAAGACGGCGACGTCGAGCGACTTCGACGGCACGACGAAGCTCAGCGTCGCGATGCGCGTCGACGAGGGCGCCGTCACCGCCGACGCGGTCGGCACCGGTCCGGTCGACGCCTTCCTCACGGTCATGCGGGAGCAGGGCGTCGCGGTCACGCTGTACGACTACTCGGAGCACACGATGAGTGCCTCCGGTGACGCCAAGGCGGCGGCGTACGTCGAGCTGGACGTCGACGGCACGCGCCTGTGGGGCGTCGGGATCGACGCCGACATCGCGACCGCTTCGCTCAAGGCGATCGTCTCCGCGGTGAACCGCGCGGTGCGCGCCGGCGCAGCGACCGGCACACCAGAGCTGGTCACGGCGTAGGTCGCCGGGCTTCACGTCGTCACCACGGACGGGAGGCGCGGTGCGGGTCCGGCCCGCACCGCGCCTCCCGCCCGTGCGTGCGCCCGCCGCATCGGTGCTGCCGCCGCGGAGCGCCGCGGCGCCAGCCGAAGTCGCACGACGTGCCGCTCACCTTCGCTCGCGGCGGCGTGTCGTGCGACCTCGACGTGCTGCACGCGGCCTGTCGTGCGACCCGGCGACGCCGACGCCGACGCCGACGCCGGCCGCCAGCCGCCGCCGCGGCCACCGGCGCGGCGCTGTCGGCGGGGCGGGGGATACTGGAGCCATGCCGCTGTACCGGGACGAGTGCGTCGTGCTGCGCACCCACAAGCTCGGCGAGGCCGACCGCATCGTCACGATGCTCAGTCGGCAGCACGGCAAGATCCGGGCGGTGGCCAAGGGGGTCCGGCGCACGGCTTCGAAGTTCGGCTCCCGGCTCGAGCCCTTCATGGTCGTCGACGCCCAGTTCTACGAGGGCCGCTCGCTCGACATCGTCACCCAGGCCGAGAGCCTCGGGTCCTACGGCGCGCAGATCGTCACCGACTACGGCGCCTACACGGCGGCCAGCGCCATGGTCGAGACGGCCGACCGGCTGAGCGAGGCGGACGCCGGACTCCAGCAGTACCTGCTGCTCGTCGGTGCCCTCCGGTCGCTGTCGCGTCGGGAGCACGTCGTCAGTGCGACGCTCGACTCGTACCTACTGCGGGCGATGAGCATCGCGGGCTGGGCGCCCTCATTCGGCGACTGTGCGGTGACGGGGGAACCAGGACCGCACACCGCGTTCGTCGTGCAGCTCGGCGGGGTGGTCGCCGATCGTGCTGCGCCTCCCGGGACGCCACGGCTCGACACCGACACCCTCGGGCTGCTCGGCGCACTGCTCGCGGGCGACTGGTCGACGGTCGACTCCTCCGACGAACGAACGCGGTCACGGGCCTCCGGCGTGGTGGCGGCCTACGCCCAGTGGCACCTGGAACGATCGCTCCGGTCACTGCCCCACGTCGACCGCAGCGAGCACCCCGCTCCGGTCGCACCGACCCCCGGTGGGGTGCCGGCAGCGGTGGCTGCCACCCCGGCGCCCGCCGTCCCCGTCCCGTCCGACCACGAAGGAACCCCTGCATGAGCCCACGCCGCTCCGCGTCCGAAGCCGTGTCCGAGGGACTGCGACCCGTCGACTGGACGGGGGAGCGGCCGCCGGCGATCCCCGCGCCGTTCGTCCCGGAGCACGTGGCGATCGTCATGGACGGCAACGGCCGCTGGGCGAACCAGCGCGGCCTGACCCGGGTCGAGGGACACAAGGCCGGCGAGGCCTCGCTGCTCGACGTCGTCGCCGGTGCGATCCAGATCGGCGTCAAGCACGTCTCGGCGTACGCCTTCTCGACCGAGAACTGGAAGCGTTCCCCGGAGGAGGTCCGCTTCCTGATGGGCTTCAACCGCGAGGTCATCCACCGCCGCCGCGACCAGCTGCACGCCTGGGGTGTGCGGGTCCGGTGGGCGGGCCGTCGACCCCGGCTCTGGCGGAGCGTCATCGACGAGCTGCAGACGGCGGAGCGGATGACCGCCGACAACGATGTCTGCACGCTGACGATGTGCGTCAACTACGGCGGCAGGAACGAGATCGTCGACGCGGTCCGGGACATGGCCGAGGACGTCGCCGCCGGTCGGATGAAGCCGAGCCAGGTGACGGAGAAGGCCCTGGCGAAGCGGTTGTACGTGCCGGAGCTGCCCGACGTGGACCTGTTCCTGCGGAGCTCGGGCGAGCAGCGCACGTCGAACTTCATGCTGTGGCAGTCCGCGTACGCCGAGATGGTGTTCCTGGACCGGCTGTGGCCGGACTTCCGGCGCACCGACCTGTGGGGCGCGATCGAGGAGTACGCGCGCCGCGACCGACGCTACGGTGGTGCGGTCGACGCACCCACCGCCTGACGGGAGGCGCGTGGCAGCGCCGCGACGGGCCTCCCGTCCGACGCCTGGTGGGCCGACCGCATCGCGTCGGACCCCATGCGCGCAAGCCCCGCCCCGACGCCGACCAGGCGGAGCCCCGTCGCCGACCACGCGAGCAGGCGGAGACCCGTCGCCGATCAGGCGAGCAGGCCCGCCACCCCGCGCACCGCGTCGAGCGCGGCCCGCACGCTGGGTACCCGGTCCGCACCGCGGGCGACGACGACCTCGACCCGACGCGCGAGCGCGTCGTCGGCCGGCGTGACCGCGACCCCCGGCGGCACGACGGTGGTCGAGAGCGCGAGCCGGGGCAGCAGCGCGACGCCGAGGCCGGCCGCGACGAGCCCGACGACCGCCGCGGCGTTGTCGGTCTCGAGCACGATCTCCGGCGTGAACCCAGAGGCCGCGCACGAGGCGAGCAGGTGCCCGCGACACCGCGGACACCCGCCGATCCACCGTGCGTCGCGGAACGCGGCGAGGTCGGCCACCGTGTCGTCCCGGGACACCGCGTCGCGGGAGACCGCGTCGTCGTGTGACACCGTGCCGTCGCGTGGAACCGCGTCCGCCGCGGTCACGAGCGCGAGCGGATCCCGCCCGAGGGCGCGCGTCGTGAGGGTCGGATCGCTCGCGGGGTCCTCCTGCAGCGCGTGCGAGAACGTCAGCGCGACGTCGACCTCGCCGCGGCGGAGCAGGTCGACGGCCTCGGGCGGTTCGGCCTCGACGTACGACGTCACCACCCCGGGGCTGTCCGCCGCCAGCGCGGCGAGCACCGGCGGCACGAGGGTCGAGGACGCGCTCGGGAACCCGGCGAGCCGGACGCGACCGCGGGCGAGGCCGCCGACGGCGTCGAGGTCCTCACGCGCCGCGGTCAGCGCCGCCTCGACGTGCAGGGCGTGGTCGGCGAGCACGCGACCGGACTCGGTCAGCGTCGCACCGCGACCCCCGCGGAGCACGAGGTCGTGCCCGAGGCGCTGCTCCGCGCGGGCGAGCAGCTGACTGACGGCGGGCTGGCTGTAGCCGAGCACGGCGGCGGCGCGACTGATGGACCCACCGTCACGCACGGCGAGCAGGACCCGGAGCAGCTGCGGTTCGATCGTCTCCACAACGCGATGTTATGGGACCCCGAAGAAAGCTGCCCTGGTGTGATGGTCGCGGGCGTCGGAGCCTGGACGCATGGACTCCTTCGTCGACGGATCGGGCTACCTCGCCGCGTGCACCGCCGGGCTCCCCACCCTCGGAACGCTGGCCGCGCAGCGGGCGGACCTCGACGCCTGGTCGCGCGCCGAGACCTCACCGGCGACCTACGGCGACCTGGTCGAGGAGGGCCGCGCGCTCTTCGCCGGCATCGTGGGCGTCGACGCGGGCCGGGTCGCCACCGGCTCGCAGAGCTCGGCGATGGTGGCGGTCGTCGCGGCCTCGCTGCCGGACGGTGCCGAGGTCGTCGTCCCCGAGGGCGACTTCTCGTCGATCGTCTTCCCGTTCCTGGTGCAGGCACACCGCGGGATCACCGTCCGCAGCGTGCCGCTCGACCGACTCGCCGACGCGGTGCGACCCGGTACCGCCCTCGTCGCCTGGTCGGCCGTGCAGTCCGCCACCGGCGCGGTGACCGACCCGCAGCCCGTCCTCGACGCTGCCCGTGCCGTCGGGGCCCTCACCCTCTGCGACCTCACCCAGGCGGCCGGGGTCCTGCCGGTGTCGGCGGCCCCGTTCGACGTCACGGTCACGCACGCCTACAAGTGGCTGTGCGCGCCCCGCGGGGTCGCCTTCGCCACGGTCTCCGACGCCGCGCTCGAGCGCATCCGACCCGCGCAGGCCGGCTGGTACGCGGGCGAGGACGTCTGGTCCTCGTGCTACGGCCCGGCCATGCGGCTCGCCACCGACGCCCGCCGCTTCGACGTCTCACCGGCCTGGCAGGCCTGGCCCGGGGCGGTCGCCGCCCTGCGGCACCTCGCGTCCGTCGACGCGGCATCGGCCTGGAGGCACGCGACCGGTCTCACGGACCGGCTCGCCGACGCGCTCGGTACGCCCCGGTCCGGACAGGCGATCACGACGTTCCCGGACTCGGACGGCTCGGCGCTCCGGGCGCTGGCGGACCGGGGCGTGACGGCGAGCGGGCGCGCCGGTCGGCTCCGGCTGGCGTTCCACCTCTGGAACGACGAGGAGGACGTGACACGCGTCGTCGACGCGCTCGGGGCACTCCCCGGATTCCGTCCCGTGGGGTGAGTCGACCTGTCCCCAGGTGCCGCGCCTCCCGTCCGCCGACGGCCGCGAGGCCGGTACGCTTGCCAAGTACGTTCCCGCACCGGGCACCCAGTCCGGCGACCCATGGAGTCCCTCTTGGCACAGTCCTCCCGTCTCGACAGCGTCATCGCCCTGGCCAAGGGCCGTGGCTTCGTGTTCCAGTCGGGGGAGATCTACGGCGGATCCCGCTCCGCGTGGGACTACGGGCCCCTCGGCGTCGAGCTGAAGGAGAACATCAAGCGCCAGTGGTGGCAGCGGTTCGTCCGCGGTCGTGGCGACATGGTCGGCCTCGACTCCGCCGTGATCCTGCCCCGCAAGGTGTGGGAGGCCTCGGGCCATGTGGCCACGTTCACCGACCCGCTCGTCGAGTGCCTGCACTGCCACCACCGCTTCCGCGCCGACCACCTGGAAGAGGCCTTCGAGGCGAAGAAGGGCCGGAAGCCCGAGGGCGGTCTGGCCGAGGTGCCGTGCCCGAACTGCGGCACCCGTGGTGAGTGGACCGAACCGCGCGAGTTCTCCGGCATGCTCAAGACCTACCTCGGCCCGGTCGAGTCGGAAGAAGGCCTGAACTTCCTCCGCCCCGAGACCGCGCAGGGCATCTTCGTCGACTTCGCCCAGGTCGTCACGACGAGCCGCATGAAGCCCCCGTTCGGCATCGGCCAGGTCGGCAAGGCGTTCCGCAACGAGATCACGCCCGGCAACTTCATCTTCCGCACGCGCGAGTTCGAGCAGATGGAGATCGAGTACTTCGTGCCGCCGGCCGACGTCGACGCCCACTACGAGCAGTGGATCGCCGACTCGGTGGCGTTCTTCACCGACCTCGGCATCGACCCCGAGAACCTCCGCCGCTTTGACGTGCCGGACGGCGAGCGTGCGCACTACTCCGACGCGACCGCCGACATCGAGTACCGCTTCGGCTTCGCCGGGTCCGAGTGGGGCGAACTGATGGGTGTCGCGAACCGCACCGACTTCGACCTCAACAACCACATCGAGTCGTCGGGCAAGGACCTCCGCTTCTTCGACCAGGCCGCGAACGAGAAGTACGTGCCGTACGTCATCGAGCCGTCGTTCGGTCTGACGCGTGCGCTCATGGCGTTCCTGCTCGACGCGTACCACGAGGACGAGGCCCCGAACGCGAAGGGCGGCGTCGACAAGCGCACGGTGCTGCGCCTCGACCCGCGCCTGGCCCCCGTCAAGGCCGCGGTGCTCCCGCTGTCCCGCAACGAGCAGCTCTCGCCGGTGGCGCGCGGCCTCGCCGACGACCTGCGGAAGTACTGGAACGTCGACTTCGACGACGCCGGTGCGATCGGCCGTCGCTACCGTCGCCACGACGAGATCGGCACCCCGTTCTGCATCACCGTCGACTTCGACACGCTCGACGACAAGGCCGTGACGGTGCGCGAGCGCGACACGATGTCGCAGGAGCGCGTCTCGCTCGACCAGCTGCAGGGCTACCTGGCGCAGCGCCTGCTCGGCGCGTAGCGCGTCGCGTCGCGTCGAACCACGAAACCGACATCGAACCGGGCTCCGCGCCTGGTTCGATGTCGGTTTCCTGGTTCGACCTCGGAATAGCGCCGTGCGTCCCGCGTTGCACCCGCCGTGAACGAGTCTGTGAAGGTCGATGTCTGGTCGGACATCGCGTGCCCCTGGTGCTACATCGGCAAGCGGAAGTTCGAGGCCGGCGTCGCCGCGTTCTCCTCGACGCCCGAGGCCCAGCCGGTCGAGGTCGAGTACCACTCGTTCGAGCTGAGCCCGGACACCCCGGTCGACTTCGAGGGCACCGAGGCCGAGTTCCTCTCGCAGCACAAGGGGCTCCCCGTCGACCGGGCGCAGCAGATGATCGACCAGGTCGCCGGCATCGCCGAGTCCGTCGGGCTGCACTACGACTACGACGCCCTGCGGCACACGAACACCGTCAAGGCGCACCAGGTGATCCACCTGGCCAAGCAGCACGGCAAGCAGCTCGAGATGGTGGAGCGGCTGTTCACCGCCTACTTCGAGCGCGGCGAGCACGTCGGGCAGGACGAGTCGCTCGCCGACCTCGGCGCGTCGATCGGACTCGACCGCGACGAGGTCCTGGCCACCCTGCGGGACGACGCCCAGCTCGCTGCCGTGCGTGCGGACCAGGCCCAGGCACAGGCCTTCGGCATCAACGGCGTGCCGTTCTTCGTCATCGACGGCAAGTACGGCGTCTCCGGCGCGCAGGACCCGGCAGCGTTCGAGCAGGTCCTCCGCCAGGTGGTGGCGCTGCGCGACACGACGCCCGAGGAGCTCGCGGCCCAGCAGCAGCGCGCTGCGGACGACGCGGCCGCGGACGCGGAGGTGACCCGGTGACGGGCGCGACGACGACCGGACCGGTCCAGCCGAGCCTCCAGGCCGACGGACGGGAGGCGCGACCCGCCCTCCTGACGCTCGTCACGCCCGGTGGGGCACCGGTCTGCGAGGGGGACAGCTGCTTCGTGCCCGGCGCGGAGGGGGACTGGACCGAGGTCCCGGACTGAGCCGACCGCTAGCGGACGGGTTCCTCGTCGGTGATGTCGGCGACGGTTGCGTCGTAGGCCGCGATGAGCGCGTCGCCGTCGACGAAGGCGCTCGCACCGTGGCGGCCGGCACCGAGCGCGATGCGGCGTCCGAGCACGCGCTCGTCCGCGAACACCGGCAGGTCGCCGGTCGCGCCGATCGGCGTGATCGTCCCGCGCTCGTAGCCCGAGGCCTCGAGCGCGGTGGTCGCGTCCGGCATCGAGAGCTTGTTGACGCCGACCACGGTGCGGAGCTTCTTCCAGGCGATGCTGCGTCCGCCGGGCACGAGGGCGAGCAGGAAGCCGCCGTCGTGGCGCTTCACGACGAGCGTCTTCACGATGTCGCCGGGCTCGATGCCGAGCAGGGCCGCGGCGTCCTCGAGGGAGTCGGCCGCGGGACGCTCGACGACGTCCACGGTCAGGCCCCGGGCGGCGGCGTCGGCGTCGAAGCGGGCGATCGCGGTGTCGGGCATGTGGAGAACGCTACCGGCCCGGACCGACGTGGGAGGATGGAACACGTATGACGATCACCGACACGCCCAGCACGGCGCCCCGCACGGCGAAGCCCCTGCGCATCGGCCCCATCGAGGTCGAGGCGCCGGTCGTGCTCGCCCCGATGGCGGGCATCACGAACATGGCCTACCGCCGGCTCTGCCGCGAGTACGGCGCCGGTCTCTACGTCTGCGAGATGATCACGTCCCGCGCGCTCGTCGAACGCACCCCGGTCTCGATGCAGCTCATCCAGCACCACGAGTCCGAGACGCCGCGGTCGATCCAGCTGTACGGCGTCGAGCCGAACACCGTGGCCGAGGCCGCGACGATCCTGGTGGGCGAGGACCGCGCCGACCACATCGACCTCAACTTCGGGTGCCCCGTGCCCAAGGTCACGCGCAAGGGTGGGGGAGCGGCCCTGCCGTGGAAGCTCGACCTGTTCCAGGACCTGGTCACCAAGACCGTCAAGGCCGCGGGTGACGTGCCGGTGACGGTGAAGATGCGCAAGGGCATCGACGCCGACCACCTGACCTACCTCGACGCCGCGCGCATCGCCCGCGACGCCGGTGTCGCCGCGATCTCGCTGCACGCGCGCACCGCCAACGAGCACTACTCCGGCCACGCGGACTGGTCGGCGATCGCCACGCTGAAGGAGACGATCACCGACATCCCCGTGCTCGGCAACGGCGACATCTGGTCCGCCGCCGACGCCCTGCGCATGGTCGACGAGACCGGCTGCGACGGCGTCGTGGTCGGCCGCGGGTGCCTGGGACGACCGTGGCTGTTCGGCGACCTGGCTGCGGCGTTCCGTGGCGAGGACGTCCGTGCGATGCCCTCGCTCGGCGACGTCGCGACCGCGTTCCGCCGGCACGCCGAACTGCTCGTCGAGTTCTTCGGGTCCGAGGACCACGGGTGCCGCGACGCCCGGAAGCACGTCTCCTGGTACTTCAAGGGGTACCCGATCGGCGGCGACGTCCGGTCGGCGCTCTCGATGGCGTCGAGCCTGCAGGAGATCGACGACCTGCTCGGGCAGCTCGACTGGTCCGCGCCGTACCCCGGGGCCGACGTCGAGGGTCCCCGCGGCCGCGCCGGACACCCGAAGCGCACGGCGCTGCCCGACCGCTGGCTCGAGTCGCGCGACGTCGACGCCGAGTTCCGCAAGGTGCTCGCCGCCGCCGAGCTGCACCACAGCGGCGGATGAGCGCCACCGCCTCGTACGGGCCCGCCGACGCCGAGCGCTGGTTGCCCGAGACCCACGGCAGCCGCCGTTCCGACTTCGCCCGCGACCGCGCCCGGCTCCTGCACTCGAGCGCGCTGCGACGCCTGGCCGCGAAGACCCAGGTGCTCAGCCCGACCACGGGTCTCGACTTCGCCCGCAACCGCCTGACGCACTCGCTCGAGGTCGCGCAGGTCGGGCGCGAGCTCGCCGACTCGCTCGGGCTGGACCCCGACGTGGTCGACACGGCGTGCCTGGCGCACGACATCGGGCACCCGCCGTTCGGCCACAACGGCGAGACCGCCGTGAACGCCTGGGCGGCCGACATCGGCGGGTTCGAGGGCAACGCGCAGACCCTGCGGCTGCTGACCCGTCTCGAGCCGAAGGTCTACGGCGAGGGTCCCGACGACGACCGGCCGTACGGCCTGAACCTGACGCGCGCATCGCTCGACGCGAGCTGCAAGTACCCGTGGCCGGCGGCACAGGGGGTCGCCGAGGCATCGTCCGGGCGCACGAAGTTCGGGTTCTACGACGACGACCACGACGCCTTCGAGTGGCTCCGCGCCGGTGCGCCCCGTCGGCAGCGGTGCATCGAGGCGCAGGTCATGGACCTCTCCGACGACATCGCCTACTCGGTGCACGACTTCGAGGACGCCGTCGTCGCGGGGTTCATCGACGTCGCCGCGCTCGGTGACCGGGTCGGCGAGAACGACATCGTCACCGCGATGCACGCGTGGGTCGGGTCGGACCTCAGCCGCGACGAGCTGCTCGAGGCGTTCGACCGCCTCCGGTCGCTGCCGCTGTGGATGACGTCGTACGACGGGTCGCGCCGGGACATGGCGCGGCTGAAGAACCTCACGTCGCAGCTCATCGGACGGTTCGCCCGGACGGCGACCGCCGCGACGCGGGAGTCCTACGCCTCCGGATCGCTCGTGCGCTTCGCGGCCTCGGTCGTGACGCCGCCGGAGATCATCGGGGAGATCGCGGTGCTCAAGGGCATCGTCGCGGCGTTCGTGATGACCCACGGCGACCGGCAGCCCGTGTACGAGGACCAGCGCCGGGTGCTCACCGAGCTCCTCGACGCGCTCGCGGCGACGGGGAGCGCTGATCTCGAGCCGGGATTCGCTGCCGACTGGCGCGCGGCGTCCGACGATGCCGGGCGGCTCCGGGCCGTGGTCGACCAGGTCGCGAGCCTGACCGACCAGGGGGCGTTGGCGTGGCACAAGCGGCTCGTGGTGGGGGACCGGGAGACGACGCACATCCCCGTCTGAGCCGCGGGCGCGCGTCGGCGCCGTACCTGAGTCGAGTGTGCGCGCGAGACGCCGGCGTGTGCGGGAGGCGCCGCCGAGCGAGACGCCGGCGTCTGCGGGGGACGCCGCCGAGCGCTCGAGACGCCGGCGTACCTGCGAGACGCCGTCGTGCTTGCGAGACGTCGCCGAACCGGGGACCGTCTCGCCGATGTGCCACCGTCTCGCGGAGAGGGGCCCGTCCCGCGGCGGCGAGACCGTCTCGTTCCGGCTCCGTCTCGCTGAGACGGGACCGTCTCGTCGACGGCAGCCGGCGTGCCGGTCCTGCACCGCGCCTCCCGGCCGTCATGCTCTCCACAGGCGGACGCCCGACGTCCGCCGGGGCCGGCCGCACGAACTAGGATCGAGGGGTGGCTGGCAGGATCGCGCGGAACGACATCGACGAGGTCCGCTCGCGTGTCAACATTGCCGACGTCGTCGGTGACCACGTCACGCTGAAGTCGGCGGGCGTCGGCTCGCTGAAGGGCCTGTGCCCCTTCCACGACGAGCGCTCCCCGTCCTTCCACGTGCGGCCGCAGGTCGGCCGGTACCACTGCTTCGGGTGCGGCGAGGACGGCGACGTCTTCGAGTTCATCATCAAGATGGACCACACCACGTTCCAGGAAGCCGTCGAGCGGATGGCCGCGAAGATCGGCTTCACGCTCCACTACGAAGAGGGCGACGGCCCCCGCACCGACTACAACCAGCGTGCCCGGTTGATCGCCGCGAACGAGGCAGCGCTCGAGTTCTACCAGTCGCAGCTCACCTCGGCGGCGGCTGAACCCGCACGACGCTTCCTCGGGGAGCGCGGCTTCGACCCCGCCGCCGCGCAGCACTTCGGCGTCGGCTTCGCGCCGCAGTCGTACGACGCGACGCGCGAGCACCTGCGCGGCCGGGGGTTCTCGATGGACGAGATCCTCGCGGCGGGGCTCGCGGGCCAGGGCGACCGCTCGCCGTACGACCGGTTCCGCGGTCGGCTCGTGTGGCCGATCCGCGACGTCACCGGTGCGACCATCGGGTTCGGCGCGCGCCGCCTGCTCGACGACGACAAGGGCCCGAAGTACCTCAACACCCCCGAGACGCCGATCTACCACAAGAGCCAGGTGCTCTACGGGCTCGACCTCGCCCGGAAGGACATCTCGAAGGGCAAGCAGGTCGTCATCGTCGAGGGCTACACCGACGTGATGGCGTGCCACCTGGCCGGCGTGACGACCGCGGTCGCGACGTGCGGAACGTCGTTCGGGGTCGACCATATCAAGGTGCTCCGGCCGATGCTCGGTGACTCCGCGAACGCGCACCTCTCGCAGCTCGGGGACATCGTCTTCACCTTCGACCCGGACGAAGCCGGTCAGCGCGCCGCGGCCCGGGCCTTCGCCGAGGAGAGCCGGTTCGCGTCGCAGACGTACGTCGCCGTCGCGCCCGGCGGCCTCGACCCGTGCGACCTCCGGCTCGCTCGGGGTGACGCCGCCGTCGAGCGGCTGATCGACACGAAGCGGCCGATGTTCGAGTTCATCATCCGGCGCCGCCTCGCTGCACACGACATCGAGACCGCCGAGGGGCGCGTCGCCGGCCTGCGCGACGTCGCACCGGTCGTCGCCGGTATCCGTGACCGGACCCTCGCGAGCGCCTACGTCCGCGAGACCGCCAAGTGGCTCGGTGTCGACATCCCCGAGGTGCGCCGCGCCGTCGACGCGGCCCGGCAGCGGTCGGGCTCGGCACCGTCAGACCGGACGGGAGGCCCGGTGCCGGTCGGACAGGCCGGTCCCGGTGGCGAGCTGGTCACCCCGGTCGAGGAGCCGGTGGCCGGCCTGCGGCTGCTGCCGAACGACCCGATCACGCGGATGGAACGCGACGCCGTGATGGCCATGGTGCAGCAGCCCGCGCACGTCGGGGCGTCGCTCATCTGGCTCGCAGCCGAGGCGACGTTCTCGGCGCCCATGCTCTCGGTCGTCCGCGACGCCGTGGTCGCAAACGTCGACGGGATCGGCGCGGGGGACTGGCTCGACCGCCTGCTCCTCGACGTGCCGGCCCCGTTCCGCAGCCTCGTGCAGGAGCTCGCGCTCGCGCCGATCCCGGCCCGCACCGACGAGGACCTGGCGATCTATGCGCGGAGCATCGTCGTCGCCCTGGTCGAGAAGGACCTGCTGGCGCAGAAGGCCGCGCTCCTCGCGAAGCTGCAGCGTGCCGATCCGTACGAGCAGGCCGACCGGCGTGCCGAGCTCCAGCGGCAGCTCGTCGACATCGACGACCGGCGGCTGCGGCTGCGCGCGGACGCCGAGGCGGCACCGCAGGGCTGAGCGCCGCGGTTCGGCTGGCACCGGGCACGGGCAGGACCCCGGTCGGAGCCCGTCGGGTGCGGCCGATCGCGGACGTTCCGGTCGCACGATCCCGCCGTCCGCGGTCGATCGCGGTCGCTGAGGTCGCACGACTCGCCGTCCACGGTCGTCCTGGTCGCACGACTCGCCGTCTCGACCCGAACTGAGCGGCATGTCGTGCGACCAGAGCCGCGACGAGCCACTCGCCGGGTGCCGAGCAGGCAGGACATACCGCGCGCGTGACGTCGAGCGGGCGGGACTCGTCGCTCGACGAGGACGAGCCTGAAGGATCTCGCCCGCTCGGTGTCGGGCCGCTGCCAGCCGTGCGCGCCGCTGTTCCGGGCGCACGACCTGCCGTCTGCGGTCGATCTGGTCGCACGACTTGCCGCCGCAACTCGAACTGAGCGGCACGTCGTGCGACCGGAGCCGCTCCGAGCTCTCCGGTCGGGCGACGAGCGGGCAGGACATGCCGCGTGCGCGCCGTCGAGCGGGCGAGATGTGTCGCTCGGGGAGGGCGAGCGTGACAGGTACTGCCCGCTCGGCATCCCGCCCCGCACCGGCGAGACCGCGACCCGGTCCCGAGCACCGCCGACCCCGCGCGTTGCACCACGCAATTATCCTGCGCGACACGCCGCACCCCTGCGCGTGCATCATGCGTCACCAGCGCCGATCGCGCATTACAAGGGTGTAAACAAATCTCCCTCGAATCGTGGAGTTCCGTGTCAGGGTGGTACCAATGAGCGTTCCCGGCGGACCTCACAGTCGAACCACCGCCCGCCGAGAACCCCTTGCGAACCAACAAGAGAGAGAGCGGACATGGCATCCGTGAACAAGTGGGGCAGGCGCGGCATCGCGCTCGGCGCCGGAGTGGCAGCGACGGCGCTGGTGCTGACCGGCTGCGCGAGCAGCAGCGTCTCCGACACCGAACTGAACGGCCTGAGCATCGGGACGACGGACAAGGTCACGTCCCTCGACCCGGCCGGCTCGTACGACAACGGCTCGTTCGCCGTGCAGAACCAGGTGTTTCCCTTCCTGATGAACACCCCGGTCGGCAGCCCGGACGTCAAGCCGGACATCGCCGAGAGCGGCGAGTTCACGAACGACACGACGTACACGGTGAAGCTCAAGAGCGGGCTGAAGTTCGCGAACGGGCACGACCTGACCTCGAGCGACGTGAAGTTCTCGTTCGAGCGCGAGCTGAAGATCAACAACGAGAACGGCCCGCAGTCCCTGCTCGCCAACCTCAAGAGCATCGACACCCCGGACGACACCACGGTCGTGTTCAACCTCGACCACGCCGACCAGACCTGGCCGCAGGTGCTCTCGAGCCCCGCCGGTCCGATCGTCGACGAGCAGGTGTTCTCGGCGGACAAGCTCACCCCGGCGGCGGACATCGTCAAGGGCAACGCGTTCGCCGGGCAGTACGAGATCACCTCGTACAAGGAGAACGACACCATCCAGTACAAGGCGAACCCGAACTACGACGGGCTCCTCGGCAAGGCGAAGACCGACGAGGTCACCGCCAGCTACTACACCAAGGAGACCGACCTCAAGCTCGCCGTGCAGAAGGGCGACGTCGACGTGGCGTACCGCTCCCTGACGCCGACCGACATCGCGGACCTCCGCAAGGACGACTCCGTCAAGGTCTACGACGGCCCCGGCGGCGAGATCCGCTACCTCGTCTTCAACTTCAACACGCAGCCGTTCGGCGCGAGCCAGTCCGACGCGGACCAGGCGAAGGCCCTGGCCGTCCGCCAGGCCGTCGCGGACGTCGTCGACCGCGAGAAGATCGCGAAGGACGTGTACAACAACACGTACTCGCCGCTCTACTCGATGGTGCCGGACGGCCTGACCGGCGCCGCGAAGCCCTTCGAGGAGCTCTACGGCAACGGCAGCGGCGGCCCCGACGTCGACAAGGCGAAGGAGACCCTGTCGAAGGCGGGCGTCAGCGGCAAGGTGCAGCTCGACATCCAGTACGCGCCGGACCACTACGGCTCGACCTCGGACGACGAGTACGCCGAGCTCAAGACGCAGCTCGAGAACTCGGGCCTGTTCACCGTGAACATCCAGTCGACGGTCTACACGACCTACGCGCAGGAGCGCACGAAGGACGCCTACCCCGTGTACCAGCTCGGTTGGTTCCCGGACTTCTCGGACGCCGACAACTACCTGTCGCCGTTCTTCACGAAGGACAACTTCGTGCAGAACCACTACGACGACCCGGAGATCCAGCAGCTCATCTCCGAGGAGCAGCAGGAGTCCGACAAGGACAAGCGCGCCGAGCTCATCGAGCAGGCGCAGGAGCGTGAGGCGACGCAGATCTCGACGCTGCCGCTCCTGCAGGGCAAGTCCGTCGCGGTCGCGGGCAAGGACGTCAAGGGCCTGACCCTCGACTCCTCGTACAAGTTCCGCTACGCGACCCTCTCCAAGTAACACCGGCGTCGGCCCACGGGGGCGTTCCCACGAGGAGCGCCCCCGTGAGCGCGTCCCGAACGGCACCGAAAGGCACCCGTCCCCGTGACCCTCAGCACCCCCGAGGCGACACCGGAGCTGGCCACCGACCCCACCAAGCCCCAGGCACAGCGACGTGCCCGCGGGCAGGGCGGCGGGCTCGGCCGGTACATCCTGGTCCGCTTCCTCCTCATCTTCCCGACGGTCTTCATCCTGGTGACCCTCGTCTTCTTTCTGATGCGTGTCATCGGGAACCCGATCACCGCGTCCGTCGGCGGGCGGCTCACCCCGACGCAGCTGCAGGAGCGCCTGCACGCCGCCGGGTACGACCGCCCGGTGATCGTCCAGTACCTCGAGTACCTCGGCAACATCGTCCGCGGTGACTTCGGCACGACGTCGACCGACAACCGACCGATCACCGAGATCATCGTCACGTACGGTGGTGCGACCGCCGAGCTCGTCTTCTACGCGCTCATCGTCGCGCTCGTGCTCGGCATCCCGCTCGGCATGCTCGCAGCGTACGTCCGCGACAAGTGGCCCGACGTGCTGTTCCGCGCCCTGGCGATCCTGACGTACGCGACGCCGGTGTTCTTCGGCGGCCTGCTGCTCAAGCTCGTCTTCTCGGTCTGGCTCGGCTGGCTCCCGCTCGGCGACCGTGCGTCGACCCGGGTCTCGCTCATCCTCGACAACATCCCCGGTGCGTCCGGCATCTACATCATCGACGCGCTCCGCACCGGCAACGCGCAGGTCATCGGCGACGTGCTGTCGCACGCCGTCCTGCCCGCGCTGACGCTCGGCCTGCTCACCGCCGGCATCTTCCTGCGGCTGGTGCGCGCCAACATGATCGGCTCGCTCGGCTCCGAGTACGTCGACGCGGCGCGCTCACGGGGCGTCCGGGAGGCGCGGCTCGTCCGGACGCACGCCTTCCGTCCGGCGCTGGTCCCGATCATCACCGTGATGGGTCTGCAGATCGCCATGCTGCTCGGCGGGTCCGTCCTCACCGAGACCACCTTCGGGTGGCGCGGGCTCGGCTTCGAGCTCAACCAGTACCTGTCGGCCCGCGACTTCGTCGCGGTCCAGGGCATCGTCGCGATGCTCGCGGTGATCGTCGCGGTGACGAACTTCATCGTCGACGTCGTCGCGGCGCTCATCGACCCGAGAGTGAGGTTCTAGCGATGGCCGACACCTCGCTCGTCGACCGCCACGAGCCGCTCTGGAAGCGGCTCCCCGTGGTGGTCCAGCTCCGCAGGAGCACCGGCTGGCAGCGCGCCATGCTCATCACCGGCGTGGTCATCTGCGCCCTGTACCTCGTCGTCGCGATCGCCGCGCCGCTCATCGCCCCGTACGGCTTCGGCCAGCTGCAGGGTGCCGACGGCCAGGGCTTCCCGCGCACCTCGCCGCCGAGCCCGGAGCACATCTGGGGCACGACGGTGGGTGGCTTCGACGTCTTCAGCCGCGTCGTGTTCGGCGCCCGGACCGCGGTCCTCGTGGTCATCGTCGCCGTAGTCGTGTCGATCACCATCGGCGTGATCCTCGGCATGGTGTCCGGGTACATCGGCGGGTGGCTCGACCGGATCCTCGTCGTGGTGGCGGACGCGATCTACGCGTTCCCGTCGCTGCTGCTCGCGATCGTCGTGTCCATCGTCATCTCGGGCGGCAACTCGAGCTACTCCGGCGGCATCATCGCCGCGGCCATCTCGATCACCGTGGTCTACGTGCCGCAGTACTTCCGGGTCGTCCGCGCCGAGGCCGTCCGCCTGAAGAACGAGGCGTTCGTCGAGTCCGCCCGGGTCATCGGCACCAACCCCTGGCGCATCATGACCCGGCACGTGCTCCGCAACTCCACCCGCAGCCTGCCGCTCATCCTGACGCTCAACGCCAGCGACGCGATCCTGACCCTCGCCGGCCTCGGCTTCCTCGGCTTCGGCATCGGTCCGACCAGCGGCGCCGAGTGGGGCTACGACCTCAGCCGCGCGCTGTCGGACGTCGCCTCGGGTGTCTGGTGGACCGGTGTCTTCCCGGGTGTCGCCATCGTGGTGCTCGTGCTCGGTGTGACCTTCATCGGTGAGAGCCTCAACGACATCTCCGACCCGCGCCTCCGCGCGCGCCGGCGACTGAAGCAGCTGGTGTCCCGCAAGCAGGCCGCCAGCACGGAAGGGGCGACGGCATGACCGACGCAACGAACGACCAGCAGGGCCGGCCGGTCGCGGTCGTGGACGACCTGACCGTCACGTTCGCCACCGACAACGGCGCGGTCGACGCGGTCAAGGGCGTCAGCCTCGACGTCCGTCCGGGCGAGGTCCTCGCCCTGGTCGGCGAGTCCGGTTCCGGCAAGTCCGTCACGGCCCGGAGCATGCTCCGACTGATGCCCGAGACGGCGACCCTCGGCGGTGCGGTGTACCTCGACGGCACCGACGTCGTCAGCGTCGGCGCAGCGAAGCTCCGCGAGCTCCGCGGCACCGCCGGCGCGATGGTCTTCCAGGAGCCGTCGACCGCGCTCAACCCGGTCTTCACCGTCGGGTGGCAGATCGCCGAGGGGCTCCGCGCGCACGGCGGTGTCTCGAAGAAGGAGGCCCGCGCCAAGGCGATCGACTACCTGCGTCGTGTCGGCATCCCGGACCCGGAGACGCGGGTCGACCACTACCCGCACCAGTTCTCCGGCGGGCAGAAGCAGCGCGTGGTCATCGCGAGCGCACTGGCCCTCGAGCCGAGCGTCATCATCGCCGACGAGCCGACCACGGCCCTCGACGTGACGGTGCAGGCGGAGATCCTCGACCTGCTCCGCCGGTGCCGCGACGAGTTCGGCGCGGCGATCGTCATCATCACGCACAACATGGGCGTGGTGGCCGACCTGGCGGACCGCGTCGCCGTGATGTACCAGGGCGAGGTGGTCGAGGAGGCCCCGGTCGCGCAGCTCTTCGCCGCCCCGGAGGCCGACTACACGAAGCGCCTGCTCGCCGCGGTGCCCCGGCTCGAGGCGTCGACCGGCGCCGCCCGCCGGGCCGCGATCGCGACCGACGTCGAACCGCTCGTCAGCGCGAAGGGGCTCGAGATCGAGTACCCCGGCCGCCTCGGTGCGCACGCGTTCAAGGCCGTGAAGGGCGTCGACCTCGACATCCGACCGGGCGAGGTCCTCGGGCTGGTGGGGGAGTCGGGCTCCGGCAAGACCACCATCGGTCGGGCGATCGCGGGCCTCACGCGCATCACGGGCGGGTCGCTGAACGTCCTCGGTACGGAGATGCTCGGGTACCGCGAGCGGGACTTCAAGCGGCACCGCAAGGACATCGGGTTCGTGTTCCAGGACCCGGCGACCTCGTTCAACCCGCTGCTGACGATCGCCGAGTGCGTCGCCGAGCCGCTCGTCGTGCACGGCGAGGTGTCGAACCCGCGGGCCGCCCGGAAGCGTGTCGGCGAGCTGCTCGAGATGGTGCAGCTGCCGGCGTCCTACGGCGACCGCTACCCGCACGAGCTGTCGGGTGGTCAGCGGCAGCGTGCGTCACTCGCCCGCTCGATCGCCCTGCGGCCGAAGCTCCTCATCGCCGACGAACCGACCAGCGCGCTCGACGTGTCGGTGCAGGCCCGCGTGCTGGAGCTCTTCCTCGAGCTGCAGCAGGACCTCGGGTTCGCGTCGCTGTTCATCAGCCACGACCTCGCCGTCGTCGGCGCGCTGTCCGACCGCATCGCGGTGCTCTACCGCGGGGACCTGGTGGAGACGGGCACCACGGCAGAGGTCCTCGGCGCGCCGCAGCACCCCTACACGCAGCGCCTGCTCGCGTCGCTGCCGGTCCCGGACCCGGCGGAACAGGCGGAGCGACGGCGTACGCTGGTGGAACTGGAGAACGCCGGGTCCTGACCCGACGCGACCAGCCTGGAGGCGCGACCCGCGTCGTCGACGCACGCCGCGCCTCCAGGCCGGTCACCTCCACGGCACCACAAACGACGCGACACCGGTCCGTCGCGCAGGCCGCCGCCAGGGGGCGGCGTGGAAGGGGACCCATGATCGCGGTGAACGGCCCGGCGGTCGTCGCAGACGACGTCTCGATCGAGTACCGGGGCGTGCGCGGCTCGGAGCCGATCCGGGCGGTCGACGGGGTCAGCCTGACCGTCCGCCAGGGCGAGATCCTCGCGCTCATCGGCGAGTCCGGGTCCGGCAAGAGCACCTTCGCCGCCGCGATCGCCGGTCAGCTCGGTGCGACCGGCGAGGGCGAGGGCGCGCACCGTCGGCAGATCGTCGGTGGCGAGCTCACCGTGCTCGGGCAGCACGTCCGCGGACTCCGTCCCTCGTCGCGGAAGGCGCAGCGCCTGACCGGCCGGATCGGCTACCTGCCGCAGGACGCCGCCGACCGGTTGAGCCCCGACCTGACCGTCGGCGAGGCGATCGCCGAACCGATTTACGTCCGCGACCGGCGGTTCGACCGCCGGGAAGCCGGTCTCATGGTCGCGCGGCTCGTCGACGCCGTGCACCTGCCCCTCGGCATCATGCGGCTCAACACCTGGGAGCTGTCGAGCGGCCAGCGGCAGCGCGTCGCCCTCGCACGTGCCCTCATCCTCGAGCCGCAGCTCCTCGTCGCCGACGAACCCGCTCGTGGCGTCGACGTCCTGGTCCGCCAGTCGGTGCTCGAGGCCCTGACCAACCTGCAGCGCGGCCGGCAGTTCTCGGCCGTCGTGGTGTCGAGCGACCTCCGCGAGGCCCGGGCCCTCGCGGACCGCGTCGGCGTGCTCGCCGAGAGCCGTCTCGTCGGCCTCGGCACCTTCGACGAGGTCCTCGACAACCCCGTCGACCCGTACGTGCAGACGCTCGCCGCGACGGCCTCGCGCCCCGTGAAGCGCCGCACCCCCGCCACCGGCGCACCGCGTCGTTCGTCCGCACCCCGTCGTCCGGTCGGCGCCGGTACGGGCCCCCGCGCCGAGCGTCAGGAGAACGCATGACCACCACCAGCGCACCGGACACGGCGAGCAGCCGAGGGCACCGCGCGGTCGTCACGGACGCCGGCGCGCCGCTGCCCGTCGACCCGCCTGAAGCCGGGCCCGTCGCGATCCTGCCGACGGCGGCGGACCTGCACGCGGACGCGGTGCGGGACGTAGGCGGCACGGTCGGTGCGCTCGACACGGACACGCGGGGGATCGTCTGGCTCGACGCGCGCGACCCCGACGGGCTCGAGGCCGCGCTGGCCGAGGCACCGGGTGTCGGTTGGGTCCAGCTGCCCTTCGCCGGGGTCGACGCGTTCGCGCACCTGATCCAGGAGCACGGGGACCGGGTCCTCTTCACGTCGGCCAAGGGTGCGTACGCCGAGCCGGTCGCCGAGCACGCCCTCGCGCTGACGCTCGCGACGCTGCGGGTGCTGCAGAAGCGCGCTCGTGCGACTTCGTGGGCGACCGAGCCCGAGGGCGTGTCGCTCTACGGGCGGAACGTCGTCGTCATCGGTGCCGGTGGGATCGCGCTCGAGTACCTCCGGCTCGTCGCGCCGTTCGAGGTGTCCGTCACCGTCGTCCGGCGCTCGGGCGACCCGGTCCCCGGCGCCGACCGCACCGTCACGACCGATGCGCTCGACGAGGTCCTGCCGGAAGCTGACGTCGTCGTGGTCGCGGCGGCGATGACCTCGGGCACCGCGAAGCTGTTCGACGCCCGCCGGTTCGGGCTCATGAAGCCGTCGGCGCGCCTGGTGAACATCGCCCGCGGGGGACTGGTCGACACCGACGCACTCGTCGCGGCGCTGCGCGAGGGCACGATCGCCGCCGCGGGTCTCGACGTGACGGACCCGGAGCCGCTGCCGGACGGCCACCCGCTGTGGGACGAACCGGGCGCGATCATCACGCCGCACCAGGCCGACACCCCGGACATGGTGGCGCCGCTGCTGGCCGAGCGCGTCCGCACCAATGCCAGGGCGTTCCTCGGCGGGACCGGCGACGGGTTCGTCGGCGTCGTGGACCCCGCTGCCGGGTACTGAGCGGCGACCGCGCGCGGGAACGCCCGGGGGAGCGCAGGGGCGGCGCGCCCGGGATGCGCGGCCGATGCGCGGAGCGGGCTCGGGGTGCTGCTATGCTGTTACCCGTTGTTCGCAAGACATTCGCCAGCGAACAGTGATCCTCGATAGCTCAATTGGCAGAGCAGCCGGCTGTTAACCGGCAGGTTGTTGGTTCGAGTCCAACTCGGGGAGCAGAACGGCCCTCGTCCTTCGGGATGGGGGCCGCTTGCGTTCCCGGCGCGCCCCGAGGCGCCGTTCGGCTTCCGGCTGGCTCGCAGGCGCCGTCCGGGCGGAAGCTGTTAGCGTTCACAGGTGATCACCGTGCGCCGAGCCCTCGCCGCGGTGGTCGTCGTCCTCGGCACGGCGGGGCTGAGCGCCTGCACCACCGGGCAGCCCGAGCCGGAGGACTCGTTCGACACCGCCGCTCGGTCGGAGGTCTCGGCGACGGGCAGCGCCCCGATCGTCTTCGCGTTCGTGTGCAGCGGCGCCGCGGACGGCAGCACCGACTCGGGCGACGAACCGAGCGACGATCCCGACGGCACGGCCGAGACGTACACCACCTACGCCGCCGTGTGGGAGGCCGAGCGCTCCGACTGCCGCGCCGAGCGCATCACCGGCACGGAGATGTCCGCGCAGCAGCGTGCCGCCGTGCGGGCGACCGACGGCGCCGCGACGCTCGAGGAGCTCGCGGCGACCTGCGCGGAGCGCGGGGCGTCGCCGTGGCGTGACGGCGTCTCGACGCCGGAGCAGGCCGACCTGGCAGCCGGACTCGTCGCGTACTGCCCCGGGCACCCGGACCGCGACCGTCTGCAGGACGCGTTGACTGCCTACCGGGGCTGAGCCGCGCCTCCAGGCCGGCCACCGTCGTCGGCGGGGCGCCGAGCGCAGGACCCTGCTCCGCGCGGAACGGGGTTCCGTGCGCAGAACACCGTTCCGTCAGCCCTCGGGGTGGTCGCGACCGGGCAGCCACGACTGCCCGGGCCCGCCCCAGCTGTTCTTGCGGATCGCCTTCGCGACCTGCTTGCCGTACGGGTGCACGAGCCGGTCCGCGTACAGGACGCCGTCGAGGTGGTCGTACTCGTGCTGGAACACGCGGGCGAGCCAGCCGTGCGCCTCGATCTCGAAGGGCTCGCCGTCCTCGTCGACCGCGCGGAGCAGGACGCCCTCGGCACGGCGGAGCGGGAAGCGCTCGCCCGGGATCGAGAGGCAGCCCTCGGACTCCTCGTCCTCGTCGAGCTCCTCGACCGACTCCGGCACGGGCGGGGTGGTCCAGAGCACCGGGTTCACGGCGACACCGCGGTGCAGGACCTCGTCGTCGTCGGTCCACGAGTACACGAACAACCGCTTGCCGACCCCGACCTGCGGACCTGCGAGGCCGACCCCGGGGGCCAGGTCCATCGTCTCGTACATGTCCTGCACCAGGGCACGGAGGTCGTCGTCGAACGCCGTGACCTCGGTCGCACGCTCGTGGAGGACGGGTTCGCCGGTGATGCGGATGGGGAGGACGGGCATTCACCCAGGTTATCCGGCCAGGACCGGTAGCCTCATCGCGTGACGACGGACCTCCCGATCCCGGACGCGGTCAACCTGACGCCGTTCCAGGCCCTGATGATCCCCGTCGCGCTCGTCGGCGCCGTCTTCCTGTCGCTCGGGGCGCAGTTCCAGAGCCGCGGGGTGCAGCGCGTCGAGGCCCGGCTCGGCCGGCAGTCGAAGGGCTTGTCGGTGCGGCACGTCCTCGGACTGCTCGGCAGCGGCTGGTGGGTCCTCGGCACGCTCATGCTCGGGCTCGCGGTCGTGCTCCAGCTCATCAGCATCACGAACGCCCCGCTCATCGTCGTGCAGCCGCTCGGCGCCGTCGCGCTCGTCATCACCACGTGGTTCTCGTCGCGATCGTCGGGCGTTCCGCTCGGGCAGCAGGCCCGTCGAGCCGTCTGGACCTGCATCATCGGCGTCGGCATCTTCGTCGGCATCGCCGCGGTGGTCGGTCGCGAGAGCGCGATCACGCACCAGCAGCTCGTCACGATCCTGGTGGTCCTGGCGGTCGTGCTCGTGGCCGTGCTCCTGTCGTTCCGGTTCGCGGCGAAGCGGGCGAGCGCCATGTACTACATCGTCGGGGCGGGGGTGCTCTACGGGTTCGTCGCGACGCTCGCGAAGGTGGTGCTGAACCGCTTCCTGCACGGCACGTTCGACTGGTCGACCGCGATCGCGATCGTCGGCGTGATCGTGGCGGCCGCGCTCGGCGGGTACTTCGTGCAGAACGCGTACTCGAGCGGGTCGGCCGACCTGGTGATCGCCGGGCTCACGGTCATCGACCCGATCGTGGCGGTGGGGATCGGTGTCATCGTGCTCGGCGAGGCGGCGGGGGCGCCGTGGATCGCGGTGGTCGGGTTCCTCGTCGCCGCGGTGATCGCCATCGCCGGGGTGTTCCTGCTGGCGAAGCACCACCCCGAGACGCGGCGCTGACGACGCCCGCGGTCGGTGCTCGCGGTCGCTGATCGCGGTCGGCGCCTCGTCGGCTCGTGGTCGGTGCTCGCCGTCGGCGTCCGGTCGGATCGCGGTCGGTGCTCACCGGCGGCGTCCGTCGTCGGCTCCGGGGGTCGTCCGCGAGGCTGACGCGTGGCCTCGGGCCCGTGCGGTACCGTCGAGGCCCGACCAGCAACCGCCCACGAGAGGACGATGCCAGCCGTGTCAGAGGACGCCACCACCGCCACCGCCGAGTCGACGGGTGCGACGGGCGGGTCCCGACCGCTGCGCGTCATGATCGCGGCGGACACCTTCCCGCCCGACGTCAACGGCGCCGCCACCTTCGCCGAGCAGCTCGCCGTCGGGCTCGCGGAGCGCGGGCACGAGGTCCACGTCGTCGCCCCCGCGTCGAGCGCCCACCACGGTACCTTCGACGAGGAGCACCGCGGGGTCGTGCTCACCGTGCACCGTCTCAAGTCCTACAAGTGGCCGTGGCACGCCTGGCTGCGGTTCGTGTGGCCGTGGAGCGTCCGCAAGTGGACCGCCCCGATCCTCGACGCCGTGCAGCCGGACGTCCTGCACATCCAGTCGCACATCGTGATCGGCCGCGGGATCGCGCACGAGGCCCACGAGCGCGGCATCCGCATCGTGGCGACGAACCACTTCATGCCGGAGAACCTGCTCGAGTACGTGCCGTTCGGCCGCCGGACCCTGCCGATCGCGCTGAAGATCGCGTGGAACGACGCAGCGAAGACCTACCGGCTGGCCGACGCCATCACCACCCCGACCGTCCTGGCCGCCGACTACCTCCGGCACGCCATCGCCGGACAGCGGGTGCTCGCGATCTCCTGCGGTCTCGACGCCTCGCGCTACACGGCCCGGAGCGGACGGCCCGCCGGCAACGACATCGTCTTCGTCGGTCGCGTCGCCCCGGAGAAGAACCTCGACGTGCTCGTCCGGGCGCTCCCGCTGCTGCCGGCGGAGCTCCACGCGACGCTCACCATCGTCGGCGGCGGCGAGATGATCCCGAAGCTGAAGACGCTCGTGCAGGAGCTCGGGCTCACCGACCGCGTCCGGTTCGCCGGGTTCGTCTCGGACGAGGCCAAGCGCCAGGCGCTGACGAACGGCACCGTGTTCGCGATGCCCTCGACCGCGGAGCTGCAGAGCATCTCGTCGCTCGAGGCGATGGCGTCCGGGCTGCCGGTCGTCGCCGCCGACTCGATGGCGCTGCCGCACCTGATCGACGGCAACGGGTACCTGTTCACCCCGGGGGACGTGCAGGACCTCGCGGCGAAGCTCACGCAGGTGCTGCAGGCGTCGGACGCCGACTACCGGGCGATGCGGGAGCGCAGCCTGGCCATGATCGAGGCACACGACATCAACCGCACGCTCGCGACGTTCGAGTCGCTGTATCGTGGGGAGCCGGTGGCCTGACGGTCCCCGACGAGGGGCGGTAGCCAAGCTGGTCAAGGCACTCGGCTCATAACCGAACGATCGCGGGTTCAAGTCCCGCCCGCCCTACCGAGCAGTCCAGAAAGGCTGGCCCGCCCGTGCACCTGCCCCGACGACGAGACACCCCCGACGACCACGGACCGACCCCGAACGTGACGTTCGAGGCCACCCGGGTCGGCACCGGTGTGCGCGTCAACGCCTTCCGGATCGGCTTCATGGGTGCCCTCGGCGTGCTCATCGCCCTGCTCGCCGGCGTGATCGTCCAGCAGCTCAGCACGGTGCTGGTCTACATCGGCGTCGCGCTCTTCCTGTCGCTCGGGATCGACCCGCTGGTCTCCTTCCTCGAGCGCTTCATCCCACGCTGGGCGGCGATCACCATCGTGGTGGTGGGCGTGCTCGCCGCCTTCGCCGGCGTGGTGTTCGCGGTCGTCCCGATCCTCATCCAGCAGGCGACGAACCTCGTCCAGAACTTCCCGGAGATCATCCAGGACATCTCGCGGCAGGAGTGGTTCCAGGACCTGTCGCAGCAGTTCGCGGGCGCGTTCGACGTCGACCACGCACTGCAGTCGCTGCAGTCCTTCGTCGAGGACCCGGGCAACCTCCTCAGCCTCGGTGGGGGGATCCTCGCGGTCGGTAGCGGCATCCTGTCCGGGCTGACCGGCGCCGTGATCGTCATCATCCTGATGCTGTACTTCCTGGCGTCGATGCGCGGCCTCAAGTCGATGGCGTACCGCTTCGTCCCGGCCACCCGTCGGCAGAACTTCATCGACGTCAGCGAGCAGATCACCCAGGCCGTCGGTCGGTACGTCGTCGGGCAGATCAGCCAGGCGCTGATCAACGGCGTCCTCAGCCTGGTGTTCCTGCTCGTCATCGGCGCGCCGTTGCCGGTGCTGCTGGCGACCTTCGCGTTCCTCGGCTCGCTCATCCCGCTCGTCGGCACCCTCGCCGCCGCGGTCGTCATCTCGCTACTCTGCCTGTTCGCCTCGCCGGCCACCGCCCTGGCCGCCGCGATCTACTACCTCGTCTACATGCAGGTCGAGGCGTACCTCATCTCGCCGCGCATCATGTCGCGGGCGGTGCAGGTCCCCGGCGCCCTCGTGGTCATCGCCGCGGTTGCCGGCGGCACGATCGGCGGAGTCCTCGGTGCGCTGGTCGCCGTGCCGGTCGCCGCCTCGGTGATCATCATCGTGCAGAAGGTCATCTACCCACGCCAGGAGCAGTCGTGAGCGGCCTCGCCGAGCACGTCGCCGCGCGGGACGCCTGGGCCAGGAGCGCCCGCGGCCCGCTCGCCCTGGTGAACGCGCAACACGTCGACCGCCCGCAGCCGGTGTGGCCGGTCGCGGGGCAGTGGGCACCGGCTCCGGGCGGGCTCACCGTCACCGCCGCCGCGTCGGACGGCGTCGTGGTCGACGGCGTCCCGGTGGACGGAACGGTGCTGGTCGCCGGCGACGCCGCGCTGGTGCCCTCGGCGGTCGCCTTCGCCGACGGGCTGGCCGGGACGGTGCACGGCCGGACGATCGACAGCCAGACGCTCGACAATCAGACGCTGGACGGCCAGACGCTCGACGGCCAGACGCTCCGGGTCTGGGACCCGGCGTCAGACGCGGTCTCCCGCTTCGCGCGGATCGCCCGTTTCGCCCCGCGTCCGGAGGGGTGGGTCACGACCGGCAGGTACGAACCCCGGTCCGGCCTGGAGGCACCCGGTCACCTCACTGACGCCGCCGGCGACCCCCTGCCGATCGCGGGCACGATCACGACCACCGTCGACGGCGTCACTGTACGGCTCACCGCGGTCCGGTCCGCGCCGTTCCACGGCCGTCCGCGGCTGCAGCTCATCGTGCAGGACGCCACGAGCGCCCTGCCGGAGGACGACCCCGGAAGCTCGTACTCGATGGGCCGCTTCCTGTACCTCGACGAGCCGGACGGCGCCGCCGACGTCACCCTCGACTGGGAGTGGCTCGTGCTGCCGCCGTGCGCGTTCTCGTACCAGTACGCCTGCCCGGTCCCGCCGGAGGAGAACCGGATCCCGGTGCCCCTGACCGCGGGGGAGCGGCACCCGGTCGACGCCACTGGAGCCGTGCTGCACTGAGCCCGTCTCCACACGTTGCCCGACGGGTGTGGCGTTCCCAGCGCGGACGCTGCATAATGGGCGTGTCCGCAGGGACATCACAATCTGATACCGATGGTTCCGCTACCGGGACTCCGCACCACAGGTCGATGGGGAAGTCGCACCTGACGAAGCGGAGGAATCGTGAACGGAACGACGACAGGGGTGCTCTACGTGCACTCCTCACCACGCGCGCTCTGCCCGCACGTCGAATGGGCGGCCGGTCGCGCGATGAGCCGTGCCGTGAACTTCTCGTGGCTCGACCAGCCCGCGCTCGACGGTTCCCGTCGGACGGAGTTCACCTGGACCGGGCAGGTCGGCACCGGCGCGGCGATCGCCTCTGCCCTGCGCGGCTGGGAGCACCTGCGCTACGAGGTCACCGAGGAGCCCACGGCGCAGTCCGACGGCGGCCGGTGGATGCACACGCCCGACCTCGGCGTCTTCTTCGCGCAGACGGACGTGTCGGGGAACATGGTCGTCCCCGAGGACCGCGTGCGCTACGCCATGGAGGTCGCCGGGAGCAACGCCCTCGAACTCCACCGCGAGCTCCGGCTCGCCCTCGGGCAGGCCTGGGACGACGAACTCGAGCCCTTCCGGCACGCCGCCGAGGGCAATCCCGTCGTCTGGCTGCACCGCGTCGGCTGACCGCTCGCGCTTCCTCCGCACCACCTCGGACGCCGCCCGCTCCCTCCGGAGCCGGCGGCGTCCGTCGTCCCCGCGGTAG
This sequence comes from Curtobacterium sp. SGAir0471, assembly GCF_005490985.1. Taxonomy (NCBI): domain Bacteria; kingdom Bacillati; phylum Actinomycetota; class Actinomycetes; order Micrococcales; family Microbacteriaceae; genus Curtobacterium; species Curtobacterium sp. SGAir0471. Next base: position 1,466,969 of record NZ_CP027869.1, read on the forward strand.
TCCGGCACGACGGACGGCGCCTCCCACTGCCCCTGCGGTCGCACGACGTGCCGCCGGCGGACGTCCTGGTCGCAGGACATGCCGTCGACACAGGAGCTGAGCGGCACGTCGTGCGATGAGAGGTTCCTCACCTCGTCGGCCCACGCCCGCTGTCCGAGTCGCACGACGTGCCGCCGGCGGACGTCCTGGTCGCAGGACATGCCGTCGGGGCCGGAGGTGAGCGGCATGTCGTGCGACCGGAAGCGGCCACGACGGGGGACCGGGCCCCGGGACGACTGGAGGCCCGCCCTGCGGACGCAGGACGGGCCTCCAGGCCGACGCGGTGCCGGCGACGACGGATCAGGCCGTGCGGAACGTCACCACGGCGTTGTGGCCGCCGAAGCCGAACGAGTTGCTCACCGCGAGCAGGTCGCCCCCCGGCAGCTCGCGCGGCGCGGTCGCGACGTCCATCACGATCTCCGGGTCCTGCTCGGTCAGGTTGATCGTCGGCGGGGCGACGCGCTCGTGCAGCGCCATGACGGTGAACGCGGCCTCGATGGCCCCGGCGCCGCCGAGCAGGTGACCGGTCGACGCCTTGGTCGCCGAGACGACCACGTCGTCGAGGTGGTCGCCGAAGACCCGGCGCATGGCGTGGTACTCGGCCACGTCGCCGACCGGCGTCGAGGTGGCGTGGGCGTTGACGTGGACGACGTCCTCGCGGGCGGCGTCGGCGTGCTCGAGTGCCGTGATGACCGCGCGGGCGGCGGCGCTGCCCTCGGGGTCCGGCGCGGTGATGTGGAACGCGTCCGAGGTGATGCCGGCACCGGCGACCTCGGCGTAGATCGTCGCGCCACGGGCCTCGGCGTGCTCCTTCGACTCGAGGATGAGCGCCGCCGCGCCGTCGCCGAGCACGAAGCCGTCACGCGTGACGTCGTACGGCCGCGAGGCGGTCTCGGGGGAGTCGTTGCGACGCGACAGGGCCTGCATCGCGGCGAACGCGGCGAGGGGCAGCGGGTGCAGCGCGGCCTCGGCACCACCGGTGATGACGATGTCGGCGTCGCCGTCGGCGATGTGTCGGTAGGCCTCGGCCAGCGACTCGGTGGACGAGGCGCACGCGGACAGGTACGTGCGGGCGCCACCGCGGGCGCCGAACTCCATCTCGATGGCGGCGGCGGGGCCGTTCGCCATGAGCATCGGGACCGTCATCGGCATGACGCGACGCGGGCCCTTCTCGCGCAGGGTGTCCCAGGCGTCGAGGAGCGTGTTGACGCCGCCGATGCCGGTCGCCCAGTCGACGATGAGGCGCTCGGGCACGACGGTCTCGGGGTCGATGCCGGCGTCGGCCCAGGCTTCACGGGCGGCGACGAGCGACAGCTGCGACGAGGGGTCGAGGCGCTTGGTCTCCGGGCGGGTGAGCTGGTCGGTGAGGAAGCGGCGTGCCTGGCCGGCGAACTCGACGGGGATCTCGAGCGACGAGTAGCGCTCGTCCTCGATGCGGGTGATGCCGGACTTGCCGGCGAGCAGCGCCTCCCAGGTCTCCCGGGCGGTCGCGGCGAGGGGTGTGATCGCACCGATCCCGGTGACGACGACGGTCTTCTTGGTCATGGAACGACGTGTTCTTTCGTGTGGACGAGTCGGCGGGACGACCGCCGTGGTGAACGAGGAGAGCGCCGCGGACCGCGGAGTGTGCGCGGTCCGCGGCGCTCAGGAAGCTCGCGTCAGGCCTGGGCCTTGGTGATGTAGTCGACGGCGTCGCCCACGGTCTTGAGGTTCTTGACCTCTTCGTCCGGGATCTTCACGTCGAACTTCTCCTCGGCGTTCACGACGATGGTCATCATCGAGATCGAGTCGATGTCGAGGTCGTCGGTGAACGACTTGTCGGCGGCGACGGTGTCGGTCGCGATGCCGGTCTCGTCGTTGATCAGCTCGGCCAGGCCGGCGAGGACTTCTTCGTTGGACAGGGCCATGGGTGTTCTCCTTGAGGGGGGTGTCGTTTGACCGTGGACCAGCCTAGGGCACGAGTGGTACGGGTGCCCGGAGCCGAGCCGGGATGGGGGACTAGGGGAGGACGACGACCTGCGCGCCGAACACGAGACCGGCACCGAAGCCGATCTGCAGCGCGAGACCGCCGGAGAGCTCCGGGTGCTCCTCGAGCAGGCGGTGCGTGGCGAGCGGGATGCTCGCGGCCGAGGTGTTGCCCGTGGTGGTGATGTCGCGGGCGATCGTCACGGTGTCGGGCAGGCCGAGCTGCTTCGCGAACTCGTCGATGATGCGGATGTTCGCCTGGTGCGGCACGAACGCAGCGAGGTCCGAGGGAGCGACGCCCGCGGTCTCGAGTGCCTGGCGTGCGACCTTGACCATCTCCCACACGGCCCAGCGGAAGACCGTCTGACCGGCCTGGCGCATCGTCGGGCGCGGGGCGCCGGCGGCCCACTCGTTGTAGGTCGCGGTCATGCCGATGGCGTCCCACTTCGAGCCGTCCGACCCCCAGATCGTCGGGGCGATGCCGGGGAAGTCGCTCGGGCCGACGACCGCGGCGCCCGCACCGTCGCCGAGCAGGAACGAGATCGAGCGGTCGGTCGGGTCGACGACGTCGCTGAGCTTCTCGGCGCCCACGACGAGCACGTGGTCGGCGAGGCCGGACTTGATGAAGGAGTCCGCCTGGGCGATGCCGTACGCGTAGCCGGCGCAGGCCGCGCTGACGTCGTAGGCCGCGGCCGGCGTCGCGCCGATGCGCTCGGCGAGCAGGGACGCCATCGACGGGGTCGCGACGGTGTGGGTCACGGTGCTGACGAGCACGACACCGATCTGCTCCGGGGTGATGCCGGCCTTCTCGATGGCCTCGCGTGCAGCGGTCTCGGCGAGGTCGACCGCCTCGACGTCAGCGCCGGCGCGCTTGCGGGTGACGATGCCGGTGCGCTGCCGGATCCACTCGTCGGACGAGTCGATCGGGCCGACGAGGTCGTCGTTCGGCACGACGTTCTCACCGCGGGCGGCGCCGAACGCCATGATGCGGGTGTACTCGTGGCCGTGACGCTGCTGCAGCATCGGCCGGGAGGCGCGGGTCGCGTCCGTCCCGTCGGTCGCGGGGGACGGCGTGGTGGCGTCGGTCATGCGGTTGCGTCTGCTTCCTGGCCTGCGGTCTCGCTGTCGTGCTGCAGGAGCTCGATCGCGGCGGGCAGGTCGTCGGGGGTCTTCACGGCGACGGTGGGGGTGCCGCGCAGGCCGCGCTTGGCGAGCCCGACGAGCGCGCCCGCCGGCGCGAGTTCGATGATGCCGGTGACGCCGGCGGCCGAGAACGACTCCATGACGGCGTCCCAGTGCACGGGGTTCGCGATCTGGCGGACCATCAGGTCGACGAAGTGTCGGCCGTCGTCGATGCGCGAGCCGTCGGCGTTCGTCCAGATCGGCAGCGTCGGGTCCTGCACCGTGGTGGCTGCGGCGACGGGGGCGACCCGGTCGACCGCGGGGGCCATGTACCGGGTGTGGAACGCACCGGCGACGGCGAGCGGGACGACCCGGGCGCGTGCGGGCGGCTCGGCGGCCAGCGCGGCGATGCCCGCGGCGGGACCGGCGACGACGGTCTGCCCGCCACCGTTGTGGTTGGCGGGCACGAGGCCGTGCTGCTCGAGGGCCGCGGCGACCGCATCCGCGTCGCCACCGAGCACGGCGGCCATCGACGTCGGCTCGAGTGCTGCGGCGTCCGCCATCGCCCGACCGCGCTCGGCGACCAGCGCGACGGCGTCGGTGGGCTCGAGGATCCCGGCGACGCCGGCGGCGGTGAACTCGCCGACCGAGTGTCCGGCGACACCACCGACCAGGGCGCGACGACCGTCGGCGAGCAGGGCGTCGGCGGTCACGAGTCCAGCGGCGACGATGAGCGGCTGGGCGAGCGCGGTGTCCTTGATGGTGTCCGCGTCGGAGTTCGTGCCGTGCTCGACGAGGTCGACGCCGATCGCCTCGGACCACGCTCCGACGCGGTCACGGACGGCGGAGTCCTCGAGCCAGGGGGCGAGGAAGCCGGGGGTCTGGGAGCCCTGTCCGGGCGCGACGACGACGATCACCGGTCAATCCTTGCTGCCCCGATCGTTCCGGTCCGTGTGGACATCCGACAGCGATCCGGCGAGGACGTTGTGCGATCCCTACCGGGTCGGCTCATCAGCGTCGTTGTCGGCAGCGTCGTTGTCGGCAGCGTCGTCGTCGTCAGCGGCGGTTGGGCAGACGGCGTCGGCCGGCGTTCGACTCGGACATCGCGCCGAGGATGAGCGCCGACTGCACGATCAGGGCGTCGCGAGCGTGCGTGGCGTCCCACCCGATGACGTCGGCGACCCGGCGGAGCCGGTAGCGGACGGTGTTCGGGTGCACGAAGAGCTCGCGTGCCGTCGCCTCGAGCGAGCGACCGGTGTCGAGGTAGCACCAGAGCGTCTGCAGCAGCTCGGTCGACTGGTCCTTGAGCGGCACGTAGATGCGCTGGACCAGGGCCGACCGGGCGAGCGGGTCGCCCGCCAGGGCCCGCTCCGGGAGCAGGTCGTCGGCGAGGGCCGGACGGGGAGCACCACGCCACGCCCGCGCGACGGCGAACCCGGCGAGGGCGCCCTTCGCGCTGGTCGAAGCGTCGACGACCCCGGGGACCTCGTTGCCGAGCACCAGGTGTCCCTCGCCGAAGGACGGTTCGAGCGCCTGGGCGATGGCGGTGAAGGACACCGGTTCCTCGCCCTCGGGCACGTCGTCGCGCGGGGTGGCACGACCGATGACGACCACGAGCCGTGAGCCCTGCACGCCGATGAGCACGTCGGCGTCCATGTGCCGCGCGGTCCGGCGGATCTGGTCGACCTCGAGCTGCTTCGGCGCGTTGCCGACCAGGACCGCGACCTCGCCGTGGCCGTGCCAGCCGAGCGCGGCGATGCGGGAGGGGAGCTCGTCGTCGTACTCGCCGGACAGGATCGAGTCCACGACCAGGGCCTCGAGCCGGGCGTCCCAGAGCCCGCGGGCCTCGGCGGCGCGGGCGTAGACGTCGGCTGCTGCGAAGGCGATGTCGCGCGAGTACTTCAGGATCGCCTCCTGCAGCATCTCGTCGTCCTTCGCACGCTCCTCGACGACGGTCACCACGACGCGGATGAGCTGCAGCGTCTGCTGCAGGCTCACCGAGCGCAGGAGCTCCCGGGGTGCGGAGCCGAACACGTCGGCCGCGGCGATCCACGGCGTCGAGGCGGTGCCCTCGAGCCACGAGATGAACGAGGTGATCCCCGCCTGGGCGACGAGACCGACGGCGGACCGGCGCCCTGGTGGCATCTCGCTGTACCAGGGCAGCGTGTCCTCGAGCCGCTTGATCGTGGCGGTCGAGAGTTCGCCCGACACCTGCCGGAGCCAGGAGAGCGCGCGTTCGCGTTCCCTCTCCTGACTCGCGGCAGGGGCGGTGCGGGGTGTGCTCACCGGGGGATCAGGCCTCTCCGCCCGCGCTGCCGGTGGTGCCGGCGTTCACGTCGTGCAGGCGGTACTTGTCGATGGCCTGCTGGACGACGGCGCGGTCGACCTTGCCCTGCTTCGCGAGCTGCTGCAGCGTCCGCACGACGACTGAGGGGCCGTCGATGTGGAAGAAGCGGCGGGCCGCGGGACGGGTGTCCGAGAAGCCGAAGCCGTCGGCACCGAGCGTGGCGTAGTCGGTCGGGACGAACGGACGGATCTGCTCCTGCACGGCGTGCATGAAGTCGCTCACCGCGACGACCGGGCCCTCGGTGCCGAGCAGGCGCTCGGTGACGTACGGGGTGCGCGGCTGCTCGTCCGGGTTGAGGAACGCCTGCTGCTCGGCGTCGAGACCGTCACGGGTGAGCTCGCCCCAGCTCGTGACGCTCCAGACGTCGGCGGACACGCCCCAGTCCTCGGCGAGGAGCTGCTGCGCCTCGAGGATCCACGGCACCGCGACGCCGGACGCGAGCAGCTGGGCCTTCGGGCCGTCGTGCTCGCTCGGCTTGAGCAGGTACATGCCCTTGACGATGCCCTCGACGTCGACGCCCTCGGGCTCGGCCGGCTGCACGATCGGCTCGTTGTAGACCGTCAGGTAGTACATGACGTTCGGGTCGGCGTGCTTCGGCGAGCCGTCCTCGTTCGTGCCGTACATGCGCTCGAGGCCGGACTTGACGATGTGCCCGATCTCGTAGCCGTAGGCGGGGTCGTACGACACGACCGCCGGGTTCGTCGCCGCGAGGAGCGGCGAGTGCCCGTCGGCGTGCTGCAGGCCCTCACCGGTCAGGGTGGTGCGACCGGCGGTGGCACCGATCATGAAGCCGCGCGCCATCTGGTCGCCGGCGGCCCAGATGGCGTCGCCGGTGCGCTGGAAGCCGAACATCGAGTAGAAGACGTAGACCGGGATGAGCGGCTCGCCCTGCGTCGAGTACGACGTGCCGATGGCGGTGAACGCCGCGAGGGCGCCGGCCTCGTTGATGCCGACGTGGACGATCTGGCCCTGCGGGCTCTCCTTGTAGGCCAGGAGCAGCTCGCGGTCGACCGACGTGTAGTGCTGGCCGTTCGGGTTGTAGATCTTCGCGGTCGGGAAGTAGGCGTCCATGCCGAACGTGCGCGCCTCGTCCGGGATGATCGGGACCACGCGGTCGCCGAAGTCCGGGGAGCGGAGCAGGTCCTTCAGCAGACGGGCGAAGGCCATCGTCGTGGCGACCTCCTGCTTGCCGGAGCCCTTCTTGACGACCTGGTACTTCGAGTCGTCCGGCAGCGTGAACTGCGTGTACTTGGTGCGGCGCTCCGGGACGTACCCGCCGAGCGCGCGGCGACGCTCGTGCATGTACTGGATCGCCTCGTCGTCGTTGCCCGGGTGGTAGTACGGCGGCGTGTAGGGGTTCTCCTCGAGCTGCGCGTCCGAGATCGGGATGCGCATCTCGTCGCGGAACTGCTTGAGGTTGTCGAGGGTCAGCTTCTTCATCTGGTGGGTCGCGTTGCGGCCCTCGAAGCTCGGCCCGAGACCGTAGCCCTTGACGGTCTTCGCCAGGATGACGGTCGGCTGGCCCTTGTGCTCGGTCGCCGCCTTGAACGCGGCGTAGACCTTGCGGTAGTCGTGGCCGCCGCGCTTGAGGTTCCAGATCTGGTCGTCGGAGTAGCCCTCGACGAGCTGGAGCGCCTTCGGGTCGCGCCCGAAGAAGTTCTCGCGGACGTACGCGCCGTTCTCGGCCTTGTACGTCTGGTAGTCGCCGTCGGGCGTCGCGTTCATCAGGTTGAGGAGCGCACCCTCGGTGTCACGGGCGAGCAGGTCGTCCCACTCGCGGCCCCAGACGACCTTGATGACGTTCCAGCCCGCACCGCGGAAGAACGCCTCGAGCTCTTGGATGATCTTGCCGTTGCCGCGGACGGGGCCGTCGAGGCGCTGGAGGTTGCAGTTGATGACGAAGTTCAGGTTGTCGAGCCCGTCGTTCGCCGCGACCTGCAGCTGCCCGCGCGACTCGACCTCGTCCATCTCGCCGTCGCCGAGGAACGCCCAGACCTGCTGGTCGGCGGCGTCCTTGATCCCGCGGTTGGACAGGTACTTTGCCTGCTGCGCCTGGTAGATCGCGTTGATCGGGCCGATGCCCATCGACACGGTCGGGAACTGCCAGAAGTGCGGCATGAGACGCGGGTGCGGGTAGGACGACAGCCCACCGCCCGCGTGCGACTTCTCCTGGCGGAAGCCGTCGAGCTGGTCCTCGCTGAGACGACCCTCCATGTAGGCGCGTGCGTACATGCCGGGGGAGGCGTGGCCCTGGAAGAAGACCTGGTCACCGCCGGACGGGTGGTCCTGCGCGCGGAAGAAGTGGTTGTAGCCGACCTCGTACATGGCGGCGCTCGACGCGTACGTCGAGATGTGACCGCCGACCGCGACACCGGGGCGCTGGGCGCGGTGCACCGTGATGGCGGCGTTCCACCGGATCCACCGGCGGTAGCGGCGCTCGAGTTCCTCGTCGCCGGGGAACTCGGGCTCGTCCTCGGGCGCGATCGTGTTGACGTAGTCGGTCGTCGGGACCATGGGCACGCCGAGGTGCAGCTCGTTCGAGCGCTTCAGCAGGCTCTGCATGATCTCGCGGGCCCGCTGGTGGCCGTGCGTCGCGACGAGCCCGTCGAGCGACTCACGCCACTCTGCGGTCTCCTCGGGGTCCTGGTCGGTCCCTGCGGTGCTGCGCGGGTCCTGGTCGTTCACCGTCACCCTTGACCTCGTTCGTTCTCGTGGTGGTGGACATGGGGGCCACCGGTGGTCGGGTCACGACCGGATGGGGCCCACACCACCTTAGGCCCCACGACCGACGCCTTCGCTGATGGTGACGTGCAGGTGGACGGGTACTTGCGTCCTGGTGTCGTCGGCGTACGATTGCCGATCGTGCACGGGCGACCCGCACGTGCGCACGCGACACGGGCACACCCCACGCCCGAGGAAGAAGCAACGCACCGATGGCCCTGGAGATCGGCTCACTCGCGCCGGACTTCGAGCTCCCGAACCAGTTCGGTGAGCACGTCCGCCTCAGCGACTTCCGGGGCGTCCGCCCGGTCGCCCTCGTCTTCTTCCCGCTGGCGTTCTCGTCCGGCTGCACGAACGAGCTCTGCACCCTGCAGGACAACATCGCGATGTTCCAGGACCAGCGCGTCGAGCTGATCGGCATCTCCGTCGACTCGAAGGCCACGCTCCGGTCGTTCGCCGAGACGCACGGCTACGACTTCGAGCTGCTCGCCGACTTCTGGCCGCACGGCGCGGTGTCCAAGGAGTACGGCGTGTTCCTCGACAAGAAGGGCTTCGCGACCCGCGCGACCTTCGTCATCGACGTGCAGGGCCGCATCAAGGCCTCGATCATCACCGAGCCGGGGCTGCAGCGCGACGTCGCCGAGTACCGCGAGGCGCTCGACCGTCTCGCCGCGTGCACCGCGCCCGTCCCGGTCGCCTGAGTCCAGGAGCGGTCCCGGCCGCGAGCCCGTACGCGCCGTGGCCGGTGCGCGACGCGCCCGCCGCGTGGCGACTGGCGCGCACCGTGGTCGCCTCCGGCAGCGGACCCGTCGTGGTGCACCACCGACCGGGGCCCGATCCGGTGCTGCTGCTCCACGGTGTCGCCGGGTCGTGGACGACGTGGACGCCCCTGCTCGCCGCTGCGGACGGCTTCGGCGACCGGGGGCTCGTGCTCGTCGACCTGCCCGGCTGGGGCTCGTCGCCGGAGCCGTCGACGCCGTTCACCGTGGACGACGGCGTCCGTGTGCTCGTCGAGGTCCTCGACGCCCTCGCCGTGGGGTCGGTCGACGTCGTCGGGCACTCGATGGGCGCCTTCGTCGGACTGCACCTCGCGGTGGTGGCCCCGTACCGCGTCCGGTCGCTCGGGCTCGTGTCGGGGACGACGACCGCGACCGTGCGCGCCGCACGGCACCCCTGGAGGGCGCTCGTCTCCCTGCCCGCGTTCACGCTGCTGCGCGCCGGGCTCCTCGTGACGGGGCGGTCGGCTCGGCGGATCCTCCGCGCAACCGCGCGGGTCGGACTCCTCCCGGTGCTCGCTGCGCCCGTGTTCGCCCACGTGCGGCGTCTCGACCCGAGCGTGCTCGACGCCTTCGTGGAGGAGTTCCGGCCCGGGCGGTTCACGGCGGCCGCACGGGACGCCGCCGGCTACGACGTCGAGCGGTGGAGCGGGGTCACCTGCCCGGTGGCAGCGGTCCTCGGACGCGGGGACGTCTTCGCCCGGGTGTCCGACCTCGACGACCTGCGCCGCCTGGTGCCGGGAACCCGGACGGCCGTGCTCGAGGACTGCGGGCACTTCGCCCACGCGGAGCACCCCGAGGCCGTGGTGGCGTTCCTCGGACTCGTCCCGGCGCAGGGCTGACGACGCCGTCGGTGCACGGTCAGTGCATGGTCAGTGCACGAGCGTCCGCCGCGCCGGGAACGTGGTGGCCACCCGCGAACGCACCTCGTCCACGACCGCTCGACGCATCGCCAGCGAGAACAGCGCGTGGTCCCCGTCCGGCACCTCGACCACCGACACCCGGGCGCCCCACCGGCGGACGGCTCGACGGCCGCCGTAGCGCTCGAACCGCTCGATGTCCTCCGGGGCGGCGACCACGACGACGTCGGTGCCGTGCTCGACGAGCGGGCCGAGGTGCCCGACGACGCCGCCGAGCGCGCCGCGGCGCGCGATCGCGTCACGCACCAGCGCCGGCACGAGCCGGTTGTACGGGGCCCGGAGCGCGCGCCGCAGCCGGGAGGCGTCCGCGACCGCCTGCGCCGACTCCGCGTACGTCCCGGGCACGGCGGGCGTGCGCCGGTAGTCGTTCGGGCTGATCTCGACGACGAGCCGCGGGTTCTCGGCCACCGCGCGGCCGGCGATCCAGGCACCGGCGCACATGCCGACGATCGCGAGCCGTTCGGACGGGATGCGCAGTGCCCTGACCACCTCGTGCTGGTCGTCGACCCACTCCTGGGCGAACAGGAACGCGTCCTCGTCCGCCCGCACCGCGGAGCTCTCACCCGTCCCGCGACGGTCGACGCGCACGACGCGGACGCCGTCCCGGGCGAGGGTGCGGGCGAGCGCGACCTGGTAGTCGACCGCGCCGGTGCGGTGCTCGGCGCCGCCGTTGTGCAGCAGCACGACCGGGGCGTCCTCGTCCTGCGCGGACGACACGGTCTCCACGGCGAAGAGCCCGTGCGGGCCGAGCTGGAGCACCCGCTCGGACACGCGGTCGTCCACGTCGAGCACCTCGGCGACCGCAGGAGGCGTGGTCGGGACAGCCGCGGCGGGAGCCCAGCGGTCGAGCCACCGGGCGACCGCCTCGACGGCGACTCCGGGGATCCGGGCGTCGATGCTCGTGCCGTCGAGGAGCTCGGCGGTGCCGGGCACCTCGAGGACCTCGGCGGAGCCGAGCGCCCGGGGAGCGACGCCGCCGGGCCGGACGACCGCGACCGTCGTCGCGGCACGCGACGGGTACGTCAGCGCGCCGAGGGCCGTGAGCTCCTCCGGGCCGAGGTCGATGCCGACGAGCGACTCGATCCGGTCGAGGACCCGGTCGGGCCCGATCGCGATCGCTGCGAGGGCGCGCTGTCGCCGCAGCCAGGCGCGGCCGGACGCCGGGGCGTCCCACACCACCAGGGCGTCCTCGTCGGTCGCGGCGGCCGCGGCGACGAGGGCAGCCGAGGCGAGGCCCACGAACGCGACGTGCTCGACGCCGGACCGACGCAGCAGGGCCGCGGCGGCGCGTGCGGACCGGACCTGTGCGTCGGGGTCGTCGTCGTCCGCGGAGTCCCCACGGCCGGACGGGTCGTAGCGCACCGAGGCCACGCCACGCGCCTCCAGGCGGTCCGCCAGCAGGCGCAGCGTGCGGTACGCGATCACGCCCTCCTGGCCGAGCGGCGGGCAGAGGACGACGCCGGCGCGCGCGGTCGACGGCAGCTGCACGGCGACCCGCAGCGCGGGGGAGCCGGCCCAGCCGTGGTGGGTGGTCACAGCGCCAGGGCCGCGCGGACGTCCGACGTCCAGCGGTCCGGGTCGGTGCCGTGCGCGGCGAACAGGGCGATCGTGATGCGCTCGAGGCCGAACGCGAGGCAGGCGCTGTGCGCGACCTCGCCGTCGGCGGTGCGGAGCCCGAACGCGGTGCCGAAGTGGTCCTCGTGGAGGTTCGCCGACGAGATCGCCGTCGCGTCGTGGTCCGGCCCGTAGACCGGGGTGACGAACTCGTACTTGAGGGACTGCTCGACCTGGTTGCGGGCGAGCATCTGCCCGACGCGGCCGAAGAACGGGTCGTTGGCCGGGACGACGTCGATCGCCAGGCCGAAGGACTCCAGGAGCGCGCGCATGCCCGGGATCCGGCCGTCGCGGTGCGCCTTCGCCGACTCCGGGGTACCGACGTGCACGAACTCGTGCATGTGGAACGCCTGCAGCCGCATCGGGTCGAGGGACGGCTCGCGGCGGAACGAGTCGCCGACGATGTCGAACGCCCGGCCGCCCTCGGGGACGGTGTCGCCGATCAGCCCGTAGACCGGGTGGCACACGGCGGGGGTGAGCATGAGGTCGGCCGGCTCGAGGAACGTCTCCCAGCGCTCGCCGCGCTCCCGGGCGGCGAGCAGGGCACGGTGGGTGCGGTCGTCGCCGGTGAACCCGGAGATCGACGCGGCGAGGTCGGGGAAGGACGCGATGTAGTCGGTGCGCTCGAAGGCCGCGAGGGGCTCGACCGGCGGGAAGCGCAGGACCTCGGCGTCGAGGTCGGCCTGGCTCCGCACGGCTGCGGCGTCGACGGCCGCGTACACGCGCTCGAACACGCCGGTGCGTCCGTAGAGCCCGGGGGAGCCGAGGTCGATGAGCACGCCGTCGGCGAGCAGGCGCCCGCGCAGGTCGGCACGGGCGGCGTCCAGGGCGGACGCGGTGGTGGTGGGGTCGGTGATCGTCACAGGATCGCTCCGCTCATCAGGGCCAGTGCGGCGTCGTTCTGCAGGAGCCGGTCGTTGCTCACCATGACGGCGGCTCCGTGGGCGTCCCGGAGGTGTCGGGCGGTGCTCAGCGGCCCGGAGGCGGCGTAGCCGGCGATGCCGACGACGCGCATCGCCGCCGTCACGATGTCGACGACCCGCTCGGACGCGGCGACCTTGAGGGCGTTCGCGGCGAGCGCGGACGCCGGGGACTCGAGCACGGACGGGTCGTCGGCTGCCCGGTCGAACCGCTCCGCCGCGTGGCGCACGGCATCGGCGAGGGTCTGCAGCTCCACGAGGAGCTCGGCGAGCCGGAGGGCCCCGGGCGGGGTCGTCCCGACGGCGGCCCGGGCCTGCTTCCGGACCGCGCTGCGGGCACGGTCCGCAGCCGCAGCAGCGATGCCGGTCCACACGGACGCCCAGAGGACGTGCGAGACCGGCAGGACGGTCTGCGCCGAGATCGTGGCGTAGTCGTCGCGGAGCACCCGGTCCTCGTGCGTCTCGGCGTCGAGCACCCACCCGTGGCTGCACGTGCCGCGGAGCCCGAGGGTGTCCCACGTGGACGTCTGCGTCAGCGTCGTGTCCTCGGGCAGGCAGACGACCAGCCGCTGGTCCGAGGGGGCGGCGTCCGGGTGACGGCGTGCGGTGACGAACACGGCGTCGGCCTCGGTCGCGTAGGAGATCACCGGGGCCTCCTTGTGGAGGTGGATCCGGCCGGCCGCCGACGGCTCGACGGCGCAGGTGCTCCGTCGGGCGTCGCCGCCGATGCCCTTCTCGGTCGTCGAGGAGGCCACGAGTGCCCCCGCCAGCACCGCCTCGGTCATCGCGGTGATGCCGAGCCCCACGCCGCCGTGCCGCCAGAGCGCCATTGCCTGTCCGTGGTGCATCGCGAACACCATCCCGGTCGCCGCGCAGGCGCTCCCGAGGGTCGTCGCGATCGCGGAGAGCTCGGTGAGGGTCGCCCCCTCGCCGCCGAGCGCGGTCGGCACCGCCGCCGCCAGGAGTCCGTGCTCCTTCATGGCGGCGATCGCCTCGCGCGGGGGACGGGCGTGACGGTCGACCTCGTCGGCGTGGCGTGCGGCGACCTCGGCGACGCGTGCTGCGCGGGCGGCGAACCGGTCGGGCGTCGCGGCGCCGGCCGGCGCCCCGGCCGCGGTCGACCCGGTGCCGGTGCCGGTGCCGTCGTCGGTCAGCAGACGGCTGGTCACGCCGCGGCCCCTGCTGCGGCCGCGATCGACTCGATCGTGGCGAACGTCGACCGGTGCAGCAGGGCGTCCGGGAACTCCACGTCGAGTTCGTCCTCGACCGCGAGCATCACGTTCACGGTGGCGTGCGAGGTGAGCCCGAGGACGTAGAGGTCGGCGATCGACGCGACGTCCGACGCGTCGACGGTGAGGTGTCCGTGCTCGGCGAGGGCCCGTCGGACGGCCTGCTCGGCGCGGGGTGCGGCGAGGGCGACGGAGGGGGATGCGGAGGTCGGGTCCTGGTGCATGTGAGCAACCCTAGGGAGGGTGCGGACCCGGAAAACCGCCGTGCCGGTGCGTGATCCCGCACGTGCTCCGCAAGGTGGGCCGGGTCCCGCAGGCCGGCACCGGACCGGCGGTCGGTCAGCGCTCGGCGAGCGCGACGGCGGTCGCGACCGCCAGCCCCCGTTCGTGTGACAGGGACACCGCGACGGGGCCGCACCCGAGGGCGGCGGCGAGCTCGGCGGCGCGCCCGGACAGCTCGACGACCGGTGCACCGGCGGCGTCCAGCACCACCGCGACGTCGGTCGGCGGGACCGCGTCGTCCGGCGCGGGACGCAGGAGCTTCAGGACGGCCTCCTTGCCGGCGAACCGGGCCGCGAGGCGCTCGGGGTCGTCGCCGCAGTCGGCCCGCTCCCGTTCGGTGAACACCCGCGACAGGTAGCGCTCGCCGTGGGCGGTGATGCCGGCGACCACGTCCTCGACCGCGGCGAGGTCGGTGCCGGTCCGGATGGTCGTCATGGACGAAGCGTACGGTGCCCGGCGCGCTGCGACCGGGCAGGCCGCGACGACACGGCCGCGTCCGCGGCGACACTGCCGCGCCGCCGCGGCTGCGGCGCCGGCCGTGGGCCCACCGCCGGCTGCGGGACCGTCAGCGGTACTGCGGCGGCCAGTCGAAGGGTGCGGGCAGGTGCGGCACCTCGCCGATCGTCGTGACGGCGAGGACGACCTCACGCCGGTTCGTCAGCTCGATCGACCGCGGGTTGCCGAGGTACCGGTGGCCGTCGACCCACACCGTGAGCTCACCGCGCAGTCCGCCGACGTGCCCCGCGCCGAGCGAGACGTCCCACTCGTCGAAGAACTGCCCGAGCGTGAAGGGCTGCCGGGTGGGCGACTCGACGTGCAGGATGCCGGAGGTGTCGTGCGTGTGCAGCTCGGCGGCGAACCGCTCCCGCGACGAGTGCCCGACGTTCCCGGGCACGGTCACCGGCGTCGACCCGTCCAGGATCGTCAGGTGGGTGTGCACGTGCTCGGCGAGCGGCTCGCCCCACACGTTCCGCAGTCCGGCCGCCTCGGCACGCGCCTGCAGGTCGGTCGGTGCCGGCCAGGGAGGCGCGGTGCGGGTCGTCCCCGCAGCCGGCGCCGTGCAGAGCGCGAGCAGGACGACGGCCACCGCCGCCACGAGCGTCACGACGACGCTGCGGGGTGCCGTCCTTCCACCCCCGCGCGCTCCGGGGCGGCGTCCGCGCCCCGGACGGCGATCCACGCCGGCCGTGCGGGTCACCACTTGTCGTGCACGGTGGCGCGGAACCACCGGTCGTAGAGCTCGTGCACGGTGGTGTCGAGGCTGCCCAGGTCGAGGGCGCCGCCGGCGAGCAGGTCCGCCGCGCCGGCGTTGGAGCGTGCCTGCTCGGGGTTCCGCGCGCCGGGGATGGCGGCGGTCACGCCGTCCTGCGCGACGATCCAGGCCAGCGCCGCCTGCGGGACCGAGACGCCGTCGGGCAGGGCGGCGGCGAACGCCTGCGCTGCCTGCACGCCGTCCGCGAAGTCGACGCCGCTGAAGGTCTCGCCCTGGTCGAACGCCTCGCCGTGGCGGTTGTAGTTGCGGTGGTCGCCCTCGCTGAAGGTGGTCTCGGTCGTGTACTTCCCGGAGAGCAGCCCCGATGCCAGCGGGACGCGCGCGAGGATGCCGACACCGGCCTCCCGGGCCGCCGGCAGCACGCGGTCCAGCGGCTTGAGGCGGAACGCGTTGAGGATGACCTGCACGCTCGCGACGTGCGGCCGGGCGATCGCGGTGAGCGCCTGGTCGGCGGTCTCGACGGAGACGCCGTAGGCGGCGATCGACCCGTCCGCCACGAGCGCGTCGAGGGCGTCGTACACGGCGTCGTCCTCGAACACGGCGGTGGGCGGGCAGTGCAGCTGCACGAGGTCGAGGGTGTCCTGCCCGAGGTTGCGGCGGGAGCGGTCGACCCACTCGCGGAAGTTCGTCGCGACGTAGTTGGCCGGGACCTGCTCGGCGCGGCGGCCCATCTTCGTCGTGACCGTCAGCGGCACGTCCGGGTTCGCCCGACGCCAGGCCCCGATGAGCTGCTCGCTGCGACCGTCGCCGTACACGTCGGCGGTGTCGAAGAGGGTGACGCCGGACTGGACCGAGGCGTCCATCACGGCGGCGGCGTCCTGCTCGCTGACGGGGCCCCAGTCACCGCCGAACTGCCAGGTGCCGAGGCCGACGACGGACACGGAGCGGCCGGTGCGGCCGAGGGTGCGACTCTGCATGTCGCCCACCGTAGTCACGGCGGCCGCGGACGGCCCGGGACGGTCGCCTCGGCGCGGGAGCGCGGTGCGTGCTCGCCGATCAGGCCCCGTCGGTGAGGACCCGCCGGTCAGGCCCCGTCGGTCACGACTCGGTCGGATGCGGTTCGGTGGCGACACCGCGGCGGAGCAGAGCCCGGGCGGCGCGGGCGCGCGGGATGACCCAGAGGGCGGACCAGGCCCCGATACCGAGCCAGAGCGTGACGAGCATCCCGGTCAGGAGCGGGCCGTGCTGGTCGGCCATCGAGAGCGTCATGGCGGTCCACAGCACGCAGAGCACGATCTTGCCCCAGCCCGCGCCCTCGCGGTCGGCCTGCGCCTGGAGCGCCGGGATCCACTCGTCGGCCGTCACCCCGGGCGGCACGCGCCGGTCCGCGATCCACCGCTGCACGGCCACCGACCGTTCGTAGCCGCCGGCGGCACGCCACGAGCGCAGCTGCGTCCAGACGCCGATCGCCGCGCCGACGACCCCGGCGGGCACCCCGACGCCGACGAGCAGCGCCGTGGTGGTCGTCACCCACGACGACGCGACGAGCACGGCGAGCACCACGCCGAAGGCGGCACCCGCCCCCGCGTTGCCGAGCAGCCGCAGCCGCCCGGCCTCGTCCACCACGCCGACACCGTCCACGCCGACGACCGTACCCGCGTCGTGCGACGGTGCGCTGCGAGCGCGTCTGGATCCGGGTGGGGCATGATCGACCGGTGTCCTCCCTGAACCCGACCACGGTCTACCGTGCCGCCCGCGACGAGCTGCTCGCCGTCCTCGACGAGCCCGATGCCGCACGCGCCGAGGCCGCTCGACGGGCCTTCCGCTGGCCGGACCTGGGCGGGACGTTCAACTGGGCGACGGACTGGTTCGACGTCGTCGCCCGCGGGAACGACCGCGTGGCGCTCTGGATCGTCGACGAGGACGGCGGATCCCGCACGACCTACGCCGAGATGGCCGCCCGGTCGGACCGGCTCGCCGTGCACCTGGACCGGCTGGGCGTCCGGAAGGGGGACCACGTGCTCCTCATGCTCGGCAACCAGCTCGAGCTCTGGGAGACGATGCTCGCGGTGATGAAGCTCGGCGCGGTGATCCTGCCGACGTCGACCATGCTCGACACCGCCGACCTGCAGGACCGCATCGACCGCGGCGGTGTGGCGCACGTGGTGACGAACCAGGGCGAGACGCCGAAGTTCGACGGCGTCACCGGTGCCCCCTCGCGCATCGTCGTCGGGGGAGCGGTGACGGGGTGGACGACCTACCCGGACGACCTCGGCGACCCCGCACCGGCGGACGAGGTGCGGCCCGTCGTGACGACCAGCACCGACGACCCCTGCCTGGTGTACTTCACGTCGGGCACCACCTCGCGGCCGAAGATGGTCGTGCACACGCAGGCGTCCTACCCGGTCGGCCACCTGAGCACGATGCACTGGCTCGGACTGCGCCCCGGCGACGTGCACCTGGCGATCAGCTCGCCCGGCTGGGGCAAGCACGCCTGGAGCTGCTTCTTCGCGCCGTGGATCGCCGAGGCGACCGTCTTCGTGTACGACACCCCGCGGTTCGACCCCGCCGGGCTCCTCGCACAGCTCGACGAGGCCGGGGTCGACACCTTCTGCGCACCGCCGACCGCCTGGCGGATGCTGCTGCAGGCCGACCTCGGACCGAGGCCGCGTGCCCTGCGCGAGGTGGTGTCGGCCGGCGAGCCGCTGAACCCCGAGGTGATCGCCCGCGTGCAGGCGGCCTGGGGCCTGACGATCCGTGACGGCTACGGCCAGACCGAGACCACGGCGATCATCGGCAACGTGCCGGCCGCTGCCGTGACGCCCGGCGCGATGGGGCGCCCGCTGCCCGGCGTCGCCGTGACGCTGCTCGACCCGGTGACCGGCCGTGCCGGCGACGAGGGGGAGGTCTGCCTCGACCTGACCGAGCGACCGACGAACCTGATGGCCGGGTACCTCGGCGACCCGGAGCGCACTGCAGACGCGGTGCGGGACGGCTTCTTCCACACCGGCGACATCGCGAGCCGCGACGCCGACGGGCAGCTCACCTTCATCGGCCGGACCGACGACGTGTTCAAGTCGTCCGACTACAAGGTGTCGCCGTTCGAGGTCGAGAGCGCCCTCCTCCAGCACGCCGCCGTCGCCGAGAGCGCCGTCGTCCCCGCACCGGACGATGCCCGACTGAACGTGGTCAAGGCGTACGTCACGCTCGCCGCCGGGTGGGAGCCGTCCGCCGAGACCGCCCGCGCGGTGCTCGAGCACGCGCGGGTCGCGCTCCCGGCGTACGCCCGGGTCCGCCGGGTCGAGTTCGGGCAGCTGCCGAAGACGATCTCGGGCAAGATCCGCCGGGTCGAGCTCCGCGAGCGCGAGGAGGCCGCGGCATCGGCCGGCACGCCGGTCGAGGGGGAGTGGCGGGACGATCAGTTCCCGGAGCTCCGGTCGGTCGGCCGCGCTCAGGCGACGCGGAAGAAGTCGCCGTAGGTCGGCTCGGGCGGGACCGCACCGTGCGTGCGGTGGTGCACGAGGGCGTCGATCTCGTCGGGGTGCCGCAGCCCGCGGCGGTGCCACTCGTGCGGGTGGCGCTGGAGCTCGCGGAGTTCGGTGGCGGTGCGCATCGTGCTCACGCCCCGAGGGTGACGACGGTGACGGCGGCGGTGGCGACGGTCACGGCGACGATGCCGAGGCCCGTGGCGACGGTGGCGAGGAGCCGTCCACGGGCGGCCTCCCGGACCTCGGAGAACTGCGAGTGCGTCGCGTCGATGGTGCTCATGGCCGGCCCTTCCCGTGCGGTTGATCGTCGCCGATCGGTGACTGGGTCCAGCTTGCTCCGGTTTCTCTAGTTTGTCTAACTACCGACTTGGATGCGTACGCATATCGGCCATCGCACCGGGCTGATCAGCGCTGCTGACCCCGGCACCGGGGCGGTCGGCGCCGTCCGCCTCGTCGGCAGGGGAGTCGGCGCCCATCGCGTCGATCACCTCGGCGAAGAACGTCTGCATCTCGGCCACGGTCTGCGGTGACAGTCGGTCCGCCGCAGCGATCATGCGAGCGTGGACGTCGGTGAGCTCGGACCGGACCTCGTCGTCGCTGTGCACCGTCGCGACGAGGATCGCTCCGCGTCCGTCGGTCGGGTCCGCACGGCGCTCCGCATGGCCGCTGGCCACCAGTCGCTTCACGACGGCGGTGGTCGACGCCGACGTGATGCCGAGGTGAGCGGTCAGGTCGCCCGGGCGCACCGTGCGCCCCTGTTCGGCCGCCCGCAGCAGGAAGCGGACGGCCTCCATGTCGGTCGCGTTCATGCCCATCGAGCGGCGCTTGCGCTCGCGCATCGCCACCTCGGCAGCCCGGTAGCGGCGCATCGTCGTGAGCAGCTCGACACCGGTCCTGGCGGGCCGGTCCGGGTACCAGTACCCGGACGCCCCGTGCGTGCCGTCCTCGGTCATCGCAGCCTCCTCACGTCGTCGGATCGACAGTACCGAGCCGTGGCGGCGGGCTGGGGGACAACGGGGTACGGGACGGACGGGAGGCGCGGGGCGGACCCGCCACGGGCCTCCCGTCCGTCGTCGGGTGCCCCGTTCGCGGGGCCGGTCGGGCGCGCAGGCGCGCCTCGGCTCGAACGCGCAGGCGAGCGGCGGGAGACGGCGGCCGATCCGTGACCCGAACACAGACCGGCCGCCCGTGCCGTGGTGCCTGACCCGCACCACGACGGTTCGATTGAACACGATCCTGCTGGGAGCGCAAGCCCACAGCCGCTCCGCGCAGCGCGCGCAGCCGACGTCCAGGTGCCGCGATCGCGGTGGCACGCCCGGAGGCCCGCATCCGGTCCGCAGGCAGCCCGGAGCCGTAGGCTCCGTGAGGAGAACTCGTCACGGGAGACGGAAGGCCGGCATGACCAGCACCACCACCAGCAGCCACCCCGCACCCGGCGCCGCCGACGGTGCCAGGACGACCCAGGCCACCGCCTCGGTCGCCGCGATCCTCGCCGAGTCCGCCGCGCGGTTCCCGGACGACGTCGCGGTCGTGGTGGGCGACCAGCGGACCACCTACGCCGAGCTGTGGCAGCAGACCCTCGCGTACGCCGGCGGGCTGCGGGCGCGCGGCGTCCGCGAAGGGGACCGGGTCGCGATGCTCGTGCCGAACGTGGCCGACTTCGCGCGCGTCTACTACGCGGTCCTCGCGCTCGGCGCCGTGGTCGTCCCCGTGCACGCCCTGCTGAAGCGCGGCGAGATCGAGTTCGTGCTCCGTGACAGCGATGCGCGGCTGCTGGTCTGCGCCGCACCGCTGCTCGGTGAGGGCGCGGCCGGGGCGGAGCGCGCCGACGTCGACGTCCTCAGCGTGCTCGCCCCCGCAGACGCCGAGGGTGCCCGGGACCGGCTGGAGACGGTCGCGGCGGCGAGCGAGCCGCTCGACACCTACGTGCCCCGCCACCCGTTCGACACCGCCACGATCCTGTACACGAGCGGCACGACCGGGAAGCCGAAGGGTGCCGAGGGATCGCACTTCGCCCTGCTCGAGCAGGTCAACACGTGCCTGCTGACCACGTTCGACATGCGCCGGGGCGACGTGCTGCTCGGCGCGCTGCCGCTCTTCCACACCTTCGGGCAGACCTGCACCATGAACACCGGCTTCCGCGCAGGGGCGACCATCGTCATGCTGCCGAAGTTCGACGGCGACGCCGCCCTCGCGGCCATGGTCGAGCACGACACGGCGATCTTCATGGGCGTCCCGACGATGTACATCGCGCTGCTCGACGCCGCGACGCGGACGGACGCCCGGCCGCACCTCCGCTACGCGATCTCCGGCGGTGCGTCGCTGCCGCTCGCCGTGCTCGAGCGGTTCCAGCAGGTCTTCGACGCGCCGGTGCACGAGGGGTACGGCCTGACCGAGACCTCGCCCGTGGCGTCGTTCAACCACGTCGGCTCCACCCCGCGACCGGGCACCATCGGCACGCCGATCTGGGGCGTCGACATCGAGATCGCCGACCCCGAGGTCGCCGACCGCACCGTGCTGCTGCCGCGCGGCGAGATCGGCGAGCTGGTGATCCGCGGGCACAACCTGATGAACGGGTACCTGAACCGACCGGAGGCCACCGCCGAGGCGATCGTCGACGGGTGGTTCCGCACCGGCGACCTCGGCACGAAGGACGACGACGGCTACCTGACGATCGTCGACCGCACGAAGGACATGATCATCCGGAACGGCTACAACGTGTACCCGCGGCAGGTCGAGGAGGTCCTCGCCGCGCACCCGGACGTCACGATGGCCGCCGTCTTCGGGGTCCCGCACGAGGTGCACGGGCAGGAGGTCGCCGCGGCCGTCGTGCTCCGCCAGGGCGCCGAGGTGACCCCGGACGAGCTCGTGCGGTTCGTCGCGGACGAGATCGCGGTGTACAAGTACCCGCGGGTCGTGCACGTCGTGGATGCGCTGCCGCTCGGGCCGAGCGGGAAGGTGCTGAAGCGGGAGCTCGTCGAGCGGTTCGGCTGAGGGATCCGCGCGACGGCCGACGGTCCGGACGGCGCCGGTGAGCGTCTAGGATCGACGGCGGGGGCCTTTAGCTCAGCTGGTAGAGCGCCACGTTTACACCGTGGATGTCGTCGGTTCGATCCCGGCAGGGCCCACGCACTCCCGCTCGCCCGGACGACGATCCGCGTGATCTGGACCCAGCGGGTGCTCGGTGTCACGCCGATGCAGTACGTGCAGCAGCACCGGATGGAACGCGTCCGCGCGGACCTCCTCGAAGCCGACCCGGCGACGACGACCGTCGCCCAGGTCGCTCGACGATGGGGTACCTGCACGTCGGCAGGTTCTCGGGCGCGTACCGCGCACGCTTCGACGAGTTCCCGAGGGACACGCTCCACCGGTGAGCGGTCGGCGATCCTCAGCGCCGCGCGCGCAGCGTCTCGCTCGGCAGCTCGCCGAACCGCTTCGCGTACGCGGACGAGAACCGCCCGGCGTGCGCGAAGCCCCACCGCCGGGCGACCCCGGCGACCGTGGTCTCGCCGACCGAGTGGTACCGGAGCTCGGTCCGCACCCGGTCGAACCGGATCCCGCGGAGCATCGCGTTCGGTGACATCCCGACCTGGCGCTGGAAGCCCTGCTGCAGCCCGCGCACACTCAGCCCGACGTGTTCGGCGACGTCGGTGGTGGTGATCGGGGTGTCGGCGTTGGCGTGCATGTACTCGATCGCCTGCTGCACCCGCCCCCGGGCTCCGACCGGAACCGGTGCGGCCGGCGCGAGCGTCGCGTGCGGGAACGTCCGGAGCATCGCGACCGCGGTCCGCCTGGTGGCCTCGGCCATCGCGAGCGGGGTCAACGGGGTGCTGCCGAGCACGACCTGGGCGGTCTCCCGCAGTTCGGCGTTCCACGCTCGGACGTCCTGACGACGGGGGAGCGCGGCGTGGTCGAACACCAGCGGCGCCGGTTCCGTCCCGTGCAGCTCGGCCGCGGTGCGCTCGAGGGTCCGGCGGTCGAACTGCACCACGTTCTGCCGGACGTCGGCGAGGTCGAAGCGGTACGGGCGCTCGCTCGGGAACACCACCGGGCGCCCGGGGGCGAGCGCCACCTCGTCGCGGTCGATGTCCAGGAAGCCGCCGCCGTCGCTGACCCACGTCACGAAGTAGTGGCTCGTCGCGTCGACCTCGCCGGCCATCCGACCGTCGAAGCGCTTCGCGTCCAGCGACAGGGTGTCGTCACCGACGGACCGGAACCGGTAGCCGAAGTCCCGCTCCGTGCGCTCGGGGAGGAACCCGGACGCGCCGTACGCCGACTCGAACATCGCCCGCGCCGCGTCGAGGTCGTCACCGGAGGCTTCGACGACGTGACGGACGTCGGGCTCAGCGGTGCTCATGACCCGATGCTGTCACGTCCGCCTGGGTACCGCGCGCGCGTCGTGGTCAGGAGAGCGTCTCGAGCGGGTTCCGCGCGAGCTTCCCGACGACACCGCCGTCGACCAGGCGTCGCGCCGCGGTGTCGGGCTTCCGTGCGGCCTGGTCGACGACGCACGCGCCGAACTCGGCGGCGAGCGAGCCACGGGGGTGCACCGCCAGCACCTCGCGCAGGAACGGCTCCGGCAGCAGGTCGGCCCCAGCTCCCGAGATGTCGAGCCCGGTCGCCCGTTCGAGCAGGTGCCCCTCGAGGTCGAGGCCCACGTCGACACTCGGCCAGTTGTGGCGGACGATGACGTCGAGCACACGCTGCTGCCGCTCCACCGCCCACCCGGCGCCGGTCGTCAGCGCGACGGCGACGTGCCCTCCGGCGTGTTCGTAGGACACCGTGTGTGCGTCGAACTCGGTGGCGGTGCCGATGTCGTGCAGGAGTGCGGCGACCCAGAGCAGCTCGTGGTCGACGCCGGTCAGCCCGTCGAGCGCCGCGAAGCCGGTCGCCCAGTACCAGGACCGGACCGCGTGCGCGGTGATCGCGGGCGACTGGTAGCGCTCGGCGAGCGAGACGGCCGCGCGGGCGGCAGCGGTGTCCGGAGCGGGGAAGTCCTCGATGTGCACACCGGATCATGGCACGTGCACAGCGGCGTCACGTCGCCGACCCGGCCGCGCGTCGCCGACCCGGCCACAGGGCGGACGGGAGGCTCGTCGCCGGCCCGCCACGCGCCTCCCGTCCGGCACCTGCGTCCGTCGACGACGACGGGCCGGTCCCGCGGTGCGCCCGCGGAGACCGCTCACGGGTCCGGCTGGGCCGCGTCGGCCGGCCGTGGGGGCTCGTCGCCGTCGTCGACGGACGTCACCGGGTCCTCGACGAGGTGGACGGTCACGCTGACCAGGTCCGCCGTCGTGGTCGTGCCGCCGTCGAGCAGGTCGCGGACGCGCTCGCCGACCGCGCGGAGCGTGTCCGCGGCGGGTCGGTCGCCGTCGACGCTGATGCCCGTGACGACGTGCACCCGGCCGCCGTGCCGGTCGACGTCGACCAGGACGTCCGGGTCGTGCAGGCGGAGCGGCGCGGGTGTCACCGCGTCGACGACGGTCTCGGCGACGGCCGCGACGGGACGCGGCGGGTAGACGCCGGTGACGCCGGGGACGTGACGGATGCCGTCGGTCAGCGTGCGGGAGATCGCCTCGTCGTCCATGTCGTGGTCCTCGCTCCCGTGGTGGTCTCGGCTGCTGGTCTCGTCGGTGGTCCGGCGGATGGTGGTCGGCGGATGGTGGTCGGTGGTCGGTGGTCGGTGGTCGGTGGTCGGTGGTCGGTGGTCGCTGGTCGGTGGTCGGTCGTCGGCGGCTGGTGGTCGGGCGGATCGCGCTCAGGGCAGGTAGACGTCGTCGAAGTGGACGTCGACGGCCTCGACGCGCAGCTCGGTGTGTCGCTCGACGGCCTCGGCGACGGTCCGGCGGAGCCGCTCGGCGGTCTCGAGTGCCGATCCGCCGTAGACGAGGCCCGCGGTGACGTCGATGCTGACCGCGGCCCCCGGCTGCTCCACGTCGCCGCGGAGCACGCACCTGCCCATGACGACACCGCCCATCGTGTCCCCGGCGCGGCGGACGAGCCCGCGGACGGCCGCCTCGGTGACCGCCAGGCGGAGGCGCGGGTCGGGGTGGGCGACCGGGACGTCGCGGCCGGGCCGGAGCTCTGCCCGGATCGCCTCGAGCAGTCGGTCGACCCATGCGGTCTCCCGGTCGGGCTCGGCGTCGGCACGCTGTTCGAGGGCGCCGAGGGACAGCTCGCGGAGGCGCTGCATGTTCGTCATCGCCAGACGGCAGGCGGCGGAGCCCTCGATGGACGGGTCGACGGGGGTGCGACCGCGGTCGAGGTAGTCCGCGAGCTCCTCGATCGTGTGGCCGTCGAGGTCGTCCTCGGGCAGGGGGAGGTCGTCGGTCGTCATCGCCATCCCTCCATCTCCGCGGAGAGGAACCGTCGTGCCCGGGCGAGCAGACCCCGGACGGTCGAGGTCGGGAGCTCGAGTTCCTCGGCGATCTGCTGGTAGCTGTAGCCGGCGGTCTCGCGGAGGAGCCAGCACCGCCGCTGGTCGACCGGCATCCGGTCCAGCGCCGCCCACATCGCGTCGAGCTGCATCCGCGTCTCGACGGTACGCTCCGGCGCCTGCGACGGATCGGCCGCCCCGTCGAGGTCGTCCAGGTCGTCGTGGTGTCGTCGTCGTCGGAGCCGGTCGAGGGCGCGACGCGTGACGATCTGCATCATCCAGGGGCGGAAGCGCTCGGCGTCCTCGAGGTCGGCGAGCTTGCGCCAGCCGGTCAGGAAGGCCTCCTGCACGACGTCGTCGGACTCGACGTTCGAGCCGAGGACCTGCTCCGCGTACACGCGCATCAGCGGTCCGTGGCGTCGGGCGAGTACCTCGAACGCCAGGACGTCGCCGTCGGCCGCGCGGGCGACGAGCGTCGCGTCGGACGCGTGCTGCAGCGAGGTGCCGTCGCTCATCCCCGCCTTCCGTCCGACCCGGGCCGGTCGCTCGACCGGTCCCCTCCGAGCATGCACCGCCCGCACACGGCGCGCCCGAGTGCCGTCCGGTCGGTCAGTTCGTGACACATCGGGCCCTGGCGTCGTCCCACTGGTGAGATGCACGACGACACCACGGCGACGCCCCTGCCCGAGACCGACCCCCCGACGGTACCGGAGGAGCTCGACGACCCTGCGCCGCAGTCGCCGACCGTCGGCCCGGACCGTCCCGCGCGCGACCTCTGCATGAGCGTCTTCGACCGGTGGCGGTGCGGGTTGGAGGACGGCCACCGGGGGCTCCACACCGCGGTCGAGGTGGGCGCCACCACGTCCTGGAACGACGCCGTGTCCGGACGGATGCTCCGGGACCTCTGAACGGTGCTCGGCACGACGGTCACTCAGCGCTGAAGAAGTCGCGGTAGGCGGGATCGGCCGGGACGTTCTCGAGCAGCCGGGTGTGCACGAGTGAGGCGATCTCGTCCGGGTGGCGCAGCCCGCGCTGGTGCCACTCCCGGGGTTCGTCGTGCAGGTCGGAGAGTCTCGGTCGCACTCGTCGCACCTCTCCGTCGTCCGCGTCGGCCGTCCACGCTCGGTCTGCGAGCACGGGGTGCCGCCCGGTCGGACGACCCCGCCCACACTGCACGCGCCCGGGAGCGCCCGGCGGGTCCGGTCGCCTTCCGGACGCGGACCGGCCGGTCATCCGGTTTGCGCGCGGCCCTGCCTGCTGAGCGAGCGGTCCGGTCCGCTGAGCACGCGCGACCGGGGTCTTCCGCCCGGCCGCGGCGGTCTGCGATCATCGTGCCGGAGCGGACGCCGGGGTCCGCGTGACCCGAAGGAGCGACCGTGTCCGTCCACCTCAACCCCTACATCGGCTTCCGCGACCAGGCCCGCGAGGCGCTCGGCTTCTGGCACGAGGTGCTCGGCGGCGAACTGAAGACCATGACCTTCGCCGAGGGCGGCATGGTCCGGGACCCGGCCGACGCCGAGAAGATCATGCACGGCCAGATCGAGACCCCCGGGGGCCTGCTGCTCATGGCGTCGGACTCGCCGGCGAGCATGCCGACACCGACCGAGAGCAACGTGTCCGTGTCGCTCAGCGGCGACGACGAGGACCTGCTCACGGGCTACTGGGAGGGACTGGCCGACGGGGCGACGGTCATCGAGCCGCTGACGAAGGCGCCCTGGGGCGACACCTTCGGCATGCTGACGGACCGCTTCGGCGTCACCTGGCTCGTGAACATCAGCGGCGCGGCGGCCTGACCCGGGCTGGCCGCCGGCGGTGGGGGACGCCGGCGTCAGCGCGGCACGCCCTCGTCCCCGCGAGACGCAGCCGGATGCGGCGGCGTCTCGCGGACGGGACGGCGTCTCGGCCGGCTCACGGCGCCCGGCGCGAGCACGCACGGACGGGAGGCGCGGTGCCAGCTGGCACCGCGCCTCCCGTCCGTCGATCAGTGCTGACGCTCGATCAGTGCTGACCGGTGATCAGCGCTGTCCGTCGATCAGCGCTGACCGTTGATCTGGCCGAGCCAGCGGCCGAACGACTGCTCCTGCTGGTCGTCGTGCAGGGCGCGCAGGGTGCTGGTGGGCAGGCAGCGACGCTCGGTGTCGACGCTGTTCCCCTTGTGGAGGTCGAGGGTCATGATGTGCTCCTTCGCGTGGTGTGTGGATGGTTCGACACCGCCGGTGGCACGGGCATTCCCGCTCGGGGGAGCGGACTGTCCGGTTCGCGAGCCGGTGGGTGATGACAGCGGGGTCAGGGCGTGACCATGCCTCCGTTGACGTTGAGCGTCTCGCCGACGACGTAGCTCGACTCCTGCGAGGCGAGGAACACGTACGCGGGCGCCTGTTCCGCCGGCTGCGCGGCACGACCCATGGGCGACTCGCTGCTGCCGAACTCGGGCAGCGACTCGGGGTCGACCCCGCCGCTCGGCTGCAGGACGCTCCAGGTCGGACCCGGCGCGACGACGTTGACACGGATCCCGCGCTCGACGAGCAGCTGTGACAGCCCCTTCGAGAAGTTGTTGATCGCGCCCTTCGAGGCCGCGTAGTCCAGGCGGTCCGGGGCCGGCTTGTACGCCTCCATCGACGCGGTCGTGGTGATCGTCGACCCCGGCTGCAGGTGGGGCAGGGCGGCCTTCACGAGACGGAACAGCCCGAAGACGTTGACGTCGAACGTCGCCTCGAACTGGTCGTCGGTGATGTCGAGCAGGTCCGGCTGCCACCGCTGCTTGCCGGCGACGCTGACGAGCGCGTCGATCCCGCCGAGCTCGGCGACGGCCCGCTCGACGAGCTGCCCCGCGTACGCCTTGTCGCGGAGGTCACCGGGGACCGCGACGGCCTTCCGACCGGCGGCCTCGACCTGCTCGATCACGTGGTCGGCGTCCGACTGCTCCTCGGGCAGGTACGCCAGGACGACGTCGGCGCCCTCGCGGGCGAAGGCTATCGCGACGGCGGCCCCGATGCCGGAGTCGGCACCGGTGATCACCGCCTTGCGGCCCTCGAGTCGCCCGCTGCCGCGGTAGCTCGACTCGCCCAGGTCGGGGACGGGGGACATCTGCGACTGGAGGCCCGGCTCCTCCTGGGTCTGGGGCTCGGGGGAGACGTCGGGGTACCGGCTGCGCGGGTCGCCGAACGCGTACTGGTCGGCGGGAGCTGCCTGGTCGGACGAGGTGCTCATCGGGTTGCCTCCAGCTCGACCTTGATCCAGCCGGGCTCGCGCCGGTCGAAGGCCTCGTACGCGGCGATGGCGTCGCCGATCGGCTCGTGCTCGGTGATGAGTGCGGTCGGGTCGAACTGACCCGACGCGACCAGGTCGATGAGCGGCGGCGTGACCGAGTGGTGGTCGCAGTTGCCCATGCGGATCGTCAGGTTCTTGTTCATCGCCTGACCGATCGGGTAGCGCTCGGCGGTGGGGCCGTAGACGCCGATGATGCCGATGCGGCCGTACTTCGCGACCGACGCGACCGCCCACTGCGCGACCTGCGACGGGCCGTCGCCGGGCTTCCACTGCTCGAGGTCGCCGAAGCCGTCCGGCGAGGCGTCGGGCGCGACCTGCTGGACCTCGGCGTCGAACGCTGCGGCGTCCTCGTCGGACACCGCCGCAGGGCCGCGCTTCGGGCGCTCGGCGTCCACACCGACGGCGTCGATCACGGCGTCCGCGCCGATGCCGTTCGTCAGGTCCTTGATCGCCTGCACGGGGTCCTCGCGGTTGTAGTCGACGACCTCGCAGTGCTGCGCGAGCGCGGCGGCGAGTCGGGTCTCGTCGCCGTCGACGACGATCACGCGTGCCGCGCCGAGCTTGTACGCCGACGCGGCGGCGAACTGCCCGACGATGCCGGCACCGAACACCACGACGACGTCGCCGCGGGTGACGCCGGCGAGCTCGGCGCCGAACCAGCCGGTGGGGAAGATGTCGGAGAGCAGGATCGCCTGCTCGTCGCTGACGTTCTCGGGCAGCGGGTGCATGGTGTTGCGGGCGTACGGCACCCGGACGTACTCGGCCTGCAGGCCGTTCACCGGACCGGTCGACTGCGGGCCGCCGAAGAAGCTCGTGCCGGCGTCGGGTCCGTTCGGGTTCGCGACGTCGCACTGGGCGGTCTTGCCCATCCGGCAGTACCGGCACGCGCCGCACGAGATCGTGGAGTTGATGACGACGCGGTCACCGGCGCTGAACCCGCGGACGGCGTCGCCGACCTCGGTGACGACGCCGACGGCCTCGTGCCCGAGGATCGTGCCTTCCTCCATCGGCGCCATGGTGCCGCGGACGAAGTGCAGGTCGGTGCCGCAGATCGCACTGCGGGTGATCCGGACGATCGCGTCCTCCGGGTGCTGGATGGTGGGCTCCGGGACCTCGTCGAGACGGATGTCCCCGATGCCGTGCCAGACCACTGCGCGCATGTCGCTCTCGCTTCCTGTCGTGGGGTGTTCGGGGGACACACAACCCGGGACGGCCTGGACGGAAGCGGAGCGGCGTCCGATCAGCGCACGGGAACGGGGGACACACAGCGCTGCGTGGACACCCAGGCCGGACGCGTTCGCTGGCGCCCATGAGCGACGACCAGCACGACGAGAAGCAGACCCGTGACGACTTCGCCGGTGCGGTGAACATGACCGCGTCCGAACTGAAGAAGTGGCTCGAGACGGACGAGTCGAAGGAGGTCGGGCAGAAGTCCGACGGCGGCGGCGAGTCGACCGGGCACGAGAGCGGGCGGCACATCGTCCGCATCCTCGAGAAGAAGCAGGGCGACTACACCGACGACGACTACGCGCACATGCGCAAGGTGGTCGGCTACGTGGCACGCCACTCGAAGCAGGAGCCGAAGGGCGACTCGCACGACTCGAAGTGGCGGTACTCGCTCATGAACTGGGGCCACGACCCGGAGAAGTAGACCGTCCGACGGCATCGGGCAGAATGGGGTCGTGGACGACTCCGGCATGCCCCGCTTCCGCCGCATCTGGTCGACGATCCAGGTCGGCGTGCTCGCCGCTGCCGTGGTGTTCTGCGTCGTGATGCTCGTGATCGGGCAGGGGAAGCTCGACCGCGTCTACGCGGTCGCCGCCGTGTTCTTCGGCCTGGCGCTGGTCGGCCACGCGACGTACCTCTGGCTGCTGGCTCGCGCCCGGCGCTGAGCGGCGGACGGACGGGAGGCGCGTGGCGGGTCCGCCACGCGCCTCCTGGCCGTCGTCAGGACTGCTGCCAGACGCGCACCCAGTCGACCAGCATCTGCTGCGGGAACCGCGTGGTCGCGTCCGGCGACCCCGGCCACGTGCCGCCGACCGCGACGTTGAGCAGCACGAAGAACGGCTTGTCGAACACCCACGGCGACGACCCGACGTCGGCGCGGGTGACGGTGCGCTGCGCGACCCCGTCGACCGTCCAGGTGACGGACCCGGGCCGCCAGTCCACGCCGAACACGTGGAATGCGTCCGCCCAGGCCGCGCCGCCCGGGAGCGTCGCCGCGGCGGACAGCCCGTTCGCCCCGGAGTAGCCGGGGCCGTGCACCGTGCCGTGGACGGTGCCGGGCTCGTACCCGACGTTCTCCATCACGTCGATCTCGCCGCAGGCGGGCTAGCCGACCTGCCCGATGTCCGCGCCGAGCATCCAGAACGCGGGCCAGATGCCCTGCCCGCGCGGGATGCGGATGCGGGCCTCGATCCGGCCGTACTGCGCCGTGAAGGTGCCCTCGGTCTTCAGCCGGGCAGAGGTGTACGAGCCGTCGGCCTCCCGTCGCGCGGTGATGACGAGGTTGCCGGCGCCGTCCAGCGCGCTGTTGCGGCGCGAGTCGGTGTAGGTCTGCAGTTCGGCGTTCCCCCACCCGCCGGCACCGGTGTCGAACCGCCAGATGCCGGGATTGGGGGCGGTGCCGGCTGCGCCGTCGAACTCGTCGGCGGCGAGCAGCACGTCGCCCGAGGTCGTCGTGGTCGCTGCCTCGGCGTGCCCGTCGGCAGTCAGCGCCGCGGTGGCGGTGGCCGTCGCGACGGCCGCGCCGCCCAGGCCGAGCGTCAGGAAGCGTCGCCGGTCGACGACGTGGTCGGTGTCGGTCGGCTGGTGGTCGTGCGGCATGTCGTGGTCCCTGTCCTCGCGCCCGTCGACGGACGGGACGCACGATCATCACCCGTGATCGGGCCGACGACCAGTCCGCACTTCGAGGGACAACTGCGCGGGGCGAGTCGTCAGGGGCGGTAGCCGACGCAGAGCACGGTGACGTCGTCGGGGTGGTCGCCAGCGTGGGCGAGCTCGGCGATGCCATCGACCAGCTGCTGCGGGTGGTCGCGCTCGGCGACCCACGCCTCGAACCGCTCGAGCGAGTCGAGGTCGCCGCCGAACAGGTCCAGCACGCCGTCGCTCACCGTGACGATGACGTCGCCCGACTCGAGGAAGGTGTCCTCGGCGGTCCATGCCGTGCCGACACCGATCGGCAGGTGGCCGGAGCGCAGGGCGCGGACCGTGCCGTCGGCGCTCCGGAGCACGGTCAGGCCGTGCCCGGCGTCGACCCACCGGGCGTGGCCGTCGCGGTCCACCCGGACGTGGAAGCACGTGGTGAACTGCCCGCTCGTCAGGTCGGACGTGCCGGTGGCGAGCCCGGTCGCGGCGCGGCGGACGGCGACCGCAGGGTCGTCCTCGTCGACCGAGCTGCGGACGAGCGAGCGGACGGCCGCGGCGATCATGCCGGCACCGACTCCCTTGCCCATGACGTCGCCGAGCGTGAACGCGGCTCCACCGGGCGTCGGGAACCAGTCGTAGAAGTCACCGCCGACGGTGCGGGCCGGGATGCAGACGCCCACGGCGCGGAGCTCCTCGGGCAGGCCGGCGGTGGTGGTCGGCAGGAGGGACTGCTGCACGAGGGCCGCCCGGTCGATCTCGCCCTCGGCCACGCGACGGCGACGCTGCACCGCGGCGAGCTGCAGGCCGGCCTGGCGGGCGAGCTCGTTCGTGACGGCCGCCGTGGCGCCGAACACGAACACCACGATGAACAGCCGCACGAGCTCACTCGGTCGGGGTTCCGTCGGCGAGATGGCGTACGAGAGCAGCAGCGTGCCGGTCGTCCCGAGCACCGGCCACACCACGTGCCGTCTGCCCGGGTTCGCGGCGACCCAGACCACGGGCAGCACCACGATCGCGGTGAAGACCGAGGCGGCATCGCCGGTCCCGTACCGCAGGAACCCGACGGCGAAGAAGTCGACCGCGGGCACGAGCAGCTCGACCCGCATCGCCCACGACCACCGTGCGGCGACCGCGGCGAACACCAGGCCCGCGAGCGCGATCGCGACGCCGCTCCACATCACCGGCGCGTCGGTGACGTCGAGCCAGGGCGAGAACGTGCTCCCGACCGCGGCCCCGACGATCAGCGCGGCGATGATGGTCTGCTTCGCGAGCGGTGCCCAGGACGTGCGGAGGCCGGCGAGCACGATCGGACCGGTGTCGTCGCGCACGCTGGTCGTCCACGTCGCCGCCGACGACGGGCGGTCAGCGGTGCTCGTCACGCCGTCGAGTCAACCCCGGCGGGGGCGGACAGGCAACCTGTGGACCATCTCCGGGCGTGTTGAGCCACGCTCATCGGATGGACGGTCGCGGGCTCAGAGCCCGAGTCGGAACGCCAGCGGGACGAGCAGCCCGGCGACCCAGACGAGCACCATCACGAGGGCACCGGCCGCGAGCCACCGACGGCGCCGCCGGAGCTTCGGACTCCGGTCCTCGCCCCACATCTGCGCCCGGACCAGGGTGCGGTTCGCCTGCTCGACGACCCTGCGGACCTCGGGGTCGTCCAGTGGCAGCGACCCGGACCGGGCGTGCTCGGCGATCGCCGTCGCTTCCTCGACGGTCAGCTCGTCCTTCGGCATGCGCCCATCGTCGCACCCCGTGGTCGCGGGCGGGAAGAGTCGATCGTCCCCCGGCCTGGACACCACCGCAGCAGCCTCCGGGTACCAACGCAGACATGACCAAACGGTTCCGCGGGAAGATCGTCGTCGTCACGGGTGCCTCGAGCGGCATCGGGAGGGCCGCAGCCCACGAGTTCGCCCGACAGGGCGCCACGCTCGTGCTCGCGGCCCGGGGGGAGCAGTCCCTCGAGGCCGCCGCCGCCGAGTGCCGTGCTCTCGGCGTCGAGGCCGTCGCAATCCCCACCGACGTCGCCGACGAGCACGCCGTGCAGACCCTGGTCACCACCACGACCGCCCGCTTCGGTCGGATCGACGTGTTCGTCGGCAACGCCGCGCTGTTCGTCTACGCGCTGTTCGAGCAGACCCCGACGAAGGCCTTCAAGCGCGTCGTCGACACGAACCTCTACGGACACCTGCACGCGATCACCGCCCTGCTGCCGCACTGGAAGCAGCGTGGGAAGGGGACCTACGTCCTGGTCGGCTCCATCCAGTCGCTGCTGTCCGCGCCGTACCAGTCGGCGTACGTCACCAGCAAGCACGCCGCCCTCGGCCTGGTCGACGTGCTCGGCGACGAGTACGCCGGTACCGGCATCCGGTTCACCGCCCTGCTGCCCTCGACGATCGACACCCCGATCTACCAGAACGGCGCCAACTACACCGGGAAGACCTCGCACCCGCTGCCGCCCACCGTCTCGGTCCAGCGGGCCGGAAGGGCCGTCGTGCAGGCCGCGCTGCACCCGAAGCGCTACCGGTTCGTCGGGCGGGTCCAGGCGTCGCTCGTCCCGCTGCAGTACGTCTTCCCGGGCCTGTTCCACCGGATCACCAAGCCGATGGTCGAGACGTTCGCGCTGCGCGGCAGGGGCGTGCCCAGCGACGGGAACCTCTACGCCCCGGCCGACGCCCACAACGCCACCGACGGCGGCTGGGTCGCGAAGCGCCGTCGCGTCACCCGTCCGCTCGTCTGGGCGGGCATCGCCGCCGTGATCGGCACGGCGCTGCTCGGCCGCCCACGCCGCTGACGCACCGGGGCCACCGCCGGACGGGAGGCACGTGGGGACCCGGTCCGACCGCGCGCCGACCGGGCCACCGCCGGACGGGAGGCGCGGGACCGTCCGGTGCCGTGCCTCCCGTCCGTCGCCTGCTCGCCGTACGCTGAACGGGTGGAGTTCCCGGGGGAGGCGGCCGACGCGCGCGACGCGTCGACCTCTCCGGGGTCACCCCGGGACACGCAGGACCAGCACGACGACACGCCCCGAGCGGGAGAGCGCGCTCCGCGCGCCACGCCGCACGGAGGCACCGACGGGTCCCCCGGGAACCCCACGCCCCTGTCCGTCGTCGCGTCGGCGCTCGCCGACGCGTTCCTGACCGCCGACCGCTGGGCCGTCGACGAACTGACCGCGGCCGGGTACGCCGTCGTCGGCGTGGAGCGCGCCTACGTCGGACGAGCCGTGTCGGCGGCGCTCGACGCGTACCCGCGACCGCCCGCCGACGCGCCCCGCCAGCTCGCCGGGGTGCTCGCCGCGAACCCACGGCTCGCCGCCCTGCACCGCTCCCGCGAGGCCCGGCGTCCGGTCCGCGTCCTCGCCCGACGAGCGACCGCCGTCCGGGCGCGCCCCGTCACCGACAGCCCCCTGCTCGTCGACACGCTCCCGGAGCTCGCGCGGGCGCTCGACGTGACCGTCGGCCGGCTGCTCTGGCTCGCCGACACCCGGGCGTGGAACCGGCACGCCCCGGCGGGCAGTCCCCTCCACCACCTCCGGCACGAGTGGGTCGTCCGCCCCGGGCGGGTCCCGCGGCTGCTCGAGAAGCCGATGGACCTGCTCCGCCGGACCCAGCGGACGGTGCTGGACGGACTGCTCACCCGACTGCCGGTGCACGACGCCGCACACGGCTTCGTGCCCGGCCGCAGCGTCGTCACCGGTGCCGCCGTGCACACGGGCCAGCAGGTCGTGCTCACCGCCGACCTCACCACGTTCTTCGCCACCGTCAGCGCCCCGACGGTCTACGGCGTATTCCGGTCCGCCGGTTTCGCCGAACCGCTCGCGCACGTGCTCACCGGCCTCTGCACCCACCGTGTCCCGCCGCACGTCCTCGCCAGGATGCCCGCCGGTGGGACGCCCGAGGAACGGGCCGCCCTGCGCGAGGCGCTCGCCGTCGCCCACCTGCCGCAGGGTGCGCCCACGTCGCCGGCGCTCGCCAACACGGCGCTCCGGCACCTCGACGCGCGGCTCGCCGGCTGGGCGTCGGCGGCCGGCGGTCGCTACACGCGGTACGCCGACGACCTGACCTTCAGCGGTGACGACCGGCTGGCCGCCCGGTCCGAGGCCTTCCTGCGCGGGGTCGAGCGGATCGTCGCGGACCAGGGCCACCGGCTCAACCCGCACAAGACCCGCGTCCGCCGGAGGGGCACCAGGCAGTCGGTGACGGGTGTCGTGGTCAACGACCTCCCGTCGCCCGGGCGGCGCGAGGTCGACCGCCTGCACGCGGTCCTGCACAACTGCGTCGTGCACGGCCCGGCGTCCCAGGACCGCACCGGCCACCCGGACTTCCGCGCGCACCTGCTCGGTCGGATCGGCTGGGTCGAGCAGGTGCACCCCGGTCGTGCCCGCCGGCTGCGCGAGGAGTTCGCACGCATCCGCTGGTGACCGGTCGGCCAGCGGTGCGGTCGGGCCTGTCCGGAAAGCGAACGTGATCCGCCGGTCCTGAGACGATGCGAGCGTGACTGTGCAGGCAGCGGGGTCCGACCGCCCCACGTTCCGCCGGTTCCGGGTGGAGGCCGCCAGCGAGGACCGGGGCGACGAACTCGACACGATCTACGGGACGGCCGGCGGGATCGACAGCGCCCTCGACACCTTCCGCTACCTCGGCGCCGGCGACACCGAGGTCTCGGTCCGACGTGCCGAGGTCGAGGGGACGCGCGCCGGCACCATGCGGCCCCGCGACGAGCACATCGTCTTCTGGGTCGGGGACGGCAGCGCGACCATCGAGGACCTCGCGACCGGCGACGCACTCGACGTGCAGCCGGGCGTGCCGGTCCTGCTCTCCGGCTCCCGCTCCTACGCCTTCACCGCGGACGTGCGCACGGTGACGATGGTGCACCTGTCCGACCGTGTGCTCCGCCGGGCGCTCGTGCGCCGGGGGCACGTCCCGACGGGTCCGGTCGTCCTCGCGCTCGAGTCGGCGGACGAGTCCGCCCGGCGGACCCTGCGCGACGTGATCCGTGCTCACGGCGGTCCGGTGATGGACGCGGCGCTCGCCGACGCCGCCCGCCAGGCCGTCAACGCCGAGATCGCTGACGCCGTCGTGGCCGCCTTCCCGGTGATCCCGAACGTGGCGCCGACCGCGCGTGGCTCCGCGGCGCGCGCGGTGGAGTGGATCCGCACGCACGCCGACCAGCCCGTGACGCTCCGGGACATCGCGGACGCCGTCGGGATCAGCGAGCGCGGGCTGCAGAACGCGATGCACCGGCGGTTCGGGGAGTCGCCGATGGCGCGGCTGCGCGCCGAGCGGCTCGACGGCGCTCGACGCGACCTCGAGGGCTCCGGCGGTGAGCTCCTGGTGGCCGACGTCGCGCGGCGGTGGCAGTGGGCGCACCTCGGCCGGTTCGCGGCCGCCTACGCCGAGCGGTTCGGCGAGCACCCGAGCGACACCCTCCAGCGGAGTCGGCGGGACGACGCGCTGCGGTGACGCTCGGACGCCGCTCGACGGTGGCGCCGGGACGCCACCCCGGCTAACCTCACCGCCGTGACGACACACCGTGTGACCGCTCCCGAGCCGCCGGCCGACGGCTCGGAGCCGAAGGGCCCGGTCTCGTACTTCCCGAGCATCGAGAAGACGTACGGGCGTCCGGTCCAGGACTGGCTCGACCTCGTCGCGGAGCAGCTCGACGGACACCGGCACATGGAGGTCGTGGCCTGGCTCAAGAACGAGCACGGGTTCGGGCACGGACACGCGAACGCCCTGGTCGGGTACGTCCGGAACGCGCTCGACGCCTGACACGCGGCACCGGTCCCGACCCGCGGCGCCTGGTCCCCCGCACGGGTGCGGGTGTCGGAGGTGCTCCCTACGGTGGCACCGTGGTCGAACCGGTGGACGCGTGGTGGCGGCGGCGACAGTGGTCGCGCGGGGTCGCCGTGCCGTACGCCGTCGGCGAGTTCCGGGCGGCGTGGGCGTCCTGGCCGGTCCTCGTGCGGCAGTACCACCCGGAGTGGAACCACGGCGTGGTGCTCACGCAGGTCCCGCCCGCGGCGGAGGTCCTGTTGACCTGGGAGTGCGACGTCGGACACGTCTTCGTCGCGACTCCGGCCGAGCAGCGTTCCCGCCCCGGTCGGGAACGCCGCAGGTCGGTCTGGTGCCCCGAGTGCCACCTGCAGGCGACCCCGCAGCGGTGGCCGGTGCTCCCCGCGGACTGGCCGGCGGCGGTCCCGCCCCCGCAGCGGGCCGAGCGGGTCCGCGGTCGGCAGACGCTCCCCGCCGCCCCGGCTCGCGGTCCCGTGCCGGCACCGAGTGCGGTACCGACGCAGCTGCCGAGCGGCGCGGTCGCGTCGTCCCGGTCCGGTCCACGGTCCCCGGGTCGCCCGGGCCGGACCGGTGGCATGCGCTCGGCACGACCGGTCCCGCGGTCGGTCTGCCCGAAGACGCCGCGGCTGCCGTCCGGTGACTCCTTCACGAGCGTGTGTGCCCCTGCTCCGGCCTCGGCGGTCGAGGCCGACCTCCGACAGGCACTGCGGGACCGCTTCGCCTTCACGTTCGACCACACCGCGATCCGGCTCGACCGCCCGTTCTTCGACCACGTCGAGGCATGGCCGGACATCGTGCTCCCCGAGCTCCGCGTCGCGATCGAGTACGACAGCACCGGACGCCACGGACTCGAGCACGTCGGGCCGCGGCAGGAGACGGACCGTCGGAAGGACCGGGCCGTCCGCGCGGTGGGGTGGGAGGTCGTGCGGATCCGTACCGGTCGCCTGCCCGCGCTCGGACCGTACGACCTCGAGGTGTCCGGCATCTCCGGTCGGACCGTCGAGCGGCTCGTCGACACGCTGCGGGACCTCCGCGGGCCGCTGTTCGTCGACGCCTACGCGCGCTGACGGCCGGACCGGCGCAGGGTCTCCCGCGGGTACTCCCCGTGGCGCTGCTGGTACGTCGCGGAGAACCGGCCCGCGTGCGCGAAGCCCCACTCGCGCGCGACGTCGGCGATGTTCGTCGTGGCGGGGTCGCCGGCGAGCAGCGCGTCCCGGACCCGGTCGAGCCGGACCTGCCGGATGTAGGCGTTCGGCGACAGCTCGAAGGTCCGTTGGAAGGCGGTCTGCAGGGCACGGAGGCTGAGCGAGGCGACACGCGCCAGGTCGGTGCTCGTGATCGGGAGGTGCGCGTGCTCGTGCACGTACTCGACGGCCCGACGGACGTGCGCGTTGCGGGGGAGCAGGAGCTCGTCGGGGAGCGACGAGCTCACGACCGGGTAGAGCTCCAGCAGCGCGAGCGCCCCGAGCCGCCCCATCTCGGCCTGCAGCAGCGGGGAGGCACGGCGGTCGAGGACCGTGTGCGAGATCAGCTGCACGCTGCTGCGCCACACCGTGAGTGCGCGGTCGTCGGGACGGACGGTGTGGTCCAGCACGAGCTGACCGGGGGCCGTGCCGCGTTCGCCGGCGACCTCCTCGAGCGCAGCGCGGTTCACCTGGACGATGCGCTGCTCGTAGTCGTCGTACGAGAAGGCGGCACCCT
This sequence comes from Curtobacterium sp. SGAir0471, assembly GCF_005490985.1. NCBI lineage: Bacteria > Bacillati > Actinomycetota > Actinomycetes > Micrococcales > Microbacteriaceae > Curtobacterium > Curtobacterium sp. SGAir0471. The sequence continues at coordinate 1,505,615 of NZ_CP027869.1, forward strand.
GCTGCGGCCAGAGCTGGGGGCGACCGGGCTCCATGACGATCCGGTCGTCGCCGGCGCCGACCGTCGCCGATCCGCGCTTCGTCCACTGGACGACGAAGTCCTCGGACGGGGTCATCACGCCCTCGAGGTGGCCGTCGAACCGGATCGCGCGGATCGACATCGCGGCGTCCCCCACCGCGGAGTAGCGGAAGGCGAACGGCTGCCCGGTCGCGTCGGCGCTCCACTCGTTCCCGGCGTAGGCGGTGGCGAGGAAGTCGCGGGCTTCGTCGAGGTCGGTGCTCTGCGTCTCGACGTCGATGCGGGGCGGCGGTGTCGGGTTCATGGGTCCCGTGCATTCTGTCCGTGCGACGCGGTGTTGTCCGGACAGGCGTGTCCCCGGTCCGGGGGGTGGACGGCCCGTTCCGCGCGGAGCGGATGTCCACCGATCGTCGCCCGGACCGGCGTGGACGTCCGCGAATCGTCGTCGTCCGCCGATCGGCGTCCAGGGCGCCTCGCCGTCTCCTAGCGTCCTGGGTGGAGGAGTGCCGGAACCGCCGGCCCCGCAGACCCGAGGACGAGGACCGTGACCATCACCGCCGCCGAAGTGCACACCGGACCGAGGACCGCCCGCGACGCCGTCTCGTCGGCCGCGCGACGACGAGCAGCCGGAGCGGGCGCCGACCCGGTGTTCTCCGAGGTCCGCGGAGCCCGTCGTCTGCACGGCCTGCAGGTCGCCGCGGTGACGACCGGGCTGGTGTCGGTCACCGTCGCCGTCTCCGCCGCGATCGTGCTCGGACTCTCCGCATGAGCATCCCGCGCAACGAGCTCGGCATCCGCGGCTCCCGGCTGTCGCGCGGGACCCGCGCGCTGCCCGGTGCGGACCGCTCCGTGGCCGACACCCTGCTGCCGGTGCGCCGGTCAGCCGCGGCGGATGCCCCGACCCAGCCGATCGACATGCGCGCCCTGCTCGCGGAGGCGCTCGACGCGCCGAGCGTCTCCGCTCGCTAGGCTCGCGGAACCGACCACCGGGAAGCCCATGACCCTCCTCACCCTCACCCCCTCCACCCGCGAGACCGCCGCGCAGCGCAGGGCGTCGACCGCCGCGGACACGCTCTTCACCCGGCACGGCGTGACACCCGTGACGATGGACGACATCGCGGTCGAGGCCGGGCTCGCCCTCGACGAGCTCACCGCGGCCTACCCGTCGAAGCGTGCGCTCGTGGTCGCCGTGCTGCAGCGGTGGCACGGCGCCTGGCGTCGGGCACTCGACGGCATCGCCCGCGCATCCGACGACCCGCGGGACGAGGTCCTCGGTGTCTTCGGGTACCTCGAGCAGTGCTTCGCGGACGAGGGGTGGCGCGGCTGCGCGTTCATCAACGGCCACGCCGAGCTCGGGCGGACCGACCCGGCGATCGCCGAGCTCGCGCAGGCGCACTTCGCCGACGTCGAGGCGCACCTGACGCAGCTGTGCGCGCGCGCCGGGGTGCCGTCGCACGTGGCGCAGGCGCTGTCGTTGCTCGTCGAGGGAGCCCGGGTCGAGTCGGCCGTGCAACGGTCAGCGCAGCCCGCTCGTGCCGCCCGCCTCGGCGCGGCGATGCTGCTGTCCGTCTACGAGGCGCACCCCGCTGCCTGACGCCGTCCGGAGGGGTACGAGCCCGGGGTACAGGAGCCTGTGTCCAGCGCGATCCGGACGGTAGGAACGAAGGATGACAGCGACCGCCTTCTGCCTGCACGCGCTGGGCTCGAGCGCCGAGGAGTTCGCCCTCCTCCGCTCCGAGCTCGCCGGCACCCTCGACCTCGTCGGGATCGACCTGCCCGGGTTCGGCCGGAGCCCGGCGTCCGGCGGCACGACGGTCGAGGAGATGGCCGTGCTGGTCGAGCGGGCGATCGGCGCGAGCGGTGCCACCGAGTGGGCGATCGTCGGCCACTCGATGGGCGGCAAGGTCGCGACCGTCGTCGCCGACCGCACCGTCTCCGGCGCGAACGGCCTGTTCGGACTGCGCGCCGTCGTGCTCCTGGCCGCCTCGCCCCTGGCGCCCGAGCCGATGGACGAGAGCCGTCGTGCGTCGATGCTCTCCTGGGCTGCGGACGGTCCGATCGAGCCGCACCACGCGGCAGCGTTCGTCGACGCGAACACCGCAGCCGTCCTGCCGCCCGCCCGCCACGAGCAGGCCGTGCAGGACGTGCAGCGCACCGACCCGCGGGCCTGGCGTGACTGGCTGCTCCGCGGCAGCCGCGAGGACTGGTCGACGACGGCCGAGCCGAACCCGGTCCCGACGCTCGTGCTCGCCGGTGCCGAGGACGGCGACCTGGCCGCGGACGCGCAGCGTCGCCTGACCATGCCGCACTGGCCGGCCGCCGAACTGCACGAGGTCGCCGGCGCCGCGCACCTGCTGCCGTGGGAGCGCCCGGTGGAGGTCGCCGCGCTCGTCGGGGACTTCTGGACCCGCCGGATCGCACACGGCCCGGTGGTCCCCGCCGACCAGGCGCGGGTCATCGCCTCGCCGCGCGTGAGCGCCAGGACCCGCGGGGTGCTGGCCGTCCGCGCGCTGCCCGACGACCCCGCCGCGACCCCGGACGCCCTGACGCCGCGACAGCTCGACGTGCTCCGGGCCGTCGCGCGCATCGTCGTGCCGCAGCCGGGCGAGGGCGAGGTGGACCTCGCGCTCCGGACGGACCGCCAGCTCGCGGCGGGGCAGGGTGACGGGTGGCGGCCGGACGGCATGCCGACCGACGTCGACGCCTACCGCGGCGCACTCGACGTGCTCGCGGCGGTGTCCGCCGACGACCTGGCCGCAGCGCTCGAGGACGTCGCAGCCGGCCGGTACCGGTCGGACGGCGCGCTCGACGCCGAGCAGCTCCGCATCTGGTTCGAGGACGCGAGCGTGGACCTGGTGAAGCAGTGGCTCGCCCACCCCGCGACCATGTCCGAGATCGACTACGACGGCTTCGCCAACGGCGGCGACGGCGTCCGGAAGCAGGGCTTCCAGCTGCTCGGAGCCGGGCAGCGGGAAGCGTGGGAACCCGAGGGAGCAGGACGATGAGACTCGACGCACAGCGCCACCACCAGGACGACGAGGTCGTCGACGTCGTCGTCGTCGGGACGGGCGCGGGCGGCGCACCGCTGACCGCCCGGCTCGCCCGCGAGGGCCTGACCGTGGTCGCCTTCGAGGCCGGCCGGAACACCGAGCCCGGCGACCACACCCCGGACGAGGTCGAGGCACCGGCGGACATCAACTGGATGGACGAGCGGATCAGCGGGGGAGCCGCGCCGACGGCCTTCGGTCCGAACAACAGCGGCACGGGCGTCGGCGGGTCGACCCTGCACTGGGGCGCGTTCACCCCGCGTCCGAGCACGCACGACCTGCGCCTGCGCACCGAGAGCGGACAGGGCGAGGACTGGCCGGTCGACCACGCCGAGCTCACCGCGTACATCGAGCGCGTCGAGCACGAGGTGGGCGTCGCGGGCCCGGAGCACTACCCGTGGGACCCGGACCGCCGCTACCGGATGGGACCGCCGGCGCGGAACGCCTCGTCGGACATGATGATGCGCGGGACCGCGGCGCTCGGGATCACGGCGACGGACGCTCCGGTCGCGCTGACGACCGAGGACCGGGTGCAGGAGCACCACGGTCTGCGCCAGGCCTGCGTGTCCTGCGGTTCGTGCCACCAGGGCTGCCGCAACGGCTCGAAGGTGTCGATGGACACCACGTACCTGCCCGCAGCCGTCGCGTTCGGTGCCGAGATCCGTCCGGACTCCTTCGTGCACGGCATCGAGCTCGACGCCGACGGCCGGGTGTGCGCCGTGCTCTACACGCGCGACGGCCGGGAGCGTCGGCAGCGGTGCCGCTCCCTCGTGCTGGCCGCCGGCGGGGTGGAGACGCCGCGCCTGCTCCTGCACACCGGCCTGGCGAACAGCAGCGGCCAGGTCGGTCGCAACTTCACCGCGCACGGAGCGACCCAGGTGTGGGCGACCTTCGACGAGTCGATGCGCTCGTACCGCGGCTACCCGTCGTCGATCATCACCGAGGACTTCGTCCGACCGACCGACGCGGACTTCGCGGGCGGCTACCTGATCCAGAGCCTCGGCGTCCAGCCGCTGACCTTCGCGACCACGCTGGTGCGGGGCGGGGGGCTCCGGGGCGCCGAGCTCGTGAAGGCGATGCGGGACTACCCGCGGATGGCCGGGGTCGGCATCAACGCCGAGTGCCTGCCGTACGACGACAACCGGCTGGTGCTCTCCGACGACCTCGACGAGCACGGGGTGCCCCGTGCCCGCGTGACCTTCTCGCCGGGGTCGAACGAGGACGCCATCCGCGCCCACGCGGTCCGCACGATGACGGCGATCGTCGAGGCGGCCGGCGGCACCGACGTGCGGGTCCTCGAGCGGACCGCGCACACGATCGGCACCGCCCGGATGGGCTCCGACGCCGGGTCGTCGGTCGTCGACCCCGCGGGTCGGTCGTGGGACGTGCCGAACCTGTGGGTGTGCGACAACTCGGTGTTCCCGAGCGCCGTCATCGCGAACCCCGCGCTCACGATCATGGCGCTGTCGCTGCGCACCGCCGACCGGTTCCTGCGCGACGACCCGGCGGCAGACCGGCAGCGCGCCACCGCGGCGGCGGCCTGACGACCACCGTGGCGCCCTGACGTGCACCATCGCGGTCTGAGGGGAGCGGTGCTGCGCGCACCCCGCACCCGTGCTGCGCCAGCGTCTCGCCGGCGCGGCACGGCCCTCACCCGCGGAGCGCCAGTGCCTCGCTCGTCCACCGGGCGTGCAGCGTCCAGGGGTCGCCCACCCCGGCCGCGACCCGCGCGACGTGGTCGAGCAGCGCGGGCGTCGTCCGGAACCACTCCGTCCCGGGGAACCGGTCGTCGGCGAACGCCGTGTGCCGCCGTCGCTCGAGGTGCCGGTCGCCGCGCTCGAGCGCCAGGAGCTCCTGGTGCGGCACCGCCGCGAGGCGCTGCCGCGGGTTCGCGGTCGTCCCGATCTTCACCCGGTCACCGAAGTCGTCCCGCTGCCGCAGGTAGTAGACGACGTCGACGCGCGGCGGGGGCAGCTCGCCGTCCGGGACGTCGCCCCACGGCCACTCGCACGTGCCGCAGAGCACGGCGCTCGGCCAGCGCACGCCGACCCGCGAGCCGCACACCGGGCAGGGCCCCGGCAGGGCGTCCTCGGTGCCGACGTGCTCGGCCGCCGCGTCGGCGACCAGGGTCACGTGTCCGCCGCAGAGCGGCAGGACGGCGGCGAAGCCGTCGGCGCACGGCGCGTCGCAACCGGGGACGCAGCACGTGGGGACGGCGGGAGGGGTGACCACCCGTCGGACGCTAGCGCGCGCCACCGACGTGCCCCGGGCCTCCAGGCCGAGCCGCGGACCACGCCGCCACGGACCGGGCCCTGTCGCTCAGTCCGCGAAGATCACGCCGACGGGCTCGCGCTTCTCCTCCTGGAACCGGTCCTCGGCGCGGCCGAGCGCCCAGTAGGCCGACAGCGACATCTCCGCCTTCTCGAGGCCCCACTCGTCCTGCAGCAGCCGGCGGAGCGCCTTGACCGCGGTCCGCTCGCCGTGCGCGAAGACCTGCACCGGCCGGGAGGCACGGGGCAGTCCGCGAGCGGCCTCCACCAGCAGCGTGCCCGGCTCGGCGCCGGTGGCGTCGCGGTGCAGCCACCGCAGGTCGACACCGACCGGGTGGTCGAGCGGCTGCTCGTCGGCCGCGCCGCCGACCTCGACGAGCGCGACGCCGCGGGCGTCGGTCGGCATCGCGGCGAGGGCGGCGCCGATCGCGGGGAGCGCGCTGTCGTCGCCCAGCAGCACGTGCGTGATCGCCGGGTCCTGCGACGGGACGTACCCGCCACCGGGACCGGACAGCGCGAGCAGGTCACCGGGCTGCGCGGCGGCGGCCCACGGTCCGGCGAGGCCCTGGTCGCCGTGGACGACGAAGTCGATCGCGATCGTGCCGGCGGCGTGGTCGACCGAGCGCACCGTGTAGGTGCGGCGCGCGGGTCGCTCGTGCTTCGGCAGGGTCTCGCGCAGTGCCTCGAGGTCGTAGGGCGGGGTCAGGCCGCTCGACGGCGGCGCGAGCAGGAGCTTCACGTACTTGTCGGTGGCGGCGAGCCGGTCCGGGTCGGCGCCGTCGACGAAGCCCCGGAAGGCCGGACCACCCAGGTGCACGCGCACCATGTGCGGGGTCAGGCGCTCCGTCCGCTCGACGACGAAGACGTGCTGGGTGCGCTTGGGGCTCATCCTGGGATTCCTCTTCCGGTGCTCGACCTTGTCAGCTACTGAGGTTAGCCTCACCTCATGAGTCCGACCGTGACGCCGTTCTCCGAGCTCCTGCGCCGGCGCTCCCGCAGCGCTGCGGCCCCGGCCGTGTGGACCGGCGGTGCGCACGACCTGCTCGCGGGGGAGTGCGACGTCGCGGACTACGCCGACCTGCTCGGACAGTACGCCGTCGTGTACGACGCCCTCGAGCGTGCGGCCGAGCGGATGGCGGACCACCCCGTCGCCGCGCCGTTCGTCACGACGCAGCTCACCCGGATGCCCGCCATCCGCGCCGACCTCGAGTACCTGGTCGGTCCGGACTGGTCCGAGCTCTGCTGCCCGACACCCGCGACCACCGCCTACGTCCGCCGCCTGTGCGCCGTCGCGGCGACCTCGCCCGGGGCGTTCGTGGCGCACCACTACACGCGCTACCTCGGCGACCTGACGGGCGGCCCCACCCTGGCGCGGCTGCTCGAGGACCGGTTCGGCTTCGACACCAACGGAGTGCTCTTCACGATCTTCGACCAGGTCGCCGACCCCGCGGCGTTCGAGGACACCTACCGGGCCCAGCTCGACGCCGCGCCGTGGTCGGACGCGGAGCGCGAGGCCGTGCTCGCCGAGGTCGACCTGGCTGCGAGCCTGGACCGGGCGCTCGTGGCGTCGGTGCGTCGCCCCGGGGCCGGGGGCGACCGGACCGCGGCGCTGCTCCCCGCCTGACCGCGCCCGCGGCACGGTCGCTGCGAGCCGATCTCCCGCAGCATGGCGGTCCGTCCGGACGGTCGTCGTCACGGGTGTGCGTGCGCCGGTACAGTGCTGGAGACCCGGGACGTGCTCCCGGCGCAACGTGAGAGGAACCCATGACGGCGATCGACGGATCGACGCGCCACGGGCGCGCACGGGACGACGTCAGCGGCGCGGTCGACAGCGACCTGCGCGCGGACGTCCGGTACCTCGGCAACCTGCTCGGACGGGTGCTGCGGGAGACCGGGGGCGACGAGCTGCTGCACGACGTCGAGAGCCTGCGCGCCGCGGTCATCGACGCGTACGAGGGCTCCGACAGCGAGGGCGCCGCCCGCGCCGAGGCGATCGTCGCCGGCATGTCCGCCGAGCGGGCCGAGGCCGTCGCCCAGGCGTTCACGACCTACTTCCACCTGACGAACCTGGCCGAGGAGCACCACCGCGTCCGTGTCCTCCGTGCCCGCGGTGACGACGGGGGACTGCCGGGCGACTCGTTCCCCGCCACCTACGCCTCGCTCGTCGAGCAGGTCGGTGCCGACGAGGCCGCCGCACGCCTGGCCGACCTCCGGTTCCACCCGGTGCTCACGGCCCACCCGACCGAGGCCCGCCGCCGCGCGGTCACCACGGCCGTCCGGCGCATCACGGACCTGATCGACGAGCGCGACCGCTCCCGGAACGCCACCGCGCGCGCCGAGAACGAGCGTCGACTGCTCGAGGAGATCACGACGCTGCTGCGCACCTCGCCGCTCCGCACGACCCGTCCGACCCCGCTCGACGAGGTCCGCACGGCGATGAGCGTGTTCGACCAGACCCTGTTCGAGATCGTGCCGCAGGTCTACCGCCTGCTCGACGACCGGCTGCTCGGCGACGACGCCGGCCGGGTCCCGGTGACCGCCCCGGCCTTCGTGCGCTTCGGCACCTGGATCGGTGGAGACCGCGACGGCAACCCGCACGTGACCGCCGCCGTCACCAAGCAGGCCGCCGACATCGCCGCCGAGCACATCCTGCTCGGCCTCGCCCGCGCCGCGACCCGCATCGGCTCGGCGCTGACGCTCGACGCCGCCGAGACCCCCGCGGACGCCGGGCTGCAGGCCCTCGTGGCCGCCCAGGAGCAGCTCGACCCGGGCATCGCCGAGCGCATCGGCGTCCGCGCCCCGAACGAGACCCACCGCCGCGCACTGCTCTTCGTCGCCGCCCGCATCCGTGCGACCCGCCGCGGACAGGACGGCCTGGCGTACGGCGGCCCCGAGGAGCTCCTCGCCGACCTCCGGGTCATCCAGGCGTCGCTCGTGGCCGCCGGTGCCGTCCGGACGGCGAACGGTGAACTGCAGAACCTGGTGTGGCAGGTCGAGACGTTCGGGTTCCACCTCGCCGAGCTCGAGGTGCGCCAGCACTCCCAGGTGCACCGCAACGCGCTGGCGGAGATCCGTGCCGGCGGCGAGCTGAGCGACACGACCGAAGAGGTCCTCTCGGTGTTCCGCACGGTGGCCGACCTGCAGCAGCGCTACGGCGTCCGTGCCGCGCACCGCTACATCGTCTCCTTCACGCAGTCGGCCGCCGACCTGGCGAACGTGCACGAGCTCGCCCGTGCCGCCTGCGGTGACGGCGCGCCCGTGCTCGACGTCATCCCGCTGTTCGAGACCTTCGCCGACCTGCACGCGAGCGTCGACATCCTCGACGAGGCCGTGCGCACCGAGCCCTTCCAGCGGCGGCTCGCGGCGACCGGGCGTCGGCTCGAGGTCATGCTCGGCTACTCGGACTCGTCGAAGGACGTCGGCCCGGTGTCGGCGAACCTGGCGCTCTACGACGCACAGGCCCGGATCGCCGACTGGGCTCGCGACAACGACGTCGAGCTGACGCTGTTCCACGGCCGCGGCGGATCGCTCGGCCGCGGCGGTGGACCGGCGAACGAGGCCGTCCTCGCACAGCCGCCGGGCTCGATCGACGGGCGGCTCAAGCTCACCGAGCAGGGCGAGGTCATCTTCGCCCAGTACGGCGACCAGGACATCGCGGCCCGACACCTCGAGCAGATGGCCTCGGCCACGCTGTTCGCGTCGTCGCCGTCGAACGAGGAGCGCACGGCTGCAGCGGCGACCCGCTTCGCCGGCCTCGCGCAGCAGCTCGACGACGTCTCGCGCGGCGCCTTCTACGACCTGGTCAAGGCCGACGGGTTCGCGCCCTGGTTCGCCCGCGTCACCCCGATGGAGGAGATCGGCCTCCTGCCGCTCGGCTCCCGACCGGCCCGACGCGGCCTGAGCGTCGAGTCGCTCGAGGACCTCCGGGCGATCCCGTGGGTGTTCTCGTGGACGCAGGCCCGTATCAACCTCGCCGGCTGGTACGGCCTGGGCTCCGCACTCGAGGCCGTCGGCGACGTCGACGCCCTCCGCGCCGCCTACGCCGAGTGGCCGCTGTTCGGCGCGATGATCAAGAACGTCGAGATGTCGCTCGCGAAGACCGACGAGCAGATCGCCCGTCGCTACCTCGAGCTCGCCGACCGCGACGACCTCGCCGCGAAGGTGCTCGACGAGATGCTCCGCACCCGCGAGTGGGTGCTGCGGGTGTCCGGTGGCAGCGACGTGCTCGAGGACCGCCCGGTGCTCGCGCGGGCCGTGCGCCTGCGCAGCCCGTACGTCGACGCGCTCTCGCACCTGCAGCTCCGCGCCCTGCGGGCGATCCGCACCTCCGGCAGCACAGACCCGACGGACAGTGACCACCGGCTGCTCCTGCTCACCGTCAACGGGGTGGCGGCCGGCCTGCAGAACACGGGCTGAGCCCGGCGCGACCCGGTGACGGACTGGAGGCGCGGTGCCGGCTGGCACCGCGCCTCCAGTCCGTCGTCGATCCGCCCGGCGCGCCGGCTCTCGCGACAGGTCCGCTGTCGTCCGACGACGGACGCGTCGCGGGAGTCGCACGCGTCTCGTCGCCGCGGACCCTTGTCGAATCGATTCGTGCGGGCGTAGCGTGGCGTCGGTGACGACGGAGCGCGCGAGGACCGGACCGACGGCCACGACGAGCGGGGTCCTGCCGCCGATCGTCCCGCTGGCGCTCATCGTCGGGGTCTCGCCCTTCGCCACGGACATGTACATCCCCGCGCTGCCGACCATCGCCCGCGAGCTCGGTACGACCCCGGGCGTCGTGCAGCTCTCCCTCACGGCGTTCCTCGTCGCGTTCGCCGTCGGGCAGCTCCTCGCCGGACCCGTGAGCGACGGCATCGGGCGCCGACCGCTGCTGCTCGTCGGGACCGCCGGCTTCGCGGTGGCGTCGGTCGGGTGCGCGCTCGCGCCCGACGTCGGCACCCTCGTCGCCGCCCGCGTGCTGCAGGGGCTCGCCGGAGCGGCGGGTGCGGTCGCCGGACGCGCGATGGTCTCCGACACGACGACGGGACCGCGCACCGCCAAGGTGTTCGGCACCCTCGCCGCGATCAACGCCATCGGCCCGGTCGTCGCACCCCTGGCCGGAGGTGCCGTGCTCACGGTCGGGTCGTGGCGCCTGATGTTCGTCGTGCTCGCGGTGCTCGGCGCGGCCTTCACCGTCGCGGTCGTCCTGCGCTTCGGGGAGACCCTGCCGCCGGCTGCTCGGGGCGGCACCGGCTTCCGGGCGAACGGACGGCGCATCCGGGACCTGCTCGCCATCGGGCGCTTCCGGGCGTACGTGCTCACGGGGGTGCTCTCCACCATCGGCTTCTTCGCGTACATCGCGACGAGCTCGTTCGTGTTCCAGCAGCAGTACGGCTTCTCGGAGCAGCTGTACACGCTCGTGTTCGCCACGAACGCCTCGATGATGGTCGTCACGACGCTCGTGTTCCGCCGGGTCGTCGGCCGGTTCTCCGAGGACACCCTGCTGACCGTGGGGCTCGCCACGGGCACGCTCGGCAGCGCGGTGGTGCTGGTCGCCGCCCTCGCCGGACTGGGGCCCGTCCCGGTGTGGTGCGCGCTCGCGGTGGTCACCGGGGCGTGGGGCTTCGTGCTCCCCGCGGCGATGACCCGGACGCAGCACGTCGGCGCCGCGCACCCCGGCACCGCCGCCGCGCTGCAGGGCGGCCTGACGTTCGGACTCGGCGGACTGGGCACCCCGCTCGCGGGCGCGCTCGGCGGGACCGCGACCGCGATGGGGGCCGTGATGGCGTCGCTCATGGCCGCCGCCGTCGTGGTCCAGGTGCTCGCGACGCGGCGAGGCCGTACCGCTTGACGGCTCGCACCCGGTAGGTTGCAGGGTGCACCCCGCACCCAACCGAGGAGGCCCCTGCATGGACATCGTCGTACACGAGGCAACGGACGACACCGCCGTGCTCGAGTGCAGCGGACGGCTGAACATGGTGAGCGCGGGAGCCTTCCGCGAGACCGTGGCGAAGGTCGTCGAGGGCGGACGTGCGCGTCTGGTCGTCGAGCTCTCGGGTGTCGAGTTCATGGACTCGTCCGGGCTGGGGGCCCTGGTGGGCTGCCTGAAGACCGCTCGCCAGGCCGGGGGAGACCTCCGGCTCGCCGCACCCTCCGAGCAGGTGCAGATGGTGCTCAAGCTCTCCAACATCGACAAGATCCTGCGGACGTACCCGGACGGGGACGCCGCGGTGACGAACTGGGCATGACCGTCGCCATGGGCGAGCACGTCCTCGACCTCGCCTGCCCGCCCGAGGACGTCACGGCGGTGCACACGTTCCTGTCCTCGGTGTGGGACAGCGAACCCGACCTGTCCCTCGAGGACCGCATGGCGCTCGAGCTCGCCCTCGTCGAGCTCGCCTCGAACGTCATCGAGCACGGCTCCGGCGGCGGCCGGGTCTCCTGCTCGCTCCGGATGGACGTCGGACCGGACGACGTCACCGTGTCGCTGTCGGACGACGGTGTCCCGGTGCTCGTCGACCCGTCCGCGGCGCACCTGCCCGACGCGCTGGCCGAGGGCGGCCGTGGCCTCGCGCTCGTGCAGATGGTCGTCGACGACCTGCGGTACGAGCGGGTCGCCGACCGCAACCGGTGGACCGTCCGCCGCGGGCGGCACTGACGCCCGACCATCCGGTCTGCGCGCCGAGCCGGCCGGTCATCCGGTTCCCGCACGGCGGGAGCCGGTCCGCGCACGTCCGGCCGACGCGCGGACCGACGTGTCGTCGCCGTGACACGCTCGGTCCGGTGACGACCGAGACGCGCGCAGACCCCCGCATGCGCTACGAAGCCGTGGGCTCCGACCTGGGTGCTGCGCTGCAGCTGTTCTCGGACGCGTACGACGGCGCGCACTTCGCGGGCCGCAACACGTCGCGGTCGTTCGGGTACCGCTTCAAGATGATCGGCGACGCCTCGATGTCGTTCCGGTCGACGCACTTCGACGCACACGCCACGGGAGAGGCGTCGTCCGGTGACGACTACGCCGTCATGTGGACGACGGACGGCGGGGGCACGGTCGACGTCGGGCGGGACGAGGCACCGTTCGCCCCGGGGCACGCGCTCGTGTTCCCGGCCGGACGCCCGTTCGTGTTCGAGGTCGAGGACGTCCGCCAGAACCTCGTGCACTTCGACCGGCGGTTCCTCGAGGGCATCGCGGCAGAGGAACACGGCGGGGCCGCAGGCGCCATCGTCTTCGACCACACCGCCCGGCCCGGCACCGAGGACCTGCGCCGTTGGAACACCCAGGTGCGGCGGGCCGCGCAGGTCGTCCTCGGCGGGACGGCGCCGTCGCCGCTCGTGATGGCCGAGACCGCGCGCGAGACCGCCCTGGCGATGCTCCGCGCCTTCCCGCACGAGCAGCTCGCACCCGAGGTCCCGGTGCCGCAGGGTGCGACGAGCCGCGTCCGTGAGGCGATCGAGTACATGCACGCCTACGCGCACACCCCGATCACCACGACCGACGTGGCCGAGCACGTCGGACTCAGCGTGCGGGGACTGCAGCAGGCGTTCCAGCGGCAGGTCGGGACCGCGCCGAACGCGATGCTCCGGGGCATCCGGATGGACCGTGTGCGCGAGGAGCTCCGTCGAGGCGGCCCCGGCGAGCTGACGGTCGCCGCCGTGGCCGTCCGGTGGGGTTTCGCACACCTCGGTCGCTTCTCGGCCGCGTACGCGCAGCGCTTCGGCGAGTACCCGCGCGAGACCCTGCACGCCTGAGGTCCGTGGTCGTCCGGCGCGCCCGCTACGCTGCCCGGATGAACGAGCACGAGCGCCCCGCCGACCGGTACCCGTGGGTGGTCGTCCCCGGGATCTGGGGATCGGACGCCGAGCACTGGCAGTCCCGCTGGCAGGAGACGCGGGGCGAGCGAGCCGTGCGCATCGAACCCGCGTCCTGGTCGGAGCCAGAGCCGGCGGACTGGGCCCGGGCGATCGCCGAGGCCGTCGACCGCTGCGCGACGCCGCCGCTGCTCGTCGCGCACAGCCTCGGAGTGCTGGCGGTCGCCGAGTGGCTGACTGGGGGCCCGGGCCAACGGGCCGCCGAGCGGGTCGCCGGCGCGTTCCTGGTGGCACCACCGGACCCCGATGCGTCGGTGTTCCCCGCCGCGGCCGCCGCCTTCCGTGCGCCGCAGGGAGCAGCGACCGTGCCGACCGTGCTCGTGGTGAGCGACGACGACCCGTACTGCTCCGTCGACCGTGCCCTGGCGTTCGCCGACGAGCTCGGGGCGCGGGTGCTCCGGGTGGGGGACCGACAGCACGTGAACGTGGCCAGCGGTGTCGGTGCCTGGCCTGAGGGACGGCGCATGCTCGACAGCTTCGCGGAGTCCCTGCCGGGAGCGTGACACGCCGCTCACGTCCGGACCGGTACGTGACGTCCGGGGGCTCGGGATGCGCGACACACCGCGGATCTCCCGAGCATCGGCGGGTGTGATATCTATCCTGCGTCACATGGAGACCCAGCCCGGTGCACGCACCCCCCTCGTCGACCCGTTCGGTCGCGAGCTCGAGGAGTGGCTCCGCGACGTCCCGGCCACCCGCACGCCGTACCTGGCGGACCTCGTGGTGCCGCCGGTCACGGGTCCCGTGCAGCGCCCGGTGACGACGGATGCCGTCCCCGCGCAGGAGACCGTCGAGGCCGCCGAGACCGTCGCCGCGGACGCCCCGGCCTCGCAGCGACCGGACGCGCAGGACGCCGTCGACGCTGCGAGCACCGCGCAGCCCGCCGTCGACGCGCTCACCCTCGTCGACGCGCGGACCCCGGCCGATGCACCGACCGCGTTCCGCCGCCGTGACCGCGCCCGCCACGTCGCCGCCTGCGCTCCGTCGTTCCCCGAACCCCCGGCCCGCATCGCGCTGCGGATCGAGGACCTCGCGGTCGAGGTCGCCGCCACGAGCGGTCGCAGCACGATCGAGCGCATCGTCCTGCTCGAGGACGAGGTCGCTCGTCGCGACGAGGACCTCGCTCGCCTCGCTGCGTGGGAGGCCACCGTCGCGCACCTCGACGACGCCGAGGTGGAAGCCGCCCGCGCCTTCGCCCGTGCCGTGTTCGCCGACCTGCTCGCCGACGCGGCGGACGAGGCCGCGCGACGCGAGCGCTCCGCGGCCCGCCGTGCCGCCACGGCACCGGTGCCGACGCCCGTGCGCGCTGCCGTGGCGCCGCGCACCGCCGGTTCCCGCGCCGACGTGGCGACGCCCACGCGGCCGGTGCAGCGCGCCACGACGCCGTCGAGCGACGACCTCGTCCAGGCGGAACCGACCACGCGCACCGACGGCACCGCTGCCCGGGCGACCACCTCGGGACGTGAGGCGCCCGTCCGTCCGGCCCTGGGCCTCCCGGTCGGGTCGCCGCTGTCGGCCGCGACCCGTCCCACCCCGCTGGTGCAGCCCGCCACGGGTCCCACCGTGATCGACCGGGCCGCCTTCGCGGCGGCACTGACCGCGCACAAGGGTGTCACGGCCGGCACCCCGGTGGTGCTGCCCGACGCCGTGTCGCTGCCCACGGGCGCGAGCGTGACGGACCAGGACCACGACCGCGTGACCACGGTGACGACGGCCGGTGCCGACGGTGGCTGGTGGGCGCGACTCGTCGCCCGCCTGCGCTCCCTGTTCGGCCGCCGCTGAGCGTGCCGGTCCTGCGCGGGCGCCCTCGCCGCGTCCGCGCCTCGGTAGACTGACGGGATGCCGACGCTCCGCGAACTCCAGGCCGTCATCGAGGACCTGTGGCCCGCCGCCGGCGCCGAGTCCTGGGACGCCGTCGGGCTCGTCTCCGGTCACCCGGACCAGGTGGTCGAACACGTGCACCTCGCCGTGGACGCCGTACCCGCCACCGCGGACGAGGCCGTCGCCCTCGGTGCCGACCTGCTCCTCACCCACCACCCGCTGCTGCTGCGCGGTGTCACCACGATCGACGAGACGACCGCCAAGGGCCGGGTCCTCGCGACGCTCGTGCGGGGCGGGACGGCGCTGCTCGCGGCGCACACGAACGCCGACGTCGTGACGACCGGCACCTCCGCCGTGCTCGCCGACCGGCTCGGGCTCGTCGACCAGCGGCCGCTCGAGCCCGGAGCGGACCCCTCGACCGGCATCGGTCGCGTCGGGACCCTGCCGGAGGGCACCACCCTCGGCGCGCTCGCCCGCCAGCTCGTCGACCTGCTGCCGCCGACGGCGACGGGTGTCCGCGCCTCGGGCGACTTCGACCGGCCCGTGCGCACCGTCGCGCTCTGCGCCGGAGCCGGTGACAGCCTGCTCGGCGATCCGGCCGTCCGGGCCGCCGACGTCTACGTCACGAGCGACCTGCGGCACCACCCTGCCTCGGAGTTCCGCGAGCAGGCGATGCTCGCCGACGGCCCCGCGCTGGTCGACACCTCGCACTGGGCGACCGAGTGGCTCTGGCTCGACGTCGCGGCCGAGCAGCTCCGCCGGTTCGCCGGAGTCCGGGTGACCGTGAGCGACCTCCGCACCGACCCCTGGGACTTCGCGGTCCTTCCCGCAGCCGAGCCCGCGGCTGCCACCGGACCCGCAGCCGCCGCCGAGCCCGCAGCAGCCGCCGGGCCCGGACCTGCAGCCGCCGCCGCGCCCGCGGTGGCCCCCGGCACCCCCGCCCCCGCACCCGCCCACGAAGGAGACCGACCGTGAAGGCAGCACCCGAGGACCAGGTCGTCCTCCTCGACCTCCAGCGCCTCGACAACGACGTCACCCGTCTGTCGCACCGCATCACCGCCCTGCAGAAGGGCGACCGGCTCACCGAACTCGGGACGACGGCCGCCTCGCTGCGCGCCGAGCTCGCCGCCGCGACCGGTCAGGTCGAGGACGCCGAGCGGGAGCTCGCCCGCCTGGAGTCCGACACCGCCACCGCGCAGGCCCGCATCGAGCGCGACACCACGATGCTGCAGAACGTCGCGAGCGCGAAGGACGCCGCGGGCCTCGAGAGCGAGCTGGCGTCGCTCCGCCGTCGCATCGGCGACCTGGAGACCGCCGAGCTCGAGGTCATGGAGCAGCTCGACGTGCACCGCGCCCGCGTCGGGGACGTCGAGGGGAAGCTCGCCCAGGTCGAGGCCGACCGCGCCACGCTGGTCGCCGAGCGCGACACCGAGATCGCCCGCGTCGAGGCCGATCGTGAGTCCGCCGCGCAGAGCCGTGCGGCCGTCGCCGCGAAGGTGCCCGCGGACCTGCTGGCGCTGTACGACCGGCAGCGGGCGCGCTACGGCTTCGGCGCGTCCCTGCTGCAGGGCGGAGTGTCGACCGCTTCCGGCGTGACGCTCACGAACTCGGACCTGCAGGACATCCGACGGGCTGCGCCCGACGACGTCGTGCTCTGCCCGGACAGCGACGCGATCCTGGTGCGCACGGCCGAGTCCGGCCTGTAGACGCGGGTCCCGACGGACGGGAGGCTCGTGGCGGCACCGCCACGCGCCTCCCGTCCGTCGTCGGTCGGTGGGCGCGCACGTGGTGCGTGGGTGCGAACGGGCCGGCCGTACGCCGGGTTCTGTCCCGCTCTCGCGGTGACGGCCATCTCTCTCGGACCGACGTTGCCGCCGGCCTCCAGCGGTCCACCCGAGGACTCAGCGAGCAGCCTCGTCGTCCTCTGTCTGACCTTGCTCCGGGCGAGGTTTACCGAGCGGATCCGGTCACCCGGACCCCTGGTGGTCTCTTACACCACCGTTTCACCCTTACCGACGTCACCGCCGGCGGTCTGCTTTCTGTGGCACTGTCTCGCGGATTGCTCCGGGTGGGTGTTACCCACCGCCCTGCTCTGTGGAGCCCGGACGTTCCTCGGCACTCCCGGAGGAGTGACGCGACCGTCTCACCGACCCGTTCGCAGGACTGAGTCTACCGCTGCCCGCGCCGCCCGGCGCCCCGCGGCTGCCGCCTCGTCGTCGCCGTCCCGACTTTCGCCGCTTCCGGTCGCAGGACATGCCGCTCACCTTCAGGTCGAACGGCGAGTCCTGCGACCTGAACGGAGCCGGACGGGGTGTCGTGCGACGAGGACCACCGCCGAGGCCGCACCCCTACTTGCTGCGCGAGGCCAGGGTCGCCGCCCCGATGATGCCGGCGTTGTTGCGGAGCGTCGCGGGGATGATGTCCGCCTGCAGGTCGAGCAGCGGCAGGAACTCCTCGTGGTGCTTCGACACACCGCCGCCGACGACGAAGAGCTCGGGGGAGAGCAGGGCCTCGAGCGTCGAGTAGTACTTCTGCAGGCGCTTGGCCCAGTGCTTCCAGGAGAGCTCGTCGCGCTCCTTCGCCGCGAACGAGGCCTTCGTCTCGGCGTCGTGCCCGTCGATCTCCAGGTGGCCGAGCTCGGAGTTGACGATGAGCACACCGTCGTTGATCAGCGCGGTGCCGATGCCGGTGCCCAGGGTCGTGACGACGACCAGTCCGTCCTTGCCCTTCGCCGCACCGAACTGCTGCTCGGCGAACCCGGCGGCGTCGGCGTCGTTGACGAAGTGGATGGAGCGGCCGAGCTCCTTCTCGAACAGTGCCTCGGCCTCGAAGCCGATCCACTTCTTCGACACGTTCGCGGCCGACATCGTCTTGCCGTCGCGGACGATCGCGGGGAAGCAGACCCCGACCGGCACGTCCGCCGCCGGGGCGAGCTCGTCGAGGATCGACTTCGCCACAGCGACGATGTCGTGCGGCTTGCCGCCCTCGGGGGTGGCCTTCTTGATCCGGTCGGTCGTCAGCTCGCCGGTGGCGACGTCGACGATCGCGCCCTTGATGCCCGTTCCGCCGATGTCGACGCCGACTGCGAGGGAGGTCATGAGAAGCGGTGCCTTTCGTGGGTGTCCGTCAGGAGACGGTGAGGAGTTCCGCGCCGCGCTCGGTGACGACGAGGGTGTGTTCGAACTGTGCGGTCCAGGACTTGTCGCGGGTGCTGACGGTCCAGTCGTCCGACCAGATGTCGGCCTCGATCCCGCCGAGCGTGAGCATGGGCTCGATGGTGAACACCATGCCGGGCTCCATGACGTCGTCGAAGCGCGGTGCGTCGTAGTGCGGGATGATCAGCCCGGAGTGGAACGCCCGACCGACGCCGTGGCCGGTGTAGTCGCGGACGACGCCGTACCCGAAGCGCTTGGCGTAGGCCTCGATCGCCCGCCCGATGACGTTGACCTGGCGCCCGGGAGCGACGGCCTTGATCCCGCGTTCGAGCGCGGTGCGCGTGCGGTCGACCAGGTCCTGGACCTCCTGCGAGGCCTGCCCGACGACGAACGTGCGGTTCGTGTCGCCGTGCATCCCGTCCTTGTAGGCGGTGATGTCGATGTTGACGAGGTCGCCCTCCTGCAGCACGGTGTCGTCCGGGATCCCGTGGCAGATGACCTCGTTGAGGCTCGAGCACAGCGACTTCGGGTACCCGCGGTAGCCGAGCGTCGAGGGGTAGGCGCCGTGCGACACGACGAACTCGTGGCCGATCCGGTCGAGCTCGTCGGTGGTGATCCCGGGGCGGATGGCCTCGCCGACGGCGTCGATCGCCTGCGAGGCGATGCGCCCGGCGGCCCGGATGCGCTCGACCTCGTCGGGCGTGTAGGTGTCGCCGAGGCCGTGCTCGTGCGGCTCGGCACGCCCGACGTACTCGGGGCGCTCGATGTCCTTCGGCACGGGGCGCTGGGGGGAGATCCGGCCGGCGGTCAGGTGTCCGTGTGCGTCCCGGGGCATGCCGACCACTCTAACCGGGTGCGCGGCGCCCGCGGCGCGGGCGCTCGCGCGGCCGGCGCGTCCGTCGCGCCGGGCGGCGAGACGCCGCCGCCGGTGTGCGACACCGTGCAGCTCCACGTCGCGAGACCCCGGCGTCGGCGCGTGACACCGCGCGCGCGTCGAGACGCCGCCGGTTCCGGAGGCGTCTCGCACGCCCGAGGGCGTCCGGCGCGGACGCCGGCGTCCCGCGCCGGGCCGGACGCGAGCCAACGGGACCGGCACAGGAGGGTGCCCACTCCACGCGCCGCGCCCGAGGTGACGGTCTGGAGGCGCGGTGCCGGTCCGTCCGACCGGCACCGCGCCTCCCGACCGGTCGCCACCACCGCCGGGCCGGCCCCCACCTCCCCGTCCCCCGGTCCGCCCCGCGGACCGATCCGCGAGAGCGACAGGATCCCGTCGACCGTCGGCGGCGATCTGTCGCCTTCGCGTCACTGACCGGTCGCCAGCACGGCCGACGGCGGCAGGCGCGCGCGGGCGCAGCCCGGACCCCGTGGGTACGGTGGCGCCATGAGTGACGAACGCATCGAGTCCCAGTGGTGGTTCAACGAGAAGACGCACGAGGTGGAGCAGGGCCCGCAGTCGCCGCAGCGCGACCGCATCGGCCCGTTCGACACGCGTGAGGAGGCGCAACACGCCCTGGACCGCATCAAGGCGAACAACGAGCGCTGGGACGACGAGGACCAATAGGCTGGAGGCCCCAGCAGCACCACGGAAAGGGCGTCCATGGACAAGCAGACGGACTTCGTGCTCCGCACCATCGAGGAGCGGGGCATCAAGTTCATCCGACTCTGGTTCACCGACGTCATCGGCACGCTGAAGTCCGTCGCGATCGCCCCGGCCGAGGTCGAGGGTGCCTTCGCCGAGGGCATCGGGTTCGACGGTTCCGCGATCGAGGGCCTCACCCGCTCGTACGAGGCCGACGTCCTGGCACACCCGGACCCCTCGACGTTCCAGATCCTGCCGTGGCGGGGCGAGGTCGACCCGACCGCGCGCATGTTCTGCGACATCACGACGCCGGACGGCCAGCCCGCCGTCGCCGACCCCCGCAACGTGCTGAAGCGGACCCTGGCGAAGGCGAGCGAGCGCGGGTTCACGTTCTACACGCACCCCGAGATCGAGTTCTACCTCCTGAAGAGCCGCGACTGGGCGGACGGCGGCCCGCAGCCCGTCGACCAGGCCGGCTACTTCGACAACGTCCCCGGCGGCAGCGCGCACGACTTCCGCCGCCGCTCGGTGCGGATGCTCGAGGACCTCGGCATCTCGGTGGAGTTCTCCCACCACGAGGCCGGTCCCGGACAGAACGAGATCGACCTCCGCTACGCCGACGCGCTGACGATGGCCGACAACATCATGACCTTCCGCACCGTGGTGAAGGAGGTCGCCATCGAGCAGGGCGTCTACGCGACGTTCATGCCGAAGCCGCTGTCGGGCCAGCCGGGCTCGGGCATGCACACGCACGTCTCGCTCTTCGAGGGCGACCAGAACGCCTTCTACGAGGCCGGCGGCGAGTACCAGCTGTCGCAGACCGCGAAGCACTTCATCGCGGGTGTGCTCCGTCACGCTCCCGAGATCACCGCGGTGACGAACCAGTTCGTCAACTCCTACAAGCGGCTGTGGGGCGGCGACGAGGCCCCGTCCTTCGTCACCTGGGGCCACAACAACCGCTCGGCGCTCGTGCGCGTGCCGCTGTACAAGCCGAACAAGGGCCAGTCCGCCCGCGTCGAGTACCGCGGCATCGACTCGGCGGCGAACCCGTACCTGGCGTACTCGCTGCTCCTCGCGGCGGGCCTGAAGGGCATCGACGAGGGCTACGAGCTCCCGCCGGAGGCCGAGGACAACGTCTGGAGCCTGTCCGACGCCGAGCGCAAGGCCCTCGGCTACAAGCAGCTCCCCGCGAGCCTCGACCACGCCCTCGGCCTGATGGAGGACTCGGAGCTCGTCGCCGAGACCCTGGGCGAGCAGGTCTTCAACTTCGTGCTGCTCAACAAGCGGCAGGAGTGGAAGGCCTACCGCGACCAGGTCACGCCGTTCGAGCTCCGCACCAACCTCGGCGCGCTCTAGCAGCCGCCCGGAGCACCACGCATGACCGGTCGGACGAGGACGTCCCGTTCCGAGATGGCCCGCCTGGGCTTCGCGGAGCTGTCGGAGAGCCTGGAACGGATCGCCGGCCTGGAGGCCCGGTTCGGCCCCGACGTGCGGGTGCCGGTCACCGACGCCCCGGCGCTCTGGGAGTCCACGGCCGATCCCGACGGCGCGCTCCGGCTGCTCGAGCGGCTCCTCGAGCGCGCGCCGGACGCGGTCCGGCCGGTCCTGGCGGACCCGGCGGCCACGGAACGACTCGTCCGGCTGCTCGGCGCGTCGACGGGCCTCGGTGAGTTCCTGCACCGCCGTCCGGCCGAGATCGCGCTGCTCCTCGACCCGGTGACCCCGCCGTGGTCGCAGGAGGCGTACACGGCGTCGCTGTCCGAGGCGGTCGCCGAGACGACCGGCGAGGACGCCCGGCTCCGGCTCCGGGTGCGCTACCGACGGCACCTCGCGCAGATCGCCCTGTTCGACGTGCTGCACCCCGTCCCGACCGAGGCGTTCCCGGCGGTCGCCGCGGGGCTCGCCGACCTGGCGGGCGCGGCGCTCGAGGCGGCGGTCGCCGTCGCCCGGCGCGAGGTCCCGTTCCCCGCCGCCGACGTGGCGGCGACCCCGCTCGCGGTGATCGGCATGGGGAAGGCCGGTGCCCGCGAGCTCAACTACGTCAGCGACGTCGACGTCATCTTCGTCACCGAGTCGACCCGCGACGACGAGGCCGACACCGGCGTCGGCACCGACCGGGCGGTCCTCATCGCGACGCGCCTGGCCATCGCGGCGACGCACGCGATCACCGACCTCGCGGCCGAGCCCGCGCTGTGGGAGGTCGACGCGAACCTGCGGCCGGAGGGCAAGGACGGTGCGCTCGTCCGGACGCTCGACTCGCACGTGGCGTACTACGAGCGCTGGGCGAAGGGGTGGGAGTTCCAGGCGCTGCTCAAGGCGCGGCCGATCGCCGGCAGCCGTGACCTGGGGGAGCGCTACGCGGCCGCGGTCGCCCCGTTCGTCTGGAGCTCCGCGGGTCGGCCCGGCTTCGTGGAGTCGGTGCAGCGGATGCGGGAGCGTGTCACCGAGCACATCCCCGACGACGAGGTCGACCGGCAGATCAAGCTCGGGCCGGGCGGTCTGCGCGACGTCGAGTTCACCGTGCAGCTGCTGCAGCTCGTGCACGGCCGCGACGACGAGTCCGTCCGGGTCCGTTCGACGCTCGAGGCGATGGACGCCCTGGCCGCCGCCGGGTACGTCGGCCGGCCCGAGGCCGCGCGCTTCGGCCCCGACTACGCCCTGCTGCGTCTCCTCGAGCACCGGATCCAGCTGCGCCGGCTGCAGCGCACCCACCTCATGCCGAGCGACGAGGACGAGCTGCGGGTCCTCGCACGCTCCACCGGGCTCGCGACGTCGGCAGCCGCACTCGAACAGCGCTGGCGCGGCGTGAAGCTCGAGGTCCGCGGACTGCACGAGCGACTCTTCTACCGCCCGCTGCTGTCGGCGGTGGCGGCCACGGACGGCGACATCGTCCTCACGAGCGACCAGGCGGCCGACCGGCTCGGCGCGATCGGCTTCGCGGACCCGGCGGGCGCGCTCGGGCACATCCGTGCGCTCACCCAGGGCACGAGCCGTCGTGCGGCGATCCAGCGGAACCTGCTGCCGGTGCTCCTGCGGTGGATGGCGGAGGGACCGGCTCCGGACCGGGCACTCCTGGCCTTCCGTCGCCTCAGCGACACCCTGGGGGAGTCGAGCTGGTTCCTCCGGATGCTCCGCGACTCGTCGGGCGCCGCGCACTCCCTCACGACCGTGCTGTCCGAGTCGGCGTTCCTCGCCGGTCTGCTCGAACGCTTCCCGGAGGCGGTGGCGTGGCTCGACGAGCCGGACGCGCTGCTCCGACCGCGGCCGCTCGCGTCGCTCCTCGCCGAGCACGCCGCCACGACCGCCCGACACGGGGACGACGTCGACGGCGCCGCCGCGCTCGTCCGGTCCGCCCGTCGCCGGGAGACCCTGCGCCTCGGCATGGCCGCGGTGCTCGGCCATCTGGACGTCGACGCCCTCGGCCCGGCACTGTCCGACGTCACCGAGGCCACCCTCACGGGCGCGCTCGCCCTGGCCCGCCGCGATGCCCCACCCGGGCTCGCGTTCGGCATCGTCGCGATGGGCCGGTTCGGCGGGCGCGAGCTCGGCTTCGGGTCCGACGCCGACGTCCTCTACGTGTACCGGGCGTCGGAGGACCTCGCACCGGAGCAGGCGTCACGGGCTGCCCAGACGATCGTGCGCGAACTCTCGCGGCTGACGGACGACGCGATCCACCCGTTCGAGCTCGACACCGACCTGCGGCCGGAGGGCAAGAACGGCCCGGTCGTCCGGACCCTCGAGTCGTACGGCGCGTACTACGCCCGGTGGTCGCTGACGTGGGAGGCGCAGGCGCTCCTCCGGGCCCGCGGCGCGGTCGGCGACGACGCGTTGCTCCGCGACTTCGAGCACCTCGCCGACGGCACGCGGTACCCGGCGCGCATCGACGAGCAGGCGGTCCGCGAGGTCCGGCGGATCAAGGCCCGCGTCGAGTCGGAGCGGCTGCCCCGAGGCGCCGACCCGGCACGGCACCTCAAGCTCGGACGCGGGTCGCTCAGCGACGTGGAGTGGTTCGTGCAGCTGCTGCAGCTGCAGCACGCCACGACGGTGCCCGGGCTGCGGACGACCTCGACGCTCGAGGCCCTCGACGCCGCGACGGTGGCCGGGCTCGTCGCGCCGGAGGACGCCGAACGTCTCGGCGCCGCCTGGCGCTTCGCGTCCCGCACCCGGAGCGCGCTCGTGCTCTGGTCGGGGAAGACCACCGACGTGCTGCCCGTCGACCGCGTGCAGCTCGAGGGCATCGCGCGCCTGATGGAGTACCCGCCGGGGTCGGCATCGCGGCTCGAGGACGACTACCTCGGGGTCACGCGGCGCGCTCGCCAGGTGTTCGAGCGGGAGTTCTACGGGGCCTGAGCGGCTCGCGACACGCCCGGGGCGACGTGCCGCCGAGAACGTGACAGGTCGTCGATGGTGAATTCTGGGCGTCGCTGGGTGTCCCCCTGCCCCGCTCGTGACGTACCCCGCTCGGTACGGTCGCGCCCGCCTCGATCCGGCTGTGACCGGCCGCCGATGAGGCGGACGAGCGCGGTCCTGTGGAGACGCCCCCAGAACGGGGGGATGCGAGCGTCAACAGGGCTTTCCTGTCGACGTGAGCGGTGCCTCTCGGCTGTGCCGCACGCCGTGTTGCGCTCTGCACGATGGTGGACCGGTCCACCATCCTGCTGACAGCAGCAGTGCGGACAGGTGTGAGGTGCCCCGAGGGGGACCGACTTGTACCCCGTAACCTGCCGGTAACACCCCCGCTCGGGGGACGCGTTGCGACGACGTCCAGGTTCTGCATCAATTGGCTCACCCGAACCGTCCACGGTTCCTCGACGATGCGGAATCCCCACCTCGAACGTTGAAGCAGGGATCGATGTTCACCTTCATTCTGCAGATCCGGCAGATGGTCGAAGGGCACCCCGAGTTCTACCTCTTCGCCGTGTACTCCGCGGTGATCTGGTTGCTCTGGCTGCTCAAGGTCGTCCTGTCCGCCCGCTACCGCCCCTTCACCGGCACCTACTCCGGCACCACCAGCGTGGTCGTCCCCGTCGTGGACGAGCCGCTCGACCTCTTCCGCGACGTGATCGGCCGCATGGTCGAGCAGGGTCCCGGCGAGATCATCGTCGTCATCAACGGCGCCCGCAACGAAGCGCTCGAGGAGGTCTGCGAGGAGTTCGCCCCGCTCGTGCGCTGGACCCACACGCCCATCCCGGGCAAGCGCAACGCGGTCAAGGTCGGCACCGAGATGTCCACCGGTGACATCACGATCCTCGTCGACTCGGACACCGTGTGGACGCCCGGGACGCTCTCCGAGCTGCTGCGGCCCTTCGCCGACGAGTCGGTCGGCGGCGTCACCACCCGCCAGCGCATCCTCGAGCCGACGCGCTCGTGGATCACCCGCTGGGCCGACTGGCTGGAGAACTCGCGGGCGCTCTACTCGATGCCCGCGCAGAGCGTCCTCGGCCAGATCGGGTGCCTGCCGGGTCGAACGATCGCGTTCCGCCGCAACATCCTCGTCCGCGTCATGGACCGGTTCATGCACGAGAAGTTCATGGGCGTGTTCCTCGAGGTGTCCGACGACCGGACCCTGACGAACCTGACCCTCAAGGAGGGCTACCGGACCGTCTACCAGTACACGTCGCTCGTCTACACCGACGCTCCGCTGCAGGTGAAGAAGCTGTTCAAGCAGCAGCTGCGCTGGGCGCGCGGCTCGCAGTACAACACCCTGCGGATGCTCCCGTGGATGCTCGGGCACGCGCCGATCCTGGCGGTGTTCTTCCTCACCGACATCATCCTGCCGTTCATGCTCTTCGGCGTGATCGCCGGCTGGATCTACCGTGCCGTCACCGGGCAGGGCGAGAACCTGTACCAGGGGATCCTGCAGCCGTACGGCTTCTCGACGGGCTTCGTCTACGTCGCCGGCCTGATGGTGGTCTCGAGCGTGCTGAGCATGGCGATCCGCCAGATGCGACACCTGGCCGAGAAGCCGAGTGATTTCTTCCGGCTGCCGATGTTCATCATCGTGTCGACGTTCTTCCTCATGCCGATCCGGCTCATCGGCTTCTTCCGCCTGGCGCACGCGTCCGGCTGGGGGACCCGGGCCGGGGCGTACGCTGGCGGTCCGGTGGAGGAGGACCCCTCGGACACCGTCCAGCCGACCGCACTCGGCACGCCGCCGGTCGCCCTCGGTACTCCGCCGGTGGCCCTCGGTACTCCGCCGGTCAGTCCGGTGGACGTCGGTCTGCCGTCCGTGGACCGCACCGACGTGCTCCGTTCCCGGGTCGACGCGGACGACCAGGCAGCGGCCGACCGGGCGTTCGACGAGCTCTTCGGCGCCGACGCCACCACGAACTCGACCGCGACGGTGCTCGCCACGCGGCGGTCGGCAGCGGTGGCCGCGGCAGCTGCTCCCGCTCCCGCTCGCCCGGCGCCCGCCAAGGCCCGTCGTGTCAACCCCTACGCGGCGATCCCGTACCTGATCGGGTTCGCGGTCTTCGCACTGGAGGCGTTCCTCATTGTCTGACCTCATCCGTTCCACCAGCACGTGGTGGGCACAGTCCAGCAAGCACGCCCGTCGCACCGCGATCGGCACGGTCGCGATCGTCCTGGTGCTCGGCCTGATCACCTGGACAGTCTGGGTGTCGCCGGCCGGCCCCGTGTCGAGCGCCGTGCAGACCGCCCTCGGCGTCACCCCGCCGAAGGCGAAGCAGCCCAGCGCCGCCGAGCTGAGCGCGAAGCTCGAGGCCGCGCAGCAGACCATCTGGAAGCTCGAGGGCAAGCTCGACTCCTCGGGTGCGCAGGCCGGGTCGCGGGCCGAGGAGATCACCCGGCTCAAGGCGCAGATCGCCGCGCTGCAGTCCGACCTCGGTGCTGCGACGAGCGGCGGGAAGGCCTCGGCCGCGGGATCGCAGGCCGGCTCCGGCTCCGGCTCCGGCTCTGGCGCTGCCGGCTCGTCCTCCGGCGGGTCGGGCTCGGGCGGGAGTGCCGGCGGGTCCGCCGCCGGCAGCTCCGGCGGCGGCTCGGGCACCGGCTCGGGATCAGGGTCGTCCGGTGGGACCGGCGGCAACGCCGGACCGTCGAAGGACCCGGTCGCGTCCGAGCCGATCACGACCCCGTCGAAGGCGCAGATCCTCGGTCAGCAGTCCCGCTGGTACGGGCTCTACACGACGCAGTCGCCCTTCAACTGGGCCGAGTACGACCGGGTCACGCAGGAGGTCGGCCGGGCCACGAACATGGTCGGCTTCTTCCAGGGGTTCGACCAGGACTTCAACGCCAGCGCCGTCCAGCGGTCGTGGGCGAACGGCCGCCTGCCGCTGATGACGTGGGAGACCGTGCCCGCGAAGACCGGCAACGATCAGCCCTACGTCCCGGGCTACACGAACCAGGACATCGTCTCCGGGAAGTTCGACGACTACCTGGCGAACTACGCGAAGGCCCTGAAGGCGAACGGCATGCCCGTCGTCATCCGTCTCGACCACGAGATGAACGGCCAGTGGTACAACTGGTCCGAGGCCTCGAAGCAGCAGAACGCGCCGGGGTCGTACGTCGCGATGTGGAAGCACGTGCACGACGTCTTCCAGGCCAACGGGGCGAACGACTACGTCATCTGGAACTGGTCGCCGTCGCGCATCGACAAGCTCGGCAACCCGAAGTACCAGACGCTCGACTACATGCGGCAGTACTACCCGGGCGCCGACTACGTCGACTGGGTCGGCATGAGCGGCTACTACCGCACCGCCACCGAGCAGCCCACGTTCCAGACCACCTTCGGCGCCACCCTCGCGCAACTCCGGCAGGTGGCACCGGGGAAGCACATCCTGCTGAACGAGATCGGCGCCACCGAGACCGGCGGCACCGTCTCGAACAGTCAGAAGTCCCAGTGGATCGCTTCGCTCTTCGACGCCCTCGCCGATCCCGCGAACAGTGACGTCATCGGCTTCGCGTACTTCAGCCAGGTGGCCACCACCATCGTCGACGGCGCCCGCACCACGAACGACTGGCGCCTCGACTCCCGCGCCGACAGCCTGGCGACCTTCGCCGAGGGCATCGCCCGCACCGACACCGACTACGACCTGCAGGAGGTCAAGCAGTGACCGCTCAGAAGAAGACCGACGCCGCCGACGTGCGGCCGGCCCCCGTCATCAGCGTCATCGGCACCGGCTACCTCGGTGCCACCCACGCGGCCGCCATGGCCGAGATGGGCTTCGAGACCATCGGGGTGGACGTCGACCCCGCGAAGCTCGCCGCCCTGTCCGCCGGCGAGGTGCCGTTCTTCGAGCCCGGTCTGCCGGAGCTCATCACGAAGCACGTCGCCACCGGGAAGCTCCGCTTCACGGCCGACCTCGCCGAGGCCGTCGCCGCCGCGGACGTCCACTTCGTGTGCGTCGGCACGCCGCAGAAGGCCGGGTCGCACGCCGCGAACCTGACCTACGTCGAGGCCGCCACCCGGGGCGTCGCCGAACACCTGACCCACCCGGGGCTCATCGTCGGGAAGTCCACGGTGCCGGTCGGGACCGCCGAGCGGCTCCGCGGCATCGTCCGCGAGTTCAGCCCGGCCGGCATCCAGGCCGAGCTCGTCTGGAACCCGGAGTTCCTCCGCGAGGGCAAGGCCGTCGACGACACCCTGCACCCGGACCGCCTGGTCTGGGGCGGCGCCTCGGCCGCGGCGGACGCCGTCATCCGCGAGGTCTACGCCGCACCGATCGCCGAGGGCACCCCGGTCATCACGACCGACCTCGCGACCGCCGAGCTCGTCAAGGTCAGCGCGAACGCGTTCCTCGCCACGAAGATCTCGTTCATCAACGCGATCTCCGAGATGTGCGCGATCACCGGCGCCGACGTCACGACGCTCGCCGACGCCCTCGGTCACGACGTCCGCATCGGCCGGAAGTTCCTCAACGCCGGCCTCGGCTTCGGCGGTGGCTGCCTGCCGAAGGACATCCGCGCCCTGATGCACCGCGCGAACGAGATCGGCGCCGGTCGGGTCGTCGGGCTCATGCAGCAGGTCGACGAGATCAACATGGGGCAGCGCGAGCGCGTCATCGACATGACGATCGAGGCCCTCGGGGGGTCGGTGCTCAACCGTCGCGTGGCCGTCGTCGGAGCCGCGTTCAAGCCGCTCACCGACGACGTCCGCGACTCGCCGGCGCTCAACGTCGCAGCCGCGCTGCACCTCCGCGGTGCCCAGGTGACGCTGTGGGACCCGGAGGCCAACGAGACCGCCCGGCGCTCCTTCCCGACGCTGTCGTACGCCGCCACGAAGGAGGACGCCGTCGAGGCCGCCGACGTCGTGCTCGTCCTGACCGAGTGGGACGAGGTCGTGCAGGCGTCGCCCGTGGCGCTCGGGGCGATCGTCGGTCGTCGCGTCGTCATCGACGCGCGGAACTGCCTCCCGGTCGCCGACTGGGTGGAGGCGGGGTGGTCCGTCCGTTCCCTGGGGCGGCCCACGCCGGTCACGGGTGCACCCGTGAGCGTGGCGGCGGGGACGAACGACGTGCTGGCCACGGCGCGCTAGTCGTCACCGCCAGGAGCGGGGTCCGTGCCGGGGCGGCGCGGGCCCCGCTCTCGCGTGTCCGGGTGCTCCGCTTGGCCCGGGCGCGCGGTGGTCGTCCCTGGTCAGTCCGGGCACACCTGGTGATCCCGGGCGTACCTGGTGGTCCGTCCCGACCAGGTACGCCCGTTCTTCCTTGCCATCGCGACCGTGATGGGAAGGAACGGGCGAGCGAAGGCGACGGCCTGGAGGCGCGGCGCCCGCCCGCCGGGCCGGCACCGGTCCTCCAGGCCGTCGCCCTCCAGTGCCCCGCCCGCCTCCCGCATGCGTGCCGCGTGCCCAGCGCGCCGCGTGCCCAGCGCGCCGCCGGATCCTGGCGCGGAAGCGACAGCGCACCGCGAACGGTTCGCCGAACACTGTCGCTCCCGCGGTCGACTCACCCGCCCAGCGCGCCGTGCACGCGGAAGGGCCCCGCACCTGACGGTGCGGGGCCCTTCGTGGTGACCCGAGGGGATCAGCCGTTCGTGCGGAGGATCAGACGCCGAAGTACAGCTCGTACTCGAACGGGTGCGGACGCTGCGCGAGCGGGAGGATCTCGTTCTCACGCTTGTAGTCGATCCACGTCTGGATGAGGTCCTCGGTGAAGACGTTGCCCTTCGTGAGGAACTCGTGGTCCGCCTCGAGCGCCTCGAGCGCCTCGTCGAGCGAGCCCGGCACCTGCGGGATGCCCTTGGCCTCCTCCGGGGGGAGCTCGTAGAGGTCCTTGTCGACCGGCTCGTGCGGCTCGATGCGGTTCTGGATGCCGTCGAGGCCCGCCATCAGCTGCGCGGCGAACGCGAGGTACGGGTTGCCCGAGGCGTCCGGCGCGCGGAACTCGATGCGCTTCGCCTTCGGGTTCGTGCCCGTGATCGGGATGCGGATCGCAGCGGAGCGGTTGCCGGCCGAGTAGACCAGGTTGACCGGCGCCTCGAAGCCCTTGACCAGGCGGTGGTACGAGTTGATCGACGGGTTCGTGAAGGCGAGCAGCGCCGGGGCGTGCTTCAGGATGCCGCCGATGTACCAGCGCGCGGTGTCGGAGAGACCGCCGTAGCCGTTCTCGTCGTAGAAGAGCGGCTTGCCGTCGTTCCAGAGCGACTGGTGGGTGTGCATGCCCGAGCCGTTGTCGCCGAAGAGCGGCTTCGGCATGAACGTGGCGACCTTGCCCCACTGGTCGGCCGTGTTCTTGACGATGTACTTGAACTTCAGGATGTCGTCCGCGGCGTGGACCATCGTGTCGAACTTGTAGTTGATCTCCTGCTGGCCGCCGGTGCCCACCTCGTGGTGCGAGCGCTCGAGGACGAAACCTGCCTCGATCAGCTTGAGGGTGATGTCGTCGCGCAGGTCCGCTGTCTTGTCGACGGGGGAGACCGGGAAGTAGCCGCCCTTGTACGGGGTCTTGTTGGCGAGGTTGCCGCCCTCTTCCTCGCGACCGGTGTTCCAGGCGCCCTCTTC
The DNA here is from genome assembly GCF_005490985.1 of Curtobacterium sp. SGAir0471. Classification (NCBI taxonomy): domain Bacteria; kingdom Bacillati; phylum Actinomycetota; class Actinomycetes; order Micrococcales; family Microbacteriaceae; genus Curtobacterium; species Curtobacterium sp. SGAir0471. Next base: position 1,536,316 of record NZ_CP027869.1, read on the forward strand.
CGAGTCGACCGAGTAGAACGACTTGTTCTGGGTGACCGAGTAGCGGACGTCGTCGAAGATGTAGAACTCGGCCTCGGGGGCGAAGAACGCGGTGTCCGCGATGCCCGTCGACGCGAGGTACTTCTCCGCCTTCTTCGCCACCTGACGCGGGTCGCGGCCGTAGATCTCGCCGTTCCGCGGGTTGTAGATGTCGAAGATCATGATCAGCGTGCGCTCGGCACGGAACTGGTCGATGTACGCCGTCGTCACGTCCGGGATGAGCTGCATGTCCGACTCGTGGATCGACGCGAAACCGCGGATCGACGAACCGTCGAAGAGCTGACCGACCGAGAAGAAGTCCTCGTCGACCGTCGACGCCGGGATGTTGAAGTGCTGCTGGACACCGGGCAGGTCCGTGAAGCGGATGTCGAGGAACTTGACGTCCGTGTCCTTGATGAAGGCGAGCACCTCGGAGGAATCGCTGAACATGTGTGTCGATCTCCTGGGGGGTAGGTGATGGCGAGAGGTGCCGCGGGTGCACCCTCCGACGAGGCTATTGACACCGGGTTTCCCGGACATGACTGCATTGTTTCGTGCGTGTTACGGGGTCGCCGGTCGCCTACCCTTGGAGCATGGCCCGCAGCACCACCCCGCCCTCGGCGTCCTCCGCACACCCCGGTGGGGAGCACCCGGACGGCTGGCCCGGCAAGGACCTCGGCCTCCCCGAGGACGGTCCGCGCAGCGTCGGCCGCATCGGCCGCCGCGTGGTCGGACTGCTCATCGACGGGATCCTGGCCAACCTCGTCGCCTACGTCACGGGAGTGTGGTCGCCGCTCGAGGGCTCCGGTGACATCGCCCACACGTGGATCCAGCTCGCGATCTTCGCCGTGCTCCAGGTGCTGTTCATCTGCACGTTCTCGGGGTCGTTCGGCCACCTGTGCGTCGGGCTCCGCGTCGTCCCGATCCGCGGCGGCTACGTCGGGGTGTGGCGGCCGATCGTCCGCACGGTGCTGCTCTGCCTGGTCGTGCCGGCGCTCATCATCGACCGAGACAGCCGTGGCGCGCACGACCGCATCGCCGGGACGGTGCTCGTCCGGCGCTGACCGGCGGGAGCGCGCGGCGGCGCCGGGCGCGGCGCGCGCTTCGCTCGGCCGTGGCGGCTGCCGGGCGTGGTGGGCGCGGCGGCTCGGGTGTGCTGGGCGTCGTCTCGCCCGGTGCAGCACGCGGCGTGGAGTTCGACATCGCGCTGGTCGATCGACGCGCGCGATGTCGAACGATGCGTGGACATCTTGTGCGTGTGCATCATCCGACGTTGCACGCGTCGATCGACGCGTGCAACGTCGGCCAGGCGGGCGGACGGTCACGCGCGAGACGCCGGTGCCCGGGACGCCGGGCTCCCCGGAACGGGCGACGCCCCCGACCTGGCACGGTCGGGGGCGTCGGCGATCAGGGGGTCGGTCGATCAGCGCGGTCGGCCGGCACGCGCCCGCATCGGGTCCATGCCCTTCGGGATCGCCGCGGCCGGGCTGTGCGTCAGGGAGTCGAGACGGTTCGCGACCGCCAGGACCTCGTTCCGGTTGAGCGCCTTCTTGTACTTGTTCATCGCCCGGGGCAGCTTGTGCAGCGTCACGCCGTCCTCGTCGTCGTCCACGTGGACCACGTGCACCGGGACGTTCGGGACGATCCGCTGGACCTTGCGGCGCTCCTCGTCCACCTGGCGCTTCAGGTTGCCGCGCTGCCCCTCGGTGATGAGCACGACGCCGGGGGTGCCCACCGCACGGTAGACGGCGGCCTGCGACCGACCGTGCACCGCGACGGGCATCTCGCTCGAACGCCACTGACGACGCAAGGAGTTCGACAGGACCGCTCCCACGGCACCGGGCTGCCCGGCGATCTGCGAGTACGCGGCACGCTCGGCCAGGCGGCCGAGGACGATGAGGAAGAGCAGCACACCGAGCAGCACGCCGGCAACGATCCACAGCGTGATCGCCAGCCAGTTCTGCCCCGGCAGGAGCAGCGCGAGCAGCACGCCCGCCACGACGGGGCCGACGAACGCCAGCAGGAACCACCAGACGGACTTCGGGTCGGCCCGACGGGTCATCGTGAAGACCTGGTACATCTGCTTGAGACGACCCGGCTCCTTCGCCGTCGTTGCTTGGGGAGTGCTGCGTGCCATGCGACCAGGATACGGCCTCGACCATCGCTCGCAGACCGCCGACCACCAGGCTGTGGGCGAACACCGTCCTCCACAGATCCCGCCTTCCGGCCTGGAGGCTCCCCCCACCTCGGCGAGGCTCCTCACCATGGACACGACGGCAGCCAGCAGACGGTGGTGCGGCGCACGGGATCCGGTCGCGTTCTCGAGGTGGGTCGCGGACCGCGCGGCGGGCGTCGGCCCGCACCTCGCGCCCGTGACCCGCGTCGGCAGGTGTCCGCAGGGGCACCTCGCGGCCGAGGTGCTGCACCCGGCGACCCGTTCACTCGAGGACACCCTGGACGTGCTCGGGGTCCCGACCGAGGGCGTCGCCGTCACCCTCACGGTGCCCCTGCTCGAGCTCGCTGCGCGGGCACGATCGGGTGCCGTCGAGCTCGGTGTCGTGGCCCTGGGCGCCGTCGGGGTCGACGAGACCGGAGCGATCGTCGTGGCCGATCGCCCTCCCGGGGCGGTCGATGCCTGCGCCGACGGGCCGCCCGCGGCTCCCGGCGCCGAGAGCGGTGCGGAGCCAGGTCCGAGCGCCCGCGCGCAAGCCGGTTCCGACACCCGCGCGCAAGCCGGTTCGAGCACTCGCGAGCAGGCCGGTTCGAGCGCCCACGCGGGAGCCGGTCTGCCGCACCCTCGCGACCTCGACGGTGCCCGACAGCTGGTGACGGCCGCCCGGATGGTCTGGGACCGTGTCGACTCCCGGTCGGAGGCGCGGCACACCCTCGACCCGGCCCTCGACACTGCCCGTGACGGGGATGCCGACGCGGTCACCGGGGCGCTCGGCCTCGTCGTCGGCGCCGCTCCTCCCAGACCGGTGCGCTGGGACGTGCCGGCCCCGACGTTCCCGGACGAGGAACCCGCCGGAGCAGGAGCCTGGTCGGTCGACTCGATCGTGCCGACCGGCGTCGTCGGGATGCTGACCCGGGCGGTGCTCGACGTCCTCGAGCGAGGGGTCCCGGTGGGCCACCGGCACCGGGTGCCGGTGCGGCACGCCGTGGTCGGCGCGGTGGTCGCCGGCGGCCTCGTCACCGCGGCGACCAACCTCCGCTGACCGGCGCCGGACACCGGACGCCGACCGGAACGCCGGACGGTGCCCGGAACGCCGGACGGCCCCGAGCCGCCGGACGGTGCCCGGAACGCCGGACGGCCCCGGTCCCACGAGGGGAACGGGGCCGTCCGGCGCGGATCGGACCGTCGGATCAGTACCCGAGGTTCGGGCCGAAGTTGCCCTCCTCGAGGCGGTTCTTCACCGCGACGAGGTACCGCGACGCATCCGCACCGTCGATGATCCGGTGGTCGTACGACAGGGCCAGATAGACGAACGAACGGACCGCGATCGCCTCCTGCCCGTCGACCTTGACGACCGCCGGGCGCTTCGTCACGATGCCCGTGCCGAGGATCGCCGACTGCGGCAGGAACACGACGGGGGTGTCGAACAGCGCGCCACGCGAACCGGTGTTGGTCAGCGTGAAGGTGCCGCCGGCGAGCTCGTCCGGCTTGAGCTGGTTGTTCCGAGTGCGCTCGGCGAGGTCCGCGATCGCCTTCGAGAAGTCGGCGAGCGACAGGCCCGAGGCGTCCTTGATGACCGGCGTCAGCAGACCGCGCTCGGTGTCGACCGCGATCGAGACGTTCTCGTGGTCCGGGTAGACGATCTCGTCGCCCTCGACCGTGGAGTTGATCTTCGGGTGCGCCTTGAGCGCCTCGGACGCCGCGAGGGCGAAGAACGGCATGAAGCTGAGCTTCGAACCGGTCTTCTCGAGGAACTCCGCCTTGTTCGCGTCACGGAACTGCGCGACCTTCGTCACGTCGACCTCGACGACACTGGTGAGCTGCGCGGTCGAGGTCATCGACTGCACGGCTCGCTCGGCGACGACCTTGCGGAGGCGCGACATCTTCTCGCGGGTTCCGCGGAGCGGCGAGGTCTCGGCCACGAACGGACCGGCGGCAGCGGCGGCCGGAGCCGACGAACCGGCGGACGACGCCTTCGCGGCGGCGGCGAGCACGTCCTCCTTGCGGATGCGGCCACCGACACCGGAGCCGGTGACGGTCGACAGGTCGACACCCTGCTCGTTGGCGAGCTTGCGGACGAGCGGCGTGACGTAGCCGGAGGCCGAGGCGTCCTGGTTCGGGTTGGGCACCGACGCCGAGGCGGTCGCACCCGAGGCGGCCGGAGCAGCGGCCGGGGCCGGTGCGGCGGCCGGGGCCGGCGCGGCAGCCGGAGCCGGGACCGCGGCCGGGACGGCGGCGGGCGGCGGGACCGGAGCAGCCTGCGGGACCGGGGGAGCCGACGGTGCCTGCGGTGCGGCCGGCTGGGTCTGACCGTCCGGGGTCGGGTCGGCGCGCTGCGGCTCCGGAGCCTTCTGCTCCTCGCCCTGCTCGGTGCTCGGAGCCGTCTCCGGCTCGCTCTGCTCGGCGGCAGCGGCGTCCTGGTCCGCACCCTGCTCGTCGGAGGAACCGCCGTCGGAACCCGAGCCGGAACCGTCGCCGATCTTCACCAGCGCGGTGCCGACCTCGACGGTCTCGTCCTCCTGGACGAGGATCTCCTCGACGACGCCGGCGATCGGCGACGGGATCTCGGTGTCGACCTTGTCGGTCGAGACCTCGAGCAGCGGCTCGTCGACCTCGACCCGGTCACCGACGTTCTTCAGCCATCGGGTGACCGTGCCCTCGGTGACGCTCTCGCCGAGCGCCGGGAGGTTGACGGATTCGCTCATCGGGTGGGCTCCTGTTCGCGGGTTGCTGTGGTGGTGGATGTCATTGTCTCGGTGCGCACGGTGGACGTGGTCGTCACAGCGCGTGCAGCGGCTTGCCCGCGAGGTGGAGGAAGGCCTCGCCCAGCGCCTCGTTCTGCGTCGGGTGGGCGTGGACGAGCGGTGCGACGTCCTCCGGGTGCGCCTCCCAGTTCACCGCGAGCTGCGCCTCACCGATGAGCTCGCCGACGCGCGCGCCGATCATCGAGACACCGACGACCGGGCCGTCGACGACGCGGACGACCTTGACGGCACCCGAGGTCCCGATGATGTGGCTGCGGCCGTTGCCCGCGAGGTTGTACTCGTAGAAGTCGACCTTGTCCTTGCCGTACTGCTCCTCGGCCTTGGCCTGGGAGAGACCGACCGACGCGACCTCGGGGTCGGAGTAGGTGACCTTCGGGATGTTCGTGTCCGAGATCACGACGGGGTTCAGGCCCGCGATCTCCTCGGCGACGAAGATGCCCTGCTGGAAGCCGCGGTGCGCGAGCTGCAGGCCGGGGACGATGTCGCCGACGGCGTAGACGTTCGGCAGGTTGGTGGCGAGGCGCTCGTTCGTGGTGACGAACCCGCGGTCCATCGCGACGCCGACCTCGTCGAAGCCCATGTTCTGCGTCAGCGGGCCACGGCCGACCGCGACGAGGAGCACGTCGCCCTCGTAGGTCTTGCCGTCCTCGAGCGTGACGACCACGCCGTTCTCGTGCTGGTCGACGTGGTCGAAGCGGACACCGAGCGAGAACTCGATGCCGCGCTTGCGGAACGCGCGCTCGAGCTGCTTCGACATCGACTCGTCCTCGGCGGGGATGAGGTGGGGGAGGCCCTCGACGATGGTCACCTCGGCGCCGAAGGACTTCCAGACGCTGGCGAACTCGACACCGATGACGCCACCACCGAGGATGACGACCTTGTTCGGCACGTAGTCCATCTTCAATGCGGTCTCGGACGTGATCACGCGGCCGCCGATCTCGAGGCCCGGCAGTGACTTCGAGTAGGAACCCGTGGCGAGCACGACGTTCTTGCCGGTCACGGTCTGGTCGCCGACCTGCACGGTGTTCTGCGAGGTCAGGCGGCCCCAGCCCTCGACGACGGTGATGCCGCGGGCCTTCACGAGCCCCTGCAGGCCCTTGTACTTCGAGCTGATGACGCCCTGCTGGTAGTCGATGACCTTCGGCACCTCGACGCCGGCGAACTCGGCGACGACGCCGTACTTCTCCGCGTCGCGGGTTGCGTCGGCGACCTCGGCGGCGTGGAGCAGCGCCTTGGTGGGGATGCAGCCGCGGTGCAGGCAGGTCCCTCCGAGCTTGTCTCCCTCGATGAGCGCGACGCTCATGCCGAGCTCAGCGGCTCGGAGCGCAGCGGCGTAGCCACCACTGCCGCCACCGAGGACCACGACGTCGTAAGTCTGTTCCGTCACCTGGTGCAACTCCCTCGTGCGTGTCGGGATCCCGGTCGGACCCCACTGGACACCGCGGCGGCGGCGTCCGACGGTCGGACCGCATGGTTCCGGTCCCGTCCCGCTGGTTCCGGCGGACGCGCGTCGGTGCGCAGCCCGCCGGACACCAACCTACTACCTGGACTGGAGCTCTTCTGCGAGCCCGATGAGCGTCCGGACCATGACGCCGGTCGCTCCCTTGCCGAGCCAGCCGTACCCGCCGCCCTTGTGCTCGGAGGGCCCGGCGATGTCGAGGTGCGCCCACGGGATGCCCTCGCCGACGAAGCGCTCGAGGAACTTGCCGGCGAGGAGCATGCCGCCTGCCGGGTTGCCGACCGTCGCGTTGACCATGTCGGCCACGTCGCTGGCGAGTCGCGCGTCGAGCTCCTCGGGCAGCGGCATCGGCCAGATCGGCTCGGCCACGGCGTCGGCGACCGCACGGACACGGGCGACCAGGTCGTCGCTGCCCATCAGGCCGGTGGTGCGGTCGCCGAGTGCGACGACCTGCGCACCGGTGAGCGTCGCGACGTCGACGATCGCGTCGGGCTGCTCGAGCGAGGCGGCGGCCATGCCGTCACCGAGGACGAGTCGACCCTCGGCGTCGGTGTTGGTGACCTCGACGGTCTTGCCGTTCTTGAGCGTGAGCACGTCGCCGGGGCGCGTCGCGGAGCCGGACGGCATGTTCTCGGCGAGGCAGAGCCAGGCGGTGACCCTGGTGTCGAGCCCGAGGCGCGCGGCGGCGATCGTCGCGGCGAGCACGGTCGCGGCGCCGGTCATGTCGGTCTTCATGCCGAGCATCGACGCGGCGGGCTTCAGCGAGAGGCCGCCGGAGTCGAAGGTGATGCCCTTGCCGACGAGGGCGAGGTGCTTCGCGGCCGACGCCGGTTCGTAGCGGACGACGACCAGGCGCGGCGGTCGCTCCGACCCGCGCCCGACGCCGAGGATGCCGCCGAAGCCCTGCTCCTCGAGCTGCTGCTCGTCGAGGACCTCGACGGTGAGCGGCAGGCCCTCCGCCTGGGCGACCGCGACGTCGGCGACGTCCGCCGGACCGAGGTCACCGGCGGCCGTGTTCACGAGGTCGCGGACGAGCGCTGCCGCGTCCGCGACGATCGCCGGGCGGACGGTGGTGTCGGCGGCGGTGTCGGCCGGTGCGACGACCTCGATGCGCTGGTCGCCCCGCGTCGGGGCGGTCGTGCCCGTGCCCTTGTGGCGGGTGAAGGCGTAGGAACCGAGTGCCGCGCCCTCGAGGGCGGCGTCGACGAGCTCGGCGCTGTCGGTGGGGAGTGCGAGCGCGATCGACGACACCTGGGGCAGCTGTCGGACGGCGCTGCCGGCGGCGGCCCGGACGGACGCCGCGTCGACCGTCGAGCCCAGGCCGACGAGTGCGATGCCGGTGGCGGCGACGCCGGTCCCGGGCAGGCGGACGAGCTGGTCCTTCGCGCCGGTGACGCCGATGGACCCGAGGTCGAGGTCGGCGAGGGCGTCGAGCGCCCCGGTGGCCGAGGGGACGATCGCGGGGGAGCCGCCGTCGGTGCCCGCGCGGACGCCGAGCACGAGGACGTCGGCGGCGACGTCGGAGGGGGTCGAGGTGGTGGTGGAGAGCGTCGGTCGGACCATGCGCCAAGCCTAGCCAGCACGTGTTCGCCGAGAGCGTCGGGTCAGTGCGCGGGACCGGTCGGGGGTGCCGCCTAGCATGGGGACGGTGAACCACCCCGAGGACCTGTACTCCGCTCCCGACGGCGCGCCGACCGTCCCGGCCGGGCTGCACCTGGTCGCGGGCCTGACCGGCTTCGTTGACGCGGGCGGTGCCGTCGCGCAGGTCGCGGCGTCGATCCTCGACGGCCTCGAGCACGAGCTGGTCGCTGAGTTCGACCCGGACGTCCTGCTCGACTGGCGTGCCCGCCGTCCGGTCATCACGTTCGAGCACGACCACATCACCGCCGTCGAGCCGCCGCGTCTGGCCCTCCACCTGGTGCGCGACGAGCTCGGGCAGCCGTTCCTCTTCCTCACCGGGTACGAGCCCGACTTCCAGTGGAACCGCTTCGTCGACGCGGTCACGGGGCTCGCCGAGCGCCTGCACGTGGCCGACACCACCTGGCTGCAGGCCATCCCGATGCCCGTCCCGCACACGCGCCCGATCAGCCTGACGGTGTCGGGGACGCGTGCCGACCTCATCGAGCAGATGAGCGTCTGGAAGCCGGAGACCCAGGCACCCGCGAACGTCCTGCACCTGGTCGAGCACCGGCTGACGCAGCTGGGCGAGCAGGTCACCGGGCTCGTCCTGCTCGTCCCGCACTACCTCGGCGACACCGAGTTCCCCGACGCCGCGGTCACCGCGCTGTCCAGCATCTCGGCGGCGACCGGCCTGATCTTCCCGACCGACGCCCTGCGTGAGTCGGACCGCGAGTTCCGTACCCGCGTCGACGAGCAGGTCGCGGGCAACCCCGAGCTGCAGCGCCTGGTCGGCGTGCTCGAGGAGCGGCACGACACCTACATGGAGGGCAACCCGGTCGCGTCGCCCCTCACGAACGTCGACGGCGAGGTCCCGACCGCCGACGCCATCGCGGCCGAGCTCGAGCGCTTCCTGGCCGACCGTCGGTCCGACGGCGACGCACCGACCGACTGACGGCGGGCTGACCGGCACCGCGTCCGGCCTGGAGGCTCCTCCACAGCCCGCACCGAGCCTCCCGTCCTCCACAGCGTGGGTCGGGCGCGGGGCGCGCGTCGGTAGCCTTGTCGGGTGAACTCCCGCCGTGCCTTCCTCGTCTGGGGCGTCGCGGTGCTCGCCTACGTCCTCGCCGTCGTCCAGCGCTCGTCGCTCGGTGTCTCCGGGGTCGACGCGCAGGACCGCTTCGCGGTCTCGGCGGCGGTCCTGTCCACGCTCGCGGTGGTGCAGATCGCCGTGTACGCCGGCCTGCAGATCCCGGTCGGCATCGCGCTCGACCGGGTCGGCCCGCGGAAGCTCGTCCTGCTCGGCGCCGCGCTGCTCGTGGTCGGGCAGGCCGTCGTCGCGTTCTCGCCGACCATCGGTCCGGCCATCGCGGGCCGAGTGCTCGTCGGGGCGGGCGACGCGATGACGTTCATCTCGGTGATCCGCCTCGTCCCGATGTGGTTCACCGGGCGGATCCTGCCGCAGATCTCGCAGTGGACGGGCAACCTCGGTCAGATCGGGCAGGTGCTGTCGGCCTTCCCGTTCGCCGTGCTGCTGCACACCGCGGGGTGGACCCCGGCGTTCGGGGTCGCCGCGGCTGCGAGCCTGGTCGGTCTCGTGCTGGCGGTCGTCTTCGTCCGCAACGGACCCGTCGCGGTGCGCACGGACACCATCCCGCTGCCCCTGCCGCACTCGTGGCGCGGGGCCTTCCGCACGTTCGGGCACGCGCTCCGTCGCCCCGGCACGCAGCTCGGGTTCTGGTCCCACTACGTCACGCAGTCGTCCGGCACGGTGTTCTCGCTGCTCTGGGGCGTCCCGATGCTGCGCGGCCTCGGCTACACCCCGTCCGAGGCCGCGGGCTTCCTCGCCGTGATCGTCGTCACGGGCTTCGTCGTGGGGCCGGTGCTCGGCGTGCTGTGCGCCCGGTTCCCGCTCCGCCGGTCGAACCTGGTGCTCGGCATCGTCCTGGCGCTCGGCGTGGTCTGGACGGCAGTGCTGCTCTGGCCGGGCCACCCGCCGACGTGGCTGCTCGTGCTGCTCGTGCTCGCGATGGGCGTCGGTGGCCCCGGGTCCCTGATCGGCTTCGACTTCGCCCGCAGCTTCAATCCCGTCGGCTCGCTCGGTTCCGCGAACGGGGTCGTGAACGTCGGGGGGTTCCTGGCCGCCTTCGTGATGATGTTCCTCATCGGGACGCTGCTCGACGCCGTGTCGGGCGTGACGGGTCGCACGGTGTTCGCCTGGGAGAACTTCCGCGTCGCGCTCACCGTGCAGTACGTCGTGGTCGGGTTCGGCGTCGTCATGCTGCTGCTCGCCCGCAGACGGACCCGGCGGGAGATGCACGCACAGGACGGAATACGGGTGGGCCCGCTCTGGGTTGCACTCGTTGCGCGCCTGCGGAAGAAGGCCGTGCAATAATGGAGGACGGACCCGTTCGGGCCCCCCGTGTCCACGTCGCCTCGTCGCGCCGCGGAAACCGGGGGACTTGACATGGGTCCTCATGCTGCCCGGAACGGTAGGACCTGACGACGCGGGGGACCGCGGCCCAGGCCCTGGGCGGCGAGGGAGGCCACGACCCCACGAACGTGGCACGACGAGAGAGGTGATCGCATGGCTGCCCGGAGCACGACGATCGATCCCACGAAGGACACCGAGCCCGAGGCCGTCGCGGCGGACGACGCCGACGCGGCCGAGGGGAAGGCTGCGCCGAAGAAGCGCGCCACCAAGACCACCGCCACGAAGAAGACCGCCGCGAAGGCCGCGCCGAAGAAGACCAGCACGCGCGCCAAGAAGCAGGCCGACGACGAGGACGAGGACGACGAGGCCGTCGAGCCCGCGGACGAGGCCGTCGACGCGACGGACGACGCCGAGGACACCGAGTCCGAGTCCGAGGAGAAGGACGCCAAGCCGGACGCCGCCGCAGCGGTCGCCGCGGGTGCGCTCGTCATCTCGCAGTCGGACGACGACGAGGCCCCGGTCTACTCGACGACCATCACCGGCGCCACCGCCGACCCGGTCAAGGACTACCTCAAGCAGATCGGCAAGGTCGCGCTCCTCAACGCCGAGCAGGAGGTCGAGCTCGCGATGCGGATCGAGGCCGGCCTGTTCGCCGAGGACAAGCTGCAGCACTCGACGGGCCTGTCGAAGCCCGAGGAGCGCGAGCTCCGCTGGGTCGCCCGCGACGGCCAGCGCGCGAAGTCGCACCTGCTCGGCGCGAACCTCCGCCTCGTCGTCTCGCTCGCGAAGCGCTACACCGGTCGCGGCATGCAGTTCCTGGACCTCATCCAGGAGGGCAACCTCGGTCTGATCCGTGCGGTCGAGAAGTTCGACTACACGAAGGGCTTCAAGTTCTCGACGTACGCCACCTGGTGGATCCGTCAGGCGATCACCCGCGCCATGGCCGACCAGGCCCGCACGATCCGCATCCCGGTGCACATGGTCGAGGTCATCAACAAGCTCGCCCGCGTGCAGCGCCAGATGCTGCAGGACCTCGGTCGCGAGCCCACTCCGGAAGAGCTCGCCCGCGAGCTCGACATGACCCCGGAGAAGGTCGTCGAGGTCCAGAAGTACGGCCGCGAGCCCATCTCGCTCCACACCCCGCTGGGTGAGGACGGCGACTCGGAGTTCGGCGACCTGATCGAGGACACCGAGGCGGTCGTGCCGGCCGACGCGGTGGGCTTCACGATGCTGCAGAAGCAGCTCGAGAGCCTGCTCGACTCCCTGTCCGAGCGCGAGGCGGGCGTGATCCGCATGCGCTTCGGCCTCGGTGACGGCCAGCCGAAGACCCTCGACCAGATCGGTGACACGTTCGGCGTGACGCGCGAGCGCATCCGTCAGATCGAGTCGAAGACGATGGCGAAGCTCCGCCACCCGTCCCGGTCGCAGTCGCTCCGCGACTACCTCGAGTAGGCCGATGCGCTTCCTCATCCCGATCCTGGTCGGGCGGATCCTCCGCGCCCTCGCCCGTGCGCGGGGCGGCGGGTCCGCCTACCCGGGGTACATCGTCCTGAAGCTCGTGCCGGACTTCCTGCAGCACGTGACGAAGCAGTTCCCGAACGGCGTCGTCTTCGTGCTCGGCTCGAACGGCAAGTCGACGACGACGCACATGATCTCGGACATCGTCCGCGCGCACGGCCTCCGCGTGTTCACGAACCCGTCGGGCGCGAACCTGCCGCAGGGCATCGCCTCGGCGCTGCTGTCCGAGGTGTCGCTGACCGGCAGGCTCAAGGCCGACATCGGCATCCTCGAGGTGGACGAGGCCTTCGCGGTCGAGCTCGCCGGCATCTTGTCGCCCTCGACGGTGACGATGCTCAACGTGCAGGTCGACCAGCTCTACCGGTTCTTCGAGACCGAGCGCGTCGCGACGATGATGCTCGACACCGCGGCGCTGTCGACGGCGAACGTCATCACGAACCGCGACGACCAGTTCCTCGACGCCTACGACGCCCGCTCCGGGCAGCGCGTGCTCCGCTTCGGTGCGAGCACCGAGGTCGTGGCGGCGGCGCCGAACGGCCTGCAGAACGCCGACGACTTCGACCGGACCGCCGGCGAGCCGAACCCGGCGGAGTCGGAGGTCGTCGCGAACACGGGTGACGGTGCGACGATCCGCTTCGACGGCGTGGACATCCCCGTCCGCCTGCCGGCGCGCGGTCTGCACTACGCGGTGGACGCAGCTGCTGCGACCGCGACCGCGAGTGCCGCGCTCGGCGCGCAGTTCCGCGCCGACGCCGTGACGAAGGCCTTCGGCACGATGAAGCCGGCGTACGGCCGCGGTGAGCGGCTGCCCATCGCCGGCGAGGCCGCCGAGTTCACGATGTTCAAGAACGCGGCCAGCCTGCAGCTCAACCTCGACGCCCTGCCGGACCGTCCGGAGCAGGTCCTCATGGCGATCGACGAGGGCACGCCGGACATCTCGTGGATCTACGACATCGACTTCTCGAAGCTCGACCACGTGGACGTCGTCTCCGGTGACAAGGCGTGGCAGATCGCGATCGCGCTCGAGCACGCCGGTGTCCGCATCGGCCGTGTCGAGCCCGACGTCGAGGCCGCGATCCGGCACATGGAGCAGCTCGGCTCGACGACGTCGGGCACGAAGAACTTCATCGTCAACTACGAGATCATGATGATCGCCCGCAAGGCCCTGGGCCACGGCGACATGGAGAAGACCGCATGACGGCCGACCGGCTGACCATCCTGCACGTCTACCCGCGTCAGATGGGTGTCTCGGGCGACCGCGGCAACGTCGTCGCCCTGCGGCGCCGTGCCGAGGCCGCGGACATCACGACCGAGGTCGTCGAGTACGCGCCCGGTGACGACCTGCCGACCGCGGCCGACGTCGTGGTGGTGGGCAACGGTCCGCTCAGTGCGATGCGCTCGCTCGGTGCCGACGTCGCGCGCATCGGGGCGCCGCTCCGCGAGTTCGCCGCGTCCGGTGTGCCGGTCGTCGCGGTCGGCGGTGGCTTCGACCTCGCGACGAACGAGGTCGTCCCCACCGAGGGCTCGCCGGTCGCGGGCTTCGGTGTGTTCGACGCGCGGGCCGTCCGCGGTGCCGAGCGCCGCGTGAACTACTTCGTGCTCGACACGCGCTACCCGGTGCTGCCGGGAGCGCCGAAGCGTCTCGCGGGGTTCGAGGACCACGCGACCCGGATCGAGCTCGGCGCGGGCGTGGAGCCCTTCGCCGACGTCGTCTCCGGCGGCGGCAACCAGGCCGGGTCCGCCGTCGAGGGCGCGTTCGCGGGCGCGTCCTTCGGGACGCACACGCAGGGCCCGATCCTGCCGCTCAACCCGCAGCTGACCGATGCGGTGCTGTCCGCGGCGACCACCCGCCTCGGGCGCGAGTACGTCGCGGACCCGGAGCGCACGGCGACGATCGACCGGTACGCGCGCGAGGCGCGCGCGACCATCGACCGCTACGTCGACAAGGCGTTCAAGCGGATCGCCTGACGCGACCCACCCACACCCACGCGACCCACGAACGGACGGGAGGCGCGGTGCCAGCTGGCACCGCGCCTCCCGTCCGTTCGTCTGGTGACGACTACTTCGACTCGTGGAGTCGGCTGCTCTCGTCGTGCCACTCGAGCGCGGTCGCCGCGAGCTTGTCCTTGAACTCGGCGCCGTGGTGGGCGCAGAAGTAGAGCTCGCCACTGGCCATGGTGGCGCGGATGTACGCCTGCGCTCCGCAGCTGTCGCAGCGGTCAGCGGCGGTGAGCTGGTGGCTGCTGGCTTCGTCGATGGAGAGGTCGTGCACGGTCTGGGTCATTGCTGTGCTCCTCACGGATCGCAGGTGGTGCGGGGTGGACCCCCATTTGAACACGTGGTGGCTGGGAGACGTGCATCGCGGACGGCCTGTTTCGCTGAGCGCGGACCGGATGTCCCCACTCCGAGGCGCGCCGCTCTCCGGAGCCGTGGCTGTCGGAGCCCGTCGGTACGATCGGGAGGTGAGCTCCGACTACTCTGCACGCCACCTCTCCGTCCTCGAGGGACTCGAGGCCGTTCGGAAGCGTCCCGGCATGTACATCGGTTCGACGGACTCCCGTGGGCTCATGCACTGCCTGTGGGAGATCATCGACAACTCCGTCGACGAAGCACTCGCCGGGCACGGTGACGAGATCGGGGTCGTGCTGCACGCCGACGGGTCGGTCGAGGTCCGTGACACCGCCCGCGGCATCCCCGTCGACGTCGAGCCGAAGACCGGGCTGACGGGTGTCGAGGTCGTGTTCACCAAGCTGCACGCCGGCGGCAAGTTCGGATCCGGGTCGTACGCGGCTTCGGGCGGGCTGCACGGCGTCGGGGCCTCCGTCGTGAACGCGCTGTCGGAGCGCCTCGACGTCGAGGTCGACCGCGGCGGCAAGACGTACGCGATGTCGTTCCACCGCGGCGAACCGGGGACCTTCGCCGGTGACGGACCCGACGCCCCCTTCACACCGTTCACCTCGGGCAGCGAGCTGCGTGTCGTCGGCAAGGTGAAGAAGGGCGTGACCGGGTCGCGCATCCGGTACTGGGCGGACCGGCAGATCTTCACCCAGGACGCCCGCTTCAGCACGGGTGACCTGGTCAACCGTGCACGCCAGACGGCCTTCCTGGTGCCCGGGCTCGGCATCACCATCACGGACGAGCGCCCGGCGTCGATCGAGGCCGCCGCGCAGCGCGCCGAGGCGACCGGCACCACGGTCACGCCCGGTCCGGTCATCGAGCGCTTCCGGTACGAGGGCGGCATCAGCGAGTTCGTCGAGCACCTCGCCGTCGACTCCGCGGTCACCGACGTCTGGCGCATCCAGGGCACCGGGACGTTCACCGAGACCGTGCCGATGCTCGACGACAAGGGACACATGGTGTCCACCTCGGTCGAGCGCACGTGCGAGGTCGACATCGCGCTGCGGTGGGGGAGCGGGTACGAGACCGTCGAGCGGAGCTTCGTCAACATCATCGCGACGCCCAAGGGCGGCACGCACCTGACCGGCTTCGAGGCCGGCATCGTCAAGGCCGTGCGCACCCAGGTCGAGGCGAACGCCCGCAAGCTCAAGGTCGGGCAGGACAAGCTCGAGAAGGACGACGTGCTCGCCGGCCTCACCGCCGTGCTGACCGTGCGCCTGCCGGAGCCGCAGTTCGAGGGGCAGACCAAGGAGGTCCTCGGCACCCCCGCGGTCCGCAAGATCGTCGACCAGGTCGTGTCGAAGCACCTGACCGACATCCTCAGCTCGACGCAGCGCACCGAGAAGGCCCAGGCCGCGACCCTGCTCGAGAAGGTCGTCGCCGAGATGAAGACCCGCATCTCGGCCCGGGCGCACAAGGAGACGCAGCGTCGCAAGAACGCGCTCGAGAACTCCTCCCTGCCGACGAAGCTCGCCGACTGCCGCAAGCAGGACGCCGAGGGCACGGAGCTGTTCATCGTCGAGGGCGACTCCGCACTCGGCACCGCCAAGCTCGCCCGCAACAGTGAGTACCAGGCGCTGCTCCCGATCCGCGGCAAGATCCTCAACGTGCAGAAGGCGTCGGTGTCGGACATGCTGTCCAACGCCGAGTGTGCCTCGATCATCCAGGTCATCGGCGCCGGGTCGGGCCGCTCGTTCGAGATCGACCAGGCCCGCTACGGCAAGATCATCATCATGTCGGACGCCGACGTCGACGGCGCCCACATCCGCACGCTCCTGCTGACGCTGTTTTTCCGCTACATGCGCCCGATGATCGAGCAGGGCCGGGTGTTCGCCGCGGTGCCGCCGCTGCACCGGGTCGTCGTGGTGAACCGCGGCAAGCCGAACGACACGCTGTACACCTACTCCGAGGCCGAACTGCAGGCGGTGCTGAAGAAGCTCGCGAAGCAGGGCAAGAAGTACCAGGAGCCGATCCAGCGGTACAAGGGCCTGGGGGAGATGGACGCGGACCAGCTCGCCGAGACCACGATGGACCGGGCGCACCGGACGCTCCGCCGCGTGAACGTGACCGATGCCGAGAGCGCCGCGAAGGTGTTCGAGCTGCTGATGGGCAACGACGTCGCGCCGCGCAAGGAGTTCATCCTCGCGGGGGAGGGCCTCGACCGCGACCGCATCGACGCGTAGCCGGCGCCCGCGCCGCGCCCCGCCCCCTGCCGACTTCACGGGCCCAGCGACAGTTCACGGGCACGCTGGCCCGTGAACTGTCGCTCAGCGCGTGAAGTGCCGAGCCCGCGCGGCCGCGCGGCCGCCCGGCCTACGCCTCGCCGGCGGTGCCGTCGAGGGCCGCGGCGCTGCCACCGATCGAGCCGATCACGGCCTCGAGCGGAGCCCCCGACCCGTCGCGCTTCGACAGCCAGTCGGGCAGGGTCCGAGCAGCGCCGTCCGACCCGACGGCGTGCGGCGGCGCGATGCCGGCCCACGCCACCGTCAGGCCGTCCTCGCCCTTCAGGAACGCGTGCGCCCGGACGCCCTGGGTCGCACGACCCTTCGCGGGGAACTCAGAGAACGCCGACACCTTCGCCCGCCCGGGGTCGGTGCCGGGCAGCGCGCCCGAGGCCGTCGACACCGTGGCCACCACGGCGTCGTCGGACCGGGCGACGGACCCGAACCAGATCACCGACGCGCCGGAGGCCAGGGAGACGCCGGCGACACCGCCTGCGGGCAACCCCTGCGGCCGGACGCCCGAGGCCGGGAACCGCAGCAGCTGCGCGTTCGACGTGATGAACACGAGGTCGTCCGACTCCGGCGCCTGCGCGGCCCCGACGACGGTGTCCTTCGGCTTGAGCCCGATCGCGACGAACTCGTCCTTGTCCGGCCAGGCACCGGTGGCGACGCGCTTCACGACGCCCTGCGCGGTTCCGATCGCGAGCGAGTCGATCGCACCGGCCGACAGGTCGACGAGCGCGACGACGGTCTCGGTCCGGGCGATCCCGAGGTAGTCGGACACCCGCACACCGGCGTCGAGCCGGACGGACGCCGGCGGCACCGCGGGGACGTCGACGGGGGAGAACCGCAGGACGCGCCCGGTCGAGGTCAGTGCTCCGACCTGCCCGCGGACGGTCGAGAGGACGGTCGAGCGGACCGCGTCGTGCTTCGACCGCTTCGGCACGCGCACGATCCCGAGGTCGGTGTCGGGGATGTCCACCCGCACGAGTCGCCCGGTGGTCGAGAGCAGCACGCGGCACGGGGCGTCGGCGATCTGCAGCGACTCGGGGTCGACCGCAGCCTTGCGGCCACCCCGCACCGGGGCATCGGCCTCGGTGAGCAGGGTGCGGCGCGGGGTGGCGAAGCGGTCGGACACCTCGGTGAGCTCCTGCGCCACCTGGGCACGGAGTCGGGCGTCCGAGGCCAGCAGTTCCTCGAGCGCGGCGATGTCCGCGAGCAACTGGTCGCGCTCGCCCTCGAGCTCGAGGCGGGAGAACTTCGTCAGGCGCCGCAGTCGCAGCTCGAGGATGTACTCGGCCTGCACCTCGGACAGGTCGAACACGGTCTGCAGGCGCGATCGCGCTGCCTCGGAGTCGTCCGACGAGCGGATGACCTCGATGACCTCGTCGATGTCGAGGATCGCGATGAGCAGGCCCTCGACCAGGTGCAGCCGCTCGCGACGACGGGCGAGCCGGTACTCGGACCGCCGGGTGACGACGTCGATCCGGTGCTGCACGTAGACGTCGAGCAGCTCGCGCAGGCCGAGGGTGCGCGGTGACCCGTTGACGAGGGCGACGTTGTTGATCCCGAAGCCGTCCTCGAGCGGGGTGTGCTTGTAGAGCTGCTCGAGCACCGCCGTCGGGTTGAACCCGGACTTGATGCCGATGACGAGCCGCAGCCCGTGGTTCCGGTCGGTCAGGTCGTTGACGTCGGAGATGCCGACGAGCTTCTTCGCCTGCACCCCGTCCTTGATCTTCTCGATCACGCGCTCGGGGCCGACCAGGTAGGGCAGCTCGGTGACGACGAGACCGGCCTTCCGCGGCGTGAGGTTCTCGACGCTCACCTTGGCGCGGGTGCGGAACGAGCCGCGCCCGGTGGCGTAGGCGTCGCGCACCCCGGAGAGCCCGACGATCGTGCCGCCCGACGGCAGGTCCGGCCCCGGCACGAACTCCATGAGCTCCTCGAGCGTCGCCGTCGGGTTCAGGAGCAGGTGCTTGGCGGCCTCGACCACCTCGCCGAGGTTGTGCGGCGCCATGTTCGTCGCCATGCCGACCGCGATGCCCGACGCGCCGTTGACGAGCAGGTTGGGGAACGCCGCCGGCAGCACGCCCGGCTGCATGATCTGGTTGTCGTAGTTCGGGACGAAGTCGACGACGTCCTCGCCAAGGCCCTCGGTCATCGCCATCGACGGCTCGGCCAGGCGCGCCTCGGTGTAGCGCGCGGCAGCGGGGCCGTCGTCGAGCGACCCGAAGTTGCCGTGCCCGTCGACCAGCGGCACGCGCATCGTGAACGGCTGCGCCATCCGCACGAGCGCGTCGTAGATGGCACCGTCGCCGTGCGGGTGCAGCTTCCCCATGACCTCGCCGGTGACGCGGGCGCTCTTCACGTGCCCTCGGTCCGGCCGCAGTCCCATCTCGGCCATCTGGTACAGGATGCGTCGCTGCACCGGCTTGAGGCCGTCGCGCGCGTCCGGCAGGGCCCGCGAGTAGATGACGGAGTACGCGTACTCGAGGAACGAACCCTGCATCTCCTCGGAGACGTCGACGTCCTCGATGCGCTCACCGTCGGGCAGGCCGACTGCTTCCGTGCGTGCCATGGGACCTTTCTGGGAGGATCGTGGGGTGCCCCCCAGCGTACCGAGCGCCCCAGACACCACCGCGAACCTCGCCGACGTGCTCCCGAGTTGCCTCGTCGCGCTCGGCGCCGCCGACGACACGTGGTTGCGCACCACCGGCCGGGAGGCACGGATCACCCTCCGTCCCGCCCGCTCGGTCGTCGTCGTCCTGGTCGACGGTCTGGGGTCCTCGGCGCTGTCGGCCCGCGCCGGACACGCTCGCTGGCTCACCGCCGCCACCGGCGGCGGCACCCTCAAGCGCCTGCGCAGCGGGTTCCCGACGACGACCGCGGCGGCGCTGAGCACCCTGACGACCGGCCGGTCACCGGGCACGCACGGCGTTGTCGGCTACAGCGGCTGGGACCCCGACGGCGAGCGGGTCGTCAACCTGCTGTCCGGGTGGGACGCCGAGGTCCCCGCGGGCTGGCTGCTCAGCGAGACCGTCTTCACCGAGGCCACCGCGCTCGGCGTCGACCCCGTGGTCGTCGGCCCGGCCCGCTACGAGTCCTCGGGGATGACCGCGAACGTGCTCGGAGGAGCGCGGTACGCCGCCGCGGACAGCATCGCGCAGCGGGTCGACGCCGCGCTGGCCGCGACCGCGTCCGGACGCTCGCTCGTCTACCTCTACGTACCGGAACTCGACTCGATCGGGCACAAGCGCGGGTGGGAGTCGGACCGCTGGACCGCGGCGCTCGAGTCGCTCGACGGCGAGCTCGCCCGGCTCGCGGCCCGCTGTGCTCCCGACGTGGGCATCCTCGTGACGGCCGACCACGGCGTGCTCGACGTGCCGGCCGAGGCGAACATCGCGATCGACCCGGCGCTGCTGACGGACGTCGTGGGCATCGCCGGGGATCCCCGCTGCCGCCAGCTGGCCGTCCGCCCGGGTACCGACGTCCCGGCGCTGGTCGAGGCCTGGCGCACGCGCTACGGCAAGAAGGCGTACGTCGCCAGCCGTGACGAGGCGGTGGCCGCGGGCTGGTTCGGCGCGGTCGACGACCGGGTGCTCCCGCGGATCGGCGACGTGGTCGTCGTGGCGCGGGGTTCGTGGGCGTTCAACGACGACCGCGAGGCCGACCCCCGGAAGGAGCCGAAGCGGATGATCGGCCAGCACGGCGCGATGACGGACGACGAGCTCTTCGTGCCGCTGCGCCTGGCGGGGGCGTTCGCGAGCTGACCGCACCCGACGCGTCGGCGGCGCCGGGGCGCCCGACCGGACCCGGGCACGGACGACCGCAGCCCCGCGACGCGACGAGCGTTGCGGGGCTGCACCGGGCCTCCAGTCCGGACGGACCGGACGGGGACCAGGGGATCAGGCGGGGTCCTCCGGGCGGGTGCCGAAGACGATCTCGTCCCAGCTCGGCATCGACCGACGGTTCCGCTTCTTGCGCTCGGAGCGGCTGTCGGTCTCGGGAGCCGATGCCGGACGGTCGTCGCGCTCGGGGGCAGAAGCCGGCGAGTCCCAGCCCTGCAGCGGCACGTCCACGACGCTGATCGAGGTGCCGCGCGGCTCGTCCTGCTGCTCGGTGAACGACGCAGCCTCGCGCTCACCGCGACGACGGCGGAGTGCCTCGAGCAGGTCGGCGGTCTCGTTGCCGGGCGACCGCTCCTCGACCGGCGCGGCGCCGATGCGGGGGAGGGGTGCGCGGAGCGGGCGCTCCTGCGCCTCGGGAGCCGGGGCGTCCTCGGTCTGCTCGACGCGGAAGGCGCCGGAGTCGAAGCGGGTGCCGTCGGCGTCGTGGTGGTCGTTCTCCACCGCGCGGAGGCGCGGGGCGATGCCCTCGTCGTCGGTGTGCGACAGGCGGTGCGCGTCGCCGTTGTCCGGGGTGAGGGTGGAGGTCTTCGGGTCGAACAGCCACTGTGCGTCGTGCTCGACCTCGGACGCGGTGTAGCGGACGCGCACCTGCCAGCCCTGCTCGGCGTTCTTCCACGAGGCCCACTCGACGCCGGTCGCGTCGCCGGACTCGAGCTTCGCCTCGATGGCCTCGCCGAACGTGTCGGGGGCCTCGGCGTCGGTCGGCGTCACCGGTACGCGGCGGGCGGCGTCGAGGACGAAGGCACGCTCGGCCAGCACGGGGCCCTCGAAGCGGCGGACGTACTCGACGTCGACGTCGAGCGCAGCGGCCACGTCGGCAGCGTCGGCACCGCCGCGGATGCGCGCCTGCACGTCCTTCGGCGACACGCGCTTCTGCGGACCGGCGTCGGGGTTCGCCTGACGGACCTGGCTCGACAGCGCCGCGGTGACCGGCAACCGGAACTCGGTGCCGCCGTCGGTCGCGAGCAGGAGTGCCCCGGACTCGACTCCGATGACTCTCACGTCTTGCATGGTTGCGCCTCCCGAGCGTTGCGTACGGTCGTGCTCGTACCTTGCAGGAGTATGCAGCCGCGGGCGTCCGATCCCGCGGAGGCGCACGGGCGTGCCGCGCACTCCCGCACCCCGGGAATGTCCGGGTCCGGCACCGGGTTGCACGGCCTGACGATCCCGCACGGCGTTCGGTTTGCGCTCTCGCGGGTCGTGGTGCAAACTGTCGCCGCCGATCATCGGCGACGACCTCTCGACACGAGAAACGGATGGGCATGGCCACCGATTACGACGCCCCCAGGAAGACCGACGACTCCTCTGACTCGGAGTCGATCGAGGCCCTCAAGGAGCGCGTGCCCGACAAGATGTCGGGGGTCGTCGACGATGATTCCGACAACCCCGGCAGCTTCGAGCTCGCCGGACAGGACCTCAGCGACGTCGACCTCGACGTCGTCGTGCTGCCGCCGCAGGTCGACGAGTTCACCTGCGTCGAGTGCTTCCTCGTGAAGCACCGCTCGCAGCTCGACCACGAGTCGAAGCTCGGCCCCGTGTGCGCGGAGTGCGCGGCGCTCTAGGCACGCTGCTCGTCGGACGGCCCGTCACCCCTCGTGGGTGGCGGGCCGTTCCGCGTGTGCGGGGAGTGCGCCGGGCGCGAGCGGGCGTACCTGGCGGAGGCGGGCGTACCTGGCGGAAGCGGGCGTACCTGGCGTTCCGGAACGACCAGGTACGCCCGAGACCGCCTGGTACTGCACCCGTTGTGGGAAGGAACGGGCGGGGCGGGAGGGAGTGGCGCCTCCCGGCCGGCCGGAGCGCCGCACGCCCGACCGGGCCCCGCCTCAGGAACGCAGGGCATCGACGATCGCCTGGGGGTTGCGAGCACTGACGAGCCAGTACGGCGTCGGATCCGCCGGGTCCGCGACCTCGACGCGCACGACGCCGCGCACGTACCCGCGGAAGAGCGTCCACGCACGGGCGTCGAGCGCCGGACCGCGCTGCGTCGTGGCGGCAGGGCCCTCGTACGCGGCGACCTCGCCGACGAGCGTCCGCGGCAGGTGCGCGCGACCGGCGCGGAACTCGGTGTCCGTGACCTCGATCGTCGGTGCGAGCGCCCAGAGCAGCACGACGATCCCGAGGTACATGCCGATCGCCACGAGGACGCCGGCGAGGACGCTGATCGGCAGGAACACGAGCAGGCTCGCGGGGATGACGAGCGCCGTCGCCAGGTAGAGGGCGGGCGGAGCCCAGAGTCGTTCGCGGTACACGGTCACCCCTCCATCCCACCACGACTCGGGGCAGGTCACGGAACGGTCACGGAACGACCGGGCTCGTGCACTACCCTCGTCTCGTGACCGAACCAGTCGACGTGCTCTGGACCGGGGAGAACGCCCCCGTCCACGCCCACCCCGGAGACGCCGGAGCCGACCTCGTCTCGACCGAGGCCTTCGTGCTGCAGCCGGGGGAGCGCCGCCTCGTCGGCACCGGGCTCCGCATCGCGCTCCCGGACGGGTTCGTCGCCTTCGTCGTGCCCCGGAGCGGGCTCGCGGCGAAGCACGGCATCACGATCGTGAACGCCCCCGGGACGGTCGACTCCGGCTACCGCGGCGAGGTCAAGGTCGCACTGCTCAACACCGACGCCTCCGAGCCGTACGAGGTGCACGTCGGTGACCGGATCGCGCAGGTGATCGTCATGCCGGTGCCGCGGGTCACGTTCACGCGGGTCGACGAGCTGCCCGAGAGCGTCCGCGGTGTGGGCGGCTTCGGCTCGTCGGGCTACGGTGACCAGCGCAGCGGTGCCCTGTCCGGCGCCGCGCACACCCAGGAAGGAACGGGCGAATGAAGTTCGGTCGACGCAAGCGGGACGAGGTCGAGGTGGCGGACGCCGTCGCCGACGACGCCGTGGTCGCGGGGACGACGCCGGAGGTCGACATCGCGACCGACGCCGACGCCGACCTCGACGAGGTGGACGCGGTCGCCCCGACCGACAAGTCGGCGCCGTCCGACCGCGCCGAGAACGGGCCGCACGACGAGACCGAGGCGAACCTGGTCCGCCCGTACGTCGACCTGGGCGGTGTGAAGGTGCTCCCGCGCGAGGGCCTGCACCTCCGCCTCGAGGTCGAGGAGGGCTCGCAGCGCGTCGTCGCCGTCGGGCTCGACTACGACGAGTCCACGCTCCAGGTCCAGCCGTTCGCCGCGCCCCGCTCGACCGGCCTCTGGCACGAGATCCGCGCGCAGATCGCCGACCAGATCGAGCGCCAGGGCGGTCGTGTGGAGGAGGTCGACGGCCCGTTCGGCCCCGAGCTCCGTGCCCTCGTGCCGGTCGTCGTCGACGGCTCGGGAGCGACCGACGGCGCCCGCGCCGCACGCTTCGTCGGCGTCGACGGCCCCCGCTGGTTCCTGCGCGGCGTGATCGCCGGCAAGGCCGCCGAGAGCCCGGAGGACGCCGCCGAGATCGAGGAGCTGTTCCGCTCCGTCGTCGTGGTGCGCGGTACCACGCCGATGCCGCCGCGCGACCTCATCCCGCTGCACATGCCGAAGTCGACGCAGACCGCGGTCTGACGACCGGCTCCCGACGACCGCTCGCGACGCGAGACACCGACGACACGGCCTGGAGGCACGGTGCCGGACCACGACGAGACCCCCCGTCCCGCAGGAACGCCGGACGAGACCGGCGTGCCGGCTCCGCGCACCGGCACGCCGGACGACGCTGCGCCGTCGTTCGCGGCGCAGTTCCGTGCCGCCGTGCAGAACGCCGGCATCGCCCGGGTCGCCCCGGGTGAGGCACCCTCCGGCCGTGCCCTGCTCGGTGCGGTCGGCGGTGTGCGCGGGCTCGCCGAGTCGGTGCTGCCGGGCTTCGCGTTCCTCGTCGTCTACGCCGTCACGAAGGAGCTCGTCCCGAGCGTCGTGATCCCGGTGCTCGTCGGGCTCGTCTTCGTGGTCGTCCGCCTGGCACAGCGGCAGTCGCTCACGATGTCCTTCGCGGGCATCGCCGGCGTCGTGGTGTCCGCCGCCCTGGCGCTGTTCACCGGCCGTGCCGAGACGAACTTCATCCCGGGCATCGTCATCAACTCGGTGTGGCTCGTCGGGCTCCTCGTCACCCTGGCGGTCCGGTGGCCGCTCATCGGCATCGTGGTCGGCTTCCTGCTGCCGCCGAACGAGGACGGGTCCCACGTCGACTGGCGCGCCGACCCCGCGAAGCGCCGCGTGCTCACCGTCGCCACGTGGATCTGGGTCGGGCTCTTCGCGGTCCGGCTCGCGGTCGAGGTGCCGCTGTACCTGACGGCGCAGGTCGAGCTCCTCGCCGCGGTGAAGCTCGTGCTCGGTGTGCCGCTCTACGCCGCCGTGCTCTGGGTCACGTGGCTGCTCGTCCGCACGGTGTTCGTGCGCCGGGAGGACACGGCCGCGGTGTAGAGTTGTCTCGACATCGAGACAGTTTCCCGGGGGCGCGCCCGCACCGTCGGGATTAGGTTTGCCTTGCTGGTGGGACGTTCCGACGCCCGCGATGATGAGGGCACACCGATCAGTAGGGAGGCGGCACAGTGGCTGCAGTCAACAGCTTCGGCTCGAAGGACACGCTCTCGGTTGGGGGTGTCGACTACGCGTTCCACCGGATCGACACGGTGCCGGGGCACGAGAAGCTCCCGTACAGCCTGAAGGTGCTGCTCGAGAACCTGCTCCGCACCGAGGACGGCGCGAACGTCACCGAGGAGCAGATCCGCGCGCTCGGCTCGTGGAAGCCCGAGGCCGAGCCGGACACCGAGATCCAGTTCTCGCCGGCCCGCGTGGTCATGCAGGACTTCACGGGCGTGCCGTGCATCGTCGACCTCGCCACCATGCGCGAGGCGATGGCGCAGATCGGCGGCGACCCGAACAAGATCAACCCGCTCTCGCCGGCCGAGATGGTCATCGACCACTCCGTCGTCGCCGACCTGTTCGGCCGCGAGGACGCCCTCCAGCGCAACACGGACCTGGAGTACGAGCGCAACGGGGAGCGCTACCAGTTCCTCCGCTGGGGCCAGACCGCGTTCGAGGACTTCAAGGTCGTCCCACCGGGCACCGGCATCGTGCACCAGGTCAACATCGAGTACCTGGCGAAGGTCACGTACACGCGTGAGTTCGACGGCGAGCTCTACGCGTACCCGGACACCCTGGTCGGCACCGACTCGCACACGACGATGGTGAACGGCCTCGGCGTGCTCGGCTGGGGCGTCGGCGGCATCGAGGCCGAGGCAGCGATGCTCGGCCAGCCGGTGTCGATGCTCATCCCGAAGGTCGTCGGCTTCAAGCTCTCCGGCTCGATCCCGGCCGGCGTCACCGCGACCGACGTGGTGCTCACGATCACGCAGGAGCTCCGCAAGCACGGCGTCGTCGGCAAGTTCGTCGAGTTCTACGGCGAGGGCGTCTCCGAGGTCCCGCTCGCGAACCGCGCCACCATCGGCAACATGTCGCCGGAGTTCGGCTCCACCGCCGCGATCTTCCCGGTCGACGCCGTCACGCTCGACTACCTGCGCCTGACCGGCCGGTCCGAGGACCAGATCGCCCTGGTCGAGGCCTACTCCAAGGCCCAGGGTCTGTGGCACGACCCGTCGGTGGAGCCCGCGTACTCCGAGTACATGGAGCTCGACCTGTCGACGGTCGTCCCCTCGATCTCCGGCCCGAAGCGCCCGCAGGACCGCATCGAGCTGTCGAAGGCGAAGGACCAGTTCGAGGTCGACCTCGCCAACTACGCGAGCATCGACCACACCCACGAGGACAAGGCCGTCGCGGACACGTTCCCGGCGTCCGACCCCGTCGCGGCCGCCCCCGGTGACGAGCACGCCGTCGACGACCTGCAGGACGCCCCGGCCTCCGAGGTCCCGGTGCACGCCTCGAGCGCACCCGGCACGGTCTCGAAGCCGACGTCGGTGTCCGTCGCCGACGGCGACACCTTCACCATCGACCACGGTGCCGTCGCGATCGCCGCGATCACCTCGTGCACGAACACGTCGAACCCGTCGGTGATGATGGCCGCGGGCATCCTGGCGCGCAACGCCGCGAAGAAGGGCCTCAAGGCCAAGCCGTGGGTGAAGACCACCCTCGCGCCGGGCTCGAAGGTCGTCACCGACTACTACGAGAAGGCCGGGCTCACCAGCTACCTCGAGGACCTCGGCTTCTACACGGTCGGCTACGGCTGCACCACCTGCATCGGCAACTCGGGTCCGCTGCCCGAGGAGATCTCGCAGGCCGTGCAGGACAACGACCTCGCCGTCACCGCGGTGCTCTCCGGCAACCGCAACTTCGAGGGCCGCATCAACCCCGACGTGAAGATGAACTACCTGGCGTCCCCGCCGCTGGTCATCGCCTACGCCCTGGCCGGGTCGATGCACTTCGACTTCGACAAGGACGCCCTGGGGACCGACCAGGACGGCAAGGACGTCTACCTGCAGGACATCTGGCCCGACGCGGCCGAGGTGCAGGACGTCATCGACTCGTCGATCGACACCGAGATGTTCACCCACGAGTACGGCTCCGTGTTCGAGGGCGACGACCGCTGGAAGAACCTGCCGACCCCGACGGGCGACACGTTCGAGTGGGACCAGGAGTCGACCTACGTCCGGAAGCCCCCGTACTTCGAGGGCATGACGATGCAGCCCGACGCGGTCTCGGACATCTCCGGCGCCCGCGTGCTCGCGAAGCTCGGCGACTCGGTCACGACCGACCACATCTCGCCGGCCGGTTCGATCAAGGCCGACAGCCCCGCCGGACGGTACCTCGACGAGCACGGCGTCGACCGGAAGGACTTCAACTCCTACGGCTCGCGTCGCGGCAACCACGAGGTGATGATCCGCGGCACGTTCGCGAACATCCGCCTGCGCAACCAGCTGCTGGACGGCGTGGAGGGCGGCTACACCCGCGACTTCACCACGCCGGACGGCGAGCAGTCGTTCATCTACGACGCGTCGCAGCACTACCAGGAGCAGGGCATCCCGCTCGTCATCTTCGGTGGCAAGGAGTACGGCTCCGGCTCGTCGCGCGACTGGGCGGCGAAGGGCACGAACCTGCTCGGCGTCAAGGCGGTCATCACCGAGAGCTTCGAGCGCATCCACCGCTCGAACCTCATCGGCATGGGTGTCGTCCCGCTGCAGTTCCCGGCGGGCGAGACGGTGGAGTCGCTCGGCCTCGACGGCACCGAGGTCGTCTCGATCTCCGGGCTGACCGAGCTGAACGAGGGCCGCACCCCGAAGACCGTGCACGTCACGGCGGAGCCGAGCGAGCACTCGCCGGCCGGCAAGCAGACGGTCGAGTTCGACGCGGTCGTCCGCATCGACACCCCCGGTGAGGCCGACTACTACCGCAACGGCGGCATCCTGCAGTACGTGCTCCGTTCGCTCGTCTGATCTCGTCCGCGAAACGCAACCCAGGCGGTTCCGCGCAGCGTCACAGCGCTGCGCGGGACCGCCTTCGTCGCGTTCTGCGGAGGGTGGCGGGGCGGACTGGAGGCGCGTGGCGGGCCCGCCACGCGCCTCCCGTCCGTGTCCCGGTTGCGCGGATAGTGTGGGGACCTGCCCCACGAAAGGAGCGCCCGTGAGCCTGCTGAGCAGCATCACGTCGCCGCGCGACCTCAGGCGTCTGTCGGACGCGCAGATGACGGAGCTCGCCGCCGAGATCCGTCGGTTCCTGGTCGCCGAGGTCGCGAAGACCGGCGGGCACCTCGGACCGAACCTCGGTGTCGTCGAGCTGACGCTCGCGATGCACCGTGTGTTCGACTCGCCGCACGACCCCTTCGTGTTCGACACCGGGCACCAGTCCTACGTGCACAAGCTCGTCACCGGGCGGCAGGACTTCTCGCGGCTGCGCGAGCGCGGGGGGCTCGCCGGCTACCCGCAGCGGAGCGAGTCGGAGCACGACATCGTCGAGTCCTCGCACGCGTCCTCGTCGCTGTCCTGGGCGGACGGGATCTCCCGTGCCTTCCGGCAGACCGGGCAGGACGACCGGACCGTCGTCGCCGTCGTCGGCGACGGGGCGCTGACGGGCGGGATGACGTGGGAGGCGCTCAACAACATCTCGGACACCAACGACCGGCGGCTCGTCATCGTCGTCAACGACAACGGGCGGTCGTACGCGCCGACCATCGGCGGCATGGCACGGTTCCTCAGCTCGGTCCGCACGCGCCGTGAGTACCGGGCACTGTTCGAGAAGTCGCAGGCCGTCGCCTCCCGGTTCGGCGCACCCGGGCGGGCGTTCTACCGCGGTGTGCGCGGCGGCCTGCACGGCTTCCTGTCGCGGTTCACGAACAACGAGGCGCTGTACTCGAACCTCGACATCAAGTACATCGGCCCGGTGAACGGGCACGACCAGCGGGCGATGGAGGCAGCGCTCCGACAGGCCAAGGCCTACGGAGCGCCCACGATCGTGCACGCGATCACCGAGAAGGGCCACGGCTTCGAGCCGGCGCTCCGTGACCAGGCGGACCAGTTCCACGCCGTCGGGCACATCGATCCCGAGACGGGGGAGTCGCTCGACGTCTCCGCCGGACCGACGTGGACGTCCGTGTTCGCGTCGACGCTGGCGTCGGTCGGCGCCGAGGACGAGCGCATCGTGGCGATCACCGCCGCCATGCTCCGCCCCACCGGGCTGCACCTGTTCCAGGAGCAGCACCCCGAGCGGGTGATCGACGTCGGCATCGCGGAGCAGCACGCCGTGACGACCGCCGCGGGCCTGGCCTACGGCGGCCTGCACCCCGTCGTGGCGCTCTACGCGACCTTCCTCAACCGGGCGTTCGACCAGGTCCTGATGGACGTCGCCCTGCACCGGGCGGGCGTGACCTTCGTGCTCGACCGCGCCGGTATCACCGGACCGGACGGACCCTCGCACCACGGGATGTGGGACCTCGCGCTGCTGCAGGTCGTCCCGGGGATCCGGATCGCCGCACCGCGTGACGCCGCGACGCTGCGTGAAGAGTTCCGCGAGGCCGTGGCCGTCGACGACGCCCCGACGGTGCTGCGCTGGTCGAAGGGGTCGGTCGGACCGGACATCCCCGCCGAGCGCCGGCTGCCGGACGGGGTGGACGTGCTGCGTTCCCCGTCGTCGGACCAGGAGCCGGACGTGCTGCTCGTCGCGGTCGGGTCGATGGTGCCCGTCGCACTCGAGGCCGCGACGCTGCTCGAGGCACAGGGCATCGGCGCGACCGTGGTGGACCCGCGCTGGGTCGTGCCGATCCCGGCGTCGCTCATCGAGCTGTCGCGCGACCACCGCCTCGTCATCACGATCGAGGACGGCGTGCGCGTGGGCGGTGTCGGGACGCGGCTGCGGCAGGACCTGCGCGCCGCCGGGGTCGACACCGGGGTGAACGAGCTCGGGCTGCCCGACGAGTTCATCGACCACGCGTCGCGGTCGCAGATCCTGGCCGACGTGGGGCTGACGGCGCAGGCGATCGCGCGTGACGTCATCGACCAGGTGGTCGGCACGAAGCTGCCCCAGGCGAAGCCGGCGCGGACGCGGGAGTCCGCCGACCGCTGAGGCTGGCCACGGATGTCCGCAGTTGTTACTGTGTACACATGAACAGCATCTCGGAATCGTTGTCGACGCGGGAGTTCCGCGCCGACCTCGCCGCTGTGATGGGGCGCGCGACCTTCGGGCACGAGCGGATCGCCGTCACGCGCAACGGCAAGGTCGCCGGGGTGGTCATCGGCATCGACGACCTGGAGCTCCTCGAGCAACTCGAGGACGCAGCAGACATGCGTGCGTACCGCGCAGCGAAGGCCTCGGACGACGGCGAGCGGGTCTCGCTGGATGAGCTCCGCGGGGAGGCGTGAGCCGGTACCGCGTCGAGTTCACCTCTTCTGCAGCGAGAGCGATCCGGAAGCTCCCGAAGAACGTCCGGACGCGCTTGCTCGACGCCGTTGCCGCCCTGGCCGACGAACCACGTCCGCCTGGTGCCCGCAAGCTCGCCGGTGCCGAGATCGCGTGGCGGGTGCGCGCCGGCGACTACTGGGTGATCTACGAGATCGAGGACCTAGCACTGCTCGTCACGGTCGTCCGGGCTGCCCACCGTCGTGAGGTCTACCGGTAGGACCACGATGGTGCGCGGTTCGGCGAGCGTCGGCGTCGGCGCGGGCGTCGAACCATGAAGCCGACATCGAACCAGGACGAGTGCCTGGTTCGATGTCGGTTTCGTGGTTCGATCGCCGAGCGGCGGTCAGCGCGAGGCGGGGCCGACGACCTTCGGGTCGTGGAACGTGCCGCCGAAGACGCGCTCCGAGGCGCCGGAGCGGTCGAGGTACGGGCTGATGCCGCCGGCCTGGAACGGGTAGCCCGCGCCGAGGATCAGCCCGAGGTCGATCTCCTCGACGTGCTCGACCACGCGGTCCTCGAGCATGCGGTGCACCTCGTCAGCCAGGGCGTCCTCGAACCGCTGCTGCATCGTGGCCGCGTCGACCGGTCGCGCGTCCTTCTTCGACGGCGCGACGAGCTTCACGGCGGCGGGGTCGTACCCGGTCGCGTTGCCCTTCTTGTCGCGGGTCAGGATCGTCCCGTGCTCCGCGATCCGCTTCAGCCCGTCACCCGGGTAGAAGCGCTCGGGCCACGCTGCGTGGTGGGAGTCCAGCACGTGCGCGCCGACGGGCAGGCCGACGAGCTCGAGCAGCTCGAACGGTGACATCGGCAGACCGAGCGGAGCCGCGCCCTCGGCGACGGTCTCGAAGGGGGTGCCCTCCTCGACGCCGTGCATCGCCTCGCCGAGCACGCGGGCGAGCACCCGGTTCACGACGAAGCCCGGCTGGTCGGCGGTGATGATCGCGGTCTTCTTCAGGGTCTTCGCGACGGCGAGGGCCGTGGCGAGGGCCTCGTCCGAGGTCTTCGCGGCGCGGACCACCTCGAGGAGGGGCATCACGGCGACCGGGTTGAAGAAGTGGAAGCCGACGAGCCGCTCCGGGTGATCGAGCACCGACGCCATCTCGTCGACCGACAGCGACGAGGTGTTCGTCGCCAGGATCGCGTCGGGCGCGATGACCTGCTCGATCTTCCGGAACACGTCCTGCTTGACGGACATCTCCTCGAACACGGCCTCGATGACCCAGTCGGCCTCCGCGAACGCGTCGTACGACACCGAACCGCTCACGAGTGCCTTGATGCGGTTCGCGTCGTCCGGGGAGACCCGCTTCTTGGCGAGCAGCTCGTCGACCGAGGACCGGATGCGCTCGACGCCGGCGTCGACCCGCGACTGGTCGACGTCGGTGATGACGACCGGGACCCCGAGCCGTCGGGCGAACAGCAGCGCGAACTGGGACGCCATGAGCCCGGCACCGAGGACGCCGACCTTCGTGATCTTCTTCGCCTCGACGCCCTCGGGAGCACCGACGGGCTTCTTCGCGCGCTTCTGCACGAGGTCGAACGCGTACATCGACGCGGCGAACTGGTCACCGGCGAGCAGGTCGGCCAGGGCGTCGTCCTCGCCGGCGAAACGCTCGTCGAGCGACCCCGACTTCGCCGCGGCGACCAGGTCGAGTGCGCGGAACGGCGACTTCGGAACGGTGCCGATCTTCGCGGCGACCTGCTGCCGAGCCACCTTGACGACGGTGCCCCACGCGGCCTTCTCGAGCATGCCCGGCTCGTTCTTCCGGACGACCTTGGTGCGGCCGGCGACGACGCCGTCGGCCCAGGCGACCGCGGACGGTAGGAAGGTGACGGACGGGATGAGCGCGTCGCCGATGCCGAGCTCGACGGCGGCCGGTCCGTCCATGAGCCGGTTGTTCTTGAGCGGATTCTCGACGATGACGCGGAGCGCCTTCTCGGGTCCGATCAGGCGGGGGAGCAGCGTGGCGCCACCCCAGCCGGGGATGATGCCGAGGAAGACCTCGGGCAGGCCGATGCCCTGCGCCGCCGACGAGAACACCCGGTAGGTGCAGTGCAGGGCGATCTCGAGCCCACCACCGAGCGCGATGCCGTTCACGAACGCGAACGACGGCACACCGAGGTCGGTGAGCTTGCGGAGGGTGGCGTGCCCGAGTGCGCCGAGCTCGTGGGCGACCTCGCGCGAGGGGAGCGCCGCTGCCTGGGACAGGTCGGCGCCGGCGGCGAAGCAGTACTCCTTGCCGGTGATCGCGACCGCCTGGATGGTGCCGGCGGATGCCGCAGCGCGCAGGGTGTCGAGCACGTCCGACAGCTCGCGCATGGTCCGCGGGCCGAGCGTCGAGGGCCGCTTGTAGTCCTTGCCGTTGTCGAGCGTGACGAGGGCGAGCGTGCCACCGGACGGCAGCGGCACGTGCTTGACGTACGAGTGGGTGACGACCTCGTCGGCGCTGAGCTCGGTCAGCTGGTCGATCGGGGTGGTGGTCATCGTCAGGCCGCCTTCCGTGCCGCGCTCTTGCTGAAGTTCGGGTTCTCCCAGATGACGGTGCCGCCCTGGCCCAAGCCGATGCACATCGTCGTGATGCCGTACCGGACGTCCGGCCGCTCGGCGAACTGCGCCGCGAGCTGGTTCATCAGGCGCACACCGCTCGACGCGAGCGGGTGCCCTACTGCGATCGCGCCACCCCACGCGTTCACGTTCGGGGAGTCCTGCGCGATGCCGTAGTTGTCGAGGAACGCGAGCACCTGCACGGCGAACGCCTCGTTGATCTCGAAGAGGCCGATGTCGTCGATGGTCAGGCCCGCCTTGCGGAGCGCCTTGTCCGTCGCGGGCACGGGGCCCACGCCCATCACCTCGGGCTCGACGCCGGCGAAGGCGAACGAGACCATGCGCATCTTGGTCGGCAGGCCGTGCTGCTTCGCGCCGTCCTCGGAGGCGAGGAGGCTCATCGTGGCACCGTCGTTGAGACCGGCCGCGTTGCCGGCGGTGACCCGTCCGTGGGGCCGGAACGGCGTGCGCAACGCAGCCAGGGCCTCCAGGGTTGTGCCCGGCCGCGGCGGCTCGTCGGTCGTGACGATGTCCCAGCCCTCGCCGGTGTTCACCTCGACCGGGATCACGTCCGGCTGCAGCTTGCCGGCCGACCACGCAGCGGCGTGGCGCTGCTGCGACTGGACCGCGAAGGCGTCCGTGCGGTCCTTCGTGATGGCGGGGAAGCGGTCGTGGAGGCGCTCGGCGGTGCTGCCCATCACGAGCGCGTCGGACGCGACCATGCGCTCCGCGACGAAGCGGGGGTTGACGTCGGCACCGAAGCCCATCGGGTGGCGACCCATGTGCTCGACCCCGCCGGCGATGGCGACGTCGGCCGCGCCGAACGCGATCGCGCCGGCGAGCGTGGTGACGCTCGTCATCGCACCGGCGCACATCCGGTCGATCGCGTAGCCCGGGACGGACTTCGGCAGTCCCGCGAGCATGCCGACCGTGCGACCGAGGGTCAGGCCCTGGTCGCCCTGCTGGGTCGTGGCGGCCACGGCGACGTCGTCGACCGCCGCGCCGTCGAGCTGGCTGTTCCGGTCGAGCAGGCCGCGCATCGCGTGGACCGCGAGGTCGTCGGCGCGAGTCTTCCAGAACACCCCCTTCTCACCGGCTCGTCCGAACGGTGTGCGCACACCGTCCACGAACACGACGTCTGCTGCCTTGGCCAATCCGGGCCTCCAGATCCTCTTCGATCGAGTCGGGGCACGTTCCGCCCCGACCGGCCGGGCCGAGCCCGGCGACGGTACCGACGCTATGCCCGCCGGCTGGGCGGACGCATGCCGGTTGGGGTGTTCCTACGAGCCGGTGTTGCTCTCGGCAGCAGGCTGCTGTGCGGCGTCGACAAAGGCGTGCGCGATGATCGACGCCGTCTCCTCGACCTGCCAGGGCCGGGCGTCGTGCGTGGCGAGCGCGGCCCCGACGGTCTCGGTCGCGATCGGCGTCGGCGGCTCCCAGGACACCACCCGGAGGGTCTCCGGGGTGAGCAGGTTCTCGACGGGGATGTCGAGTTCCTCGGCGCGCGCGACGACGGCGGCCCGTGCGGCCTTGTACCGGAGGTCCGCCTCGGGGTTGCGGTCCGCCCAGGCACGGGGCGGCGGGAGCGTGGCCTCGCCGGTGCCGCGGAGTTTCGGCAGGTCCTCGGTGGTCCGGCCTTCCTCGACGGCCGCCCACCAGCGGTCGAGCTCGGACCGGCTCGCGCGACCGGTGAAGGCCTTCACGGCGCTCAGTTCCGACTTCGAGGCCGGGTTCGCCGCGGCGGCCGCCACGATCGCCGAGTCCGGGATGATCCGCCCCGGAGCGGTGTCGACCTCGCGGGCGTACGCGTCGCGTGCGGTCCACAGCGACCGGGCGATCGCCAGGGCTCGGGCACCGCGGAGCGCGTGCATGCCGGACAGGCGGCGCCACGGTTCGGCCTTCGGCGGCTTCGGGGCGCGGGTCAGGACGGCGGCGAACTCCTCGGCGGCGATCCGGGACTTGCCGGCGGCGTCGAGCACCGCGGCGAGGGCGTCCCGTAGGTCCGGGAGCAGCTCGACGTCGAGTGCGGCGTAGACGAGCCACGCCTGGGGGAGCGGACGCGTCGACCAGTCGGCGGCGGAGTGCGCCTTGGCGAGGGTGATGCCGAGGAGCTGCTCGACGACCGCGCCGAGACCCACGCGCGGGAACCCGGCGATCCGTGCACCCAGCTCGGTGTCGAAGATGCGGGTCGGCACGAGGCCGACCTCCTGCAGGCAGGGCAGGTCCTGCGAGGCGGCGTGGAACAGCCACTCCTCGTCGACGATGGCCTCCTGCAGCTCGGCGAAGTCGCCGATCGCGATCGGGTCGAACAGGAACGCACCGGCACCCCGGCGGAAGACCTGGATGAGGTAGGCGCGCTGCGAGTACCGGTAGCCGCTCGCGCGCTCCGCGTCGACCGCGACCGGGCCGCGCCCGGCGGCGATCGCGGCGACCGCCCGCAGGTACTCGTCGCGGTCCTCGATCACGCGGACGGTGGCGTGCGAGTCCTCGAACGCGGGATCGGCCGAGCGCGCGGGGTCAGCCGAGCGCGCGGAGTCGGCCGAGCGCGCGGAGTCGGCCGAGCGCGCGGAGTCGGCCTGGCTGGCGGGGTCGGTCACTTCGTGGTCCTCCTCGGAGCCAGCAGGGTCACGCCGTCCGACGCCGGCGGGAGCCCCGCGAGCATCGCGACGATCTCCTCCCAGGCCTCGACGTGCGCGGTCAGGTCCTCGTCGCGGGGCGTCCACGAGGCCCGGAGCTCGAGCTGTGCGCCGTCGCCCTGGGCCGCGAGGTCGCCGTAGCCGCGCGAGATGATCTTGGTCGCCGTGCCCGACGCCCGGTCGTACGTCGCCCCGTGGGCCGCGAGCGCGTCCACCAGCCAGCTCCAGGTCACGTCGGCGACGAACTCGTCGACGCCGATCTCCGGTTCGAGCGGTGCTTGGGCGAACGTCACGACGCGGAACGCGCCGCCCCAGCCCTCGGGCTCGTCGGGGTCGTACAGCGCGATGAATCGGCCGGTCCCGAGGTCGGAGTCGATGCCGTGCACGGCCCCCGAGACGTCCGCCGCGAGGGCGATCGAGTGCGGCGCGATCCGTGACGGTGAGGGGATCTCCGTCACCGTGGTCTCGGTGCGGGTCCGGCCCGATGCGACGAACGCGCGCAGGCGTTCGAAGGCCTCGGGCTCTCGGGATTCGGACACGCTTGCAGACTAGGCTCCGGACCATGTCCCGATCAGCGCGACCCGCCGAGGACGTCGTCCAGGAGACCGCACGATCGGCCGGTCTCGTCGCGCTCGGGGCCGGCGTCGCCGCAGCCGCAGTCGCGACGGCTGTGCTCGGCGGGTTCGTCGCCGCGGTGGCGCGGGCGGTCGTCACGCCCGACCGGAAGCGCGTCGAGCGGGTCCCGATCCACGCGGTCGACCCCGGGCGGATGACGGTCACCATCGAGCGGACCGCCGACACCGAGCTGCAGGGCCGCTACAGCCTCTGGTTCGGCGGCGGAACCGGGCACATGCGCATCGGCGAGGTGCTCGGCACGACGGACACGACCGTCACCCGGCGCATCATCGCGATCGACGCCGGCGACCCGACCGCTGCTCGACGCGGACGCTGGGGCGGCTGGTTCTACCTGACGCCGGGCGAGCTCGACGTCCCGGTCGAGGACGTCGACATCCCGACCCCGAACGGCCCCGCACCGGCGTGGGTCGTCCGCGCCGACGACCCGGACGCGCCCTGGGCGGTGCTCGTGCACGGCCGTGGGGTCACCCGCGCCGAGACGATCCGCGCCGTCCCGGTCTTCCGTGCCGCCGGGTACTCGGTCGTGCTCGCGTCGTGGCGGAACGACGGCGTCGCCCCGCGCAGCGACGACGGTCGCTACGGACTCGGCAGCACCGAGTGGGAGGACGTCGACGGTGTCCTCCGCTGGCTCGCCGCGCAGCAGGCGCGGAGCGTCGTGCTCATGGGGTGGTCGATGGGCGGCGCCGTCGTCCTGCAGACGCTCGTCCGGTCGCGCTTCGCCGGGCTCGTCGACGGGATCGTGCTCGAGTCGCCGGTCGTCGACTGGCACGCCGTGCTCAAGTCGCAGAGCCGGGTCCTGAAGCTGCCGCGCCCGGTGCGCAAGATCGCCCAGCGCATCCTCCGCACGCCCGTGCTGCACCACGTCGCCGGGCTGCACGACCCGGTGGACCTGCGCGAGCTCGACATGGTCGCCCGGGCCGACGAGCTGTCGGTGCCGATCCTCATCCTGCACAGTGACGACGACGGCTTCGTGCCGTCGTCGGCGTCGCATGAGCTGGCGCGGGTGCGGCCGGACATCGTGCGGCTCGAGGTGCAGACCTCCGCGCGGCACACGAAGCTCTGGAACCACGACGCCGACTGGTTCGACGCGAGGATCCTCGCGTGGCTGACCGAGGTGGTGCAGCCGACGGACGCGACCAGCGCCCGGTAGACGCGACTGCAGACGGCCTGGAGGCACGGTGCCAGCTGGCACCGTGCCTCCCGTGCGTCCCGGGTCAGCTCCTGTCTTCGCCCTGATCGTCCGCGGGTCGTCGCGCGATCGTCGTCGCGAGGACCGCCGTGCGGTCCGGCGTGAACGCGACGGTCACCACCGCCCCGGGCACGTCGAGCGCACAGAAGGGGAGGTCGTCAGCGCCGGAGCGGGACACCGCGGCGACGAAGGACTCGAGGTCGAGGACCGTGGAGCCCCGCTCGGCGGCCAGACCGTACTTGATCGCGAACGTCTGTGCGGTCGATCGAGCGCCCTGCTCGAAGAGCCTGACGCGATCGTCGGGTGCGAGGAGTCGGACGAGTTCGAGCGCCCGGTCCGCACCGGGTGCTGCGGAGGCTCTGAGGAGCGTCGCGAGTTCGTCGGCGCCGATGGTCTCGACCCCGGCGGATCGGTCGGTGACCGTGGCGGACAGGAATGTTCCGTCCGTTGCCCGGAGCAGGATCGTGACGAGCTCGTCGCCGAAGTCGACCTGCCGGACGAGGACCGGTTCGTCCCCGAGCGCGTCGAGGGGCGCCACGAGGGCATCGTTGCCGGGCTCGCCCGCTCGTCTGCTCCGGCGGAGCGCGCGAGCCAGCGCAGCGGCGGGGGCGTCGTACGCGAGCACATCGGTGCCGTCCGGGACAGCGGCCAGGACCTCGTGGGCACGGTCGGGGACGCCGAGGCATCTGGGGAGAGTGAGGCGGAGCAGTGGCACGCTCGTGCCCGGGGTCGTCACGTCAGGCCTGCACGAGGATGTGGGGAGCAGCCGTCGTGTGACGGGCGTGGCCGTGCCGACTACCGAACACCGTGACCTCCGTCGCGCTCGTCCGCGGCGCGGATGAGCTGGTCCGGCCGGGGGAGTTCGGTCGGCATCTCCGTCGTGAACCACGGGAGCTCGACGGAATCGATCCGGCCGTCGAGCATCCTTACGAGGACCTCACCCGCGAGCGGTGCCTGGTCGGTGCGGTAGGCCAGTGATCCCGGGAGGGGACCGTCGGGGAAGTCGGTTCGGGGTGTCTCCTCGAGCACGACGTCCCAGATCCGCGGAGCTGTCTCGTGGACGGCCCGCACCGCCTCGGCCTGCAGTCGGAGCTCCGCCGTTCCCGGCGCGGGGAGCGTGTCGAGGAACGCGAGCAGGAGCGACTGGACGCGGTACGCCGCATCGTCAGCGTTCCGGCTGCCGATCGAGGGTACCTCGACCGCCGGACCGAACAGCCGCTCGAACGCTTCCGAGACACCGATGACCGAGGGATCGAGGACCACGGTGGCCTCGCCGCTGTCGAAGAAGTCGATGCGGAGGACCGCCTGGGCGGGGTCAGCGGCGGCGCCGAACGAGACGCCGAAGAACTCGCCGTCGATCAGCTGGTCGTTGTCGCGGACGAGTGTCAGCATCTCGTCGTGTGAGAACCACAGGCCAGGTGGCGGTGCTGCTCTGAGACGACGGTCCCACTCGTGCACGTTCACGGTCGATCCCGAGCGCATGACGATGTCGAGATCGGTGACGAGCCACCGGAGCGGTGGGACGGTCAGCGATGTGAAGACGTCGTGGAACGCGGGGAGCAGGTGTTCGTCCGACGGCCGTGTCCGGAAGGACAGGAGGCCGCTTTCGGTCTCTGGGTGGTGGAGCCAGATGGCAGGGCCCCCACCCGGCATGATGATGATCCGGGTCGGCGGCGTCTCCGGTCCGATGTAGTGCCACGACTCGAACTCAGGGTGCGGTCCGGCGCTCAGACGCGAGCCATCGGAGAACGTCATCGACAGCGTCGATCCCGTGGCGTGCGCCTCGGTGACCACGAGCGTGTGCAGGCGGAGAGCCGGCACCAGCCCCGACTTGTCGCCCTCCGGATCGATCATCGTCGCGGCGTCGGGGGACCGACCGAGGGAGAACGGACACTCCAGGATGACGGTGGCGCCGTTCGAGAGCAGGAGTCGGAGCGAGTAGTCGACCCAGATGGCGTCGACCGTCTCTCCGACGAGGAGCAGGGGGACGTCCTCGACGACCACTTCGCTCATCGCGCGCTCTTCCTCGGGCGGTCCGGAGTCAGGCGTGCTCGCTCAGCCGGTCGAGCGGGCAGCTCGGGTGCTCGAGCGTCCGCCTCGGTCCTGTAGATCTCGCCCCAGGCGATGCTCGCGAGCATGGCTTCGGCAGACAGATCGACATCAGGCAGACATATCTGCACGAAGTGCGGGAAGGCGGGGATTGTCCAGAGGTCCTCATCCTCAAACCGACTCCACAGCAACAACTCACTGATGCCGAGCGGGTGACCGATCTCCTGACCGTTGACGGGTGGATCGCAGCTGACCATCAGCGCATGACGACCGTTCGGAAGCTCAACCGGTCGATCGACCTCGCACCGGAAGACGGACGAGAAGCGCCGCTGTCCATGGACGAGAGGAAGAACACTTCATGCATTTCAGAACTCCGGTCTGATGCCGATATGCACGATCAATCGAACAGCTCCGACCACGCAATCCCCGGTCGGTAACGAACTTCTTCGAAAGCCGGCAGCCAGCGACCGATGCCATGATGAGCCTGAATGGCTTTCTCCAAGATCAGTGGCGAGTCGATCGCGCGACGAGGAACCTCCTTCGACTCGGGTCCTGAAGCGCGCCGAACCCTGGAGCCGCTGAAATCCGTGATCTTGACGCCATCGAGTTCTGCAGCCCCGTAGGTGAAGGCAGGTAGGTACCGCTCAGAGTCGGCAGCAGCGTGTCCGATGATCTCCCACATCCCTGGTCGAAATCGGGAGTCAAAGATCAGCCGGGCGAACAGCGGTTGCGACCCCGTTAGATCCTCGAGTTGGAGCGACGGGTCCTGGTCAGCTCCGAAGATTTGGTCGAAGACGATGACATAGAGAGCAGATTTGTACTCGCCTAAGACTTGGCCGACCGAGCGGCGCTGGTCGTCAACGGGAATCGTGAACACGTCTCCGATGGCCACGTCGTAGACGCTCTTCGCGCTGTTCAACATCCAGCGAGCGATGCCGTGATGAGCCTCGAACGCTCTCTCCAGTGCCACTGGCGAGGGGATCGCGAGACGTTGACGCTGGCCCCGGTGCAAGCCGAACTCATTCCGGGAAGAGTTCCGACGATGATGGCATCGGCGCCCAGCGCACCTTCTCGAGAACGGGATTGCTGGGTTCCACACCGGCAGCCATCATCAGGAACTTTTCGATGAGCATGGGCGATCGCGTCGTTTTCGGCGGGATGGTAGCGGCTTCTTCCGCGGTCGCGGCGCGGGTCCTCGTCTCGTCGAAACTCGTGAGTCGGACGCCCCCGGTCTCCGGCAGCCCCCACGTGGAAGCGGGCAGATACCGCCGATTGTCGGTCTGTGCCTGCGTGACCACTTCCCACATCCCCGGCCGGAATCGCGCGTCGTAGGTCCAACTGGCCACGATCGGCGGGTTCATCAGCGAAGCGAGCGCATCGGGGATCGCGACCGGATACCGAACGAGGTGATCGAAGACAACGACGAACATCGCCCCCTCGCCGACATGCAGAACTTGACCGACGTAGGCGCGATCGTCGTCGACCCTTACGCTGAACACATCGCCGACCGTCGCCTCCAGCACGTCCTTCGAAGCACTCAATACGGATCCCCTCCTGCTGCTTGGTAGCGCGCTTCGCGCATTTGGTGTCGTTTGTTTTCGAGCAACCCATCAGGATTGCTCTTGTTGGTCGGGCCGCCGAGGCGTCGAATATGGTATTCCTCGAGCCTGTCGAGGTGCTGACCAGGCGTACCGCGGTCGATCACTCGGTACTCATAGATCGCATCCGGATTCGCCCGAGCGTGTTCGCGTTGACGTTTCTCGAAGCGCTCCAAGTCCTTGGCCTGACCGACATAAGGCTTCTGACCGCCGAGCCCATCCTCTCGCAGGTAGATCACACCTTGATGTGGGATGGGTGCTTCGTCGCCGAGCTTGTTCACCGCCGACGGCAGGTGCACTTTCGACATTGTGCCGCCGGTCGCGGCCGACGTCGCGGCACCCTCAGCAGCGGAACCCAGGAGCTTGC
Source organism: Curtobacterium sp. SGAir0471 (assembly GCF_005490985.1). NCBI lineage: Bacteria > Bacillati > Actinomycetota > Actinomycetes > Micrococcales > Microbacteriaceae > Curtobacterium > Curtobacterium sp. SGAir0471. The sequence goes on from NZ_CP027869.1 coordinate 1,577,663, forward strand.
CTGGCGTGAGCGGCTGACCGCTGACGACCGTGTTCGCTACGTTCTCGACCGCGCCCTCGACGGCGTTCCCGACGAAGTGCTTGCCGAACGCGGCCCCGAGGCCGCCCCCGACCATCCCGAACGCCCCGCTGACGGCGACCTGCCCCCAGTTGACCTCGCCGGTCGTGGCCTTCTGGATGATCGTGTCCGCGCCGGCACCGATGAGCATCCCGCCCAGCGGACCGCCGACGCCGGTGAGCATGAGTGCACCACCCGCGACGACCATCGCCCCGCCCGCCACGTACTCCCAGTTGTCCTTGAACCAGTCACCGGTTGCCGTTGCCGCCCGCGCCAGCGGCCCCTGCTCGGCGGCGGCGTACGCCTCGAGCTCGGCGTCGGTGATCGGCGCGAGGCCGAGTGGATCGACCGCATGGAGCGGGTCGTTGCCGGCGAACGAGTACGGATTTGCGCCCCAGGCTGCCCCCGCTGGCGCGGTGATCGGGTCGGCCGAGAGGAAACCGCGGGTCGTGGGGTCGTAGGCGCGCGCGCCCATCCACTCGAGTCCGGCGACGACGGGGGTTCCGTCCGCGCCGAAGGAAAGCGCCCTCTTGGCATCGCCGGCGACCGAGGCGAGGAGCTGCCACGGATCGGCCTCGGGCGTGCTGCGGGCCGTCCGCCAGCCCGTCGCGCCGGTACCCTCCGAGCCGCCGAGCAGTCCGACGGGCGTACGGAGCACGGGGGAGTCGTCGACGGCCAGCAGGGTGGGAACGGGGGCGCCGGCGTCCCAGTCGAGTCGGACGCCGTCGACGTCGACGAGGTCGCCGAGCGCATCCACATGGGTCGATGTGCTCGACGAACCCGAGGCGATCAGACGGAGCCACCCCCGCCCGTCCCACGAGTAGCGCGTCGCCGTGCCGTCCGGGGCGGTGCTCCGCACGCGCCGGCCGCGCGCGTCGTAATCGTGGGACGTCCGTCCCTCGGGCCCGGTCACCGCGACGAGCTGGCCCGCATCGTCGTACTCGAACGTGCGAGTGGTGTCCTCGGTGTGTTCGACGACGAGTCGGCCGGCGGCGTCGTAGGACCAAGCGGTCTCGACTCCGTCGGTGTCGGCACGGACGAGTTGCATCGCTGCGTCGTGCTCGTAGACCGTCGTCGTGCCCGGTCGCTCGATCCCGACGAGCCGACCGTCTCGATCGCGGGTCAGATGTGTCGTCGCCGTCGAGTCCCCGTCGGAGCGGGTGTGCCCGACGACGAAACCGCGGTCGTGGGACCAGGAGTCGCTCGTCCCTGCCGTGCGCACCGCCGTGAGTCGTCCGGCGCCGTCGTACTCGTGATGGACGGCGCCGAACGCGGTGTGCTCGACGGTGCCCGGCCGACCCGCGGGATCACGCTCGATGCGCGTCACGGAGCCGTCCGGCGCATGCACCGAGGTCCGCAGGCCGTCCGCGTCGTACGTCCATCGCGTCTCTCGACCGTCCGTCACTCGGCGGACGAGGAGACCCCGCGGGTCGTACTCCAGCAGGTGGGCACTGGCAGCGTCCGGCCGGGTGTGGTCGGAGATGGTCACGGTCCGCGAGCGCGGGTCGCGCTCGATGCGAGCGACCAGTGCGTCGTCCACGTACTGGGCCGTCTCTCGACCGGCTGCGTCGTACTCCCACCGGAGCACGGTGCCGTCGGGCTCCGTCTGGGAGACCTGGCGACCGGCAGCGTCGTACGTCGCGCTCGTCGTGCGGCCGAGGGGATCGGTCGAGGTGGCGACCTTGTCGAGCTCGGTGTAGGTCCGCGTCGTGACTGCTCCGCGCGGATCGGTGGTACGGACGAGCCGCCCGCGATCGTCGTACTCGTAGCGCGTCACCCCGCCGAGGCCGTTGGTCGCCGCGACCAGCTGCCCCGCGGCGTCGTACCGGAACGAGCGGCGACCGAACCTCGGGTCACGTGCCTCGACCACGCGCCCCGCCCGGTCGTAGCGGTACCGGACCATCCCGAGGGCCGGCGCGTCGACGGAGATGACCCGACCGACCGCGTCGTACTCGGTGCGCTCGACGTCGCCGTTCGCAGACGTCCGCTCGATCACACGTCCGTCGGCGTCGTAGCGGAGTGACGTCCGACCGCCGAGCGGATCCGTGGCGGTCGCCGGTCGTCCGCACCGGTCGTACGTGTAGGTCGTCGTCCGACCGGCGGGGGTGGTGACCGCAACGACGCGGCCCGCGAGGTCGCGATCGAATCGGGTCAGCCCGCCTTCGCCGTCCAGCGACTCGACGACTCGACCAGCCGCGTCGCGCACGGTCACGGCGGACGACCCGTCGCTCTGCAGGACGCTGACCGGCCGACCCAGCGCATCGGTGCGGACACTGACGTCCTCGAACGCCGAACTGACGGTAGTGGTGCCGTCGGCGCGCTTCCGGTCGGCAGCGGTGCGGACACCCGTCGGGTCCAGGGTCGCGGTGACGGCACCGACAGCGTCGTACTCACGGATCCAGGAACCACCGGCGGGGTCGACGACGGTTCGCAGCCGCGAGAGTGCGTCGTGCACGAACCGCCACTCCGCCCCGTCGGGCAGGGCGACTCCGGAGACGTTGCCGAGCTCGTCGAACCGCTTGGTGGTCCGGCGGCCGAGCGGGTCGGTCGTCGCGGTCATCTTCCCGTGTGCGCCGTACTCGACCGCCGTCCGGGCTCCCATCGGATCTGTGTTGGCGATCACGCGCCCGGCATCATCGTGCTCGAACCGCCACACGCCACCGTCGGGAGCTTCGCGAGCGGTCAGCAGACCTGCCGAGTCGTAGCGGTACGAGGTCCGGGCACCGAGCGGGGTGATCGCCTCGACGACGCGTCCCGCTGCATCGCGGACGAAGCGCGCCGTCCCCCCGTCGGCCTCCTCGATCGCGACGAGGTCGCCGTGTTCGTCGTGGTGGAACGTGACGACCACGCCTGTCGGGTCTGTGCAACGCGCCAGCTGCCCGGCACGCCACTCGAGGAGCGTCCGTCCGCCGACGGGATCGGTGATGACCGACGGATCGCGGTCGTCGCCGCGGTACTCGTACTCGACGATCCCGCCGTCGGCGGTGACCACGGTGGTGGTCCGGTCCTGGTCGTCGTACGCGTACGTCACGTCGGCGCCGTCCGGGGTCACGGTGCGCGTGCGGCGTCCGCGGTCGTCGTACCCGTGCACCGTCACTGACCCGTCCCGCTCGGTGACGGAGATCAGGTGTCCGTGCCGGTCGTAGGACATCGACTGTCGTGCGCCTTCGGCGTCGACGATCCCGACCACACGACCGTTGCGGTCGGCGATCCAGGTGTTGGCGTTGCTGCCGTCCGTGTCGGAGACGGAGGTCACCCTGCCCTGCAGGTAGGAGAACCGGACGGTCCGCCCGAACGGCGAGCGCTGTTCGACGACACGGCCCCGGTCGTCGTAGGTGTTGATGCACTCGACGACGCCGGTCGCGGCGGTCACCTGGTCGATCAGGCCTGCGTCGTTCCAGCGGTAGCGTCGGGTTCCGATCTCGCCCTCGACCGCCACGAGCCGACGGAGGTCGTCGTACCGGTACTGCAGCACTCGGCCCTCGGCGGAGCGGACGGTTCCCACTCGGTCGCCGTCGTACTGCACCTCGACCTGTCGCCCGAGCTCGTGCTGCAGACGTATGATCCGGTCGTGGTCGTCTCGGTGCACATCGACGCGGCTCCCAGCACCTCGGCTACTCGAACGCCACAAGCCAGCAGGTGAGAACGACCACCACCCGCCGCCGTTGTCCTGCACGATCATCGCGCCGTGCTCCGAGGTCAGCCAGAGGTCCTGACCGACTCCGCGACCCCAACCGTCGCCCTCGCGCGGGAAGTCGACCTGGCGCCCGTCCTCGAGCACGATCGAGGCCAGCTCGTCGCCGAGCTCCAGACGGACGTCGAGCACCGACGACCAACCGACCCCGAACGCCCCGACTCGGGTGTCGAGCGAGTTGTACATCCGCGAGAACCGCAGGGACGCCGCAGCGCCGCCGAAGGTCAGGTCGTCCTCCGGCTCGAGGAAGTTGCCCGTCGCGGTGTTCACCGGATCGTCGGCGAACCCGTTGGTGGGTGGTGTCCCCATGGCGGAGAACGGGCCGATCGTGAAGTCGTCGCGTCCGACCGCGACCCCGGCCGACGCCAGCGCCGCCGCGATCGAGGCGTCCGAGAGCGTCGCCGGTCCGGACCCACCGCCGGCGGCCTCGAACTGCGCGGCCACCGTGTCCGCCCACGAGGCGTCGTGACCGTTGTCCGCGAGCCAGTCCTGCACCGCCGTCACGAGGGACTGTGCGTGCAACGTGCCCCAGCACGAGTTGCACCCAGACTCGTAGTCGGCCAGGGCGTTGCGGAACGACGACACGGCGCCGGACAGGGAGTCGTCGGCACCTCGGGTGGTCGAGGCGAAGGACCGGAGATCGGCCGGCACCGCCGATGACGTGCCCCCGCTGCCGCCACCGCCCGCCGGGATCGTGCGACCGCGCACCGAGACGGCATCGGCCTGGAGCTGGGGCTCCGGCTCGGGTGCCGGCGGCTTCGGGTCGTCCTCGGCGCCGAACCACGTCGACACCTCGTGCGCGGCACCGACGAAGAAGTTCTCCTCGCGCTCGCGCTTCCGGGCCTCCCACGCCTTCGCGTCGGCCCGTCGTCGGTCCTCCTGCTTCGCCGCGTCGCGCAGCTCGTCGACGAACCCGACGAGGGAGGACAGTGCGTCCGAGAGCTTGCTCGCGCTCCGCGAGGCGATGCCGGCATTGTCGGCGAACACCTGCGAGAAGTACCCGCGGAACTCGCGTTCCGCGTTCGTCACCGCAGCGGAGCGCGTCGCCGTCTGTCCGTCGATCGCGGACCCCAGGTTGCGCGCCGCGGTCTTCAGCGCGTCAGCGTCGCCGTACGAGTACCCCGTCGGATCGTTGCCGTGGACCTTTGCCATGTCGTCTCCCCCCGATGACTCCTCGATCTTGGCACGGCAGCAGCGAGGATGACCAGCGAGGGAAATGTCGCGTACCGACGGACTGACGGACTGGAGGCACGGCGCCAGCTGGCACTGTGCCTCCCGTCCGTCAGCAGGTCGCGATCAGGCCGCGACGGCCGCCCGCACCTGCCGCTGCACCCGACCGAGCATGCCGACCATGCCCCGGATCCGCAGCGGACTGACCGCCTCGGTGAGCCCGAGCGTCAGCGGGTAGTCCACCGGCACCGCCAGCACCTCGGTCGCGGTCAGCCCCGACAGCCCCTGCGCCAGGATCGACGCGAAGCCACGGGTGGTCGGTGCCTCACGCGGAGCGGTCGCGTGCATCCGGACCACGTCCGACGCGTCACCCTCGGCACCAACCGTGACGGTGATGAACACGGGGGACTGGCACTCCTCGACGCGTTCGAGCTCGTCCTCGTGCCCCTGCAGCCGCTCGGGCAGTGCGGGGAGCTCGTCGGAGAACTCGAGGAGCAACTGCAACCGGTCCTGCTGGGACAGCTCGAGGAAGTCGTCGCGGATCTCGGCGAGGGAGGAGGGGAGTGGTGCGTCCGTCATCGGGAAGGAACGGTACCCGGCTCGGAACCCGTGGCGATCGGGACGCGCACGGCGCTGCCCCACTCGGTCCACGATCCGTCGTAGTTCCGGACGTTCTCGTATCCGAGCAGGTGCTGCAGCACGAACCAGGTGTGGCTCGAGCGCTCGCCGATGCGGCAGTACGCGATGACCTCGTCGGCGTCACCGATGCCGGCACCCTCGCGGTACACGGCGTCGAGTTCCTCGCGGCTCTTGAACGTGCCGTCGGCAGCGGCCGCGGTGGCCCAGGGGATGTTCACGGCGGTGGGGACGTGCCCCGCGCGCAGGGCGCCCTCCTCCGGGTAGTCCGGCGCGGTGGTGCGCTCGCCGGAGTACTCGGGGGCGCTGCGCACGTCGATGAGCGGCTTGCCGAGGTGCTCGAGCACGTCGTCCTTGAAGGCGCGGACCTGCTCGTCGCGGCGCTCCACGACGGGGTACTCGACCGGGGTGACCTCGGGGCGGTCGGTGGTGAGTGCACGGTCCTCGGCGATCCACTTCGCCCGGCCGCCGTCGAGCAGACGGACGTCCTCGTGCCCGAACAGGGTGAAGACCCAGAGGGCGTACGCGGCCCACCAGTTGTTCTTGTCGCCGTAGATCACGACGGTGGTGTCGCGGGCGATGCCCTTGCCGCCGACGAGTCGGGCGAACGCCTCGCCGTCGATGTAGTCGCGCTGGACGGAGTCGTTGAGGTCGGTGTGCCAGTCGATCTTCACCGCGCCGGGGACGTGGCCCGTCTCGTAGAGCAGGACGTCCTCGTCGGACTCGACGACGACCAGGTCGGGGGAGCGCGTGCCGGCGTCGAGCTGCTCCTGGAGCCACTCGGTCGACACCAGGCGCTCCGGGTGGGCGTAGGCGGCGAACTTCTCGGACGGGTCGACCGGTGCGGTCATCGGGGGTACCTCCAGGTGCGGGACGGCTGCGGCACGGCGAGGCTAGGATCGGACCTCGGTGCCCGCGGGCAACGGTACGCGGACGTACCGACCACCACCTGCAACGTGACACCGCACGACATGCTTCCCGGAGGGGCCACACTTGCCTGCACACCTCGTCGACCGCGACCCGCAGGTGACACCCCAGCAGATGGCCGCGGCGCTCGTGCCGCCGCCGCAGTTCGCCGACGCGTCGTTCGCGAGCTACCGGCCCGACCAGGAGTACCCGTCGCAGGCGGCGGTCCGCGACGCGGTCGAGGCCTTCGTCGCCACCCGGCCGGAGCCGGCGAAGCGCGGACTGTTCGGCCGCCGCCGCGAACCGGTCCAGCCGGCGCGCTCGGGCGTGTACCTGGACGGCGGGTTCGGTGTCGGCAAGACCCACCTGCTCGCCGCGGCCTACCACGCCGAGCCCTCGCGCAAGACCTTCGGCACGTTCATCGAGTACACCGCGCTCGTCGGCGCTCTCGGGTTCCAGGGCACGGTCGACCTGCTCCGCGGGACGTCCCTCGTCTGCATCGACGAGTTCGAGCTCGACGACCCGGGCGACACGATGGTGATGACGCGGCTCATCAAGGAGCTGTCCGAGTCGGGCACCCGGTTCGCGGCGACGTCGAACACCCCGCCCGGCGCCCTGGGCGAGGGCCGCTTCGCCGCTCAGGACTTCCTCCGCGAGATCCAGGCGATGTCCGACCGGTTCGACACGATGCGGATCGACGGACTCGACTACCGCCGGCGCGCCGTGGACGAGTCCGCCCGCACGGTCGACGACGTCGCCGGTGCCCTGCCCGAGGGGTCGACGACGCTCGACGACTTCCGCGCGGTGGTCGCCCACCTGGCCAGCGTGCACCCGTCGAAGTACGTCGCCCTGGTCGAGGGGCTCGACGCCGTCGGGCTCACCGACGTGCAGGCGTTCACCGACCAGACCGACGCGCTGCGCTGGGTGGCGCTCGTCGACCGCCTCTACGACGCGCAGGTCCGCATCGTCGCGTCCGGTACGCCCCTCGACCAGGTCTACCCGCAGGCGATGCTCGACGGCGGCTACCGCAAGAAGTACCTGCGCGCCGCATCGCGCGTGGTCGCGCTCTCCCGCGCAGCCGACTGAGCCACCCTGCGGACGGGAGGCGCGTGGCGGATCCGCCACGGGCCTCCCGTCCGACACGTCCGGCGTCCCGTCAGCGGTGTCGGACCGGTCTTCCGGCATCCGGAAACACACCGTTCACACGGGAGCGCAACGCGTTACACCCGCGAAACACATCGTGCTCCCTCGCGAAACGTCGCCTCGCCAGACTCATCAGCACCCGAGGCGGAACCGAGAGCCGCCTGCATTCGCGAGAGGTGAACAGATGCTTGATCAGGGCAACACGGCATTCGTGTTGATCATGGCGGCGCTGGTGTTGTTCATGACACCCGGCCTGGCCTTCTTCTACGGCGGCCTGGTGAAGGCCAAGTCCGTCATCAGCATGATGATGATGTCCTTCGGAGCGATCGCCCTGGTCGGCGTCCTCTGGGTGCTCTACGGCTACGCGATCGCCTTCGCCAACCACGGCGCGGGCACGAACGTGGCGGGCATCGTCGGGTTCTTCAGCATCGACTGGAACCAGATCGGCCTCGGTCAGGCGTTCGAGGAGGCCAAGGCGTCGACCATCAACGCGGCGTACCCGTCGATGGCGTTCGTCGGCTTCCAGGCAACCTTCGCGATCATCACCGTCGCCCTGATCTCCGGAGCGATCGCCGACCGCGCCAAGTTCGGCGCGTGGATGATCTTCGCCGGCGTCTGGGTCACCGTCGTCTACTTCCCGGTCGCCTCGTGGGTGTTCAACCTCACCTCGGGCATGTTCGCCACGTGGGGCGTCATCGACTTCGCCGGTGGCACCGCGGTGCACATCAACGCCGGTGCGGCGGGTCTCGCCCTGGCGCTCGTGCTCGGCAAGCGCGTCGGCTTCGCCAAGGGCGCCCACAAGCCGCACAACCCGCCCTTCGTGCTCCTCGGGGCTGCCATCCTCTGGTTCGGCTGGTTCGGCTTCAACGCCGGCTCGGAGGGCGCCGCCGACGGCATCGCCTCGCTCGCCTGGGTGAACACCCTCGCCGCCCCGGCCGCCGCGATCCTCGGCTGGCTGCTCATCGAGAAGATCAAGGACGGCAAGGCCACCTCGGTCGGCGCCGCCTCGGGTGCCGTCGCCGGTCTCGTCGCCATCACCCCGGCCTGCGCCGCCCTGACCCCGGGCTGGGGCATCCTGCTCGGCTTCCTCGCCGGTGTGGTCTGCTGCTTCGCGATCGACTGGAAGTACCGTCTCGGCTTCGACGACTCGCTCGACGTCGTGGGCGTCCACCTGGTCGGCGGCATCTTCGGCACGCTCTACCTCGGCTTCTTCGCCGACACCACCGGCCTCATCTACTCGGGCTCGTTCGAGCAGCTCGGCAAGCAGGCCGTCGCCGCCCTGACGGTCCTCGTCTACTCGTTCGTCCTGGCCTTCGTGATCGGCTTCGCCATCGAGAAGACCATCGGCTTCCGCGTCAAGACCGAGGACGAGGTCGCCGGCATCGACACCGCGGTCCACGGCGAAGAGGGCTACGTCCTCTACGAGGAGCGCGACGAGACCCCGGTCTCGGTCCGCTAGGCACCGCACCACCCGCACGACGGGCCCCGCGCACACAGCAGGCGCGGGGCCCGTCGTCGTGTGCGGGCGTCGCGTGTAGGGCGTCTCGTTTGAACCAGGGATCCGACATCGAACCAGGCCAGCGGGCTGGTTCGATGTCGGAACGGTGGTTCAACTGCAGCCACCGGCACACGGAGTGACGCGACCACGGCCGGGAGGCGCGGTGCGGGTCCGACCCGCACCGCGCCTCCCGGCCGTGCTCGTCGTCACGACGCGTGGTGCGCCGCGGGATCAGGTCACCAGGCGTAGTCCTCCGGCGCGGTGTCGTGTCCCGGGAAGATCTCGTCGAGGCGCGCCAGGGCCGCCTCGTCGAGACGGATGGCGACGGCGCGGACCGCGGACTCCCACTGCTCCATCGTGCGGGGGCCGGTGATCGGGGCGGTGACGCCGGGCTGGTGCAGCAGCCACGCCAGGGCGAGCTCACCCGGGGTGTGGCCGAGCTCCTTCGCGAACGACTCGTACGCCGTGAGCTGGTCGCGGTGCCCCTCGACGTACTCGGCGCTGCGGCCGGACAGACGACGGGAGCCGTTCTCGGTCTTCTCGATGACGCCACCGAGCAGCCCGCCCTGCAGCGGCGACCACGGGATCACCCCGAGGCCGTACTCGCGCGCCGCGGGCAGCACCTCGCGCTCGACGTCGCGGACGACGAGGTTGTAGATCGACTGCTCGCTCACCAGGCCGAGGCTGCCCCGGCGCGCGGCGGCCTCCTGCGCCTGCGCGATGTGCCAGCCGGCGAAGTTCGACGAGCCGACGTAGAGCACCTTGCCCTGCTGCACGGCGACGTCGATCGCCTGCCAGATCTCGTCCCACGGGGTCGCGCGGTCGACGTGGTGGAACTGGTAGAGGTCGACGTGATCGGTCTGCAGGCGGCGGAGGCTCGCGTCGAGCGACTGCCGGATGTTCAGCGCGCTCAGCTTGCCGCCGTTCGGCCAGTCGGTCATGTCGCCGTAGACCTTCGTGGCGAGGACGGTCTTCTCGCGCCGGCCACCGCCCTTTGCGAACCAGCGGCCGATGATCTCCTCGGTGGCGCCCTTGCCCACCGAGCCGCCGTAGCCGTTCGCCGTGTCGAAGAAGTTCACGCCGAGCTCGTGCGCCCGGTCCATGATCGCGTGCGAGTCGTCCTCGCTGGTCTCCGGTCCGAAGTTCATCGTGCCGAGCACCGCTCGTGACACCGACAACCCTGTCCGTCCGAGGTGTGTGTAGTCCATGGGTCCGGTCTACGCGGGTGCGGGTGTGCGAACCAGGCCCTGCGGGTGCCGGTCACGTGCGAGGCGTAGAAGGGGGTTCGCCGTTCCTGCCGGCCGACGGCATACGGTTCCACGGAGAAAGGACGCACCATGCCCGCGAAGGACGAGATCCCCAGCACCCTGCAGCGATCGCCGAAGCATGCGCAGGACATCTTCACGGAGACCCTCGACTCGGCGAACGAGACCTACGGGCCGGGGGAACGCGCGCACCGAACCGCGTACGCCGCGGTCAAGCACGAGTACGAGAAGGTCGGCGACCACTGGGAGGAGAAGGACTCCTCCGGCCCGTCCGACACCGGCGCCGCGGGGACACGCGGGTCCGGGGAGACGCAGGGCGGCGTCGACGCGAACGCCTCGAAGGCACACCTGATGGACGTCGCGAAGCGCCTCGACATCAGCGGGCGCTCGAAGATGGACAAGGACGAGCTCGTGCAGGCGATCAAGCGAGCGAACGACCGGGCGACGGCAGCTGCGCGCAAGTGAGGCGCGGCGTGTCGGCGGTCCGGCCGAGCTCGGTAGCGCATGCTCCGCGCGGCATGGGTGGTGCACGCAGGGGAGTAGCGTGCCGCGGGTGAACACGCCAGCACTCCGTGGCAGCCGCATCCTCGGCTTCGGCCACCACCAGCCCGACCGGGTCCTGACCAACGACGAGCTGTCGACCATGGTCGAGACGAACGACGAGTGGATCACCACCCGCACCGGCATCAAGACCCGCCGCATCGCGGGACCGGACGACAGCGTCGTGTCGATGGCCATCGAGGCCGGCCGGATGGCCATCGCCGACGCAGGCCTCGAGCCCGCCGACATCGGACTCGTGATCGTCGCCTCGACCACACACCGCGAGCGGTCGCCGTACACGGCCGGCCGGGTCGCAGCCGCCCTCGGCATGACGAACGGCCCGGCGCCGATCGACATCAACACCGCGTGCAGCGGCTTCGAGTACGCGATGGCCCTCGCCGACCAGTCGATCCGCGTCGGGGCATCGGACACTGCGCTCGTGATCGGCTCGGAGACGCTGTCGAGCATCGCCGACTGGACCGACCGCTCGACCTGCGTGCTCGTGGGTGACGGCGCCGGGGCGGTCGTCATCGGTGCCTCGGAGACGGCGGAGATCGGGCCGGTGTCGTGGGGGAGCGTGCCGCACCTCAACGAGGCCGTGCTCGTCACCCGCGATCCGGAGTACTTCACGCAGCAGGGTCGGTCGATCTACCGGTGGGCGATCACCGAGGCCGAGGGTCACGCCCGCAAGGTCGTCGACGCCGCCGGGGTGACCCTCGACGACATCGCGGTGTTCGCGTTCCACCAGGCGAACCTCCGCATCATCGAGCCCCTCGCCGAGGCACTCGGCGGAGCGGACAAGTACGTCGTGCGCGATGTCGTCGAGTCGGGGAACACCTCTGCCGCGAGCGTGCCGCTCGGGTTGTCGAAGGCGTGGCACCGTGGGGAGCTGCCGGAGGACGCGCTCGCGCTGCTGTTCGGGTTCGGCGGTGGGTTCGCGCACGCCGGGCAGGTAGTGCGGACGCCGAAGCGGCGCGCGTGACGTCGTGAGCAGGTGACGGACGGGAGGCGCGGTGCCGGGTGGTACCGCGCCTCCCGCCCGTCGGCGCTCCGGACGGACGCAGCAGACGTCACGGGCGGGACGGTCCCGATGGGCGTCCGTCGGTGGGTGCGACGAGCGCCCGGATGCGGTGGGCGCGCGGGTCTGTCGGGCGTTCAGCGGGCCTGAGGCCCGTCAGTCGCGCTCCTCCCGGTGCGGAGTGTCGGCCCACAGGTCCTCGTCGTCACGGTGCTTCCGGCGTCGGCGCTCGGCCCGGCTCGTCTTCTCTCCGGTACCGGTACCGGCACCAGCCCCGGCACCGCCGCCTGCGGTCCGACCGTTCGTCTCCTCGGCACCGCGACCGCGGGCGAGGGCACGTTCCTCCTTCGTCGGCTTCGCGGGCAGCACCACGGTGAAGTGTCGAGGAGGCATGCCGAAGCCCTCGCGCGACGCCTGGATCACCTTGCGGCCGAGTGCATGGTTCCCGAGGCCGCCGACCGCAGCCCCGATGCCGAACGGCAGCGCCCGGCCGAGCACCGACGTGCCCTGCCGTGCGGCGAAGCGCTTGATGAACTGGTCGCGGACCTTCCCGCCGATGCCGCTCACCACCTGCTTCGGCAGCGACGAGGTCACCATCTCGCCCCAGAACGCCTGGCGGGCCTGGCCCCCGGCCGCCTGCGTCGCGAGCTGCTTCACGAGCTGCGTGCCGGGAGCGCCGAGGATCAGGGCCATCACGAGCGTGCGTGAGCGCTCGGGGTCGTCGAGCGCGATCCCGTGCACCTCGGTCACCGACTGCGCGAAGAGGGCCGTGGCCTCGAGGAACCCGACCGTCTCCGCACCGCTCAGCCCCAGCGCGGCGATCATGCCGACGCCCGGGATCACCGCACTCGCACCCACCGCGGCGCCGCCGGTCGTCACCGCCGCGAGGTACTGACGCTCGAGGATCTGGATCACCTCGGCGGGGCTCGCGTCCGGGTGCCGGCGGCGCACCGCGTTGACGTGCGCGACCACCACCGGTCGCTGTACCGCGATGACACGGTCGAGCAGCTTCGTCCACCCGCTCGGACTGTCCGGCATGGGGGTCCGGTCGTCGCGGGTGTCGGGCTGGACCGGGGCGGGCGGCATCGGCACGATCGCCCCGTCGTTGTGCTGTCGGGCCATGAGGGTGACGGTACCCGGGGGTGGTGGGAGCTCCGCTCGCACAGATCACCGAGCGCGACCGCTCCCTCGTGGTCACCGGCACGGCACGCCCGCCCGCAGGAGCTTCGCGCGCAGTCGCTCGGGCGCCATCAGGTCCGACCAGACGACCCGGACGACGGTGCGGACCTCGGGGAAGGACCGGACGAAGTCCTCGCGCTGCTTCTCCTGCCAGTGCGCCGCGGCGGCCTCCGGGCCCTCGCCGTACTTCGCCCGCCCGTCGACCTCGACCACGACGCCGTGGTCGGGAAACCAGAAGTCGACGACCGCGGTCCGTTCGCCCGACCGCGTGAGCAGGTGCTGCTGCACGGGCTCCGGCGCTCCGAGCTGTCGGAAGCGCACCCGGCACACCGACTCCGCGGGGGAGTCCGACAGCGCCGACCCCATCCCGACCGCCGTCGCCGCCTTCGTGCGCCCCTTCGGCCGGAGCAGATCGAGCTCCTGCTGCAGGTCGGCTGGTGTCGCCTGTCGCCAGCGGAGGACATGGTCGACGACGGGCAGGGCGGTGAGCAACGGGCGCGCGGCTGCGAGGTCGGTCGCGGTCCGGCTCGGGGTCGTCGTCGGCCGTCCGTGCGGGTCGCGGAACACCTTCGGTGGGCGAGCCTCGGCGCCGTGTCGGACGAACCAGGAGCTGACCCTGGTGCCGCTCGTCAGCGGATCGACGACCTGGACGCGCACGGGCCAGTCGCCGACCACCGGCAGGCCGAGCACCGCGCAGGCCGATTCGTGGCTGAGGACGTCGTGTTCGCGCAGCCGCGGGAGCGAAGCGCGGACGAGCAGGACGTGCCGCTGCTCCGGATCGAGCGCAGCGGCCGTGCCTGCCGGGACGAGCACACCCGGGCGGACACGTTCGTAGGCACCTCGCACCGTCGCCCGCTCGAGTGCCCGCCGTTCTGCGCTCGGCAGGTGTGCGGTCCGTACCAGGTCGACCTCGTCAGCTGTCCTCATGCATCGAGGGTCGTCGACAGCAGGTCACGCGCGGACGCGATCGGCGCACTCCGTGGAGAACTCTCGCCGGACGCGTGCGTGTGCAGGAGTCACGACGATCCATGCGAGTGCAACATTCGACGTCGCACTGGTCGATCGACGGGTGCGATGTCGCACGATGCGCGCGCACACGATGCGGGCGCATGGAGCGACGTTCCGCGTGTCGATCGACGCGCGCCATGTCGAAGAACGCGCGCCGACGCGCCGACGCGAGAGCGCCGACGCAAGCCCCCCGCCCCGACGCAAGAGCGCCCCGCGCCCTACCGCCGCGCGAGCTCCGCGCGCAGCGGCAGGTCCTGGTCCTCGAGGATGAACTGCGCGCCGACGGCCGTCCGGGCGTGCACGACGACCGGCGCGAGCAGGTTCACCGTGGTGCCGGACGCCCCCGGGTTCGCGACGACGAGCAGCATCGCGTCGGCGGGGTCGGTCAGGCCGATCGTCGCCGCCTGCTCGTCGGTGAGCTCGGGCGCGTAGTCGGGCAGGTGCACCGCGGCGTCGAGCAGGAAGAGCCGGGCGTCGTCGCCGTGCAGGGCGAAGAGGCCCTCGGCGCCCTCGACGGGCTCCAGGGTGAACACGGGCGCCGGCGCGAGCCCGAACGGGGGCGTGGGGAAGGTCAGGTCGATGCTCATCGGAGGTAGTCCATCAGGGTCGGCTGCAGGACCTTCGCGGTGACGGCGAGGGCTGCCTGGTAGGTGGTCTGCTGCACCTGCAGGTCGAGGACGGCGCCGGCGAGGTCGAGGTCCTCGATACCGGCGCGGCGGGTCTCCAGGGCGACGGACGAGGTCTTCAGGGCGTCCTGGGCGCTCAGTGCCGCCGCGTGCCGCACACCGACGTCGGCCTGCGCCGCGCGGAGCGTGCCGAACGCCGCGTCGACGTCGTTGAGCTTCGGGTTCACGTCCACACCGTTCTGCAGGTCGGCGACGATGCCGTCGATCACCGAGAAGACCGAAGACGAGCCGGAGCCGAACGCCGCGGTTCCCGGGGTGTCCACGCGCACGGTCTGGGCGTCGCCGACCCGTCGGGACACCGCGGTCGTCGAGGCGGCGAAACCGGAGCCGGACGTGTACGCGTCGGGTGCCGTCGACGAACCGGCGAACACCGACCGGGTGCCGTAGGTCGTGTTCGCGGCGGACTCGAGGTCGGCCTTCAGCGCCCGGAACTGCGCGATGAACGCGTCGCGGGCGGTGTCGTCCATCACGCCGGAGTTCGCGGCCTGCACGGTCAGGTCCCGCACCGTCGCGAGCACCGAGTGCGCTCCCGACAGGGCGCTGTCGGTCGTCGCGAGCCAGCCGACGGCGTCGTCCGCGTTCCGCGCGTACTGCGCGGCGGCGGCCTGCTCCTTCCGCACCTGCATGGACGAACCGGTGCCGACCGGGTCGTCCGACGGCTTCGTGATCGCCTGCAGCGTTGTGGCACGCTGCGTGGCCTCGGCGACGCGGGCGGCGTTCGCCTGCAGCCGCTCCGTCGCCGACGCGATCGACATCTGGGTGGTCACACGGGTGATCACGGTCAGCCCCTCCCGACGAGTCCGACGCGGTTGATGAGCGTGTCGAGCATCTCGTCGACCGCGGTGAGGACGCGCGCCGCGCCCTGGTAGGCGTGCTGGTAGCTGAGCAGGGCGACGTTCTCCTCGTCGAGGTCCACGCCGGCGCCCGACTGCTGCTGGGTGCGCGCGCTGGTCAGGGCGAGCCCGGTGAGCGTCGCCTCCGATCCGGCCGTCCGGGAGGCACTGCCCACCCCCGCCACGAACGTCGCCCAGGTGCTGTCCGCACCCCCGGCGGCCGAGCCGAGTCGCGAGAGCGCGTCGGCGAACGAGTCGTCGAGTTCCCCCGCCGCGTTCCGCGTCGCCAGGCCGTCGCCGTCCGTCGGGACGACCGAGAGCCCCTGCGCCGCCGGCGTGCCCGCGGCGAGGGCGAAGAACGGCTGCCCGGTGGCCCCGGTGGGCGTGGTGCCCTTCGCGTGCTCGGTGTTCACGGTCTCGGCGAGACGGGTCGCGACCCGGTCGTACGCGGCCGAAGCCTCGGCGATCGCGCCGCCGGTGCCGCCCGAGGCCGGGGCGAGGAGCGACAGCGCACCGCCGATCGAACCGCCGTCGAGCGTCACCGCGCCGGCGCTGCCCGAAGTCCAGCGCAGGGTGACGGCCTGCCCGTCGCCGAGACGTGCGCCGCCCTCGAGCGCGACGGTGCGGACGGTGTCGCCCTGCACGAGCGGGTTGCCGCCCAGGAGCACGTCGACGGTGCCGTCGGTGTTCGTCCGGACGGTGCCGCCCGCGAACCCGGCGATCTGCTGGGTGAGCTGGTCGCGCTGGTCGAGCAGCTCGTTCGCGTTGCCGCCGGCGGCGAGCGTCGACCGGATCTGCCCGTTCAGGTCGGCGACCTGCGCCGCGGCGTCGTTGAGCTGGTCGACCTGGGTCGCGGCGGTCGACCGGACGGTGCTCCACTGCGTGTCGAGGGCCGTCGAGCCGGCGGCCAGGGTACCCGCGACGGTGGACGCCGTGGCGATCACGGAGGAGGCGGCGCCCGCGTCGTCCGGGTGCGCTGCCAGGTCGCTCCAGGCGGACCAGAAGGCGTCGAGCTGTGCCGACAGGCCGTTCTTCCCGGGTTCGTGCAGGCCGTCCTCGATCGCCGAGAGCCCGGTCGCGCGGGTCTGCGCCCACGCCGAGGAGCCGGTCGCGGTACGGAGGCCGGCGTCGAGCGTCAGGGAGCCGAGACGGGCGATGCCGTCGATCGACACCCCCTGGCCGGCGAGGGCAGCGGTCCCGCGGACGAAGCCGGTCTGCACGGCGGGGATCGAGGACTGAGTGACGCGCTGACGGGTGTACCCGGCGGTGCCCGCGTTCGCGATGTTCTGCCCGGTGACGTCGATGCCGGCGCGGGCCGCCGTCAGGCCGGAGTAGGCGGTCGCGAGGGATCCGAAGGTGCTGACCACGGCGCTACAGGGTCCCCTCGAACAGGCGAGCGCCGTCGGCCCGTGAGCCGGAGCCGCCCGAGGCGTCGTAGGTCGCGGCGTCGCCGACCGAGCCGGCGAGGGTCTCCTCGGTGGCCTGCGCGGCGGTGCGGAGGAAGCGGTCGTTCTCGTCGCGGAGCGCGCCGATCTGCGTGGTCAGCTCGACCATCGCGGTCAGGTGCGCGGTGAGGATCTCACCCCAGGGGCCGTTCGGTGCGGCGGCCACCACGTCGCGCAGGGGGGCGTCCGGGTCGACGCCCCACTCCTCGGCGACGGCGGCGCTCGACGCGGCGCGCTCGAGTCCGGTGCTGCGGAGGCGCTCGAGGACCTGCTCGACCTCGCGGCTGGCGTGCGAGACCCAGCGGGAACGCCCGGCGGCGAGCAGGAGCTGCTCCTCCTCGAGCTTGAACGTGAGCAGTTCGAGCAGTTCGCGCTCGCGCCAGAGGACGGCGGACAGGTCGTTCACGCTCATGGCTCCTCGCTGGTGGGGTCGGGTTCGGCGACGGTCGGGTCGTGCCGGTCCGCCTTCCGGTGGACACCGGGGACTATCGACGCCGGGCCGTCCGTCGTAAGCGGACCACGGCGGTGAAGGTGAGCAGGGGTCGGGCGCGAGCGGCGGGGCGGAAGAGGGTCGAGCCTCCCGACCGCCGTTCACCGGGGGACGCGCCGTCACCCAGATCGGGGGACAGGAACGGTCGTTGCGGCCCGTGTGTCCGCCGAAGTGCGGACCGCTGGAACCCCGCGTCCCCCCGCACTGGGGACGTTCACAGCCTGCTCCTGGGGCTTCCCAGCCGATACATTCGGAACGCACCGCAGGGGCCCGCCCCCGCACCGCGTCGCAGGGGCGCGGGTGCGCCGCCCGGAGGGAACCGGGTGGTTCTTCGTCGACCGCACCGGCCTCCAGAGGGCCGGTGTCCGTCGCGCCCACGGACGGGTCAGTCAGCACGTCGACCAGGGGAAGCCAATGGACCGGAACGCACGCAACGCGATGATCGTGGAGCACCTGCCGCTCGTCGGCTACATCGTGTCGGACGTCCGAGCGCGCGCGACCCACCTCGACCGCGACGACCTGGCCGCCGTGGGGTCCCTCGCACTCGTCGCCGCCGCCGAGGCGTTCGACCCGGACCTCGGCGTGCCGTTCGGCGCCTACGCCCGTACCCGGATCACCGGCGCGATCGCCGACGACATGCGGTCGGCCGACTGGGCATCGCGCGGCACCCGGAAGCGCATCCGCGAGACCCTGGCGACGCAGGAGGCCCTGTCCGCCCGGCTCGGCCGCTCCGTCGGCGTGCAGGAGATCGCCGACGCGATGGGCGTCGACCGCAAGACCGCCGCCGACGCGATGTCCGACGCGGGCCGCACCGTCGGCACGCTCGACGAGACCGTGCACGACGTCGTCGTGTCCGACCAGCCGCTGCCCGGCGAGGACCTGCTCGAGGCCGAGAAGCGCCGGTACCTGCGCGCCGCCGTCGCCGCGCTGCCCGACCGGATGCGCTACGTCGTCGAGAACGTCTACTTCGGCGACCGGTCCGTGACCGAGGTCGCCGCCGAGCTCGGGATCACGCACTCCGCGGTGTCGCAGCAGCGGTCCGAGGCGATGCGGCTGTTGCGCGACGGACTCGCCGAGCACTACGGCGACGGCACCGCGGTCGAGCCGGTGTCCCGCACGACCGCCGCGCGGCGGAGCGCGTACCTGGCGCGGGTCGCCGCGAACGCCGCCGCCGGGGTCGCCCGGGCCGTGCAGGACGCGTCGGCGCCGACGGCCGTGGTCGCCAGCTGATCTTCGGCGAGGAGAATTCCTCGCCGACACCTAACGACCTCGGCGCACCTGCCGAGAGTCACGGATGTCAGCCCATGGACGGGCAGGCACCACCACCCAAGGATTCACGGAGGAAACCACCATGGGTATGTCCATCAACACCAACCTCTCGGCACTCAACACGTACCGGAACCTCAACGCGACGCAGAACGACCTGTCGAAGTCCCTCGAGAAGCTCTCGACGGGTCTCCGCATCAACCGCGCCGCCGACGACGCTTCGGGCCTGACGATCTCCGAGGGACTCAAGTCGCAGGTCGGTGGCCTCACGGTCGCCGCCCGCAACGCGCAGGACGGCATCTCCGTCGTGCAGACCGCTGAAGGTGGCCTCACCGAGACCCACTCAATCCTCCAGCGCATGCGCGACCTCGCCGTGCAGGCGGGCAACGACTCGAACAACGAGACGTCGCGTGAAGCGATCAAGACCGAGGTCGGGCAGCTCCAGCAGGAGCTCGGCCGCATCGCGGACTCGACCAACTTCAACGGCATCAAGCTGCTCGACGGCAAGGCTGCGACGTCCACGGCCGGCGCCGCGACCGCTGTCGGCAAGCTGACCTTCCAGGTCGGCGCCAACGGTGACGACTCCAGCAAGATCGTCGTCGACCTCAGCGGCGCGAACGTCAGCAAGATCGCGTCGAACCTCACGGTGGACGCCGCCGCCGACGGCACGGCCGCGAAGCTCGACTTCACGACCAACGCCGGCGCGCAGTCCGCGATCACGGCGATCGACGCCGAGATCAAGAACGTCTCCGCCGCTCGTTCGAACATCGGTGCGGTCCAGAACCGCTTCGACCACGCCATCAACGTGACGAACGTGGCCAAGGAGAACCTGACCGCCGCTGGTTCGCGCATCACCGACGTCGACATGGCGCAGGAGATGGTCAAGTACACCCGCGACAACATCCTGAGCCAGGCCGGCACCTCGATGCTCGCGCAGGCGAACCAGAGCACCCAGGGTGTGCTCTCGCTCCTCCGCTAGCACCACCGACGCCGTCGTCCGGAGGAGTTCTAGTCCTCCGGGCGGCGGCGTCACCACACCCACGACCACCCCCGACGACAGGGAGCCCCGCGATGTCGACGTCGTCCGTCTCGGGCAACAGTCTCGCGATCGACGGTCTGGTCAGCGGTCTCAAGACCTCGGACCTGATCAACTCGCTGATGACCATCGAGCAGGTCCCGCAGACCCTGCTCAAGAACAAGCTCACCGACACGAACTCCTTCGTGTCGTCGCTGCAGACGATCAACTCGCTGGTGCAGACCCTTGCGACGAAGGCCGGCGACGCCGCCAAGGCCACCTCGCTCGACGTGTACGGCGCCACGAGTTCGTCCACCGGTGTCACGGTCGCAACCGACGCCACCGCCTCCGCCGGCTCGGTCAGCTTCCAGGTCGGATCGACCGCGGCCGCGCACGTCGGGGTCACCGCCGCGATGTCGACCTGGGCGTCGGCAGCCGAGCCGCTGACGCTCGTCGGGGCCGACGGGAAGAAGACCACCGTCACACCGACCTCGGGGTCACTCGACGACGCGGTCACCGCCATCAACAAGGCCGGTGCCGGTGTGACCGCCACGAAGGTCGCCGCCGGCACCGACACGGACGGCACGAAGCTCTACCGCCTGCAGCTCAGCGCGACGAAGACCGGCGCAGCGGCGTCGTTCTCGCTCTACCGCGGGACCTCGGACGACGTGACGGCGGGGACGGCGACCAGCGTCTTCACGCAGCCCGGTGCCGCGATCGTCACGCAGGGCAGGGACGCCAGCGTCACGCTGTGGGCGGGGACCGCCGCCGCGC
Source organism: Curtobacterium sp. SGAir0471 (assembly GCF_005490985.1). Lineage (NCBI taxonomy): Bacteria > Bacillati > Actinomycetota > Actinomycetes > Micrococcales > Microbacteriaceae > Curtobacterium > Curtobacterium sp. SGAir0471. The sequence continues at coordinate 1,598,286 of NZ_CP027869.1, forward strand.
AGACCGTCACGAGCGCGACGAACACGTTCGACGACCTGCTGCCGGGACTCGACGTCACGGTCACGCAGACCACCACCGACCCCGTGACGGTCACGGTGGCGCAGGACACCACGAAGGCGCAGGCCGTCGCGTCCGGGCTCGTCGACGCGCTCAACGCCGTCACCTCGTACTACGCCACGAACACCGCGGTGACGAGCACCACGAGCCCGACCACCGGGACGACGTCGACGAAGGCCGGGGTCCTGACGGGGGACGGCACGACCCGCGACGCGGTGCAGCGACTCACGACGACGATGTCGACGCCGGTGAACGGGAAGTCGCCGTCGTCGATCGGCATCGTCATCCAGAAGGACGGCACCTTCAGCTTCGATGCCGACGCCTTCCAGAAGGCGCTGGCGGACGACCCGCAGGGCACGCAGGCGATCCTCTCCGGGGTCGCGACGAACGTCGGCGCCGCGGCGACGGCCGCGTCGGACAAGTACACGGGATCGATCACGACCTCGATCACCGGGCAGCAGTCGGTCGCGAAGGACCTCTCGACGCAGATCGACAACTGGTCGGACCGCCTCACCGCTCGCCGGGCAACGCTGCAGGCGCAGTACTCCGCCCTCGAGACCAGCCTCAGCAAGCTCCAGTCCCAGTCGGCGTGGCTCTCGAGCCAGCTGGCGTCGACGTCGAAGTGACGGGAACGACCATGAACGCCTTCGACCTGCAGTCGGCTGCCTTCCGGCAGGCCGCACAGCCGCGCACGGTGACCGACCAGCGCCGCGCGCAGTACACGAACGAGGCCGTGCTGTCGGCGACGCCCGCGCAGCTCGTCACGATGCTCTACGACCGGCTGCTCCTCGACCTGCACCGCGCCGAGGCCGCGCAGACGACGTCCGACTGGGAGGCCGCGCGCGAGCAGCTCCTGCACGCCCAGGCGATCGTCGGCGAGTTGTCGTCGACACTGCGCATCGACGTGTGGGACGGCGGCGAGGGGCTCCTCGCGATCTACAACTACGCGTCCACGTCCCTGATCACGGCGAACGTGCACCGCGACGTGCAGGCAACGCGCGACTGCATCCGGATCCTCGAACCCCTGCGGCAGTCGTGGCACGAGGCGGCCGCAGCGCTCGCGACGACGCAGGCGCCGCAGGTCGGCAGCGGGGGAGCACTCGGTGTCGCCTGATGCGGGTGAGATCGCTACCGACGACGTCGCCGTCGATGTCGGCCGCCGCGAGTGGGCGGCGCTGCTCGACGCCCTCGAACGCGAGCTGACGACGACCGCGGCGTCCGCGGCGGACGCCACCGTGCCCGCCACCTCGCAGACCGCAGCCGAGGTGCCGGACGCCACCGCGTGGACCGAGCCGACCACGCTCGGGCCGGTGCCGCGCGCACTGGTGGGTCGCGCCTCCCGGCTGTTGGCCGCGCAGCGCGACCGGCTCGCGGAGCTCGAGACGGAGCGGCGGCAGACCCTGGAGCACCTCGGTGCGCTCCGCCAGGTCGCCGCGACGGACGAGCCGCGCGGCTCGGTGTACCTCGACGCATCCGCCTGAGCACCCTTCGCGACATCGCTCGTGGATCGACGCGCGCTTCGTCGCACCATGCGGCCGCATCTGATGCACGTGCACGCATCGACATCGCACCGGTCGATCGACGGGTGTGATGTCGGAGACCCCACGCGCACGCCGCGCACCGAGCCCCCGCCGCCCCCCCCCCGTTCGGGGCGAGCCCTAACGCCCCGCCCGCCCCCGCCGACAGCGCCCCGCGAGCACGGATCGCTCACTCGTTCGGCCACGGATCGGCCACCGCCAATCGGCGACGTCGCACGACGTCGCACACCGAGGGGACGGGCCACCCGTGTTCGATTCCGTGACGAGCGTCGCGCTGCAGAGCGCGCTCGACGGGCTGTCGCTGCGGCAGCGCACCATCGCGAACAACATCGCGAACATCAACACGCCGAACTACCACGCCGAGAAGGTGCGCTTCGAGGACGCCCTCGCGCAGTCGATCGTGCACGGTGACGGGCACGCGACCGCGACCACCGCGCGCAGCCTCGAGCCGACGAACGAGAACGGCAACAACGTCAACCTCGACCAGGAGACCCTGTCGAACATCGACACGGTCCTGCGCTACCAGTTCGCCACCCAGGCGGTCGGCGGCGAGGCGACGGCCCTCCGCGCGGCGATGCGGACGAACTCGTGACGACCTTCGACGCGATCGGCATCGCGAGCACCGGCATGACCGTGCACCGGAAGTGGCTCGACGCGATCTCCGACAACATCGCGAACGTCAACACGGTGCGGTCGATGGACGACTCCGCCTTCCAGGCCCGCTACGTCGAGGTGCAGGAGGGTGCGGGCACGTCCGGCGCCTACGTCAGGGGTGCGGCGTTCGGCAGCGCCGCCGGCCGGGTGACCTACGACCCGGACAACCCGCTCGCGAATGCCGAAGGCTACGTCCGCATGCCGGACATCGACCTCGGGACGCAGATGGCGGACCTCATCATGGCCCAGCGCGGCTACCAGGCGAACGCCGCCGTGGTCGACCGTGCCAAGACCGCCTACGAGGCGGCACTGCAGATCGGGAAGAACTGATGCCCATCGACGCCCTGAACGGTGTGACCACCAACGCCATGACCCGCGCGTTCGCCGGAGCCACGGATGCCGCGACCGGTGCCGGCGCGCTCGGCGGTGCGGCCGGCGCCGGCGCGGTGCAGGCGACCGGCGGTGACGGCTTCGCGGCGAGCCTCGGCAACGCGGTCGACGGACTGCAGCAGCTGCAGAGCACGTCGAAGACCCTGGCACTCAAGGCCGTCACGGGCAACCTCGACGACATCCACGACGCCACCATCGCGTCCACCCGCGCCCAGGTCACCCTCGAGCTCGTCGCCGCCGTCCGCAACAAGGGCGTCGACGCGTTCAACGAGATCATGCGGATGCAGGCCTGATGCCCGCCGCGGTGCAGAACACGTGGGGGCGCATCGTCGCCTACGTGAAGGGCTTCTCGGCCGCACAGCGCACCATCGCGCTGATCGGTGTCGCCGCGCTCGTGCTCGGTGGCATCGCGCTCGCGAGCTGGCTCGGCAAGGCGTCCTACGCGCCGCTCTTCACCGGGCTCGCGGCGGCGGACGCGAGCTCCATCACCGACCAGCTGACGACTGACGGGGTGCCGTACCAGCTGACCGACGGCGGGGCGACGATCCTCGTGCCGCAGGACAAGGTGTACTCGGAGCGGCTCAAGGCGGCGTCGAACAACCTGCCCGCGTCGAACGAGGGCGGCTACTCGCTGCTCGACAAGATGGGCGTGACGAGCTCCGAGTTCCAGCAGGACGTCACCTACAAGCGTGCGATCGAGGGCGAGCTCGCGAAGACGATCTCGTCGATGGACGGCGTGAAGGCCGCCACCGTGCAGCTCGCCATCCCGGAGAAGACCGTGTTCGTCTCCGAGGAGAAGGACCCGACGGCGTCGGTGTTCGTCGCGACCGAGAACGGCGCGCAGCTCACCACCGACCAGGTGCAGTCGATCGTGCACCTGACGAGCGCCGCGGTCGAGGGCATGCAGCCGACCGACGTCTCCGTCGTCGACCAGAAGGGCCAGACGCTGTCCGCGGTCGGGACGGGCGCGACCGGTAGCGGCGCGGACCAGGCGGCCGACTACGACGCGACCACGCAGAAGAAGATCCAGGACCTGCTCGACACGACGCTCGGCCCGGGCAACGCCAGCGTCGTCGTCTCGGCGACGATGAACCAGGAGTCCGGCACCCGGACGTCCGAGAGCTTCGCGCAGCCGACGAGCGGTCCGGTCGCCCTGAACGAGTCGAGCTCCACCGAGGAGTACGGCTCCGGTTCGGGCGCGGGTGCCGGTGCGACCGGCGTGCTCGGCCCGGACAACATCGCGGTCCCGAACGGCACGGCCGGCGGCACGACCGCGAACGGCACGGCTTCCGGCGACGGGGGCTACAAGAACGAGTCGGCGACGAAGAACAACGCCGTCGACAAGACCACCGAGACGACGCAGATCCCCGCCGGCGGCGTCCAGCGGCAGACGATCTCGGTCGCCCTGAACTCCCGCGCGGACTCGGTGCAGAACGCCAACCTGCAGAGCATCAACGACCTGGTGTCCGCCGCCGCCGGTGCCGACAACACCCGCGGTGACCAGGTCCGGGTCGCGATGATGGACTTCGACGACTCCGCCGCGAAGGACGCCGCGAAGGCCCTCGAGGAACAGCAGCAGGCCGAGCAGCAGCAGGCCATGTGGTCGGCCATCCGCACCGCAGGCATCGTCGTCGCGGTCCTCGCCGCGGCGATCGTGCTCGCGATCGTCCTCGCCCGCCGTGCGCGCCGCCAGTCCCGCGAGGCCGTCGACGTCGGCGAGCTCGACGTCTTCGCCGGCGAGACGTTCGAGCTGCCGCTCGGCACGGACGACCTGGCGATCCCGGCCGCCGAGCCGGAGACCGTCGCGCTGCCGACCCTGCCGCACGACGACGCCCCGACCGAGGTGCTGACGACGGACGAGATCAGCGCCGAGCGGCGCCGCCAGGAGATCTCGGCACTCGCCGAGCGTGACCCGAAGCGCACCGCCGACCTGCTCCGCGGACTCCTCGACGACCGGACGCCGGTGTGAGCGCCCTCGTCCCGGTCCCCGCCGGCGGTGGCGCCGCCGAGCGCACCCTGACCGGCGCGCAGAAGGTCGCGCTCATCCTCATGCAGATGGAGACCGAGCGCGCCGCCGAGGTGATGAAGCAGTTCACCGAGCTCGAGGCCGAGGAGATCAGCGCCGAGATCGTGCGGATGCGCCGCGTCGACGACAGCGTCGTGGACCGCACGATGAGCGAGTTCCACCGCATCACCCAGCGCGGGCGCGTGCAGAAGCGCGGCGGCAAGGACGCCGCACTGGGGCTCCTCGAGGCGTCGTTCGGCTCCGAGCGTGCGGCGGGTGTGATGGACCGCCTGGCGTCGAACCTCGCCGGGCAGTCCTTCGAGTTCCTCGACGACGCCGAGCCCGGACAGGTCGTCAGCCTGCTCGAGGGCGAGCTGCCGCAGACCATCGCGCTCGTGCTCGCGCACCTGAACGCCGGGCAGGCGAGCGCGGTGCTCGCGGGCGTCGACGACCGCGTCCGCACCGACGTCGCCCAGGCGTTCGCCACCATGGGCACCGCGACCCCGGAGGCCGTCGGGATCGTCGCCGGGGTCCTCCGCCAGCGCGCCGGTGCCGTGGTGTCCCCGCGCGAGAGCGTCGAGGTCGTCGGGGGCATCGCGCCCCTGGTCGAGATCATCAACCGCTCGGACGTCGCCACCGAGAAGGCCGTGCTCGACGGGCTCGAGGCGCGCGACCCGGAGCTCGCCGAGGACATCCGCTCGCGCATGCTCACCTTCGAGGACATCGTCAAGCTCGAGTCCCGCGACATCCAGCAGGTCCTGCGCGGCATCGACTCGAAGCTCCTCGCGACCGCCATGAAGGGCGCGCCGGCCCCGGTCGTCGAGACCATCCGCGCGAACGTCTCCGAACGCAACCGCCAGCTGCTGGACGACGAGCTGCAGGCGATGGGTCCGGTCCGCGTCTCGCAGGTCGAGGAGGCACGGGCCGAGGTGGTCCGCTCGGTGCGCGAGCTCGAGGCCGAGGGCACCATCACCGTCCACCGCGCCGAGGAGGACGAGCTCGTTGACTGACACCACCGTCCAGCGCGTCGCGTTCCCGGTGCTCGGGAGCGCGACCACCCGCGACCGCGCGGCGGCCGCCGACGTGCGCGGGCACGCCGCCGGGTACGCCGCGGGCCTCCGCGCCGCGCAGGCCGAGACCGCCGCGCTGCACGCCCGGCTCGAGGCCGAGCACGAGGTGCGTCTCGCCGCGTTGCGCGCCGAGACGGTCCGCCGCGTCCAGGTCCTCGACGCCGCCACGTCCGCGATGCTCTCCCAGGTCGCCCCGGTCCTGCGTGACGCCGAGGAGTCCCTGGTCGACGCCGCCCTCGACCTGGCCGAGGCCGTCGTGGGGCACGTGATCCGTTCGGGTCGCCAGGACGACGCGACCGGCGACGGCCTGGAGGCCCACCACACCCCCGGCGCGGAGGCCACCGTCCGGCGGGCGCTCGCCTCGCTCGACGCCACGGTCCCGGTGACCGTCCGGCTCAGCCCCGCCGACGCGGCCCGCGTCGCCGACCTCGCGCTCGCCGTCCCCGTCGTCGCCGACCCGACGCTGCACGACGGCGACGTCGTCGTCGACCTGCCCGACGGGCTGCTCGACGCGCGCCTCGGTACCGCACTCGACCGCGCGCGGACGGCGCTCGGCCGGGACGCGCTCAGCCGGTCGACCGCTCCGCAGGAGGTGTCCCGGTGACCGCGACGCTCCTCCGTCCCCGCGGCCTCGACGAGGCGATCGCCCTCGCCGCACCGCAGCGCGTCGGGGTCGTCACGAGCGCGGTGGGCCTCGGCCTGACCGTCGCCGGGGTCGACGCGCGCATCGGGGACGTGCTCACCGTCGGCACCGAGGGCGGTCCGCAGACCCCCGTCGAGGTCGTCGCCACCGACGCCACCGGTGTGCGCTGCATGCCGCTCGGGCGCCTTGTCGCCGTGACCGCCGGCACACCGGTGCGGCCGACCGGTCGACCCGTGCTCGTGCCGACCGGCGCCGGGCTGTTCGGGCGCGTGCTCGACGGGCTCGGTCGGCCGATCGACGGACGGGGTCCGCTCGAGACCGACGGCTGGGTGCCGATCGACCACGCGACGCCGAACGCCATGGCCCGCACCCGCATCGACGCGCCGATGCAGCTCGGCGTGCGCGTGCTCGACACGCTGACGACGGTGGGCCGCGGGCAGCGCATGGGCCTGTTCGCGGGCTCCGGCGTGGGGAAGTCCTCGCTGCTGTCGATGATCGCGCGCGGCAGCGACGCCGCGGTGAACGTCATCGCGCTGGTGGGGGAGCGCGGCCGCGAGGTCCGGGAGTTCCTGGAGGACGACCTCGGCCCCGAGGGCCTCGCCCGCTCGATCGTCGTCGTCTCGACGTCCGACGAACCAGCCCTGATGCGCCTGCGTGCGGCGTTCGTCGCCACCCGCATCGCCGAGTCGTTCCGCGACGCCGGGCAGGACGTCGTGCTCATGATGGACTCGCTCACCCGCGTCGCGATGGCGCAGCGCGAGATCGGCCTGTCCGTGGGCGAACCGCCCGCGACCCGGGGCTACCCGCCGTCGACGTTCTCGGTGCTCGCCGGGCTGCTCGAGCGCGCCGGGACCGACCGGGTCGGCAGCATCACGGGGCTGTACACCGTGCTCGTCGACGGCGACGACCACAACGAGCCGATCGCGGACAGTGCGCGGAGCATCCTCGACGGGCACGTCGTGCTCGACCGGAAGCTCGCCGTGACCGGGCACTTCCCGTCCGTCGACGCGCTCGGGTCGGTGTCCCGCGTGGCGTCGAAGGTCACCGAGCCGTGGCAGCGTGCCGCAGCGACAGCGCTCCGGAAGGTCATGGCGGCGCGCCGGAACGCGCAGGACCTGCTCGACGTCGGCGCCTACCAGCCGGGCACGAACCCGCTCGTCGACGCCGCGGTCACCCACCAGGACGCGATCGACGCGTTCCTCCGCCAGGGCATGGACGAGCGCGCCGACGCCGGGACGTCCTGGCGCGCCCTCGACGCCCTCGTCGCGCGTCTGGGGGTGTCCGCCTGATGGCCAGACGCTTCCCCCTCGCCGGACTGCTGCGGCTGCGACACGCCGAGCAGGACCGTGCTGCCGCCGCCCTGGCCGCCGCGAACGACCGGCTCCGCGACGCCGCCGATGCGCGCATCGCCGCTCGGCGGAACCTGGCGGACCGCGAGGAGACGCAGCCGGTCACCGACGCCGCGACGCTGAGCGCCCTGGCCGCCGCGCGGGCATCGACGCGCGGCATGCTCGAGGAGCTCGACGCCGTCGCACGCACCCGTCGCGCCGAGGCCGACGGTGCGCAGGCCGCGTACTCCGCTGCGCGCCGCGCCGCCCTCGGTCTCGAGAAGCTCGAGGGCCACCACGACCGCGAGCAGGCCGCCGCGGACCTGCGCGCCGAGCAGGATGCCCTCGACGAGATCGCGGCACGACGCCGCACGGAAGGTGGTGCCCGATGAGTGTGGACGCCGTGCTCTCCCGGATCGCCGAGATCCGCACCCAGATCGACGCCCTCCGCGGTGGTACCACGACCGCGGCCGCGACCGGATCGTCCGGCGAGGCCACGAGCGGCGCGTTCGCCGACGCCCTCGCGACCGCGACCGGCACCGCGACCGGCGCCGCGACGACCGGTACCGCGACGGGTACGGCCGCGACCGACGCGGCGACGCGCACCCCGGCGACGTCCGTCGACGCCGGCCGCGGGACCCTGGCGACCGGCAGCGGCGCCACCGGGTCCGACGTCGTCGAGGACGCGAAGAAGTACCTCGGCGTGCCCTACGTCTTCGGCGGGACGACCCGGTCCGGCATGGACTGCTCCGGGCTCGTGCAGACGGTGTTCAAGGACCTCGGCGTGACCATGCCGCGCGTCGTGCCCGACCAGGCGGACATGGGGGTGCCCGTCGGGTCGCTCAAGGACGCGAAGCCGGGCGACCTCATCGTCCCCAAGGGTGAGCAGCACATCGTGATCTACGTCGGCGACGGCAAGGTGCTGCACGCACCGCGACCCGGCAAGGACGTCCGGATCGTGGACAACTGGTACAAGGACTCGGACATCGCGACGATCCGCCGCATCGTGCCGAGCGAGGCTGCGGCACCGGCGGCGACCCGGTCCCTCCCGGCGGCGGGTGCTGCGCAGTCGGTCACCGACCTGCAGACGGCGGCGCTCCTGTCCGCGATGCGGGGGAGTGCGGCATGAGTCCCGTGACCCTGGCACCCGCTGCTCCGACGACCACGGGGACGGCATCCGGCACGACCGGCGGAGGGGCCGCGCCTGCATCGTCGTCCGCGCTGCCCTTCGGCGCCGCCCTCGCCGCTGCCGGGAGCACGGCTGCCCCCGGTACCGGTGCGCACACCGGAGCCGGCGGAGCCCCCGGGTCCGGCGGAGCCCCCGGAGGCGCGACGGGGCGCACGACGGCGGCACGTCCGACGGCACCCGGCGCGGCCGACAGCTCCTCGGACGGCGCCTCAGACACCGGCGCCCCACCGGCCGTGGTCGACCCGGCGCTCCTCGGCGCACTCGCCGCGTCCGCCGCGGTCGTGCCCGCCGCGGCTGTGCCCGGCGGTGCCCCGACCGCAGCCGAGCAGGTCGCGCTCGCGGTCGTCGTCAGCCCGAGCACCGCCGCCACAGCACCCGTGACCGTGTCCGCGTCCACAGGTGCTCCGACGACACCGACGGCCGCCACGACACCGACGAGCACCACGACACCGCTGAGCACCACGACGGCGCTGAGCACCACGACGCCGACGGGCACCCCGACACCGACGGAGGCCGACGTGCGCACCAGCACGACCGCGGGCGCCCTGGTGGCCACGACCGACGCCTCGGTCACCGGCGGTGCCGGCGCCACCGCCGGCACCGCGCGAGCGGCGATCGAGGTCACGACCCCGGGCACGCCCGCGGGCGGGACGCCGGTCGTCCCGGCACCGGCGGCGCCGGGACGACCGGCGGTGCCCGCGACGGCCGGGACCGATCGAGCGGACCCGACGAGCGCCACCGCCGCAGCTGCGAGCACGACCGCCAGCGCCACGGCCGTCGCTGGGACGACCGCGGCCGGCCCGACCGCAGGTCGGTCGTCCGACCCCGCGGCGGTCGTGCCCGCCGTCGGCGCACCCGTCGTGCAGAACGGCCCGGCCACGGTTCCCCGGACCGGCCACGAGTCGGACCGACGGCCGGGCGACCAGGGTGCTGCGAGCCTCCAGGCCGGGTCCACCGTGCGTGGTGGCGAGACGGCGTTCACCCTGCCGACGACAGCGTCTGCCACCGCCACCGCCACCGCCACCGCCACTCCCTCCGGCACGGCGACGGCGAACGCTCCCGCGCCCCTCGCGCAGCAGCTCGCCCGCCCGCTCGTCACGCTCGCCCAGGCCGGCCCCGGCGACCACGTCGTCACCGTCCAGGTCACGCCCGACGCGCTCGGGCCCGTCACGGTCCGCGCGCACGTCACCGCCCAGGGGATGCACGTCGAGCTGTTCGCCGCCTCGGACGCCGGGCGCGACGCCGTGCGGCAGGTCCTGCCGGACCTCCGTCGTGACGCGGCCGGCAGCGGGGTCACGACGACCCTCGACCTGTCGTCCCAGAACCACCCGGGCGCGCAGCCCGGTCGCGACGACCGGCCGGCTCCGACGGCGCTGCGACCGGGATCCGACCTGGAGGCCCGCTCCACCCCGACCGCGCCGCTCACGGCCCGACCCACCACCGTCCGATCCGTCGGACTCGACGTCCTCGCCTGACGCGGACACGAAGGAGACCACACCATGCCCCTCGACGGCATCACCGGCTCGGTGGACGCAGCGACGCAGGCCGCCGCGCTCGCGCAGACCGCTAGCGCGAAGAAGTCCCAGACGATGGACTCCGAGGTGTTCATGAAGCTGCTCGTCACGCAGCTCCGGAACCAGGACCCGTCCTCGCCAATGGACACCAACCAGATGATCAGCCAGCAGACGCAGCTCGCGACGATGGAGCAGATCACCAACCAGACCACGACGGCGAACGAGAACTTCTCGCTGCAGATGCGCATCGCCGCCGCGAACCTCGTCGGCAAGCAGGTCAGCTACACCGACGCGAGCACCGGGACCGCGGTCTCGGGCACCGCCACCGCCGTGTCGTACGCGAACAGCGTGCCGACCGTGACCGTGAACGGGAAGGAGGTCGACCTCGACGTGATCTCCGGTATCAAGGCCGCCTGAGCCGCTCCACTCCTCCCTCCCTCTTCCTGACCTCCTCCACCGAAAGGTCGCACCATGCTCCGCTCGCTCTACTCCGGCATCTCCGGTCTCCGTTCGCACCAGCAGATGCTCGACGTCACCGGCAACAACATCGCCAACGTCAACACCGTCGGCTTCAAGTCGTCGACCACCGTCTTCCAGGACACCCTGTCGCAGATGACCCAGGGCGCCGGGGGACCGCAGACCGGCATCGGCGGGACGAACCCCGCGCAGATCGGCCTCGGCGTGCAGGTCGCCGGCGTCTCCACCAACTTCGCCCAGGGCTCCGCACAGGCCACCGGCAAGGCCACCGACCTGATGATCTCCGGCGACGGGTTCTTCGTGACCCGGCTCGGCAACGACACCGTCTACTCGCGAGCCGGCGCCTTCGACTTCGATGCGAACGGGCGCCTCGTCACCGCGGACGGCAAGATCGTGCAGGGCTACTCGGCGACCAACGGCGTCGTGAACGACGGCGGGGGCCTCAGCGACATCACGCTGCCGATCGACGCGGCCGCCCCGGCCACGGCGACCAGCTCGGCCACCGTCTCCGGCAACCTGCCGTCCGACACCCCGGTCGGCGAGACGCTCAACCGCGACGCCACCGTCTACGACCAGTACGGCACCAAGCACACCCTGTCCCTCGGGTACACGCGCACCGCCGGCGGCTGGTCGGTCGCCGCCTCGAACGGTCAGGGGACCTCGGCCACCGGCACGATCACCTTCGGCGCCGACGGCAAGATCACCAGCGGTCAGACGCTGCAGGTCGGCGGCATCGCGGTCGACATGACGCAGCTGTCCGGCTTCGCGTCGCTCAACACGGCGTCGATCTCGTCGCAGAACGGCCACGAGGCGGGCTCCCTGCAGGGGTACTCGATCTCGAAGGACGGCACCGTCGTCGGGTCGTTCTCGAACGGGTCCTCGCTGGCGATCGGTCGCATAGCACTGGCGACCTTCGCGAACCCGGCGGGCCTCGAGAAGACCGGGGCGTCGGGCTACCGCGCCACCGCGAACTCCGGTACCGCGAACGTCGGCGTCCCCGGGTCCGCAGGTGTCGGCTCGCTCGCGTCCGGCACGCTCGAGATGTCGAACGTGGACCTGTCGCAGGAGTTCACGAACCTGATCGTGGCGCAGCGTGGGTTCCAGGCGAACGCCCGCATCATCACGACGTCGGACGAGGTGCTGCAGGAGCTGACGAACCTGAAGCGGTAGGGGAGCGGTCGTGGGACGCGGCGGTGCAGGAACGACGCCGCGTCCCACGCTGCACGTGGGGGTCCGTGCGGATCCGACGGCCGACGCGGGCTACGGGAGTCCCGGCGGCGCGATCAGTTCGAGGAACCCACCGAGGGCACCTTCGAGGTAGATGATGCGTGTCCCCGCTCGCGCGCCGCCGGTCATCAGGTGCGGGGTCCCGACCGGTCTCCAGCCGTGCCGAGCGCAGAGCTCGAGCACTCGGTCCAGGTCGGAGACCGTGAGCGCGACGTGGACCGTGCCGACCTGTGCGGGGGAGCCTTCCGGTGCCGGTGCCGGTGCCGGTGCCGGTGGTCGGGGCGGGTCGTACTGCAGCAGCTCCACCCTGTGGGGGCCGAGCGTCACCGTCGCTGCGCGGATCACCGCCCCACGGACACCGGTGGTCGCCGCTGTGACCTCCACGTCGAGTGTGAAGGTGCGATCGAGCGTGAACCCGAGACCGGAGCACCACAGCACCAACGCATCGTCGAGATCGGCCACGGTGAGGCCGGCGTGATCGACGTCGAGGACGAGCGGTGATGCCATGACACCAGCATCGAGCGCTGACACGCTCGCCCGTGGCATCCGTCGCGACGACCGGCCCGTCACCCTGCGGCGGTACCAGAGACGACCCGGTCGAGCCGGGATCGCGTTCTGCCGACGGCGTGGCGAGGGTCGTCGTGACGCCCCCGAGTCCGCCGACTGGATGAGTGCGACACGCGTCGCCTACGACACGCACCCGATCCCGTCCCTCTGGGAGCACCAGCGCGCGTCGTCCTCGCCGGGTCATCGAGGACGGTCCCGGTCAGCGCCGTCGTGGTTCGGGATGGTAGTGGACGGTCACGGTGAGGTCGTCCTCGCCGGCGGTGACGCTGCTCGCGAAGGTCAGGTCCTCGATGGACACGTCGCCGAGGTCGTCGATCGTCTGCGCCACGCGACGCAACAGCGCCGCGACGTCGCCCTGCCCCGTGCCCGCGGGATTGCTCTGCGAGAAGTGGTTGATCGTCCAGGTCGTGATCGCCGCTGCACCCACCGACCCGGCGCCCGGCGCGCCGGGAACCGTCTCGTCGGCCAGTGGCGCGTCGGGTCGATCCGATCGTCCTGTGGGCGACTCCACGTCCTGCTGTCGCTCGCCACCGGTGTCGAAGAACCTGTCGAGGTACTCCTCGTCACCGAGCTCCGAGTCACGCATCAGCGAGAACACCTCGGCGCCGTCTCGCGGATCGTCGGCGATCTCGTAGGACTGCGCGAGACCGAGGTACGGCGCACCCAGGGTCTCCCCGTACTCGGCAGCGTCCTCCTCGGCCTTCTCGATGGCCGCTTCGGCGCTCGGCGCGAGGATCATGACGATCCGCTCTTCGTAGGTACCCGCTCCGTGGCGGAACACGCACCGGACGCCGTACCACCGGTCCGCGCTGGTCTCCTCCACGCACTGAGCGTACGTCCGTCAGCGCCCGTTGCACGGTCAGGCCGTCGCTACAGGCCCCGGCGGCGGTTCGTCTCCCAGTACTCGAGGACGACGTCGTCTGCCGGCTCGAGTTCGCGCGCGACGAGCTCCAACAGCAGCCGACCTCGACGTTCGTGGGACCGGGCGGCCGACTCTGTCGGCCAACCTGACTCCACGTCGAAGTGCTCGTCGAAGTCGCGAGTCCAGGCACGGACCTCCGCCGTGACCCCGGGCGAGAGCGTCGGGGTCCCCTCGGGACACGGCCCGTCGTCGTCCCACAGGGGCCAGCCCACGCCGTACTCGTTCATCAGCCGGTAGCGCACGACCAGAGCATCCCACGGGAGAGAATCGGGTCGGGCGGCACCCTCAGCCCGCGTGGCCCCCGCCGTGACCGCCGAGGTCCGGCGGAGCCGTCTGGCTGCCCTGGATCGTCGGTGCCGACCCGTCGGTGACCCCTCGGCCGTGCTTGCTCGAGAACCACCCGAAGTACTGCCCGATCCAGGAGACGACGAACAGCGCCGTGCCCCCGATGGCGATCCACACGTCTGGAGTCATCCCTGCACGCTAGATGACGAAGCCTCGGTACCGCCAGCAGGCGCGGCGTGCCCCGTCGCACGTCGACGGATCGTGATGACGAGCGCGCAGACGGCGCCGAGGACGAATGCGCCGCCGTGCAGATCGCCCGTGACGAACAACGCCGCACCGACGACCAACGTGCCGATCGCCACGGCGCGCACAGCGGTGGACCGCGTCCGCACGCGCGCGACGGCGAGCGACGCAGCCAAGCCCACCACGACGACGGAGTTCCCGGCGCCCACCGGTTGGACCACGGCTCCCCAGAACTGCGCCCCGACGCCGGAGACGAGCGCGATGACGACGAAGGAGCGTCGACCCCACGTCCGTTCCGCGAGGAACCCGACCACCGCGAGGCTCAGAAGGTTGAGCACCGCGCCCGGCCAGCCGTCGTCCTGCACGGTCAACGAGGTGACGAGGCGCCACCACTGTCCGTCGAGCATCCGCGGCCAGTCGCGTTCCCAGGCGGCCAGCAGCGTCGGCAGCACGAGCAGTTGCAGGACGGTGGGCACAGCGACGACCGCCAGGCTGACGAGCGTCGCGACGGGTGGCCGCCGGTCTCCTCCCTGTCCGCTGCTCCGGCCGACGACGACCGCTCCACAGAGCACGAGCACGAGGCCGAGCACGGGCAGGGACGCCGTCACCGCGCGCAACGGAACCCTCCTGACGATGCCACGAGGACCTACTTCGTCCGACCCTCGCGGAGCTGCGCCCGGTAGGTGCCCGGGGCCGTCCCGCACGCGCGGGTGAAGTGGGCGTAGAAGCTCGACTGCGAACCGAACCCCGCCGCGTGTGCGATCTCCCCGATCGTCAGGGACGTCGTCGCGAGCAGCCGCTGCGACTCGGCGACCCGGCACCGGGTCAGGTACTCCACGATGGTTGCACCGACGTCCTGCCGGAACACCGTCATCGCGTAGTGCGGGTGCAGGTGGGCCGCGGCCGCGACGTCGGCGACCTCGATCGGCTCGCGGAACCGGTCGACCACGAAGCGCACCATGTCGATCACCCGGTGCATCCCGTCGGCGGTCCCGTGGGCGTCGTCGGCACGCGTGGCCAGAGCGTCGCGGTGGTGGCGCAGCAGCCGTCGGACGAGCGCCTGGGCCTCGAGGTTGGCGATGACCTCAGCGCCGTCGTCCGCGAAGTCCCGCTGCCACGACGACAGCATCGACTCGACGTCCCGTCCGGCGGCGGCCGTGGGGACCACCACGGGCCGGTTGAGGAGCATCGCGCCGAGGTCGTGGTCGGGCAGCCCCCACGCCAGCACCTCGCCGAGGGGGATGTGGACCCAGCGGAACTGGCCGGTCCCGGTGCCGTCCCCGACGAGCTGGTGCGGGGTCCACCCCCAGAACAGCGCGATCTCACCCGCGTGGACGCTGACCGGCGCGCCGCCGAACCGGTAGTCGAGCCGCCCGTCGAGCACCAGGTTGATCTCGAGGTCGTCGTGCCGGTGCGACGACGCCATGAGCGGCGCCGGGCCGCGGTGGCTCCAGTACGCCGCTTCCACCGTCTCCACGTCGAGCACACCACGAGCCTACGACAGCACGCCGCGCGGTCGTCGGACCCGCACAGTCGGCCCGGCCGACGGCGGCCCGGTCCGGTCCGGTCCAGCCCGGTCCGGTCCAGCCCGGTCCGGTCCGGTCCGGTCCGGTCCAGCCCGGTCCGGTCCGATCCGGTCCGGTCCGGTCCGGTCCGAGGATCCTGGAACCCTGGCGTCCGGAACCGGAGGACCCGGGGGAGCGCCGCTTCCTAGCGTGGCGACATGACCAAGATCACCATCATCGGCGCCGGCGGCTTCGTCTTCCCCTTCCGGCTCATCGGCGACCTCGTCAGCTTCCCCGCGCTGCAGGACGCGACGCTGCACCTCATGGACCTCGACGCGGGCAGGGTCGCCCGCACCGCGACGGCCGCACGCGAACTCGTCGCCCACCACGGCCTCGGTGTCGAGGTGCTCGAGACCACCGACCGCCGCGAAGCGCTCGACGGCGCCGATGTCGTCATCATCACGTTCCAGGTCGGCGGCGTGGAGTCGTACCGCTGGGACGTCGAGATCCCGCGCAAGTACGGCATCGACCAGGCCGTCGGCGACACGGTCGGCCCCGGCGGCGTCTTCCGGTTCCTGCGCTCCGTCCGCGCCTACGAGGACATCGCCCGCGACGCCCTCGAGCTCTGCCCGGACGCCCAGTTCATCAACTACGCGAACCCGATGGCGATGGCGACGGCGTTCCTCAACGCGAAGGGGCTCCGGACCGTCGGCCTCTGCCACAGCGTGCAGGGGACGACGCGGATGCTCGCCCGGACGCTCGGCGTGCCCTACGACGAGGTCGAGTTCGTCAGCGCCGGCATCAACCACCAGGCCTGGATCCTCGAGTTCAAGCGCCGGGGTGGTGAGGACCTGTACCCGCGCCTCCGCGCCGTCATGGCCGCGAAGCACCGCCGCGGTGTCGCGGCATCCGACCTGCACGACGACGACGGCGACCACAGCGAGGCAGCCGTCGCCGCGAGCAACTACGAGGGCGGCAACGAGCAGGTCCGCACCGAGCTGATGCGGTCGTTCGGGTACTTCGAGACCGAGTCGAGCCACCACGCGAGCGAGTACGTGCCGTACTTCCGGAAGGACCCCGAGACGGTGCTCGAGTACATCCCGGAGCGCTGGGACTACTACGAGATCTGCCTCGCGCACGACGAACAGGGCGACGTCGACGCCCAGCTCGAGAGACTCAAGGCCGACCTGTCGCCGAGCGTCGAGTACGGCGCGAGCATCGTGAACGCGATCGTCACCGGCGTCCCGGCCGTCGTGTACGGCAACGTCCCGAACAGCACGGGCGTCATCCAGAACCTGCCGTCCGACGCATGCGTCGAGGTCGCGTGCCTGGTGGACGGCAAGGGCGTGCAGCCGACGTCCTTCGGCGAGCTCCCGCCCCAGCTCGCCGCGCTGAACCGCACGAACACCAACGTGCAGACGCTCGCCGTCCGCGCGGCGCTGACCGGCGACGTCGCGCACGTGCACCACGCCGTCGCGCTCGACCCGCTGACCGCCGCCCACCTGACCCTCGACCGGATCGCCGAGATGACCGAGGAGCTCCTGCACGCCCACGCGGCGCTCCTCCCCGAGTCCCTGCGCCCGGCTGACGCGGTCGCCGCCGGCGCGACGGCGGTGGCCGACCGGGAGGCCCGTCCCGCCCTCGTCTGATCCCGTACGTCCGACGCGGGGCCACCGTCCCCGCGTCGGCGCGGCCACCCGTCGGGTCGCGACCACCGCACCGGTCGCGACCCGGACACGCGGGGCGCGACGACGCGCCCGCGCGGGCCGTGCCTCCCGTCCGAACGCACCCGGCACCACGACCTCGAAGGAGAGGACCATGCCGACCCGACCATCCCCACAGCTGGCCAGACGGGGGTTCCTCGCACTCGCCGGCATCTCCATGGCCGGCGCCCTCGCCGCCTGCGCGGAACAGGGCACCGCCGCCCACGGCGGTACGAAGCACATCCGCCTGTCGACCTGGAACATCCCGACCGACATCACCAGCTACCAGGCGATCGCCGACGAGTTCGTCGCGACGCACCCCGGCACGAGCGTCGCCGTCGAGGTCACGACCGGACAGTTCCACCAGTGGTTCATCACCCGCCTGGCGGCCGACCTCGCCCCCGACATCATCCGGATCACCCCGCAGCAGATCGGTCGGTACGCCGCGAACGGCAGCCTCGTCGACATCAGCGGGCAGATCCCCGCCGACTACCGCACCGACTACACCGACCCGTTCTGGGCGATCGGTGCCCGGAACGACGGGGTGTACGGGGTGTTCCAGCACACCGACAACTTCATCACCTACTACGACCGCCGCGTGATGGAGCGGATCGGCGTCACCCCACCGACCGCGCTCGCGGACGCCTGGACCTGGGACGAGTTCCTCGACGTCGCCCGCGAGGTCAGGAAGGTCACCGGCAAGTACGCCTTCGGCTACGGGTGGAGCGGGCCGGAGACCGCCTACCGGTGGCTGCCCTTCGTGTACCAGAACGGCGGCGCCTTCCTGGGAGAGGACGGGGCGACCCCGTCCATGGACACTCCCGAGGCGATCGGAGCCCTGGAGTTCGGGCGGAAGTGGTACGCCGAGGGGCTCGCCACGACGGGCAACCTCAGCAAGACCGGCGGCGGCGACGTCGCACGGAACCTGTTCACGACCGGCCAGATCGGCATGATGCTCAACAACCCGGAGCCGATGGCGCAGCTGGACCAGGAGATGCCGGACGAGTGGGGGACCGCGCCGATGGTCCGCAACACCGGCGAGGCGAGCGACCTGGGCGGGAACGCCCTGGCGGTCACCAAGTCGAGCAGGTACCCCGAACTCGCCGCCGAGCTCGTCGTCATGATCACGAGCCGGGCGAACGTCGAACGGTTCTGCCACGACGGCAACTGGCTCCCGGCACGGAAGTCCCTCGACGCCGCCGACATCGGCTACGCGACCCACTCCGACACCATGCAGCAGTTCATCGACCAGGGGTCGACGATCCCGCTGTCGATGGTGAAGGCCGAGAGCGGCCAGTACTTCGCGTCGCTGAACGCGGTCTTCGCCGACTACCTCGACCTGTGTCTCCTCGGGCAGCTCAGCCCGAAGGACGCAGCGAACCAGATGATGGGGGCGATGCGCAGTGTCACTGCGAACTGAGACCGCGCCGGTGCGAACGCCGGCGACCACTCCGCCGGCCGGCGGCCTGCCCGCTGGCCGCGCCACCGGCACGCGACGGGGCCGCTTCGTCCCGTACGTCTTCGTCGGGCCGGCCGGACTGCTCTTCCTGGCGTTCTCGCTCGTGCCGATCGTCATCGCGATCCTGTTGAGCCTGCGGGACAGCAGCACGTCCATCGGCGACGGCGACTGGATCGGCGCCGGCAACTTCGCGACGATGGGCTCCGACCCGCTGATCGCCACCGCGCTCGGGAACACCCTCGTCTTCACGGTCGGTACCGTCCCGACGTCCATGGCGATCGGCCTGGCGCTCGCCGTGGCGCTCAACCGTCCGCTGCCCGGCCGCGGGCTCTTCCGAGCGCTGTTCTTCGTCCCGATGGTCGCCGCGGGTGTGGTCGTCGGCGTGGTCATGTCGTGGATCTTCAACGGTGACTACGGCGTGGTGAACAACCTGCTCGAGGCCCTCGGGCTCGGACGGCTGCCCTGGCTGACGGCTCCCGGCTGGGCCATGGCGACGTTGGTGATCGTCGTGGTGTGGACCCGGATCGGGTTCTGCATGGTGATCTACCTCGGAGCACTGCAGTCCGTCCCCACGGAGCTCAAGGAGGCGGCGGCGATCGACGGGGCGTCCCGCTGGGCGCGGTTCCGGACGATCACCTGGCCGCTCCTCCGACCGACGACGTCGATCCTGCTCATCCTCAACGTCGTGTTCTCGCTGCAGGCCTTCGACGTCATCTACGTGATGACCGGCGGCGGCCCCGGCTTCTCCACCACCGTGCTCATCCAGTACGTGTTCCGCTCCGCGTTCATCGACGCCCGGATGGGCTACGCGGCGGCCCTCGGACTGGTGCTCGTCGCGATCCTGCTCGTGTTCACGCTGCTCCGGCAGCGAGCCAACCGCAAGGCGGAGGAGATGCTCTGATGGCCGTCCTCGAGACCCGTGGTCGTACCGTTCCCCACGCTGCACCGACACGCACTCGCGCCCGGCACCGTCCGCGCCGTTGGCTGCTCGTCGCCGTCCTGACCGCCCTGGCGATCATGATGGTGTTCCCGCTCTACTGGATGATCGTGTCGGCGCTCGCGCCCGGCGGCCAGTCGCAGAGCGGGTCGTTCTCCCTCTTCCCCGCGGACCCGTCGTTCGACAACTACGCCCAGGTGTTCAGCACCCAGCCGGTGTGGCGGTGGCTCGGCAACTCGGCGCTCATCACCAGCCTCGGCACCGCGCTGAGCGTCGTCGTGTCGCTGATGGCCGGGTACGCGCTCGCGAAGTTCCGGTTCCGCGGGCGCGGACTGCTCTACGCCGCGTTCCTCGTCACGATCATGATCCCGATCCAGGTGACCATCGTGCCGAGCTTCCTCGTCGTCGCGAAGATGGGGCTGGTCGACTCCCCGTGGGCGGTGATCCTGCCGACGGTGTTCGACGTGGTCGGGATCTTCATCGCCCGGCAGTTCATGCTCGGCGTCCCCGATGCGCTGATGGAGGCCGCCCGGCTCGACGGGGCGGGGGAGTTCCAGACGTTCTTCCGGGTCGTGCTGCCGTCGTGCGGACCCCTCGTCGGCGTCCTCGTGATCCTGGGGTTCATGACCCGCTGGAACGACTTCCTCTGGCCGCTCGTCGTGCTGCAGGGGAACGAGAACCTGACCGTGCCGGTGGCGCTGTCCACGCTGACGAACAACCCGGCGTTCAGTTCGCCCTGGGGCGCGGTGATGGCGATCGCGACCGTGACGGTGCTGCCGCTGCTCGTCGTGTTCCTGGCGTTCCAGCGGCAGTTCGTGCAGGGCATCGCGTCCACCGGCATCAAGTGAGGGGCCGACGGTAGCGACCGCCGCATCGGCAGTAGCCTCGGGACGTGCACCCGCTCGCCGGCCCCTCGCCCTCCACGGACACCCGCCTCGGCGTCGCGCGAGCCCTCCTCGTGGGGTCCGCCCTGAGCTTCGCCGTCCTCTGGGCCGTGCTCTGGCTCCCGGTGCTGCTGACCGGCTCGCAGGGCAGCCTGTTCCTGTACCCGGTCGTCCTGCTGCTGGCCGTCGCACCGTACGCGGCCACCTGGGTCGCCCTGGTGCTCGCCGACCGCGCGCGGAGGGCACGCGCGGACGGCCGCCGCTCCGCGGTCCCCGCCCTCTGCGCGGTCCTGCTCGTCCTGGCCCCGCTCCTGCTCTGGTTCGGTCCCGTCGCGTCCTGACCCCGACGGTCACCCGGTCCGACCGAGACGGACGGGAGGCGCGTGGCGGGCCCGCAGCGAGCC
This sequence comes from Curtobacterium sp. SGAir0471, assembly GCF_005490985.1. NCBI lineage: Bacteria > Bacillati > Actinomycetota > Actinomycetes > Micrococcales > Microbacteriaceae > Curtobacterium > Curtobacterium sp. SGAir0471. The sequence goes on from NZ_CP027869.1 coordinate 1,619,287, forward strand.
TCCCGGCCGTTCCCGTGTCGCGTCAGGAGCCGGTCGGCGGCCCCGCCACGTCGGCGTCGGTCCCCGTTGCGACCGACGCATCGGCGGCGACCGGGCGCAGCGCCCGCCACCCCGCCACCCCGTCGCACCCACCGCGGCGGTCGCGACCGCCGCGACGGCTATCGCTGCGGGCAGGCTCCACGTGATCGCGACCGCGCCGACGAGCAGCGGTCCGCCGGCGTCACCGACCTCGCGCCCGAGCTCCGCGTTGCCCATCGTCCGGCCCGTGCGGTCGTCGGGGGTGCACGCTGCCAGGTGCGCGATGGCGAGCGGCGTGACCGTGCCGAGGATGCCGCCGACCGCAGCGGCCGCGACGAACAGCGTGACCGGGCCGGGCAGGGCCGCGAGGACGCCGAGCCCGGCGGCGGTGAGCAGCAGCCCGCCCGTGCACCCGGCTCGGGTGTCGGGGCGACCCTGGTCGCGGAGCCGCCCGGCGAGCGGCTGCAGCACCGTGGAGACGATGCGTCGTCACCGCACCAGTGTGGCGGAAGACCGTGCTACGGATTCGCGCAAACCCGCAATGCGGTCTCCTGAGCTTGTGGTGCGACACACCCGAGAGTACGTTCAGGCCAACGCTCAGCGTCGGAAGCGGGACGACGATCCCCGGACCGGCCTGGCGGTTCGCAGCGACGGGGGGATCCGGCGCTGTCCCGACCCTCTCTGCACCGCTGACCCAGGCCTCTCTCCGCGTCACCCTGCGCGGTGCGTCGTCGTGCGGTGCTGCCGAGTGTCGTGTTCCGTACCCGAAACCGAACACCGCACGAAGGACCCGACCTCATGCACCCGCTCGTCCTCTTCGCGTCGCAGACCTCGACCCAGGTCGTGCTCGACAACCTCGCCGCCTTCGGCCACGAAGCGCTCAAGTACTTCCCGATCGGCATCGCCGGCATCATCGTCTGGGCGCTCTGGCTCTACCGGGTCGTGCTCTCGGCCCGCGCCCGTCCGGTCGAGAACGGCTTCCGCACGACGACCTCGGTGGTCGTGCCGTCGTTCCACGAGGACCCCGACATCCTGCTCCGCTGCCTGGACTCCTGGCGGGAGCAGCACCCGGACGAGATCATCATCGTGCTCGACGTCGCGGACACCGAGGCGTACCGCCGGATCGTGGCGGTGGGCGACCCCACCGTCAAGCCGGTGCTCTTCCACCACGTCGGCAAGCGCAGCGCGCTCGGCGAGGGCATCCGTCGCGCGAAGTACGACGTCCTGGTCCTCGTCGACTCGGACACCTCGTGGGAGCCCGGTCTCCTCGAGGCGGTGCAGATGCCATTCGTCGACGAGCGCGTCGGCGGCGTCGGCACGCAGCAGAACGTGTACCAGCGGAACTCCAGCATCTGGCGCATCATCGCGGACTGGCTGGTCAACCTGCGGTACTTCAACTACGTCCCTGCGATGGGTGCCGCCGGCGCCGTGCCGATCCTCTCCGGGCGCACCGCCGCGTACCGCCGCTCCGCCGTCCTGCCGGTGCTCGACAACCTCGAGAACGAGTTCTTCCTCGGCCGCCGGTGCATCGCGGGTGACGACGGTCGCCTGACGTGGCTCGTCATCGCGTCCGGCTACAAGACCGTGCACCAGTCGTCCGCGAAGGCGCTGTCGATGTTCCCCGCGAGCGGCAAGGCGTTCTTCAAGCAGCGCATCCGCTGGAGCCGCAACTCGTACCGCACGTACCTGACGGCGATCGCGAAGGGGTGGGTGTGGCGGGTGCCGTTCGTGACCAAGATCACCGTCCTGCAGATCATCCTGACCCCGGTCACCATGGGCATCACGATGTGGTACCTGCTCTTCAGCCGCCTGGAGCTCAGCACGGTCGGCGTGCTCTTCACCCTCGGTTGGCTGCTCTTCGGTCGCGCGGTCCGCGGCGTCTCGAACCTCAAGCGGCACCCGCTGGACCTGTTCGTGCTGCCGCTGCTCGCCCTCGTGGTGATCGCGGTCGCCCTGCCGATCAAGGTGTACTCGTTCGTCACGATGAACAAGCAGGGCTGGCTCACCCGGCACGCCGACCAGGTCGGTGGCGACGGGCAGCAGGCCCGGACGCTGCAGCCCGAGCCCGTCGTCGAGACCCGGCGTCCGGCGCACGGTGTCGTCGTCCAGCCCGGCGCGGTCGCGGCCTCCGCTGCTGCCGACGACCAGGCGGTGGCAGCGTGAGCGGCGTGAGCGCCACGATCCTGCGTGGTGCGACCGCGCTGGCGATCGGCGGGGGACTCGTCCTGACAGGCGTGGCCGCTGCGCCCGCGGCGAGTGCGGCGACCGGTGGTTCCGGCTCGACGGCCACGGCGCCCGGCGGGGCCACCCCGGTCGGGCGTCCCTACGAGGGGGACCCGGACAAGGAGGCGCGGCTCGTCTCCGCGGAGAACGACCGGATCTACAACGTGCGGGCACTCGCATCGGCGGCTCGCTGGAGCGGGCTCGCGGTCTCCCAGCCGTACCGGCTCGCGACCGGGTCGTCGTACACGCTGGTGCTGGTGGCGCGTGGCGCCCCGTACACGATCGACGACCTCACGGAGCTCGCGCCGTCCACCTTCGTGAAGCAGCCGGACGGCTCGTGGCTCCTCAGCGAGAACATCGTCGTCGAGAACGGCGCGACCCTGCGGCTCGCGAGCCCGGACGGCCTCCGCATCCACCTGAAGAGCAACCACGACGGCTTCGTCTCGATCGTGACGCAGGCCGGTGGCCTGCAGGTCGTCGGGTCGGCGAAGTCCCCGGTCGCGATCGACGCGTGGGACCCGCAGGCCGGTGCCGTCGACACGCAGACGTCCGACGGGCGAGCGTACGTCCGGGTCCAGGGCGGCACCGCGACGCTGAAGTACGCGTCCTTCTCGCACCTCGGGTTCTGGAGCGGCACGACCGGGGGCGTCTCGCTGACCGGCACCGACCTCACCACGCTCGACCAGGCGTCCGGCGACCAGCAGGGCAAGACGAAGCGGACCACGCAGGACGTCTTCGGCAACGCGATCCTGCCGACCGGGGCGCTGCCGAGCACCGGCGGCAGCTCGGCCAGTGCCGGCGCCTACAGCTACGTCTCGGCGCTCGTCCAGCACGTCACGTTCGACGGCAACGCCTACGGGCTGTTCCTGACGAGTGCGGACGGCGTGACGATGTCGAACGCCACCGTCGAGCACTCCCTGATCGACGGCCTGGTGCTGCACCGCTACGTGACGAACTCGACCTTCACGTCGGTGCAGTCCACCGACAACGCCATGGACGGCGTGAAGATGACCCGTGCGTCCACGGGCATCGTGTTCAGCCAGGTGAAGGCCACGGACAACGGGCGGAACGGCATCACCCTGAACGGCAGCGGCCTCGCCGACGGCCCGAACTCCGCCGGCATGCCGACCACCACGTACGGCAACAACGCCCTCACCGACAGCACGAGCGCCGACAACGGCCGCTACGGCGTCGAGGTGATCGGCGGGAAGAACGTCCGGATCAGCGGATCGACCGCCACCGGCAACCAGATGGGCATCGTCGTGCGGCACGACGCCGACGACGTGGTCATCCGGAACAACGTGGTCAAGGACTCGACGCAGAACGGCATCGCCGTGGTCGACGGTCCGAGCGCGACCGAGGTCTCCGAGAACTCGATCAGCGGCGCCGACATCGGCGTGTACCTGCGCGGCGCGACCGAGTCGTCCGTGACGGACAACACCGTGACCGACGCGCGGATGCACGGCGTCACGACGGTCGGCGCGGTCGACGGCACGCAGATCGAGGACAACTCCGTCCGCGGGTCGGGGCCGAGCGCCATCGACCTGGCCCGGTCCGACGGGGCCGCACAGCAGGGCAACACGACGGTGGAGTGGCACTCGACCAAGCCCTTCCTGGTGACCCTGCGCGCGATCTTCCAGCCGCTGACCGTGCTCTGGACCGTGCTCCTGCTCGTCGTGCTCATCGCGGCGATCGGCGGGATCCGTCGGCGCCGTTCGGCCGGTCGACGCGAGCACCCGTACGCCAAGCTCGCGCCGTTGTCGAGCTTCACCCGCGGCGCGGTCGACCCGGTGTCGCTCGGTCTGCCCCCCGCGCCGACGGCCCGCGGTTCGCACGCCGCCGACCCGGGCGGCGCGACGCCGCAGACGGCGAGCTGACCGATGACGACACCCCTGCGGAGGTTCCGGTCCCACCTGGTCGTGGGTGCCGTCGGTCTGGTCGTCGGCGCGGTCGTGGTCGGCGGGGTCTGGGTCGCGGCGAGCACGCCCGGTGCGCCCCGGGCTGCCGACACACCCCGCCCGTCGGAGCGGACCACCGCTCCGGCACCGTCACCCACCCGGTCGGCACCGTCGACGGCTCCGACCACGGCGCCCGACGCCGAGCGGGCGGACCTGTCCTGCTCGGCCGATGCGACGACGACGGTCTCGACCGCGAAGGCGCTCGAGGCGGCGCTGTCGAAGGCGACCGCCGGCCAGGTCATCGCGATGGCACCGGGAACGTACACGGGCAACTTCACCGGCAGCGCCGCGGGGACCTCCGCGCAGCCGATCACCCTGTGCGGCCCGACCGGCGCCGTCCTCGACGGAGGCAGCACCGACAAGGGCTACGTCCTGCACCTCGACGGGGCGTCGCACTGGCGGCTCGCCGGGTTCACGGTGCAGAACGGGCAGAAGGGCGTCATGTTCGACGACGTCCAGCACACGACCGTCGACGGCATCACCGTGCAGGACATCGGCGACGAGGGCATCCACCTCCGCGCCGGCAGCAGCGACAACACGGTGAGCGGCAGCTCCGTCACGAAGACCGGGCTCCGGAAGCCGCAGTTCGGCGAGGGCATCTACGTCGGGTCCTCGAAGAGCAACTGGTGCAAGGTCTCGGACTGCCAGGAGGACCGGAGCGACCGCAACGTCGTCACCGGGAACACGATCTCCGACACCGCCGCCGAGAACGTCGACATCAAGGAGGGCACCACCGGTGGCACGCTGTCGGACAACTCCTTCGACGGTGTCGGCATGCAGGGCGAGAACCACGCCGACTCCTGGGTCGACGTGAAGGGCAACGGCTGGACGATCACCGGCAACCGGGGCGTCCGATCGCCGCTCGACGGGTTCCAGACCCACGAGCTGCTCTCCGGCTGGGGCACCGACAACACCTTCACCGACAACCGCGTCGACCTCGGCAACACCGACGGCGTCGCGTTCGCCTTCCGCCCCGTCGAGGGCAACACCGTCTCCTGCGACAACACCGTGGTCGGCTCGAACGAGTTCAGCACCACGAGCTGCACCGACTGACGCACGACGGTCCCCGCGGTCCGTCCGCACCGTCCACACCCATCCCTTCGCGACCCGAGAGCGAGCCTTCCCATGTCTGCTTCCGTCACCCCGATCCCGGCCACCGGGATGCCACCCGTCGTCGACCGCCCCCGCCTGACCGTCATCGGCACCGGGTACCTCGGCGCCACCCACGCCGTCTCGATGGCCGTCCTCGGCTACGAGGTCCTCGGCGTCGACGTCGACCCCGCCAAGGTCGAGGCCCTGGTGGCCGGCCGGGTCCCCTTCCACGAACCCGGCCTGCCCGAGCAGCTCGCCGAGGCCCTCGCCTCCGGTCGGCTCCGGTTCACCTCGTCGCTGCGCGAGGCCGCCGAGTTCGGCGACGTGCACTTCGTCTGCGTGGGGACGCCCCAGCAGCGGGGGTCGCACGCCGCCGACCTCACCTACGTCGACTCGGCCTTCCGCGAGCTCGCGTCGCACATCGACCGGCGTGCGCTCGTCGTGGGGAAGTCGACCGTGCCCGTCGGGACCGCCGAGCGACTCGCCGCGCTCGTCGCGGAGGTCGCGCCGGCCGGCGCCGACGTCGAGGTCGCATGGAATCCGGAGTTCCTCCGCGAGGGCTACGCGGTGCAGGACACGCTGCACCCCGACCGGCTGGTGTTCGGCGTGCGGTCGGCGTGGGCGGAGGCGCAGCTGCGGGCGGCGTTCCGACCGATCCTCGACGAGGGGACCCCGCTCGTCGTGGCCGACCTGCCCACGGCGGAGCTCGTCAAGGTCGCCGCCAACTCGTTCCTCGCGACGAAGATCTCCTTCATCAACGCGATGGCCGAGGTCTGCGAGGCGGCCGGGGCGGACGTCAGCGTCCTGGCGAGCGCCCTGTCCCACGACACCCGCATCGGCGGCCGGTTCCTCAAGCCGGGTCTCGGCTTCGGCGGCGGGTGCCTGCCGAAGGACATCCGGGCGTTCTCCGCCCGGGCGCAGGAGCTCGGCGTCGGCCAGGCGGTCCGGTTCCTCGACGAGGTGGACGCGATCAACCTGCGGCGCCGGCAGCGGACCGTCGACCTGGTCACGGATATGGCCGGTGGATCGGTGGCGGGCAAGCGGATCGCGGCGCTCGGAGCGGCGTTCAAGCCGAACTCCGACGACATCCGCGACGCGCCGGCCCTCGACGTCGCGCGGATGCTGGACGAGGCGGGTGCCGTCGTCACCGTGTACGACCCCGAGGCGATGGCGAACGCCGCACGCACGTACCCGACCCTGCGGTACGCCGAGTCGCTGACCGCGGCCGTCATCGACGCGGACGTGGTCGTCCTCCTGACCGAGTGGGAGCAGTTCCGAACGGTGGACCCCCACGACCTCGGCGCCCTCGTGCACCACCGACGCATCGTCGACGGCCGGCACGCGCTCGACGCGGACGCCTACCGAGCGGCGGGCTGGGAGCTCCGCGCGCTGGGACGCCCCACGGCGTCGGGCACCGTGGAGATCGCCGTCGACGACCAGGACCGCCTGCAGGCCACCGCCTGACGGCAGGACGTCTCGGTGGGGGTACCGCCGAGGACGGGTCCGGTGCACGACGAGGTGCACCGGACGGTGTGGAGGGGCGGCTTCGGGCAGTGCCGCCCCTCCACACGGGGCACGGTCGCCGCCGCGCTCCACCGGGTGGGTCAGCTTCCGAGCAGCTCGGCCGCCTGGCGCACCGCGGTCGGCGCGCCAGCGAGGTGCCAGTCCTGCCCGTGCGCCCGGACGACGGTGGCGACGCCCCCGGCCCCCTCGACGAGCGCTCGCCCGGGGAGCCAGTCCCAGTCGGCGCAGTCCGTCTGCACCCAGAGCCCGATCCGCCCGGCGGCGACGTCCACCATGTCGCACGACCCCGACCCGCTGATCCGGACCGTCGCCGCCGAGGCCAGGAGCCCGGCCATCGGACCCGCCTCGGCAGCGCGCAGGTGGGAGCTGTTCAGGAACGTCGCCACGCTCGTCGCGCCGAGTGCCACGTCCGGCATCGGCGACACGTGCTCGCCGTTGCGGGTGGTCGTGCCGTCGGACGCCACCCAGGTCTCGTCGACGGTCGGTCGGCGCACGGCACCGACCCGGAGCACGCCGTCGACCTCGAGCGACACGGCACTGCACCACGCGGGCAGTCCGGCGACGTAGTTCCAGGTCCCGTCGATCGGGTCGACGGTCCAGCGGCGTCCGTCGGTGCCCTCGGCGCGGGCCCCCTCCTCGCCGAGCATCCCGTCGTCCGGACGGTGCTCGAGCAGCAGCCGGCGGACGAGGTCCTCGGCCGCGCGGTCCGCGGCGGTGACGAGGTCGGCGGCCGAGGTCTTCCGCTCCGCGTCGGTCCCGTCCCGTCGCATTGCTGCTGCGAGCCGAGCGGCGTCGGTCACGAGGGCGGCGGCGAGGGTGTGGTCGTCCATCCGGCCACGCTAGCGGGAGACGGGCGACGGCCACCGCGTGACGGGCATCGCGCGACGGTCTCCACAGCATCGTCAGGACGGCGCACGGGATGTGCGCTCCACCGTCAGGACGCCGTCAGGACCGTTCCACCCCCGCCGAGTCGGTCCCAGTGTGGACGACGTGGACACGTACCGAGACCGACACCCCTACCCCCTCCGCCGCACCGGCTGGCACCCCTGGGGACGGTGCTCCGTGCAGCCCGTCACCCGGGCGCTGTGGAGCGGGCGGACGCTCGAGGTGCACGCTCCGGGGACCACCGTCGGCGAACTCCTGCTGCTCCGGGCGCTCCAGGTCTGGGGGGCTGCCGGCGCTCTCGTGGCGGTCGCCCTCGTCGTGGCACTGCACCGCGTGCCCGCGCTCGGGGTCGTCGTCGCGGTCCTGGTCTACGCCGCCGGCTTCGTCCTGCTCGTCCGGGCGACCCGGCGGATGCGTCCCGGGGTCAGGACGCTGACGGTCACGGTGTTCCACGGCAACGGTGAGCCGGAGGTGCACGGCGACGTCCGGCTCCTCGAGGCCTCGCTCGACCTGCTCTGCCTGGTCGAGGACGCCGTCCGACGCGGGCAGGTGTCCCGTGTCGAGTACGAGCAGGTCTGGGGGCAGGTGTGGCGGTCGATGCCCGAGCCGGTGGTCCGTCCCGCCGCTCGGTCGCGGTCGCACGAGATCGCGCCGCGCCGTCGGTCGCACCGGTGAGCGGACCGCTCGCACGCGCGGCACCCGCGGCACCGGCGCCCGGTCCCGACCCGGACGCCGACGACCCGTCGGTGGTCCTCGGCTACGACTGATCGTGCTGCCCGGCCACGAGGCCGTGCAGCGCTGCCCACTGCAGCAGCAGGATCGTCTTGCCGTCGACGATCCGCCCGTCGTCGATCATCGCGAGCGCCTCGGTGGCCGGGAGTTCGAGCACCTCGATGTCCTCGCCCTCGCCGGCGAGACCCCCACCCACCTCGACGCGGTCAGCGGGGGAGTACTCGGCCACGTAGCAGTGCACCCGCTCGGTCACCGACCCGGGGCTCATGTACGCGGCGGTCACGTGCCGCAGGTCGTCCAGCCGCACCCCGAGCTCCTCCAGTGCCTCGCGCCGGATCGCGGTCTCCGGGTCGTCCTCGTTGAGCAGCCCCGCCGCGACCTCGACGAGCATGCCGTCCGGGTGGTCGTTGACGTACGCGGGGAAGCGGAACTGCCGTGTGAGCAGCACGGTGCCGCGGGCTCGGTCGACCGGGAGCACGGCAGCGCCGTTGCCGCGGTCGTAGGTCTCCCGCTGCTGCGTCGTCCAGGTGCCGTCGGACCCGCGGACGTCGAACGTCGTCCGTCGCAGCACGTGCCACCCGTCAGAGGTCACCTGGACGTCCCGCACGACGACGTCCGGGTTCCGGTCGAGGTCCCGCCCGACCCGGTCGAGACCGGTCCGCCCCCTGCTGTCCGGTTCCGTCGTGCCGTACGTCGTCGTCATGCTCCCGACGCTAGCGGACCGCGGTGCCGACCACGCGACACCTGTCCCACGCCCACCGGACGGGAGGCACGCGGCGGCCCCGCCACGCGCCTCCCGTCCGGCGGCCGCTACAGAACCGCCTTCGGCACCCGGTGCAGCGTCACCGCGCCGACCGCCGCGAACGGGTGCAGTGGGTCCGGGTCTCCGGACCCGGTGGGGCCACCGAGCTTCGAGTCGCCCACCGCACTGAGCACGGCGTAGGCGTCCTCGGCGGTGAAGCCGTGATCCTCGACGAGGAAGGCGAACGCGTCCTCGTACCCGCGCCGCACGCTCTCCTGCACGGGGTCGCCGAGCCCGACGAAGAGCCACTCGTCGTCGGTCTCGATGCGCGGCGCACGGAGCGGTCGGCCGCCCCGCACCAGGTCGACGGACACGATCGCGGTGCCCTGCGCCTCGATGGCGACGAACGACGACTCGCCCTCGGCCATGATCGCGTGGACGTCCCCGATCGACAGCAGGGCACCGGGGACCCGCACGGGCAGGTACACGGTCGAGCCGGGCCGGGCCTCGGTGACGTCCATGTTCCCGCCCTCCGCGGTCGCGGGCATGATCGTCGAGTTCGTGCCCTCGGCCGGTGCGACGCCGATGCAGCCGATCATCGGCCGGACCGGGAACGCGTGCCGGTCGGTGACGTGCACCACGCCGTCCTCGATCGGGCAGCGGCGGGCGAACACTCCCTCGGGCATCACGTGCTGGAGCGCCCCGGACCCGGGCAGCGACACCGACCAGCCGTGGGTCGTCAGCTCGATGTCGTGGATGTGCACCGCCAGGGTGTCGCCGGGTTCGGCGCCCTCGATCCAGACCGGTCCGGTCACGGGGTTGATCGGTGCCTGCAGCTGCGCGAGGTCGTGGTGCTCGTCGAGCTCGGCGTAGACGGCGTCGGTGGTCTCGAAGCCGATCGTCTCACCGGTGCCCGGGGTGATGCGGAGCACGGGGTCCCGGTCGGCGGAGAACCCCGGGCGGCCGAGGGTGTTCGGCATGAAGTGGTCGGGGGTGGTCATCGGCGGTCCTCCGCGGTGGTGGTGGCGGGGCCGACGGACCCCTCGCCCAGTGTGCTCGGTTCTTCCGACCCGACCTCGGTCGAGCGGCCGGTCCGGCGGTAGTAGAGGAACACCGCGGCGCCGACGACGAGCCAGATGATCCCGCCGACCTTCGCCTCGACGGCGGCGTTGAGCAGCACGTAGCCGATGATCAGGAAGCCGACGAGCGGCACGACCAGGTGCAGCAGCCAGTTGCGGGACTTCCCCTTGACCACGTGGTGCACGAACACCGACACGTGCAGCAGCATGAAGCCGAACAGGGCGCCGAAGTTCACGAGCGAGGAGATCGTGTCGATCTGGCCGACGAAGAACAGCACGAGGATCGCCGAGAGCACCGAGACGACGATGATCGCGTTCTGCGGGACCTGCCGACCGTTGAGCTTGTGCAGGAACGCCGGCAGCTGCCGGTCGCGGCTCATCGAGAAGAGCAGACGGCTCGTCGCCGCCTGCGCGGCCATGGCGTTCGCGATGCCGACGGCGAGGACGTTGACGGCGAAGAACGCCGTCGCCCAGCCGCTCGACGACGCCTGCTGGACGATCGAGAAGAAGGCGTTGCCGACCTCGTCGTCCGGGAACGCGTCGCGCCCGGCGGCCAGCGCCGACGCGAGCCAGGTCTGCAGCACGAACAGGAACGCGACGATGACGAGTGCGAGGACCATCGCCGTACCGGCACCGCCGCGGCGGCCCGTCGACTCCTCGGACAGGGTGGAGATGCCGTCGAACCCGAGGAAGCTCAGCACGGCGATCGACAGCGCCGAGGCGATGAGCGGGGCGGACACCTTCGACGGGTCCCACACCTGGTCGGTGCTGAACGACGCGCCGGGCACGGTCCCGCCGGTCAGCGCGACGATCGCGATGACGACGAAGATCGCCACGAACACCAGCTCGATGAGCAGGAAGACCCGGTTCGCGAGCTTCAGGGACGAGACGCCGAGCAGGTTGATGACCGTGTTGATCGCGACGAAGACGAGCGCCCACAGCCAGCGGGGCGTGCCGAGGAAGATGCCGACCATGCTCTCGGCCGCGAACACGTAGAGCAGCGTCGGGACGAGCAGGTAGTCGAGCAGGATCGCCCAGCCCGCGAAGAAGCCGGCGGTCGGGTGGATGCCGCGGCCGACGTACGAGAACACACTACCGGCGAGGGGGATCGACTTCGCCATCTGCGCGTACGCGAGCGCGGTGAAGATCATCGCGACGAGGCCGACCAGGTAGACGAGCGGCACCATGCCGCTCGACGCGTTGTAGACGGTGCCGAAGATCGCCCACGGGGCGATCGGCACCATGAAGACGAGCCCGTAGACGAGCAGGTCGGTGGTGGACACGGAGCGCTTGAGCTCCTGCTTGTAGCCGTAGGCCTCGAGCTGCTGCTGCGCGGAGAGCTCGCTGTGCTGCTGCGACATGTCGGTTCCGTTCGGAGAGACGGTGCGTGGGAAAGAGGGGAGCGACGGCCGGGAGGCGCGTGGCGGGGTGGGCGCGCTCGTCGGGTCCGGTGGGGTGTCGGCCGGGAGGAGCGTGGCGGGGTGGGTGCGCGCCTCCCGTTCGACGGGTGGTCGGCCTGGTGGGCCGGTGCGACCGGCTGTCGGCCGGTCCGGGGGGTCAGTCGGCGGGCTGGTCGCCCGGAGCGGCGTCGTCGTGGTCGGCGAGGAACGCCGCGACCACGCGGCGGAACTCCTCGGGCTGCTCCAGGTGCGAGCAGTGGCTCGCCCCGGGGAAGACGTGCTGGCGGACGTCGGCGATGCGCTCGACGAAGGGCTGCCAGGTGGCGGGCGTCGCCTCGTCGTGCTCACCGGCGACGACGAGGGTCGGGACCGTCACGCGGTCGAGCCGGTCGATCACGGTCCAGTCGCGCATCGTGCCGATGACGTGGAACTCGTTCGGCCCGTTCATCGTGTGGTACACGGTCGGCTCCTGCTCCATCTGGGTCTCGGAGTCGACGAAGTCCTGTGGCATCGGGACGACGCGGCACACGTGGCGCTCGTAGAAGACCTGCGTGGCGGCGAGGTACTCGGGGTCGTCGACCGTGCCGGCCTGCTCGTGCCGCGTCAGGGCGTCCTGCACGTCGTCGGGGAGCTGCGCGCGGAGTTCGGCGGCGCCGTCGACCCAGAGCTGCATCGACGCGGGGGAGTTGCAGATCGCGAGCGACCGCAGGTGCTCCGGCTGAGCGACGGCGATCTCGGAGCCGAGCATGCCGCCCCACGACTGGCCGAGGACGTGGTGGTCGCCGAGACCGAGGTGAGCCACGAGGGCGGCGTACTCGTCGACGAAGAGCTGCGGGGTCCAGTACTCCGCCGGGGCGTCCGGTCGGTGGGAGCTGCGGCCGCAGCCGAACTGGTCGTGGTGCACGACGGTGCGACCGGTCTCGTCGGCGAGGGCCGCGAGGTTCCGGAGGTAGTCGTGCGCCATGCCCGGGCCGCCGTGCAGGACCACGAGGGGGAGCGCGCCGGGGGTCGGGGCAACGGGTTCGGTGATGCGGTACCAGGTCTCGCCGTCCTGGAACGGCATCGTGCCTTCGGTGATGCGGGACATGACGCACAGCATGGACCGAGCAAAGGTCCCCTGCAAGACCTTTTCTCGTCCTTTAACGTGGACGAAACGCAAGGAGGGGGCGGAGTGCCAGATCGCGCGACGGAGACCCGGGTCGACGAGGTCGAGGACCGGCTCGTCACGGCCGTTGCCGTGGGCGAGTACCTGCCCGCGTCGCGGCTGCCGCCCGAGCGGGAGCTCGCCGTGCTCCTCGGGGTCGGACGCGTCACGGTGCGCGCAGCCCTCGCACGACTGGTCGACCGCGGGCTGCTCGAGACCCGTCGGGGTCGTGGCGGCGGGACCTTCGTGCGCTCGCAGTGGCCGGACTCGTCCTCCGACGCCGTCGGCCGGACGCTCCTCGCGCGCTGGGCCGGCATCCGCGACACCACCGACGCGATCGCCCTGCTGCACGGCGCACTCGCGACCGCGGCGGCGGAGCGGATCACCGAGGACGAGCGCGCGACGCTGCGCACCCGGCTCGAGGACTTCCGAGCCGCGGCGTCCGGGCTCGAGAAGCAGCAGGCGGACGCGGTGCTGCACCGCGCGATCATCGACGCCGCGCGCAACCCGGTGCTGGCCGCGGCGCTCGCCGACCTCGAGTCGCAGGTGTCGATCGCGGCGCCCGCGCACCTCTGGGGCACCGCCGAGGGCATGGCCGAGATGGAGGAGCGCGCGCTCCGCGAGCACGAGGGGCTCGTCGACGCCGTCCGTGACGGCCGTGCGGTCGACGCCGGCGTGCTCGCGCGGCGTCACGTCGGCATCGACCTCGAGCTGCTGGAGCGGGCGATGCTCCGCGCAGGTCAGGTGCCGACGGACTGAGCGGCCGGCGGAGTGCCCTCGGCGGGCGCTCCTGACCGGCTCAGCGCTGCGGTCCGTTCGGCGGGTCCCAGTGCACCGCCCAGAACGCGTCGATGCGCTCCCGGTCGGTCCACCAGGTGACGTCGACCTCGCTGGTCAGGGCATCGATCAGTCCGCCCTCCTCGCCGGGGACACGATCGTCGGTGACGAGGTCGCTGATGACGAGCCGGCCGGTCGCGTCACGCACCTCGTCGGGGCCGTCCCAGAGTTCGAGCTCGTAGATGTCGAGTGCACCCGTGGGGGTCCAGTACGGGTGCGCCACCACGGTGGCACCGGCGGACGGTCCGGACCCGATCGTGCCGATGATCCCGTGCTCGTCCCAGTCGGCGAGGACCGGGACGGCCGGGTGCACGTCGTACCGCTCGGGTTCGGGGGAGGAGCGCCTCAGCCAGCGTCGCATGCACAGATGCTGCCACGGACAGCGTGCCTGGTGCTGCCCCACGGCCGCTGATCGCCGACCGTCCGACACCGTCAGCTCCGGGTGGATGCCGTCGGCCGGTGCTGGCCGACGGATCGGTGCACAACGGCAGGTACTCGCCGTCGAGGTCCGTCGTGCATGATCGTCGGACGGAGGTGCACGTGGCGGAGATCCTGGTGGTCGAGGACGACCCGGAGATGGGCGCACTCGTGGAGCGCGGGCTCGTCGGCGAGGGCCACACGGTGACGGTGGTCACGGACGGCGTCGCGGCGCTCGTCGCGGCGGCCGCGCAGTCGTTCGACGCGGCGGCGATCGACGTCATGCTGCCGGAGATGACCGGGTTCGAGGTGTGCCGCCGGCTGCGCGAGACGGGCCAGGACTTCCCGGTCATCCTCGTCACCGCGCGAGACGCCGTCGACGACCGGGTCTTCGGGCTCGACGCCGGTGCGGACGACTACCTGACGAAGCCCTTCGCGATCGCCGAGCTCAACGCGCGGATCCGGGCGCAGCTCCGCCGCCGCTCCGCCGGAGCGGTGACCGTCGTGCAGGTCGGCGCGGTCCGGCTCGACACGGTGACCGTCCGGGCGACCGTCGCCGGGCGCGACCTGCCCCTCAGCGTGAAGGAGTTCTCGCTCCTGCGGTTCCTGGCGCAGGGGACGCCCGAGACCCGCACCCGTGCCGAGGTGCTGCGCGAGGTGTGGGGGAGCGCCGAGCACTTCGACCCCACGATCGTCGACCAGTACGTCAGCTACGTCCGCAGGAAGCTGCAGGCGTCCGGCGCCGACGTCGCCATCCGCACCGTGCGGGGCGTCGGCTACGCGCTCGACGTCGTGCCCGTGCCGTGAGGTGGCTGCGACGGCGGTCCGTCCGTGCACGCATCACGACCGGGAGCGTGTTCGTGGGCGCGGTCGTGCTCACGCTGATCGCCCTCGTGCTTCACGTCGAGGTTCGTCAGGCGACACTGGAGACCGACCGGTCCCTCGCCGCGGGTGATGCCGCACCGTTCGTCTCCGATCTCCGCAACAACCCCGACGAGCCGCCGGACCAGCCGGCCGAGGGTGTCCTCGTCGGGATCCGCTCCTCGTCCGGGGCGTGGATCGTCGACACGCTGCCGGAGGACCTCCGTCGGTCCCTCCCGGACAGCGTGCCGGCGACGACCACGACCCTGCGGCTCGGCGACGGACGCCGGCAGGCGACGGTCGTCGGGACCCCGGTCGAGAACGACGGCGGCAGGTTCGTCGTCTGGGCGGCCCACGACGGACGCGCCGGGCACGAGACGGTCGAACGGGTCGACCGCTCCCTCGTCGTCGGGACCCTCCTCGCCCTGGTCGCGTCCGGACTCGCCGCCTGGTTGCTCTCGACCGTCGCACTCCGGCCGGTCACCCGGATGCGTCGGACCGCCGAGGCGCTCAGCGGCGGGGAGGCGACCGGGCACCTGCCCGTCGGGCCGTCGGAGGACGAGCTCGCAGACCTCGCACGGACCCTCAACGCGTTCATCGACCGGCAGCGCGAGAACGCGGTCCGCGAGCGACGGATGGTGTCCGATGCCAGCCACGAGCTGCGCACGCCGCTCGCCGCACTGACGGCACGGCTCGAGCTCGCGCACCGGTCGTCCGGTGACGCCGTCGCGCTCGAGCGGGAGCTGGCAGCGGCCGAGTCCGACGCCGCCCGCCTGACCGCGCTCGCCGAGACCATGCTCGAGCTCAGCCGGCTCGACGAGACCCAGCCCACGCCCTCGACCCCGGCGGCCGCGCTCGTGACGGAGCTGATGGGCAGCGTCGATCGTGCACGGGCCCTCGGTGGTGCCGGCGGGGTGGACTTCACCGTCGACGTCCCCGACGGCGACGAGCGGTACGCGGTCACCCCGGCGGCGTTCGGCCGGATCGTCGACAACCTCGTGGCGAACGCGATCGCTGCCGGCGCTCCCGCGGTCGAGGTCCGCATCGAGCTCGCCCAGCGGGCGGACCGTGCGCTGGACCTGGTGGTGTGCGACGACGGACCCGGGGTGCCGGAGGACTTCCTGCCCCGCGCCTTCGACCGCTTCACCCGAGCCGACGGCGCCCGGCGGGCCGTTCTGGGTGGTGGCGGCCTCGGCCTGGCACTGGTCCGAGGGATCGCCGCGCGCGCAGGTGGCGACGCCACGCTCGCGAACGCGCCGGAGGGCGGGGCCGTCGCGACCGTGCGGCTCCCCGCGCGCTGAGGTCCATCGCCGGTCCGTCTTCGTTCGAGGTCTCGAACGAAGCACACCGTTCGTTCCGGGCTGCTTCATGGGACCGGTGTCGATGCTGAACGTCACCCGATCACCTGCTGGAGAGGACCGAGACGATGATCGACACCGCTCGCCCCACCCCGCGCGCGGCGGCCGTACCGCCGAGGCGCTTCGCGGCACCGCCCGCGGAACCGCTCGAGGTCGCCGCCCGGCGTCGACGTCGTTCCGGCCGCCGCCGTGCCGCGGTCACGGACCTGCTCGGCGTGCTCGCCTGGGCGTCAGCCGCGTTCGCCGTCGCGCTGTGGCTGGCCTCGCCGGGATCGCGCTCCGTCTCAGGGATCGGCGGGGTGCTCACCGACGCCGGGATCGTCGCCGGGCTCGTCGCGACCGACCTCGTGCTCGTGATGCTCGTGCTCGCCGCGCGCGTCCCGCTGATCGACCGTGTGTTCGGCCAGGACAACGCGATCGCGGTGCACCGGTCGCTCGGCGAACCCGTGCTGTACCTGCTGCTGGCGCACGGGGTCCTGCTGACGCTCGGCTACGGCGCGTCCTCGGGCACGGGGCCGATCGCCGAGACGGTGTCGCTCTTCTCCACGCCGGACATGCCGCTCGCGTACCTGGCCCTCGGGCTGTTCGTCGCCGTCGTGGTGTCGTCCTTGGTCGCCGTCCGGCGTCGACTGCCGTACGAGGCGTGGCACGTCGTCCACCTGCTCAGCTACGCCGCGGTGCTCGTCGCGCTGCCGCACATGCTCAGCGTCGGCAGTGTCCTCGGGCAGGGGACCTGGCAGCGCGTGTACTGGATCGCCGCGTACGTCGTGGCACTCGGCCTGGTCGTCGTGTACCGCTTCGTGCTGCCCGTGGTCGTGAGTCTGCGGCACCGCATCCGCGTCGCCGCGGTCGAGCCGGTCGCACCCGGAGTGGTGTCCATCCACCTGGCGGGCCGCGACCTCGACCGGCTCGGAGCCCGCGGCGGCCAGTACGGGGTCTGGCGGTTCTGGTCGGCGCGGACCTGGTGGCACGCCCACCCCGTGTCGTTCTCGGCCGTGCCCGGACCGGACCGCGCCCGGATCACCGTGCGCGACCTCGGAGCGGGGTCCGCGCGCCTCGGCCGCATCCGCCCGGGCACCGCCGTCTCGCTCGAGGGACCGTACGGCCTGTTCACCAGCCGCGCGCGCACCGCCCCGTACCTCGCGCTCGTCGCATCGGGCATCGGGATCACGCCGGTCCGCGCGCTGCTGGAAGACACCGACCTGCGTCCCGGCGAGGCCACCGTGCTCCTGCGCGGGACCGACGCCGACCAGCAGTACCTCTGGCAGGAGACCGCTGAGCTCGCCGCGGCGACCGGCAGTGCCCTGTACGCGATGGTCGGTCACCGAGCTCGGTCGCAGGGCAGCTGGATGACGGAGGACGACCTGCGTCGCGGAGTCAGCCTGCTGTCGGTGTTCCCGCGGTTGCTCGAGTCCGACCTCTACGTCTGCGGCCCACGGGCGTGGTCCGACCTGGTGGTCCGGGCGGCCCGGCTCGCCGGCGTCCCGGAGCACCAGATCCACCAGGAACGGTTCGAGTCGTGAGGGCCCGGGTGATCGCAGGCGGCGTCGTGTCGTCCGTGGCGGTGCTCGTCATCGGGTGGCAGCTCGGCGGACAGCCAGCGGTGACGACACCCGCGCAGGGCACGACGACCTCCGGCAGCTCCGGGACCTCGGGCACCGGGTCCAGCGGCACGACGTCGGGCTCGGGCTCGGGTTCGTCCGGGTCGTCCGGGTCGTCCGGGTCCTCTGGCTCGTCCGGCTCGACCGCCTCCGGCACCTTCACGGGGGCGGCGGCACAGACCCAGTACGGCGAGGTCCAGGTGCAGATCACGGTGTCGGGCGGCAGGATCACGGCCGTGACCCCCCTGCACCTCACCGACCGGGACGGCCGCTCCGTCGCGATCAGCCAGCAGGCCGCACCGATCCTCCGACAGGAGGCGCTGCAGGCCCAGTCTGCACAGATCCAGGCGGTGAGCGGCGCGACGTTCACGAGCGAGGGCTACACCACGTCGCTGCAGTCCGCGATCGACCAGGCCGGCCTGTGAGCGTCCTGACGTTCGAGACCATGGGCACGGTCGTCAGCCTCCGGGGTGCCAGCCCGGCGGCCGCGTCCGCGGTCCGCGCCGTGTTCGCCGGGTACGACCACCGCTACAGCCTCTGGGACCCCGCTTCCGTGCTGAGCCGCATCGCGGCGGGGTCGCTCCGGCTCCCCGACGCCCCCGAGGTGGTCCGTGACGTCTACGCCCTCGCGCTCTCGTGGCGCGACCGGACCGGTGGTGCGTTCACCCCGCACCGCCCGGACGGGGTCGTCGACCTGTCCGGTGTCGTCAAGGCGCTCGCGATCCGGGACGCCGGTGAGGTCCTCGACGCCGAGTCAGACGACTGGATGCTCAGCGCCGGCGGCGACGTGCTCGTCCGCGGTACCCACCGCGCGGACGCGCCCTGGTCGGTGGGTGTCGTCGATCCCGCACGGCGGGACCTCGTCGTCGGCGTGGTCCGGCTCACCGGGCGACGGCGTGCGGTGGCGACGTCGGGGACGGCCGAGCGCGGCGAGCACATCTGGCGACGGAGCGCTTCCGTCTTCGTCCAGGCCACCGTCGTCGCCGACGACATCGTGACGGCGGACGTCCTCGCGACGGCGGTCGTCGCCGGAGACGAGGACGACCTGCGGCGCCTGACCGCCGACGGCGACGAAGACGTGCTCGCGTTCGGCGCGGACGGTACCGTCTGGGCGACGCCCGGTGCGGCTCACTGGGTGGAGCCGGCTGAGGGTGCCGCGCCTGTGGAGCCGACCACTGCGTTCCAAGGGTCGAGGAGAGACGTCGGTCCTGCCTGGTCGGCGTGCCTGCTGCGTTGCCGCTGTCCGAAGGTGCGCGAGCACCGCGACTCTTCGTCCCTCGGAGAGGGGGGATGTAGCTCCCACTCCAGCACAGATCCTCATCTAATCTGATGCTGATCGAGGAGGAACAGTGGAGTTCGAAGAACGTCTCGCAGCGCTGGCGACGAAGGTGCAGAACCAGCGAGAGGCCATCCAGACCGAGGAAGCGACGAAGAACGCGTTCGTGATGCCCTTCATCTCGACGATCCTCGGATACGACGTCTTCAACCCGCTCGAGGTCGTGCCCGAGTTCACGGCCGACGTCGGTGTGAAGCGCGGCGAGAAGGTCGATTACGCGATCATGCGGGACGGTGAGGTCCAGATCCTCATCGAGTGCAAGAAATCGACTGAGCCGTTGAAGATCGAGCACGCCTCGCAGCTCTTCCGCTACTTCTCCGTCACGAACGCGCGCATCGCTGTCCTCACGAACGGCGAGGTCTACAACTTCTACACAGACCTCGACGCACCGAACAAGATGGACGACCGACCTTTCCTCGTCCTCGACCTGGCGGACATCGACGAGACCCTCCTCCCGGAGTTGAGCAAGCTGACGAAGGACGTGTTCGATCTTGACTCGGTCATCAGTGCGGCAGAGGAGCTGAAGTACGTCGGTGCGATCAAGCGGGCGATCGCCGGTCAGTTCCGAGAGCCCGACGAGGACTTCGTCCGCCTCTTCACCTCACGCGTGTACGACGGACGCTTCACGCAGGAGGCGCGAACGCAGTTCACCACCCTCGTGTCGAAGGCATCGAAGCAGTTCCTCAACGAGCAGGTGAACGACCGCTTGAAGACCGCTCTCGGTGCTTCCTACAGTGCGCCGGTCCCGACTGAGGCTCCGGCCGCTGCGATGACGAGTGCCGCGGTGGCGGAGGATGACCTCGATCGCGACACGGAGATCGAGACGACGCTCGAAGAGCTCGAGGGGTACCAGATCGTCAAGGCGATCGCCTGCAGCGAGGTCAAGCCGGATCGCATCGCTCATCGAGACCAGAAGTCGTACTTCGCGGTCCTCCTGGACGACAACAACCGGAAGCCGATCGCGCGCCTCTGGTTCAACGGCAAGAAGCAGAAGTACCTCGGCGTGTTCGACGAGAACAAGGTGGAGACCAAGCACCCGATCGACGGTATGGACGGCATCTACGAGCACGCGGAAGCCATCCGAACCACGGTGCGTCACTACGCGAGCTGACGCAGGATTCTTTTCGCCGCGCATTTCGGTGACCGCCAAACCGAGTCCGTGGCCGAGCAGCCTGTCCAGGTGTGCACCAACCGGGATGGTGCAGTCGACGACGGTGACGAAGTCCTCGTCGGTGAAGTTCCGGCGAGCGCCGCGAGGTTTCGGTAGCTCAGCTGGACCTGGCGCGCGGCCTCGTCCGCGGGCTGCCCGAGCGGCCTCACCCCTCCGGAGATGATCATCGCGTTGAGTTCGTCAGCGGCGATGCGCGCAGCACGTGGCAGCCGCGCCGCGAGGAGTCGGCTCACGGTGGTCTTTGCCAGCGCCGGGCTTACCGGTCACGATCACTGTCTCCACGCAGGTATATGACCACATCTGCGACCGCTGGTCCCCGTGCCTCCAGCCGTCGGCACGGCCCACTCCTCGACATGTGGCCGGATCGAGTGAGCGCGCCGCGGAGGTGCGCGCGAGGCGGGCTCAGGCCGGCGTCGACCCCTCGAGCCGCGCCTCCTCGGCGTCGTAGCCGGCCCGGACCTGACGGAGCACCACGTCATCGATCTCGTCATCGTCCCGCAGCCGCAGCAGGGTGGCGGCCTTGTGCCGCACCAGGGCGAGCTCGAGGGCGACCGTCGCGTCGTGGCGCTGCAGCGTCGGGTGGTCCTCGTCGTCCTCCTCCCGCGCCTGGATGACGTCGAGATGGGCCTCGAGGTCCCGCCGCACACGGTCGACGGTCGCGCGGTCGGCGCCGGCCTTCCGCGCCAAGCGGGGGAGTGCGTCGAGGGCCTCCTCGACGGCGGTGCGCTCGGCGTAGCGGCGTTCCTCGCCGACGGACTCGTCCTCGGGGAGCGCCGCGCGCCGCAGGACGGCGGGCAGCACGAGGGCCTGGCCGACGATGGTCACGACGACGACGCCGGCGGTCACGAAGACGATGAGGTCGCGGTCCGGGAAGGCCCCACCCGACTCGAGCGTGCGCGGGACGGCGACGGCCATCGCCAGGGACACCGCACCGCGGAAGCCTGCGAAGCCGCTGACGAGTCGGTCGCGACGGCCCTCGCGGGGTTCGCCACCGAAGCGTCGGGTGACGAGCCACACCGTGCCGCCTACCGTGCCCTCGAAGGCGAAGCGGACGAGCACGAGCACCACGGACACCGCCAGGACGAGACCGATCCCCGTCCAGAGCTCAGGGGCGTCGAGGGCGCGGGCAGCGACCATCGCCTCGATCCCGACGAGCACGAACAGCGCACCGTTGAGCAGGTAGGTCAGGAAGGACCAGAACGCGCGGACCTGCTGGCGGGTCTCCGCGCGGTCGAGCTTCGGCGCCACCTGGCTCACCACGATGCCCGCGGCGACGACGGCGAGCACCCCGGACGCGCCGATCGCCTCAGCACCGAGGAACGCCGCGAACGGGACGAGCAGCGTGACGAGGTTCTCGAGGACGACCGTGTCGACCCGACGGAGCACGAGGGAGCCGAGCCAGGCGGCGAGGAGCCCGGCGGCAACCCCGCCGACGTACGACAGGACGAGCATGCCCGACACGCTCCAGAAGGTGAGCTCCTGGGTGCCGACGGTGACGGCGACCGCGATGCCGTAGACGACCAGGGTCGTGCCGTCGTTGACCAGGCTCTCCGCACGGAGCACGGTGACGTTGCGGCGGGGCAGCATCCTCGTGAGCACACCGACGGCGGTGGCGTCGGTCGGGGCGACCGCTGCACCGAGCACCCACGCCGGCCCCCACGGCATCCCGAGCAGGTGCAGGAGCGTGGCGACGACGCCGGCGGTCACGACGACGAGGACGGTGCCCATGAGGACGATCCCGCGCAGGTTCTTCCGGATCTCGCGGAGCGAGGTGGTCAGGCTCTCCCAGTAGAGCAGCGCGGGGAGGAACAGCAGCAGGACGGCGTCCGCCGGTAGCTCGACCCGGCCGAACGTGGGGACGAAGGCGAGCAGCGCGCCGATGACGAGCAGGAGCACGGGTGGTGCGATCCTGATCCGGTCGGCGACCGCAGCCGTCACGGCGATGGCGAGCCCGAGGGCCACCACCAGTTCTGGACCGAGCACGTGTCTCCTCAGGGTTCGTCCGACGCGTCAGTCAACGCCGGACGGGCTGCGCGCCCTTCCCGATCCGCGCTCTGCGACGAGCTCGCCCGCTTCCACGAGCCAGCGCGAGATCCGGCGCGCTTTCGAATACTGCGGATAGGATTCGTCCATGGCGACCTCGACTCCTCCACGTGCCCGGGACGCCGCCGCCCGCACGTACTTCCCGACCGACGACACCAGGGACGACCTCGTCGACTTCGCGAGGCTGCTCCACGAGAGCTCGGTCGCGCCGCACTCGGGTGCGGCACTCCGCGCACCCGACGGGTCGGAGCGCCCCATCCCGGAGGAGCTCTACGCGATCCTCGAGCAGGTTGCGGACGCACTCGCCAACGGGAGCGGCGTCACCGTCGCGCCGAACGACATGCAGATGACCACGCAACAGGCTGCCGACTTCCTCGGCGTCTCGCGGCCGACCTTGATCAAGTACCTCGAGGACGGCACGATCCCCTTCGACAAGCGTGGTCGTCATCGCCGGGTCCTCCTCCGCGATGTCGTCGCGTTCCAGGAGGAGTTCCGCGTCAGCCGACGAGCGGCACTCAGGGAGATGGCTCGCGGGACGCAAGCGCTGGAGCGACAGCAGGCGGCCTCGGCAGGAGCCTGACCGATGGCGTTCCCCGCCTTGAGCGACGAGCTGGGGACCAGTGGGGGAGCAGTTGGCATCTCGATCGGCGCTGGCGGACGCGGCGTCGCCTCCGCACGCTGGAGGCGCAGGATTGCGAGCTTCCGAAGCGCCGTGTCGTAGTCCCGTGACCTCAGTGTCACCCGGTTCCGGCGTCCATCGACGTCGCGCGGGAAATCCAGCGTGACTTGCCAGTAGACCAAGGGCTTGTCGGGGTCGGCGGGCACTCGGAAAATTGATCCATCACCACGTCGTTGCTGCATGTGCACATGCAACGCGCGCGTGGCGCTCATGACAAGGTCTCGGGCCCAACTGTCCTATCGGTCCCTCGCCAGACAGTCGCTCGCTCCGACTGGGTCGCAACACGGCAAAGCCCCGTCCGCTTTACAGCGGACGGGGATCCCGAGGATGTTGGCTACCGCTGGAACGCGGCCTGAAGCGCCTGGAAGGTCGAGTTGTCGATCGGCTGACGCGGGCCGAAGGCCCCTTCAAAGATGCCTCCCTGCCCGGAGGGGATGGCATAGAACACTCCCGGACCGATGAGGTACCAGACGTTGTTCGGAGCCGCGTAGACCTTCGTGTCAGTCTGCTTGCCGCCCACGAAGTAGTCGCGGGCACGAGTGAAGTCCGGGTCGCTCAGTGGAACGCGGTCTCGTCCTGCCAGGGCCACATAGAGGTCCCCCTGTCCGCTCGGGATAACGTCCCACCGCCCCTGATCAGCAGCAACCCACTGGTTCGTCGCCGTATTGGCAAGTACGATCATTCCATCACCTTTCGTTGTTGTTGGAACTGAATTGCCGCTCCCCGGAGGCGGCGCTTGATCACCGAGCACGTACTCGAAGTGCCACGGCTCTTGATACGAGAAGCCGTCACCGGCCGGCACCCAGCCAAACCGTGGGCCATTGGCATTTGCCCAATCCTTTTCGGCGGTCCCGTAAGAGTTCACACCAGACCCGAAGTCGCACGCCAGAGCCCATCCGTGGTTCGACGTGCCTGGCGCCGCAGCCAAGTTCCCGGTTCCGTTTTGGTACGCGTTCCAGAGCGTCTGCTGACGTTCGTAGGTGCGATAGCCCTCCGTGATTGAGAGAGCCTTCCCGAACCGCCCTCGAAACTCCGCGCTGAAGTTGTTATATGCGACTGCCGCATCGTTCCTCAGGTATCCGCCGATCGAAGCGGGGACTGGAGTCAGAGCGCTAAGCGGAATCTTGCCGTTCTCGTAGCCGCCCCACCTCCCGATAGCCGCCACTGGAGCCGCTTCCCCGAGAATTGCTGCAGCCGCTGCGGATCCCACCGTGGCGGTAAGAATTGCCAGCATTCCGCGACGCGATATGCCGGACTTAGTAATGTCCAGATTCACACAGTCCCCTCAAAATTCATCCACCCACTGCCAGACATGATGATATTGCGTCGGAAGGTACGGCGGGGTCGGTACTTCTGAGGACCAGGCTTTGTCCCCCGGGAAACAAAAGGACGCGATTCCTGAGCGTGAGCGCTTGATGACACTGTCGGCGGACTCGGTGATCCTGGCGGCATGAACGAGCACCCGTGGGCGCCGCTCGAGCACCAGGACGTCCCGATCTACGCCGCCGACTCGCTGCCCCTCGACCGGATCGGCAGCCCTGATCCCGTCGACCCGCCGCAGCCCGTCACCGTGCGCGACCTCCGCTTCGACCAGATCGGCGTGCTCGCCGAGGTGAAGGCGTTCGCCGTCGCCCGGTCCGAAGTCGCCGTGTTCGTCGAGATCTCGTGGCAGGGACGGCTGCAGCGCGCGTGGGTGCCCCGCGATGCCGTCACCATTCGCACGCTCCGCCCGCGCGACCGCTTATGGCGAAGCGACGCCGTGACCGGTGGACGCTCGGCGACGCGAACTCGCTCCCCGAGCTCGCCCGCGGCGGGCCCGAGGTAGACCTGCCTGCGCCGGACCCGGTGCTCGCCTGGGTGCAGTTCCCCGACCGGATCCTCGAGGTCGAAGGGCGAGCACTCGCGTACACGGACCGCGCAGTGCTCGTCGAGTGGGGCTTCGGGCAAGGCGCCGACTGAGCGTGGGTCTGGCGCGACGCCGTCGTTGGACATCGGCGTGCCATGGACTAGGCACACGGCTGCTGAGCCGACGTCTGTTACCTTGGCGTCACTGTTTCGGGGAGGACAGCGATGACAGACGACCGGCCCCGCCATCCCGACAAGGACGTCGAGAAGTTCCTTCGGGATGCCGAAGAGAACCACCACTGGAAGTTCACCAAGGGTAAGAAGTACTTCAAGGGGAAGTGCCCGTGTGGCGCTCACCTGAAGACCGTCCACCTCACCCCGTCGAACCCCAACTACCTGACGAACCTGAGGCACTACTTCGCCCGACTAGACTGCTGGACACAGGAGGCCACCCCATGAACATGTTCTTCCTCCGGCTCGAGTGCACCGCACCCGACGTCTCGGTGGAGCAGCTCGAAGACGACTTCACTGGAATCGCCGACGCACTCTTCGAGGTAGAGGGCGTGATCGACCCCGACCTTGAGCTTGACGTCGAGCGCAGCGCACTCACCTTCTCGATGATTCTCGAAGCAGACAACGAAGCGGATGCCATGGTGAACGCCATCACTGCTGCCCGGACAGCACTGCACACAGCAGGCAAGGGCACCCCGGGTTGGGATGACCACTACCGACTCGCTCGACAAGATGTCGAGCGGCAGACCGAAGTAGCCGCTGACCAGGTCCACGCCTGAAACGACCGAAAGGGCCCCTCGAGCATGCGCTCGAGGGGCCCTTTCGCGTCAGTGTGATCGCGTGCTGCCGATAGTTCAGGTTGTGACGTCGAGAGTCGGCGCACAGCAAGGAGGCACTGATGGCACGCGACAACGAGTGGGACACCTGGGTACGTGAGTACTACGAAGCGGACGACGGTCCCATGCCTCATCTGGACGACTGACAGTCCATCGACAGACCCCCTTGAGTTCCCGAAAGAACTCGAGGGGGTCTTGTAGACGAGCTCACCGGTACATGCGGGTGCGGCTCTCGTGCGGCGCTGTCTAGCCGTGAACCTCGTCGCGGAACAGCGGACGCTTCCACGCACCGCGGACATCTGCCGACTTGTAGCCGAAGGGCTCGAGAGCCGCGTCGAGTTCTGCGTTGTGCTGATCAAGGAACGACGCGATAGCTGCCGCGGCCGCCGAGCCGACGGGCACCATGAGCGGGTCGCCGTCGACGGTGAACG
Organism: Curtobacterium sp. SGAir0471; assembly: GCF_005490985.1. NCBI lineage: Bacteria > Bacillati > Actinomycetota > Actinomycetes > Micrococcales > Microbacteriaceae > Curtobacterium > Curtobacterium sp. SGAir0471. The sequence goes on from NZ_CP027869.1 coordinate 1,645,511, forward strand.
GGATGCGGTCGTAGGCACGCGCTACGTCGACTTCCCGCTTGAAGAGCTCGTTCCCGTCAACGTCGGAGACGAGCACGACGACAGTGGAGCGCTTCTCCAGGCTGCCGCGCGCGATGTAGAAAGCCGCGTCCTCGATCAGCTGTTCGAGGTTCGGGTCGTTCGGGTCGACGGTGATGTTGATGTCTGGCTGCACGGTCCTCCCTTGAGGATCAATTGACGAGGACGGCCACGGTACCGAGAGCCGCCGACACTCGGGGCGCAAGCCCGTAGAACGACAGAAGGACCCCCTCGAGCTCCCAAAGGAACCCGAGGGGGTCGAGTGGTGCTGCTACAGCGAATACAACCCGCGGAGGTTGGACACGAGCTCGGCGCGTTCCGCTGCGGTGAGTGCGCGGGCGAAGGAACCGACCTCGGCGATGTCGACCTGCGCGAACCCTGACGAGTTGGTATTCCGTCCGATCTCCATACGCCCGGGTGCCCCGGTCCCGACCGAGCCGTTCACCTCCGCGTCGTCCATGCGGATGACGCTCGACGTGCCGTTGAAGACCGCCACGAACACGTGCCAGTCGTTCCCCGGGAGCAGGGTCTAGCCTTCCTCGCCTAGGACGCGGGCCAGATCTCAACGTCAGCGGCACTACCCTTGCTCGCGTTGCAGTGCCGGTGCATCGGCTGCAGCTGCTGGCCGGCGAGGCGGCCGCCGTTGGCGAGTGCGTCGGGGTGGTCGGCGGTGAACGCCATCCGGTCTGTGTCGGGCAGCGTGGTGTCGATGGCGTTCCCGCACCACCAGCAGGGCAGCTGCTCGGCGGCGGTGCGGCGCTTGAGGGCGGCCTGGGCGCGGCGGTAGGCGCGGTGCCCGTGTCCGTTGCGGTCGGTCATGCTGGCACGTCGGACGTCTTGCAGATCAACTCGCGGATCGCTGCGGCGGGTGCGGTTGCGACTGCGGTGTACCGGATGGTGACAGGCCCGTCGGTGGGGAGCGCGTCGATCTGGACGGTGCCGAGTTGCGCGGTGGCGGGGTCGATGCCGGCGGCTGTGAGGACGGCGCGGTCGAAGTCGTTGCCGAGGTTGACGGGCATCGGCGTCCTCCTGACGTGGTCGGCCGTCCTCGTCCGGGGTCCGCGTTGTCAGCGCGGCTTCTCTCGGGGGTCTCGGCCTGGTGGGGTTCCCCGTCAGCTCGTCGCAGCAGCATCTGTTGTGGTCTGCGGGTGACGGGGAAGTTGGGAAGTGGCCGGGCCGTACCCGCTCGAGAGCGCTCGGCTCGTCCGAGCGCCGCGCAGACGTCTCCACTCGCGAGCACGGACCTGGTGCCAACCGCTGGGATCGAACCAGTATCCTCCCGGGCTTCAACCGGGCGCTCTGCCGAACTGAGCTTGGAAGGCAGGTGGCAGGTGCGGAGGGCGTCCGCTCGTCCCTCGATGCCTGGCGCACCGCCGGTCACAGTCCGGATCCGTAGGCGTCTTGTTGTCGCGGATGTGTCGCCGCGGGTGGGCTGACCACCATGACCGGGGGCTGGCGCCTGAGGAGCCAGCCCACGAGCTGCCAGTCGTTGCTAACGATTGCTCAGCAACCGACCGATAGGAGCACGCATGATGGGGAAGAACGCTCGGCGCTTGACCGACCTCGAGCATGCCGTCCAAAAGCTCACTGCGGCACAAAACGCAACCTCTGGTGCGCAGCCGGCCAATCCGGTGCGGACGCGGACGCGCATTGCCGCCCTCGTCTTGCTCGTCGCCTACACGGTAGTAATCGGCGGCGCCTTGAGCATCTCGATCTTGCACGGGCCAGCAGGTGGGGACAAGGATCTGGTTGCTCTCGTGGGAGCGATTGTTGTCGCGCTTTCCGTGATCTTCACGAACGTGACAATCATCGTCAACGAGTGGGAGAGTCCTCGGAAGTTGGGGTTCGAGGGATGGATGTCCGTCGGCGCGATCGCGACTGGAGCCATGGGCTCAGTGCTGGTCGTTATCGGGCTTCTTTGAGCGCTTTGCTCGGCTTGAAACGCAGCATGCTCGCTCGGATGGTTCCGGGCGAGCATGCGGTGTTACTGAGATCATAGCCGAAAGATGAACAGCCTTCCACCTTTCCGGGGTCGAAGTTCTCCTGAGTGGCGGTACAGGAGGTCACGGTCGAGTATCGACCCGGCCTCTAAGTACAAGTTCTCCGCTTGACTCCTTCTTGCTTGGAGGGACCAAGCGAGAAGGGGGCAACATGAAGTTGAAGCAGTCGATGGCGCTCGCCGTCGCAATGACCGCCGTTCTGCTGATGGGTGGGACCACAGTCGCCAATGCAGCGAGTCCTGAGGACACCTGGAGTGAGCCGCAGTCCGTGACGTTCAACGCGCCGTCTTCTTCTGCCGCTGGAGCGTCCACAGCCCGAGTCGCTGCGGGGTCGAAGATCACTTGCACGGTGCAGACCAACAGCGCGCACTACTCGGACGGGTCCAACGGAGTGATCGCGAAGATCAGGGCCTCGTGCAAGGGGACCTGCGGCTGTGAGCCGACCGTATCTGTTCGGGTGCAGGGGCTCCTGTCGTGGTCATCCACGGAGTCGCCCTACACGAAGTACAAGAAGGTCCGCACCACCGACACGACGAAGACCTTCAAGACGGACGGAACGCAGGTGACGACGTATATCCCGCAGCTGGGGCAAGACGGCTATCGGGCGAACGGCTGGTACATCGCGACGGGCACGCTCGATCCGGCTGACGCACCTGCGGTCTCGTCGACCAACGGGCCGCGGCACGTCACGGACGTACCCTGAACAGAGCGACTGGTCGCGGCGGCGGTGCGGATGCTGTTAGGCGTCCGCACCGCCGCCGTCTGTCAGCCAGATAAGTCCGGGGAGGCCAGCCTCGTCGGCGGACAAGATGGCGAGCTGCAGCTTGGCTCCCCGTCGTTCTGCTTCGTCGCGAGCCCAGGTTGACGCGTCCCGAATGGTCGCGCCGGAGATTTCGACGCAGTCCAGGTGGCTTCGTCCGTTGGTCCAGAAGAACGCTCGCAAGCGTGGGGTAGCTGTTTCCCATTCGGTGTCCCGCTCGTCGACCGTCTTGTGGTCCATGAAGCCCTCCTCTGGCAGCTGCATGCAGCCTACGACGCGTGCTGGGCGCTTACGCGGTGCGCTGCTGGTTTGCGTCCAGCAGCCGCTTGGCACGCCAGATCTCCCGCAGCTGGTCGGCATTCACGTACACCTCCCCGTCGGCCGTGTGCGTCTTCAGTCCGTCGTTCTGGATGTACCGGTTGAGGGTCTGGGGTGTGATCCGCATCTCGCGAGCGCCCTGCTTCTTCGTCCATCACGTGGTCGGTTCAGCGACTTCTTCGGCGCGCATGTCGCGGAAAAGCTCCGCGAGGTCCCGCTCCTTCAGGAGTGCAGCAGTGTCGCCCTCGAAGCCGCAGTAGGTGCACGTGAGGGTGAAGTCCTGAAGCTGCTCCGACTGCCACTCGACCCCCATTGACGCGTCGCCGCAGACGGGGCACGGGCGGGGGATCACCGGTCGCGGGCCGCGTCCGTCGCGGGGGAACTTCTGACGGAGCTCCCAGACGATGGTCGCGACGTCGTCGAAGTAGGCGCCGGCGTGCTGGTGTCGTTCGATCTTGTCCTGGTGGGTGAGCAGCCAGATGGTGACGTTCAGCACCAGCGCTGCAGCACCGTCGGGAGTGACGCCGGCTCGGAAGCCCTGCACCTCCCGGCCGTCTGCCCATGCGTAGGTCGCCGTGACCGGGGGTGCGATGTGCAGCTCGTCGGACCAGTAGGACACCCAGTGCAGCAGTTGCGCGTAGGCGGCGTCGGATTCGTCGACCGCGTCCACTCGGAGAGGCGCCGGAGCTTCCTTCGAGGCCGGTCGAGGCAGACCGTCCGAGCGTTGTGCGCCTGCGGGGACGACGAGCGTGCGGACGTAGGCGATGAGTCCGGGTGCTTCGTTGAGCCGGAGTCGGGCGCGAGCTGCAGCGAGCGACAGGAGCGCGGTGGGGTCGACGGCGGCTTCTCCCGCAGCCTGCTGGGGGATGGTCATGCTGTTCCTCATCTGATCGGGGTCAGTCGTGTCAGTGTGTGCGCCGGTCACCGCAGGTACTCCGGGGCTGCGGGCTCAGCGTTGCCGCCGAGCCACATGGACGCGTTGGGGAGCGCGTCGCGACTGCGCTGTTCCACGCTTTGGCGGTAGGCGTCGTGGGTTTCAAACCAGGTGCCGCCGATGATGACGCCCCGGCGCGCAACGCGATCGGCCTGCAGCGCCTCTACCGCCGCAACGGGCAGCTTCTTGGTATCTGGCCAGTCGGAACCGATGACACCGCGAGAGCGGGCTTCTTGGACGTCCAGGGCGTTCCTCTGTTGCAGCTTCCTCGTGCCGGCGACGATGTGGGCCGGCTTCAAGTACTCGGTCGAGTCCCGGAAGTGGTCGACGCCCGCTTGATAGGCGAACTCGACGTCAAGGTCGCCGAGAACGTCGTACCAGGCGTTGACGGTCTCCGGGTCAACGTTGCGGTGGTCAACGAGGGAGAACGTGGTGAGCAGCTTCGAGAGCTCGAGCTTGTTCATGCTGTGCCTCCTGGGCGAAGTGTTCGACGGTGCTGAGGTTGCGGTGGAACGCGGTCTGCTTGGGTTGGCTGACAGCTGGGCGAGCGAAGTCGTAAGACCAACGCCTCTGGTTGAGCCAGGGGCGGAGCCCGGGGACGTACTGCACGTCGCGTCCGGAAGCGGTGTAGGCGTCGCCGTGCTGAACGATCGCGGCGGCGAGGTCTCCGGCAGCCATCACGCGGTCCCGGACGAGCTTCTGAAATTGCTCGAAGGCGGGCTTACGTGCATCCTTCTTCGGCCAGTGCTTCCACGCCTCGTCTAAGAGCTCCGAGAGTGCAGATCCGTCCGCTCGCGGTGAGTACGAAGGACTCACTTCTTCTTCTGACTTCTTAGAGGAAGAGTGGGCGGAATTACCCCACTCTTGACTGGGCGGATTCGCACCACTCGACTGCGCGGATTCGTCCGTCACGCACCGGTACGACTTGGTCCGATCCGTGATGCCGCCGTCTCGGTGTTCGGCCGCGTGGAGGTGGCCGGACTTCTCGAGCTTCGCGATCACACGCTTGATCTGATCCGACGACAGCCCCGAGGCGTGTGCGAGCTCGTCGCGGTTGGCTCTCCACCAGGACTGGCCGTCTCGCTCGTACCGGTGAGGGCTCTGGCGCGCGGTTCGGGAGTAGATGAGCTGCCAAACGATCGCTTCCGGTGCTCCGAGCTCGCGGACGAGCGCAGCACGCAGGGGAATGAAGTCCGGATCGATGAGCAGCGACTGCGGCACCGCCATCAGATGCTGACGTCACTAACCGCGTCGATCATCAGCTCGAGCTCGAGCTGCGCGAACGGGTCGGGCGCCGGGTAGCCCATCGCCTGGGAGTAGAAGACCTTCCCGCTGTTCTTCGCGGTGTGCCGGAACCAGAGATGCGGGTGCATTGCCCAGCCGCCGCGGGGGAGGCTGCAACGAATGCGGCCAGCGCGGGCCGGACCTCGGCGAGGTGCGCGGAGAAGGACCCGGGGGCGAACACCGCCGCGTCGACGGCGGTCGCAGGGTCCGTCGCCCCGCCGACGGCGACGGCCGCCGGCGGCAGGAGCAGGCGCATGGCGAGCACGCCGGCGACGATGCCGAGGGACAGGAAGAGTCGCCGGGCGGGGGAGTGCAGACGACCGGCGATGCCTGCCATCGGCACCGACGAGTCGGCGGCCTACACGATCTCGAGGACGGCGAGCGCAGCGAACGCCAGGGCGGCTGCGGGGCCGAATGCAATCCATGCGACAGCAGCGGCAGCCGCGGTGAGGAGGAGCGGGACGGTCAGGAGCGATCTCGTGGCCATGTCCCCATGCAGCACCGGGCGCCTGGACCGCGCGTCCGTCCCGTCTGGCAGACGCCCCGGAGGCACCGGAGCGTTCGTCGGGACGGGTGACGGCCCGTCCGCACTTGCGGGAACGGGCCGTCGGGTCCGGTGACCGTGAGCGATGCAGCGTGGAAGTGGGGCGCTTCGTCAGAGGTCGCAGATGGCCGTGGGCAGGTTGCCATCGCCGCCGATCCACACGGCCCGGATCCACGAGCCCGACCCGAGTTGGAACCGGATCGGACCGTCGGCCGTGTCCGTCGACCACATCGACCAGGGCCCATCGAAGCCGGGTGAGTCGTTCCGGAGGTCCGGGTAGGCCGCGCGCAGTTCGTCGAGCGTGGACCCGACGCCGATGCCGCGGGCTGTCGTCGGACCCGAGAGCCGCCCGGGCGGCCCGTCGGCGATGAACGACGACAGGACCACGCTCGAGACCGCGCCGGTGTCGTCGGACACGACCTGCACCTGGACTCCGTCCGTGTTCTGCCACACCCCCTCGGGTGTGCACCCGCCGCTCGGCTCCCGGTCGAGAACGGCGTCGAGGTCGTCGGTCTCCTGTTCGGTGCGGCCGCCAACGGCGACGGGTCCGAGCTCGGAGCCCGAGATCGTCCAGGTCCTCGGGTCGTCGAGTGCGAACGGTGCACGCGTCGGGGTCGGGGTCGCCGACGGAGCGGGGCGGAACGACGGCGTGACCGCGGCGGACGACGGTTCGGACGAGCCCGTCGGCGTCGGGGTCACCGCGGTGGTCGGCGCGGCCACAGGGGAGAACGGTGCCGGCACCAGGCCGATGGCCACGGCTCCGCTCGCGGCACCGATGCCGAGCATCGCGACCACACCGACCACGATGCCGACGCGGCCGAGGCGGTGGCGGCGACCCGCGCCGCGAGGACGGGCCTCGGCGAGGACCTGGTGCTTCATCGTGACGAGCATCTGCGTCAGCTCGTCGCCGGTGGGGGGCTCAGTGTTCACGGTCGTCCACCGCCTTCCTGGGGTCCGCGGCGCTGCGTCGGGAGGGCCCCGTGATGCGGGGGAGTGGAAGCGGAGGTGTACGGACCGCCTCGGCGAAGGATCGACCACCGACGATGCAGGCCTCGACGACCTGGCGGGCGACGGGGCCGAGCGCCGCAACTTCGTCGAGCACGAACCGCAGTCGGTGCTGGGCGTCGGCGGGGTCCCGGTGCCGGTCGGTCGACGTCGAGGCTGCCCAGTGGTCGCGGCAGGTCACGAGGAGCCACGGAAGCAGACCGACCTCGTCGACCGCGATGGTCCCGGCCTGCTGCCAGAGGCTCGCGAAACTGTCCTGCACGAGCGCGGCGACGCCCGCGCGGTCGTCGGCGAGGGCCCAGGCGTAGCGCGTCAGGGTCGGCGCGTGGTGGTCGAACGCGGTCGCGAGCGCACCACGATCGCCGGTCGCGATGGCAGCGAGCAGCGCCGCGTCACCGGTGCCGGGTGGTCGTGTCACGGTGTCCCCCTTCCACCTGGAGGTGTCGCGCTCCTTCCCGGTCCTGACGTCGACGATCCCTCGGGCGTGTCGCCGCCGCGGTCGCAACCTCAGTCGTGGAACGTCTCGATCGACGCACCGAGCGAGTTGAGGCGCTCCTGCAGCTGCTCGTAGCCGCGGGCGATGATGCCGACGTTGCGCAGGACGCTCTCGCCCTTCGCCGCGAGCATCGCCAGCAGGATCACGACCGCGGGACGCAGCGCCGGCGGGCAGCTGACCTCGGCTCCCGAGAAGTGCGTCGGACCGGTGACGTCGAGACGGTGCGGGTCGCGCAGGGTCACGCTCGCGCCGAGGCGCGTGAGGTCGAGCAGGTGGATCGCCCGACCCTCGTACACCCAGTCGTGCACGAGCGTGGTGCCCTCCGCCATCGCCGCGATGACGACGAAGAACGGCAGGTTGTCGATGTTCAGGCCGGGGAACGGCATCGCGTGGATCTTGTCGATCGGCGCGTGCAGCTCGGACGGGTGCACCGTGATGTCGACCAGGCGGGTGCGGCCGTTGGCGGCGGCGTACTCGTCGCTGACGTCGAAGCGCAGGCCCATCTCGGCCAGGGTCGCCAGCTCGATCTCGAGGAACTCGATCGGCGCACGGGTCACCGTGAGGGTCGACTCGGTGACGATGCCCGCGGTCAGGAGGCTCATCGCCTCGACCGGGTCCTCGCTCGGCCAGTAGTCGACGACCTCGTCGATCCGGCTCCTACCGGTGATGCGGAGCGTCGTCGAGCCGATGCCCTCGACCTGCACACCGAGGAGCTCGAGGAAGAAGCAGAGGTCCTGCACCATGTAGTTGGGGCTGGCGTTGCGGATCGTCGTGACGCCGTCGCGTGCGGCCGCCGCGAGGATCGCGTTCTCGGTGACGGTGTCGCCGCGCTCGGTCAGCACGACGGACTTCGTCGGCACCTCGGTGTTCGCCACGTCGACCTCGTACCAGCCCGAGGTCGCCTCGACGTCGACGCCGAACGGGCGGAGTGCGATGAGGTGCGGCTCGACCGTGCGGGTGCCGAGGTCGCAGCCGCCGGCGTAGGGCAGGCGGAACGAGCCGTAGCGGCCGCTGAGCGGACCGAGGAACATGAGCACGCTGCGGGTGCGACGGGCCGCGTCGGCGTCGATCGCGTCGAGGTGCAGGTCGGACGGCGCGACGATCTCGAGCACCTCGCCGTCCTCCGACCACGTGACGGTCGCGCCGAGGCTGCGGAGCACGTCGATGATGCGGTCGACCTCGACGATGCGGGCGACCTTGTGCAGACGGGTGACCCCGCGGTTGAGCAGGGACGCGCAGAGCAGTGCGACCGCGGCGTTCTTGCTCGAGTTCACCGCGATCGAACCGCTGAGCTTCCGACCGCCCTGCACGCGGAGGTGCGCGCGCTGCGGGGCACCGCCGATGGACACGATCTGCTGGTCGAGGGCGTCGCTGATGCGCGTGAGCATCTCGAGCGACAGGTTCTGACCGCCCTGCTCGATGCGGTTGATCGCGCTCTGGCTGGTCCCGACACGTTCGGCGAGCTGGGACTGGGTCATGCTGCGACCCTTGCGGGCGCCCCGGATCAGGGCGCCGACCTCGCGCAGGGGAGCGGTGGGTGCAGACACGGCCGGCTCGGTGGGCGTGACGACGGTGGTGGTGTCGGACATGGACGCCACGGTAACACGCTCATGAGATAAACCAGGGGACGAATCCCGGCGTTCTCGCAGGATCGGATCGGGAATAACTCGTCCATGAGAGTTCAGGCCGGGTACCACCCCTCCTGCTCGTTGCTCCACCGCCACGTCGTCGACGGGCCGAGCGCCGGCCTCGGGTCGCGCAGCCAGACGGTCGTGTCCGGCGTCCACCCGGCGATCACGCTCGCGGTGGTGTCGTCCACCGGCACCGCGGTACCGGAGGCGCGCAGCCAGCAGCGCAGCGTCAGGTGGACCGCGTCGAAGCGCTCGGCCACCGCGACCCAGTCGGGCACGACCCAGTCGCCCACGCGTCCGGTCGCCTGGTACCAGTCGTGGCGTCGGGTCGTGGCCGTCACGTCGATCGATGCCGATCGACACAGGGCGGCCCAGTCGTCGGCGTCGTCGACCACGACGATCCGGCTGGACGGATCGACCGCGGCGGCGGCGACGCGGGCGCGCTCCCAGCCGGTGTGGTCCTCGACGGCCCAGAGGCCGAGGGGACCGCGGCCGCCTCGCTCGGTCGTGGTGTCGAGGAGGCCGTCGGGCGGCGTCGTCCACCACGTGCCGCTGATCGGTGCGTCCACCGGCGCGCGGAGGCCGTGCGAGCGCTCGGCGAGGACCTCGCGGCGCCACTCGGCGAGCAGTTCGTCAGCGGGGCGCGACGGCCCGCCCCAGCCCGGCGCGTCCGGGGTGACGGCCCACTGCCGGGAGGTCGGAGCCGGAGCGAGCAGCGCCTGGACGGCGGGGGCGACCGCGACCGCAGCGGCGATCCGATCGTGCAGTGCCGGCGGGACGACCCTGCCGAGCAGCACGTCCTCGGCGTCCGGCGGCTGCCACCACCTCGCCGACTCCGCGGCGCGACCGAGTGCCGCGAGTGCCTGGTCGAGGGTGGTCGCAACGGGATCCGCGGCGTCGAGCACTGCCGCGACCGCGGCGACCACCTGGTCGTCCGAGGGGACCGGGCCCGGGTGCACTGCGCCCGGTTCGAACAGTGAACCGCCCTCACCGCGGCGGACGGACATCCAGTACGACGCCCGGAACAGCGTGTCGTCGTCCGGCTGTTCCCGGACCGTGGCGAGCACGACCTCCCAGCAGAAGCGCCGACCACGGGGTCCCGCCAGCAGGTCCTCGACGATGGTCACCGCGCCAGGCTAACGGGGTCCCGGGGACCGCCGATAGCGGTCCCTGCACACCCACGGACGGGTCTGCATCCCGCCCCACGGACGGCGGCGGGACGATCGAGAACCAGGACGGGCCATGATCGTCGTCACACGACTCAACGGCAGCGCATTCGCTGTCAACCCCGACCTCGTGGAGCGCATCCAGGAGACACCGGACACGACGCTCATCATGGTCGACGGCGCCAAGTACATCGTCCGCGAGTCCATGGCCGAGGTCATCGGCCTCGTCGCTGCCTACCGCGCCCGGATCGTCGGCATGGCCTACGGCACGGACGCCGCGACGACCGCGACCGGACCGCAGCCCACGCTCGCCCCGGTCGCGCCGCTCGCCGCCGGACGCCGGGACGGGGGTCGCTGACGTGGACATCGCAACGATCGTCGGGATCCTCCTCGCCTTCGGGGCCCTGTTCGGCATGGCACAGATGGAGCACGTCGAGATGGCGGGCCTGTTCCTGCCGGCTCCGATGCTCCTCGTCTTCGTCGCGACCATCGGCTGCGGGGTCGCGAGCACGACCATGAAGGACGCCCTCGCAGCCTTCAAGACGGTGCCGAAGGCGTTCACCGGCAAGGTGACCCCGCCGCAGACCGTCATCGACGACGTCGTCGGGCTCGCCGAGACCGCCCGGGCGAACGGCCTGCTCGCGCTCGAGCAGGAAGCCGACAAGCACGACGACCCGTTCATGAAGAAGGCCCTGCAGAACATCGCGGACGGCACCGACGGTGACGAGCTCCGGATCCTGCTCGAGGACGAGATCGAGTCGAACGCGGCACCGATGCGGAGCGCCAGCGCGTTCTTCATGGGCCTGGGCGGCTTCGCCCCGACGGTCGGCATCATCGGCACCGTCGTCTCGCTCACCCACGTGCTGGCGAACCTCGGGAAGCCCGACGAGCTCGGCCCGCTCATCGCGAGCGCGTTCGTCGCGACGCTCTGGGGCCTGCTCACCGCGAACTTCCTCTGGCTGCCGTTCGGCGGCAAGCTCCGGAAGCTCGCGCAGCTCGAGGCCGACCGGCAGACCCTGCTCATGGAGGGCCTGCTCGCGGTGCAGGCCGGCAGTCAGCCCCGACTGCTCGGCGAGCGGCTCACCGCGATGGTCCCCCCCGCCGCCCGCGGTGCCGGTGGCAAGGACGGGAAGGCCGTGAAGGCCTCCGCCGACGACCAGCAGCTGGCGGCCTGACCGTGAGCGCGAACCCCCGCGGACGTGGTCGCGGCCGGAAGAAGGGCGGCCACGACGAGGCCGAGCACCCGGACGAGCGCTGGATGGCGTCCTACATGGACATGATCACGGTGCTCATGTGCATGTTCCTCGTGCTCTTCGCGATGTCGTCGGTCGACCAGGAGAAGTACATCGCGCTGAAGAACTCGCTCGCGACGGGCTTCGGCGAGGTCAAGTCCGAGAAGGTCGACACCGCCTCGGGCACGATCGTGTCGAAGTCGCAGGTGACGAAGGACGGCAAGGGGTACGCGACGGACAAGTCGGACGCCGACCACTCGACCGCTGCGTCCGGCGCCGACGACACGAACGTCGACCCGGCGTCGACCGCCGTGCCGCCGGTGGCGTCGAAGGCCGACCTGGCCGCGGCGCAGCGGGAGCTCGACGACCTCAAGGCGATCGAGGCGGCGATCCAGGGGAACCTCGACCAGGCGGGGGAGTCGTCGAAGGTGCAGTTCGCCGTCGACGACCGCGGTCTGACGGTCCGGCTCGTCGGCAGCGAGACGTACTTCGCGACGAACAGCGCGGACCTGTCCGACCAGGCCCGCCGGATCATGGACGCGATCGCCCCGGTCCTGAAGACCAGCGGGCACGACGTCAGCGTCGAGGGCCACGCCGACCAGCGGAACTCCACCGCGCCGTACGCGACAAACTGGGAGCTCAGCGCCGCCCGCGCGACCGGCGTGCTGCGTGACCTGGTCGAGCGCGGCGGGATGCCGGCCGACCACGTGCAGAGCGTCGGGTTCGGATCGAGCCGCCCGCTCGCGAAGGGCGCCAGCGACGCGGACAACACCCTGAACCGCCGGGTCGACATCGTGGTGCTGTCGAACCAGGACCAGGACGTCAGCGAGCTGATGCCGGCCCTCGCGACCGCGCAGGACGGAGCACGCCAGGGCTGACGACAGGACCGCCCCAGAACGGGGCACAGCGCTGACGCCTGCCCGCCGGCGTCCGACAGACGCAGCCGTGACCGAGACCCTGCCCGCGCCCGAGGTGTACGACTTCGCGCGCCCGTCGACGCTCGCCCGCGAGCACGCACGGGTGCTCGAGCTCGCCTTCGAGACGTTCGCGCGGCAGTGGGGCACGCAGCTCACCGCGAAGGTGCGCGCCGTCAGCCAGGTCACCTGCGAGCAGGTCTCGATGACGACGTACGACGAGTACGCCGCGTCGCTGCCCGCCCTGACCGGCATGGTCCTGCTGCCGATCGCCGACACCGCACCGAAGGGCGTGCTCCAGGTCCCGCTCGACGCCGCGCTGACGTGGGTGTCGCACGCCCTCGGCGCCTCGAAGCCGCTGCCGACCCCGGAGCGCACCTTCACGCCCATCGAGCAGGCGCTCGTGCGGAAGATCGTCGAGGACGCCCTCGACGACCTCCGTTACTCGTTCGGTGGACTCCTGGCGCACGAGGTCACCACCGGCGGATTCCAGTTCAACAGCCAGTTCGCCCAGGCCGCGCAGAAGGGCGACCTGATGATCGTCGCCGCGTTCTCGATCCGGGTCGGCGACCGGGTCGCCCCCGGCACGCTCGCGCTGCCGGCCGAGGCCGTGTTGCCCCAGCTCGGCGAGGACGCGACGAGCGTCTCCGCCGCCGACGCCCGGGCCCTGCTCGACGCCCAGCTCGCGAACGTCCCGGTCGGCGTCAGCCTGCACTTCGCCCCCGCCGCCGTGCTGCCCACGCAGGTGCTCCGGCTGGCCGTCGGTGACGTCCTGCCGCTGCCGCACCCGCAGCACCGGCCCCTCACCATCGCGGTCGACGGCGAACCCGTCGGCACCGCGGCCGTCGGCGCGAACGGCTCGCGCCTAGCCGGCATCGTCGTCACCACCACCGATCCGGAGCAGCACGCATGAGCGCCACCACCACCCTCCACGCCACCGCGGCCGACCAGCTCGCCGCGCAGCTCCCGACGGCGGCGCCCCTCACCGCCGTGCCCCTGCCGGGAGGCGCGACCTCGGTCGTCCTCGAGGCCGCGGTCGACGGCGTGGTCGCGTCCTTCGTCGGCGGCCTCTCCGCGGACCTCGCGCTGGTCCTGACCGACCTCGGCGCCGTCGTCGCCGCGGGCGGCGCCGACGCCGGCCTGGTCGACGTCACCGACGTGCTCCGTCCGTCGCTCGAGGCCGCGGCCACCGTTCTGGGCGTCGGCGTGCTGGGCGACGCCCGCCGCGAGTCCGCCGCGTCCCTGTTCGCCGACCCGGAGACGGTCGTGTTCGAGCTCACCGCGGGCGGGGTCCCCGGCGGCTGGTTCGGCCTGCGCGTCCGCGAGAACGGCACGGTCTCGGCACCGCTCGCCGCCGGCGCGGTCCCCGCCGGCAACCTCGGCCGCATCAACAACGTCGAGATGACCCTGACCGTCGAGATCGGCCGCACCCGGATGTCGGTGCGCGACGTGCTCGGCATGGAGCCCGGTGCGGTGGTCGAGCTCGACCGCAGTGCCGGCGCCCCCGCCGACGTGCTGCTCAACGGCCGGCTCATCGCCCACGGCGAGGTGGTCGTCGTCGACCAGGACTACGCGGTCCGCATCACGAGGATCCTCGACGTCGCCGAGGCGGTCTGACCCGTGGACACCCTCTGGATCACCCTCCGGGTCGCCGTCTCGCTCGGCGTCGTGCTCGCCCTGATGTGGGTGCTGCACCGCCGTGCGACGAAGGGCGGGCTCGGATCCGCGAAGGCCCGCGGACGCCGCTCCGCCGCGGTCGAGGTCGTCGGTCGGCAGGGGATCGGCGGCAAGGCAAGCGTCGTCGTCGTGGACGTCGAGGGCGAGCGACTCGTGCTCGGTGTGTCCGAGCAGAGCGTCTCGCTGCTCCGGAGCGGCCCGACGCCAGCGCCCGAGCTGACCATCGTGACCGGCCCGGTGGTCCTGCCGACCGAGCCGCGCACGCCGGCGCCGGCCACGACCGCCGACCGGTTCCGCGCGGAGCTGGAGCGTCAGGCGCACGCGACCACGGGCCTCCCGGCCGACACGCGCACCGAGCGCGCGACCGGCACCGCGGCGGACACTGCCGAGACGGGCACTGCCGCGACGCCGCTCCCGATGCGGCCCCGTGGCAGCGACCGACGGCCCGCACGCACCGTCGTGCCGACCGCGCAGCAGCTGCAGGGCTCCGTGCTCTCCGCCGACACGTGGCGGCAGGCCGCGGCCGCGCTCCGGGGCCGGCGGGCCGGGTGACGGCCGCCGTCCGGACCGGCCGCACCGCCACCCTCGTCGTCCTCGGGCTCGCGACGGTCGCCGGCCTCGTCATCCTCACCGCCACCGGCGCGCACGCCGTCGGCGTGACGGAGCCGACCGCCCCGGCGACCCCGACCGCACCCGCCAGCGGCGACTTCAGCGTCAGCGTGAACGGACCCGACGGCACGCCGTCCTCGGCCATCGTCACGCTCCTCGGCATCACCCTGCTCAGCGTCGCACCGGCGCTGCTGCTCATGATGACGTCGTTCACGAAGATCTTCGTGGTGCTCGCGATGACCCGGAACGCCCTCGGGCTCCAGGGCATCCCGCCGAACCAGGTGATCGCCGGGCTCGCACTGTTCCTGTCGCTCTTCGTGATGGCGCCGGTGCTCGGGCACATCAACGACGACGCGCTGCAGCCCTACCTGGCCGGGCACATCGACTTCGCGAAGGCGGTCGAGGTCGGCACGAAACCGCTGCGGACGTTCATGCTGCACCAGACCCGCGAGGAGGACGTCGCGCTCATCACGCGCGCCGCCGGCCAGGCGAACCCGAAGGACCTCGACGCGGTGCCCATGACGACCGTCATCCCGGCGTTCGTGATCTCCGAGCTCCGGAGCGCCTTCATCATCGGGTTCGTCATCTTCATCCCGTTCCTCGTCATCGACCTCGTCGTCTCCGCCGCGCTCATGTCGATGGGCATGATGATGCTGCCGCCGGTGATGATCTCGCTGCCGTTCAAGATCCTGCTGTTCGTCCTCGTCGACGGGTGGGGGCTCATCATCACGTCCCTCATCGAGAGCTACCAGGTGGTGCACTGATGAACCAGCAGGCGGTCGTCGACCTGACCCTCCAGGCGCTCGTGGTGGCGGGCAAGCTCGCGGCACCGGTGCTCGTGACGTCCCTCGTCGTCGGCTTCGCGATCTCGCTGTTCCAGTCCGTGACGCAGATCCAGGAGGTGACGCTCTCGTTCGTGCCGAAGGCCGTCGCCGTGGCGATCGCACTGGTCGTCTGCGGCAACTGGATGATCGCCGAGATGATCGCGTTCACCCACGCCGCGTTCGACATGATCCCGAAGCTCCTCGGGACGTAGCCGTGGACCTCGCCATCGACGCCGACCAGCTCGAAGCCACCGTGCTCGCCGGGGTCCGACTCGTCGCCTTCTTCGTCATCGCGCCGCCGTTCGCGTACAGGGCGTTCCCCGGCACGGTGAAGGTGATCCTCGGGCTCGGGCTGGCGATCGGTGTCGCACCGCGCGTCGGGCTCGGGTACACCGCGCTCGACACCGGCGGGTTCCTGCTCGCCCTGCTCACCCAGCTGCTCGTCGGCCTCGGGCTCGGGTTCCTCGTGTACCTGGTGTTCGCCGCCGTGCAGTCGGCCGGTGGGCTGATCGACCTGTTCGGCGGCTTCACCCTGGCGCAGGCGTACGACCCGCAGTCCCAGGTGAACGGCGCGCAGTTCACCCGGCTGTTCCAGATGGCGTCCCTCGCGCTGCTCTTCGCCAGCGGCGGGTACCAGCTCATCGTCGCCGGGCTCGTCCGGTCCTTCGACGCGGTGCCGCTCGTCGCCGCGGACGGGTCACCCGGGACCCTCGCGATGGGCGGCTTCGCGTCGGTCCTGGTGCACGCCGCGTCGCAGATGTTCCTCGCGGCGCTGCAGATCGCCGGGCCGCTCGTCGTCGTGCTCTTCCTCGCCGACGTCGGCCTCGGGCTCCTCACCCGCGTCGCCCCTGCGCTCAACGCCTTCCAGCTGGGCTTCCCGATCAAGATCGGGCTCACCGTCGTCTTCGCCGGCGCGCTCTTCATGGCCCTGCCGGCCGTCGTGTCGTCCCTGACCGGCGACGCGGTCGCCGCGATCACCGGGCGGGGGTGAGGCGACGTGTCCGACGGAGGGAGCGGGGAACGCTCCGAGAAGGCCACCCAGAAGCGGATGCAGGAGGTGCACCGCAAGGGGCAGCTCGGCCGGTCGCAGGACCTCGGCGCCTGGGTGGGCATCGCGACGGCGGCGCTGGTCATGCCCGCGGCGATCGGCAACGCCGCCGGTGCGGGGGAGCAGCAGCTCCGCGCCGTGCAGCACGTCGTCGCCGACCCGACGATCCCCGCGGTCCGGCAGGCCCTGTCCGACGCGCTCGGGTCCGTCGCCGCGACCGTCGGCCCGATGCTCGCGGTCGTCGCGGTCGCCGTCGCCGCGGTGTCGGTCGCGCAGGGCGGCGTGCACTTCCGACGGATGACCCCGCAGCCCGACCACTTCGACCCGGTCGCCGGGTTCAAGCGGGTCTTCGGGGTGCAGGCGCTCTGGAACGGCGTGAAGGCGCTGCTCAAGACCGCCGTCGTCGGACTCGTCCTCTGGTTCGCCGTGCAGTCGCTCGTGCCCGTCCTGATGACGAGCGGCTCGCTGCCGCTGTCGTCCGTGCTCGACGCGGCGCGGGACGGCACCGGCACCCTGCTCCGCGCCGCGGTCGCCGCCGGGCTCCTGCTCGCCGCGGTCGACGTCCTCGTGGTCGTCCGCCGCAACCGGAAGCGCACGATGATGACCAAGCAGGAGGTCAAGGACGAGTCGAAGCGCACCGACGGCGACCCGCTCGTGAAGGGGCAGCGTCGCTCCCGCCAGCTGGCGATGAGCCGCAACCGGATGATCGCCGCGGTCGGGGACGCCGACGTCGTCATGACCAACCCCACGCACTACGCGGTCGCGCTCCGCTACGAGCCCGGGAAGTCCGCGCCACGGGTGGTCGCGAAGGGCGCCGGGCCCGTCGCCGACGTCATCCGGTCCACCGCCGAGACGTCCCGCGTGCCGATCGTCCGCGACGTCCCCCTGACCCGGGCGCTGCACGCGGCCTGCGAGCTCGGGCAGGAGGTCCCGGTCGACCTCTACACGCCGGTCGCCCGGGTGCTCTCGTTCGTCATGGCCCTCAAGGCCCGCGGTGCGGCCGCCGGCACGCACGCCGCGCCGACACCGACCACCGCCGACGAGGTCGCGACCGTCCTCGACCCCACCACGCTCACCGGCGACGCCCGACCACGGCGCCTCCGCACCCGTCCGTCCACCACCGAAGGGGCACCCGCATGAACCGCAAGGACCTGCCCAAGCTCGCCGTCCCGGTCTTCATCGTCGGCATCGTCCTGCTGCTGATCCTGCCCGTGCCGTCGTTCCTGCTCGACGTGCTCATCATCCTGAACATCCTGCTGGCGCTGGTGATCCTGCTCACGACGCTCTTCGTGAAGAAGCCGCTCGACTTCTCGGTGTTCCCGTCGCTGCTCCTCGTCGCGACGCTCTTCCGGCTCGGGCTCAACGTGGCGTCGACGCGCTTGGTGCTCGGCGAAGGGTTCGCGGGTGACGTCATCCAGGCGTTCGGCCACGTCGCGGTGTCCGGCTCGATCATCATCGGCGCCGTCGTCTTCCTCATCCTGGTCGTCATCCAGTTCGTCGTCGTGACGAAGGGTGCCGAGCGCGTCGCCGAGGTCGGGGCGCGGTTCACCCTCGACGCGATGCCCGGCAAGCAGATGGCGATCGACGCGGACCTCAACGCCGGGCTCATCACCGACGCCGAGGCGAAGGAGCGTCGCGCGGCCGTCTCCGCCGAGGCCGACTTCTACGGCGCGATGGACGGCGCGTCGAAGTTCGTCAAGGGCGACGCCATCGCGGGCATCCTCATCATCGTGATCAACCTCGTCGGTGGCATCGCGATCGGCATGCTCCAGAACGGGCTCTCGGTCACCGACGCGCTGTCGAAGTACGGCATCCTGACGATCGGCGACGGGCTCGTCACGCAGATCCCCGCGCTGCTCATGGCGGTGTCCACGGGCATGATCGTCACCCGGTCCGGCGCGGAGACCGAGATCGGCGCCTCGGCGACGGCACAGCTGACGCAGTCCCGGAACGCCCTGATGATCGCCGGGGTCGCCGCGATCGCGATGGGCTTCATCCCCGGCATGCCGATCGTCCCGTTCCTGCTCATCGGCGCCGGACTGCTCTTCGCCGGCTGGCGGCTCTCGCGGCAGGCGGCGCAGCAGGCGGCCGCTGCCGAGCAGCAGCAGGCGCTCGAGGCCGCAGCGCCGTCCGCGGACAGCCCCGAGGACCTGCTCGAGCAGATGCGCGTCCACGCACTCGAGATCCTGCTCGCCCCGGACCTGGTCGACATGGTGTCCGGCTCCTCCGACGACCTGCTCGGCCGGGTGCGCGCCCTCCGGCGCAAGATCGCCGTCGACATGGGCATCGTCGTGCCGCCCGTCCGGACCCGCGACAGCATCGAACTGCCGCCGTCGACCTACGCGATCCGCATCGCCGGCGTCGAGGCCGGGCGGGGAACCGCACCGTCCCGCAGCGTGCTCGCGCTCGGCGACCAGCTCGACGGGCTGCCGGGCACCGCGACCGTCGAGCCGGTGTTCGGACTCGCCGGCAAGTGGGTCCCCGCCGAGCTCCGGCACGCCGCCGAGATGACCGGCGCGACCGTCATCGACCGCGTCTCCGTGCTCGTCACACACCTGCAGGCCGTGATCGGCGACAACGCGGCACGCCTGCTCACCCGCGAGGACGTCAAGGTGCTCACCGACGGCGTCAAGCAGGTCAACCCCGCCGCGGTCGAGGAGCTCGTCCCCGGCATGCTCTCCCTCGCCGAGGTCCAACGGGTGCTCCAGGGCCTGCTCGCCGAGCGGGTCCCGATCAACGACCTCGGGCGGATCTGCGAGGCGCTGACCCTCCGTGCGAAGGTGTCGACCGACCCCGAGGGGCTCGTCGAGGCCGCCCGCGCCGCCCTCGGTCCGGCGCTGCCCGCGCGGCACGCCGAGGCCGGCACGCTCCGGGTGATCATGATCGATCCGCTGCTCGAGCAGTCGATGCTCGAGGGGCTGCGGCCGTCCGAGCAGGGCACCCAGATCGTGCTCGACGCCCACCGCATCGAGCAGGTCCTCGGCTCCCTGCGCGACGCCGTGCGCAGCGTCGAGGAACAGGGGCTGTCCGCCGTGCTCGTCTGTGCGCCGCAGCTCCGGCCGGCCGTGCACCGCATGGTGTCGGCCCAGGCGAACGGCCTGCCCGTGCTCTCCTACCAGGAGGCCACCGCCGCGGGCTCCACCATCGAGACCGTGGGAGTGGTCCGTGCCGCCGACCCGATCGCTGCGTAGCGGCCCCACGCTCGAGGCGGTCCGCGACGCCCTGCGCGCCGAGTTCGGCGCGGGCGCCCGGATCGTCTCGGCGGAGCGGGTGTCCACCCCGGGGATCGGCGGGCTCTTCCGCCGCACCCACGTCGAGGCCGTCGTCGAGGTGCCCGACCCGCTCGACCCGCCGACCGCGCGGGTCGCGATCGCCGACGGCCCGGTCACCCGGATCGGCATCGCCGCGCTCCTCGCCGACGCCGAGGCGGCCGAGGCCCGCATCGCCGCCGGTGACGGGACCGCCTCGACGCGGGCGGACGCGTTCGCGTCCGTGCTCGACGGCTTCGCGGCGGACGGGATCGGAGCGGGCGTCACCACGGCGGGCGGGACCACGGTGAGCGCCCCGCGCCCGAGCCGCCACGGGACCGACCCGGGTCGCGTCGACGGGGCCGGGGCGCGCCTCCAGGACGTGTCCGCCCCGGTCGCGACGGCAGCGGCGGACGACACGGACCGGACCGGAGGCACGCACCCCGTCGCGGGACCGCGTGCCGTCGACCTGCTGGTCGCGCCGGTGCACGCGGTCGCGCCGGCGCTGCCCGTGCCGGCCGTGCGGTCGGCCGACGGGGACCTCGTGCTGCTCGTCGGGCGGCCCGGCGACGTCGACGCGGCAGCCGGCGTGTTCGCCGGACGGTACGGGCTGCGGCCGACCGACGCCGCCGACCGTCGGGCCGGGATCCTCGCGCGCGCCGAGGGCGTCCGGAACGGGCACGCGCTGCTCGGGGTGTCCGCGTGGGACGACGCGGCGACGATCGAGGGGCTCGCCGCCGACCAGGTGTGGGTCGTGGTGGACGTCGGCCGGAAGACCGAGGACTCGCGGGCCGTGGTGCTCGCGGTCGCCGGTCGGGTGTCCGTCGCGGGTGTGGTCGCGATCGGCGCGCGGGAGACCGCCACGCCGGAGTCCGTGCACCAGCTGGGCCTGCCGGTGGTGTCGCTAGGCTGACGGGGTGCTGGTACTCACGCGGAAGGTCGGGGAGCGGATCCTCATCGGTGACGACGTCGTCATCACGGTCCTCGACAGCCGCGGCGACGGCGTGCGGATCGGCATCGACGCACCGCGCGGGGTCAAGATCCAGCGCGAGGAGGTCGTGCGCGCCGTGATCGAGGCGAACGCCGAGGCTGCTGCTGCGGCCGCGGCTCCCGCGACGGAGGGCAGCGACGACGCCGAGGCGCGCCTCCGTGCGGCGCTCGGTGACCTGGGCCGGGCCGCGGACCAGGGCTGAGCACGAGGGGCGTCGCGTCTCGCTGCGTCGCGTCGCGTTGCGCTGCGTCGCGTTGCGCTGCGTCGCGTTGCGTCTTCGTCCAGTTGCCCGCGCGCGTGCACCGGGTCAGTGGGGCAGGCCGATCGCGGTCCACGCGGCGAGTCCCGCCCAGCAGGTGCTCGTGAGCGTCCCGACGATGAACCGTTCGCGCGCCTCGGCGGAGCCGAGCTCCGAGAAGCGGCCGAGACCCTTCACCGCGACGACCGCCGCGACGATCTCGAGCCGCCCCACCAGCACCGCGCCGATCACCGCGAAGCGCTCGAGGAAGCCGATCGCCGCTCCGCCCCGGAGCACCTCGGGACGGCGCCGCTCGACGACGGGTTCGTCCGCCCGAGTCACGAGGATCCCGCCGTGCTGCCCTCGTTCGACGCCCTCGCGCATCGCGACGCCGAGCACCGCACCCGTGACGGCACTGCCGGCGAGCACGCCGATCGCGACCACCGCGGTCGTCCCGAGCACGCGGAGGGGAGTCGACGGGGCGGCCGGCACGAGGCCGAGGAGTTCGGCAGCCAGCACGACGGCGACCACGACGACCGCCGGGACGGCACGGGCGAGGGGCGGCACCCGGTGCACGGCGCTGAGCACTGCGACGGCGAGCAGCACGAGCGCTCCGACCAGCCAGAGCGTCATGCGGGCGTGTCCGTTCCGGCCTGGGTGTCCGCCTCGGTCAGGGTGTCCGTCCCGGCCGGGGTGTCTGCTTCGGTCAGGAGCCGTGCGAGTGCCGCGTGCACGGCGTCGTCGGAGCGCAGGTCCGCGGCCGACCAGCGCTTGGCGACCGCCTGCGGGGTGACCCCGAGCAGTTCGGCGGCCTCGGTCCGGGAGTGCCCGGCGCGCAGCAGGTCGGCGAGCTCCCAGCCCTCCCGGGAGCGCCGCTGTCGGGCGCGGACGGTCTGCGTCACGAGGGGTTCGACGTCGGCGGTGCCGAGTCGACGCCCCGGAGCCACCTCGAGTGCCAGGTGCTCGGGGACGTCCTTCGCCCGGTCGACGGCTGCACGGGCGGTGACGAAGGCGTCACCCCGAGCAGCCCGCGTCGAGGACGGGACCGGTTCCTCAACGTCTCCGATGCCGATGCCGATGCTCCACCCGTCCGAGCGCGCGAGGGCGAACACGACGTCGAGCAGGGCGCCCGCATCGTCGAGCAGGAACTGGAACTCGTCGCCGGCGGTCCGCTCCGGCGCCAGCACCAGGCGCCCGTCGGCCGTGGTCCGGACGACGTCGATGGCCTGCTCGACCCGGTCGTCGTCCGAACGGCTGCCCACCTGGTCCACGGTCACTGCGAACATCGCACCTCCGCGATCAACCCTACAAGGTTGATTCTGGCGATATCAACCCTCTGAGGTTGATCACGGGCGGGGCCTCTTCTCCTGCTCCGGCAGACGGCTCGCAGCAGCCTCGGCGGCGAACCACGCCGCCGCCTCCTCCTGCCGCGCCCGCTCCTCGCCGAGGGCGATCGGCGCGCGGACGTGCTCGGGAGCGTAGCCGAACGACTCGATGAGCTGCGGCACCACCGGGCGGAGCCGGGCGACCAGTCGGTCGACGTACGCCGACACCGCGCGGGCACGCTGCGTCGACAGTCGGCCGTGCAGCAGGTGCCAGTCGAGGTGCTGCTCGAGGAGCCCGAGCGCGAAGAGGTCGCGCAGCCAGACGAGCACCCGCCGGGTGTCACCGGGGGCGACGGCCTCGATGGCGTCCGTGAAGGCGTCCCACTGCATGAGCTCGGCGTGGGCCTTCGCCGCCTCGATGAGCTCGTGCTGGGAGCGGTTGAGCAGCTTCGCGGCCCGGGCACGGTCCTTGCCGGCCGAGGCGAGGCGCACCCCGATCTCGGAGACCATCGTGTCGACCCGGCCGGCCAGCAGTGCGCGCTGCGTGCGCGGGTCCTGCAGGTCGGTGACGCTCGCCGCCAGGGATCCGCGGTCGGAGACGGTCTGCCCGAGGCGCCGGATGCCGGACGCGTCGGCGAGCTTCGTGGCTGCCTGGGCGGCGACGAACCGGGCGGTCGAGGCCGCGTCCCGCGGTGCCTTCGCCCGGAAGTCGGTGAGCAGGCGCTTGCCGACGAGCTGCAGCAGGATCGTGTTGTCGCCCTCGAACGTGACGTAGACGTCGAGGTCGGCGCGGAGGCTCGTGAGCCGGTTCTCGGCGAGGAACCCGGCGCCACCGCAGGCCTCGCGGCACTCCTGGAGCGTGTCGAGTGCCGACCAGGTGGACATCGCCTTGAACGCGGCGGCCTGAGTCTCCAGGTCCTCGCGACGCTGCGGGGTGTCCTCGCGCCCGCTGAACACGTCGTCGAAGGTCTGCAGGAGCTTCTCGTGCGCGAAGGACTGCGCGAAGACGGTCGCGAGCCGGGGGATCAGGCGGCGCTGGTGGCGGCCGTAGTCGAGCAGCACACCCTCGTCGCCGCCACCCGTCGGGAACTGCCGACGCTCCGCCGCGTAGGTGAGCGCGATCTGCAGTCCGACCTTCTGTGCGACCACCGCGGCGCCGTCGAGCGACACTCGGCCCTGCACGAGGGTGCCGAGCATGGTGAAGAACCGGCGACCGGGCGAGGCGATCGGGGACGTGTAGGTGCCGTCCTCGGCCACGTCGCCGTACCGGTTCAGCAGGTTCGTGCGCGGCACCCGGACGTGGTCGAACCAGAGGCGACCGTTGTCGATCCCGTTCAGGCCGCCCTTGACGCCGTCGTCCTCGCCGCCGACGCCCGGCAGGAACGCGCCGTCCTCGTCGCGGAGCGGCACGTAGAACGCGTGCACGCCGTGGTCGACCCCCCGCGTCACGAGCTTCGCGAACACCACCGCCGCGCGGCCGTGCAGTGCCGCGTTGCCGATGTAGTCCTTCCAGGCGCCGCGGAACGGCGTGTGGACGACGAACTCCTGCGTGTCCGGGTCGTACGTCGCCGACGTCGCGATGCTCTGCACGTCGGAGCCGTGTCCCGTCTCGGTCATCGCGAAGCAGCCGGGGACGTCGAAGCGGATGATGCCCGGCAGGAACTCGCGGTGGTTGCGCTCGGTACCGAGGTGGTGCACGGCGGAGCCGAAGAGCCCCCACTGCACGCCCGCCTTGATCTGCAGCGACGGGTCCGCGGTCGTCAGCTCCTCGAACGCTGCGAGGTTGCCGCCGTGGTTCTCCTGACCGCCGAACTCGGTCGGGTACGGCCGCTGGATCGCACCGGCGTCCACGAGCACCCGCAGCTGCTCGAGGACACGCGCACGGTGCTCCGCGATCGGCTGGCCCTCGATCTTGTGCAGGCCGGGGTCGAGCGACAGACGGCGCGAGATCCGGCGGTCCTCGGCCCAGCGTCCGAGCAGGAGCTCGCCGAGCAGCGTCGTGTCGATCCGGACGTCGGTGGCCGTGCCGCCCGTCGGGGTGCCCGCTGCCGGGTCGCCCGTGGCGTCGGCGTTCGGGGCCTCGGTCGTCGAGGTGGGGCGTGCGGGTGCGGTGTCGACCATGGGGGAGCCTTCCTGAACTGCTCTGTCCGTGTTGCACTCCACACGCTAGGCACCTCGCCCGAGTGTTGCGCGAACGCCGTGCGGGCGCACAACCGGCGCCGACGGACCGGGAGCGCGGTGGTGGGAATCCTCCAAGACCGCCCCCGAGAACTTTGTACGCGCCCCGCTTCGATTCGGACGGGCAGGGTGCGCCGGGGCACAGTGGACGGATGTCTCGCACCACCCCACCCAGCGCTCCGGCGCAGCAACGCACGTTCTTCGGGCAGCCCTTCGAGCTGTCGACGCCCTTCGCGGTGGAGCTCTGGGAGCGGTTCTCGTTCTACGGCATGCAGGGCATCGTCCTGATCTACATGTACTACACCGTCACGCGCGGTGGCCTCGGCATCGACGAGGGCATCGCCAACGGGATCATGGGCGCGTACGGCGGTGCCGTGTACCTCTTCACGATCATCGGCGCGTGGGTCGCGGACCGGCTGATCGGCGCCGACCGGACCCTGTTCGCCAGTGCGGTCGTCGTCATGCTCGGTCACATCGGGCTCGCCCTGATCCCCGGCGTCGCCGGCGTCGGGGTCGGCCTCGTGCTCATCGCACTCGGCTCCGGTGGGCTCAAGGCGACCGCCACGACGATCGTCGGCGGTCTCTACAGCCGTGACGACCCGCGTCGTGACGCCGGGTTCTCGCTGTACTACCTCGGGGTGAACCTCGGCGCGTTCTTCGGGCCGCTGCTGACCGGTCTGCTGCAGTCCTCGCTCGGCTTCCACTACGGCTTCGGGCTCGCCGCGGTCGGCATGGCCGCGGGCCTCGTGCAGTACGGCATCCGCCGACGGAAGCTCCCGGATGCCGTCCGCCACGTCACCAACCCGGTCGACCGGCGCCGACTGCCGCTCGTCGCGGTGCTCGTCGTCGTCGCGCTGGCCGTCGTCGTGGGTTCGGTCCTCACCGGACTGCTCACGGTGTCGAACCTGCCGACGGTCGTCGTCGCGATCGTCATCGTCGCCACCATCGCCTACTTCGTGGTGATCCTGACCAGCGGCATCACGGCCGAGGAACGGTCCCGCGTGTTCGCCTTCATCCCGCTCTTCATCGCGAGCGCGGTCTTCTGGTCGCTGTACCAGCAGCAGTTCACCGTCGTGACCCAGTACTCGGACCAGCGCCTCGACCGGTCGCTCGGCGACTGGGAGATGCCGGTGTCGTGGGTGCAGTCCATCAACCCGGTCTTCATCATCGTGCTGTCCGGCGTCGCGGCCGCGATCTGGACGAAGCTCGGCGACCGCCAGCCCTCGACGCCGACGAAGTTCGCGCTCGGCACCGGCATCATGGGCATCGCGTTCCTGCTCTTCCTGCCGTTCTCGGGTACGGGGGAGAACGGCACGCCGCTGATCGCGCTCGTCGGCATCCTGCTCGTCTTCACCATCGCCGAGCTCCTGCTCTCGCCGGTCGGACAGTCGGTCGCGACCAAGCTCGCGCCGGCGAGGTTCCAGACGCAGATGGTCGCGCTCTTCTTCCTCTCGGTGTCGCTCGGCACCGCCGCGACGGGCGTGCTCTCGCAGTACTACTCGCCGACGAACGAGGTCCCGTACTTCACCGTCCTCGGCCTGGTTGCCGTCGCGGTCGGTGTCGTGCTGCTCCTCTGCGCGAAGCCGGTGCTGCGGCTCATGCGCGGCATCCGCTAGGCCCGAGGCACATCCGGTAGCCTGGACGCGGCCACGACGGCCACCGCCACACCGGCCCCGCAACCCAAGGAGTCACCAATGCTCGAACTCATCGCAGGCGTCATCATCGGCATCGGCGTGCTCGGTGGCGTGGGGCTGTGCATGGCCGTCGCCGCCATGCTCAAGAGCGGCAACGAGGAGTACTAGACCTCGTCCGCGGCTGCCGGTCCGACCGGCACCAACTGACGACCCAGGACGGTCGCGCGCTCGAAGGGGCCGCGGCCGTCCTTCGTGTAGGCGGGCTCGTCGAACGCCACTGTCCACGTGCGCTGGGTCCCGCCGAGCTGCACGCCTCCGGGAGCGACGATCACGCCGATCGGCTCGTCGGCCCACTGCTCGCCGCCGCGGTCCGTGTCGACCACCTGCACGAGCGCACCGATCCCGAGCCCGAGCGCGCCGGCCTCCCCGGGGCGGTCGCGGTCGTCGTTGCGGGGGCTGCGAGCACGTCGTCCGAACACGAGCCCACCGTACCGCGCCCTCCCACGCGGCCCCGGCCCGGCCGGTCGCCGCCCGTCGCGGCCGCCCTCGTCGCACGACGTGCCGTGCGTACTCGCTCTCGTCGCAGGACGTGCCGCCGCGCGGGAAGTCGAGCGGCAAGTCGTGCAACCAGAGCCGCCCGCGCTCGGCCGCCCGGCCTCGGCCCGGGGCCCCGCCGGCGTCAGGCGCGCGCGATCTCCGTGATGGACGAGTGGCCCGTCTCCGGGTGCTTCCGCATGGACAGCAGGCGCTCCATCGACGGCTCGAGCGCGGTGACCTTGTCGAGCGGCGCACTCACCACGAGCTGGAACCCGAGCCGGAGCCACGCCGTCACGGCACGTCCCGCGAACTCCGAGTCCGCCTTGATGAACGCCTCGTCGAGGAACACCGGCGCGAACCGGGGCCGCGGCCGGGTCTCGTCACCGAGCTGGTAGCGCAGCGCCGCCCCGACGATGAACGCCACGAGCTCCTGCGTCTCACCGCCGGACTTGTCCCCGAGCGACGAGTACACGCCGAGGTCGTTGCCCTCGGTGTCGTACCGCACGGCCGTGATCTCCATGTGCCGCCGGACGTCGAGCACGGCGTCGCGCTGCGTCGTCCGGCCCCGCGGTGCGGCGGGGTCGGGACGGATGACCGCCATGAACCGACGGAGCCGCCGGAAGCGGGTCTCGAGCACGTCGTCGGTGAGCTCGGTGTCCACCGATGCGGACAGCGCGCGGAGCTCGCGGCGGAAGGCGGTGACGTCCTCGCGGGTGACCCGGCGGATCTGGATCTTCAGGCGGTCCCGGTTCGCGCCGAAGGGCAGCTCGCGGAGGATCTCGTTCACGGGCTCCAGCCGCTCCTCGATCTCCACGACAGCGCGGTCGAACGCACCGGCGAGCGGGACGAGGTCCTCGCCGCTCCACTGCGACAGGCGACGCCGCCACTCGCTGCGGCGGGCGTGCAGCCCCGTCGCCAGGATCTGGTCGAGGATCGCGTGGTAGTCGGGGTACGACGCGACCCCGGTGCCGAGGTTCGGGTCGGGCCACGCGTCCTGGTACCGCTGGAACGTCAGCGTGAGCGCGGTCGAGGCGGCGGCGGCGCCGTCGAGCGCCTGGGCGAGTCGCTCCTCGAGTCGGCGTCGCAGCCGCCGTGCGGCGTCGTCGAAGCCGTCGATGCCGTCCGGGGCGCCGACCTCCTCGAACGTCTCGGCGAGCAGTCGGGACTGCTCGTCGTCCGGCAGCGACTCCGGGGTGTCCTCGAACCGTGCGAGGATCACGGCCGCGGCGTCCTGGCCGTCGACGAGCACCGCGTGGCGCTCCTCGAGCCGGGTGACGGACAGCCGTGCAGCGGCCCGGCGGTCGGCGGCCTCGTCCAGGGACCGTCGGAGCCGTGCGACCGACTCGCGCAGGGTGCGCAAGCCGTCGTCTGCGGCGAGCAGCGCCTGGCGCTCGGCGTCGAGGCGGGCCAGGGACTCGTCGAGCCCGGCGACGTCGATGCCGTCCCAGGTCGTGTCGACGACGTGCTGGTGCGCTGCGCGCAGGGCGTCGAGCGTCGCGAGGTCCTGCGCGACGTCGGTGCGTCGGGCCTCGAGGGTCGCGAGGTCCTGGGCGATCGCGGCGAGCTCCTGCTCGACCGACGCCATGCGCGCTTCGTTCGTGAAGCCGATGACGTTCGACTGCCGACGGTCGCCGTGGGCCCCACGCCGGCCGTCGCGGAGCTGCCCGGACGGGGTCACACGACGTCCACCGCCACCGAGCTCCGCGGCCGAGTCCACGCACCGCGCGTCGATCCGGTCGGACTCGATGCGCTCCCGCACCCACGTGCTGAACGGGGAGTCCTTGATCGCGAGCTTGCCGGAGACCATCGCCGGGTCGCCGTCGAGGTCGAGGTGCGGGCCCGTCGGGACGCCCTCGAACTGCACGCGGACCGGCAGCTGCAGCGAGTCGATCGCCTCGCTGAACGCCGACAGCTGGTCCTCGTCGACGAGCAGCGTGCGGGCGACGGGCGCCAGCACGGACTCGATCGCCGTGCGCCAGTGCTCCTCGGCCGGGAGCACGTCGAGCAGCTCGGCGACGAACGGCAGCGCGTCGGGGGAGATGCCGGCAGCGCGGGCCATCGCGAGTCGTGCCTCGTGCATCGGCAGCGGCATCGCGCCCTGCCGGTGCTCGAGCGACCGACGCTCCTGGCGCAGGGTCCGCTCGCGGTCGAGGAGCGGGTACTCCTCGCGGGTCAGGGCGTCGCGCCGGTCGTCGAGTTCCTCGCGGGCTGCGGCGTACGAGCCGAGGAACCCGTGCGACGCGGCCTGCGCCTCGGTGAACGCGCGCTCCGACGACAGTGTCAGCCCGAGCGCGGTCGTGCGCTCGTCGAACGTCGCACGGGCCCGGGCGACCGCGTCGCGCTCACGGGTCCGCCGGTCGATCCGGTCCTCGAGCTGGGCGAGGGCGTTCCCGCCCTGGTCGCGGAGGCGTCCCTCGGCCTCGCGGAGCTCGATCTCGACGGCGGCGTGCCGGGCCTCGGTCGCGGCGACGTCGGCGCGGGCCGCAGTGCGCTCGCGTCCGTTCCGTTCGACCTCGGCGTCGAGCAGCGCGCGCTTCCGCGATGCCGTCCAGTGCGCGAACGGGGAGACCTCGGCGCCGATGGCGATCCCGTCGAGCGCGTCGGCCGCGGCCTTCGCCCGGGCGATCTCGTCGTGCAACTCGACGATGGGGGAGAGGATGCGGACCTTGCGCTCCTCGGTGTCCATCGCCTCGTAGGCCTCGTCGAGCGCGGAGAAGTGCGCGAGGGCGCGGTCTGCGGCCTCGTACGTCCCCGGGGTCTCGAGCACGAGCGACTTGTACAGCGCGTCGACCGTCGGCAGGTGCTGCCCGGCCTGGATCCGCGCGAGCAGGCGCATCGCCCGGTTCCCGCCGCCGGAGTCGCCGATCCCGAGTCGGGTCTGCAGCGTGTAGGCGAGCTCCTGGTAGGTGTCGCGCACGACGAGCCCCGGCACCCGGCCGGTCAGCTCGAGGTGGTGGAAGCGCGACGGGACGAACTCCTCGAGCCGGCGCAGGTCGAACGTGTCGTCGACCGTCGCCATGGTCATCTGGATGTCACCGACGCCCCGCGCGCGCTTCGGCACGAGGTACGCGCGCAGCACCGTGAAGCGCCGCTCGTCGTCGTTCCGGAAGGTCACCGCGACCGCGCCCCACGTGGTCTGGTCGTCGCCGCGCAGGTTGACGTCGCGGAGCGCGCCCGTCTCCGGGTCGCGGCGCGTGTCCACCTTGCCGCGCAGGTACGTGAGCAGGTTCCGCTGGTCGGCGCTTCGCGCACGGCCGGTGGTCGCGTCGTTCGAGGCGCCGTTGAACGGCACGTCGGACGGCATCATGACCGCGAGGTACGCGTCCATCAGGGTGGACTTGCCGGTGCCGGACGCTCCGGAGATCAGCGTCGCGGTGCCGGACAGCTCGACCTGGCGGTGCCCGTGGAAGCCGCCCCAGTTCACGACCTGCATCGACTCCGCCCGCCACTGCGCGACGGTGTCGAAGAGCGCCGGCATCCCGCCGGCGTCGATCATGGTGTCGGTCATGCGTCCGCCTCGCCTTCGTCGTCGGTGTCGGTGGGCTCGGCCGGGAGGCCCGGTGCGGCCCCGGCGAGCACCGCGCCGTCCAAGGTGGTCGCCGTCATGGCGTCGGCCGCGTCCGGCCCGCCGGTCACGCCGGCCGCGTCGTCGTCACCGGTCGAGCCACCGGCGGCAGAGCGCAGCCAGCGGTCGAGCTCGCGGAGCTGCTCGAGGGGGAGCAGGACCTCGACGACGCTCGCGACGCGGAAGCGGTCCGGGTCGGTCGTGCGGATGAGGATGCGCGCGGTCACGAGTCGCTCGACGGCCTTCGCGACGCGGGACTCGTCGCGGGTGCGGTCTGTCGTCGCCGGGAGGAACCCGGACACGTGCCCGAGGATCTCGGACCGGTCCACCACGACCTGGTCGAGGCCCGGTCGGGTGTCCGCCCGCAGGCGCATGCGCAGGTAGACGAGGACGATCGTCTCCTCGCGCGTGTACGGCACGTCGCGGAGCAGCGTCGGGAAGGTCCGGCGCTGGCTCTCCGAGCGGGCCTGGCGCTTCCAGGCGACCTCGCGGTCGCGGTCGACGTGCAGTTCGAGGAACAGGTCGTTCAACCGGGACCGGAGCTGGTGCTCGCCGTCGGTGATCGCGCGCCACTCGTCCGCGTGCGTCCGCGCGCTCACGTAGGTGTGGCGGAGCAGCGCGACCAGGGCACGGCGCTGCGGCTCGTCGAGGCGGCCCTCGTCGCCCTCGAAGAGGGCGAAGCTCGAGTCGTCGCGGTCGTCGAGCCGGTCCTGCTCGAACGGGTCGGTGCCCTCGGGGTCCGTCTCGTCGACGGGAGCCGTCGTGGTGTCGCTCACCGTGCCTCCAGGCCGTTGTCGTCGTCGTGCTGGTCGTCCGCCCGCGTGCCGGTCAGGGACGCCACGGGCATGTGGAAGGTGACCGTCTCGCCGTCGGGCCGCACCGTGCGGTGCGGGACCACGTGCGTGGCGGTCTCGAAGTCGTCGTTGCCGGTGAGCAGGTGCGCGAGGCCGAAGAGCTCGACCGGGCGGCGCTGCTCCGGTGGCAGGGCGTGGAAGGCCGAGACGCTGTCCGGAGCGCTGCGGAGCACGGCGCGGAGCTCGGCGAGCAGCGGGCCGCCGTGGCGCCGGAGCGACGCGACGTCGAGCTCCTCGAAGACGTCGTCGTCGGGTTCCTCGATGGGCGGCGGCACGGCCTCGTTGTCGGGGTCGTAGAAGCGCTCGCGCAGGGTGCCGACCTCGGCGGTCGCGGGGAGCAGCCCGAGCGGGACGCGGTCGCGGGCGGTCCCCTCGTCGATCCAGGCGGCGAGCCCGCGGTTGACCGAGCGGAGCACGGCGTCGAGCTCACGGTCGCGGACGACGTCGTGCGCGACGATCTGGTCGCGCAGGGTCGCGGTGAGCTGGCGTCGCTGGGCCAGCACGTCCTCGATGCCCTGGCGCAGGATGCTCACGGTGTTGCGGAAGGCCCGGCGCTCGCCCGCCCCGAGGGACTGGGCGAACGGGTGCGCGAGGATCGTGGCGATGTCGTCGCGGAGCCGGAGCAGCAGGGCGTCGTCGCGCAGCAGCTCGAAGGCGCCCTCGAAGGCACGGCCTTCCGGCGTCGCCTGCATGAGGTCGTCCGTCCGGGCCAGGTAGTCGTCGAGGATCTCGCCGATCGGGCGGACCTCCTGCCGGAAGTCCTCGACGATCGAGCGGTGCATCGTGGCGACCGCCTCCTCGACGCGCTTGAAGTCGCTGGGGAGCTGCCGGATCAGGTCGGCGACGTTCGTGTAGCCGTCGTGCATGCGGGCGTCGTCGACCTCGGTGACCTCGCCGCGGGCGACGCGCTCGCGTTCTGCCTGCAGCTCCGCGATCTGGGCGTCGATGCGGCGGACCTGCACGTCCGGGTCCGGCTCGGCGCTGGCCGCCCAGCGGTGCACGGCGTCGACGATCATCGCCAGGCGGCTCTCGCTGATGAGCGCGCGGTCGGCGCTCAGGGCGTCGACGAGGTTGAGGGCCTCGAGGGCGTGGCTCGTCAGGGAGTACTGCTCGTCGCCGTCGGGGGAGTTCGAGCGGACCAGCCACTGCGCCGCCACCCAGTCGCGGCAGAGGGCGCGGCCGTTCGGTCGGGCGTCGGACTCGCTCTCGGCGTGCTCGCTCGCGGGGACGCGGGCGCCGGTGGACTGCAGACGTGCGACGTGCTCCTCGACCTGCAGGTGCATGCGGTCGGCCGGGACGTACTGCACGTCCCGGTCGAACACCGTGCGGAACACCGCGATGACGGCGGCGCTCGTCGGGCGGGACATCAGCCGGAGGGTCGGGCGGTCGAGCACCGCGCGCACGCGGGAGAACTCGAGGTCGACGTCGGTCATGGGTCCTTGCTCTGGGTCCTTGCTCTGTGACCTCTGCGGGTCCTCTGTCGGGAACGACAAGAGCCCGACGCTGTTGCGCCGGGCTCTTGTGGGTTGTGGGCGATACCAGACTCGAACTGATGACCTCTTCGGTGTGAACGAAGCGCGCTACCAACTGCGCCAATCGCCCCCTGCACTTGCGTGCCAGTCGATAGTAGCGGACGTTCGGGCTCGCACCGAACACGGCGCGACACCCGGGTGTGGCGGAGCGTTCTGGTGGGCCTCGGACCTGGTCGAAGCGAGCGTCCCTGGTGGAACCGGGCACACCTGGTGCTCCTGATCGACCAGGTACGCCCGGAAGAGTCAGGCATCGCGCCTGTCATGGGAAGGAACGGGCACCCTCGGAGCACCTCGATCCGCATGAACGCGGGGGACACGCCCGGTGAACGAGGAGGATTTTGGCGGATGTCGCCCGGTTCGTATAGAGTTCTTCTCGTCGCCGCGACAGCGGAGAGACAGAAGCGGCCCTCGGGTCGCCGAAATGCGGATGTGGCGCAGCGGTAGCGCATCACCTTGCCAAGGTGAGGGTCGCGAGTTCGAATCTCGTCATCCGCTCGAGTGTGGGAGTCCCCGGACGACCACGACTCACCAGAGGGTATCCCACCGTTCGGGTACTCACGGAGACGTGAACCTCGATGGTGGGGTGGCCGAGAGGCTAGGCAGCGGCCTGCAAAGCCGTCCACGCGGGTTCGAATCCCGTCCCCACCTCCAGCAACACCCTCCAAGATCCTGCACGACCCTGGTCAGCAGATCTCTGGGCGATTGGCGCAGCGGTAGCGCGCTTCCCTGACACGGAAGAGGTCACTGGTTCGATCCCAGTATCGCCCACAAGGCGAAAACCCCCGGGAATCCGGGGGTTTTCGTGTTTTCCAGGCGTTGCCCGAGGCTCGAATCAGGTGCCGTGGCACGGTTCTGGCACGATCCGCGGAAGCTTCCACCGCCCTTCGTCTCGCCCGATGCCGAGTAGGCGACGCTTCAGGAGATCGGCTCGATCTATGCGTTCTCATCGCACCATGTGATCGATGAGCGACAGCATGCGCGTGGCCGTGGTGCGGGCGACGTCGCAGAGCGCCCGGTCGGACCAGGTTCTGGTGCGCCCAGCCGACGCACGGCGGGTACTGCCTGGCTCGACGCAAGGGACGACGTCGGGCACCGGTCCGGTGCGGCAGCACAAGGCGTCCCCGACTTGGTGCGCGGGCCCTTCGGGGAGTGCTCGCGACGTCTCCTTTCAGTCGGGATGATCCGGGAAGTTGAACCCGACGCATGAGTCCTTCCCGCGCGCGCGTCGCTCAGTACCGATGTTCCGCGGGCGGTGCGCAGCCGTGCTGTCAGTTACTGGAAGCACGCACGAAAGCCGAATGCCGGCCTGTCGACGAATCGAACAGGCCGGCACTCGGCGCGAAGGATGAAGGGGGAGAGGGTGGTCAGAGCCGGTCCGCGATGCCCGCTCCAGAGGCGAGGTCGCCGAGCTTGGCGACCAGCGGGTCGAAGTCGGCCGGGAAGAGGCCGGTGTAGACATCGAGCGTGATGCTCGGTTTTGCGTGACCGAGCATGCCCTGCACGAGGGGCACGGTGGCGCCCGCCGAAACCCCGAGGCTCGCGGCGGTGTGCCGCAGGTCGTGCGGGGTGAGCTTCGGGAAGTGCTGCAGGACGGTTCCCCGCGCGAAGTCGCTCGCCGGCCAGCTCGCGATCGCACGCCGAACGGCCGGGGCGAATACTCGACGCCGCCAGGTCGAGAGCCTGAGCATGCCGCCCTCCGGCGCGGTGAAGACGAGGTCGTGCGCCTCACGCCCTGCCGAGCGTCGTCGGAGCGGCTCCATGACCTGCGGCACTCCCGGAACCTGTCGCGCCTTACCGTTCTTCGGCGGACCGAGCACGAGCTCGCCCCTGACCTCGGTCGCCGACCTCCGGACGTGCACGACGTTGTTCGCGAAGTCGAGGTCGGCGAACGTGAGCGCAGCGGCCTCGCCGAAGCGGAGCCCAGAGAACGCCAGGAAGGCGATGAGCATCCGGTCGCGCTCCTGCGCTTCGTCGAGGAGGTGCGCGACCTGCGGGGCGCTGAGGTAGCCGTGCTCGCGCGTCACCACCGTGGGCAGCTTGACTCCTCGCGCCGGGTTCCCCGTCAGCAGGCCCTGCTCGACACACTCCTCGAGGACGCCCCCGAGGATCTGGTGCGCCTTCTGGATGGTCTGCGCTCCGGCGCCGGCGGCGTGGATGGACTCCACCCAGGCCCGCACCGACTTCTTCGTGAGTGTCTCGAGGGATGTCTCGCTCCAGTACGGCGTGATCCACTTGCTCGCAACGGCCGCGCGGTTAGCGACCGTGGTCGCGGCGAGCGTCGCGCGCCGCGCGAGGAACTCGTCGATGAACGGGCCGAGCTTCTGCGACAGGTCGGACTGGGTCCGATAGGTCGGCTTACTCATCGCGACGACGTTCGCCGCGGACCAGGCGTTCGCGTCGCGCTTGGTCCGGAACCCACGCTTTCGTGTCGTTCCGCCGTCCGGCTTCGTGTACCCGACCTCGAACCGCTTGCCCTTTGCCGTCTCGTACTCTCGGATCGTGGCCATCAGGCAGCCACTCCGTTGTGCGAGACGCGCGTGTGCTCGACGTAGTCGAGCAGGTCACTGAGGCGATAGGCCACGGAGCGGCCGACCTTGATGTACGCGGGACCGCGGCGGAGGTAGCGCCACTGGGCGAGCGTCCCGACGGACGTGAGGAGGAACGATGCGGCTTCAGCCGGCTTGAGGAGAGCTGCATACCTAGGGGTCAGCTCGGTAGTCTCCGCTTCCGCGGTCAGGCGGTTCAAGGAGGTGGGCATGGGTTCGCTTTCAGTGCTGGACGTAACGGGCTCGGCGAGCCCGTTATCTCCCAGAGTGGGTGACCAACCGTCTATGCGCGAACGCCTCATCAGCTGTGATGAAAGAGCGTAATCCCAGGTCAGGTCGGCGAGTCGGCGTCCGCGGACGAGACGAAGGCGGTTGTATCGGAAGGGCTCCGGCGCAGGTTGTGGCTTCAGGCGAGGCTCGCCGCGGTGCCCTCGTTGCGCGATCTGTTCTCGGAACGGGCCGGGTACGACCATGCGTTGAAGTTCCGGAACGCACGTCGTAGCCGCTGCCCCGATGACCGTTGGTGATGCCGTTTCTGGTAGCAGGACTGTCTGCGGGAGACCGGCGGCGCACGGACTTTCTTCGTGATCACCAAGGATGGGATGCCAGCGACCGTGACAGGGAGTGCTGTCGTAGTCCGGTTCGCGCAGTGCAGTGACCAGTCCGCATTTCGCTCCCTCTTTGAGAGCTGCAGCGGACGGCCTATCTGCGGCGAGGCGCGGCTCCGGCTACCCGCGGTCAACTTCGAGCAGCGAGGGGGCTAACGGATGATGTCCGGGTGCCCGCCCCGGCGTCGACTGAGCAGCGGAGCGCCTTGCATGCCCGCTTCGAAAACCCGCGCGTCGAGACGTCATCGCCTCCTCGGGCGCTGCAACCCGACCCGCATCCGCAGACTTCGGCGGATTCGATGTGGATCCAGACGAGTTCGCATTGCCTGCGGACACCAGCGCAATCACTCGACAGCGCCTCCGACTGCTCGTGGACCGCCATGGCCGATCAAGGCCGAGACTCTTTGCACCGCCACCGTGGCGCGGCTGAATGGCGACCGGCTACTGAGGCGCCGGTCTCGACTCTTCTTCCACGAGTCAGAGTGCGGTCCGCGAGTCTTCCGCGTACGCCTTCGATCACCCCCAGGCGGCGAAGTGGCTGACGTGCTCGCCGCGTCCTCGGCCACTCTGACTCGGGTTGTCCGTGGCAGACCTTATTCTCGGACCGGACGAGAAAATCCGCATCACCATCGGTGCACGCACGAGACGAACGGGGACCCCATGCTGCTCAAGACGCTCTACGTGAGGTTCTACAAGTCGTTTAACTACGACTACCTGCGCAAGAGCGACCCCAGCGCCGTGCCCGACCCGTGGGACATTCTCGACGACAGCCTGTTCTACCCATTCGTGCGCATCCCGATGGAGAAGCAGGTCACCACAGTGGTCGGCGCGAACGAGTCCGGCAAGAGCCAACTGCTCTCCGCGATCAAGTGCCTGCTCACCGGTAGAGGCATCGAGCGTCGCGACTTCTGCCGCTACTCCGACTTCTTTTCCGTCGGCAAGGAGATGGCCAACCCCGAGTTTGGCGCTGAGTTCGGCGATCTCGCCGATGAAGACGCCCACGCCATTCGTTCGCTGATCGGGCTGGACGCCGACACCGAGGTCAAGTCGTTCTGGCTCTTCCGATTCAACAAACGCACGGTCATCTACGTGACCGGCGGGGACGGCGACTTGATCGAAAAGACCGTCACCGCAAAGATGCTGGAGAAGGTCACGCTGCCGACGTTCTTCGAGATCGACGCACAGGTCCCGCTCCCGGACAGCGTGCCCATCGACTACCTGATCGCCCCGAAGTCCTCGAAGACGCCGCGACCTCGCTCCCGCGTGCTGGGGTTCGTCGAGTCACTCATCGAGAACCCGGACTGGTTCAAGTCGACCGAGACCGTCGCCAAGGCCGCCAGCTCGCTCACCGGCGCGTACCCGACATATGAGTCGGGCCGCGACGACGAGTTCCTCATCTCGCGCCTCGAACTGGCTGAGAAGTTACTCCTCGGCGTCGCGGGCATCGACAAGTCCGCCTTCGAAGAACTGCGTGAAGCCGTGAAGACGTCCGAGGGGTACGCCAACGGGCTCGTCGACAAGATGAACGAGCGGCTCGCTGACGCTCTGAACTTTCCCAAGTGGTGGTCTCAGGACAGCGACTTCTCCCTTTACCTGACCCTGCGCGACTTCGACCTCGTGTTCACGGTGCGTGACCGCACCGGTAGCGACTACTCGTTCAGCGAGCGCAGCGGCGGAATGAGCTACTTCCTCTCCTACTTCGTGCAGTACCTCTCGCACAAGCCCACCGGCGGGCAGGAAACCCTGCTCATGGACGAGCCGGACGCCTACCTGTCGATGCTCGGACAGCAGGACCTCCTCGCAATCTTCAGCGACTTTGCCGCCCCCGCCGACCCTGACAAGGCACCCGTGCAAATCGTCTACGTCACCCACTCACCCTTCCTGATTGACAAGAACCACGGTGAGCGGATCAGGGTTCTAGAAAAGGGCGACGGCGACGAAGGCACCCGCGTCGTCAGCAACGCCGCACGCAACCACTACGAGCCCCTTAGGTCAGCGTTCGGAGCCTTCGTCGCCGAGACCACCTTCATCGGCAATTGCAACCTCATGCTCGAAGGACAGGCCGACCAGGTGCTCCTCGCTGGCCTCAGTTCGCTCGCACGCCGCCTCGGCAGCAAGGACGACACCCTCGACCTCAACACCCTCAGCCTCGTTCCGGCTGGATCCGCCGAGCACATCCCATACATGGTCTACCTCGCGCGCGGCCGAGACGTTGACACACCAGCCATCGCCGTCCTCCTCGACAGCGACACGGAGGGGCAAAACATCGCGGCCGAACTCAAGAAGGGCTACCGCGACCGCCGCCTCATCGACGACAACTTCATCATCAGCATCGGCGAACTGGACACGTCCGCCCTCACCCTTTCCACGGACACCCTGCAGGAGACCGAAGACCTCATCCCCGCCGAGGTCGCCGTTCTAGCCATCAAGCGGTTCGCCGAGGAAGTCCTCTCCGCAGACGACGCAGCAACGCTGGCAGCCAACTTGAGGAGAATCGAACCCAACCCCGGTCAGAAGCTCTTCAAGGCCGCAGAGGCCGCCGCCAAGGCAGCCAGTCCGCACGCTGACCGGCCGCTCCGCCTCGACAAAGTCGGCTTCGCACGGGCAATCCTCGAAGCCGTCGAAAACGACGCCAGCGACGAACTGCGCACCCGCACCCTCAACAACTTCGCGGTCCTGTTCCGCCGCCTCGACAAGGCTCAGCGCGACGCCATGCGCAAGAACAACCGCGACCGAACCAGCAAAATCCTCAACCGGCTCCGGAAGAACTTCATCAAGGACCACCCCAAAGCCGTTACCCGACGCGACGTGGAGGAGTTCCTCGACACCATTGTCGCCCAACTCATCGACACCAGCCCCGAAGCCGAAACTGTCCGCGACGCCGTGCGACGCGTCCGCGCGGACTTCGACCTCCACGAAGAGCCCCACACTCTCGTCGATGACTACGACGGACTAGTCACCCGGCTCGAAGCGCTCGTCTACGAACCGGTGCGACAGGTACAGGACGCCTCCGCATGAGCCTCGTCATTGGCTGACGACAAGAACGAGGTCGCCGTCGTCACCGACGCGCTCGCTACAACCGGTAACGCTCATCCACATCTGTTCGTGACTAACTGCTGGCCCGGCAGCGGTCGCGCCCGCGGGATTGTCTCTTCAGCCACGGCTGCACGGTAGCGACCAGAGCGGACACCGCGTCACCTCGCTTTCTCGATGACCGATCGGCTATCTCTAATGGGTCTTGGCTGGCCTGGGGCTGGCTGACAGGCTGGCACCGGGTCCCGGCTCGTGGTGTGACTCTTCGGCTATCTGTCCGTCCCTGCGGCGTGACGTTCGTCCGACTCGTCCGCCGCGGGTAGTGGGGCTGGTGCCGGCCCGTCCGCTGCGATGGCTTGATAGAAGGTCGTCCAACCAGTCACCTGGTTGTGACTCGTTAGAGATCCGCCCCGCAACGACTCTCCCCGGGCCGGGCACCAACACGGTTCCCGTCTTGGAAGGAGTCCCGCAATGCCCATGGTCGCA
Source organism: Curtobacterium sp. SGAir0471 (assembly GCF_005490985.1). Classification (NCBI taxonomy): domain Bacteria; kingdom Bacillati; phylum Actinomycetota; class Actinomycetes; order Micrococcales; family Microbacteriaceae; genus Curtobacterium; species Curtobacterium sp. SGAir0471. The sequence continues at coordinate 1,684,785 of NZ_CP027869.1, forward strand.
GACGAGTACACGCACGTCATCGGCGTCGACACGCACGCCAGAACACACACCTACGTCGTCCTCGACACTCGCACCGGCGGCATCGTCGATACAGCCACTTTTCCAACAAGTCCGGCGGGTGTCAGCCGCGCACTGGCATGGATCGACCGTCGAACATCCGCCAGTCGACTCGCCGCTGTCGAGGGAACGAGCTCTCATGGAGCGTCCCTGACCGAAGCGCTGCAGCAGACCGAGATTCCCGTGGTCGAAGCGCGGCCACCACGACGAGCCGACCGTGGGGCTCGAGGGAAGTCGGACCCGATCGATGCTGAGGCCGCAGCCCGAGCTGTGCTGCGCACCGATACGGCGCTGCTTTCCTGGCCCAGGTCGGGCAAGATCCGGTCGGCGCTGCGCGTGCTGCTGGCTGCCCGGAGATCGATGGACGGTCAACGCACCGCAAGTCGGAACGCGCTCACCGCGCTGCTGCGCACCATCGACCTCGGCATCGACGCTCGGCGCCCGCTGACGGACAAGCAGATCGCCGCGATCGCAGCATGGCGGCACCACCCCAGCGACGACATCGACAAACTCATCGCTCGCGGTGAAGCGGTCCGCCTCGCCCGCGACGTCGCCGACCTGACCGACAAGCTCGAAGCCAACCATGACGCGCTCCGACTGCACGTGTCCGCTCTCGCGCCGTCGGTGCTGGACATCGCCGGCGTCGGCCCGGTCTCAGCCGCCGTGTTCCTCACCGCGTACTCGCACGTGGGCCGAGTCCGCAGCGAAGCCGCGTTCGCGTCCCTCGCCGGCGCGGCCCCGATCCCCGCCTCAAGCGGCAACACCAGCCGTCACCGACTGAACAGGCACGGCGACCGACGGCTGAACTCCGCGCTCGAGACCGTCGCCCGCGTCCGGCTCTCTTACGACCCCGACACCCGCGCCTACAAGCAACGCCGCCTGGCCGAAGGCAAGACCGGGAAAGAGATCAAGCGCATGCTCAAGCGCTACATTGCCCGACAGATCTATCGTCACCTCACCGCCACCATGACCGCCGGACAACTGCAACGAGCAGCTATTGGGGCTGGACCGGGTTAACGACGCCGCCGGTTGCGGGCGGCGACCCGGACTGCTTGCACCAAGACAACGACGGCCGCGATGAGGAACACACCGCCGAACAGCACTCCACTCGTCGCGTCCCCGAGGAGTTTGTACCCGCCCTCGATCGGGTTGCCGGTCGAAGCAGCGATGAGCGGAACCGCCGCGATGAGCACACCGATGACAGCCAAGACACCTGCCGCGATGAATCCACCGCGGGCCGAGAGGGGCTTCGAACGTTCAGGCGTGCCCGGATCCGACTTCACGGTTCTAGAGCATGCCACCGAAGCCGCTTGACATCACCTATAGAAGGGTCGGACGGTGTCAGCGTCAGGCGACTGCTAATGGAACGGAGAGCGAGTAGCTGCAGCTGGTGTCGGATGCCGAGGCGGTTGGTCGGCTCATCGAGAACGAGGATGCATGGCTCGTGCCAATGCTCGCCCGTCCAAACATTCTCCTGCTGCGATCGTATGGACGCGGCTAGAACGGCCTACGCCGCCAACCCAGATCAACGGCACCGAGTTGCGGCCCAGGATCGAGCCGTGATGCAGCCCTACGAGTGCACGCCGATCGACGCGTGGGTGTCGATGTAGTCGTTGTACTGGACGGCTTGAACATCGGCGAGCCGCCAAGCTTCCAATGCCGCTTCGAAGATGTCGGTTCGCCAGGACGAGTGCGTCACTACCGTTGGCTTGACGTATACGGCCTCAATGGGCTCGTGACCCGCGAGGTGCTTCTGCGTAGCGTCGAGGGTGGCATCGCCACCGTCGCTGCGGAATCGCGAGACAAGGTAGTTCCATGACTGGATGTCGCGCTCAAGATTGTCCAGTGTCGCGGCGTTGAACGTCCAGGCGTTCGTCAGGATCGGGCCGCTGGGTTCGGTGCGCGCCAGGTCAAACGTGCCGCGCTGGCGACCAACGGTCATCCTCGGTTGCAAGAAGAGAGTACGGCCTGGCAGGTAGTCCAACTCGTATTGGTACAGGTCGCGAATCGCGGTGCGCATGCCTTTCCGAGTCACACCTGCCCTGGTGCGACGCGGGTGCTCTCGTTCGATCAGGTGCGGGAACAGCAGAGCAAGAGCTTGCTCTGCAGACTCGGCTTCGATCGGTAGCGGTTTAGAAAACTGGACGGAGTTTGCCTGCCTCGCACGAAGATGTTCAAGCCAGGCGCGGCTGACTGACGACTCCTCGAAGGTGGTCCCCGAATACGCGCTCACCCGCGCTCTGAACCACTTCACCCAACTGCTGAGCTCGCGAAGATCTGACCGCAGCATCCCAGGGTTGGGGACGTTACGTGTCTCGAAGCGCGTCGCCCAGTCCGCTCCATTGGCGCCGACTACGAGACCTATGTTGGTGAACTCACCGCGAGCGATGTTGGGTACGTACCGGACGACCCAGTAGTTGTAGAGCATCGCAGTACCTCCTTCGATCACGCGAAACGGGAGTGGGCGGCAGCAGTCCGGAGTCTTTGCGCGACTCCCTCGGCCCGGACGAACAGGATCGATGCGAGCTCCAACAGCTCCCGCTGAGTGGTGTCCCACTCTACGGGCACGGTTCCAGTAACGGAACGTATGTCGTTGAGCGTCAGCGCATCGATCCGGTCGGCCGTTTCGAGTAGCGCTGCCGCCGACGCGACGCCGCCGTCGAGGTCATCCCAGGGCCGCGTCCCGACTGCGCGCAGGTCGTCCAGGGTCCAGTTTGCGCCGCCACCGAACCAGAGGCCGTGGTCGAACGTGGACATGCTCATGTCGTCGTCGAGACGGTGCAGCCATTGTGGATCCTCGCCGAGGCACAGGTCCCATAGTCCGATGATCGGTGCTTGTCGGTCCCGGTTGTGATCCCGCCCTGCGTGCAGGCCCCAGTCGTCCACCTCGACCACTGGCGCGATGTTGCGGGATCCGTGTCCGATGCCGGCATGAAGCGATAGTCCTGGTCGGAGCTCCCACCGCAACGTTGGTGGGATGGTGATAAGGGCGCTCGGTGGAACGGGTGCCCCGATCAAGTCCCCGATGCCGTAGACCACCCGTTCCGTGATGAGCGTGCGTGCACCCTGCGGGTTGTTCGGCGCCTTCACCCAATACTGGTGCCCGTCGTCGGCTAGCCCGAGGAACGCCGCCGTCCCTGAATTCAAAGCGGGCTGGAAGGCCGAGATGAGGCGGGTTTGATGAAGGCCATCTCCAAGCGCTGTACTCGGCGATCCAAGCTCAGCATCATGCCCCACCCCATGACTCTAGTGGGAGGAACGGCGGCCTCCGCCTCCGACAATCTGCCGACCTGGCGACACCCTGTGTGCCGCCCGCTAGCCGATCGCCTGTCGAGCGCTGGGCCATCGCAAGAGCATCGGCATTCTCCCTTTCGACCCCGGACCACCGGCCCCTCACGCTTCGTCTCAGGGCTGGTCATCTACCGGCGTCACCCGCACGGTCACCGAATCGATCACCGTGCCGGCCGAGATGCTGCCGATCCGGCGGGTCTGGATGCTGCGTTCGCCGATGTACGCCCCGTCGGCCAGGTCGATGATGACGTCGTGCTGTTCGGTCCCGCTCCAGCGAGGGAGGCCGATCGCAGTGCCGCGCTGGCCGTCGAGCGAGACTTGTTCCTCGGTGACGACCACGTCGGGCAGGGTCGCCAGCGCCTCGTACATCGCCGCGCGCAGGTCCGCCGGCACGAGCCCCGTCCGGAGCAGCCCGCTGATCGTGTCGAAGACGTGCAACTCGTCGGTCGACCCCGCCGCGCGGGGCACGGCCTCGATACGCCGGATGAGAGCGTCCGGGTCACGGGGCGGGTCGGCGATGTCGGACGCCCCGAGCGTGCCAGTCTGCTCGCCGCCGAGCTCACCGATGGCGAAGTCACCGCCGATGCCCCGTTCTCGCACCGGAGCGGACTGTTCCGCGGCACCGTCGTCGGACGCGGCCTTGTGCGCCGCAGCACCGCCGAAGTACTTCGTCGGCGCTCCGGACCGGATCTCGCGGACCCAGGTGCCGGAGACATCGGCGGGGACCCAGGTGGTGGTCGTCGTCGGCTCCAGGTAGCCCTAGTCGTAGTGCTCCCCATCGGACGTCGCGTAGACCATCGACAGTTCCGACTCGACCACCTTCGTGAACGCGCCGCCAGGCGCCCGGTCAGCGGCCGCGGCAGCGGCCGCCTCGTGCAACGTCGCCGCTGCGGCCGACTCGGGCGATCCCCAGTGCGTCACTCCGACACCCGTGGCCACCAACCCACCGGCCACGACCAGCGCTGCTCCGGTCAGCAGGACGGGTCGCGAACGACGCACCCACCGGACGGGAGGCGCGGTGCGGGCCGGTGCCGCGCCTCCCGCCCGGACGGTGGTCGCCATGGCGGCCGTGTCGAAGCGGAGGCGGGCACGGTCGAGCGACGCGTCGACCCCCTCCGACGGCAGGTCGTGGTCGCGGCGCAGCAGGCGGAGCGTGGTGAAGTCGTCGTCAGACATGGAGTGGTCCATTCAGGGAGTCAGTGGTGCCGAGCACGGCACAGAGGGCCGCTCGGGCCCGGTTCAGTCGGGAGCGGACGGTGCCGACAGGGACGCCGGTCGCCTCCGCGATCTGCTCGAAGGTGAGCTCCGCCCAGGCGTGCAGCAGGACCGTCTCGCGGAGCGCCGGACGCATCCGGTCGAGTTCACGGATGACGGTCTGCACGGCACGCTCCGAGTCGAGACGTTGGCCGGCGTCGTCGTCGAGCCGCTCCGATACGGCGACACGGGACATCGCACGGTCCGCCCGTCGCTGGGATCGCCAGTGTCGACGGAGCAGGTTCGATGCGATGCCGAACAACCACGGCAGCGGGTCCTCCCGGTCGGGGTCGAAGGACTCCCACCGGACGAGGGCGGTCACGAACGTCTCGCCGAGGATGTCCTCGGCGCTCTGCAGGTCGGTCCGGCGCGCGAGGTACAGCAGGATGCGGCGGCCGTTCTGGTCGAACTGACGACCGAGCTCGGCTGCGGCTCCTGGAGGGGGATGACTACTGGGCACGACTGGTATTGCCCGATCCTGCCGAGCAAGTTCCATTCCTGTCGAGAAGACGAGAGCGGGGAGCGGGAAGCGTCAGCGCCAAGAGCAACTCAGGTTGACAGCGAAGACACGGTCCCAGACCTCGTCCTCGAGCTCAGCGGTCGGAATGCAGCCGTCTCTGTTACCCGCAGTGATGCGATTCGGACGCGCTGTGCTGCCGACGACGATCCGGCCAGGGAGTGGGAGCATCGTCATGGTGTCCTCCGAGGCGAGCCCGCGTGGCTCCGCGGCCGGGACCGCTTACACGACGTCCAAGCACGCGCTGAACGGCCTCACACTGAGCGCGGCGTTCTTCTATGCGCCCGCGCGCATCCGGTGTAACGCCTTCGCCCCGGGCGCGGGCGCGGTCGCAACGAGCATCGAGGCCCCGTTCCGGTCGCAGTAAACCGCTGAGCGTGTCAGCCCCTACTTGCAGACCAACGTGCCACCGATCGCCACCGCACAGCAGCTCGCCGCCACGATCGCGTGGCTGTTGAGCAATGACTCGCCGAGCGTCACCGGAGCGGTTCTTCCGTCGGACGGCGGGTGGTCCGCAATCTGATGTGCACGGCCCAGAATTTTCGGCCAGCAAAGGAAAGAGCGGGCACTGGCCGGCTTCGTACCTCGAACACGGGGTCGCGGCCGTCGCAAGAATGAGTGATCGTCGAGGAATGCGGGCGGGGCAACCACGAGTAGACCAGCTCGGCTCAATCTGTCCGATCGCCGTGGCGCTGAACGGCACCCGGACCATGATCGACCGCCGGGTCTTCGAGGACCTCTTCGAGAACTCGGTCGTCAGCGGCCGCGCTCCGTACCGGCAAGCGCTCGACCGCTCGGAGATCACGTTCGGTGACCTCGTCGAACTGTCGCGGAAGGCGGACATCCCCTACCCGCTGTTCTTCGCCACCCACGATCACGTCCGTGCGCAGATCGCGACCAAGACGGACAAGCTCCTCCAAGGCGTCAGCAAGGAGACGTTCGCGCTCAATTCGCGGACGACCGTCGACGTCAAGGACGTCGAGCTCATCGTGAAGGACCTCATCCGGAAACAGATGCTCCTCCGCAAGCACGATCCGAATCTCGAGGACAACCGGATCGTGGGTCTGCTGAAGAGGTCGCGAGGGTCAGCGGCAGCGGACGCTCAGGTGCTCGTCGATGCTCTCGGATTGGAGCACGACACTCTCACTCAGGCGCGGACGAAGAAGCGCGCGCTCGAGATCCTGATCGAGCGCCTGGAGGCACACCAGGTCCTCGTCTCGTTGAGCGTCCGTGGGTTCATGCCACAGCTCATCGAGGTGAAGTTCAGCGGGCTGACCATCAAGGACAAGAAGGTCCCGTACATCTTTCTCGCTCGCGGGGACCACGGCGATGCGCAGGAGCCCGAAGGACGGCAGCTCTTCACGTTGACGTTGCTCGCCGTCCTCGTCGCGCGGGGCATTTTCGCCCCGGTGACGTACGACGGCAGTAGTCCGGCCGCCGGGCCAGGACGGGAGTACGACATCGTCGGGGAGATCCTGATGCCGGAGAAAGCTGTTCGAGGGCTCGCGCTGGCGACACTCGAGGACCTCAAGGCGTCCGCAGATCGATTCAAGGTCACGCCGAGCGCCCTGGTCGTCCGAGCGCAGCGTCTCCGTCTCGTGAGCCCCGCCGTCGCCGCGTCACATCTCAACGCCCTCGGGCGAGAATTCGCTGCTCGGCCACCCAGTCGAGCACAGCAGCCCAAACCGGTAAACGGCGTCCGCACGTACAACGGCAGGGAGTTCTCGGCGCGCATGCTCCGGGCACTCGACGCCGGACGCGTCTCCCCAGGCGACTTCTGCCGGGTGGTCTGTGCGAACAAGATCAAGCCACACCAGATCAGCGACTTCCGGGAGGCGCTCGGATGATGGGGTGCCGGTACCTCCTCGACAACAACGTCCTCTCGCGACTCACGGTCGAGGAACGGTCCCTGCCATTCATCAGGGAGCACTGTCGCATCCCCTCAGAGGTGCTGCACGAAGCTCGCTTCCTCCCGGACGCCGTGTCCCTGTACGAGCTCGAGTATCGGACAACAGGACGGGTGTTGCACCACCTGCAGCGGGTCATGGAACGTGTGCCGGTCGACGACGTCCGTCTGGTCAACCTGTATAGCGGCAAGGGCAACGCGGATCCGATGCTCGTGGCATGCGCTCTGGACGCCGTCCACGAAGAGGAAGAGGGCCTGTTCGGCGACGAATGGGCGATCATCTCGAACGACGACGCAGTCCTCGCCATGGCGCGTCTCTTCGGTGTCACCGTGCTCACGAGCAGCGAACTCGACCCGCTTCTCCACGGACGTGCGCACGCGACTCGCTACGACTGACGGCGTAGCGGCGCAACCGAATGTTCCCGCACCCGCCCTCCCTCAGTCGGAAACCGTTCGGAGGGCGGCGCGTTGCGTCCTGAGACGTCTGCGCGTCGCGGCGATTCCCTCGATGTCGGTCGACGCGACGGACCAGAGTTTTCCCTGGGCGGCCTGCAACGCCCGCACGATCGGGTCGGCCTCGTCCGCACCGTGCAGGAGCGGCGCGAGTTCCGCCGTCAGCCGCCGAGCGTCTTCGTGCATCTGGAGGAAGGGCGAGGGCGACTGTGCAGTCGCTTCTGAGTCGAGGCTCACCACCACGGCGATGAAGAACTCGATGGAAGCGACTCCTCCGTGTGCGCCGACCCGGAGGAGCGCCAGGGCTCGATCCAGCGTCTGCTGTGCTGCGGTCATGGACGGACGAGTATCCGCCTCTGCGGCGATGCGCTCGACGCGACGCGAGCGGCGGATCGCTTCGAGCGCGAGCTCCTCGTGGCCGCCGTTCTCCGAGAGCAGCAGCACGAGTCGTTCAACAGCACGGCAGGCTTCTTTCAGGGTGACCCGTCGACGAGCGGCTTCTTCTGCTTGCACAGTTCGGAGTATGCGCGGACCGTGCGCCGTGGCGCGTGCGGGCACGACACCGCCGAACCTTGTTCGGCCGCTCGCGGACCGTTGCCGGGCTGTTCCATTTCGGTGCCGAGGAGCGGAGAGAGCGTGACCATTCCGCAGGCACGCACGCGGCAGACGTGACGCCTGAGATGAGGAAGCAGCAGCGCAGGAACTGATCGAGGAAAAGGCGACGAAACCTGCCGCTCGACCGGTTCAGCAACGGCCCAGAATCGCCCAACAGGACATGCACGGAAGGCGCACCTCGTCCCTCGCATCCTCGGCAGCACCGGGCGTCGCCTGACTTCATCATGTCCCCGCGTGTCCCATCTCAAGCGGGCGGAAACGCCAGACGAGTGCGAGCCCTCCGCTCGCGATCCTGTCCCGTGTCCCAAGTCCCACGCCCCGTATGTCCCGTGTCCCGTGGTGACCTCGGGCACGCTCGTCCTGCCGGCGGGGAGGGTGGGCCGTGAGGGCGATGCGCCCGTCGGTGCCGCGGCTGCGGCCGCTCGAGGGCGCGGTGAAGCCCTCGCGCTCGGCCTCCGGGAGGACGGCGTCGGAGCCGTCGTGGTCCGCTTGGCACCGAGTGTGCACGACGGGGTCCGGCGCGGGTTCGCCGGCGCCCTCGTCGACGCCGCCGAGCGGACGGGTGTCGCGGCCTACGTCGGGGACGGACAGCAGCGGTGGCCAGCGGTGCACCGTCGAGACGTCGCGGACCTCTACGCGGCGGCGATCGGAGGTGCGCCCGCAGGCACCGTGCTGCACGGGGTCGCCGAGCACGGCGTGCGCATGCGCGAGGTGGCCGAGCTCATCGGGCACCGGTTCGGCCTGCCGACCCGGTCCATCGACGCCGCGGACGCGACCACGCACTTCGGTTGGGTCGGCTCGTTCGTCGCGACGGACTCGCCGGCGTCGAGCGCGGCCACGCGTGCGCTCCTCGGGTGGGATCCCCGTGGACCGGGGCTCGTCGAGGACATGGCGGCGGGCTTCTTCTCCGGGGGTGCCCGGTGAGTGCGGCGTCCGTGGTGGGCACGCGCGGCGCACTCCGCCCTCGCCACCTCGCGGCGTTGTCGATCGGGACGTTCGCGCTCGGCATCGACGGATTCGTGCTCTCCGGGCTGTTGCCGCAGGTCGCGGCGTCCCTGCACGTGCCGACTGCGGCTGCCGGGCAGCTGACGACGCTGTTCGCACTCGTCTACGCCGTCGGCTCGCCGGTCATCGCGACCGCGACCGGGAACTGGGACCGCCGACGGCTGCTCCTGCTCGGCATGGTCGTGTTCGCGGTCGGCGTCGGACTGCAGGCCGTCGGCCCGACCTTCGCGGTGGTCGCCGCCGGGCGGGCCATCGCGGCGCTCGGAGCTGCCGCTTTCCAGGCAACCGCCTACGGGACGGCCGGGCTCCTCAGTGACGACGAGCACCGGCCCCGCACACTCGCGGTCGTCGCCGGGGGGAGTTCGGTCGCGATCGTCGCCGGACTGCCGTTCGGGATCCTCGTCGGGCAGGTCTGGGGTTGGCGAGGCGCGATGGTCGTACTGCTCGCCCTTGCCGTGGTGACCGCGGTGTCGACGTCGATGCTCCCGAGCGTGCACGCCCCACGGTTGCTGTTCCGGCAACGGGTCGCGGTCCTCCGAGACGGCCGGGTCCTGCGGGTCCTGATCGGGACCGTGCTCGTGATGACGCCGGGATTCCTCGTGCTCGCGTTCGTCCCGATCATCGTCACCGGCACGGGGAACTGGACGGTCATCCTCGTGCTTGCGTACGGGGTGGGACAGGTGGCCGGCACCGCGGTCGCGCCGCGGGTGATCCGCTGGATGAGTGCACGGTTGACGGTGGCCGTCGCTGCGGTCCTCGTCCTGGTGGGATGCGTCGCACTCGGAGCGCTCCGGTCGGCGCCGGTGGGCGCTGCGGTCGCCATGGCCGTGCTCGGCATCGGCGTGGGACTGGCCGTCGTCCCGCAGCAGGCGCGGCTGTTCACCACCGTGCCGCGGATCGCCGCGGTGGCCGTCGGCCTGAACGGCTCGGCGATCTACTGCGGAAGCGCACTCGGGGCAGCGCTCGGCGGTGTTGCCCTCACGTTCGGCGGGGCGGAGGCGCTGGCGTTCACCGCGGCGGCGATCGCACTGGTCGCGACCGTCGCCGTCGTCGCGCTCAAGGTCGAGCGACCCGAGCGCGACACCCCTCTCGAGCGTGGCGGTCGCGAGGACTGAGGCTCGGCACCTGCTCGAACGAGCCGCCCGGCGAGCGTCAATCGAGTGTGCTCATCGCCACCTCGACCCACGTCTCGATGTCGGCGTCCGTGATCGCCCGCCGACGAACGAGCGCGTGGAACATCGTCTGGGCAGCGAGCGTGTCGGCTGCCCTGCGAGCGGCCGGGTCGTCCGTTCCCAAGCGGGCGAACCGTCGACTCCAGTACCGATCGAACGCCGCCGCGACGCGGCTGTCGTGTTGCGCCATCGCGAGGGTCGTCGTGACGACGAGACGGTTCCGCTCGGTCTCGAACCAGCGTCGGGCGTCGGCCGCGAGATCGCGGAGTCGTGATCGGAGGTCTGATCCGGGCTCGAGCGGGGGAGGACCCGCGTCCGTGTCGAGCGCCTCGATCACCAGGTCGGCGGGATCGGGCCAGTTCCGGTACAGCGTCGTCTTGTTCACCGCGGCCAGATCGGCCAGGACGTCGTACGACAGCCGCGGCGGACGAGCCGCGATGGCGTCGAGGCTCGCGTCGAGCACGCGTTGCCGCGCTGCGGCGGTGCGCCCACCTGGCCGTCGCTGGGTTCCCATGACAGCACTGTAGCAACCAAGTGTTGCAGTAATGAGCGACCGAGCGTAGGTTCACTAAAGCAACCAAACGTTGCTCAACGATGGGAGTGATCATGCGATTCCTGTTCGACGACAAGGCAGCCGATTTTGAGACGCTGCGCACGGCCGGGTACAGGCAGCCGGGGGCGCTGACATCGGCGAGGTCCTCGTCGCGGCCGCGCACACCGCGGGGTCCGACGCGGATGCGTGGTGGCAGGCGTGGATCGACGTCGCGTCGCGCCTCGAGGTCCAGGCGGTGGACGCCCAAGGCGCAGGTCGGTGGCGGACGGCGGCCGGATCATGGCTGCGCGCGTCCAACTACGCGCGGACAGCGGAGTTCTTCCTCCACATCGATCCGGCAGACCCGCGCATCACCTCGACCTCGCGGCGCGCGGTCGACGCGTTCCGCGCCTTCGCACGGATGCACCCCGGACACGACGACCTCGCGGGCGCGGTTCCCTTGACGGACCGCAACCCGGTGTTCCCCGCGATGCGGATGAGCGAGGTCACGATCCCCTTCGGTGACGCGCACCTGCCGGGCTGGTGGATGACACCGGGCGACGACCACGACGCCGTCCGACCGACACTCCTCGCGCTCGGGGGCTTCGACTCGATCGCTGAGGAGATGTACTTCACCGTCGGCAAGACCGCGGTCGAGCAGGGCTGGAACGTGCTCCTGTTCGACGGACCGGGTCAGGGGCGTGTGATCCGGGAACAGGGCGTGCACTTCCGGCCGGACTACGAGGCGCCCGTGTCCGCGGTCGTCGACGCGGTCCTCGGGTTCCCTGTCGTGGACGCTGACCGGATCGCGCTGATCGGCATGAGCCAGGGTGGGTACTTCGCGGCCCGGGCAGCAGCGTTCGAGCCGCGGCTCGCGGCGCTCGTCGTCTGGGACGGCATCTACGACGTGTCATCGGCGAACGCGGCGCTCGCGACGCCTGAGATCCTCGAGCACATCGCCGCCGGCCGGGACGACCGTGCGGATGAACTGATCCGTTCCGCCGCTCGGGACCTGCCGTCGTTGGCCTGGGTCGTCGCGAAAGGCACCTGGACCTACGGCGTCGATTCGCCGGCGGAGTACTTCCGGCGCAACGAGCAGTACACGCTCGCGGACGGGGTCGCGGAGCGCATCGCCTGCCCGACGCTCGTCATCGACGCCGAGGCCGACCACTCCTTCCGGGGGCAGCCGCAGGTGTTCGCCGACCACCTGCTCGCACCGCATACCCTGCTGCGGATGTCGGAGGCGGACGGCGCGGGCGAACACTGCAACGCGGGCAGTGTCAACCGGTTCCAGGAAGCACTCTTCGATTGGCTTGACGCAACCGTATGACGGACCGGAGGCGCGTGACGATCTCCGTGCACCGGCACCACGACACGTACGTCGCGTCGTGATCCGTCCGCAACACGCGCAACCAGGACCACCGGGTCGACCACGCGACGGGTCGGACGCGGTCCGGCCCCTGCTGCACCGAGGCGTCGTGCTCGCCCCCGACACCACGGGGGCGTGCTCGGCGCAGGACGCAATGCGATCCTGTCGACGCCCGACGGTCGCACCTTCGTCGCGCACCACCGGATCGCGCGGCCGAACTCCGGGATCCGGCCAGCCACCAGAATCGCTTCGCAACGGAGCTTCATCGCAAGACATCTGAGACGGGTCCGCTGTCGCCCGGAGCAACACTTCGACCGCGGACGTCGCAGAACTTCGATCCGACCGGCAGCCTGGTGAAATGCTCACGTGACCGTCGCTTCTCCAGATCCCCGCTCGACGTCACGACCGTCGGTGCGGATCCGACACATGCGTGACGACGTCTCCAGCGACAGGTCCGGTGAGCGTGAGGTGGTCGACGAAGCTCCCGGTCGGAGTGATCAGTGCGAGGGGCCGTCGGAGCCGCGTCGTGGTCGCTCCTGAGGGCGAGGCGTGCCCTGCGTCGATCGTCGACGTCCAGGGCGAGGTGGAAGCGCCGCGCGTCCCTGGGAACGGGCAGGGCGCGCTCCTCGCGTGCCTGGGGGCCGGGTTCGCGACGCTGCTGGACCAGTCTGTGGTCAACTACGCGGTTCCGTCACTCGCTGCCGAGCTCCACGCGTCTGCCGGAGCGGTGCAGTGGCTCCTGGCGGTCTACTCCCTGACCTTCGGCATCGGGTTGGTCCCGGGCGGACGGCTGGGTGATGCGTACGGCAGACGCGAACTGTTCGTCGTCGGGCTCGGCATGTTCTTCGTCGGCGCACTGTCGACCGTGCTTGCGACGAGCGTCGGTTGGGCGGTCGCTGGACGGTGCGTGCAGGGGTTCGGGGCGGGCATCATCTCCGCACAGGTCCTCGGAGTCATCCAAGATCTGTTCCGAGATCAGCGCCGGGTCCGGGCACTCGCTGCGTACGGCGCAGCTGCCTCGGCTTCAGCGCTCGTCGGACCACTGTTCGCTGCCGTCGTCCTCGGCCTCGCCGCCCAGGAGGTCGCGTGGCGGTTGGTACTCGCCGTGAGCCTGCCGTTCGTCCTCGTCACCGGAGTGATCGCACTCCGCACGCTCCCTCGACGCGGACCCGTCGTCGTCCGTCGCCCGAGTCTGGACGTCACGGGGATCACGCTCGTCGCCGTCCTGGTCGTGCTCGTCACGGTCCCGGTGGTCGATCCGAGCCTGGGAGCCGTGCCGATCGCAGTGGTGGCGATCGCCTCCGTGGCGATCATCGGTGCGTTGGTCTGGTGGGAACGCCGCGCGCGCAGCCCCATCTTCGCTCCCGGCCTGATCCGGTCCGGTGGGTTCATGCGGGGCAATGTCATGGCTGCGTTGTGGTTCGGAGCGAGCGTGGCCCAGTCATCGGTGCTGACGGTCTTCCTCCTCGACGCCGTCCAGCTCGCGCCGCTGGAGGTCGCCCTCGTGCTCGTCCCGGCAGCAGCCGCGCGCATGATCGGTTCCTGGGCCAGCGCCCGAGCACACGCACGGTTCGGACTCGTCCTGCTCCGGCTGTGCCTCGCCGTGCAGACTCTCGGCCGGGCAGGCCTCGCTGCTGCAGTGTTGACCGTTCCCGACGCACGCGTGGTGGCGGTTGTGCTGGTCGTCGAGCTCGCGGTGGCGCTGGCGAGCGGGATGTTCGAGCCAGCCATGCGGCATTCGACGTTGGAGTACGCACAACGGGGGAGCTTCGGGCTCGCCGCGTCCTTCCTGCAGCTGACGCAACGGCTTGCGGCTACGTTCTGCGTCGCCCTCGTGACCGGGTTCGCGTTCGTCGGGGGTACAGGCGTCGAGCTCAGTCTGAGCGGATCGGCCCTCGCACTCGTCGTCTGCGGGGGCCTGGTGGCCGGTGCGTTCGTCGTCACGTTCCTTCCCCCGAGCAGCCGCCGCACGCAGATGCGCCGTCACGACCGCGTCGAGTAGTCCGCGTTCGATCGATAACGCTTGCGCGAGGGGGAAGGGTTCCCGCATGATATGAGAATGCATTCTCAGTTACGCGTTGCTCTCGCTGCGCCGATCCGCCCGGAACACGTCGACCTGCTCCGGCAGCTCGAGCCACGCATCACGGTGGTGCACGAGGCGGCGGCGCTGCCGCCCATGCGCTTCCCCGCGGACTTCTCCGGCGAGCCGTCCTTCCGCCGGACCCCGGAAGCGGCCGAGTGGTGGCGCGCGCAGCTCCGTGACGCCGAAGCGCTCTACGGGATCCCGGACGTCGACCCGGCGCTCCTGGCGGCCGTCGTCCGCGAGAACGACGGGCTGCGGTGGGTGCACACCATGGCGGCGGGTGGCGGGGGACAGGTGCGCGGGGCCGGTCTCTCGACCGATGACCTCGAGCGGGTCCGGTTCACGACGTCTGCGGGGGTGCACGGCACGTCGCTCGCCGAGTTCGCGCTGCTCGGCCTGCTGGCCGGGGCGAAGCGGCTGCCTCGGCTCCGGGCCGACCAGGCTGCGCATCGCTGGCCGGACCGGTGGGTCATGGACCCGGTAACCGGATCCACCGTCCTGGTCCTCGGTCTCGGAGGGATCGGCGCCGAGGTGGCGCGCACCGCGGCTGCACTGGGTGTGCACGTCATCGGAGCGAGCCGCAGCGGTCGTCCGGTGAACGGGGTCGCCGAGGTCGTCACGGTCGACGAGCTCGCGACCATCCTCCCGCGCGTGGACGCCGTCGTCTCGACGCTCCCCGGCACGGCCGCCACCGAAGGGCTGATCGACGCCGCGTTCTTCGACGCGCTCCGACCCGGTGCGACCTTCGTCAACGTCGGACGGGGGACCGTGGTCGACGAGGACGCACTGCTCGACGCGCTCCGCTCGGGCCGAGTTGGGTTCGCGGCGCTCGACGTCGTCGCCGTCGAACCGCTCGCGGCGGACAGCCCCCTCTGGGACCTGCCGCAGGTGCTGATCAGCCCGCACACGGCCGCCCTGACGGTGACCGAGGAGGAACGCATCGTGCGGCTCTTCGCCGAGAACGCCCGCCGACTCCTCGACGGCGAGCCGCTCCGCAACGTCGTCGACACCGTGGAGTTCTACTGATGGCGCTCGACTCCGGACGGCTGCTCAGGGTGGCGGCCACCTCGCCCGTGCTCAGTCGGAACATCGTGCAGCTCGCGTGTCTCGACGGCATCGGCGTGCGCTACGTCGATGAGCACCTCGGTCGCGAACCGTTCGCATCGACGGCGCGCCCCGGGCACGTCCGTCCTGCCGGATCGACCGCGATCGGCCTCGCAGCCCTGTCGGGGCTCGACCCGGACGCCGCCTCGGCGGTCATCGCCGCGCTGCCGGCGGCCGACGTCGAGCACGCGACGGCCGCCGTGCCGGAAGCGCGTCAGCGCGGGTACGCGATCGACCCCGGTCGGGTCCACCCGAGTGTGTTCGGCGTCGCGGTCCCGGTCACCGGGCACCCCGGCTTCGCGCTCGGTGTCCCGCTGGTCGAGGTGCTGCCGCACGCCTGGCGCGTGGAGGCGCGCCGCTACCAGGAGGTGGTGGCCGCGCTCCGCGCGGCGGTGTCGGTGGTGACGGCCGCGCCGGTGTGATCGGTTCAGGACGACCGGAACGACGGACGGGAGGCGCGGTGCCAGCCGGCACCACGCCTCCCGTCCGTCGTTCCCGGGTCAGACCCGGCGCGCCTCGGCCGCCTCGCGGAAGCGCGCGGCCTCCTCGTCCTTCTCGGCCTCGATGCGGGCGATCTCCGCGGCACCGGCGAGCACTTCCTCGGCGCGTGCGAGCGGGACGACGATCACACCGTCGGCATCGGCGGCGATGATGTCGCCGGCGTTCACCACGACCCCGCCGAGGGCGATCGGCGCACCGATCGCGCCGGGTCCGTGCTTGAAGGGGCCGGCGGGGGAGATCCCACGGCTCCAGACGGGGAACGCGAAGCTGCGGATGATGTCGCGGTCGCGCGCGGCGCCGTCGACCACCGCGCCGACGGCGCCGAACGCCTGGAAGCGCTGCGCGAGGTTGTCGCCCATGACCGCGCGGTCGACGTACCCGCCGGCGTTCACGGCGATGAAGTCCCCGGGCTGGATGAGGTCGAGGACCTCGATGAGCGCGAGGTTGTCCCCGGCGACGGTCTGCACGGGGAGTGCGCTGCCGACGGCGGCGGCGCCGTCCCACATCGGGGTGATGCCGGCGTCGACGATGCCGATGCGGTCCATCGCGTCACCGAGGTTGGCGACGGGGTACTCCCGGAACCGCTCGACGAGCTCGGCGGGTGCTCGCGTGATCTCCGGGCTGGTCCGGATGGTGCTGGTCATGTTCTCTCGTTTCTCGGCGATCGTTCGTCAGGTGTTCGGTCAGGGGTACAGACCGCGGTTCCGGTGCGCGTCGAGGACCCGCGCGACGGCGATGCGCATCGCGGCCTCGCGGAGCGTGCCGCCCGCGGTGGTCTGTTCGGCGGAGACGGCGTCCCACGCGCCGAGCATGCGTTCGCGGAGGCGGGACTCCACGGTGTCGAGGGACCAGCGGTACGTCTGCTTCGCCTGCACCCACTCGAAGTAGGAGACGATGACGCCGCCCGCGTTCGCGAGGATGTCCGGGACGACGAGCACGTCGCGAGCGGCGAGGTGGGCGTCAGCGGCGGTGGTGACCGGTCCGTTCGCACCCTCGACGATGATCCGAGCGCGGACACCGCCGACGTTCCCCTCGTGGATGACGCCCTCGACGGCGGCGGGGACGAGCAGGGTCACCTCGAGTCGGAGGAGTTCGTCGGCGTCGAGCGCGTCCGCTGCGGCGAACCCGACGACGCTCCCGGTCGCGTCCACGTGCGCGGCGAGTGCCTCGACGTCGAGCCCGTCGGGAGCAAGGACCGCCCCGTACTGGTCGCTCACGGCCGCCACGCGCACGCCGGCCTCGGCGAGGAACCGGGCAGCGTGCCGGCCGACCTTGCCGAAGCCCTGCACCGCGGCGCTCGCGTTCCGCGGAGCGATGCCCCGCCGTTCGAGCGCGGCCAGGGCGACGAGCGCGACACCGCGGCTGGTCGAGGTCGCGCGGCCGAGGGATCCCCCGAGCGCCACGGGCTTGCCGGTGACGACGCTCTGGACGGTGAAGCCGCTGCTGACGGAGAACGTGTCCATCATCCAGGCCATCGTGCGCTCGTCCGTGCCGACGTCAGGCGCGGGGATGTCCCGGTCCGGCCCGATGACGGGAAGGATCTCGCTCGTGTACCGCCGCGTCACGCGTTCGATCTCGGCATCGGAGTATCGGCGCGGGTCGATCGCGACGCCGCCCTTCGCGCCGCCGTAGGGCAGGTCGACCAGGGCGCACTTCCAGGTCATCCACATCGCCAGCGCGCGGACCTCGTCGAGGTCGACCGAGGGGGCGAACCGGACGCCGCCCTTGGCGGGACCCCGCGTGAAGTTGTGCTGGACGCGGTAGCCGCGGAAGACCTCGACCGTCCCGTCGTCGCGTCGGAGGGGCACGCCGACGGAGATCTCGCGCCGGGCCTGGGACAGCAGCTGGACGGATCCCTCGTCGATGTCGAGCGCGGCGGCGGCGTCACGGAGCTGCTCGAGAGCGTCCACGAGGGGGGTGCTCGTGGCGCCGTGCGTGTCGGTGTGCGGGGCGGTGATCGTCATGGATTCCTCCGCTGAAGAGATGAGAACGCTTTCGCAGTTACGAGCCCAGTGTGCCCCGCGTGCCTGGTCGTCGCAAGGGGGATGCGCGTTGCTCGGCAGGACGAAACACGGCGGAAACATGGCTTTTACCTGGCCGTTCGCTCCGGGGATTGACCCGATCTGAACTGCGACCCTATTCTCAACTACGAGTCAATTCGCACTCACTGCAATCCGGCCACCGCCGTTCGGACGCTCAGGAGGACACCATGCACCGTCCCGCGTCCGTTCCGCGACCGATCTCGTCTGGTCACGAACCGGACGCCGTTGGCGTACCCGCGGACGGCAGCGTTGCCGTGCGTGCATTGGCGTGTGCAGGCGCCACCTCCCACACTGATAGCAAGCCCCACGGGGCTCTCCCGAGAGAAGATGACATGAGCGCAGCAGAACGGCTCGACACGACGCAGGTCGGAGTGCTCACCGCGGACGGCAAGGTGGTCCGCCGGGCAACCGTCGCCGGCGCGGTCGGTTCCTTCGTCGAGTGGTACGACTACGGCATCTACGGTCTGCTCACCACCTACATCGCGATCAGCCTGATCGGCGGTGCCGAGTCGGGCGCGCTGCTCCTGACGAACATCGGCTTCCTGGTGAGCTTCGTGGCCCGCCCCTTCGGGAGCGTGATCTGCGGGTACCTCGGCGACAGGATCGGCAGGAAGGCGTTGCTGTCCACGCTCCTCCTGCTCATCTCCGCGTCGACTCTGTGCATCGGCCTCATCCCGTCGCACGCCGTCATCGGGATCGCGGCGCCGATCGTCCTCCTCGCCCTCCGGGTCCTGCAGGGTTTCTCGGCGGGCGGCGAGGTCGCCGGGGCGATGTCCTTCGTCGGCGAGTACGCGCGGGACGCCGTCCGCAACTACTCCATGAGCTTCATCGCGGTCGGCTCCTTCTTCGCGCTGCTGTTCGGGAGCACCTTCTCCGCAGTCCTCATCACCACGCTGGGTGACGCGACCATGGAGGCCTGGGCCTGGCGGATCCCCTTCCTGTTCGCCGCACCGCTCGGCTACGTCGGGTTCTACATCCGCCGTCGCATGGAGGAGACCCCGCACTTCGAGGCGCTGCGTGAGCGCAAGGCCGTCGCCCGCAACCCGCTCCGTACCGCCTTCACCTCGCGCCGCCACATCGCGGCCATCGTCCTGACGATCTTCCTGCCCGCTCTGAACGGGCCGGGCTACTACCTGCTGTTCGCCTACATGCCGACCTACCTGAAGACCCAGCTCGGCGAAGCGCACAACTTCACGATGGTGAAGGCACTGCTCGTCACGGCCTGCGCACTGGTCGCGATCATCATCGCCATCCCGCTCATGGCCCGACTCTCCGACCGCATCGGCCGGAAGCCCGTCCTCATCATCTCCGCCGCCGCGATGGCGGTCGTCTCCTACCCGATGTTCGTGATGCTCGCCACGGGCGAGTTCGCGCTCGCCGCCGTCGGGGCCGTCGTGCTCGCCGTCGCGTTCTCCGGGCACGCCGCGGTCATCCACACGGTGCTCACCGAGATGTTCCCGACGACCGTCCGGTACAGCGCGTACAGCATCGGCTTCAGCCTCAGCACCATCATCTTCGGTGGCAGCGCACCGCTCGTCATGACCGCGGTCATCAACGCGACCGGCAGCAGCCTCGTCCCGGCGTTCGCGTCGATCATCACGGCGCTGATCACCCTGATCAGCTGCTTCTTCCTCCGGGAGACGAAGGGCCAGCCGCTCCGCGTCGAGTGACACCCGTCCGACACCGCTCCACCAGCACCACCATGAAGGAGGGCCCCATGGCCACCGCATCCGTCGCCGTCGTCGCAGACCTCGGTGAGAGCTTCGGCAACTACACCATCGGCGACGACGAGGCCCTGCTCGGGCTCGTCACCGCGTCGAACATCGCCTGCGGCTTCCACGCCGGTGACCCCCGCGTGATCGACGCGACGGTCGCGGAGTGCGTGCGACGCGGCATCGAGCTCGGCGCGCACCCGGGCTACCCCGACCTGGTCGGCTTCGGTCGTCGCCTGATCGAGGCGTCCGAGGAGGAGATCCGCACCGACGTGCTCTACCAGATCGGTGCGCTCGACGCCTTCGCCCGGGTGCACGGCGGGAAGATCAGCCACGTCGCGCCGCACGGACGGATGGGCAGCATCGCGCAGACGGACGCGAAGCACGCTCGTGCGATCACCGACGCGGTCGCCGCCTACGACCCGAGCTACATCGTCATCTGCCAGAACGGTCTCCTCGCCGAGGAGTCCCGGAAGCGTGACCTGCAGGTCGGGTACGTGTTCCTCGCGGACCGCGGGTACGGCGCGGACGGCATGCCGGTCCCGCGGTCGCACCCGGGCGGGCTCCTGCACGACCCCGAGGAGATCGGCCGACGCGTCGTCCAGGTCGTGACCGAGGGGACCGTCGTGACGGTCGACGGCGAGACGGTGCCGCTCGGACACGACGCGGACGTGGTGCTGCTGCACGGCGACCACCCGCAGGTGCTCGAGAACGGCACCGCGCTGCGTCGGGCGCTCGAGGCCGCCGGCATCCGCGCCACGGGCCTGCAGGAGGTCCTCGCCGAGAAGCGCGCGGCGGTCGCCGCGAAGTGACCGGCATCACTGCGATCCCGTTCGGGGACGCCGCGGTCATGGTCGCCGGCGTCCCCGGTCCGGACGGTCGTGCCCGGGTCCGGAGCATCGGCAGGCTGCTCGAGGACCGCACCCCGCACGGGGTGACGGAGCTGGTGGCCGGCCTGGACTCGCTCCTCGTGCGGTACGACCCGCTGCGGACCACCGCGGAGAGCATCACGGACCTGCTCGGTCTCCTCGACGAGGGTGTCGTCGAGGAGGCCGAGCAGCGGGGCGCGCCGGGGCGGGTCTTCACGATCCCGGTCGTCTTCGACGCCGGCGCCGGCCCGGACCTCGAGCCCGTGGCGGCCGAGCTCGGGCAGACCGTGGACCGGCTCGTCGACGACATCGGCGGGACGACGTTCGAGGTCGTCCTGCTGGCGGCCGGCATGGCCCCGATGATGGAGGGCGGGCACTTCGCCCGCCCCGTGCGCCGTGCGACGCAGCCGCGCACGAACGTCCCGCCCGGATCGATCATGATCGCCGGGCAGAACGCGATCATCCAGCCGTTCCCCGGGCCAACCGGGTGGCGCGTCGTCGGACGGACACCCCACGTCGTCGTCGACATCGCACGCGCCGACGCCGCTGCGATCCTCCCCGGCGACCGGGTGCGGTTCGTGCCGGTCAGCCGCGACGAGGCCGTGCGCCTCGAGGGGACCTTCCTCGAACCCGATGCCGCAACCGATGCCGAGGGGGCCGCGCGATGACGCACGAAGTACGCCTGGACGTCGTGGACGCCGGTTGGTCGACCACGTTCCAGGACCAGGGCCGACGCGGATCCGAACGACTCGGGGTCCCCACCGGGGGCAGCGCAGACCAGCACGCGGCAGCCGTCGCGAACGTCCTCGTGGGGAACGACCGGGACGCGACGCTCCTCGAGGTCCTGGGGGAGTTCTCCCTCGTGCCCTCGAACGACCTTCTCGTGGCCGCGACGGGTGCGGTGGGTCGTGTGCTCGTCGGCGAGCACGCGGCGGACACGTGGTCCCCGGTGGTGGTGCCCGCCGGCACCGAGCTCCGACTGCTGCCCGGACCGGAGGGCGCGCGCAGCTACCTCGCGATCGCCGGGGCCCTGCGCGCGGACCGGTTCCTCGGCAGTGCTGCGCCCGACCTCCGGATGGGGTTCGCGCAGCGGGTCGTCCACGGCGACCAGCTCACGGTGGACACCGACTTCGCCGGCTTCCGACAGCCGCACTTCGACCACGCCCTGTTCCGCCTGCCGGTCCCGGTCCGCAGGCCGGCTGCCGGGACCTGGACGGTCGACCTGGTGCCCGGCCCGGACAGCGGGATCCCCGGGATCGGGGAACTGGTCGCGGCGTCCGAGTACACCGTGACGCCGCAGTCGGACCACGTCGGTGTGCGACTGGACGGCCCGGTCCTGCACCCGGCGGACGGCGCGGAGATCGTCTCCCACGGCGTGCCGATCGGTGCGGTCGAGGTGCCCCACGGTGACGAGCTGATCATCCTGGGCCGCTACCGGACGGTGACGGCGGGCTACCCGATCATCGCGTTCGCCACCACCGCGAGCCAGTCGCTGCTCGGTCAGGTGACCCCCGGTCGGACGCTCCGGTTCCGCTGGACGGACCGCGGGCGGGCCCGGCAGGTGCTGTGGCAGGAGGAGACCGCCGTCCGCACGCTCGAGGACGCAGTCGCGGACGTCTTCCGTGCCGTCGGGTTGCCGCGACACCGCCGCGACGCTTGACGCGCCTCTCTCAAATGAGAGATGATTCTCACATAAGGAACGCGAGGGACGACATGGAATCTCTGGTCGGCAAGGTGGCACTCGTCACCGGGGCAGGCACCGGAATGGGGCGCGAGACGGCGTTGCTGCTCGCCCGGGACGGTGCGCACGTCGCGCTCGTCGGGCGTCGGCCCGGCCCGCTCGACGAGGTCGCCGGCCTGATCCGTGACGGCGGTGGGACCGCGGTCACCATCGCCGAGGACGTCGCCGCAGCGGGGGGCGCCGGCCGCGTCGTGGGCGCGGTGCACGACGCGCTCGGTCCGGTCGACCTGCTCGTCCACGCGGCCGGCAGTTCGAGTTCGGTGCAGAACGCACGGTGGGTGACCGAGGCCGAGTGGCGGGGCGTGATCGACGTCAACCTCACGGCGGTGCACCTGCTCACCCAGGCCGTGCTGGGCGACCTGCTGCGGAAGGGTGACGGCACCGTCATCACGATCTCCTCGCTCGCGGCCGTCAACCCGAACCTCCTCGGTGGTGCTGCCTACGGCGCCGCGAAGGCCGGCGTCCGAAACTACATGACGTTCCTGCACAACACGTTCCGCGCCGAGGGACTCCGCGCGGTGACGGTCCTCCCGGGCGAGGCGGACACCCCGATCCTCGACGGCCGTGCGCGTCCGCCCGCGCCCGAGGAGCGCGTGCACATGCTCCGCCCGGAAGACGTCGCAGAGACGGTCCGACTGGTCGCGGCGCTCCCGCAGCGGGCCGTCGTCCAGGAGCTCGTTATCGCCCCCACCCGCCAACGCGACACCAGTGTCGACCTCGAGATCAGCCGGAACACCGGCGCTCCCGCGGTGGACACCGACCAGGAAGACCACGGAAACGCATGACCACGACGACAGCCACCACGTTCGACGCCTCCCACGCAGTGCAGCGTGTGGTGGCAGCATCCCGTCGGGTGCAGCAGCCGCAGTCCAGCGGGGACCTCGTGTCGCTCGCGATGGGCGAGCCGGACTTCGACACGCCCGCGCAGGTGGTCGACGCCGCGGCGGCCGCGCTGCGCGCCGGTCGGACCCATTACTCGCCGCTCTACGGTGAGCCCACCCTGCGCCAGGCGCTGGCGGAGCGCATCGGGCGACTGGCCGACCGGTCCGTCGACGTCGGCGACGTCCTCGTGACCCACGGCGGCACCGGCGGACTCACCGCGGCCATCCTCGCGATCGTCGACCCCGGTGACCGGGTCGTGATCCCGGACCCCACCTACTCGCTCTACGCCGACCTGATCAGCCTCGCCGGCGGCATCGTCGTCCCGGTCCCGCTCGGGCCCGATCTGCACTGGGACCTCGACACACTCGACGCCGCGCTCGTGGACGCGAAGCTCTTCGTGTTCTGCAACCCGGGCAACCCGACGGGCATCGTGCACTCGCGTGCCGAGCTCGAGCGACTCGGCGCCGCGCTCGAGGGCACCGACACCATCGTCCTGAGCGACGAGGCCTACTCCGACCTCACGTTCACGGGTGAGCCGTTCACCTCCGCGCTGGAGGTCGCTTCGCTCGTCGACCGGACCGTGTACTGCCAGACGTTCTCCAAGAGCTACGCCATGACCGGCTGGCGCGTCGGGTACCTGTGGGGCCCCAGCGCGATCATCGCGGCGGCCGCGCGCATCCACAACACCGCGAACGGTTCCATGAACACCGCGGTGCAGGACGCCGCCCTCGTGGCGCTCGAGACGTGCGACGAGGACATCGCCCGCATGCACGAGGCGTACGCGCGTCGCCGCTCCCTGATGGCCGACGGCCTGGCCGCCATCCCGGGGCTCGACGTCAGCTCGCCGGAGGGTGCGTTCTACCTCTTCCCGCGGTACGACCTGGACCTGCCGAGCGTCGAGCTCGTCGGCCGGTTGCGCGAGCTGGGCGTCGCGGTCCGGCCGGGTGCCGAGTTCGGTGCCGCCGGTGAGCACCACCTGCGTCTCTCCTACGCCGCGTCGGACGACGCGATCACCGCCGGCGTCGCTCGGCTCGCTTCCGCGTTCGAAGCACTACGCTGACATCGACGACGTCGAGGAGAGCCGTGCGGAGTGACACCGAGCGCAACCGCGCCCGAATCATCAAGGCTGCGTCGCGGCTCGCCGCGAAGCACGGCAACGCGATCCGCATGCAGGACGTCGCCGAGAAGGCCGAGGTCTCGACCGCGACGGCCTACCGACACTTCGGCAGCGTCGACGAGGCCCTGGCGGAGTTCCGGTACGGCGTCGGTGAGACGCTCCGCGAGTTCAGCCTCGGCCGCGCCGAGCACGGTGTCGCACTCCTCGAGGTCGTCAGCAAGCGCTGGATCGAGCTCGTCATGAAGCACGGTCGCGCCATGGTGCACACCCGATCGGACGAGGGGTACCTGAAGCGTCTCCGTGCGGGCGCGCAGTACCTGACGGTGCAGGCCGACGCCCTGGAACGCCCGATCCGGGAAGCCGTCGAGGAGACCGGCATCGCGGACCCGGGGGACATCGGGCTCTACTTCTGGAACTCGTTGTTCGACCCGCGTGAACTGTTCGACCTGCACGAGACCGTCGGATTGGACCCGGACGAGATCGCGACGCGGCTCGTCCGGGCACTGCTCGGCACCCTGCGTGGGTGGGCGCCTGCGACCTGATCCAGCGTGCCATCGTGAAGGGGCCCCGCGACCGAGACGCCGCGGGGCCCCTACACGTGCCGAGGAGCCCGTCAGAACCGGAGCAGGACCTTCCCGGAGGACGCGGAGTCGGCGGCCGTCTCGAACGCGGCGAGGGCGTCCTCGACCGCGAACTCGTGCGTCGCCACCGGAGCGATCGCGAGGGACCCGTCGGCGAGGGCGTCCAGGACCTCGGTGATCTCGTCCACGAACCGGAACGAACCCCGCAGGTCGAGCTCCTTGGTGATCGCCAGCGAGACCAGCGCGGGCTGGGGACCGGTCGGCAGCAGGCCCACCATCACGACGGTCCCGCCGCGCGCCGCGCCGCGCACGGCGGACGCCAGGCCGTGGTGGTTGCCGGACGACTCGATGACGACGTCCGCCTCGACGGCGTCGATCGCGTCGGTGTCGCCGGCGTGGAGCGTGCGGTCGGCACCGACCTCGGACGCGATCCGCAGCGGCAGTTCCTGCAGGTCGACGGCGGTGACCTCGGCGGCGCCGGCGCGACGGAGCGCCGCGACCGCGAGCGCCCCGATGGGGCCCGCTCCGATGACGAGCGCGCGCTTGCCCGCCACGTCGCCGGCCCGGTGCACCCCGTGGAGTGCCACCGCTGCCGGCTCGGCGAGTGCGGCCTCCCGGAGGGACAGCCCTGCGGGCAGGGGCCGCAGCATCCGGGTGGGCAGTGCCGTGAACCGGGCGAAGCCACCCTGGGTGTGGGGCAGGTGCGCCGCACTGCCCAGGTAGGTGGTGCCGGGGGCCAGGTTCGGTCGGTCAGCCGGGTACCGTCCGGGAGCGGTGCCGGTGGTCGCCGGGTGGACGGCGACGGTCGTCCCGACCGCGGGGCCCGAGCCGTCCGCTGCTGCGGCGGTCACGGTGCCGACCACCTCGTGCCCGAGGACCATCGGTTCGCGGAGGATCGACTCGCCCACCGCACCGTGGCGCCAGTAGTGCAGGTCGGAGCCGCACACGCCGCCGTAGGCGACGGAGACGACCGCCTCGTCGGGACGCGGGGCGGGCGCCGGGAGTTCCTCGACGCGGAGGTCGCCGGCGCCGTGGACGACGACGGCGGTGTTGGGCTGGTGGTCGTTCTCGGACATCGGTGTCTCCTGGTCGAGCTGGTCGGGGTGGGATGGGGCGGGGTCGGTGCCGGGTCAGACGACGACGGTCATGCCGCCGTCGACGAACACCACCTGCCCGTTGACGAAGTCGCTCGCCGCCGACGCCAGCCAGACGGCGGGACCGACCAGGTCGTCGGTCGTTCCCCAGCGGTGGGCGGGTGTCCGGCCGAGGATCCACTCGTTGAACGCCTGGTCGTCGACGAGTGCCTGCGTCATCTCGGTGTGGATGTAGCCGGGCGCGAGCGCGTTCACCTGGATGTTCGCGCCCGCCCACTCGGCGGTCATCGCGCGGGTGAGATTGCGGATGCCGCCCTTCGCCGCCGTGTACGCGGCGATGGTCGGTCGCGCCAGGTCGGTCTGCACCGAGGCGATGTTGATCACCTTGCCGCGCTGCCGGGGGACCATCCGTCGTGCGACCTCGCGTCCGACCAAGAATGCGGCGGTGAGGTCGGTGCGCACGACGCGCTCCCAGTCCTCCAGTGCGAGGTCGAGCATCGGCACACGGTGCTGGACGCCGGCGTTGTTGACGAGGACGTCGATCGGACCGACCTCGTCCTCGACGCGGGCGATGCCGGCGACCACCGACTGCTCGTCGGTGATGTCGAAGGCGACGGCACCCACGCGGTCCGTGCCGTGGCGCTCGACGAACGCGGCGTGCGTCGCGGCCAGTCGCTCCTCGTCGCGACCGTGCAGGACGATGTGAGCACCGGCGCGGGCGAGACCGTCGGCGATGCTCTGCCCGATCCCGCGGCTGGAGCCCGTGACGAGGGCGACGCGCCCGGTGAGGTCGAACGGGGTCGTGCGTCCGCCGACGCTGTCCCCGACCAGTCGGCGGACGGTCCGGGCGACCTCCGTCGCGGGGGAGTCGATCCCGACGGTCACACCGCGCTCGTCGTGCGTCAGGGGTTCGAGGAGCTCGAACTGCGAGTTCAGCAGCGACGGCGGCATGTACTCGTGCGCCCGCGCGTCGAGGCGCTGCGCGATGAGCGCTCGCGAGCCGGAGAGGTGTGCGAAGAAGACCGAGGTGCCACCCAGTGCGTCGCGGTAGGCGCGGGTCAGTGCGGAGCACGCGAGCACGACCCCGCCCTCGGCCTCCGCGAGCACCCGCGCGAGCCGGGCGATCCAGGGGGCGCGATCGGTGTCGTCGAGTGGTGTGCCCGACGCCATCTTCGCCTTCGCCTCGGGGGAGTGGAGGTCGTCGGCGTCGACGAACGGCACGCCGAGCTGGTCGGCGAGGAGCGCACCGACGGTCGACTTCCCGGCGCCGGACACCCCCATCAGGACGATCGGGGGGACGTTTCCGCTCATCGCGGCCTCCTTCGGCACACACTCGACAAAATGAGAATCAAGTCTTAGTTTAGGCAACGTACCGACCACGCCGTGCAAGTGCAAGCGGCCCAGACGAACAGGAATCCCGATGCAGCAGGCAACCCAGCGGACCGGTCAGGCGAACATCGGGGTGATCGGCCTCGCGGTGATGGGGTCGAACCTGGCCAGGAACCTGGCGTCGCGTGAAGGGAACACCGTCGCGGTCTACAACCGCACCTACGCCCGGACCGAGGAACTGCTGCAGGAGCACGGCGACGCCGGGTTCATCGCGTCCGAGGACATCGACGGGTTCGTCGCGTCGCTGTCGAAGCCGCGCACGGCGATCATCATGGTCCAGGCCGGCAAGGGCACCGACGCCGTCATCGAGCAGCTCGCGGAGCGGTTCGAGGAGGGCGACATCATCGTCGACGGCGGCAACGCGAACTTCCACGACACCATCCGGCGCGAGCACGACCTGCGCGAGCAGGGCCTGAACTTCGTCGGGACCGGCATCTCCGGTGGTGAAGAGGGGGCGCTGAAGGGTCCGTCGATCATGCCCGGCGGCAGCGCCGAGGCATGGGAGACCCTCGGCCCGATCCTGAAGTCGATCGCGGCGGTCGCGGAGGGCGAGCCGTGTGTCACGCACGTCGGGACCGACGGGGCGGGCCACTTCGTGAAGATGGTGCACAACGGCATCGAGTACGCCGACATGCAGCTCATCGCCGAGTCCTACGACCTGCTGCGCCGCGTCGGCGGGTACTCGGTCGAGCAGCTCGTGCAGGTGTTCGACGAGTGGAACGGGGGCGACCTGGAGTCGTACCTGATCGAGATCACCGTCGAGGTCCTCAAGCAGCGGGACGCCGACACCGGGGGGCCGCTCGTGGACGTCATCCGTGACGAGGCCGGGTCCAAGGGCACCGGTGTGTGGACCGTGCAGAACGCGGTCGGGCTCGGCATCCCCGTGTCCGGCATCGGTGAGGCCGTGTTCGCCCGCGCCGTGTCGTCGAAGCCGACCCAGCGCGCCGCCGTCCAGGCGTCGGTCACGTCGCGCCCGGCGATCGCGGAGGTGCCGGACACGTTCGCCGACGACGTCCGCGCCGGGCTCTACGCGTCCAAGGTCGTCGCATACGCGGAGGGATTCGACCTCATCATCGCCGGGGCGAAGGAGTACGGCTGGGAGATCAACCTCGGCAACATCGCGAAGATCTGGCGCGGCGGCTGCATCATCCGCGCCCAGTTCCTGAACCGCATCGTCGAGGCCTACGACAAGAACCCCTCGCTCGAATCCCTGCTCGTCGACCCGTACTTCGCGAACGCCGTCGCCGAGGGTGAGGCAGCATGGCGGCGCATCGTCGGGATCGCCGCCGCGTCGGGGATCCCCGCGCCCGGATTCAGCTCCGCGCTGGCGTACTTCGACTCCCTCGCCTCCGACCGACTCCCCGCCGCGCTCATCCAGGGCCAGCGGGACTTCTTCGGCGCGCACACCTACCAGCGCATCGACAAGGACGGCACCTTCCACACCCTCTGGTCCGACGACGACCGCCGCGAGGTCGAACAGGAACCCTCCACCCACTGAGGAAGGCGGACCATGACCAACCGACCGGCCTCGCTCGACGTCGCCGCCCTGGTCGCGGAGCCCGAGGAGGCGATGGGCACACGGGTGTCGATGCCGTTGCAGCCTGCATCGACGTCGCGGGAGGCGCTGCGGGAGGGGCTGCGGCGCGCCATCGAACTCGGGCTCCTGAGACCTGGAACGCGATTGCGGCGGGGGAACGACATTGCCCGCGAAGTGGGCCTCAGCCGGAGCACCGTGAGTGCGGCCATGCACGACCTCGTGCACGACGGCCTCATCGACCGCTGCTCCGGCGGCGGCGCCGTCGTCCGCACGCGGGAGGATGACCACGTCCTGGTGCGGGTCGTGCCGTTGACCGAGGAAGTGGAGGGCGTGCTCGTCGAGGAGGTCGGGATCCTGGACTTCCCGGGTGCGGACGCACGCATCCGACGGTTCACCCAGTACCTGTGGGGGCGCAAGGTCGCCGAGGTGCGCATCGACTGCGAACCCCGCTGGTGGTCACCCGCTCCGACGCTCCGGTGGCGCGACCGACTCGCACCCCGACGAGGCGTGGTGTCCGCGACGGTCCAGGTCCACGAGGTGCTCGAATCCTCCGGCGACCGCCTCGTCCACGTGCAGACCGAGTACGTCGGTGCCCTCGGGACCTGCATCGTCGAGACGACCGTGGTAAAGGGGCTGTACGAGGTCCAGATGGCGTAGGTCCGGTGGCGACGATGCGCAGAGCGCTGGTCGATCGGATCAGGGGTGGGGCCAGGAGCGGCCACCCGTGCGCTCGATGTCGGCGTTGAAGCGCTTGAGGTACCCGGCGAACGCGTCCAGGTCGTCGGGGTCCCACTCCGACAGCACGGTGCCGAGCGCATCGACGAACCGGCGTCGTGCCTCCTCGAGCTCGGACGAGCCGTGATCGGTGAGCCGGAAGCGTCGGGCCATGCCCCCGTCCGGGTTGGGGATCCGCTCGAGCACGCCCGCCTTCACCGCGGCCGTCGTCTGCCGTTGCAGCGTGGACGCGTCCAGGCCGAAGGCCTCGCTCAGTTCACCGATGGTCATCGGGCCCTGCGCATTGATCCTGCTCAGCAGGAGGTAGGCACTGCGCTCGAGCGAGCCCTCTTTCCGGTGTTGCGCCTGGGAGTGACGGGCGAGCAGCATCTGGGCGTATTCGATCTCCGCGATCTTGTCGTCGACGGGCTGCGTCACCGTGCCGGCCGCTCCACCGCGGTCGAGGCCGCTGCCGAGTGGGGCCGGGTCGGCCTGATCGGTGAGAGCGGTCGCCTCGAGACCGAGGTCTCGGACACGCTGCTGCACAAGCAGCTCACGCTGACGGCGTCCTGGGTGACATCGCTGCAGGGGATGGAGGACGTGACCCGGATGCTCGCTGAGGGCGGCCTCCACCCGGAGATCGTCGTGTCGCACCGCCTCGGTCTGCTGGACGCAGACGAGGGGTACCGCATCGCAGCCGCGGGGGCGACCGGCAAGGTCGTCCTCGTCCCCCACACGGCGCCCGTCCGGTGACCGGGGCGCTGTCACTGACCACGATCGAGCGTGGTCCGCTCCGGGCGGTCTTCGCTCCGACCCGCGGTGGTCGTCTGCTGTCGCTCCGGATCGGGGAAGAGGAACTCCTCTGGCAGAACCCGTCCCTGCTCGGTCCCGACCCCAGCAGCTCAATGGGCCCTCCGCGGACCTGTGACACCGCCGACACCGCCCACGAACGGCCAGTCTCCGCGCATACCTCCCCTGCACCGATCAACGGTTCAAGGATGGAGACGACATGTTGCAGGCAGGTACGCTCGTGGTAGCTCTTCAGGATCACGGCGGTGTGAGCCGGTCGTTCGTCCGTAGCGGCGAGCAGGGCGTGGTCACGCAGGGCGGGTGGTGGCCGGTGCAGGTGCGGTGGCAAGGGCGGTCCTACAGTCAGCCTGCCTACGTCGACGAGATCGCCTGACAGGCAGCGCGGCGTCGTCACTGCGTTGAGGATGCGCGCGTCCCGAGCGCCCGCTCCCACACGCGGCGGGTACGGCGCGCGGTCGGGGTGTCCTCGCCCAGTCCGTCGCAGAACGCGCGGACCCAGCTCAAGGCGTCCTGCCGAGGCACTCGGAACTCGTTGCCCACGTAGTAGGCGGAGTCCGGCAGCGGCACGACGTTGATGATGTAGTACAGCGACCGGCGCGGCACACCGATCTCATCCGCGATCCAGCCCAGGCCGACGGAGGAACGGTCGGGGTGGCGGTGGCGGGGGAACGGTCGGCGGCGGGTGGTGCGACGCTCTTCCACGAACTGGCGGGCATCGTCGATGGGGATCTGGATCGAGTTGCCGATGCGGCGGGCAGAGTCGGGGAGGGCACCCTCGGAGCTGAGCACCCACACGCGTCGCTGGGTCACGTTCAGCTGCGCGGCGATCCACGCGAGGTCCACGGTCTCGACGTCGTCCGGGAAGGGTTCGATGCCGTACCCATAGAACCGGCGCTTGTCGGATCGGCGTTCCTCGATGAACGGCTCGGCGCTGGTGAGGGGGATGCGCAGTTTCCCGGTCTCGTCCCGGTAGGTGCCGGCGGGCAGTTTGCCCTTCGAGGACCAGGCGTAGGCGCTCCCCATCGCGACACCGACGGCGCCGGCGAGCTCGCGGAGGGTCATGGTCTCGGTCACCGGGACGTTCTTCGTGCTGGTGGTCATCTGGGGCTCCTGGTGCTACGGGCCGACCTGTTGACGACCTCATCGACATGTATGCGGCGAAACCAGGACGAGCTGTGGGTGCCGGTCGTCGTCAGTCGGTCAGCGGGGCCGGCTTCCCCGCCGACTCCACGTCCGGAAGTCGGAGCTATCCGGAGGGGCATGCCGATCGGCGGGGTTCCAGGGCACTAGTCTCGTCCCCTCCGGCCGGAGGGTAAGAGCTATGGATGGGGATCTATATGTATGGGGGAGGTGGGAGGGGAAATGTATCCCTCTTCTTCTTCAGATCTATATCTGTGTTCAAGAAGTTAAGAAGAAGAAGAAAGAAGGCCCTACTTCCCCAGCAGGCTGCGGATCTGGCTGACTTGCCAGACCGCTCAACCCGTTGAGCGTCAGCCGTGATCTTTGCAAGCCAGGGGCTGGATCAACTCGGGTTTCGCCGCATCGTGTTGAGCATGGCCAGCACGACCCACTTCTCTCGGTTCACCTCAGGACTCTCGCGCTGCCCGGGAGCCGAGCTGGAAGCCGAACCCATGGACCTCACGACCGCGGTTGGACTCCCGGTGACCACGATGATCATCAGCTGCGGCAGAGACTGCGCGGTCGTGGACGATGCGACGACCGCATTGCAGTGGATGCTCCGGGGCGCGACCACTCGGGCAGACTTCGCCTCCAGGACTGCCGAGGCCGCTCAGGCCGCGGAGCGAGCGCACTACGAACAGGTCCGGCGGTGCGTCGCTGCCCACAGGATGTCCGCTTCGCAGCACCGGCTCTACGCAGCACCGAAGGACACCCACTTCGACGGGCCGCTTCCGTTGCGGTGGCTCGGAGTCCCGCCGCTGTACCTGACGGGAACGCAGCTCGGCGAGCGACCGCTCCCGAGCGGTCTTACTGAACGGGTGTGCGGAGCGCCCGATGCGTGCTTGCGGCTGCTCGCTGACGCAGGCGTCATCGAGTTGTGGTGAATCGACGTGGGTTGCCCTGGTCCGCGCATAGGTGCCCCGAGGACGACAGCCGTCGTGGACGGGGATCCGGAACGGAGAAGCCACGTTGACCGAGGTACACCCCGAAAGGACGATCGAGCACTGGGGCGGTGTCCTCGTCACGCTGGACGGCGCGTCGGGCACTGAATGGCGCGAGTTGCCGTGGTCCCTCCTGCGCGAGGCGCTCCGTGCGCACGCGCTCGGTCCGGGCGGGGAACTGCTCGTCATCGAGTGCCGCGACACCGATGCCGAAGACGCCGCGGTACGCGGGCGAGCGCAGGTGCTCTCCCTCGGTGCCGGGTACGGCGTCATCGTGGAACTCCGGGACGACACCAAGGACGTGTCGTTGTACGAGCGCATCGCACTGCGCGACGAGCCTCGGGATGTCCTCCGACTGACGCTCTCTCCGACCTGGACCGCCGTCGTGCGCCAGGCCGAGATCCTCTCGCCGTGGCAAGCTGCCTCTGTCCTCGGGTGGATGATGCCCTGCGACGTTCCTCTGCTCGACGACTACTGGACGTCAGAGCAGGCTCTCGACTTCTGGCAGGACGTCCGAGCGGGCCGTCGCCGCCCACCGGTGTGATGCCGGACGACATCGTCTCGTCGCCAGTTCGTGGCACGTTTCTTGGCACGAATCTGTACGCATCGCCGTTCATCACCGTTGATGTCGGTTCCATCCGGAAGCCCGCACCGGCGCGGATCTCGGGGCAGATGCCAGCCACGACGGGCAGGCCGTTCGACGGCACATTTCCCTGACACGGAAGAGGTCACTGGTTCGATCCCAGTATCGCCCACAGCAGAGAACCCCCCGGTACCACCGGGGGGTTCTCGTGTTTCCGGGGTCGCCGCAGCAGTGGCGGACATCCTGCCTCCGGCCCTACGTCAGGTCGATGCCGTCCCGACGCACACCGACGACGAGTCGTCCCTGTCGAGTTGTCCGCGGATCCAGGTCGCTGCTGCAAGGAGCGACGCCGGCGTCCGCATGCGGATCGTTCAGCGCGACGCAGGAGTTTCGAGGTCGAGTCTGGAGGCGATGAGTTGCGCCGTTCTGCCTGCGCGGAGATCGCTCGTGTCGAGCCACCAACCGCGGTCTCCGAAGCCGCGACGCATCGACCGGTCAAGTTCGTCGTACCCGTCGAAGGTGAACCGCTTGCTCGCTTCTCTCCCTGCGTCGCGCTCCTTGCACGCAGTTGCGCCCGGGGCAAGAACAACCAGAGAGAAGGAATCCGACGAGAGGTGCCGGAGTAGCCGATCGAGGTGCGCACCATCCGGAATGACGCAGTCGATGACGGTGACGAACCCGGCCTCGGTGAAGTTCGCGGCCAGCGCGGCGAGATTCCGGTAGCTGAGCTCGACCTGGCGGGCGGCCTCTTCCGCGGGTTGACCAAGTGGCCACACGGCACCGGCGGTGATCATGGCGTTCAGTTCATCCGCTGCGATCCGCGCGGCGCGCGGCAGCCTCGTCGCGAGAAGTCGACTCACGGTGGACTTGCCGGCGCCGGGTACACCGGTGAGGATCACTGTCTGCACGAAGCCACCCGATCACGTCCGCGTTCTTCCGGCCTCGAAGTGAGCTACTCGACGTCGGCTTGGTCCGAACAGCCACGGGCAGCCGGTGCCCGGTAGCCGATCGTTGAGCGGACGATGCTCGATCTGCCGGGATCTTCCAGTTCGGTCCCCCTCGGCATGGCGTGAAGCGCACGGGATGTGCCGCAGATCCCGTCGTGGTCCCCGATGGGGTCGGAATGCCTTTCCGTGTCGGGCGAGATCTCGCGCACGATGGCGGTGTCACGTTGGCGGACCCGGATCCGGAGGGACCCTCGATCGGCGCTCTCGCGTGGCCAGGGCTCTTCTCCATCGCCTCGCAGCGTTCGGCTGACCTGACTCGGGCGGAGAGGGGGCTGCCCGTACGGAGCTTCCGCACGGGCCGTGACCGCTCTACGGATCCGGAGGTCGATCCTGAGCTACGGCGTACTTCCGTCGCTTCTTGCCCCCCGGCCCTACTGTGAAGTACGTCTGAGCAATCCCTGCTCCTACGAAGACGACAGCGACAACGATGATCAAGAACACATGCACAGAGCTGGACGGTACTGAGGCCCCTCCGCCTCGGACCGGTTGCTGTGGTCATTCCCACGCTCGACACCCGGGACCCCTCGGTAGCCGCTCGGCTTCCGAACGGCTTGCAGGATCGACGAACCTTGGGTCGAACCCGCTCACGGCCCGACTACGGTGCACTGCATGCGGCGCTTCGCAGCTCGTCCCCTCATCCTCGGCGTCGTCATGGCGATCGTCTCGGTAGCGGCCTCCCTAGCGCCACGCCACACGTCACAGACGGCGACCACCGGAGTGGTCCTGGCTGTCCTGTCGGTAGCGGCTCTCGTCCTCTCCGCGGTGGAGGCTCACCAGGATCGTGCGTCGACAGTCCTCCTCGTGTGGCGTCGGCACGACACCGGAGAACGACGTCCACGGCTGAGGTGAGGTCGGCGGAGCTCCTGAGGGGTCTGGGCTCCCGCCATCGGGATCGCGACCCTGTCGGTCCTCGCGAGCACGATCGCACCACAGCAGGCGGCGGGAGCCTTGCGCGGAAACGATGCCGTCGTACGCTCGAGGCATGACTGGAGTGGGGACCTGGCTCAGGAAGATCTTCGATCGACGCGACGCCGCAGCCGAACAGTCGGCGGCACTCGTGGACGAGCACATCCGCAACGGCTCGAGCATCGCCGTCGGCGAATCACTCGCGTGGGAAGTGCACGACGCGGAAGAAGACGCACCAGCGACGATCACTCTCACGCTACGGGAGCAGATTGAACGGGCACCGTCCGTGCACCTGAAAGGATTCGTCCTCGACAGCGCCTTCCACCACGCGCTGCCGGAACGCTGGAGGGCTACGGAGACCTACCGGGGGTCGCTCGACGACGGCTCCGAGATCGACGTGATCGCGCCGCTCGTAGTGGCCCCAGTGACCAATCTCGTCCCCGGCAAGCCACACACCCTCGCGATCCCCGTGCCGCTCGAGCGCATCGTTGCCCTGCAGTTCGGATCACTGACCAACAAAGCCTGGGTCGAGCGCGACGGCGAACACGTGTGGCTCGTCGACCACGATCGGTCGCCGCGCCTTGGTGACTGGTTGGCGCAGATGGGAACCGACCCGCTCGTCAGGCGCGTCGCCCTCCGCACGGACGGACCACTGCGGCTCGAGCCGGTAGAGGAGGTCCTCCTCAGCGAGCTCCATCGCCGCGGCGGCCAGTGAGACCTGGGGAAGAGAGCACCGACCGTCTCGATGGCCGATCGGCAACCCGACGCCCGACGGGTCGACCTCATCGGGTGTCCAGGCGGCGGTACGTCGTCATGGTCTGGTCCGGCCGATCAGCGACGTCGAACGAGGTGTAGGCGAGGCGTTGCACCTGCCCGTCGGCCTGCCTGACGCGCTTGATGCCGGCTCCTGGCGTCCCGACGTCGTACCGCGGCCACCACCGGTCGGCCTCCGGGCTGGCCCCGCGGAGATCGGCCTCGAGTTCCGCGTAGACCGCGACGCCGGGATGCCGTCCGGCTCGGGTCCGGAGCCGTGCGAGGAGTCCCTGGGCGACGTCGGTCCAGTCCGGCAGGACCTCGCGTGCATCGGGGGTCAGGAACACCCACCGGACCAGGTTGGGGTGCTCGCCGTGGTCGAGTGCGCCGCGGAACAGCTCGGTCGCTGCCGTGTTCCACGCGAGCAGGTCGAAGGTCCCCCCGGTCACGTAGGTCGGGGCGGGGTCGAGGAGTTCGACGACCCGCGCAACCTCCGGGTCGAGGACCTCGTCGGAGCTCGTCGGTACGGGCGCGTCGACGGCGATGGCGAAGAGGTGCTCCCGCTCCACCGCGGCGAGTCCGAGCGCGCGAGCGATCGCGTCGAGCACCTGACGCGACGGTCGGACGTCCCGGCCCTGCTCGAGGAACGTGTACCAGGTGGCGCTGATCCCGGCGAGCATCGCGAGCTCCTCGCGACGGAGGCCCGGGGTGCGACGGCGGGTCGATCCCGGCAGCCCGACGTCGACCGGGCTCACCCGTTCCCGTCGAGCCCGCAGGAAGGCGCCGAGCTCCCGACGCTGCTGCTCGGTAACGTCGCTCACGCAGTCCTCTCCTGGTGGTCCGGGTACCAGTATGCGGCGGCTCTGGATGGTCTCCTGCTGCCTGCGGAGACTGAGGGCATGCAGGCATGGACACTGGACGGACTCGGCTCACCACTCAGCGTCGAGGAGGTCCCGGACCCGCACGTCCGCAGCGGCGGTGTGGTGCTGCGCATGCTCGCGGTGCAGGTTCCCGCGTACACGCGGGTGCTCGTCGAGGGCGGCCGTGGCGGTATCGCCACCCCGACGGTGCTCGGCATCGGTGGTGTCGGGATCGTTGAGGAGGTCGCGGACGACGTCACGACCGTCCGGCCCGGTGAGACGGCGCTGTGCACCGGGTTCCTGCGGAGCGGTCGGGTCGCAGAGCCCGAGGAAGTCCTGCTCGGATGGACGGGGATCGGCGGCCGCGGGGCGACGACGGCGACCACGGACCGGATGCATCGGGCCTGGCGGACCGGCACCTTCGCCGAGCGCACCGTCATGCCCGGATCGGCCGTGCTCGCGCTCCCCGGTGCCGAGTGGTACCCCGACCCGACGAAGCTCGCGTTCCTGCCCTGGTTGAGTGTCGCGGCCGGCGCGGTCGAGCGCAGCGGCATGACCGCCGGCGACCGTGTCGTCGTCCTGGGCGCCAGTGGCCAGATGGGCGGAGCAGCGGTCCTCCTGGCGCTCGCCCGTGGCGCCGGTCGCGTCGTCGCCGTCGGCCGGGACACCGGGAGCCTCGGGCGTCTGGCGGCGCTGGACCGCCGGGTGCGGACCGTGCGGTCCATCGGGGTCCGCGACGAGGATGCGGCGGCGATCAGCTCAGCCCTCGAGGGTGAGGCGGAGATCGTCATCGACGCGCTCGGGCCGACACCGACCCCGGACCTCACCATGGCCGGGTTCGACAGCGTTCGGACCGACGGGACGATGGTCCTGCTCGGCGGCGTCCGGCAGCCCCTCCGGATCCCGTACGACCAGCTCATGCGACGCCGGATCACCCTGCGCGGCTCGTGGATGTGCTCCGAGGAGACCGCGTACCGGGTCTGGCGTCAGGTGCAGGCGGGCGTCATCGACCTCAGCGCCCTGCAGGTGACCACCGTCGGCATCGACGACCCGGCAGCAGCGCTCACCCAGGCGGAACAGATCCGAGGACTCTCGATCGCGGTGCTGACGCCCTGACGGCAAGACGAGCGCTCGAGATCCTCCACCGAGACCGGAAGGTGTCCGGTGAACGATCCGTGCGACTCGCAGATCTGCAGGCGGACGCGCCGGCACCACCGGTGCGGCGCTCGGCTGTGTGCTCGATGCCATGCTGACGCAATGGACCACAGCATCGTCACCGAGCACGCCGAGTCTCGGGACGGCACCTCGATCGGCTACCTCCGCCAGGGCACCGGACCAGCCAGCGTCCTCGTGCAGGGCGCAATGGCTGACGTCCACGCCTACCGGGAACTCGCCCTCGCCCTCTCCTCCTCGTTCACGGTCATCACCGCCGAACGACGCGGCCGTGGCATCAGCCCGCGCCCGTACACGGCCGACCACACCATCGCCCGCGACGTCGAGGACCTCGACGCGGTGATGACCGCGACCGGCGCGACGAAGCTGTTCGGTCTCAGCTCCGGCGCCGTCATCGCTCTGGAAGCCACGCGCACCCTGTCCAGAGTGGAGCAGCTCGCGGTCTACGAGCCTCCGTTCTACCGGGACGGCATCGACCGCGACGGTGTCCGCCGGCTCAACGCCGAGATCGAGCGCGGACAGTCCGGCGCTGCGCTCATCGACGCGCTCGTCGTCGCAGGGACCGCACCTGCGCTCATCGCGCGCGCCCCGCGGGTCGTCGCCCGAGCCCTGGGCCGTGTCGTCCTCGCGGTCCAGTCCCGGCAGCGGGGGCCGGCGTCATCGCTCGGCGACCTCCTCCCGGGCGTGCGCTACGACTTCCGCGCCGTCGCCGAACGCGACGGTCACGTGCAGGAGTACGCGAGCATCGACTGTCCGGTGCTGCTGCTCAGCGGGACCGCGAGCCCCGCGTTCCCCCGCGCTACGATCCGTGACCTCGCCCGGAACTCCCCGACGCGCGACACGTGGAGTTCGACGGCCTCGGCCACGACGGCCCTTGGAACGGTGGCGGGCCCGCGCAGATCAGCGCCGCGCTCCACGCCTTCTTCACACCTTGATTCCGTCTCAGCGGCGACGACGGTGCACCCGGGGAGGTGGCGGAGACGGGCACGTGCTCGACCCGGTCGACCACGGGTGTGCAGCCTGAGATCCACTCGAATACGATCGCTGCTGGGGGGATCGTCATGTGGAGATGCAGTACGGCGAGACCGACGGGACCGCTGTCGTGAGGGCAGTCGGAGCAGGTGACGGCCACACGGTCGAGACCGTCGCTCGGCAACGGACGAGCGCCAGGCTCGCGCCCGCGGTAGCCATCGTTCTCTCGCTCGTCCTGACCAGCTGTGCTGACAGCAGCACCACTCCGGACGGGACCACTGTGCGGGGATCCGAAGCCGAGAAGTCCATCGTCGACCTGGTCGAGCGTTCCTCGGAAGCGATCGGTGGAGAGTGGCAGGTGTCCCTCGGGCCGTCGGCGGAACCGTGCGGCGAGGATGTCGAGGATCGTGTGCGGTTCGTCTACGTCCTGGAACGCGACGGTTCCCCGGAGAGCGCCGAACAGGACATCACGACTGTCCAGGAGCTCTGGGAGCAGGACGGCATCGAGGTGTTCGAGACGGAGACCGGCGGGGACGAGCCCCTCCGGCGCATCCGGGGCAGGGGCGGCCCCACCACATCCGTCGGGTTCAACGCCTTCCCGGCGCGCTACAGCTTGTCCGGTGTCTCCGCATGCGCGGCGGGGAGCGCAGACGAAACGGGACACGAATGATCCAGAGCATCACCGCCCGCAACGGTGAACTCATCGGTCGTGCGGCTTGCGTTGCCGCACTCGCCCTGCCCATCCTCACCGGCTGCGCAGGCACCAGCACACCGCGGGATGCCCCAGACACCGACCCGAGGTCGGCGAAGCAGTCCATCGTCGATCTCGTCGAACGGTCGACGGCTGCGGTCAGGGGAGAGTGGACGGTCTCCCGCGGCCCGGCGGTCGAGCCGTGCGGACAGGACGCGGAGGACAGCGTCAGGTACGTGCACATCGTGGAACGAGCGGGAGCCACCACTGGTCTGCAGCACGATGTCGAGGTGGTTCGAGCCGTGTGGGAGGACGCGGGCATGGACGTGGTCGACACGAGCAGCGGCGGAGGGAGCAAGCCTGTCGGCCTCCGCGGGACCGGCGACCCCGTGACCTCGATCGGCTTCGACGCGAAGCCGGATCGCTCCAGGATCTCCGGCGTCAGCGTGTGCGCCGCCGGCAACGCGACGGAGCTGCGCGACGGGGAGATCGGGGACGCAGGATGAGTCGCCGGTCGAACTCGAGCGTCGCCCTGCTGGTCGCGACGGCGGCGGTGCTGACGGCGTGCACCGCCGACCCTGGTGGAATGAGGGCGGACGCGTCCGAGGCGAAGCGGTCGATCGTCGACGTGGTCGAGCACACGACGGCGTCGATCGGCGGCGAATGGAGTGTGTACAGCGGTCCCGCGGCGGAGAGCTGCGATCGTGCAGGCGCTGCGCCCGCCGCCCGGTGGAGCTACATCGTCGAACGGGTGGCACCGACGGGAGTCGACCCGGCCGCGGACGTCGAACGGGTCGAGCAGGTGTGGGAGGAGCAGGGCATCGCCGTCGAGCGCTTCGAGAGTGGAGGGGCGGACCCGCTGCTCGGCGTCCGCGGGAGCGGGGGACCGGTCACGACGATCGGTTTCAACGCCTTCCCGCAGCGCTACAGCGTGACCGGAGTGTCGACCTGCTTCGACGGGAGCGTCGACGACCTCCGAGGAGGAACGCCGTGAACGACGACCAGCGCACCGACCGGGACCGGCGCACCTACCGGATCATCTCCCGCACCGGCTTCGTCGCTGCTCCGGCGATGTTCTTCCTGCCGCTGCTCGTGCCCGTGTTCTCCGTCGGCTACCGGTCGTGGCCGATCATCTGCATGACGGCGGCGTTCGCGGTGCTCGTGTCCGCGTCCTCGTTCGCCGCCATGGCGAGTACGCCGCCCGACGAGAACCCCGGGAAGCACCAGCTGTGGGCGATCCCCGTGGCCGTGTTCGCCCTGCTGCCCGGAGCGGTCCTGTCCTCTGGGCTGTACCTGACGGTCGTCTCCTTGCTGAGTCAGGCAGCGGCGACAGCCCCGGGCTGACGGGAGACGCCCACCTGACAGGACACGCCGGCCCGACGCCGGACAGGGACGGCCCGTGTCAGACCGGACGGTAGATCGCGATCGGGGGAGCGGACGGGTCGCCGTCGTCGTGCGCGTCGCCCGTCGCGAGCCAGGTGCGGCCCTCGTGCTCGATCGTCGTCGGCAGGTCGCCGTGCACCAGGATGCGGACCGCGGGCGCGTCGCCGTCGATCAGGTCGACACCGTGTGCTTCGGTCCCGCCGGGGTTGTCGTGCACGTAGCTCATGCTCCGAGTGAACCCGGTCGGCCCTGAGAGCCCGGGACCGCCCGGCCGCTCGCAGGGTTCGGGTCGCCGCGAACGGCCGGACGAGGGGTGGGTGGCCCCGGTGCTCCGGTCGGGCAGGTCCGGGCACCGAGGAGAGATCCGGAGACGACGGACATCCGGATTGGTCGGCGTCGAGGCCTTGCGGCTTCCCGCAATCCTGCAACACGGCGACCGCGGAACCGCAACCTCCCGTGCGCGGCGGATCCCCACGACGCGCCCGGCCGCCCCGCAGATCACGGGCGCGGAACCGATCCGGGGTAGAGTGTCTCCGTACGCGGATGTGGCGCAGCGGTAGCGCATCACCTTGCCAAGGTGAGGGTCGCGAGTTCGAATCTCGTCATCCGCTCGGAACACGAAGGCCCTGGTCACCGACCAGGGCCTTCGTCGTGCAGCAGCCGGTCCTCGCCGTCACGCGCCGCCGAAGCGCTCCGCCCGGACCTCCGACAGGTCGTGCCCGAGCTCGCCGAGCCACCGCAGCACCTGCTCGACGAAGGGCGTCGAGCCGCACACGTAGACGAGCGCGCCGACGTCGGGCCCCAGCACCGACGCACCGAGACGCTCCCGGGTGAGCCGGCCCACCGGCTCGTCGGACCCGAGTGGTGCCCGCCGGCTGAACACGTGCGTGACCTCGAGCGGCGCGGACGCGTGCACGGCGGCCTCGAGCTCCTCGCGGAAGAACACGTCCTCCGGGGTACGGGTGGCGTAGAGCAACCGGAACGGCGTCGCATCGTCAGCCTCGGCGTGCGCGGTGACCATCGGGAGCAGGGGGACGATGCCCGACCCGCCGGCGATCAGCTGCACGGGTCGGCTCGACTCGCCGGGACGCCACACGAACCACCCGCCCAGGGGACCGTGCACGTCGAGGGCGTCGCCGACCTCGATCGCGTCGACGAGGAACGGCGAGACCTCGCCGCCCTCCACGCGGTCGACCGCGAGCGTCACCCGGGTGCCCTCGCCGGCCGAGGCGATGGAGTAGGACCGGGACGCCTGGTAGCCGTCCTCGGCGGTGAGCCGCACGTCCAGGTGCTGACCCGGGTCGTTGCCGGGCCAGGTCGGGACGTCGAGGACGATGCGGCGCGCGGCCGGGGTCTCGGGCGCGACGGCGGCGACGGTGGCGGGGTGCCAGGCTGGCCGCCTGCGGACGGGGGCGGGCCCGCGCGGGGTGATCCGGGCCTCCAGGCCGTCGACGGGGGGCCTGCTCACCAGTACCGCTCCTCCTTCCAGGGGTCGCCGTGCATGTTGTAGCCGGCGTTCTCCCAGAAGCCGGGCTCGTCCTCGGCCTGCATGACGATGCCGCGCACCCACTTCGCGCTCTTCCAGAAGTACAGGTGCGGGACGAGCAGTCGGGCCGGGCCCCCGTGCTCGGGGGTCAGGGGCTCGCCGTCCGCCTCGAAGGCGATCCAGGACTGCCCGTCGAGGAGCTCGTCGAGCGGCACGTTCGTCGTGTAGCCGCCGAAGCTGTGCACCGTGCAGAAGTCGAGCGATGTCTCGACCTCTGCGAAGAGCCGGTCGAGGGGGACGCCGCGCCAGGGCATGTCGAGCTTCGTCCAGTGAGTGACGCAGTGGATGTCGACGGTGACGTCCTCGACGCCGAGCGCGTGGACCTCGTCCCACGTCCAGGTGTGCAGCCCGGACTCGGTGCGGATCGAGAAGCTCCAGTCCTCGGGTGCGATGTCCGGCGTCGCCCCGGCGGAGAGCACGGGCCAGTCGCGCACCAGGGTCTGGCCGGGTGGGATGCGCGGGTCGTCGCGGTCGTCGCGTCGGCCGCCGAATCCGCGGGTGAACGTCGCCATCGTGGTCCTCCTGCTCACTGGTGGTGTGGCCATCCTGCCCCGTGGACCGGTCCGCGGCCCAGCGCGCGTCCGGCGCGCTCCGCGTCACGAGGACCGGCCGGGAGGCTCGTGGCGCCTCCTCGGGACGGCGCACGTCCGCCGCGGCGCCGGTCCCGGCGCGGTGGTCGCCGCTCAGCGACGGTGCGGGGCCGTCTCGTGGTCGTCGAAGAGCACGTCTGGGGCGTCGACCCGACGATCGGTCACGGTGGTCGGGCTCTCCAGGTGCACGGCGCCGGACGGCAGGATGCCCGCGCCGCCGAAGCGCTCCATGACCCGCCACTGCGCGACGACGTCCTCGCCCGAGTGCTGCGGGGGCAGGGCGTCCCAGAACCGGAAAGCCCCGACCTGCTCGAGCGCGGCGCGGTCGTACACGACGCACGCGCCGACCCAGGCGACCCGGTAGGGCACCCACCCACCGGTCTCGACGTCGAGGTCCGCTGCGACGTGCGCCGGGTTGGCGGCGTTGTGCAGCGACAGCCGGTCGAAGCCGGGCGTCCCGCGGCGCACGACCTCGGGCACGACCGGGCCGTCCCACGGCTCGAACACGGCCGTCTCGTGCGGACGGCGGTCCTGCAGGTACGAGAGCCCCTGCACGGCGCTGCCGACGAACCCGCACCCGAGGTCGCGGAGCGCGTCGAGCATCCGGCGGACGGTGCCCGGCTCGAGCCAGACGTCGTCGTCGAGGTAGAGCACCGCGGGTGCGGTGGCGTGGTCCAGGAGGTGCTGGCGGTGCTCTGCCAGGCCACGCCGTTCCGGGTGGGCGAGGAGCGTGACGGGCCGGCCCTGCGCCTCCAGGACCCGCAGCATGGCGGCGACCGCAGGCTCGGAGGCGGCGTCCTGACCCGCGGACTGGTCGCTGAGGACCAGGCGCAGGTCGACGTCCGTCTGGGCGGCGAGCCCGGCGAGCGTCGTCGCGAGCTCGGCGGGTCGTCCGACGGTCGGCACCAGGACGTCGACCTCGGCCGGACCGCGGTCGTCCGTCAGGGGACGCGCCCAGGCGCCGGACCAGCGGGCGGCGGTCACGGTGCCGGGTCGGGCTCGACGGCGGGCGCCGATGCGTCAGTGGTGTCGGTCGGCGTCGAGCCGGCTGCTGCGGCCGCTGCGGCGGTGGCCTCGCGGATGCGGCGCACGACCGCGGTCGTCGAGTGCTCCGGCACGTAGTCGACCATCACGACCTCGCCGCCGTACGCCCGCACGACGCCGGTCTCCTCGAGCATCTCGGGGGAGTAGTCGCCGCCCTTGACGTAGAC
Source organism: Curtobacterium sp. SGAir0471 (assembly GCF_005490985.1). Lineage (NCBI taxonomy): Bacteria > Bacillati > Actinomycetota > Actinomycetes > Micrococcales > Microbacteriaceae > Curtobacterium > Curtobacterium sp. SGAir0471. The sequence goes on from NZ_CP027869.1 coordinate 1,728,927, forward strand.
CTCGGGTCGCAGGCGCTCGATGAGCGGGATCGGGGTGTCGGTCGCGAACACGGTGACCAGGTCGACGCAGGCCAGGGCGGCGAGGACACCGGCACGGTCCTCGGCGGTGTTGATCGGGCGCTCCGGCCCCTTCAGTCGGCGGACCGAGTCGTCGTCGTTCAGGGCGACGACGAGCAGGTCACCGAGCTCGCGGGCCTGCCGCAGGTAGGTGGTGTGTCCACGGTGCACGACGTCGAAGCAGCCGTTCGTGAAGACCACCCGGCGTCCGGCGGCGCGGGCCGCCTCGACGGCCAGCGCGAGGTCCTCGTGGTCGACGACCGTCGCGGCGGGTGCCGTCACGGAGTCGATCAGTGCGGCGGCGGTGCAGACCGAGGTGCCGGCCTCGCGGACGACCACGTCGGCGGCTGCCTGGGCGACGGCGATCGCGTCGCGGAGCGGGGCCCGGACGGCGAGGGCGACCGTGGCCGCGGCGCAGAAGGTGTCGCCCGCGCCGGACGCCTGCTGCTCGGACGCGGGGGTGGCTCGGGTGCGGAAGGCCTGGTCGGTGCCGGGCTCGAGCAGGACGGTGCCGTCGCGGTCGAGGGTGACGACGGCCGCACGGGCGCCGCTGCGGGCGAGGACCTCGTGGCGGGCGTCCACGACGACGGGGACCCGGGCGGAGCCGGCGCCGAGGTCGCGTCCGAGCAACCCGGCGGTCTCGCCGGCGTTCGGCGTGACGAGGTCCGGGTGCAGGTCGGCCCAGCGCGTGAGGTCGTGGGCGTCGACCACGACGGCACCGGGGCGGTCGCGGTCGAGCACGGGCACGACGTCCTCGGGCTGCACGCCGAGGCCGTAGTCGCACACCACGGCGGCGTCGGCGCACCGGACGGCGCGGGCGACCGCGTCGGCGAGACGGGCTCCCGCGTGTGCGTCGGGGGTCGCGGCGATCTCGTCGACGCGGACGACCACACGGTCACCGCCGACCACCCGCGACTTCGTCGTGGTGCGTGTGCCGGTGACCTCCACCAGGTACGTCGTGTCGACGCCGGCGGTCTCGAGCCGCTCGCGGAGCACGCGGCCGGACTCGTCGTCGCCGATCAGGCCGACCATGCGGACGCGGGCGCCGAGGGCTCGGGCGTTCACCGCGGTGTTCGCTGCGCCGCCCGGCACCGCCACCGTCTCGGTGACGCGCACGACGGGTGCCGGTGCCTCGCGGGAGACCCGTTCGGCCTCGCCGACGGTCCAGCGGTCGAGGATGCAGTCGCCGATGACGACGACGAGGGGTTCGCGGTCGTCTACCGTGGCGACCAGGTCGCGGACGAGGCGGACGTCGGCGGTCATCGGGTTCCTCCGGAGGTGGTGCGGGCGGGAGCGGGTTCGAGGTGCACGACGGTGGTGGTCGTCATCTCGTCGAGCAGGTGCGGGCCGTAGCCGAAGCCGGCGCCGGACGCTCCGCGGGGCTGGGCGCTGCCACCGGGGGCGCCGCCGAACACGGCGTTCACCTTGACGGTCCCGACGGGCAGCTCGGCCGCTGCACGGAGCGCGTGCCCGGTGTCGCCGGTCAGCACCGTCGCGGCGAGGCCGTACCGGTCGGCCGCGGCGAGGCGGAGGCCCTCGTCGAACGACTCGACGACCCGGACCGGTGCGATCGGACCGAAGGTCTCCTCGGTCATCACGAGCATGTCGTCGGCGCAGTCGGTGAGCACGGTCGCGGGGTAGAACGTGCCGACACCGCCGGGCGTCGTCCCGCCCGTGCGGACCACGGCCCCGCGCTGCACGGCGTCGTCGATGTGTGCCTGCACCGCGGTGCGGAGCCGGTCGTCGACGAGCGGACCGAACTCTGCGGCGGGCGATGCCGTCCGACGCTCGGCCTCGGCGACGAGCGCCGCGGTGAACTCCTCGGCGACGTCGCGGTGCACGTAGACGCGCTCGACGCTCGTGCAGATCTGGCCCGTGTTGGCGAACGCGCCGAGCGCCACCTGCGCCGCGGCCCAGGTCGGGTCGACGTCGGCGTCCACGACGACCGCGTCGTTGCCGCCGTTCTCGCGGATGACGTGCGCGCGGGTCCGGGCGGCGACCTCGGTGAGCCGGTCGCCGGTCGCGGTGGACCCGACGTGGGCGTAGACGTCGATGCCGTCCTGCTCGAGCAGGGCCTCGCCGGTCGTGGCGTCACCGTCGACGCCCACCAGGACGCCCTCCGGCAGGACCTCGGCGAGCAGTGCGTTCAGGCGGGCGATCGTGCCGGGGCACCGCTCGCTGCCCTTGTGCACCACGGTGTTGCCGGTGACGATCGCCGCACCGAGGATGCCGAGTGCGACGGCCACCGGGTCGTTCCACGGGGTCAGGGCGAGCACGACGCCACGGGGGTGGGGGACCGACCAGTCCGCGGCGCCGAACTGCCCTCGGAGGGCCTCGCCACGGTGGACCGGGCCGAGCTCGGCGTACTGCACGAGGGTCCCGATGCCGGCCTGGACTCCGCCCATGGCGTCGCCGGGGACCTTGCCCGTCTCGCGGGTGTTCAGGTCGGCGAGCTCCTGCGCGTGGTCACGGAGGTGCGCGGCTGCGGCGTGGAGCAGGGCGCCCCGCTCCGCCGGGGCCGTGCGCGCCCAGCCGGGGGCGGCTGCCCGTGCGCGCGCGACAGCGTTCGCGACGTCCTCGCTCGTGGAGCGCGGGGTCGTCGTGGCGATCGACCCGTCGACGGGGTCGGTGACGACCAGGTGGTCGGTGTCGGTCGCGGTCGCTGACGGGGTGGCGATGCTCATGGTGTCCTTCCGGAGACGGGCGTACCGCTCCACGTTCCTCGGGGGTACCTGTGCGGGGCGTCGGTTTCGCGCCCTCGGTCCGCGGAACGCACCGGGAGGCCCGCGGCGGACCGCTCCCGGTGGTCCTCACGGGTCGCGACGGGTAGACGGGTCTGGTGCAACTGATCGGCAACGGTGGAGACCGCTTCGACGACGTCCGGGAGATCGCGGTGCTCCGAGGTGGTGGCCTGGGCGACCTGATGTTCGCGGTCCCGGCGCTCGAGGCGCTCCACGCCGCGTACCCGGACGCCCGCGTCACGCTGCTCGGCAGCCCGCTGGCGCCCGCGGTCCTCCGCGGACGCACGGACGCCGTGCACGCGTTCGAGGAGCTCCCGGTGGTCCCCGGCGTGCGCGACGGCGGCAGCGGAGCACCCACGCTCGAGGACTTCGAGTCGCGGCTGCGGGGTCGGTTCGACCTCGCCGTCCAGCTGCACGGGGGAGGGCGGAACTCGAACCCGTTCCTGCTGCGCCTCGCCGCGCCGCACACCGTCGGCACCGCCACCGAGGACGCCGAGGTGCTGGAACGGTGGGTCCGGTACGTCTACTACCAGCACGAGGTGCTGCGCGGGCTCGAGGTCGTCTCGCTGGCCGGCGCCGCACCGGTCACCCTCGACCCGCGTGTGCACGTGACCGCGGAGGAGTGGCACGCGGTGCGGGACCGGCTCGGTGTGCGCGGGCACCTGCTCGCCGTTCACCCCGGCGCGACCGACCCCCGCCGGCGCTGGAGCCCCGAGCGGTTCGCTGCCGTCGTCACCGCCCGGCTCGACGCCGGCGACGACGTCGTGCTCGTCGGTGATGCCACCGACGTGCCCGCGGCCGAGGCCATCCGCGGCGCCGTCCCGGTCGCCCTGCAGGACCGGCTCCACGACCTGACCGACGCCCTGCCGCTCGCCGAGCTCCCCGCGGTGCTCGCGGCGGCCGACGTCGTGGTCGGCGACGACTCCGGTCCGCGCCACCTCGCCGTCGCCGTCGGGACGCCCACCGTCGGGGTCTTCTGGTTCGGCAACGTGGTGAACGCGGGACCGATCGACCGCGGACGGCACCGGGTGCACCTGTCCTTCGTCACCCGCTGCCCGGTGTGCGGCGTCGACGTCACGCAGGTCGGGTGGACCGCGGAGCGCTGCGAGCACGACCCGTCCTACGTCGACGAGGTGCAGCCCGAGGCGGTGCTCGCCGATGTCGAGGACCTGCTCGCCACGGTGCGGCCCCGGGAGCGCGCGGTCGAGCCTGTCGCCTGACACGGCGCCAGCAGTCACCCGGGTCGTTCCGGTCGCACGACACGGCACCAGCGGTCGCCCAGGTCGCACGACGTGCCGCCCGACTCGAAGTCGAGCGGCACGTCGTGCGACTCCGAGTGGGGCGAGCGGGCGAGACACGCGGCTCGGCGGAGGGTCGAGCGGCACGTGGTGCCACCCGAGCGGGCACGACACGCCGTGAGCGTGCCACGGCGCGGGTGCAATCCGTCGCTTGACGGCGCCGAGTGTGACAGATCTGGCCCGCTCGGCGGAGCGGGACCGGGCAGCAGACGCAGAACGGGAGGCGCGGCGCCGTCCGGCACCGCGCCTCCCGTTGCGTCGTCGGGCAGGGCCTACGGCCAGCTGGGCTCCGTCGCCGGCATGATCGACAGCTCCCGGATCTCGCACCCGGCTGGCTGCGAGAGCGCGAACAGGATCGAGTTCGCCACGTACTCCGGCTCGATGAGCTGCGCGTCCGGACCCGGCTTGTACTGCTCGGTCCGGCCCTCGAAGAACGCGGTGCGCATGCCCGCGGGGATGATGTTCGTCACACCGATGCGACCCGCGGTCTCGGCAGCCAGCGCCTGCGAGAACCCGCGCACGCCGAACTTCGACGCCGAGTAGGCCGTACCGTCGCCGACGCCCTTCAGCGCGAGCGACGACGAGATCGTCACGACGCGGCCGTGCGTCGCCTCGAGGGCGGGGAGCGCGGCGCGCACGACGGCGGCGGTGCCGAGCAGGTTCACACCGACGATGCGCTCCCAGTCGCCCGACGAGATCCCGCCGATCGGGGCGGGCTTGTCGATGCCCGCGGCGGTCACGACGGCGTCGAGCCCACCGTGGCGCTCGGCGGCCTCGCGGACGGCGCGCTCGGTCGCCTCGGTGTCCGTGACGTCCACGGCGACGGCGTCGGTGCCCTCCGGCACGCCGTCGACGCGCAGGTCGAGGACGATCGGGGTGCCGCCGGCCTCGGCGACCGCGGCGACGACCGCCGCGCCGAGACCCGAGGCGCCGCCGGTGACGAGGACGCGGCCGATGGGGGTGGTGGGGACGGGCATGGACTTCCTTCCGGGAGTGGCGTGGTGCCGGTCCGTCGGCGGTGCCGACGGGACGTGTGTGGTGACCGGTGCCGGACGGGAGGCTCGTGGCGGCGGTGCGCCGCGCCTCCCGTCCGGCACGCGGTCGGGTGGGTCGGGTCAGCCGACCGCGGCGAGGGCCGCGGCGAGCCGGGTGGTGGACCGACCGGGGTGGAACGGGACGGTGACGACCCGGCCGCCCCACTCGGCGAGCGTGGCCGCCTCGGGGAGCTCGCTCGCGGCGTAGTCGCCGCCCTTCGCCCAGACGTCCGGCCGGAAGCGGCGGAGCGCCTCGTCCGGCGTGTGCTCGTCGAAGACGACGACCGCGTCGACGCAGTCGAGCGCGAGCAGCAGCTCGACCCGGTCGTCCTGCGTCATGATCGGTCGCTCGGGGCCCTTGAGCGCGCGGACCGAGTCGTCCGAGTTGAGGCAGACGACCAGGCAGTCGCCGAGCGCCCGGGCCGCGGAGAGCGTGCGGGCGTGCCCGGCGTGCAGCAGGTCGAAGCAGCCGCCGGTCGCGACGACGGTCCCGCCGGCGCTCCGGACCTCGTGCACGACGCGCAGCGCGTCGCGGTCGACACCGGGGACGGGCACGGGTGCGGGACCGGCGTCGGCGAAGAGCGCGGTCACGCCGCCGGCCGCCAGGTACTCCGACGCTGCGAGCACGCCCGCGGTGACGGCCTCGGCGACGTCGGCGCCCTCGGCGAGGGCGATCGCGACGCCCGCGGCCAGGCGGTCGCCGGCGCCGCAGGGGTCGCCCGCCGTGACGGACGGGGCGGGGACGAAGCGGCTGTCGAGCGCTGCCGGTCCGGTGCCGTCACGGCCGCGGCGGGAGGCGACGAGTGCCCCGCGGTCGCCCATCGTGACGGCGACCGCGGCGACGTCCCAGGTGCGGACGAGCTCGGCAGCGGCGTCGGTGGCGAAGGGGACGCCCTCGCCGGACAGGTCGGTGAAGCGGCGGGCCTCGCTGGTGTTCGGCGTCACGACGGCGGTGCCGGCGACGGGGGCGGCGCCCTTGGGGTGCGGGTCCCAGACCACCGGCGTCGTGCGGGCCGCGGCGGCCAGGGCGTCGCGGAGCCCCGCGGAGGCTGCGACACCGCGACCGTAGTCGGCGACGACGATCGCGTCGGCGACCTCGAGCGCTGCGGTCATCTCGGCCGTGGTGTCGGGCACGGGCGGCGTGGCGCAGCCCTCGTCGATGCGGACGAGAGCGTGGTCGACGACGCGGACGCGGGTCTTCACCGGGGTCGGTGCGCCGGAGGGACCGGCGACCACCCGGACGTCGGGCAACAGGGCGCGGATCTCCGCGGCGCGGTCGTCGTCGCTCAGGACGGTGACGAGCGTCACGTCGTGGCCGTCGCGTACGAGCATCGAGGCGACCAGACCGGCACCACCGGCACGGCGGTCGTCGGTGCGGACGTCGACGACGGGCACCGGGGCGTCCGGGCTCAGGCGCTCGCTCGTGCCCGAGACGTCGACGTCGAGCAGCGTGTCACCGACGACGACGATGCGGCGCCGCGTCCCGTCGGCCTGCGCGCGGTCGGCGGTGCGCTGCGACGTGGCCCCGGTGTCCCCGGCGCGCGGTGCGGTGGTGCCGCCGTGGGCGGTCACCGGCGGCCGCCGCGGCGCAGGGCGGGCTCCATCGCGCGGCAGAGGGCGTGCACGAGGACGAGCTGTGCCTCCTGCACGTTGGCCGAGGGCCCCTCGATGCGGATCGCGTCGTCGACCGCGTCCGCGAGCGGGTTCGGGCCGGGGCCGGTCATCGCGATCGAGCGGGCGCCGACGGCCCGCGCGGCCTCGGCGGCGCGGAGCAGGTTCGGGCTCTTCCCGCTCGTGCTGAGCAGCACCACGACGTCCCCGGCGCGCGCGTGCGCCGTGACCTGGCGCGCGAAGACCTCGTCGTAGCCGTAGTCGTTGCCGATCGCGGTGACGGCGGAGCTCTCGGCGTGCAGGGAGATCGCCGAGTACGCCGGGCGGTCCCCGTCGAAGCGGCCGGTCAGCTCCGAGGTCAGGTGCTGCGCCTCTGCTGCTGACCCGCCGTTGCCCGCGGCGAGCAGTCGACGACCGGCCACCAGGCGTGCGGCGATGTCGTCCGCCCAGGCGGCGATGTGGTCCTTGTGGTCGACGAGCGAGGCGATCACGGGGACCGAGGCGGCGATGTGGTCGACGACGGTCCGGACGCTGGCGCTCCCTGTGTCCGGCTCGCGGGTGCCGGTCTGCTGCTCGATGGTCATCGTGCGGTCCTCTCCGTCGGGTGCGGCAGCACCGCGGGCGTCGGACGGGCGGTCCGTCCGGCGCGTCCGGGACGAGCGCCCGGGGTGGTCGTGGCGGGGGTGATCGTGACCGGGTCGTTCGACCCGGGTGCCGTGTCGGTCCCGGTGGCCGCAGCCGCGGGGGCGGCGAGGGCGTTCGCGGCACCGGCGACGAGCCGCTCGTAGACGCGCTCGCTCTCGGCGGCGACCTTCTGCCAGGTGTACCGGGCCTCGGCACGCTCGCGTCCGGCGCGCCCGTAGGCCTCGCGGCGCTCGGGGTCGTCGAGGATCGCACCGACGGCGGCGGCCACGGCGTCCTCGTCGCGCGGCGGGACGTGCAGGCCCGTGGCGTCCTCGACGACGGTGTCGATCAGGCCGCCGACGCTCGACGCGACGACCGGACGACCGCAGGCCATGGCCTCGAGCGGCACGATGCCGAACGGCTCGTACCAGGGCGCGCACACGACGACGTCGGCGCTGCGGTACACGGCGGGCATGTCGTGCTGCCCGAGCTGGCCGCGGAAGGTCACGTGCTCGCGGACCCCGAGCGACCGGGCCAGGGCGTCGAGGCGCTGGTACTCCGGGTCGTCGGCCAGGTCCGCCCCTGCGGTGCCGGCGCCGCCGACGACGACCAGTTCGGCCTCGCGGCCCTCGTCGAGCAGCTTCGCGAGCGCGGCGATGGTCGTGCCGACGCCCTTCCGGCGCACCAGGCGGGACGCGGTCAGGACGCGGAAGGGGCGCCCGCGTTCCTCGACGGGCCCGTCCGGGCGGAACAGGTCCGTGTCAACGCCGCACGGCACGACCGAGATGGCGTGCAGCGGGACGCCGAGCGCCTTGAGCTCGAACGCCTCGTCGGAGCACGTCGCGACGACCTGGTCGACGCTCCGGCCCACGGCGGGCTCGATCCACTCGCGCTCGGCGGGGCTCGTGTCGGCGGTGCCCTGGTGGCGGCGCTTCACGACGCCCAGCGCGTGGAAGGTCTGCACGACCGGGATCCGGACGCCGCCGGTGCGGGCGTGGACCTGCTTGACGGCTTCGAGCGCGGCGTGACCGGACATCCAGAAGTGCCCGTGCACCACGTCGGGACGGTCGACGAACCACTCCGCCGCGAGCACCGAGGCGAACGTGTCCATGAACGGGAACAGGTCGTCCTTCGGCACGTGCCGCGCAGGACCGGCGTCGACGTGCACGACCTCGACCCCGGGGCGCAGCAGCACCCGGACGGGCTGGTCGGCGTCGTCGCGCCGCGTGTACACGGTCACCTGGTGGCCGCGGTCCGCCAGGGCCCCGGAGAGCTCGGCGACGTGCACGTTCTGTCCGCCGGCGTCGACTCCGCCGAGCACCGCGAGCGGGCTCGCGTGCTCGGACACCATCGCGATCTTCATCGGAGGCTCCCTTCCAGCGCGGCGTCCGCCGCCGCGCTTCCGCGCCGCGCACCCCGCGCGACGGCGTCGTCGAGGAGGTCGTCCCAGTCCGCCAGGTACCGGCCGAGCGCGTGCCGCGCGAGCGCGGCCTCACGCGCGACGGCACCGCGGCGGCGGGCCTCCTCGGGGTCCTCCAGGAGCGTCCTGGAGGCACGGACCAGCTCGTCGACGTCGGTCGCGATCGCGCCGGCATCGGCGGGCACCGTCCGGGGTGCGTCGGTCGTCGCGAGCACGAGGACCGGCATGGCCATGTGCATCGACTCGATCAGTGACAGGCCGAGCGATGTCCAGCGGTTCGGGTGCACGTAGGCGCGTCGTTGCGCGAGCGCGGCGTGCATCGGGGCGGCGGGGACGTCGCCGAGGGCGACGACGCGGTCGCCGAACCCGAGCTCGGGCAGCCGGTCGGTGCCCATGCCCCAGAGGTCGACGGGTGCGACCTCGGCGAAACGGGGGAGCAGGTCGGTGCCCACCACCCGACCGCGACGGACCGGTTCGTTGATGACGACGCCGAAGCGTTCGAGCTCGCCGGTGTACAGCGGGCCCGGGTCGACGACGCCGTGCTCGACGACCGTGGTGCGGGTCGTGCCGCAGTCCCACATCAGGGCGTTCCAGTGCGTGACGTGGGCGATCACCAGGTCGTCGCGGTCCCGCATCGGGTGCAGGCTGCTCGGGACGTCGATCCGCGGGGCGTTGTGCTCGACGAAGACCATCGGCACCTCGCGGCCACCGAGCAGGCGTCGGGCCTCCTCGAGCTCCTCGGTGCGCTGCAGCACGACCACGTCGACCTCGGCATCGGCGAGGTCCGCGGGGTCGATCTCGATCGCGTTCGTCGGCCAGTCGCGCCCACCGCGTCCGAGCCCCCAGCCGTCGCGGGCCGGGGTGGTCGGGATGAGGTACTCGTGGGGGCCGCGGACGAAGGCGTCCATCCAGCCGCCGTGCACGTGCCACACGAGGATCCGCATGCAGGGCCTTCCGTTCGTTCGGTGCCCCTCCGGACGGCTCGTGACGCGGGTCCGCGCGGTCGCGCGGGCGCCCGTGCGAGGAGCAGGAGGAGCAGTGGCGCACGCTACGGGAGCACTGCTGGTGCTCCTCGCAGCTTCTCCTGCTTCATCCGCTGAGCGCAGTGCGGTGCTCGTCGGCGGTGGAGCCGGCCGCACGCGCGAGCAGGCGGTCGTGGGCTGCGAGCACGTCCGACACGCCGACACCGGAGAGGCACGGGTGACCGGGGACCGGGCACTCCCGCGCACGGCTCAGGCGGCAGGCGGCCGTCTGGTCGCCGAGCAGTTCGACGTTCGGCGTGTACGGCGCCCACTTCACGGCGGGCACGACCGGGGAGAACAGGCTGACGATCCGCGCGCCGACCGCGGCGGCGAGGTGTGCCGGTCCGGTGTTCCCGACGACGACGACCTCGGCGCCGGCGAGTACGGCGGCGAGTTCCGCGGGCGAGGTCCGACCGCCGAGGTCGACCGCGCCGTCGCCCGCGACGGCCGCCGTGAGCGCCCGCTCGCCGGGGCTGCCGGTGACGACCACCGGGACCCCGCGCTCGGCGTAGGCCGCGACGAGGGCGCGGTGGTGGTCCTCCGGCCAGGAGCGCGCCGGGACGCTCGCTCCGGGGTGCACGACCACGTAGCGGCCCAGGGCGACCACCTCGGGCGGTGCGACGGCGTCGTGTCGGACCGCGAGCCTCCCGTCGTCCCCCGGCGGCAGCGAGAACCCGGCGGCCTCGGCGATGCGGAGGGCGCGCTCGGGTTCCGGCAGGTCCTCGGGCAGGTCCTCACCCGGACGGAGTCGGACGTCGAGCAGCGACCCGGGGTGGTCCACCGATGCGCCGGAGACTCGCGGGACCCCGGCGAGACGGAGCAGCAGGGCGACCGGCAGGGGTGACTGGTGGAACGAGGTGAGCACGACGGCCTCGTCGGGCTGCTCCTCGGTGACGAGCGCGCGGAACTCGCCGAGCAGCGCGTCGTCGATCGGTCGGGCGGTCTCGGTCACCCACGGCGCCGCCCACACCCGCACCCGGTCGACGCCGGGCAGCAGGTCGGCGGCGGGGGAGCCCTGGGGGCCGCAGAGCATCGTGACGTGCGAGGCGCCGGCGGCGACGGCGCGGACGGCGGGACCGGCGACCAGGACGTCGCCGAACGAGTCGAGCCGGACGACGAGGACGCGGGGTCCGGTGCGAGGGCCGCTCGTGCGCGGGCCGCTCGTGCGCAGGGCGGGACCGCTCACGCGTGCGCCGCCGGGACGCGGGCCAGCACGAGGGACACCGCGTCGTCGAGGGAGGCCGCGACGGTCTCGGCCGCGTCCACCTCCTCGGTCCGTGTCCGGGGAGTCGGCACCAGGATGCCCTGGGCACCCGCGGCGGCTGCGGCGCCGACGTCCGCGCCGATGTCCCCGACCACGACGAGCTCCGCCGGGTCGAGCCCGAGCCGACGGGCCGCGTCGAGCACCATGCCGGGACGCGGCTTCCGGCAGTCGCACCCGTCGTCGGCGTCGTGCGGGCAGACGCACCAGACGTCGAACGGTCCGACCAGCTCGTCCACGCGGGCGTTCGTCGCGTCGACCTGCTCGCGGGTCGCCAGTCCCTTGGCGATCGCCGACTGGTTCGTCACGACCCCGACCCGCAGTCCTGCGGCGCGTGCGCGCTCGACCGCCCGGTGGGCGCCGGGTACCGGCACCACCTTGTGCGGGTCGGCGTTGTAGGGGACGTCGATGACGAGCGTGTCGTCACGGTCGAAGAGCAGACCGCGGACGGGGCGGTCCTTCGCGAGAGCCATGCTCCTTGGTACCGCCCGGAGGCCGGGAACCGGCCCAGGCGCGGCCGGATAGCGTCGGACCGTGACCGCCGTCCCCGCCCTGCCCCCGTCCGACGGACGCCCCGACCTGCTCGTCCTCCGCGCCATCAAGCTCGGCGACGCACTCGTCGCCGTCCCCGCCCTGCACGCGCTCCGCCGGGCGTTCCCCGGCCACCGGATCACCCTGGCCACGACCGCGTGGCTCGCTCCGGTCGTCGAGCTGCTGCCGGTGGACGTGCACCTCGCGCAGCACGGGCTCGACCACCCGATCGCCGCACCGGCCGGCGCGGTCGACGTCGCGGTCAACCTGCACGGCGCCGGACCGGAGTCGTCCGACCTCGTCGCCGCCCTCGGCGCCCGTCGCGTGATCGGACACGCCGACCCGACCCACGGGTACGAGGGTCCGGTGTGGCCCGACGACGTGCACGAGCGGGAGCGCTGGGCGGACCTGCTCACCTGGCACGGCATCCCGGCCGACCCGGACGAGGTCGCCATCGCCCGCCCCGCCGCGCCGTCGGTGGCGCCCGGCGCGGCGGTCGTGCACGTCGGCGCCTTCCACGGCGCGCGGCACTGGCCGACGGACCGCTTCGCCGCCGTGGTGCGCGGGCTCCGCGAGCGCGGCCTCGAGGTGGTCCTGACGGGAGGCGCGGACGACGTCGAGCGCGCCGCCGCCGTCGCGCAGGCGGCCGGCCTGCCGCCGGAGGCGGTCCTCGCCGGTGCGCTGGAGCTGCAGGCCTTCGCGGGCGTCATCGCGTCGGCCGCGCTCGTCGTCACGGTCGACACCGGGGCCGCGCACCTCGCCTCCGCCTACGGGATCCCGTCGGTGGTGGTGTTCGGTCCGGCGCCGCCCGAGGCGTGGGGTCCGCCGGCCTCGGGTCCGCACGTGGTGCTCACCGACGCGTCCGTCCGACGGGGCGACGTGTTCGCCGAGGACCCGGACCCGGCGCTGCTCGCGGTCGGGGTCGACGACGTGCTCGCGGCGGTCGACTCGTTGCCGGTCCGTTCCGCCACCTCGCCGTGAACCTGGCAAGGGCTCGCCGGTAGCGTCGAGGGGTACCTGTCCTGCTCGAAGGGAGCGCCCCGTGTTCGAAGCCGCCAACATCCGTGACTGGATCGGCCTGCCCGTCGTAGACGAGACCGAGGACAAGATCGGCACGCTCGAGAGCATCTACTACGACACCGCGACGTCCGAGCCCGCGTTCGGCGCCGTCACGATCGGGCTGCCCGGGTTCCAGAAGCTGCTCTTCGTCCCGCTCGTCGGTGCCACGGTGGCCCCGAAGCACCTGGTCGTCACCTTCCCGAAGAAGCTTGTCAAGGACGCGCCGTCGATCCCGACCGACGGCGAGCTCGAGGCCTCGACGGAGCCGGTGCTCTACGAGCACTACGGGCTGCAGTACCAGACCGGCAGCAACGGGGAGCGACGCCTGGGACGCCGCTGACACCGCCGCTCGGGTCGGGCAGGTACCCTTGCCCGACCCGAAGCCGTGCCCACCCGGAGGACCCCCTGCACCGCACCGCCCGCCCGAAGCGGCTGACCGCCCTCGCCGTCGTGCTGGCGGTCGTCGTCGCGGCGGTGGTCGCACCATGGGGTCCCGTCGCGGGCGCGTCGAGCGACGCGGCGGTCGCGGCGCCGATGTGGCCCGTCCCCGCGCCCTACCCGGTCACGGACGACCCGGTCGAGACCCTGGCCGACCTGCCGCCCGGCAGCGAGTACGTCGCACTCGGTGACTCGTACTCGGCCGGCTACGGCCTGTCCGACCCGACGCACCTGCCGACGAGCGCCTGCGGCCAGTCGGCGCGGGACTACCCGCACCGACTCGCCGCGCAGTTCGGCTTCGCGCTGACGGACGTGACGTGCGCGGGCGCCACCAGCCGCGACGTCGTCTCCGGGTACCAGTTCCGCGGCGTGCCGCCTCAGGTCCGCGCCCTGTCCGAGGACACCCGACTCGTCACGCTGACGATCGGCGGCAACGACGCCGACCTGTTCGGCACCGCCGCATCCTGCCTCGCGCTGTCGTCCCGCGGCCCGGTGTTCTCCGGCCGGGACGCGCCGTCGTGCCGCAGCACGCTCGTGCACGACGGTGTGGACGACCTCGAGGTCCGCATCCGGTCGCGGGTGGCCCTGGGGATCGCGGACACCCTCGCCGCGGTCCGACAGGCCGCCCCGAACGCGGTCGTGGTGTTCCTCGGCTACCCGGCGATCTTCCCGGACGCGGCGCACACGCCGGCGAAGGGCTGCTTTCGCTCAGCGCTCGACCTCGGGTCCCTCGTCGGCTCGTTCCCGCGGGACACCTACCCCTTCACGAACAGCGACGTCCGGTACCTGCACGGGGTCCAGGAGTCCCTCGACGAGGTCTCGGCGTCCGCGGCCGAGGCGGCCGGGGTGCCCTTCGTCGACGTGTTCGCCGGGTCGCAGGCGCACTCGGCCTGCGCCACCGACCGACCGTACGTGTCGGGCGTCTCGCTCTCCGGCACGGGCGACCTCAGCAGCATCGACATGGAGCCCGGCGCCCTGCACCCGAACGGTCGCGGGGTCGCCTGGCTGACGCGGCAGCTCGCGGCGGAGCTCCGCACGCTCGCCGGGTGAGGGCCGCCGACGATCGGCTGACCGCCGACGGCGGCGGTCGGCGTCATGCGGTGCGTCCGGCGGCTGCATCGACGTGGGCCGCGGGCGGCACCACGCACACCGGCGCCACGGTCTCGCGCAGCACGTCGTGCAGGACCGACCCGGACAGCGCGTGCACGTGGCCGACGCCGAGCACGACGAGCGAGGCCCGCCGGGTGTGCGCGGCGATCGCACGACCCGGGTGGCCCTCCACCAGCAGCGGGTGCACCCGGACGTCCGGGTGCCGCGCGCGCACCCCGGCGGCGACCCGCTCGAGCAGCTCGGCGTTCCGGGACCGCCACCGCAGGGGGTCCTCGGCGAAGTCGGTGAGCCCGGTGCGGGTGAGCACCGGCATCTCCCACGCGCGCAGGAGCGTCAACCGGCGGTGCGTGCGGCGCGCCTCGGCGACGGCGATCGCCTCGGCGTGCTCGTCGACCGGCTCGTCGACGGCCAGGACCACGTCGCCCGCGATCGGGTGCGGCCCCTCCGGCACGACCACGGTCGGCACCGACACCCGCTCGGCGATCCGGGCCGCCTCGCTGCCTGCCGTCGATCCGCGCCGGTTCCGGAAGGTCCCGACGACGAGCAGGTCACCGTCGTCGGACTCCTCGACCAGTGCGAGCGTCGGGTGCCCGGCGTGGCGACGGACCACCACCCGGGCCTGCGGCAGCGCCGACCGGACCGCTGCCGCGACGGCGTCCGCGACCCGGCCCCCGGTCCATCCGGTCCGGCGCTCGCTCGCCGGGTCGGCCCCGATCACGTGCACACGCTCGACGCCGGTCCCGACGTGTGCGGCGAGCCACCGGACCGCCTCGTCGTGGGGTCGCGCCGCGTCCGCCGCGAGCGTGACCGCGGCCCACCGTCCGTCCATCCCGACCGACCTCCTCGTCGTGCAGGTCCAGCGGGGCGTCGCCTGGCGCTCCTGCGGTGCAGGGTACGCCGGCACGGCCGTCCGCGGCCGTCCGCGGCCGTCCGCGGACGATCCGGGGTCGGCCGTCGTACGCTCGGGGCGTGGTCACCAGCGCCGGACTCCTGCTCCACCGCAGTGCACCCGTCGACGGGACGACGCAGGTGTTCGTCGCGCACATGGGCGGACCGTTCTGGCGGAACCGTGCGAGGGCGTGGTCGATCCCCAAGGGGCTCCTCGAGGACGGGGAGGACCCCCTGGCCGCAGCCCGCCGCGAGTTCGCCGAGGAGATCGGCGTCGCCGCGCCGGACGGCCCGGTGCTGGACCTCGGCGAGGTCCGACAGGCGTCGGGGAAGCGCGTCCGGGTCTTCGCCGTGCAGGCGGACGACTTCGCGGTCGACGCGGTCCGGAGCAACACCGTCCTGGTCGAGCTGCCGCGCGGGTCCGGCCGGTCCGTCGAGGTACCCGAGGTCGACGACGCCCGCTGGGTGGCCGTCGACGAGGCGCGCGAGCTGCTCGTGGCCGGTCAGGTCGCCGCGCTCGACCGTCTGCTCGTGGCGACCGAGGGTCGCTGACCCGCGACCGGCATCCGGACCTGCCCCGGCATCCGCACCCGGGTCTGGCCCTCGTTCGCGTCACGCGGATAGCCTGAGGAAGCGTCGAGGATCGCTCGACGCCGACACAGGGGAGCACACATGCGCAGACGGCGCACCTTCACCGCCGGCGGCCTCGCCGTCGCACTCGGGGCAGCACTGGCGGTGAGCGGCGTCACGAGCGCGACGGCCGCGACGACCGGCAACTGGGGCACCTTCACCGTGGACGGGTCGACCCAGGCGTACACCGGCTCGGTCGCACTCCCGGGATTCCCGGAGACGACCTTCACCTCGACGTCACGCCAGGCCGGCGTCGTCTCCGGCGCATCGACGTGGCAGGGGCCGTCCACGCCTCCGGGCGCCGCCTACGGCACCAGTCGCGGCGAGACCTACCTCAACCAGCGTCCCGCAGCGGACAACGCGCAGGGTCCGGCCGTCACGACCTACACCTTCGACGGCGGGACGCCCGGCGCCGGCGGGTGGTCCTTCGTCCTCGGGGACATCGACGCGGACCAGGCGACGATCTCGGCGACCCTCGCCGACGGCACGCCGGCCACCGTGGCCCAGCTCGGCTACGAGGGGTCCTACAACTCGTGCTCGACGGTGTCGCCCGGCGGGTGGAGCTGCCCGCGCGACCCCGGCGACGTGGCACCGGGGCAGGACCGCCCGACGTGGGACCCCACCACCGGGGTGCTGCGGGGCAACGACGCCGCCAACGACACGGCCGGCGCCAGCGCCTGGTTCACGCCGACGACCTCGCTCGCCACGCTCACCATCACGTACCAGCAGCGCAGCGGCTTCCCCGTCTACCAGACGTGGTTCGCGAACCGGACGTCGTCGCTCTCCGGCACCGCCCTGCTCGACGGCGGGCCGCTGGCCGACACGCTCGTCACCGTCACCGCGCCCAACGGCACCGCGTACACGACGACCACGGACGCGGACGGCACCTACACGTTCGACGCGCTGACCCAGGCCGACGACTACCGAGTGTCGATCGCGACGCCGGACAACGCCACCGTCGACGCCGCACCGGCGCCCGTGAGCCTGCGCAGCGACGTCACCGGGGCCGACTTCGCGTTCAGCACACCCCCGGGCACCGTCGACCTCGACGGCACGGTGGTCGACGCCGACGGCCGGCTGGTGGCCGACGCCGAGGTGACCGTGACGGACGCCGCGGGTGTGCCGCTGGCGACCGTCGTGACCGACGCCGACGGTCGCTGGCGTGCCACGGGCCTCCCGGCCGGCACCGCGGTCGTCGCGAGTGTGGTCGGTGCCCCGCCGGTGACCGGCACGACCGGGGCCGACGGCGCCGCGGCCACCGTGCTCGACCCGATCGTCCTCCCGATCAGCGTCGGGACGCTCGCGGGGCGGGTGACGCTCGACGGCGCCGCCCCCGCCGCGCCGGCGCTCGTCGAGGTGCTCCAGGGCGACACGACGGTCGCCACGGTCGAGACGGAGGCCGACGGCACCTACGCCCTGGCGCTCCGACCGGGCACGTACACGATCCGGACCCAGGCGCTCGTCGTCGGAGCCGCGGAGCCCACGGAGCTGACGGTGACGGTGACGGCGGACGGCACGGTCCGTGCGGACTTCCCGTTCACGACGCCGACGCCGGAGACGGTCCGACAGGACGGGACGGTCCGGTACGAGGACGGCACGGCGGTGTCGGGTGCGGCCGTCACCGCCACGCCGGTCGAGGCCGGATCGGGCGCGATCGTCACGACGGCGACGGCGACCGACGGGAGCTTCTCGCTCGGCGGGCTGACGCCGTCGACGGGCTACACGATCAGCGTCGACGGTGCTCCGGCGGTGACGGTCACGTCCCCGGCGACGGGCACCGCCACCGATCCCGTCGACTTCGTCCTGCCCCTGCCGACCGTCGAGCAGCCGGGCACGGTCAGGGCCGCGGACGGTACCGCTGCCGCGGACGTGCCCGTGGTGGCGACACCGACCGGTGACGACGACGGTGCGGCCGTGACCACGACGACCGGTGACGACGGTGCGTTCACGCTCGCGGGGCTCCGTCCGGAGACCGAGTACGCGGTCTCGGCCGGGACGGGCGACGAGCAGTCGGACCCGGTGGTGATCACGACGGCGGCCGTCGGGACCACGCCGACGCCCGTCTCCCTCGTCCTCTCGGCGGTCGCCGGCACGCCGACGCCCACCCCTACCGGGACACCGCGACCCACGGACGGACCGACGCCGGGCACGGCACCCGTCGCCGGGGGTCCGGGCTCGAGCGTCGGCGGCGGAGCAGGCGGCGGCGGACTCGCCTTCACCGGCGCCGATGTCGCCCCCGCGGTCACCCTCGCCGCGCTGCTGCTCCTGGCGAGCGGCGCGCTGCTCTCCGCCCGTGCCGCACGTCGTCGGCGGGTGCCCGAGCAGGACTGACCGGGACGCCGAGACGCAGGGACACGCGAGCGGGGCGGGTCGACACCGGTCGACCCGCCCCGCTCCCGTCCGACCGCGTCAGCGCCGCCGCTGGGCCTGCATCGACCCCGTCGCGGTCGAGACGGATCCGGTGACCACGCCGACGGACCCGGTGATGGTCGCGATCGCCCGACTGACGACGGGCACCGAGGACGTGACGACGGCGAGCGACGAGGTGATGGCCTCGACCGAGGTGGTCGACAGGTGCTCCTGCGCGTGCGTGTGCACTGGGAAGCCACGGCGCGCCGCGAGCACGACGCCGAGCGAGCCGACCAGGACGACGGCTCCGGCGAAGGGCAGGTACTGCAGACCGACCGCGCTGAGCGCCTGACCGCCCACCGCTGCACCTCCCGCGATGCCGATGTTCGACGCGCCGTTCACCAGGGCACCGGCGATGTCGGGGGAGACGCCTCCCGTCCGGATCGCCGCAGCCATGAACAGCGTGCCCGTCGTGCCGTTCGCGGCCATCCAGACGCCCGCGACCACCATGGTGCCGAGCAGCGACCCGTGCACGAACGGCAGCACCGCGAACGCGACGGCCATCACGGCCACGGCGGCGATCAGCGTCTGCCGCGGTGCCCGGTCGACGAACATGCCCGCGAGCCACAGCCCGACGATGCCGGTCCCGCCGAGCACCAGCAGCGCGCCGCTCACCATGCCGGCGTCGAGTCCGGCGTCGATCGCGTAGGGGCCGATGTAGGTGTAGACGACGTAGTGCCCGGCGAAGAGCAGCAGGTCCGCGACGACGACCGAGAGCAGGCCGGTCCGTGCCCAGGCCCGCGGCGAGCCGATGTGCGGGGAGGCGGTCCCGCTCACCGCCGGCAGGAACGCGAGGGCGACCACCGCGAGCACGGCCGCGGCGAGCGCCACGGCACCCACGGCGGGGCGCCACCCGATCGTCTGTGCGACCCACGTGGCGAGCGGCACGCCGAGGACGAACCCGAGCGAGCTGCCGGAGTAGACGAAGGCGATCGCCCGCCCGGCGAGTCGCGGCGGCACGATGCGGGTCGCGTACGCGGACGCCACCGAGAAGAAGAGTGCGTGCGCGACACCGCCGACGACGCGGCCCGCGCACACGACGGCGAAGCTCGGTGCGACGGCGACGAGCACGTTCGAGACCGCGTAGCCGACGAGCGTCGCGACCAGCACCGCCTTGCGGGGGAGCCGTGCCGTCAGCGAGGTCAGCGGGAGGGCGAGGATCGCCACGGCCGCCGCGTAGACGGTGACGACGATGCCCATCGTCGACTCGCTGACGTCGAGGTCACGGCTCATCGTGCCGAGCAGCCCGACCGGCATGAGCTCCGTGGTGATCGCGAAGAAGGTGGCGAGCCCGAGCACGGCGATGCCGACGATCGACTGGGTGGTGACGGTGATCGGCCGCGTGTTCGTCGACACGGCCGAGGTGGTGGTGTTCGTGGACACGCTGCTGACCTCCTCCGGGGAACGCCGGAGCGCGCGTCGGACCGGCCGTCGTGACGGCGGTGCGCGGTGCGCGCTCGCGGTGGGTGTGGTGCGGGTCGGACGACCCGGTGATGTGACGACTCCACGGCGAGTGCGCTCCTCCAGTGTTGCACGGAGCATCCGGATCGCGCGAGGGGGTCGCCGAAGATTCTTGTAGCGCTCCAACGAGATGCACGGGAACACATTCCTGATCGGGCCCGATCAGTTCTCGTTCGTCACCGTGCCCTGCACGCCGCCACCGCGCAGCGTGATCGTCAGCGTCCCGCTCGTCGACTGCGCGGAGAGCGAGACGTTCCCGTGCAGGGCGTCCTCGCGCGGGTAGCAGGCCGTGGTCGACTCGAGGCGGTTCGCGGTGGCCACCAGGCAGATCGTCTCGCGGTCGGTCCCGACGCCCGCCCACACGTTCCACGGGGTCTCGAACGAGCTGCCGTCCAGGGCCCGGTTCGTGAAGACGAGTCGCGTCGACCGGAGGCTCACCGGGGCCTCGACCGGCCCGGGCAGCTGGTCGGCGTAGGTCTGCGGGATGTCGAGGAGCTCCTCGAGCGTGATCGCCCCGGGTGTCGGCGTCGTGCTCGGCGCGGCGACCCGCTGTCCGTCGGAGGTCCCGACCAGCGTCCCCGCAGCGAACGCCAGGCCGACGACGACCGCCGCTCCGAGCGCGATCCACACGCGGGGTCGCGCGGTCCAGAGCAGCCCGCTCGCGCGCGTCCGCCAGGTGGGCCGCCCGGCCGGGAGGCCCATCCCACCGCCGTCGGGGACCGCGCCCGGTCCCGTGGTCGGTCGCCCGTCCGCGGCCGCCTTGCCCGGTCCGGTGACGGTCCGCGGCGCGTCCGCTTCCGGTGCCGGTCGTGTCGCGTCCGGCACCGCTGCGGGTGCCGGTCGTGTCGCGTCCGGCACCGCTGCGGGTGCCGGTCGTGTCGCGTCCGGCACCGCTGCGGGTGCCGGTGCCGGTTGCGTCGCGTCCGGCATCACGGCCGGCGAGGTCGCTCCCCGGATGGTGGCGTGGTCGGCGCTGTTCCCGGTGCCCTCGAGGTCGCGGAGCGCGAGTCGAGCGCGCGCGGCGACCTCCGGCTCGACTCCGGCGCCCCAGGCGAGGGCCTCGAGTCGTGCCCGTTCCGCCGTGACGTCCTCGTCGGCCATGCGCGCTCCCCGTCCGGACGCACCGGACACGCTCATGCTCCCACCCGGACGGCGTCGCGTCCGGCCCCCGAGCGGGTGCTGTCCAGTCCCCGAGGGGTAGACGGGACCCATGACCACCGACGCAGGAACCGGCCACGGCGCCCCAGGACACGACGGCATCCGGCACGACGGCACCGGACACGACGGCACGCCGCAGGACGGCACCCGGTACGACGCCGTCCGCCACGACGCTGATCCCGAGATCCTCGAGGCGCTCAGCCACGACACCCAGTCCGGCGAGGCCGACTACGTGGCGACCAGCCCGGGCGGCACCGGCACGGAGCGGCACGTCCCCACCCCCGACGAGGAACAGGGTCGCGGCACCGAGTACGACCCGGTCGACCAGGGCCCGCAGCAGGAGGGCCAGGGCGGCTGACCCACTGACGGCGTCGGGTGTGGGCCCGGTCTCAGCGCACCAGGCGCCGTAGCACCGCACGCTCTCCGAGGGCCCAGACGGCGCTCGTGACCACGTACAGCGTCGCGGCCAGCGGCACGACCGCGGCGAAGACCACGGACACGAACGGCGCCCACCGGGCCGACGCCGTCGCGATCCCCGCTCCCGGCTGCCCGGGGCCGGGGGCCTCGACCGGGTTCCAGTGCGCCGCGGCCCGACGCGAGACCTCGACCGCCACCGCCAGGACGGCGAGCAGCACGAGCACCACCCAGGCGTGGCTCCACAGCGGTGACGTGACGACGGCGAGCAGCGTGTGCCCGAGCGGGATCCCGACCAGCGTCGCGTCGAGCAGGGTGTTCGCGGCGCCGGCGATCGAGGCATGGGTGAAGAGGGCGTACACGAGCGACAGGACGGGCGCCTGCGCGAGCACCGGCAGGCACCCGGCCAGCGGGGAGACGCGTTCCGAGGTGTACAGCCGCTGCACGGCTTCCTGCAGGCGGCGGTTGTCGGTCCCGTACCGTCGCCGGAGTGCGGCGAGCTGCGGCGCGAGCCGTCGACGGTCACGCTCGGCCCGGACCTGCAGGACGGAGAGCGGGACGAGCACGATGCGCACGCCCAGGGTGAGCGCGACGACCGCGAGTGCGGCGGCCGCGCCCCCGGCGACCGGGGCGAGCAGGGCGGTGAGGGAGGTGAGCAGATCGGCGCCGGCGTGCAGCAGGCCGCCGACGACGGGCCCGACGACGGGCAGGGTGGAGAGGTCCATGACGTTCCGTTCGGTGGAGGGGTGCGTGACGACGTGACCCGACCACCCGCGGGCGGTCAGGCCGGTGTCGACGCTCCCGGCGCTCGCGACCGCACCTGGCCGTCCGCGTCCGGGTGGCTCCACGCGATGCGCGTCGGCCGTTCCACCGCCGCACCGGTCCGCGCGGCGGGACCGGCGTCCGGGTCGACCCCGAGTGCCGTCGCGAGCAGGCGGACGACGATCACCGTGACGGCGACCGCGGCGAGCCCGAGCGCCGCGACGGCGAGCAGGGGTGCCGGGGACCCACCCGGGCCGAGCAGGGCGGCGTCGCCGGTCTGCAGCACCGCGAGGGCGCGCAGGAGGAGTTCGACGACGGTCATGGTCCGTTCAGCGTAACCCCCGCGTGCCGCAGCCGACCGGCAGGTCCGGGCGGGCAGGATCGGGCCATGACCGCAGGATCGCCGAGCACCCCAGCGACCCTCGCCCTCGAGCGGGCGGGGATCCCGTTCACCCCGCACGTGTACGAGCACCACGAGACTGCCACGAACTTCGGCGAAGAGGCGGCCGCGGCGCTCGGGCTCCGCGAGGACCAGGTGTTCAAGACCCTCGTGGTCTCCGTGGACGGTCAGCTGGCGGTGGCGGTCGTCCCCGTCGCGAACCGGCTCGACCTCAAGGCGATCGCGGCGGCGCTCGGCGGGAAGAAGGCCTCGCTCGCGCAACCGGCCCTCGCCGAGAAGCGCACGGGCTACGTCGTCGGCGGGATCAGCCCGGTCGGCCAGAAGACCCGGCTGCGCACGGTGGTCGACGCATCCGCCCTGGAGCACCCGAGCATCTTCGTCTCCGGCGGGCGACGCGGGTTCGACATCGAGGTCGCTCCCGAGGACCTCGTCCGGGTCACCGAGGCCTCGACGGCGTCGATCGCTCGGACCTGAGTCGAGCTGACGCAACTTTTTCAGCCGACCGGGAATGGTCGGGTCCTCCATGCGTTGCATTGAGTCGAAGGCACTCAAGTTCCCAGGAGGTCCCGTTGCCAGCACCATTTGGCCCGACCGGTGGCGACGACGCGTTCGACGCGTTCCTCGCACGGCTCATCGCGGCCCAGCAGGCCGGCGCCCAGCGATCCGCACCGCTGGGACGCCCGGTCGACATCACGCGGCTCCTCAGCCGCCGCACCCACGAGCTGCTCCAGCGCACCGCCGAGTACGCCGTCACGCAGGGCCAGCACGAGATCGACGCCCTGCACGTCCTGCACGTCCTCGTGCACACCGAGCCGTTCACCGCGGTCGTGCGCAGCGCCGGTGTCGACCCGGAGCAGCTCGCCGCCGAGGTCGAGCAGCGGCTCCCCGTCCCGGCGGAGTCCCGTCCCGAGCGCACCGGACAGCCCGCGCTGACCGGCACCGCGCAGCGGATCCTGCTCGAGGCGACGCAGGCCGCCCGGGCCTTCGGCAGCACGTACACCGACCCAGAGCACGTCTTCTTCGCGCTCGTCACCGACCAGGACACCGTCGCCGGGCAGCTGCTCGCGAGCGCCGGCGTCACCCCGCAGCACCTGCAGGAGCACGCCCAGCAGGCCGCGGCAGCAGCACGAGAGGGGCGACCGATGCCCGGAGCCACCGACACCACCGCCGAGTCCACGAGCGACACCCCGACGCTCGACCGGTTCGGCACCGACCTCACCGAGCGTGCCCGCGACGGCCGCATCGACCCGGTCATCGGCCGTGCGGACGAGATCGAGCAGACCGTCGAGGTCCTGCTCCGCCGCACCAAGAACAACCCCGTCCTCATCGGCGAGCCCGGCGTCGGCAAGACCGCGATCGTCGAGGGCCTCGCGCAGCGCATCGCCGACGGCGACGTGCCCGCGCTGCTCCAGGGCAAGCGCGTCGTGGCGCTCGACCTGGCGGGCATGCTCTCCGGCACCCGGTACCGCGGTGACTTCGAGGAGCGCCTGACCACGGCGATGGACGAGATCGCCGCGCACGCCGACGAGCTGATCGTGTTCGTCGACGAGCTCCATACCGTCGTCGGCGCCGGTGGCGGTGGCGAGGGCGGCTCGATGGACGCGGGCAACATCCTCAAGCCCCGTCTCGCCCGCGGCGACCTGCACCTGGTCGGCGCGACGACGCTGAACGAGTACCGCCGGATCGAGAAGGACGCGGCCCTCGAGCGCCGCTTCCATCCGGTCACGGTGGGGGAGCCGAGCGTCGAGGACGCCGTCGCGATCCTCGCCGGGCTCGCCCCTCGGTACGCCGAGCACCACGACGTCACCTACACCGACGCCGCCCTGCGCGCCGCGGTGGAGCTCTCGCACCGGTACGTCACCGACCGGCACCTGCCGGACAAGGCCATCGACCTCGTCGACCAGGCCGGTGCCCGTCGTCGCCTCGCCCTCTCGGGCGACGTCGACGTCGAGGCGCTCCGCGACCAGGTCGGGGAACTGCAGGCCGACAAGGACCGCGCGGTGGCAGAGGAGCTGTACGAGGAGGCGTCGCGCCTGCGCGACGAGATCGACGGACTGGAGGCGCGGATCACCGCAGCCTCGACGGGTGACGCGAGCAGCGCCTCCCGTCCGACCACCGCCGACCGCGTGATCACGGAGGCGGACATCGCGGAGGTGGTGTCCCGTGCCACCGGCATCCCGGCCACCCGCCTGTCCCAGGGCGACCGGTCCCGGCTCGCCGCGCTCGAGGACGAGCTCCACGAGCGCGTCGTCGGCCAGGACGACGCCGTGCGCGCGATCGCGACCGCGGTCCGGCGCAGCCGGACCGGCATGGGCGACCCGCGTCGCCCGGTCGGCAGCTTCCTGTTCCTCGGCCCGACCGGCGTCGGCAAGACCGAGCTCGCGAAGGCCCTCGCCGGGTCGCTGTTCGGCGACGAGTCGGCGATGCTGCGCTTCGACATGAGCGAGTTCGGCGAGCGGCACACCGTGTCGCGCCTGGTCGGTGCCCCTCCCGGGTACGTCGGCTACGACGAGGCCGGCCAGCTCACCGAGCGCGTGCGCCGCAACCCGTACTCGGTCGTGCTGCTCGACGAGGTCGAGAAGGCTCACCCGGACGTCTTCAACCTGCTCCTGCAGGTGCTCGACGACGGTCGCCTGACCGACGGGCAGGGGCGGACGGTCGACTTCCGGAACACGGTCGTCATCATGACGTCGAACATCGGGTCCGAGTTCCTGGCGTCGCGCTCCGGTGCGCTCGGGTTCTCGGCAGTCGGGTCCTCCGACGGGTACGCCGAGGAGGACCTCCGTGCCCGCGTGATGGGCAGGCTGCGCGAGGCGATGCGGCCGGAGTTCATCAACCGCATCGACGAGATCGTGCTCTTCCGCAAGCTGGAGCGCTCGCAGCTCCGGTCGATCGTGGACCTGCTGCTGCAGGACACCGCGCTCCGGCTGCTCGCGCAGGGGATGACCCTGTCGGTGTCCGCCGCGGCGACCGACTGGCTCGCCGAGCACGGTTACGAGCCGGAGTACGGCGCGCGTCCGCTCCGTCGGCTCATCCAGCGCGAGGTCGACGACCGCATCGCGACCCTGGTGGTCGACGAGCAGGCGCACGACGGCGACACCGTGCGGATCGACGTCGAGGACGGCCGACTCGTCGCCCGCGTGTCCGCCCCGGCGACGGTCTGATCCGACCCGCTCGCACAGCACGGCCCCGGTACCCCAGCGGTACCGGGGCCGTTCCGCGTCCTGCGTCGTCCTCGTGTGTCCCGCGACGCAATTCCAGAAATGTTCGAGAAAGGGGTTGCGCTCGCATTCCCGGCCCCGATAGTGTTCACGAGCATCACCGGCTGTACGAGACCGAGAGGGGGCCGACACAATGATGATCTTCACGACGAACCCGTTCCGTGGAATCCGTGGGATCGGCGGCACCCCGCTCCGGTCGCACTGACGCGGGACGTCCCGCTCCAGCCGTTCCCCTCGGTCGCCGAGGCGACTGCACCGCTGCCGTAATGGCGTGGTGACACCGCACCGGTCGACCCGGCACAGCCCTGCTGCGCCGTACCCCACCTCCAGCGCCCGCTGCGGCCGCTCGTCGTCCTGACGGGCGTCCGAGCGGTCGGATGCCCGTCCTGACGGCAGCCGCGCGCTCGGCGAGTGGATCGAGGTCGGACCGCGAGCGGACGACGTCTCCCGCGACGGATCCACGCGGTGACCGCAACCGGTCATCGACAATGCAGCGTGGCGCATTCCTGCGCGCCCTGCGATCATTCTCGCCCGCATTCCTCGGGCGTTCTCCCGAACCCGTTCCCGACGCATTCGTGCGCTCGGCAGTCGGGCTCACCGTCGTGCCCTCGGGCACGCAGTATCCGTGCCCTCGGGCACGCGGAATCCATGCCCTCGGGCACCCACCAGTCATGCCCTCGGGCACACACGAAAGGCACCATCGTGTCGAACGACATCGACGTCCGTCCCCCCGATACCCGCGCGGTGCGCCGCCGGGTCACCCTCGCCGACCGCATCGCCCTCCGGATCGGCATGTCGCTGATCATCTGGAGCCGTCGGACGCACCACGTGCGCCCCTCGGTCGACTTCGCCACCCGGCAGCGGCTCGACCGCGAGCGGCGTGAGCGCGAGCTCGACCTGCTCGTCCGGAGCGCCGCGATGCACATGTGGCGCTGACCAGCGCCGCACCGCGCGCACTCGGCGGCGGTCCGCCCCGCGGTCGAACCACGGAGACGACATCGAACCAGCGTGCGCGCCTGGTTCGATGTCGTCCTCCTGGTTCGGCGCCGGGAGCACGCGGCGCTGCCGACCTCCCGGCCGCGCTCAGCGCTTCCGGTTCGCCACCAGTGCGACGGCGTACGACGGGAACCACGTCCCCGCCGCCGGTCCACCGTTGCAGGTCCCGTCGCTCGCACCCGGCGTCTTGATCCAGAGCAGCGCGTCGAGTCGTGTCCGTCCCGCAGCCACCTGCGGACTGCGGCCCAGGCCGGCCCCCGTCGGGTTGCACCAGGTGCCGAGCCACCCGCGGGCGTTCCGCGACGTGTCGATGACGTACCGCGCACCACCGGTCAGGGCGCTGAGCCGCTCGGCGTACGCCCGCTCGCCGTCGACGCGGTAGAAGTTCGCCACGTTCGTGAAGAAGCCGCGGGCCTCGGCGATGCCGGCCTCCCGCAGGTACGTCGCCTGCAGCTCGGGGCTGTTCCAGTTCTCGTTCCCACCGTCGAGGTAGGTGGGGACGCCCGCGGCGGCGTACTCGTGCACGGCCCCGGCGATGATCCCCGGGCGCCGCTCGCGTTCGGCGGTGCAGGAGCTCAGGTGGGACAGGGAGTCCGGCTCCACGATCACGACCGCCCGGTGCCCCCTGAGGTCGGCCGCGATGCGACGGTTCCACTCCGCGTACGCCGTCGGGGAGAGCCCGCCCGCCGAGTACCCGCCACAGTCGCGGTTCGGGACGGCGTAGGTGACGAACACCGGTGTCCTCCCGACCTGCTCGGCGGCGGCGAGGTTCCGGGCGATCACCCGGTCCAGTGCGTCGCCGGTGTACCACTCACCCAGCCAGATCGCGACCGGCTGCTGCGCGATGGTCCTGGCCGCTGCCGCCTCGGTCGCCGTCCCCGACGTGCTGAGCGCCGTCGCCGCCTGCGCGGCCTGGCTGTCCGGCTGCACGAACAGTCCGCCCGCGAAGACCTGCCCGGGCGTCGCGGTGTGGAGTGCTGCGGGCGGCAGCGGTGCGACGGCAGCTGCCGACGCGGCGGTCGGCGTGGTCACGACGATCGTGCCCGCGACCGTCGCGGCGAGCGCGGTCGCGAGCGCGAGGGCGCGCGCGACCGTCGTCCTGGTCCTCGAGTGCATGGTCCCCGTCCTGTTCCCGTCCGAGCGGGAACGATCCGGACGCCCCTTGCGCCCGTTCCACCTGTCGCAGACCATGAGAACCCACGGACCGGTACCCCGGCGATCTCCAGAACGAGGGACAGGCGTCGTCCCGGCGCACAGAGCCACCCTCGCCGTCGCGTACCGTTGTGCGGTGACCGAAACCGCAGCTGCACTCGTCGAACGCCTGACCGCCATCGTCCCGGACTTCCCGAAGCCGGGCATCCTGTTCCGCGACGTGACGCCGGTGTTCTCCGACCCGGTGGCGTTCGGTCGCGTCTGCGAGGCCCTCGCTGCACCCTTCGCCGTCGGCGCGGGCTTCCAGGCGGTCGCCGGGATCGAGGCCCGCGGCTTCGCGCTGGCGGGTGGCATCGCGGCGCAGCACCAGGTCGGCGTGCTGACCGTCCGGAAGGCCGGCAAGCTCCCCGGCGAGGTCCTCAGCGAGCAGTACGCACTGGAGTACGGCGAGGCCGAGCTCGAGCTCCGCCCGGGCCAGCTCCCGCAGGGCACACGCGTGCTCGTCGTGGACGACGTCCTCGCGACCGGCGGCACCGCGGCGGCGACGATCACCCTGCTCGAGCGCGCCGGGTACGAGGCGATCGGCTTCGCCTCGCTCCTCGAGCTCGACGGGCTCTCGGGCCGGGAGCGCCTCGAGCCGCGCCTGCCCGTCACGACGCTCGGCCGCGTCCCCGCCTGAACCGCCGCGGCCGCGCACTAGTCTTGACCCACCCCTGAACCAACCGAGGAGCACCACGATCGTGACCGACGCAGTCGCACCCGAGCCCGCAGACCTGCCCCAGGCACCCGAGCCCCGCACCGCGACGACGGCCACGACGGGCACCGAGCTCTTCGACGGCGAACGCGGCGTGGTGGCCATCCGTGTCGACGGCGTCCTCAAGGACCTCGCCGCCGACGTGCAGGCCGGTGAGACCGCCGAGGCCGTGACGCTGCAGGAGCAGGACGGCCTGGACATCCTCCGGCACTCCGCCGCGCACGTGCTCGCCCAGGCCGTCCAGCAGGCCAACCCGGACGCGAAGCTCGGCATCGGTCCGCCCGTCACCGACGGCTTCTACTACGACTTCGACGTCGCCGAGCCGTTCACGCCCGAGGACCTCAAGGCGATCGAGAAGGGCATGGACCGGATCATCCGCCAGGCCCAGCGCTTCCGCCGCGTCGTCGTCACCGAGGACGAGGCGCGCGAGCGCATGGCGGGGGAGCCCTACAAGCAGGAGCTCATCGGCCTCAAGGGCGCAGCGGCCGAAGGCGATTCCGGCGAGAGCGTCGAGGTCGGCGCCGGCGAGCTCACGGTCTACGAGAACGTCGACCCGAAGTCGGGCGAGGTCGTCTGGCAGGACCTCTGCCGCGGCCCGCACGTCCCGCACACCCGGTGGATCGGCAACGCATCGAAGCTCATGCGCGTCGCGGCCGCCTACTGGCGCGGGTCCGAGAAGAACCCGCAGCTCCAGCGCGTCTACGGCACCGCCTGGCCGGACAAGGACCAGCTGAAGGCGTACCTCGAGCGCCTCGAGGAAGCGGCCAAGCGCGACCACCGCAAGCTCGGTGCGGAGCTCGACCTGTTCTCGTTCCCCGACGAGATCGGCTCCGGCCTGGCGATCTTCCACCCGAAGGGCGGCATCATCCGCCGCGAGATGGAGGACTACTCGCGCCGCCGGCACGAGCAGGAGGGCTACTCCTTCGTCTACACGCCGCACATCACCAAGGGCGATCTGTTCGAGCAGTCCGGCCACCTCGGCTGGTACAAGGACGGCATGTTCCCGGCCATGCACATGGACGAGGCCCGCGACGAGGACGGCAACGTCACCCGCCAGGGCGCGGACTACTACCTCAAGCCGATGAACTGCCCGATGCACATCTTGGCGTACCGCTCGCAGGCCCGGTCCTACCGCGACCTGCCGCTGCGGATGTTCGAGTTCGGCACCGTCTACCGCAACGAGAAGTCCGGCGTCATCCACGGCCTGACCCGTGTCCGCGGCATGACCCAGGACGACGCCCACATCTTCACCACGCAGGAGAAGATGAAGGAGGAGCTGACCACGACGCTCGAGTTCGTGCTCTCGCTGCTCCGCGACTACGGCCTGGACGACTTCTACCTCGAGCTCTCCACGAAGGACCCCGAGAAGTACGTCGGCGACGACGAGGTCTGGGAGGTCGCGACGAACACCCTCCGCGAGGTCGCCGAGGAGTCGGGCCTCGAGCTCGTCCCGGACCCCGCCGGCGCGGCGTTCTACGGCCCGAAGATCTCCGTGCAGGCCCGCGACGCGATCGGCCGCACCTGGCAGATGTCGACCGTGCAGCTCGACTTCAACCTGCCGGAGCGCTTCGAGCTCGAGTACACGGCACCCGACGGCTCCCGGCAGCGCCCGGTGATGATCCACCGCGCCCTGTTCGGCTCGATCGAGCGCTTCTTCGGCGTGCTCACCGAGCACTACGCGGGGGCGTTCCCGGCGTGGCTGTCCCCGGTGCAGGTCGTCGCGATCCCGGTCGCGGCGGAGTACGGCGACTACCTCGACGAGGTCGTCGCGAAGCTCCGGTCGCACGGCGTCCGTGCCGAGGTCGACCACTCGGACGACCGCATGCAGAAGAAGATCCGCACGCACACCAAGGCGAAGGTGCCGTTCCAGCTCATCGCGGGTGGCGACGACCGCGACGCCGGTGCGGTCTCGTTCCGCTTCCGCGACGGCCGCCAGGACAACGGCGTCCCGGTGGACGAGGCGGTCGAGCGCATCCTCACCGCCATCCGCGACCGCGCGCAGGTCTGATGGACGAGGCGCAGCCGGGAGGCACCGAGCACGTCCCCGGGACCGGTCACGTCGTCGACGCGGCCGGCTCCGGGGCCCCCGGTGCGTCCGCCACGTCGGCTCCGGCAGGTGCGATCGGCGCCGCGGGCACCGGCGGCACCGACGACCCGCTGGTGATCCGCGACGCCGCGACGGGTGCCGCGGTGCCGGACGCCTTCCAGCGGCTCTGGAACCCGCACCGGATGGCGTACATCGACGCCGGGCGCGAGGGGAAGGGCCGCGGGCACGAGGACGACTGCCCGTTCTGCGAGGCGCCGCAGAAGTCCGACGAGGACGCCCTCATCGTCGCCCGCGGCGAGCACGCCTACGTGCTGCTGAACCTGTACCCGTACAACAACGGTCACCTGCTCGTCTGCCCCTACCGCCACGTCCCCCTCTACGACGAGGCCACCGCGGACGAGACCCGCGAGATGGCCGCGCTCACGCAGACCGCGATGCGCGTCCTGCGTGCGGTGTCGCACTGCGACGGCTTCAACATCGGCATGAACCAGGGCGAGATCGCCGGCGCCGGGGTGGCCGCGCACCTGCACCAGCACATCGTGCCGCGGTGGGCGTCCGACTCGAACTTCTTCCCGATCATCGCCCGCACGAAGTCGATGTCCCAGCTGCTCGGGGACACCCGCCGACTCGTCGCCGAGGGCTGGCCCGCTGCGGACTAGACTGTCGGCATCATGAGCGACAGCACCAGCACCTCGGGCACCAACGGCACCTCGATCACCGGCTCCGACCGCGTCAAGCGCGGCCTCGCCGAGATGCTCAAAGGTGGCGTGATCATGGACGTCATCGACGCCGAGCAGGCCCGCATCGCGGAAGAGGCCGGCGCCACCGCCGTCATGGCCCTCGAGCGCGTCCCCGCCGACATCCGCGCGCAGGGCGGTGTCGCCCGCATGTCCGACCCGTCGATGATCGAGGAGATCATCGCCGCGGTGTCGATCCCGGTCATGGCGAAGGCCCGCATCGGCCACTTCGTCGAGGCCCAGGTGCTCCAGGAGCTCGGCGTCGACTACATCGACGAGTCCGAGGTGCTGTCGCCCGCCGACTACGTCAACCACATCGACAAGTGGAACTTCACCACGCCCTTCGTCTGCGGTGCCACCAACCTGGGCGAGGCGCTCCGTCGCATCACCGAGGGCGCCGCCATGATCCGCTCCAAGGGCGAGGCCGGCACCGGTGACGTGTCCGAGGCCACGAAGCACATCCGCACCATCTCCAAGGAGATCGCGGCGCTGCGGTACCTCAAGGAGGACGAGCTCTACGTCGCCGCGAAGGAGCTGCAGGCCCCGTTCGACGTCGTGAAGGAGGTCGCACAGACCGGCAAGCTCCCGGTGGTGCTGTTCACCGCCGGTGGTGTCGCGACCCCGGCCGACGCCGCGATGATGATGCAGCTCGGCGCGGACGGCGTGTTCGTCGGCTCCGGCATCTTCAAGTCGGGCGACCCGGCCAAGCGCGCCGCGGCGATCGTCAAGGCCGTGACCTTCCACGACGACCCGAAGGTCATCGCCGAGGTCTCCCGCGGGCTGGGCGAGGCCATGGTGGGCATCAACGTCGCCGACGTCCCCGCCCCGCACCGCCTCGCCGAGCGCGGCTGGTGAGCGCCCGACCCCGCATCGGGGTCCTCGCGCTACAGGGCGACTTCCGCGAGCACATCGCGTCGCTGACGGAGCTCGGCGCCGACGTGGTGCCGCTCCGT
This sequence comes from Curtobacterium sp. SGAir0471, assembly GCF_005490985.1. Lineage (NCBI taxonomy): Bacteria > Bacillati > Actinomycetota > Actinomycetes > Micrococcales > Microbacteriaceae > Curtobacterium > Curtobacterium sp. SGAir0471. The sequence goes on from NZ_CP027869.1 coordinate 1,761,115, forward strand.
CGGCCCGAGGAGATCGACGCGCTCGACGGCGTCGTGATCCCCGGCGGTGAGTCGAGCGTCATGGACAAGCTGTCCCGGACGTTCGGTGTCGCCGAGCCGCTCAGCGCGGCGATCCGTGACGGGCTCCCCGCGTACGGCACCTGTGCCGGGATGATCATGCTGTCGTCCCGGATCGCCGCTGGGATCCCGGGGCAGCAGACACTCGGCGTGCTCGACACCACGGTGCGCCGCAACGCGTTCGGCAGCCAGAACGACTCCTTCGAGACCGACATCCCGATGCCGGCACTGGGGGAGGCCCCCGTGCACGCGGTGTTCATCCGCGCACCCGTGGTGGAGCAGCACGGCGACGGCGTCGAGGTCCTCGGTGCCCTGGCCGACGGACAGGTCGTCGCGGTGCAGCAGGACAACGTGCTCGCGAGCGCGTTCCACCCCGAGGTCGCCGGCGAGGACCGTTTCCACCGCCGCTTCCTCGACCTCGTCCGCTCCGCCTGACCCCCCCCCGCTCGAACGACGCGGAAGGGAACCAGGTTCCGGACACGGAACCGCGCTGCTTCGTGGTGCCGTGTCCGGAACCAGGTTCCGCGGGGATGGCGGAGCGGACCGGGTCGGGCGCGACCCGCGGGGCGGCGGCGATCCGCGCCTCCCGGCCGGTACACTGGTGCGGATCTTCCGCTAGACGCAAGGAGCACCGTGTCCGGGCATTCCAAGTGGGCAACGACCAAGCACAAGAAGGCGGTCATCGACCAGCGCCGTGCGAAGTCGTTCGCCAAGCTCATCAAGAACATCGAGGTCGCCGCGAAGATGGGCGGCGCGGACCTGTCGGGCAACCCGACGCTGGTCGACGCCGTGCAGAAGGCGAAGAAGACCTCGGTGCCGAACGACAACATCGACCGCGCGATCAAGCGCGGCGCCGGCCTGACCGGTGAGTCGATCGAGTACACGACGATCATGTACGAGGGCTACGGCCCGAACGGCGTCGCCATGCTCGTCGAGTGCCTCACGGACAACAAGAACCGTGCCGCGGCCGAGGTCCGGACGGCGATGTCCCGCAACGGCGGCACGATGGCCGACCCGGGCAGCGTGGCGTACAACTTCTCGCGCAAGGGCGTCATCTCGGTGACGAAGACCGACGGCCTCGACGAGGACACCGTCATGACGGCCGTGCTCGACGCGGGTGTCGAGGACGTCATCGACCAGGGCGGTGGCTTCGAGGTCATCACCGAGGCGACCGACCTCGTCGCGGCCCGCACCGCGCTGCAGGACGCCGGGATCGACTACGACTCCGCCGACGCCGAGTTCGTGCCCGGCGTGAAGGTCCCGGTCGACGCCGAGACGGCGCGCAAGGTGTTCAAGCTGATCGACGCACTCGAGGACAGCGACGACGTGCAGAACGTCTACGCCAACTTCGACATCCCCGCGGACGTCCAGGCCGAGCTCGACGAGGACGAGGACTAGTCCGGTGCTCCGCGTGCTCGGGGTCGACCCCGGGCTCACCCGGTGCGGTGTCGGTGTGGTCGAGGTCACACCGAACCGGCGCGCACGGCTCGTCCACGTGACGGTCGTGCGCACGCCTGCGGACATGGCGCTGGAGCAGCGTCTCCTGCGCATCGCTGACGGCATCGCCGCCGAGATCGACGACCACCGCCCCGACGCGGTGGCCGTCGAGCGCGTGTTCGCGCAGGCGAACGTCCGCACCGTCATGGGCACCGCACAGGCGGCGGGGCTGGCCCTGCACGCCGCGGCGGCCCGCGGTCTCCCCGTCGGGCTCCACACGCCGTCCGAGGTCAAGGCCGCCGTCACCGGGTACGGCAACGCCGACAAGCGCCAGGTGCAGACGATGATCGCGCGGGTGCTCGGCCTCGACGAGGCGCCGAAGCCCGCCGACGCCGCCGACGCGCTCGCGCTCGCGGTCTGCCATGCCTGGAGGCTCGGATCACCGGATCGCGTCGGCCCCGGCCCGTCGACGCTCACGTCGGCACAGCGGGCCTGGCGGGACGCGCAGGCCGGGGCCGCGGACTCCCCGCTGGCGCGCGCTGCCGCCGCTGCGTCGCGCCCGGGCGCCGGTGGCGCAGCCGCTGCACGCCTGGGTGCCGCTGCCGCCGCGCGGCGGTCCGGTTCCGTCGGTGGGCGGCCCTAGGCTCGTGGGCATGATCGCGAGCCTCCGGGGAACCTGCATCGACGTCTCCGGATCGGCCGTCGTGGTCGAGGTCGGGGGAGTGGGGTACGCCGTCACGGTGACGCCCGCGCACGCCCTGACGATGCGCCAGGGCACCGAGGTGTTCCTGCGCACGGCGATGATCGTGCGCGAGGACGAGCACCTGCTCTTCGGGTTCGAGTCGGCCGACGCCCTCCAGGTGTTCGACCTGCTCCGCAGCGTCTCCGGCGTCGGGCCGAAGTCGGCGCTCGGCGTCCTCGCCCACATGGACCCGGCGCAGATCGCGAACGCCGTCGCGAGCGAGGACGACGCGGCCTTCCGCAAGGTCTCCGGCATCGGCCCGAAGACCGCGAAGCTCATCACGGTCGCCCTGTCCGGCAAGCTCGTCGCGTTCGAGCAGGCCCCGACGGCCGCGGTCGGCACGGGCACGGCGGCGCACCCCGCGGCGGTCGACGTCGTCTCCGCGCTCGTCGGGCTCGGCTGGCGTGAGGACGCCGCGCAGTCCGCCGTCGACGCCGTCGTGGCGAACGACCCGGGCGCCGCGGCCATGGGCACGCAGGCGCTGCTCCGCGCCGCGCTCGGCACGCTGCGGCCCACGGGAGCGGGACGGTGAGCGGCATCACCTCGGCCGGCGCCGAGTCGCAGGAAGAACTGGCGTTCGAGGGCGCGCTGCGTCCGAAGTCGCTCGACGAGTTCGTCGGCCAGCGCAAGGTCCGCGGCCAGCTCGACCTGCTCCTCAAGGCCGCGGCGCTGCAGGAGCGCACGCCCGACCACATCCTGATGGCCGGCCCGCCGGGGCTCGGCAAGACGACGCTCGCGATGATCGTCGCCCACGAGTCCGGTCGTCCCCTGCGGATGTCGAGCGGCCCCGCGATCCAGCACGCCGGTGACCTGGCCGCCGTGCTGTCCTCGCTGGTGCCGGGCGAGGTCCTGTTCATCGACGAGATCCACCGCATGGCGCGCTCGGCGGAGGAGATGCTCTACCTGGCGATGGAGGACTTCCGCATCGACGTCATGGTCGGCAAGGGTGCCGGCGCGACGAGCATCCCGCTCGACCTCGCACCGTTCACGCTGGTCGGAGCGACGACCCGCGCGGGCCTCTTGCCGAACCCGCTGCGCGACCGGTTCGGCTTCACGGCCCACCTCGAGTTCTACGAGAAGGACGAGCTCGAACAGGTCCTCATCCGGGCGGCACACCTGCTCGAGTTGCAGATCGACCGGTCGGCGTTGCGCGAGATCGCCGGGCGCTCTCGCGGCACCCCGCGCATCGCGAACCGACTGCTGCGTCGGGTCCGCGACTACGCCCTCGTGCACCGCACCTCGGACGGCATGGCCGCGGTGCAGGGTGCCCTCGACCTGTACGACGTCGACGAGCTCGGGCTCGACCGACTCGACCGCGCCGTGGTGGAGACGATGCTCACGCGGTTCGACGGCGGTCCGGTCGGCCTGAACACCCTCGCGGTGTCCGTCGGCGAGGAGTCCGAGACGATCGAGTCGGTCGTGGAGCCGTTCCTGGTCCGCGTCGGGCTCGTGACCCGGACGCCCCGCGGCCGGATCGCGACGCCGCAGGCCTGGCGCCACTTCGGGATCACCCCGGGCGAGGGCGTCGGCGGGCAGCCCGGGCTGTTCGACGACTGAACTCGTATGCAGTATTCTGAGTGATCAGCAGCATCATCGTGGGACCACGCTCAGGTGGCTGCCCGATCACGGACACGCCCGTGCCCTAGACTGCTACGGCCCGAAGCCGAGCAACGTCCGCTCCGGCTGGATCCGAGCAACCAGAGAAGGCAACGCCCCCATGGACCAATCACTCTTCCTCATCGTCATCATCGTCGCGTTCGCCGCCTTCATGTTCTACAGCAGCCGCAAGCGCAAGAAGCAGCAGGCGGAGCTGCAGACGAAGATGGTCCCGGGCGCCCGCGTCATGCTGTCGTTCGGTCTGTACGGCACGCTGCTCTCGGTCGACGACGAGAAGGTCACCGCCGACGTCGAGATCGCGCCGGGAACGGTCGTCACCGTCCACCGCCAGACGCTGTCGCGCGTGGTCGACGAGAACGCGTCCGACGTCGAGACGGCCGTCGTGGCCGATGACGACACCGCGGCGCCGAAGCCGGTCGCCGAGCTCAACGGTGAGCCGGTCTACGGCGAGCGGGTCGACGAGACCGACCCGAACAAGCGCAAGACCGAAGACTGACGCCCTCGGTCGCCGGGTCAGCAGACCCGGCGACCCCCACCGCCGCCGGCCGCGTCGCCGTCGGTCCTGAACAGAAAGACGAGACGACCGGTGGCACGATCGACACCCGTCAAGAAGGCGCTGCGCTCGCTCACCTGGTTGGTGATCATCATGGCGGCCCTGGCCGGCCTGAACACCGCTGCGTCGGTGCTCGCGGCCAACAGCAAGGACGACACGAACGAGTGGTTCGCCGGTGCGAGCTGGGTGCCGGAGCTGGCACTCGACCTGCAGGGTGGCACGCAGCTCACCCTCGCCGCGCAGAACACCGAGGGCGGGTCCGTCACCTCGCAGCAGTTGAACCAGGCGGTCAACATCATCCGCCAGCGCATCAACGCGACGGGCGTCTCCGAGTCGCAGATCAACACGCAGGGCACGAACAACATCGTCGTGTCCATCCCGGGCAAGCCGGACAAGGCGACGATCGACCGCATCGAGGCGGCCGCGAAGCTCACCTTCCGTCCGGTGCTCTACACCGAGGCCGCGACGAACACGGCGGTCGGCGGGGACGGAGCGACCGCGTCGCCCACGCCCTACTCGCCGCCCGCGTCGCTCGAGGCGACCCCGAGCACCAAGCCGACGAACGGCAGTGACCTCTCCCAGGTCACGCCGGCGCTGCAGGACCTGTACACGAACTACAACTGTGCGGCCCCGGACGACGTCACCACGGCGCCCGACGACGAACCGCTCGTCACGTGCGACCAGGACGGCACCGCCAAGTACATCCTCGGCCCCGTCGAGGTGTCCGGTTCGGGCATCAGCAACGCGACCTCGGGCCTCGCCACCGACTCGCAGGGCGCGACCACCGGGCAGTGGGCCGTCAACCTGACGTTCTCGGGCAAGAGCTCGGAGGACTTCCGCGACGTCACGAGCCGCCTCGTCAAGCTCCCGTCGCCGCAGAACCAGTTCGCGATCGTGCTCGACGGCACCGTCATCACGGCGCCCGCCTCGAACGCGGCGATCACGAACGGCAAAGCCCAGATCACCGGCAACTTCACCGCCGAGTCGTCGAAGACCCTGGCGGACCAGCTGAAGTACGGCGCCCTGCCGATCAACTTCCAGGTGCAGTCGAACGAGCAGATCACGGCGACCCTGGGCACGGCCCAGCTCGTCGGCGGACTCGTCGCCGGTCTGATCGGTCTGATCCTCGTCGTGATCTACTCGATCATCCAGTACCGGGCGCTGGCGTTCGTGACGGTGCTCTCGCTCGGTGTCGCAGCGGCGCTGACCTACCTGGTGATCGCGATCATGTCGTGGCGGGTCGACTACCGCCTGTCGCTCGCGGGCGTCGCCGGTCTCATCGTCGCCATCGGCATCACGGCGGACTCGTTCATCGTGTACTTCGAGCGCATCCGTGACGAGCTGCGGGACGGCCGCGGGCTCGAGAGCGCGGTGGAGTCCGGGTGGAAGCGCGCCCTGCGCACGATCCTGGCGTCCGACTCGATCAACTTCCTCGCGGCGGTCGTGCTCTACATCCTCGCCGTGAGCGACGTGAAGGGCTTCGCGTTCACGCTGCTCCTCACGACCCTGATCGACGTGATCGTGGTGGTGCTCTTCACCCACCCGATGATGCAGCTCATCGCCCGCAGCCGGTTCTTCGGCGAGGGGCACCGGTTCAGCGGACTCGACCCGTCCGCCCTCGGCGCGGTCTACCGCGGCCGGGCGCAGTTCCGTGCGCCGGTCGTGGACGGCAAGCGCCAGCGCAGCGCGGGCGAGGCCCAGCGCCGCCAGACGATCGCAGAGCGGAAGGCCCAGCAGGCCTCCGGCGGCAACGGCTCCACGCCGGACGGGAAGGACGACTGATGGCCAGCTTCAGCCAGTTCGGCAGCGACCTCTACACCGGGAAGCGCTCCTACGACATCGTCGGGCGCCGGAAGACCTGGTACCTCATCGCCCTGATCGCGATCGTGATCTCGCTCGTGGTGCCGTGGCTCCGCGGCGGATACCACCTCGGCATCGAGTTCACCGGCGGGTCCGAGTTCACGATCTCGAACGCGAAGACCCTCGACCAGTCGATCGCCACGCGGACGGTCGAGTCGGTCGTCCCCGAGGGGATCCCGCGCGTCTCCCAGCTCGGTCAGGACGGCATCCGCGTCCAGACCGAGCAGCTGACGGACCGCGAGACGACCGAGGTGCAGGACGCCCTGGCGCAGGCCTACGGCGTGTCCGAGGACCAGGTCGCCTCCACCTACATCGGTGCGACCTGGGGTGCGGACGTCCTCGCGCAGGCGATCCGCGGTCTGGTCATCTTCCTCGCGCTGGCGGCCGTCGTGATGGCCCTCTACTTCCGCACGTGGAAGATGTCGGTGTCCGCCATGGTCGCGCTGCTGCACGACCTGCTCATCACCGCCGGCGTCTACGGCATCGTCGGACTCGAGGTCACGCCGGCCGCGGTGATCGGCTTCCTCACGATCCTCGGCTACTCGCTGTACGACACCGTCGTGGTGTTCGACAAGGTGCGCGAGAACACCTCGCAGGAGTCGCACCGCACCTTCGTGCAGTCGGTCAACCTCGCGGTCAACCAGACGCTCGTGCGCTCGATCAACACGTCGGTCGTGGCGCTGCTGCCGGTCGCGGCGATCCTCTTCATCGGGTCGTACGTGCTCGGTGCCGGCACGCTGCGGGACATCTCGCTCGCGCTCTTCATCGGCATCATCGTCGGCACCTACTCGACGATCTTCATCGCCTCGCCGATGTACGCCCACCTGCGCGAGAACGAGCCGAAGGTCAAGGAGGCCGACGCGAAGAAGACGCGCGCGGCCGAGAAGCGCCAGCGCGAGCTCGACGCCGCGGCCGAGGTCGTCTGATGGCGGTCGAGGTGCACGACGTCGACGTCGCCGAGGCACGTCGGCGGCTCGGTGCGGGCGCGCGCCTGTTCGACGTGCGCGAGCAGGGGGAGTGGGACGAGGTCCACGCACCCGAGGCGACCCTGGTACCGATGTCCGAGCTCGTCGCGCGCTGGCAGGAGATCGACGGCGGCGACCAGCCGGCGATCGTCGTCTGCCACTCCGGCGCCCGGTCCGCGCGGGTCGTCGCGGCCCTCGAGCAGTCGGGGGTGCCTGCGGTCAACCTCACCGGGGGCATGGTCGCCTGGGAGCAGGCGGGCCAGCCCGTCGTCCGGGCCGCAGGGGCCGACGACGCCCAGGGCGAACCGCGTCACGAGCACTGACCGGACGCGCGTAGGCTTGCCAGATCGTACCCGGACACCGGTCGCAGGAGGCGCATCATGACGGACACCCGTGAGTCCTCGTCCCAGGGTGCGCCCACGCCCGGCGCGAGCCGTCCCGGTTCCGCGCCACGACCCTCCAGTCCGCTGAACGCGACGACCACCGGCAATCTCGGGTCCCTCCGGTCGCTGTTGCCGCGCCTGTTCTCGCGGGCGCAGCCCGCGGGTGCGGTCGACACCCTCATCCGCACCGTCCGGTCACACCACCCCAAGGCCGACGTGACGCTCATCGAGCGGGCGTACTCGGTCGCCGAGCGCGCGCACGACGGGCAGAAGCGGAAGTCGGGCGAGCCGTACATCACGCACCCGGTCGCCGTCGCGCAGATCCTCGCCGACCTGGGGATCGGGACGATCACGATCGCCGCGGCCCTGCTGCACGACACCGTCGAGGACACCGACTACCAGCTCGACCAGCTCCGGTCCGACTTCGGCGACGAGATCGCGATGCTCGTCGACGGCGTCACCAAGCTCGACAAGGTCAAGTACGGCGACAGCGCGCAGGCCGAGACCGTCCGCAAGATGGTCATCGCGATGTCCAAGGACATCCGCGTCCTCGTCATCAAGCTCGCCGACCGCCTGCACAACGCCCGTACCTGGGGCTTCGTGGAGTCCGCCTCGGCCACGCGCAAGGCGAAGGAGACCCTCGAGATCTACGCGCCGCTGGCGCACCGGCTCGGCATCCAGATGATCAAGCTGGAGCTCGAGGACCTGTCCTTCGCGGTCCTGCACCCGAAGCTCTACGTCGAGATCGACAGCCTGGTCAAGGAGCGCCAGCCGAAGCGCGAGCAGTTCGTGCAGAACGTCATCGGCACCCTCAAGAAGGACCTGAAGGCGGCGAAGGTCCGCGGCGAGGTCATGGGCCGGCCGAAGCAGTACTACTCGATCTACCAGAAGATGATCGTCCGCGGGCGCGAGTTCGACGAGATCTACGACCTGGTCGGCATCCGCGTGCTCGTGCCGACCGTCCGCGACTGCTACGCGATGCTCGGGTCGGTGCACGCGCGGTGGACCCCGCTGCCCGGGCGGTTCAAGGACTACATCGCGACGCCGAAGTTCAACCTGTACCAGTCCCTGCACACCACCGTGCTCGGACCGCAGGGCCGTGCCGTCGAGATCCAGATCCGCACGCACGAGATGCACCAGCGGGCCGAGTTCGGTGTCGCGGCGCACTGGAAGTACAAGCAGCGTGCGCAGGGCCGTGACGTCGACGCCTCGTCGACCACCGACGACCAGGACATGGCGTGGCTCGCCCACATCACCGACTGGCAGGCCGAGACGAGCGATCCGGGCGAGTTCCTCGACTCACTGCGCTACGAGATCGGCGCGAAGGAGACGTACGTCTTCACCCCGCAGGGCAAGGTCATCGGCCTGCCCGCCGGCGCCACCCCGGTGGACTTCGCGTACGCGGTGCACACCGAGATCGGGCACCGCACGATGGGTGCCAAGGTGAACGGCCGGCTCGTCCCGCTCGAGAGCACGCTGTCGAGCGGCGACGTGGTGGAGATCTTCACGTCGAAGAACCCCGACTCCGGCCCGAGCCAGGACTGGCTTACCTTCGTGCGGAGCCCCCGGGCGCGCAACAAGATCAAGCAGTGGTTCACCAAGGAGCGCCGCGAAGAGGCGATCGAGCAGGGCCGCGACGCCATCGCCCGCGCGATGCGCAAGCAGAACCTGCCGCTCCAGCGCATCATGAGCCAGGACTCCATCGCCGAGGTCGCCTCGTCGATGCGGTACGACGACGTCTCCGCCCTGTACGCCGCGGTGGGCGAGGGCCACGTCTCCACGCAGTCCGTCATCGAGAAGGTGCTCGGGAACGTCCAGGCGGAGACCGAGACGGACGAGCCCGAACTCGCCTTCCCGCGGCAGGTCACGAGCCGACAGCTCCGGAACAGCGACAGCGGTGTGCTCGTGCGTGGGGCACCGGACATCCTGGTGAAGCTCGCGAAGTGCTGCACGCCGGTGCCGGGGGACCAGATCGTCGGCTTCATCACCCGCGGCCAGGGCGTCTCGGTCCACCAGGCGTCGTGCACGAACGTCAAGTCGCTGATGAACGAGCCGGACCGGATGATCGAGGTCGAGTGGGCCCCGTCGTCGAAGTCGGTCTTCCTCGTACAGATCCAGATCGAGGCGCTCGACCGCTCCGGGTTGCTCAGCGACGTCACCCGTGTGCTGACCGACCACCACGTGAACATCCTGTCCGCGACGGTGTCGACGTCGTCCGACCGCCTGGCGCTCAGCCGGTTCGTGTTCGAGATGGGCGACACGACCCACCTCGACCGGGTGCTGAACGCCGTGCGGCGCATCGACGCGGTGTACGACGTGTACCGGGTCAGCGCGGGCTGACCCCGGTCAGGGACCGCGGTCAGCGCCGGCTGACCCCGGGCACCGACCGCCGTCAGCACGGGCCGACGCCGGCCGGGACCCACCCGGCGGTCGCCAGGTCGAGTCGGCGTTCCGCCTGACGCACCATCGGGATCGTCCCGAGCGCGTCCAGGCGGCGGTGAACATCGACCGTCGAGACCGCGCCGATGGCGACGAGTCCACGGAGGGCGTCGCGTGCCGACGTGTCGAAGGGCCCCGGCGCGCGGAGCAGGTCCACCGCCGTCCGCTCCGGCGTGGTGACCCGGGTCCGACCGAGGCGCACCGTGTCCTCGGTGGTGAGCCGCACCTCGCGGAGCCGGACGTCCGGGTCGACGCGCAGGCGGAGGGTCGGCGGCACGCTCACCTCGATCGGCGACGGCGGACGCGACGTGGCGCCCCAGATCCACGCGGCGGACCGACCACTGGCCACCAGCCGGACGTCGGGCACTCGCCACGCGTGCGCGGCGGCGCGCAGTCCGGGCGTCTGCGGCTCCGCGGGGGAGGCCCAGCACCACCCGACGGGGACGAGCTCACCCGCCAGGACGGCGGCGCGGAGCTCCGCCTCCGGCCAGTCGTCACTGGTCAGCAGGCGAGGCGTCGGCACCCGCTCATCCTGCCGGACGGGCGGCGGTCGCGGTCAGCCCTGTGGAGAGCACCGCGCCCCTGACTCAGCGCAGGACGTCCGCGCGGTGCACGAGCGCTGCTGCCCCGATGAGCGGGCCGTCCTGGGACAGCCCGGTCGGGACGATCCGCACCTTCGTGACGAAGCCGAACTCGACGCGCTCGGCGACGGCCTCGCGGGCGTACTCGAACAGGTCGGGCGTGACGTGCGAGAACCCGCCGCCGATCGCCACGACCTCGAGGTCCACCAGGCTCGTGGCCGCCGCGATCGCCTGCCCGAGCGCGCGACCGCTCCGTCGGACCGCGGCCACGGCGACGTCGTCACCGGCGGCGTAGGCCGCGGAGAGCTCCTCGCCGGTGCTCCCGGTGAACCCCTGCCGCTGCGCCCAGGCGACGGTCTTCGGTCCGCTGGCCACGGCCTCGAGGCACCCGGTCCCACCGCAGGCGCACGGGTCGTCGAAGCCGCCGCACTCGACGTGCCCGATGTGGCCGGCGTTGCCGGTCGGGCCGCTCACGGTGCGCCCGTGCAGGATCAGCCCGCCGCCGACGCCGGTGGACACGATCATGCCCATGACGTGGTCGGACCCCTGTGCCGCGCCGACCCAGTGCTCGGCCAGGGTGATCGCGAGGCCGTCCATCCGGAGCGTGACCGGGACGCCCTCCGGGACGAGGGCCGCGATGGCGTCGCGGAGCGGCCACCCGCGCCACACCGGCATGTTCAGGGGGGAGACGAGGCCGTGCTCCTCGTCGACGGGTCCGGCAGCGCCGACGCCGACACCCACGAGCTGCGCGTCCGCCGGCAGCGTCGCGAGCGTCGCCGTCACGACCTGGTCGACCGCAGCCTGCAGCTCGTCCGCGCTCCGCAGTGGCCCGGTCGGCTGGCGGTGCCGGGTCCCCGGCAGGACGACGCCCTGGTCGGAGACGAGGGCCGCCTCGACCTTGGTACCGCCGAGATCGACGGCCAGCGCGATCGCGGACGAGGGGGACTGGGCTGCGGTGCTGGACATGCGCGCTCCGATGCGGCGGTCTGGAGGCTCGGCTCGCCGTGACGACGCGACCTCGCGTCGGTGCGGGCCGGCCCGGGCGATGTGGTCGGGTCGGGTGGTGTCGGTCCGGCCGCGGCCGGTCCGGGTCGTGCTCTGGGTGGTGTGGTCTGGGTGGTGCCGTCCGGGGGAGCGGACGGCGGGTCGTCAGTAGGAGGAGCTGTCGTCGCCGAGTGCGGACGCGGAGCCGGTCTCGGCACGGTGCGCAACCTCGTCGAGGATGCGTGCCGAGGCACTCGTGCCGATCCGGTCGGCACCCGCCTCGACCATCTCGAGCAGGGTGTCGAGGCCACGGACGCCACCGGACGCCTTGACGCCGGTGTCGGGGCCGACGGTCTCGCGCATCAGCCGGATGTGCTCGGCCGTCGCGCCGCCGCCGGCGAACCCGGTCGAGGTCTTGACGAACGCGGCACCCGCGCGCTGGGCGGCCCGGGACGCGGCGACGATCTCGTCGTCGGTCAGGAACGCGGTCTCGAGGATGACCTTGACGACGGTGTCGCCGGCTGCGTCCACCACCGCGCGGACGTCCTGCTCGACCCGGTCCCAGTCACCGGACCGCGCCGCGCCGATGTTCTGCACCATGTCGAGCTCGAACGCGCCGTCGGCCAGGGCCTGCAGCGACTCTGCGACCTTGGCGGCGGTGGTCGTGGTGCCGTGCGGGAACCCGATCACGGTGCCGACGCCGACGCCGGTGCCCTGCAGGCGCTCGACGGCGTGCGCGACGTCGCTCGGTCGGACGCAGACGCTGAAGACCCGGTGGGCGGCGGCCTCGTCGAGCTGCGCGTCGACGTCGGCGCGGGTCAGCTCGGGCTTGAGGATCGCGTGGTCGATGAGGGCGCGCACGGCGTCGGCGCCGAGGTCGTGCTGGTCGGCCCGGTGCTGGTGTGCGGGGATCGCTGCGTTGTCCACCCGGAAAGCCTACCCGGAGGCGACGCGCGTACCGTGCCCTGCATGCAGGTCCTCGTCACCGGTGCGACCGGGTACATCGGTGGGCGTCTCGTCCCCCGCCTCCTCGAGGCCGGACACGACGTCCGCGTCTTCGTCCGCACGCCGCGGAAGCTCCAGGACGTGCCGTGGCACGACGACGTCGAGATCGCGGAGGGCGACCTGCAGGACGCCGACGCAGTCCGTTCCGCCGTGCGGGGCATCGAGGCCGTCTACTACCTCGCGCACGCCATGGGTGCCGACGGGGACTTCGAGCGGGCCGAGCGGGACGCCGTCGAGACGATGGCGCGCGAAGGCCACGGCGCCGGCGTCCGGCGGTTCGTGTACCTCGGCGGGCTTCACCCGGACGGCGAGCTGTCGAAGCACCTCCGGAGCCGGAAGGAGGTCGGGGACGTGCTCCTCGCCTCCGGCGTCCCGACCATCGCCTACCAGGCGGGCGTCGTCATCGGGTCGGGGAGCACCTCGTTCGAGATGATCCGGCACGTGACCGACGTGCTGCCCTGGATGCCCGCGCCCCGGTGGGTCCGCAACCGCATCCAGCCGATCGCCGTCCGCGACGTCCTGTACTACCTGGTCGCGGCGCTCGACATCCCCGCGGACGTCAACCGCACGTTCGACATCGGCGGCCCGGACGTCCTGAAGTACGGGCAGATGCTCAACGGCTACGCGGTCGAGGCCAAGCTGCCCCAGCGGCGCTTCACCGTCCTGCCCGTCCTGACCCCCGGTCTGTCGGCGCACTGGTTCAACATCGTGACGCCGATCCCGCGGAAGCTCGCGACACCGATCATCGAGTCGCTCCAGTTCGAGTGCGTGCAGCGCGAGCACGACATCGACGACGTCGTGCCGCGGCCTGAGGGCGGACTGACCTCGTACCGCCGGGCGGTCCGTCTCGCCCTGACGAAGATGCGCAAGGGCGAGGTCGAGACGAGCTGGCGGAGCGCCACGCTCACCGCGACCCCGGCGGACCCGCTGCCGAGCGACCCCGAGTGGGCCGGGCACACGGTCTACGTCGACGACCGGAAGCGGCACTCGAGTGCCAGTGCCGAGGACGTCTGGCGCGTCGTCGAGTCGATCGGCGGCGAGAACGGCTGGTACTCGTTCCCCCTGGCCTGGGTCGCGCGCGGCTGGATGGACAAGGTCGCCGGCGGCGTCGGACTGAACCGTGGTCGCCGCGACCCGCACCGCCTCGAGCAGGGCGACGCGCTCGACTGGTGGCGCGTCGAGCGCCTCGAACGGGGGCGCTACCTGCGCCTCCGCGCGGAGTTCAAGTCCCCCGGTCGCGCATGGCTCGAGATGCGGGTGTCCCCGAGCGACGACGGCGGCAGCGACTACCACCAGCGGGCGATCTACTTCCCGCAGGGGCTGCCCGGACGCCTGTACTGGTACGGGATCCTGCCCTTCCACGGCATCATCTTCCCCGGCATGGTCGAGCGCATCACCGCCGCGGCTGAGCGCGAGTCGCAGCACACGGAATCGACGGGGCGGAACTGGACCCAGCAGAATGGGGCGCAGGAACCGGTCCACGAGGAGGCAGCATGAGCACCGAACACCCCACCGTCCTGTTCCTGGGCGACAGCATCACCGAGCAGGGGTCCTGGGACCAGTGGCTCCCGGCGGAGCGCACGAGCAACCAGGGCGTCGGCGGCGACACCACCGACGGTGTCCTCGCCCGCCTCGACGCCGTGATCGCCGAGCAGCCCGAGGTGATCGTGCTGCTCATCGGGACCAACGACTTCGGCAACCACCGGTCGAGCGTCGAGCACGTCGTCCGCGGGGTCGAGTCGATCCTCGTCACGCTGCGTCGGGAACTGCCGGGCGTCCGGCTGCTGCTCGTGTCGATCCTGCCCCGCCAGGCCGACTGGAGCGCGAAGATCGAGGAGGCGAACCGGCACCTGCGGCAGTTCGTCGCGACCTGCCACGCGCAGTACCTCGACCTCTGGCCCGCGCTGGCCGAGGACGACCACCTGGCCGAGCGCTTCACCGAGGACGGCCTGCACCTCAACGCGGACGGCTACCGTGCCGTCGTCGACGAGCTCGTGCCGGCGCTCGAGCGCGTCCGGGACCTCCCGCCGATGTCCCGGCCGATCCAGGCGATCGACCTCGAGGAGGCCGGCGCCTGATGGCGCGGAAGGGTCGGCCCCCGGCCGGGTCCTCGCTGCAGGGCCTCCCGACCGACCGGCCCGGACCAGGGCGCCCGGCCGCTCCGTCAGCCGGCCCGACCTCGGCCGATGGCACACCGCCCTTCACGCGTCCGGCCCTGGCGCCGTCGCTGCTGGCCGCCGTGGTCCTCATCGCGTTCGTGGCCGTCATCGACTCCTCGGGCTTCGTCTTCGTCCGGTGGGGCGTGACGGTGCTCGCCCTCATCGTGCTCGTCTTCGCGTTCCGCGGTCGCACCTGGTGGGCGGTCGCGCTCACCGCCGCGATCGCGGTGTGCTGGAATCCGGTCGTCGTCGTCACGATCCCCGGCCAGGTCTGGGCGGGCCTGCAGCTCGTCGCAGCGGCCGCGTTCATCGTGGTGGGGATCACGGTCAAGGTACGGCGCGGGACGGACGCGGGGCGCGCCTCCCGTCCGTCCGCCTGAGGCCAGCGGTACCGACGCGACCGGTACCGGGCTCCCACGGCCGACGCGCGCTCCCGGCGCGCCGCCGGACGGTAGGATCACAGGAGCCGGGCACAGGGTCCGGCGCACGCGATGCGAAGGGCATGGATGAGCCACGAGACCGAGCCGGCGACCGAGAGTCCTCTGCTGAACCCTCGACCGTCCTCCGGCGGTCTCGACCGACCTGACGTCGTCGTCCGCAAGGGACGCCTGACCCTGGTCAACGGGCACCTGACCCCCCAGCAGTCGATGATCGAGGACCTGTTGTTCCTCGACGACGCACTCACCGCCGGTGACGTCGACCACCTGCTCATCCGCGGCAACGACCGACGACCGGTGATCGCCGTCGACGAACGCGACCGGCAGCGCGCCGAGAGCGCGATCATGGCCGCCGCAGCCAACGAGCCGTTCTACGCGAAGCCGCCGGGGGAGCCGGCAGTGCTCGTCCTCGACGACGGCCTCGGCTCCGTCGACGAGCCGGTGCTCCGCGTCTTCCGGCCCCGGCTCGAGCCCATGGGTCGGCTCCGCTACGGCGCCGAGACGAGCGTCCAGCTCGAGTTCTGGCGCGTCACCGACACCGAGGTGCTGGCGCCCGTCGAGAACGCCCTGATGCGTCGCAGCCTGCCGATCGACGAGTTCGTGCTCGTGGACATCGAGCGCTACGGCCGCACCTGGCGGACCGTGGAGCACATGTTCGACGACCACGTGTCGGACATCCGCTTCCCGATCGACATCGTGTTCTCGTGGGTCGACGGCAACGCGATCGAGTACCAGCGTGCCCGCCAGGCGGCTCAGGCGAACGCCGTGCTGGGGGAGGGCGACGACGCCCCCGCACGTTTCCGGCAGATCGACGAGCTGAAGTACGCGCTGCGCTCGGTGCACACCTTCGCGCCGTGGATCCGTCAGATCTACATCGCGACCGACTCGCCGGCACCCGCCTGGCTCGCCGACCACCCGAAGGTGCGGATCGTCCGGAGCGAGGAGTTCTTCGCGGACCCCTCGGTGCTCCCGACCCACAACTCGCAGGCCGTCGAGTCCCAGCTGCACCACATCCCGGGCATCAGCGAGCACTTCATCTACTCGAACGACGACATGTTCTTCGGGCGGATGGTCGAGCCGTCGGTGTTCTTCAGCCCGGGCTCGGTGTCGAAGTTCATCCTCGCGACCACCCGTATCGGCCTCGGCTCGAACAACGCGGCCCGCAGCGGGTTCGAGAACTCCGCCCGCGTCAACCGCCGACTGCTGCAGCAGCGGTTCGGTGCGGTGACGACGCGGCACCTCGAGCACGCGCCCACACCGCTGCGCGCCTCGATCATGACCGAGATGGAGCACGAGTTCGCGGCGGAGTTCCGCGCCACGGCGGCCTCACGATTCCGTGCGGCGGACAACATCTCGGTGACGAACTCCCTGTACCACTACTACGCGCTGCTCACCGGGCGGGCGATCGTGCAGGAGAACGCGCCGGTGCGGTACGTCGACACCACGATGCAGTCCGGGCTCAAGGCGCTCGACGAGCTGCTCAAGAAGCGGAACGTGGACTTCTTCTGCCTGAACGACGGGAGCTTCCCGGAGGTCTCGGACGAGGAGCGCACCCGGCGCGTGACGGACTTCCTCGAGAAGTACTTCCCGTTCCCCGCGCCGTGGGAGAAGCCCGGCACCTAGGACGCGCCGGGCGTGCCTCCGGGTTCGTCCCGGTCGCTGCGCTTTGGGCGGGTTGCCGTCACCTGCGCCGAGCGTGCACCATCTGTCACCTTCGACCGTGTCGAGCGACGCATCACGCCCGATGCCGGATCGACCGGCGGCATGTCGTGCCCGTTCGGGGGCCGCTGCGGGCTCGGCTGCCGCTGCCGGTCGGGGTTCTCGTCGCGGCCGGCTGAGGTTCTCGTCGCGGCCGGCTGGGGTTCTCGTCGCGGCCGGCTGGGGTTCTCGTCGCGGCCGGCTGGGGTTCTCGTCGCACGACCTGCCGCTCACCTTCGACGGCGGCGGCATGTCGTGCGACCGGAACGACCGGCGACGGCACGTCGTGCGACCGGGAGCGCAGGATGAAGCAGCGGGCAGCAGGCAGCGGGCAGCGGGCAGCGGGCAGCGGGCAGCATGCAGCAGGCAGCGAGCACCCGGCAACAGGCCGCCGGCAACCGGCCGCGGGCACCCGGCAGCCGGCCGCCGGCAACCGGCGGCCGGTGCCTCAGCGGCGGATGGGGGAGGTCGGCACCGTGTCGAGCGTGAACACCGGGATGCTCGCCGTGACCGGAGCGGGCTCGACCGCGGGCGCGATCGTGACCCCCGCAGCGGCGAGCCGTGCCTCGGTCTGTTCCGACGACACGGGTTCGCCGACCGTCGAGTAGTGCCCGATCGGCACGACCGAGTGCACGACGTTGTTGCCGTAGACGTGCACGAGGTTGAACGACTGGGCGCCGTCCTGCCCGCGGGTACCGCCCTGGTACTCGGTGAGGTCCTGGGTGTAGCAGGTGGCACTCGCCACCGACACCGGGACACCGGCGAACACGGCGCTCGTGGAGTAGTGCAGGTGCCCGGCGATGATCGAGATGACGTCAGACCCCTCGACCACCTCGGCCAGGGCTGCCTGGTCGCGGAGCTCGACGAGGACCGCGAGGTCCTGCACGCTCGGGACCGGCGGGTGGTGCATCGCGAGGATCGTCCCGTGCGGTGCCGCTTCGGAGAGGACCTCGGCCAACCAGTCGAGCTGCGCGGGGGAGACCTCGCCGTGGTGTGCGCCGGGCACGCTGGTGTCCAGGGTGATGACGCGCAGGCCGTTCACGTCGTAGACGAAGTCGACCGGACGATCGGTCGGCTGGAGTCCGAAGAGCTCCTGCCGGAACGCACCGCGCTCGTCGTGGTTGCCCATGGCCCAGATGACCTGTGCGCCGATGCGGCGCGCCGCCGGTTCGACGATGTCGCGGATCCGTGCGTACGCGCCGGGCTCGCCCTTGTCGGCGACGTCGCCGGTGACGACGATGGCCTCCGGGTGGGTGCCGGAGGCCTCGATGTCGGCGATGATCGCCGAGAGTCGTGCTGCGGAGTCGACGTCGCCGTAGAGCACGCCGTCACCTGCCACGAGGTGGGTGTCGCTGAGGTGGAGCAGGAAGTGGTTCGGCCTGGGGTGTTCGGCCGTCCGGCTGTCCATCGGTCTCTCGTTCCGTTGGCGGATGCGTGGTGCAACACGTTGCCACACCGTCGAGGACGAGTCCAGCACGCCACTCTGAATGCACGGTGAACCGGAACCGGCGGCTTCACGGCGAATGACGGAAGGCCCTCGACCACGAAGTGGTCGAGGGCCTTCCGTTCTTGCCGAGCGGTGCTTGCTGGCTAGTGGTTGCCGGCGCCGAGCGCGGGAGCCTGGGCCTGGAGGTCGGCCTCCAGCTCCGGGCCGTGGTGCGCGGCGTGCGCTGCCTCGAGTTCCGCCTTCGTGACCGGCGCGATGCGGTCCTCGAAGAAGAAGCGGGACAGGTTCGCACGGACCTTCTGCACGCCGGTGATCCGGCCCTTGGCGTCCGGACGGACCATGAGCGGCTTGTACTCGTTGAACTGCAGGAGCTTCCAGCGCTCGTACTCGTCGAGCTGCTCGTGGACCTCGATGTACTCGCCGTGCGGCAGTCGGACGATGCGACCCGACTCGTAGCCGTGCAGGACGATCTCGCGGTCCTTCTTCTGCAGCGCCAGGCAGACGCGCTTCGTGATCCAGAAGGCGACGAACGGGCCGAGGACCGTCGTGGCCTGGATGACGTGAATCACGTGCTCGATCGACACCATGAAGTGCGTGGCGATGATGTCGGACGAGGCAGCAGCCCAGAGCGACGCGTAGAGCGTGATGCCCGCTGCACCGAAGGCGGTGCGGGTCGGGGCGTTGCGCGGACGGTCGGCCAGGTGGTGCTCACGCTTGTCGCCGGTGACCCACGCCTCGAGGAACGGGTAGGCGAACATCGCGATGATGAGCGCCATGAGGACGGCGATCGGCACGAGGATGTTGAACGACACCGTGTAGCCGAACCACACGACCTCCCAGTGCGGCGGCACCAGACGGAGCGCGCCGTCCGCGAAGCCGATGTACCAGTCGGGCTGGGTACCGGCGGACACGGGGGACGGGTCGTACGGGCCGTAGTTCCAGATCGGGTTGATCGTGAACAGCGACGCGATGAGGGCCAGGATGCCCGCGACGATGAAGAAGAAGCCACCGGCCTTCGCGGCGAACGCCGGGAGGATCGGGACGCCCACGACGTTGTCGTTGGTCTTGCCCGGGCCCGCGAACTGCGTGTGCTTGTTGATGACGACGAGCACGAGGTGCACGCCGAGCACCGCGACGAGGATCGCCGGCAGCAGCAGGATGTGCAGCGTGTAGAGGCGGCCGACGATGTCGGTGCCCGGGAACTCGCCGCCGAACAGCAGGTAGGCGATCCAGACGCCGATCACCGGGACACCCTCGATCATGCCGACGATGATGCGGAGACCGTTGCCGGAGAGCAGGTCGTCGGGGAGCGAGTAGCCGGTGAAGCCCTCGGCCATGGCCAGGATCCACAGCACGAAGCCGAAGACCCAGTTGAGCTCACGGGGCTTGCGGAAGGCACCGGTGAAGAACACGCGGGCCATGTGCAGCATCACCGAGGCGACGAACAGCAGGGCCGCCCAGTGGTGGATCTGCCGGACGAACAGACCACCGCGGATGTCGAACGAGATGTTCAGGGTGGACTGCAGGGCGGTCGACATCTCGACGCCCTTGAGCGGCACGTACGAGCCGTTGTAGACGACCTCGGTCATCGACGCCTGGAAGAAGAACGTCAGGAACGTCCCCGAGAGCAGGACGACGACGAAGCTGTACAGCGCGACCTCGCCGAGCATGAAGCTCCAGTGGTCGGGGAAGATCTTGCGCCCGACCTCCTTCACCAGGCCCGAGATGCTCGTGCGCTCGTCGATGTAGTTGGCGGTGGCCCCGATGAAGCGGGACCCGCGCGTCGGCTCGGGCCGGGTGGCCGTGGTCGGCGCGCTCGTGGTGGTGGTGCTGGTCATCAGCGTTCACGCTCCCAGAAGGACGGTCCGACCGGCTCGTGGAAGTCGCTCTGCGCAACCAGGTAGCCGTCGTCGTCGATCGCGATCGGAAGTTGGGGGAGGGGACGTGCAGCCGGGCCGAAGATGACCTCGCAGTTGTTCGAGACGTCGAACGTCGACTGGTGGCACGGGCACAGCAGGTGGTGCGTCTGCTGCTCGTAGAGCGCGACCGGGCACCCGACGTGGGTGCAGATCTTGGAGTAGGCGACGATGCCGTCGTACCCCCAGTCCTCGTGCCCCTTGGCGGGGTTGAGGTCCTTCGGGTCGAGACGCATGAGGAGGACGGAGGCCTTGGCCTTCTCCTCCAGCATGTGCTCGGAGTCGAGCATGCCGTCCGGGATGACGTGGAAGACCGAACCGATGGTGACGTCCGACGCCTTGATCGGCAGACCCGTCGGGTCCTTCGTCAGGCGCATGCCGGACTTCCAGAAGGTGTGGCGCAGGAGCTCGTTCGGGTCCTCAGCCGGGGCGAAGTCACGGACGAGGACGACGCCGGGCAGCGGGAAGGCAACCAGGGCACCGATCATCGAGTTACGGATCAGCTTGCGACGGCTGAAGCCGGACTCCTTGTCGGCGAGCTGGAACGCCTCCACCGCCTTGGCGCGGGTCGCATCGGTCCCACGGGTGCTGTGGCGCATCTCCGTGATCTCGCGGTCCACCACGAGCGACTTGGACCAGTAGACGGCGCCGAGGCCCAGCGCGAGGAGGGCCAGGGCGATCGCCAGACCGAGCCAGAGGTTGCCGGCGCGGACGGTGCCGAAGTCCTCGGGGTCGATCGGGAAGGCGATGTACGCCGCGATCGCGAGGACGCTGCCCACGATGGACAGGTAGAAGAACGTGGCGACCTGACGCTCGGCCAAGCGCTGCTTCTTCGGGTCGACGTCGGTGCGGCGCGCGCGGTGCGGCGGCTCACCCGGGTTCTCGAACGGGTCCGCGGGGACGACCGCGGTCCCGGCCGACGTGCTGGTCGCGCCGTGCTTCTCGACAGCCGAGGACGAGTTCAGTGCCTCGTCGTCGTGCTCTGCCATGGTGTTCCCTTCAGTGTCGTTCGACACGGACGATCAGTTGGACTTCGCGGTCAGCCAGACGGTCATCGCGACGACCGCGCCGAGTCCGAAGATCCAGATGAACAGACCCTCTGCCACCGGGCCGAGGGAGCCGAGGGCGAACCCACCGGGCGACTTGTTGTCCTGCACGTACTTCAGGTACGTGATGATGTCGGCCTTCTGCTCCGGCGTCAGGTTCAGGTCGTTGAAGACCGGCATGTTCTGCGGGCCCGTGACCATGGCCTCGTAGATGTGCTTGCCGGAGACCGTCTGCAGGTTCGGGGCGTACTTGCCCTCGGTCAGCGCACCGCCGGCGCCCGCCACGTTGTGGCACATGGCGCAGTTGATGCGGAAGAGCTCGGCGCCCTCGGCCGCGTCTCCCTTGCCGTCCGTCAGGGACGAGGAGGGGACCGACGGGCCGGGTCCGAGCGATGCCACGTAGGCACCCATGGCGTCGATCTGCTCGTCCGTGAACTGGGCGGGCTTCTCCTCGGCCTGGGGGCCCTGCGCGGCCATCGGCATGCGGCCGGTGCCCACCTGGAAGTCGACCGACGCGGCGCCGACACCGATGAGGGACGGACCCTCGCTGGTGCCCTGGGCGTCGAGGCCGTGGCAGGTGGCGCAGTTCGAGGCGAAGAGCTTCTCGCCCTCGTTGACCTTGGACTGGCTGGACACCGCGGAGGTGGTGCTGTCGTCGGCGTTCGCCGTCGAGCTGAACAGCGCGTACGCACCGCCGGTGGTCATGAGACCGACGACGATGAGCGAGACGGTCGCCATCGGGGAACGGCGGCCCTTCTTGGACTTGCTTCTGGTGAACATGCGGTGGGGGGTGTCCAGTTCCTACTTGAGAAGGTAGATGACAGCGAAGAGGCCGATCCAGACCACGTCGACGAAGTGCCAGTAGTACGACACGACGATCGCGGTGGTCGCCTCCTTGTGGCCGAAGTTCTTGGCGGCGAAGCCGCGGCCGAGGGTCAGGAGGAAGGCGATGAGACCACCCGTGACGTGCAGGCCGTGGAAGCCGGTGGTCATGTAGAACGCGGAGCCGTAGGCGCTCGACGAGAGCGTGACGCCCTCGTGCCAGAGGTTCGCGTACTCGAAGACCTGGCCGCAGACGAAGATCGCGCCCATGCAGTACGTGACGAAGAACCACTCCGTCATGCCCCAGTCCTTGGGGTTCCAGCTCGTGCGGTGCACCTGGAAGCGCTCCGCGGCGAACACCGCGAACTGGCAGGCGAAGCTGGACAGCACCAGGATGATCGTGTTCACCGAGGCGAACGGCACCTCGAGCTTGGCGGTCTCGGTCGCCCAGAGCTCGGGCGAGGTGCTGCGCAGCGTGAAGTAGATCGCGAACAGGCCGGCGAAGAACATGACCTCGCTGCCCAGCCACACGATCGTCCCCACGGCAACGGCGTTCGGCCTGTTCAGGACCGGACCGCTGGCGGATCTGGAGAGAGGGGTGCTAGTCACGTCCTCCATTATGGCCGAAACCACTGACAGTGTTTTCGCAGGACACTGGCGGGTCGTTCGAACTCAGTACCATCGAGTCATGTCCCTCACACTCTCCTGGCCTGCAGTCATCAGCGCGCTCATGGCGCGCGAGGACCTCTCGATCAGGCAGTCCACGTGGGCCATGGAGGAGATCGTCCAGGGACGCGCGACCGCCGCCCAGATCGCCGCCTTCGCGGTGGCGCTGCGGGCGAAGGGCGAGACCGTCGACGAGGTCGTCGGGTTCCGCGACGCGATCCTCGACGCCGCCGTCCCGCTGGACGTCGACCCGATGGCGCTCGACATCGTCGGGACCGGCGGCGACGTCGTCGGCACCGTGAACGTCTCGACGATGGCCGCGATCGTCATCGCTGCCGCGGGCGTGCCGGTCGTGAAGCACGGCAACCGCGCGAGCTCGTCGAAGTCCGGTTCGAGCGACGTGCTCGCGGCGCTCGGCCTCGACCTCACGATGGACGCCGCGCGTGTCGCGGACACCTTCCGGCGTGTCGGTCTGACCTTCGCGTTCGCGAGCGCCTTCCACCCCGGTTTCGCCCACGCCGCACCGGTCCGGCGGGAGATCGGCGTGCCGACGGTCTTCAACTTCCTCGGACCGCTGGTGAACCCGGCCCGGTGCGAGGCCAACGCCGTGGGCGTCGCGCAGCTCGAGCTCGTCCCGATCATCACGGGCGTGTTCCAGACCCGCGGCGCGACCGCGCTCGTGTTCCGCGGCGACGACGGCCTCGACGAGCTCACGACGACCGGTCACTCGCACATCTGGGAGGTGACGGGCGGTCGGGTCATCGAGCACGACCTCGACCCGCGCGACCTCGGCATCGCCCGTGCCCGGACCGAGGACCTGCTCGGCGGGGACCCCGAGCACAACGCCGCGGTGGTCCATCGTGTCCTCGCGGGGGAGACGGGCCCGGTCCGCGACATCGTCCTGCTCAACGCCGCCGCGGGGCTCGTGTCCTTCCGTCTCGCCGAGGACCCCGAGCAGGCGGACCGACCGATCCTGCAGCGCTTCCGCGAGCAGCTCGCGGTCGCCGCCGATGCCGTCGACTCCGGCGCCGCTGCGCAGAAGCTCGCCGACTGGGTCGGCGTCGCTCCCGTGGCCTGACCACCCCCGCCCTCGAGACGCCGGCGTCGACGCGAGACGCACCGAGCACGACGAGACGCCTCCGAATCCGGGGGCGTCTCGTCGTGGAGCGGGCGTCTCGCGAACCGGCTCGGGCTGTGCGCGTCCGCTCGCCACCGGAACGGCCTGGAGGCGCGGTGCCGGCCCGACGGACCGGCACCGCGCCTCCGGGCGGTCACCGCAGCTGTGTGTCAGCGCACGTCCTCGTCGACCCAGTCGAAGGTCTTCGTGACGGCCTTCTTCCACAGGCGGAGCTGGCGGTCGCGCTCGGCGTCGTCGAGCTGCGGCTCCCAGCGCTTGTCCTCCTGCCAGTTGGCACGGAGCTCGTCGAGGTTCGCCCAGAACCCGACGGCCAGGCCGGCGGCGTAGGCGGCACCGAGGGCGGTGGTCTCCGCGACGACCGGTCGGACGACCGGCACGTTCAGGATGTCCGCCTGGAACTGCATGAGCGCGTCGTTGGCGGTCATGCCGCCGTCGACCTTGAGCTCGGTCAGGTCCACGCCGGAGTCGGCGTTCACGGCGTCCAGGACCTCGCGGGTCTGCAGCGCCGTCGCCTCGAGGGCGGCACGGGCGATGTGGCCCTTGTTGACGTAGCGGGTCAGGCCGACGAGCGCGCCGCGGGCGTCCGGACGCCAGTACGGCGCGAAGAGCCCCGAGAACGCCGGCACGAAGTAGACGCCACCGTTGTCCTCGACGGTCTTGGCGAGGGCCTCGACCTCGGGCGCGCTGCCGATGATGCCGAGGTTGTCGCGGAGCCACTGGATGAGCGAGCCCGTGACGGCGATCGAACCCTCGAGCGCGTAGTGCGTCTCCTGGTCGCCGAGCTTGTAGCCGACGGTGGTGAGCAGCCCGTTCTCCGACCGGACGATCTCGGTGCCCGTGTTGAAGATCAGGAAGTTGCCGGTGCCGTAGGTGTTCTTCGACTCGCCCTGGTCGAACGCCGCCTGGCCGAAGGTCGCTGCCTGCTGGTCGCCGAGGATGCCGGCGATCGGGACCTCGCGGAGCAGGCTCGACGACTCGACGTGACCGTAGACCTCGGACGAGCTGACGATCTCGGGGAGCATCGACTTCGGCACCCCGAAGTCGGACAGGATGTCGTCGCGCCACTGCAGCGTCTCGAGGTCCATGAACAGCGTGCGGGACGCGTTCGTGACGTCGGTCTTGTGGACGCCGCCGTCGGTGCCGCCGGTCAGGTTCCAGAGGACCCACGTGTCGGTGGTGCCGAAGAGCAGGTCGCCCGCCTCGGCCTTCTCGCGCGCACCCTCGACGTTCTCCAGGATCCAGGCGATCTTGGTGCCGGCGAAGTAGGTGGCGAGGGGCAGGCCGACGATGGCCTTGTAGCGGTCGGTGTCGCCGTCGGCGAGCTTGTCCACGATCGACTGCGTGCGGGTGTCCTGCCACACGATGGCGTTGTAGACCGCCTTGCCGGTGTTCTTGTCCCACACCACCGCGGTCTCGCGCTGGTTCGTGATGCCGACCGCCGCGACGTCGTGGCGGGTGATGTCGGCGCGGGACAGGGCCTGGCCGATGACCTCACGGGTGTTGTCCCAGATCTCCGCCGGGTCGTGCTCGACCCACCCGGCGCGCGGGAAGATCTGCTCGTGCTCCTTCTGCCCGACCGAGATGATCGAACCGGAGTGGTCGAAGACGATGGCTCGCGTCGAGGTCGTGCCCTGGTCGATGGCGACGATGTAGTCGGCCATTGGTGCTCCTTACGGGTGTGTTCGGTGTGTGGAGAGGGTTCGGTCTGCAGCCGTCAGGAGACGACGGGGAGCAGGAAGGTCGAGGCACCGGCGGCGAGGGCGCCACCGATGAGCGGGCCGACGACCGGGACCCAGGCGTAGGACCAGTCGCTCGAGCCCTTGCCCTTGATCGGCAGGATGGCGTGGGCGATGCGCGGGCCGAGGTCACGTGCCGGGTTGATGGCGTAGCCGGTGGGGCCACCGAGCGAGACACCGATCGCGATCACGAGGAAGGCGACGGGGACCGCGCCGAGTTCGGCCGGCGTCTTGCCGTTGGTGAAGGCGAGCACGACGAAGACGAGCACGAAGGTGCCGATGATCTCGGTGACGACGTTCCAGCCGTAGCTGCGGATCGCCGGGCCGGTCGAGAAGACGCCGAGCTTCGCGGCGGCGTCGGGCTCCTCGTCGAAGTGCTGCTTGTAGGCGAGCCAGACGATGACGGCACCGATGATCGCGCCGATGAGCTGCGCGATCCAGTAGAGGAACATCTGACCGACGGTGATGTTGCCGAGCAGGGCCTGCGCCAGGCTCACCGCGGGGTTGAGCTGGCCGCCGGAGCTGTACGACACGCTGACACCGGCGAAGACCGCGAAGCCCCAGCCGATCGTGACCATGAGGAAGCCGGCGCCGAAGCCCTTGGACTTCGTCAGCGAGACGGCGGCGACGACACCGCCACCGAGGATGATGAGCAACGCCGTACCGACGAGCTCTGACATGAAATTGACGCCGATGCCGTCCATCGGTGACCTCCAGTGCGAGTGGTGGGGGTCCGGTGGCTGCTGCGTCCGGCACTCCCCGTCGAGTGATTGGGGCCGAGCATAGTGAGGCCGATCGCCGCGACGCGATCACGGAGCGAGCCGAGTTCGCGAAACTGCACGAACGTGCACACCCGGTGTGCGGTCGAGCATCGCGCGGCGGGGCTGCGGCGGCATCCTGCTGCACGAACGTGCACCGGAGTCGAACGGGCGGTCGCTGTAGGGTGAACGCACTCCGGTCGACGACGGCGGTGTGTCTCCGCCCGCGGTCGGCCACCGCACCCGTGGAGGTCCGTCATGAAGAAGCTCATCAACGATCCGCACGACGTCGTCACGGAGACCGTCCGTGGGTTCGCCCGGGCGCACGAGGGGCACGTCGTGCTGGTCGAGGACCCGATCCACCTGCACCGCGCCGACGCACCGGTCCAGGGCAAGGTCGGCATCGTCAGCGGTGGCGGCAGCGGGCACGAGCCCCTGCACGCCGGGTTCGTCGGCCACGGCATGCTCGACGCGGCCGTCCCCGGTCCCGTCTTCACGAGCCCGACCCCCGACCCG
This sequence comes from Curtobacterium sp. SGAir0471, assembly GCF_005490985.1. NCBI lineage: Bacteria > Bacillati > Actinomycetota > Actinomycetes > Micrococcales > Microbacteriaceae > Curtobacterium > Curtobacterium sp. SGAir0471. The sequence continues at coordinate 1,788,077 of NZ_CP027869.1, forward strand.
ATCGTCGCGGCGACGAAGGCGGTGGACGGGGGAGCGGGCGTGCTCCACATCGTGAAGAACTACACCGGCGACGTCCTCAACTTCGAGACCGCCGCCGAGCTGGCCGCGATGGAGGACATCCGCGTCGAGTCCGTCGTGGTCGACGACGACGTCGCCGTGCAGGACAGCCTGTACACGGCCGGACGTCGCGGCGTGGCCGGCACCGTCGTCGTCGAGAAGTGCGCCGGTGCCGCAGCCGAACGCGGCGACGACCTCGACGCCGTAGCGGCGGTCGCCCGTCGGGTCAACGAGGTCACCCGGTCGATGGGCCTCGCCCTCGGCTCCGGGACGGTGCCGCACGCGGGGGAGCCGTCCTTCGCCCTCGCCGACGACGAGGTCGAGCTCGGCATCGGCATCCACGGCGAGCCGGGACGCGAGCGCATCCCGATGGCACCGGCCGACCAGCTCGTCGACCGCGTGCTCGAACCGGTGCTCGCGGACCTCGACGCCCCGGCCGGCTCGCAGCTGCTGCTCCTGGTCAACGGCATGGGCGGCACCCCGCTCTCCGAGCTCTACATCGTGTACCGACGCGCCGCCGAGGTGCTCACGGAGCGCGGCCACCACGTCGCGCGTAGCGTGGTCGGCGACTACGTCACGTCCCTCGAGATGCCCGGCTTCTCGATCACCGTCACGGTGCTCGACGAGGAGCTCACGGCCCTCTGGGACGCCCCGGTGGAGACCCCCGCGATGCGCTGGGGTCGCTGACCACCGTCCACCATCCAGGAAGGAACACGAATTGGCGCTCGACACCGCATGGGCCATCGACTGGGTGCGCCGCACCGCCGCGACGATCGACGACCACCGCGCCGAACTGGTCACGCTCGACCGTGAGATCGGCGACGGCGACCACGGCGAGAACCTCGACCGGGGCTTCCGCGCCGTGGTCGAGGCCGTCGACGCCGGGTCGTTCGACACCCCCGGCGCGGTCTTCAAGACGGTGGCGACGAAGCTCATCTCGACGGTCGGCGGCGCCGCCGGTCCGCTCTTCGGCACCGCGTACCTCAAGGCCGCGCAGGCCGCCGGCGACGCGACCGAGCTCGATGCGGACGCCCTGGTCGCCGTCCTCACCGCCGCCCGCGACGGCGTGGTCTCGCGCGGCAAGGCCGAGGTCGGCGACAAGACGATGGTCGACGCGTGGTCGGCCGCCGTCGACGCCGCCGCCACAGCGGCAGCGGCGGGCGAGGGCCCGGAGCGCGTGCTCGAGGCCGCCGCCGACGCCGCCGTGACCGGCGCCGAGTCGACCGACCCGCTCGTCGCCCGCAAGGGCCGCGCGAGCTACCTCGGGGAGCGGGCGGTGGGGCACCGCGACCCGGGCGCCCAGTCGACGGCGTACATCCTGCGCGCCGCGGTGGACGCCGCGTGACCGTCGGCATCCTGGTCGTCTCGCACAGCGCGGCGATCGCGACCGGCACCGTCGAGCTCGCCCGCCAGATGGCCGCGGACGTCCCGCTCGTGGCCGCCGGCGGGACGGACGACGGCGGGATCGGCACGTCGTTCGAGGCGATCACCGACGGCATCCACGAGCTCTCCTCGGCCGACGCCGTCGTCGTGCTCTGCGACCTCGGGTCCGCCTACCTGACCACCGACACCGCGCTCGACTTCCTCGACGACGCCGACCGCGGGCGCGTGCACGTCTCGCAGGCACCGCTCGTCGAGGGCACGGTCGCCGCGGCGGTGGCCGCGCAGTCGGGCGGCGACGTCGACGCGGTCCTGGCCGCCGCCTCGACGGCCGCAGGGTCCGCGGACGACGGCGGGGGAGCCTCCCGTCCGGACGGGGACCAGCCGGGAGGCGCGACCCGCGTCGACGACGACGGTCCTGCCGACGGAGCGGTCACCGCGACCGTCGAGCTGGTCAACGAGAGCGGGCTGCACGCCCGTCCGGCGGCCGAGTTCGTGAAGGCCGCGGCGAAGCACGAGGCCCGCGTCCGCGTGAACGGCGTGGACGCCAAGAGCCTCCTGGCGATCATGGCGCTCGCTCTGCCGAAGGGAGCGACCGTGACGATCGAGGCGGACGGACCCGACGCGCAGGACGCCGTGGACACGCTCGTCGCGCTCGTCCGTTCCGGCTTCGGCGAGTGACGCCGGCGCCTCCGCGCCCGTCCGCCGGACGGGCGCGGAGGCGATCGCGCCCGTCCGTCAGGTCGGTCACGGTGACGACCACCTCCATCAGGACGTCGCGAACTCCTGCAGCCCGGTGACGCGGAGCAGGTCGAGCTTCGCGGCGTCCTCGCTGCCCGGCACCGCCGTGTAGACGACGATCCGCAGGTCGCTGCCCGGGACGCTGAGCACGTCGCAGTCGACCTCGACCGGACCGACGGGCGTGTGCACCACCTTGCGGCTCGTGCGGTGCTCGGCGATGCGACCGCCGTGCCAGCGCCGCTCGAACTCCGGGGACTCACGGCGGAGCCGGGCGACCAGCTCCGCGAGCCGCCGGTCAGCGGGGTAGCGCCCGACGGCGGCGCGGAGGTCGGCGACCAGGTCGCTCGAGAACTCCTCCTGGTGGGTGTCGTCCCACTCGACGCCGTCGTGCCCCTGTGTGAAGTGCCGCCACACCAGGTTGCCGTCGAGCCCGGTCCAGGCGCCCGGGTCACCCGACACCGCCGCCCACAGGTCGTTCCAGAGCACGATGTCGTGCGCCGCCGTGAAGACCGCCAGGGGGACGTCCCCGAGCCGGTCGACCATCCGGTGCACGCCCGGTGGGACGTGCCGCGGGACCTCGGCTCGCGACGGCACCGCGGCGCCCGCGACCCGGAACAGGTGGTCGCGCTCGGCCTCGGTCAGCCGGAGGGCGGTCGCGAGGGCGCCGAGCAGCTGGGGCGACGGGTTCGTGGCACGACCCTGTTCGAGCCGGACGACGTAGTCGACGCTCACCCCGGCGAGTGCCGCGAGCTCCTCACGCCGGAGCCCGGCGGTGCGTCGTCCCGGCCCGGCGGGCAACCCGACCTCCGCAGGGCGCACGCGGTCCCGCCAGGCACGCAACACCTCCGCGAACTCGCTCATGCGTCCATCATCGCCCCGGTCGGCCGGACGGTCCTGGTACTGCCGGTCCCACCGTCGAGGGGTGCCTGGGAGGACGGGCACGGCGCGAGCACCCTGGAGCCATGACCACCACACTCATCACCGGAGCGAACCGCTCCCTCGGGCTCGAGACCGCACGCCGACTCCTCGAGGCCGGCCACACCGTGTACGCCGGGATGCGCGAGACCGCGTCCGGCGATGCCGTCCGCACGCTCGGCGCGCGCCCCGTGCAGCTCGACGTGACCGACCAGGCGAGCGTCGACGCCGCGATCGCGTCGCTGCCGGAGCTCGACGTCCTCGTGAACAACGCCGGTGTCCTGGGCACCTCGTTCGGCGTTGACGACCTGGACGCCGACGCGATGACCGCGGTGCTCGACACGAACGTCGTCGGGGTCGTCCGGGTGACGCAGGCGGCCCTCCCGCTGCTGCGCCGCTCGTCGCACCCGGTGATCGTCAACGTCGCGTCCGGGGTCGGCTTCGCCCGCTGGCTCACCACCCCGGGGCACGACGAGTACCCGGTCGCCGCCGTGCCGTACGCGGCGTCGAAGGCGGCGCTCATCGCGGCGACGGTGCAGTACGCGAAGAACCTGCCGGGGTTCCGGGTGAACGCGAGCGACCCGGGCTACACCGCGACCGACTTCAACGGCAACGGCGGGCACCAGACGGTGACCGAGGGAACGGACGCGACGGTGGCGCTCGCGCTGGTCGGCCCGGACGGGCCGACGGGGGAGTTCCACGACCGGACCGGGCGGATCGCGTACTGACCCGACCGGACGGCGGACGGGAGGCGCGTGGCGGGCTCGCCCCGCGCCTCCCGTCCGTCGCTCTGCCAGGATGACGGGATGCGCGCAGTCCGGTACGACCGCTTCGGGTCCACTCCAGTCATCGTCGAGGTGCCGACACCGGAGGCGGCCGCCGACGGCGTCGTCGTCGCCGTCCGCGCGACCGGTGTCTGCCGGAGTGACTGGCACGCGTGGAAGGGCCACGACGACTCGGTCTCGCTGCCGCACGTACCGGGTCACGAGTTCTCGGGGACCGTGGCGGCCGTCGGATCAGAGGTCACGGGGTTCGCGGTCGGCGACCGGGTGACCGCACCGTTCGTCTTCGCCTGCGGGACGTGCGAGCAGTGCCGAGACGGCGCCACCCAGGTGTGCACCCGGCAGCAGCAGCCCGGCTTCACGCTGCCGGGGTCGTACGCCGAGTCCGTGGTCGTACCGCACGCCGACGTCAACCTCGTCGCCCTGCCGGACGAGGTCGGCTTCGCCGAGGCGGCGGGGCTCGGGTGCCGCTTCGGCACCGCGTACCACGCACTGCACGCCCGGGGCCGAGTCGCGCCAGGGGAGTGGGTCGTCGTCTTCGGCTGCGGCGGAGTCGGTTTGTCGACCGTGCTGGTCGCGGTCGCCGCGGGTGCCCGAGTCGTCGCGGTCGACGTCTCGGCAGCGGCGCTCGAGCGGGCGGCGGCACTCGGCGCGACGACGGTGACGATGGGGGAGGACGCCCCGTCGACCGTGCAGCGACTCACCGGCGGCGGCGCCCACGTCTCCGTCGACGCCTACGGCAGCCGGGCGACCTCGGTGGCCGCGGTGGCCTCGCTCCGTCCGCGCGGCCGGCACGTGCAGGTCGGGCTGCTGCTCGACGACGAGGCGACCCCGGCGATCGCGATGGGCCGGGTCATCGCGGACGAGCTCGAGCTGCTCGGCAGCCACGGGATCGCCGTGGGGGAGTACGCCGCGATGCTCGACGACGTGGTCGCCGGACGGCTCCGTCCGGCGGACTCGATCGGGAGGACGATCGGGTTCGAGGACCTGCCGGAGGCACTCGAGGCGATGGACCGGCCGGCGACCGGGTCGGGCATGGTCGTCGCGGTGTTCTGAGCGCTCGTTGCCGGATGGCTGGCTGTGCAGAACGGCGGACAGCCGAGGTGACATCTGGAATACTGCGACGATGACGTGGGGAAGTGGAGCGGGCATCGAGCTCGACGAGACCGAGCTGATCGACGACTGCCGCCTGGTGGCGCCGCCGGGGGTCGACCGGGCGACTCGACCCGGAGCGGTCCGGTCGTTCGTGGCGCGGATTCCGCCAGGAGGATCGACGGGGTGGCATCGACACGACGCCTGGCAGACCGGCATCGTCGCCCGGGGTCGTCTCCGGCACCGGACCGCAGACGTCGTACGGCACTTCGAGCCGGGTCAGGTGCTCGTCGAGGAACCGTTCGTCGACCACGAGGCGACGAACGTGTCCGACGAGGAACTGGTGCTCGTGTTCGTCGCGGCTCAGGTCGCCGGATGTCCGCTGGTCACACCGCGGCCGGCGCCGTGAGTCGGGGAGCCGGAGTGGCCCGGGAGCGCCGCCGTCGTTCCAGCTGAGTTGACATAATATGCATTATCGGCGCTTCACGACCCATGGGCCATGAGCGATGGGGCCGCTGTCGTCGTGCTGCTGAGGTCGCACGACACGCCGTGCGCAGACGTTCCGGTTGCACGACGTGCCGTTCACGGAGATCGTGAGCGGCACGTCGTGCGACCAGGTGGTCAGGAACGGAGCGTCGAGACCCAGCCGTCGGGAACCGAGCGGCAGGGTCCGATCGCCGGCGTCAGTGCTCGGGCGTCTCGTTGCCGGTCGGCACGTCGTCGGCGTCGATCTCGAGGGCCGCGTCCTCACGGCCGTCCTCCTCGACCTCGGAGCGGTCGGTGTCCGGCTGCTCCGGCGCCTCGGCCTGGGTGGTCTCTTCTGCGGGGTCCGGCTGGCTGTACGTCATGGCGCGGACGCTACTCGGACCGGGCTGGACCGGTCTCGACGACGGAACGACGATCGTCGGGTACCGGACAGACGGACGGGAGGCGCGTGGCGGACCCGCCACGCGCCTCCCGTCCGGTGTCGCTACTGGTTCTGCAGCATCTGCGCCGCGACCACGGCGCCGAAGATCATGAAGATGATCGCGATGACGATGCCGATGATGCTCAGGACGATGCCGGCGAGCACCATGCCGCGGCTCAGGCCGCGGCGGCGCGCGACGAAGCCGAGGATCAGCCCGACGATGCCCGCGATCAGGCCCACGATCGAGAACAGGAAACCGAAGACGACGGCGACGATGCCGAGCACCAGCGAACCGATGGCGAGACCGTTGCCGCCGTTCGTCGCGGGAGCCGCACCGGGCGTGTTCGGTGCCGGCGGGAAACCGTTCGTGGACATGGGAGCTCCTCGTGTCAGGGGCCGCTGGCACGGGTTGCGTGCGGCCGTCTGCGCACACGGTATGCGCTTCCTGCGAAGTGCGTTCGGATCAGCTGGGCACGAGCGCGGCCGACGGCCTCAGGCGTCCCGGTGCCGACGGACGAGCTGCGGGAGCTCCGCCGGCTCGAACGGTTCGTCGGTCGCCTCGAGCTGCTCGGCCGTCCACCAGCGCGACGCGAGGATGTCGACGCGCTCGTCGTCCGTCCACTCGGCGTCGGACAACTCGAACCCCGGCGTCCGCACAACGTAGAACTCGCTGTGGCCGCGGTCGTGGTCGGCAAGGTCCCACTCCACGGAGAAGTCCCACGACCACACCGACTCCCCCGGGTCGTCGACGACGATGCCCGTCTCCTCGCGGAGCTCGCGGACGGCGGCATCGCGGTGCGACTCCCCCGGGTCGACGCCGCCGCCCGGGGTGATCCACCGGTGGGACCCGTCGGACGACGGCGACCGCGTGTCCATGAGGAACACGCGGCCGTCCGGGTCGAGCAGGAGGATGCGGGACGTCAGACGCAGACCGGGCTTCGCTGTCACGCGCCCGAGGCTACCGGCGTCCTGCGGGTGTGGTCAGGCGGTGAAGCCGCTCGTGTCGCCGACGAGCTTGGTGTGGTCGGCGGGGATCGGCTCGACGGCGGCGAGGGCGATCTCCGCGGCGAACTCCGACACGCTGTAGAGCTTGCCGACCTCCTGGCGACGACCCTCGATCGCGCCGGGGTTGAGGCGGTTGAGCAGCGTCGCCGTGATGGTGCCCTCGATCATGTCGCCGGAGACGGTGACGAACTCGATGCCGGCTGCCTCGAGCTGCGGGATGAGCTCGCGCAGGGCGAGTTCGCCGGCGCGCTTGCTCTTCGCCACCGGGACGTACTCGTCCATGGTCTCGGCGGTCTCGACGAAGTGGGCCTGGTGGCTGGTCACGAAGACGACGCGCGACCCGGCCGGCATGTGCGGCACGGCGGTCTGGAGCATGTCGACCTGCGCGTCGCGGTTCAGGCGGAGCGCGTAGTCCTCCCCCAGGTCGGCCTCCATGCCGCCCGACGCGTTCAGCACGAGCAGGTCGATGCCGCCCCAGTCGGCGACGACGCGGTCGACCATCGCCTGGACGGACTCGTGGTCGGTGAGGTCGGCACCCACGGCGATCGCGGAGCCACCGGCGGCGACGACCTTCTCGACGATCTGCTCGGCACGCCGGGCCTTGTTGCGGTAGTTCACGACGACCTTCGCGCCTGCCTCCGCCAGGTAGCCGACGGTGTCGGCGCCGATGCCGCGCGACGACCCGGTGACGAGGGCGCGCTTGTCGGCGAGGGATCCGGGGGCGAGGGGGTTGCTCACAGTCGTGTTCTCCAGGTCGCTGCTGTGGCCGGTTCGGCCGCGCACGAGCCTACCAACCGCCCGTCCCGACCCCGACGAGTCCGAGCGGGTCTCGCACGGACGTGAGCGAGACACGATATGTTGAACGGAGTTGGACCGGCCGTCGCGACGCTGCACGCCGGAGCGCGCGATGCGAGGGAGGGAGATCGCGTGAACATCGACTGGATCCAGACCGTCGTCTGGATCGGACTGACGCTGCTGCTGGGTGTGGTCGAGATCTTCACCCTCGACTTCATCTTCCTGATGCTCGCCGCGGGTGCTGCCGGAGGGCTGATCGCCGCGCTGGTCGGTGCCCCGTGGTGGCTCTCCGCGATCATCGCCGCCGTCGTGGCACTCGTGCTGCTCTCGCTCGTCCGCCCGCGGCTGCTCGTGGCGCTCGGCCGGAACGCCGACCCGCACCGAACCAACATCGAGGGGCTGATCGGCCTGCGCGGCACCGTCGCCGTGGCCTTCACGTCGTCGTCCCCCGGGCAGGTCCGGCTCGCGAACGGCGAGACCTGGAGCGCCCGGCTCGCCGCCGACTCCCCCGACCGCACACCGCCGCTCGGCACCCCCGTGGTCGTCGAGTCGATCGAGGGGTCGACCGCGGTCGTCCGCCTCGGAGAAAGGGCCACCTCGTGACCATCTCAGCCGGGACGATCGCCCTGATCGTCCTCGTCCTCGTCGTCGTGATCTTCGTGATCGTCGTCCTGTCCCGCGCGATCCGGATCGTGCCGCAGGCGACGGCCGGGATCGTCGAACGACTCGGCAAGTACCACAAGACGCTCAGCCCGGGACTCAACATCCTCGTGCCGTTCATCGACCGGCTCCGTCCGCTCATCGACATGCGTGAGCAGGTCGTGTCGTTCCCGCCGCAGCCGGTGATCACCGAGGACAACCTCGTCGTCTCGATCGACACCGTCGTCTACTTCCAGGTGACGGACGCCCGCGCCGCGACCTACGAGATCGCGAACTACCTCGGCGCCGTCGAGCAGCTCACCACGACCACGCTCCGCAACGTCGTCGGTGGCCTGAACCTCGAAGAGGCCCTGACGAGCCGCGACAACATCAACGGCCAGCTGCGCGTCGTGCTCGACGAGGCCACCGGCAAGTGGGGCATCCGCGTCGGCCGTGTCGAGCTCAAGGCGATCGAGCCGCCCGTGTCGATCCAGGACGCCATGGAGCAGCAGCTCCGCGCCGAGCGGAACCGTCGTGCCGCGATCCTGCAGGCCGAGGGCACGAAGCAGTCGCAGATCCTCGAGGCCGAGGGCCAGCGGCAGGCCGCGATCCTCGCCGCCGAGGGTGACGCCAAGGCCCAGGTGCTCCGCGCCGAGGGTGAGGCTCAGGCGATCGCGACCGTGTTCGACGCGATCCACACCGGTGACCCGGACGACAAGCTGCTGTCCTACCAGTACCTGCAGACCCTGCCGAAGATCGCCGAGGGCACCGCGAACAAGCTCTGGATGATCCCGAGCGAGTTCACCGAGGCGCTGTCCGGCATCGCCAAGGGCTTCACCGCCGGTCGCACCGGCAGCGGCCCCGTCGCGGGAGCCGGCGGCGGTGCGGACTTCCTGTCCCGCATCTCGAAGCTCGCGAACGAGAGCCTGGCGAACACCGCGACCGCGGACGGCGCGGCGGCGGCGAACCCCCGGCCCGACGCCACGGCGGCGGACATCGTGCCGGACGCGGCACTCGACGAGCGGCTCGCGGAGTCGGACCGCAGCGTCGACGCGCACCTCGCGGCGGCCGACGAGGCCTCGGAGACCACGCTCGGGGACGACCGCCACCAGCAGTAGGACCGCGGGCCTGCAGGCCCGGACACGACGACGCCCGCCCCGGGGAACCGGGGCGGGCGTCGTCGTGTCGTCGGTGCTGCGGCTCAGGCGCCGCGTCGTGCGCGCAGGAATGCCAGGCGCTCCTCGAGCAGCTCCTCGAGCTCCTCGCGCGAGCGTCGCTCGAGCAGCATGTCCCAGTGCGTCCTGGGCGCCTTGACGTCCTCGGCAGCGACCTCGACGGGGATCCCGTCGTCGCCGAGCAGTCGTCCTTCGCGCCCCGTCCGCGGTTCCGACCACGTCTGCGGTACGTCGGCCTCGGCGGAGAAGACGACGTCGAACGTCTCCCCCGACTCGGTCTGGTAGACCGCGCGCTTCCGGTCGGAGAGCTCGACGCCCTCCTCGCTCTGGAGACTCTGGCTCCCGAGCCGCATCCCGCGGAGACTCCGATCAGCCATGTGTGTGCTCCTCTCGCTCGTCTGCCCTCCTCAACACTGTCCCACGCGGGTTGCATCCCGATGGGGCGCATTCACAGAGCGTTCCCAGTGGGAGGTGGCGGTGTTCAGGCAGCGCGGCGACGAGGACGAGCGCGACGCCGTCCCCACGGTGCGCACGCGAGCAGCACCAGGAGGGCCCCGAGGGAGACCACGAGGGTGACGGACCCGGACGCGACCGTCGCCGGCGTGGTGCCGGTCCCGAGCGGCACGTCGGTGATCATCGAGGTCGCCGTGTACTCCGGGACGCGGTCGATCGTCCGGCCGGTCGGGTCGATCACCTGCGAGGCACCGACCGTGGAGACGTTGACGAGCGACCGACCGGTCTCGACCGCGCGGAGCCGGGCGATCTCGAGCTGCTGCAGGTTCTCGTCGGTGCCGGAGAAGTCGGCGTTGTTCGTCTGCGCGAGGATGACCTGCGCTCCCCCGCGCGCCATGTCCGACGTCAGACCGTCGTCGACGATGTCGAAGCAGACCGCGATGCCGGCCCTGACACCCGCGACGTCGAGGACGTTGGGCTTCGTGCCCGGCGTGTAGTCGCGCTGCAGGAGCCCGATGAGCGACGGCGCGAGCTTCGAGAAGAACCAGCGGTCGGGGACGTACTCGCCGAAGGGCACCGGGCGCTTCTTGTCGTAGGACGACTGCCAGCCGTCGGCGGTCCACACGAACGACGTGTTGTGCAGGACCCCGGACGACGTCTGCGTGATCGCACCGGCGACGAGCGGCGCCCCGACGGTGTCCACGACCGAGTCGAGCGCGTCCGCGACGGCCGGGAAGCGCCGCGGGTCGGCCTCGGCTGCGGCCTCGGGCCAGACGACCAGGTCGACCCCGCGCGCCTCGACGTCGGTGGCGGCGACCTGCGCGGCCAGGACCTCGCCGGGCTGAGCGCGGTCGAAGTACCCGGCCGGGCCGTTGCCCTGCACGGCCTCGACGCGGATGCTGCCGTCGACACGGGTCGGCCACGCGGGCACGGCCAGGACCACGGCGACGAGCAGCCCGGCGGCCGCGACGCGGACCGGCGCGCCGAGGACGGCGCCGGGTGCGCGCGGCACCACGAGCGCGAGCGAGAGGACCACGGCGACGCAGTAGACGACGACGAAGGTCACCCCGAGCACGCCCACGTACGCGGCGAGGTGCGTGAACGGTCCCTGGGACTGGGACAGCCCGACGCGGCCCCAGGCGAAGCCCTCGTACGGCCAGCTGCCGGAGAACCACTCGCGTCCGGTCCACAGACCGGCGACGACGGCCGGGAGGCCCCACACCCGCCAGGCGGTCGACGGCAGGACGCGCGCGACCCACCGGTACGCGAGGGCGATCGCCACACTGCCGAGGGCGAAGTACGCGGCTTCGAACAGCGCGAGCGCCAGCCACGGGACCGGCCCGAGGTACCGCCCCGCCCACGAGATCGCCGGCAGCCAGAACGCGGCACCGGCCACGTACCCGAGCCAGGCGGCCCGTCGGGCGCGCTGCCCCATGGCGGCGAGGAGCATGCAGGCCATCGCCGGGTAGGCGAGGAACCACCAGCCCGGCTCGGGGAACGACAGGGCGAACAGCAGACCGCCGACGACGGCGAGCGGGAACGCCAGCCGCAGCGGCAGCGCGGCGAACTCGTCGCGACGTCCGTCCGGCAGGACGCCGCGCCCGCGCGGTGCCGCCGTGCTCGGGCGGGACCGGCCGCGGACGGCGCGGCCACGCGGGGTGGCGCCGTCGGACTGCGGACGTGTCGCGGTGTCGGGGACCTGCACCGTGCCTCCCGTCAGACCGTCGCGTAGGCGACGATGCCGCGGCGCACCGCGTCCGTCGCCCGCCGGGCGGTCTGGGCGAGTTCGTCGTCGCCGGCGTTCCGGACCTGGTCCAGCAGGTCGATCACCTGCTTCGACCAGCGCACGAAGTCGCCCGCGGGCATGTCGAGGGTCCGGAGCACGTCGTCGAGCGCGGAACCGGACGCCCACCGGAACATGCCGACGGACATGGCCGGGGTCGGCGGCTGGGACCCGGCGAGCCGGGCGTCCCGCTCGATGTCGTCGAGTCGGGCCCAGATCGTCAGGGTCTCGTCGAGCGCCGGACGGAACGCACCGCGGGGCAGGGCGTGCTCGGTGCCGGGGGCATCCTCGCGGCGCGGCTGGTAGACGATCGTCGCGGCCATGGCGGCGAGCTGCGCCGGCGTGAGTTCCCTCCACACGCCCGCCTCGAGGCACTCGGCGACGAGCAGGTCGCGTTCCCCGTAGATGCGCTGCAGGCGGCGACCGCCCGCGGCGACCGTGGCCTCGTCGTCGCCAGACGCCACGAGGTACCCGAGCTGGAGGAGCACGTTCGTGACCCGGTCGAAGGTCGTCGCGACCGCACCCGTCCGGGAGCGGATCTGCTGCACGAGCTTGTCGTTGGCGCGCTTGAGCTTGTACCAGCGCTCGGCCCACCGGGCGTGCGCCTCGCGGTCCGGGCACGCGTGGCAGGGGTGCCGCTGCATCTGCCGACGGACGTCCGTGATCGCCGCCTGGCGTTCCTGGCGGGCACCGTGCGAGGCCTCGCGGCCGCCGGGGACGTTCGTGCGCTCGAGGTCGGACAGGCGCCGTCGCAGGGCCGCGTACTCGGTGAAGTCACCGAGGTGGCACTCCATCGCGCGCTGGTACCCGTCGAGGGACTCCTGCTGCGACCGCACCTTGCGCGCGAGGTCGACGACGGACCGGTCCGCCTGGAACTGCGCGAACGAGGTCTCGAGGACCTCGCGCGTGCGCTGCCGCCCGAACTGCTCGATGAGGTTCACGGCCATGTTGTAGGTCGGCTTGAACGACGAGTTGAGCGGGTACGTGCGGCGGCTCGCCAGCGACGCGACGGCCTGCGGGTCGAGACCGTCCGACCACTGGATGACCGAGTGGCCCTCGACGTCGATGCCACGGCGACCCGCACGGCCGGTGAGCTGCGTGTACTCCCCCGGCGTGATCGGCACGCGGGCCTCGCCGTTGAACTTCTCGAGCTTCTCGAGCACGACCGTCCGGGCCGGCATGTTCACGCCGAGGGCCAGGGTCTCCGTGGCGAACACGACCTTGAGGAGCTTGCGCTGGAAGAGGTCCTCGACGACCTCCTTGAACGCCGGCAGGAGCCCGGCGTGGTGCGCGGCGACACCCCGCTCGAGGCCCTCGAGCCACTCCCAGTACCCGAGCACGGCGAGGTCCTCGTCGAGCAGGGTCCGGCAGTGGTACTCCGCCGTCTCGCGGATCTCGTTGCGCTCGTCGGTGGTCGTCAGCGAGATGCCCGACCGGAGGACCTGGCGGACGCCCTGGTCGCAACCGTTGCGGCTGAACACGAAGAAGATCGCCGGCAGGAGCATGCGCTCGTCGAGGACCTTCGCGATCTGCTCGCGGTACATCTTCTCGGTCCGGGGACCCCGGCGCTCGGGGTACCCGCCGCGACCGCGACGACCCCGGTGCCCACCACCGTGCCGCTCGCTGCGCGAGGCACCGCCGACGAGTCGGAGGAGCTCCGGGTTCACCCGGTTCGTCGCCGCCGCGCCGCTCGAGTCGAACAGGTCGACCATCTTCGAGCCCACGAGCACGTGCTGCTCGAGCGGGACCGGACGGTCCTCGGAGACGATGACGTCGGTGTCGCCGCGGACGGTCTGCAGCCAGTCGCCGAACTCCTCGGCGTTCGAGACCGTCGCGCTCAGCGAGACGAGCCGGACCTCGGTCGGCAGGTGCAGGATGACCTCTTCCCACACGGCGCCGCGGAACCGGTCGGCCAGGTAGTGGACCTCGTCGAGCACGACCCACGCGAGGTCGTCGAGCAGGTCGGAGTCCGCGTAGATCATGTTGCGGAGCACCTCGGTCGTCATCACGACCACGCGGGCACGGGGGTTGACGTTCGTGTCCCCGGTGAGGAGCCCGACCTCGGACTCGCCGTAGTCGGCAACGAGCTCGTTGTACTTCTGGTTGCTCAGCGCCTTCATCGGCGTCGTGTAGAACACCTTCGCGGTGGGCTGGCGCATCGCGAGCCAGATCGCGAACTCCGCGACGATGGTCTTGCCCGCGCCCGTCGGGGCGGCCACCAGGACGCTCCGCCCCTGGTCGAGAGCGTCGCAGCCCGCCACCTGGAACGGGTCGAGGTCGAAACGCAGGTCGGCACGGAACAGCTCGAGGTTGCGCGAGCGGTTCCGGACCTTCGCCGCCTGGTAGCGCTCGGCGGCACTGGGTCCGGGGGTCATCAGCGTGCGTACTCCTCGTCCAGCTTCGCCTGGCGCTTCGCCGCCCGGCGGTCGTGCAACCAGGTCACCAGGCAGGCGGCGGCGTAGAGCACCAGCATCGGCACCGCCAGCAGGAACATCGAGACGACGTCGGCCGACGGGGTGACGATGGCGCAGAACACCAGGATGCAGAGGATCGCCACGCGCCAGGACTTGATGATCGAGCTCGCCGACAGCACCCCGACGAAGTTCAGCAGCACCAGGAACACCGGCAGCACGAAGGCGATGCCGACGGCCACGATGAGCTTGATGACGAAGTCGTAGTAGGCCTTGGCGTCCACGATCGAGGTGTCCTGCGTCGACACGAAGCTGCCGAGGATGCCGACGACGTGCGGCAGGATGTACCACCCGAACCAGCAGCCCGCGAAGAACAGCGGGATCGCGGTGCCGAGGAACCCGAACACGTACTGCTTCTCGCGGCGCACCAGCGCCGGGACGATGAACGCCCACACCTGGTACAGCCAGACCGGGCTCGAGATGACCACGCCGATCGTGATCGCGATCTGCAGGCGCAGGTCGAACGCGCCCGTGATCATCGGGAAGTTCAGCTCGGCGGTGTGCCCGCCCACCTCGGCCAGCGAGGTCACCGGCTGCCGCAGCGCATCGAGCACGAACGGGGTGAGGAACCAGCCGCCGACGGCACACGCCGCGACCGCGAGGACCGCCTTGAACAGACGGTTGCGCAGCTCGATCAGGTGCTGCCCGAGCGACATGCGACCCTCGGTGTCCTTCTTCGGACGGCCCGGTCGCCCCGCTCGCCCGCTCGCGGTCGTCGAAGCCATGGCCCGATCCTACGGGACCGGGACCGACAGTCGGGCCGTCGGCGGCGGACCCACAGGAGGGATGCCGGACGGGAGGCGCGGGTCAGGGCCGCCACGAGCCTCCCGTCCGGCGGGTGCTGCCGTGCACCCGAGCGGGCCGGGTCGCGCCCCGGAGCGGGCGTCGCGGGCTGGCCGGCGGCCAGGGCCGCCTCGGCTCGGGTGTGGCGGGCTACTCGACGGCCAGGGCCGCCTCGGCGAACGCGCGCACGGCGGCACGCGCCGCCGGCGGGTCGAGCACGACGGCGCGACCGGGCAAGCCGGCCACCAGCCGGACCACCCCGTCGAAGCCGTTCGACGCCGCGAGGCGGATCCGGACGCGGCCGTCGGCGTCCTCGGCGTCGGCGGTGTCGGCCAGGTAGTCGGCGACGAGCGGCAGCGCCGAGCAGTCGAGCTCGACCGTGACGATCACGTCGCCGCCGGACTGCTGGAAGAGCGTGTCCGGGACCACGACGTCATCGATCGTCTTCTCGGCCGGGCGGTCGTCGACGCGCGCGTTCGTCATCCGGTCGAGCCGGAAGGTCCGCAACGCCTGGCGGTCGAGGTCCCACGCCCGCAGGTACCAGTCGGCGTCGATCGACTCGACACGCAGCGGGTCCACACGACGCGTGCCGCCGCGGGTCCGCGGTCCGGCGTACTCGAAGGCGAGCCCGCGACCGTCGGCGACCGCACGGCGGATGGTCGAGAGGGCCGCGTCGTGCAGGTCCTGGCCGACCGCGACGTTCGACGCCGCTCCCCCGGCGCCGCGGGAGAGCTTCGCCATGAGCGCCCGGATGGCGTCGCGGTCCGCGGCCTCGGGCAGGGCGGACAGGTACTGCAGTCCGGCGATGAGCGCCGAGGCCTCGCGTGCGGAGAGCCGGGGCGAGTCGTCGATGGCGACGAGGTTCGTCAGCACGATCATGTCATTCTGCTCGAAGTCGTCCCAGGCGATGTCGAACAGGTCACCGTGCTGGTACTGCATCGTCTCGCCGGGCACCCCGGAGACCGCGATGAGCTCGACGGCCCGGCGGATGCGCTGCTCGGGGACGCCGAAGTGCCGGGCGGCCTCGGCCACCGAGACGCGCTCGTGGTCGATGAGGTACGGCACGAGGACGAGCAGGAACGCGAGCTTGTCCTGGGCCTGCAGGGGTTGCTGATCAGCCACGGGCACCTCCGGCATCGGCGTGGTCGGCCTGGGCGTCGTCGGCGTGGTCGGCCTGGGCGTCGTCAGCGTGGTCGGCGACGAGGGCGCGCAGTCGGGCGACGACCCGCTCGCGGAGCGCGGCGGGGTCGAGCACCCGGACCTCTGGACCGAAGGCCGCGAGGTCCTCGGCGAGGATCTGCGGGTCGACGTGGTGCACCACGAGCACACCGTCGTCGTCGACCTCGGTGCCGCGACGACGACGGAGCCGACGCTCGGCGTCGGAGCCCGGCACGACCGCGATCCGCGCGGTGCGCTCGGCCCACACCCGGTCGAGCTCGGCGAGGGCCGTCTCGGCGGCACCGGCGGGCGCGGGGTGCTGCCCGACCTCGTGCACGCTGACCGGCCCGACGATCCGGGAGAGCAGGTAGTTCTTCGTGCCGCCGGTCGAGAACTCGTGCGCCGCGAGCATCCAGCGGCCGCCGTGCTGCACGAGTGCGAGGGGCGCGAGGTCACGGCGGCGCGGCGCGTGCTCCCCCGGCGTGATGTAGTCGAACCGGACCGCGGCGCCTCGGTCGAGGGCGGAGCGCAGCGGCTCGAACGCGGCGTCACGGGCGCGGAGCCGCGGCGCGTAGGCGCCCATGCCGGCGACGCCCTGTGCGGTGGTCGCTCCGTCGTCGTCCGACCCTGCGGAGCGCACCTTGAGCAGCGCGCGACGGGAGTCGGTGGACAGTGCCCCCTCGCGCCACGCCATCGCCGCGAGCGACAGCAGCGCGGACTCGTCCGGCGTGAAGCGCACGTCGAGCGGCAGGTCGTACTCGCCCTTCGGGATCCGGTAGCGGAGCGTCTGGTTGTTGCCGGCGGCGCCCGGCGTCTCGATGGTCTCGAGCGGGATGCCGAGGTCGCGGACGTCGTCCTTGTCGCGCTCGAACTGGCGCTCGAGCGAGGCGTTGTCCCCACCGGGCGTGAACCGCTGGCGGTAGCCCTGCACGTTCGCCAGGATCTCCGCCTTGGTCAGCCCGGCCTCGGTCGAGAGCAGCGCGAGCACGAGGCTGAAGAGCCGCTCCTCGGCGGGGACGCGGGGGGCTCGGGTGGCTGGCACGAGCCCGATCCTACGGCAGCGCGGGTGCCCCGGAGTGCACCCGCGCGCGGTCGGTGGAGGAGTGGTCGGGGCTCAGGCGGGCATCTTCCCGAGCACGTCGATGACGTACGCGGTCGTGCCGGACTGCTGGTGCACGATCGCCAGGACCTGGTCGCCGACGCGGTGGCCGAGGATCGCGTTCCGCACGCCGTCGATGACCTGCCCCTCGGCCAGCGGGACCGCCTGCGCACCCGAGCCGTCGGTCCAGTTCGACGCGACGACCGACGAGTCGCCGTTGCTGCCGGCCCACGAGACCGCCGTGTACTTGATGACCGCGCTGTCCTTCGCGGTGAGCTTCGCGCCCGACCCCTTGCGGAGCAGGTGGATCGCGTCGTCCTTCGGCGCGCTCCACGACGGGATGGTGATGCCGGGCGCCCCCGACGGAGCCAGGACGACCGCGGGCATGCCGTCGCCGGCGAGCTGCGGCGTCCCGGTGGCGCGGGCGTCGAAGGCCTGCTTGACGTCCACGACCGCAACGACGGCGTCTTCCGCCTTGCCCGACGAGCCGGACATGCCGGTGGCGCTGCCGCTCAGCTCGCTCTTCGGCAGTGCCACGGCGAGCCGGTCGCCGACGTGGGCACACTCGAGCGCGGTACCGAGGGGACCGTAGTTGGTGGCGCCGGCGGTGATCGGCGCGGTCTGTCCTGAGTACCCGCTGGTCTGCGCGACCTGCCCGGTGGTGCCGTCGACCAGCGTGTACTCGACGAGGACCGGCGTGCCCTCCTCGATCTGCCGGCCGTCACCGGAGCGCAGGACCGACACCTGGGTGCCCTTCGTGGTCAACCCGGAGGGCACCGACACCTTCGGCTCCTTGCCGAACGCGCCCGTCGCCGTCACCGCTGCCGAGGCGGCACCGGGCTCAGGGCACGCGGACGGTGCCGTGCCGGCCCCGCTGGCGGCGCACCCCGTCAGGGAGGCGGCGAGGCCGATGGTGACCAGGAGTGCGGGGATGGTGCGCACGGACCCTCTTTCCGTTCGGTGCTGGACGGGCATGCGTAGCCTAGCGGGCGTCGTCGGCGGCATCGTGCGGGGCAGCCGGAGCGGGCGGGGCACCGTCGTGCGACCCGGCGTCGGCGTCCGTCCCGGCCTCGGCGGCGGCGACCTTGCGAGCCTGGGCCGCGGCCTGGCGGGCCACCTTGCGGAGCTTCTTGTCGCTGGCGGACCGCTCGCCGACGGCGCCGGGCGTCCAGGCCTCGACGTCCTCGTCGGAGAACTCGACCTTGCCTGCGCGACGCTTCAGGTTCGGGAGCACGACCCCGTCCGCGAGGCGCCGCGCGGTCACGAGGAACCCGGTGTGTCCGACCATGCGGTGGTCGGGGCGCACGGCGAGTCCCTCGACGTGCCAGGTGCGGACGAGCGTCTCGCTCGACTGCGGGTCGGTGAAGCGCCCGGTGTCGCGCAGCGCCTCGGCCGTGCGGGACAGCTGGGTGACGGTCGCGACGTAGCAGACGATGAGCCCGCCGGGCACGAGGGCGTCCGCCGCTGCGTCGACGCACTCCCAGGGGGCCAGCATGTCGAGGACGACCCGGTCGACGCTCTGGGGCTCGGTGGCGCCGGGGAGCTCCTCGACGAGGTCGCCGACGGTCACCGACCAGTTGTCCGGCACCGCGCCGAGGAACGTGCCGACGTTGCCGCGGGCGATCGCCGCGAACTCCTCACGGCGCTCGAACGACTGCAGGCGACCGGTCGGACC
The DNA here is from genome assembly GCF_005490985.1 of Curtobacterium sp. SGAir0471. Lineage (NCBI taxonomy): Bacteria > Bacillati > Actinomycetota > Actinomycetes > Micrococcales > Microbacteriaceae > Curtobacterium > Curtobacterium sp. SGAir0471. The sequence goes on from NZ_CP027869.1 coordinate 1,806,987, forward strand.
GATCGCGCGGAGCAGGAAGAGCGAGAGCGCGCCGGAGCCGACGCCGGCCTCGACCACCCGGGCGCCCGGGAAGACGTCCGCGAACGCGACGATCTGCGCGGCGTCCTTCGGGTAGACGATGGCCGCGCCGCGGGGCATCGACATGACGTAGTCGTTGAGCAGCGGACGCAGCGCCAGGTACTCGTCGCCGGTGCTCGCCCGGATCACCGAGCCGTCGGGCTGCCCGATCACGTCGTCGTGCCGGAGCACGCCGCGGTGGGTGTGGTACTCGCCGGCGGTCTCGAGCGAGAGCGTCGTGAGCTTGCCCTTCGGACCGGTGAGCTGCACGCGGTCGCCGGCGCGGAACGGTCCGCGGGGCGGGGTGTGCGGCGCGCCGCCGGCGGTGTGCGGCAGGGCGACGACGTCGTCCGGCGAGTGCTGCGGGTCGTGCTGGGTCTGCTGGGTGTGCTCGGTCATCGGGTCGCCGTCTCGGTACGGGCCGCGAGGGCCGGGCTGGTCAGTTCGACGAGGCGGTCGACGTCCACGTCCGCCAGCGTCGTGAGGTGCACGTCGCCCCCGCCGATCTCGGACAACGGCACGATGTGCTCGACCGCGACGGTCACCGCGCCGGACGCCACGGCCGAGGCGACCCCGGTGGCGGAGTCCTCGATCGCGACGCACGCGGTGGGGTCGACGCCGAGCTGCGCCGCGGCGGCGAGGTAGGCGTCCGGGTACGGCTTCGGACGGTCGACGTCGTCGCCGGCGACGACCACGCGGAAGCCGCGGGCACCGATGGCGTCCGCGGTGACGAGCGCCATCGTGCGTCGGGACATCGTCACCAGCGCGGTCGGGATGCCGCGGTCGTGCAGCTCCTCGACGAGCTCACGGGCACCCGGCCGCCAGGGCAGCTCACCGCCCTGCAGACGCTGCGTCACGTAGTCGGTCATCCAGAGGACGATCTCCTCGACCTCCATGTCGACGCCCCGGTCGCGGAGGATCTCGCCCGACCGCTCGAGGCCGCTGCCGACCAGGGACAGGCCGTCCTCGTGGGTCCACTCGGCGCCGTACCGGTCGGTCAGCTCGACCTGGGACTGCTGCCAGATCGGCTCGGTGTCGATGATCGTGCCGTCCATGTCCCACAGCACGGCTGCGGGGAGGACGCGTTCGGGGTGCTGGGCGGTCACGGGCGACGAGTCTACCGGGGCGCCGACCGGCTCCACGGTTCCGCTCGGGGCGGACGGAGCGGTGCCGACGGCCGGCTCCGGCCTATCCTGGGTGACCGACCGTGTCCGGCCGCGCGCGAGCACCGCGTGCGCCCCGCTCCACCACCAGGAGGCCCCTCCGTGCCACAGCACTCCCCCTTCAGCGACGGCCGTCTGCTCGTCGTCGCGTTCGAGGGCTGGAACGACGCCGGCGAGGCTGCGAGCGGCCTCGCGCGCCGCATCGTCGACGCGCTGGAGCTCGACGAGCTGCGCGAGATCGACGGTGAGCGGTACGTCGACTACCAGTTCAACCGGCCGGAGGTCGGCACCGCCGAGGACGGCTCGCGCGGCATCCGCTGGCCCCGCATCGTGCTGCACGGCCCCGGTGCCGAGGGTCGCCCGGTGGTCGGCGCCGCGGGCTCCGAGACCGAGCGCGACGTGTTCGTCCTGGTCGGCCCGGAGCCCTCGCGGACGTGGCGCGGCTTCTGCGCCGAGGTCATCGACCTCGCCGACGTGTACTCGATCGACGCGGTCGTGTTCGTCGGGGCGATGCTCGCCGACGTCCCGCACACCCGCCCAATCTCGGTGTTCGTGTCGAGCGAGAACGCCGGTGTCCGAGCCGCGTTCGACGTCGACCGCTCGTCGTACGAGGGCCCGACGGGCATCCTCGGGGTGCTGTCCGACGCGATGGACACCGCCGGGCTCACCACCCTGTCGCTGTGGGCCTCGGTCCCCCACTACGTGCACAACTCGCCGTCGCCGAAGGCCACCCTGTCGCTGCTCGATAAGATCGAGGAGCTCGCCGACGTCACGGTCCCGCGCGGCAGCCTGCTCGACGAGGCCACCGAGTGGGAGGAGGGCATCGACGCCCTCGCCGCCGACGACGAGGACATGGCGAGCTACATCGGCCAGCTCGAGCAGGCCCGCGACACGGTCGACTCCCCCGAGGCGTCCGGCGACGCGATCGCGCAGGAGTTCGAGCAGTACCTGCGCCGTCGCGAGCGCAAGGACGGCAAGGACGGCGGGACCGCCGGCGGTGAGGGCCCGTGGCGGCCCCCGCAGCCGCCGCAGCAGTAGTCGCGACCCCGGGACGGACGGGAGGCGCGGTGCCGGCTGGCACCGCGCCTCCCGTCCGTCGGTGCGGCGGTCGGTACCCGCCCGTTCGCCCTGGTCGCACGACGTGCCGCTCACCTTCGGAGTGAGCGGCAGGTCGTGCGACCGGAACGGAACCGGCGGCAGGTCGTGCGACCGGAGCGGTCGGCTGACGCCGGGCGGGTGGCCGCGCGCCGAGTGCGCCTCAGGCCAGGCGGATGCCGAGCAGGGCGTCGACGAGGTCGACGAGCTCCGGCGTCGCGCGCGTGCCCGCCGCGATCGCGGTGTCGACGGCAGCGACCGCACCCGGGGTGTCGAGGTCGTCGGCGACGCGGGCCCGGATGCGCGCGATCGCCTCGGCGGCGTCGTCCTCGTGACCGGGCGCGTCGCCGGACGCCCACGCGTCCCAGGTCGCCAGTCGGGTCGTCGCGCTCGTCAGCTCGCCGTCGAACCACTCCCAGTCGTCCGAGTACTTGTGCGACAGCAGCGCGAGCCGGATCGCCCGCGGGTCGGCGCCGTCGTCGAGCAGTCCCCGCACGGTGACGAGGTTGCCGAGCGACTTCGAGATCTTCGACCCCTGGTAGGCGATCATGCCCGTGTGCACGAAGGCGTTGGCGAGCGGCTGGTGCGCGAGCGCCGCGGCGTGCCCGGCGCTCATCTCGTGGTGCGGGAAGACCAGGTCGCTCCCGCCGCCCTGCACGCTGATCGGCAGGCCGAGGCGGTCACCCGCGATGACGCTGCACTCGATGTGCCAACCCGGGCGCCCGGGGCCGACGGCGGTGTCCCAGCTCGGTTCGCCCTCGCGCGCGGCGCGCCACAGCAGCGGGTCGAGCGGGTCGCGCTTGCCGGGGCGGTCGGGATCGCCGCCACGCTCAGCCGACAGCGCGAGCATCGTCTCGCGGTCGAGGCGGCTCTCGTCGCCGAGCGCCCACGCCTCGGTGGGTCGGTTCACGTCGAAGTAGACGTCGTCGCCCTCGGAGTCGTCGGTCGGCACGTCGTAGGCGTACCCGGTCTCCTGCAGGTACGCGACGGCCTCGGCGATGCGCTCGACCTCGTCCGTGACCGCCACGAAGTCGTCCGGCGGCAGGACGCGGAGCGCCTCCATGTCGCGGCGGAACAGGTCGATCTGCGACGCGGCGAGCTCGCGCCAGTCGACCCCGTCACGCGTCGCGCGTTCGAGCAGCGGGTCGTCGACGTCGGTGGTGTTCTGCGCGTACTCCACCTCGAGCCCCGCGTCGCGCCAGGCGCGGCCGAGCGTGTCGAACGCCAGGTAGGTCGCCGCGTGGCCGAGGTGCGTGGCGTCGTAGGGCGTGATGCCGCAGACGTAGAGCGTCGCACCCTCCGCGCCCTGCGTCGGGTCGACCGGCTTGCCCGCCGCGGTGTCGTGCACCACGGGGCGGGGCGCGTCCCCGGGGACGGACGGGACGGACGGGACCTGCCAGGCCCTCACGGCTGGATCACTCCGAGCGACAGCAACACGATGAGCACGATACCGAGTGCGATCCGGTAGACCACGAAGGGCATGAAGCTGCGCTTGGCGATGTAGTTCATGAATCCGGCGATCACCACGAAGCCGACGACGAAGGCGACGACCGTCGCGACGAGCGTGTCGACCAGGCCGAAGGGCGCGCCGTGGTCACCGAGGCTGGTCGCGGCCTCGTAGAGACCGGACAGGAACACCGCGGGCACGGCGAGCAGGAACGCGAAGCGCGCGGCGGCAGGGCGGGTGTAGCCGAGCGCGAGGCCCATCGACACGGTGGCACCGGACCGCGAGACGCCCGGCACGAGCGCGAGCATCTGCGCGACGCCGATGAGCAGGCCGCTCCGGAAGGTCATCTGCTCGATCGGTCGGACCTTCCGCCCGACGACGTCGAGCACGCCGAGCACCACACCGAACACGATGAGCACGATCGCGACGATCCACAGCGACCGGAAGGTGGTCTCGATCGAGTCCTTGAGCAGGAGCCCCGCGACTCCGATCGGGATCGTCCCGAGGATCACCAGCCACCCGAGCCGCACGTCCGGGTCACCCTTCGGCACGTCGCGCCGGAGGACCGACCGGAACCACCGTCCGACGATCCGGGTGATGTCCTTCCAGAAGTAGATGAGCACGGCCGTCTCGGTGCCGAGCTGCGTCACCGCGGTGAACGCTGCACCCGGGTCCTTCGCGTCGGGCAGGAAGAGTCCGACGATGCGCAGGTGCGCACTGGAGGACACGGGCAGGAACTCGGTGAGTCCCTGCACGAAGCCGAGGAAGATCGCCTCGAGGATGTGCATCGAACGGGGCCTTTCGTGCCGGTCGTCACGGGTCGCCGCCGTGGGGCGACCCGGCAAGCTATCAGTACGTGGCGAGCAGGTCGCCGAGGACGCGCCGCCCGAAGGCCAGGGCGTCGAGGGGCACGCGCTCGTCGACCCCGTGGAACATCGCCGGGAAGTCGACGTCCTCCGGCAGGCGGAGCGGGACGAACCCGTAGCCCGCGATCCCGAGCCGCGACATCGCCTTGTTGTCCGTGCCACCGGACAGCAGGTACGGCAGCACGGGGGCGCCCGGGTCGTGCCGCTCGAGCGTCGCCCGGACGGCGTCGACGAGCGGGCCGCCGAAGTCCTGCTCGAGCCCCACGTCGCGGTGCGTCATGACGACCTCGACGTCGTCACCCGCGAGTTCCCGGACCCGCTCGAGCACGGCCTCCTCGTCACCGGGCAGGCACCGGAGGTCGACGAGGGCCTCGGCCGTGTCCGGGATCACGTTGTGCTTGTACCCGGCACGGAGGACCGTCGGGTTCGTCGTCGTGTGCAGCGCCGCGTGGATGAACCGCGAGGCGGACCCCGTCGCGAGGGCGACCTCGTCCGGCCCGCTCGCGATCGGGTCCACGCCGAGCAGCCGTGCGATCTCGCGGACCATCGCCTCCGTCGTGCTCGAGAGTCGGACCGGCCACTCCTCGGCGCCGATGCGCGCGACCGCGGCGGCCACCTTCGTCACCGCGTTGTCCCGCATCACGTGCGACCCGTGCGCCGCCGTCCCGCGGGCGACGAGCTTGATCCACATCAGGGCCTTCTCGCCCGTCTGCAGCAGGTACGCCCGCTGCCCGCCCAGGGTCACCGAGTAGCCGCCGACCTCGCTGATCGCCTCGGTCGCCCCGGCGAAGACCTCCGGGTGCGTGTCGACGACGTGGTGCGCGCCGAGCACCCCGCCGGCCTCCTCGTCCGCGAAGAACGCGATCACGAGGTCCCGCTCCGGAGCGCCCTGCCGGTCGACCACGTCGCGCAGGGCGGTCAGCATCATCGCGTCCATGTTCTTCATGTCCACGGCGCCGCGGCCCCAGAGCATGCCGTCGCGGACCTCGCCACCGAACGGGTCGACGGTCCAGTTCTCCGGGTCGGCCGGCACGACGTCGAGGTGCCCGTGCACGACCAACGCCGGCTTGTCCGCGTTCCGTCCCGCCACCCGCGCGACCACGCTCACCCGGCCCGGCTCCGACTCGAAGAGCTGCGGCTCGAGACCCAGGTCGCGCAGCTGCGCTTCGACGTAGTGCGCGGCCTCGGTCTCCCCGACCGACTTCCCCTCGCCCCAGTTCGTCGTGTCGATGCGGATGAGGTCCCGCGCGATGGCTGCGGTGGCCTCGAGGTCCGGCTCGGTCGGCAGGGCGTCGCTCATGCCGTCAACGCTACCGGCAGCCCGCGCCACGGCCGGGCTCGCACCCCCCCCTGCTCCCCCGTCGTGCCGCGGGACTCGCCCGGGATGCACGCCCGTGTTCATCGCGCGTTCAGAGCCGTGCTAGTGTCTTCTCTCGGCAGGAACGCCGGGGAAACAGCCCGGAACGACAGCCGAACAAGTGAATGATCACCCTGTCCGGGTGGCGGAATTGGTAGACGCGCTAGCTTGAGGTGCTAGTGCCCGTATTAGGGCGTGGGGGTTCAAGTCCCCCCTCGGACACAAGAAATGGGATGCCCCTGACCTGTCGGTCAGGGGCATTTCTCGTTCGTGCTTCCCGGCGAGCATTGCCATCGCTGCGCTCAGGGCGACGCCGCCTCCGTGCGGCCACTTCGCTGCGCTCGTGGCCGGTGCGTGCGCATGCTGCGACATCGCCGTTGTCGAACGACAGCCGTCTTGTCGCATTCCATGCACCCCACTCGGTGCGTGCGCATCGTGCGACATTGCCGCTGTCGAACGACAGCGGTCGTGTCGCAGGAGCGGTGCGATCTAGCCGCGACGCGAACGCACGACGCGTCGCCGGACGGGAGGCACGGGGCGGGGTCGCACCGTGCCTCCCGTCCGGAGCGTGGTCGGGACGGGCCGGGGCCGACGCGGCTCGCCCTCGACCGCCCGCGGACGCCTCAGCGCCGCCGCAGGCGACGCACGAGCAGCACCACGCCGCCGAGGGCGGCGAGCCACCCCCAGTTCGCGACGACCGGGTCGAGCAGCTGGTGCCGCCAGTCCCGTCGCGACGAAGTCAGGCGTGACGCGACCGGCCGGTTGCCGAGCTCGGCGCGCCACCCGGTCTCGTGCACGACCCGGTCCGGGCGGCCACGCAACGCGTCCGTCACCCGGTGCGTCGCCACGTCGATCCGGTCGCCCAGCACGAGGAGCAACCAATGCGCCAGCCGCCCCTCGCTGAAGCGTCGGTAGGCGTACCGCTTCACGACCCCGGCGAGCCCGGACAGCGGCTGCGCCGTCCCGAACACCGGGGTGACGTGGGCGTGCTCGATCGAGCGTTCACGGCCCTGGGCGCCGGGCTGCTGCTCCGGGACGTCCCAGTAAGCGCCCGAGTCGAGCCCGACCTCGCGGGACAGCTTCGGTACCGAGGGCCGGTCGGCGAGGTCGAGGTCGCTCGCCCACCCGGGGATGCGCTCGCGGAGCTCGGCCGACGCCGGCACCCGGCGGGGCGGATCGGCGACGTAGGGCGTGTGGTCGGTCACGGGTGTCTCCTTCACGGCACGATCACCGTCTTGATGCAGTCGTCGAGCTTCGACGAGAACAGGTGGTAGGCCTCGTCGATGTGCTCGAGCGGGACCCGGTGCGTGATGATGTCGCTCGGGCGGAAGTGCCCGGCCTGGATGTGCTCGAGCAGCCGCGGCCACTGACGCTTCACCGGCGCCTGGTTCGTGTGGATCGTCAGGCCCTTGTTCATGGCGTCGCCGAACTTCACCGCGCTCGGGATCGGCCCGTACGCGCCGACGGCCGAGATCGTCCCGCCCTTTCGGACACCGTCGATCGCCCAGTTGAGCGCGGTCGGCGACCCGCCCTGCCGCTTCAGCTTCGACGTCGTGACCTGCTGCGTGACGTTGCCGTCTGCCTCGGCACCGACGGCGTCGATCACGCTGTCCGCGCCCAGGAAGTCGGTCTGCTGCTTCATCTCGAGCACGACGTCGTCGACCTCGGCGAAGTTGATCGTCTCGGCGTGTGCGAAGGTGCGCGCCTTCTCGAGCCGGTACTCCAGCTGGTCGACGACGATGACCCGTCCGGCGCCCATGAACCACGCCGACCGGGCCGCGAACAGCCCGACGGGACCGGCACCGAGCACGACGACGGTGTCGCCCTCGCGGATCGAGGCGAGCTGCGCCCCGAAGTAGCCGGTGCTCAGCGCGTCGGTCATCAGGAGGGCGTCCTCGGGGTTCAGCCACTCCGGGATCACCGAGGGTCCGACGTCGGCGAACGGCACCCGGACGCGTTCCGCTTGCCCGCCGTCGTACCCGCCCGTGGTGTGCGAGTACCCGTAGATCCCGCCGACGGCCGTGGCGTTCGGGTTGACGTTGTGGCAGTTCGAGAACAGTCCCCTCGCGCAGAACCAGCACGATCCGCAGTACACGTTGAAGGGCACCATCACGCGGTCCCCCACCGCCAGGCTCGCGACGGAGGAGCCGACCTCCTCGACGACGCCGATGAACTCGTGGCCGAAGGTGTGCCCGACCCGGGTGTCCGGCATCATCCCGTGGTACAGGTGCAGGTCGGAACCGCAGATGGCGGCCCGTTCGACCCGGACGACGGCGTCGTTCGGGTGCTCGATCCGGGGGTCCGGCTTCTCCTCGACGCGGACCCGGTACGGTCCGCGGTAGGTCATGGCACGCATGGGCGCTCCTCTCGCTCGTGACCCCCACGGTCACCGCGGTGCCGTGCGTGCCGACCCAGGACCGCGTGATCTGTGCAGAACGCGCGCAGCGAGCGATGGCCGCACGGCAGAACGGACGGGAGGCGCGGTGCCGTCCGGCACCGCGCCTCCCGTCCGTCGTGTGGTGACGTCAGCTCTTGGAGGCCTCGACGAAGTTGCGTCGCGGGTCGGTCTCCTTGATCAGCGAGGTCGCATCGCGACCGGACACCGCACCGGTGATCCAGCCGATGACGATCCGGACCTTCCGGTTCAGGGTCGGCATCGCGTACACGTGGTACGCGCGGTGGGCCATCCACGCGAGCAGGTTCGTCATCTTGACGCCCTTGATGTTCGCCGCGCCCTTGCCGACACCGTACGAGGCGACGGTGCCGATCGACGGGTGGCGGTACTCCTCGAGCGGCTTGCCGGTGATCGTGGCGACCACGTTGTCGGCGGCGACGACGGCCTGACGGACGGCGTTCTGCGCGTTCGGCGGGTAGTAGGCCGGCTGCTTCTCGGCGGTCAGGTCGGGGACCTGCGCGACGTCGCCGAGACCCCAGACGCCCGGGACGACCTCGTGGGTGTCCTCGGCCTCGACCTGGAGCTTCGCGTTCGCGGCGAGGTGGCCCTTCGGACCGCGCGGCAGGTCGGACGCGTCGAGGAGCGGGTTCGGCTTGACGCCGGCCGTCCAGACGAGCAGACCGGCGGCGAACTCGTCGCCGTCGGAGAGCTTGATGACTCCGCCCTCGGCGCTCGGCATGGTGGTCTTCAGGCGGACGTCGATGCCACGGGCGCGGAGCGACTCGAGGGTCCACTTCGACAGCTCCGGACCGACCTCGGGAGCGACGCGGTCGAGCGCGTCGATGAGCACCCAGCGGGGCTGCTCGCCGGCGAGCGACGGGTAGGTCTTGATGGCGGCCTGCGAGACGTCGAAGAGCTCACCGATCGCCTCGACACCGGTGTAGCCACCGCCGACGAAGATGCTCGTGAGCAGACGGCGGCGCTCGTCCTCGTCGCGGGTGGCAGCGGCCTTCGCGATGTTGTCGAGCAGCTTGGCGCGGACGTAGGCAGCTTCCTCGACGGTCTTGAAGCCGACGCCGTACTCCTCGAGCCCGGGGGTCGGGAACGTGCGGGTCACCGAGCCGAGCGCGACGACGAGCTGGTCGTAGCCGAGCGTGCGGTCGTCACCGCCGGCCGTGGCGATCGAGACCGTCTTGTCCTTCGAGGAGATGCCGGTGACCTTGCCCTGGATGACGCGGGTCTTCTTGAGCGCACGACGGAGCTCGAAGGTCACGTCCTTCGGGGCGATGTGGCCGCCCGCGACCTCCGGCAGGAACGGCAGGTACGTGTAGTACGTGTTCTGGTCCACCAGCGTGATCCGCATCGGCACGGTCGCGGCGTGCTTCTGGAGCTGCTTGACCGTGGTGTAGCCGGCGGAACCGCCGCCGAGGACGAGGACGTGAGGGATGGAGTCTGCCATGCACCCGGTCTACCGGAAGTTGCGCCCGCACGTCACCAAGCCGCGCCGCCCGGTCCGCGCCCCGCAACCGGATCAGCCACTCGGTCGTCACCGTCCGCGCGGACGGTCCCGCAGGCGCCACCAGGCGGTCTCGGCCAGCTCAGGACCCGTGTAGACACCGTGCTGGGTGCGGCGGGACTCCGTGAGCGAGAACCGACGCAGGCGGTACCCGCCGCCGAAGCGGTCGATGATCGCCTCGGGCGACGACTCCGGCGTGCGCTTCACGAGCCACGTCCGGTCGTCGACGGGCTCGATCACCGTCGGTTGCCGATGCGGGAGCGGAGGACGTCGATGCGCTTCTGGATCTGCTCGATGCTCGCCTGCGCCACGGCGGGCCCACCGCTGATCCGACGGAGTTCGGCGTGGATCGCGCCGTGCGGTTCGTTCGCGTGCCGAGACCAGATCGACACGAGTCGTGCGAGCTCGGTCCGCTGCTCCTTGAGCGTCTGGTACATCGGGCGCGCGTCGTCCTGCTTCGGCTTCGGCATGCCGTCCTTCGCGGCGCGGCCCTTGGAGCGCTTCGCCTGCGACGCCTGGCGCGCCCGCAGCAGGTCGCGCACCTGGTCGGGCTCGAGGAGGCCCGGGATGCCGATGAAGTCGAGCTCCTCGAGCGAGCCGACCTCGCCCCCGGTACCGAACTCGCCGCCGTCGTAGAGCACCCGGTCGAACGACGCCTGCGAGTCGAGCGCCTCGAACGGCTGCACCTCGAGCAGGCTCTCCGACGCCCGGTCCTCCTTGTTGGCCTCGGCGACCATGGCGTCCTCGGGGTTGTACATCCCGTCGTCGCTGTCCTTCGGCCGGTCGAGGGCGTGGTCGCGCTCGAGCTCGAGGGACGCAGCGAGCGCCATCAGGCCGGGCACGCTCGGCAGGAACACGCTCGCGGTCTCGCCGCGACGACGGGCCCGGACGAAGCGGCCGATCACCTGGGCGAAGAACAGCGGGGTGCTCGCGCTCGTGGCGTAGACGCCGACGCAGAGCCGGGGCACGTCGACGCCCTCGGACACCATGCGGACGGCGACCATCCACCGGGAGGTGTCCTCGGAGTACGCCTGGATCCGGCTCGATGCGGCTGCCTCGTCGGAGAGCACCACGGTGGGTCGCTCGCCGGTGATCTGCTGCAGGATGCGGGCGTAGGCGCGCGCGGTCGTGGTGTCGGTCGCGATCACCAGGCCACCGGCGTCCGGCACACCGCGACGGACCTCGGTCAGCCGCTTGTCGGCCGCCGAGAGCACGGCGGGCATCCACTCGCCCTCGGGTGAGAGTGCGGTCCGCCAGGCCTGTGCCGTGATGTCCTTCGTGACCTGCTCGCCGAGGGACGCGGACATCTCGTCGCCCATGCGCGTCTTCCAGCGCATCTGCCCGGCGTAGGCCATGAACAGCACGGGTCGGACGACGCCGTCCTTGAGCGCGCGACCGTAACCGTAGTTGTAGTCCGAGATCGAGGTCCGGATGCCCTGCTCGTCGGGGGCGTACTGCACGAACGGGATCGGCGCGGTGTCCGACCGGAACGGGGTCCCGGAGAGCGACAGACGCCGCGTGGCCTTCGTGAAGGCCTCGCGGATGCCGTCGCCCCACGTCAGGGCGTCACCGCCGTGGTGGACCTCGTCGAGGATCACGAGCGTCTTGCCACCCTCGGTGATCCGCTGGTGCACCTCGGGGTTCATGCCGACCTGGGCGTAGGTGATCGCCACGCCCTGGTAGTGGCGCCCGAACATGCCGTCGCCGTTCTTGAACATCGGGTCGATCCGGATGCCCACGCGGTCGGCGGAGTCCGCCCACTGCCGCTTGAGGTGCTCGGTCGGCGCCACGACGACGATGCGGTCGACGGTGCCCCGGGCGAGGAGCTCGGTGGCCAGACGGAGCGCGAAGGTCGTCTTGCCGGCGCCGGGGGTCGCGGCCGCGAGGAAGTCGCGCGGCTCGGTCTCGAAGTACTTCGTGAGCGCCTCGACCTGCCAGGCACGGAGCTTCGACGCGGTGCCCCACGCCGCACGCTCCGGGAACGCCGGCGACAGGTGCTCGGCGGCCGCGTTGCCGGCGTTCTCCGCCTGGACCACGGCCTCGTCGTGGGGACGGGCAGCGGTCGGCGCGGCCGGTTCGTCACCGGCCGCGGGGTGCTCCCGCGTCGCCTGGTCGACGCCGTCCGGGGTGTCGCCCCACAGCGTCGCGGGCTGCTGCTGGTCGTCGTGTTCCGCTGCGCTCACTTCAGACGATCCTACCGTCAGGCGCGGTCCTGCCGGGCGTGCGGCGGACGCTGCTCGGGCGCGCCGCGCACCAGCGACGCCGGCCGCAGCACACCGGCGCCGAAGCGCGCGGCCACCGCGTCGACCGTCGCCTCCGTCTCGCGCCACGGCGCGTCGTCGTCCCACAGGGCGTTGCTCGCCGCTGCCGGCACCAGGTTCTCGCCCCGCACGCCGATCAGCCGGATCCGGTTGCCCGGGCGGTGCAGCACGTCGTAGAGCTCGACCGCCTCGTGGTGCAGCCGCTTGGCGACGTCGGTCGGCTCGGCGAGCGTGCGGGAGCGCGTGAGCGTGCTGAAGTCGGTGTAGCGGACCTTGAGCGCCACGGTGCGCGCCTGCACGTCGGCCCGGCGCAGGCGGACGGCGACCTTGTCGGCCAGGCGCAGGAGTTCGCGGGCGACGTCGTCGCGCTCGGTCAGGTCACGGCCGAAGGTGACCTCGTGCCCGATCGACTTCTCGCTGACGCCCGTGTCGACCACGCGCGGGTCCCGCCCCCAGGACAGGTCGTGCAGGCGCTGTCCGCCGGCGGGCCCGAGGGCGGCGACGAGCGACGGCAGCGGCGTGTGGGCGAGGTCACCCACGGTGCGGATGCCGCGGCGCTCGAGCTTCTCCTGCGTGGTCCCGCCGACGCCCCACAGCGCGGACACCGGCTGTGGGTGCAGGAACGCCACGGTGTGCTCCGCCGGCACGACGAGCAGCCCGTCCGGCTTGGAGCGGCTCGACGCCAGCTTCGCGACGAACTTCGTCGAGGCCGCCCCCACGGAGCAGTGCAGTCCGGTCTCGCGGAGCACCGCCGCACGGATCGCCGTGCCGATCTCCCACGGGGTGCCGTAGAGCCGCAGCGCCCCGGCGACGTCGAGGAACGCCTCGTCGATGCCGAGCTTCTCGACCTTCGGCGTGAACTGTCCGAAGACCCGCATGACCGCCGCCGACTTCGCCGCGTACTTCTCGAAGTGCGGTTCGACGATGACGGCGTTCGGGCAGCGTCGCTTCGCCACGGCCATCGGCATGGCTGAGTTCACGCCGTAGCGCCGGGCCTCGTAGGTGGCGGCCGTGACGACGGAGCGGTCGGAGTCGTGTCCGACGATCACGGGGAGCCCGCGCAGGTCCGGTCGGTCGAGCAGCTCGACGGAGGCGAAGAAGGCGTCCATGTCGACGTGCAGGACCGTCGCCGTCACGTCGTCGACCGGCTGCGCGGAGACGAGCCGGTTGCGTCCGTCCTGCTTGCTCACCCGGCGATGATGCCACGTGCCACCGACACCCGGCGGCACCGGGCGCCGGGCGGGCGCCGGCGACACTGCGCGCGCACTGTCCGACGTTGCACGCGTCGATCGACGCGTGCGACGTCGCAGACCCGGTGCCGGGCGGGCATCGGCCGCGCCGCCCTACGCGAGCGGTCCGAGCTCCGCCGCCGCGATCGTGCGCGCCGCCGAGTCCCGCGTCGACGGGTGGTACTGCCCGGCGCGCACGTCCCGCGCGAGCCGGGCGAGCTCCGACGTCGCACGGAACCCCGACCCGCCGGCGAGCCGGAGCGCCTCGTCCACGACGTGCTGCGCCGCGTCCACCGTCCGCGCCTTCGTGCCCACGAGCAGCGGGAACCAGCGAGCGCCGAGGTCGTCGGCCTCGTCGACCGCACGCGCGAGCGACGACACCTGCAGCGTCACTGCGTCGACGGCGCCACGGACGTCCGCGACCGCGCGACGGACGTCCGGGTCCTGCGACCGCGGCACCCCGTCGCGCCCGTGTCGCAAGGAGACCGCCTCGACGGCCAGCTCGAGCGCCCGCTCGGCGATCCCGACGTAGACCGACGCCACGAGCAGCTCGAAGGCCGCGAACACCCCGAAGACGAGCGGGTCCTGCGTCGGACCGACGGGGAGCACCCGGACGATCCGCGACGCCGGCACGTGCACGCCGTGCAGCAGCGTCGTGCGGCTCTGGGTGGCGCGCATGCCGAGGGTGTCCCAGTCGTCGAGGTGCTCGACGTCGCCGTCCGAGCGCAGCACGAAGCCGTGCACGAGCCGTGGCTCCGGTCCGCTGGCGTCCTTGCCGAACACGCTGAGCACGTCCCACGCGGGTGCGAGCGAGGTGGACACCTTCGTGCCGGTGAACCGGTAGCCGCCGTCGCCGTCCGGCTCCGCCGTCGTCGACGAGTCGAACAACATGGCGTCGTTGCCGGGTTCGCTCACCCCGAAGGCGAGCAGGTGGTCGTCCGCCGCGTGGTCGGTGACGGTCTGGAGGAACGACCCACCCCGCGCGGTGACGGCACGCGCCGCCTGCACCCACACCTGGTGCATCCCGAGACCGAGCGCGGTCGCCGGCGCGGCCCGTGCGAGCCGCCGCTGCAGGGTGCTCGTCGCGGCGAGGCCGAGCCCCGCGCCGCCCTGCTCGACCGGCACGCCGATCCGGAGCCAGCCCGCCGCGCGCAGGTCCTCGAGGTCCTCGGCGCAGAACGCGTTCTCGGCGTCGTAGCGCGGTGCGCGGGCGGCGATCCGCTCGAGCACGTCCTGCGGCAGCGTCCACCCGGGCTCGTCGACCAACGTCATGCGACGAGACTACGGTCGGAGGCGTGTCAGCTCGTCATGCGTGGTCCAGGTACGTCGCGATCGGTGACTCGTTCACCGAGGGGATCGGCGACCCCGACCCCACCGTGCCGGGTGGACACCGCGGCTGGGCCGACCGGGTCGCCGAGGTCCTCGCGGCACGGACCGACGACTTCTCGTACGCCAACCTGGCGATCCGCGGGCGCCTGCTCGGGCAGATCGTCGACGAGCAGGTCGAGCCGGCCCTCGCCCTCGGCCCGGACCTCGTCACCGTCTCCGCCGGCGGCAACGACATCATCCGCCCGGGCTCGGACCCCGACGAGCTCGCCGAACGCTTCGACGGCATGGTCGAGCGCCTGCGGAGCGGCGGTGCGACCGTCGTGCTCTTCACCGGCCCGGACGTCGGCATGACCCCGGTGCTCGGCATGGTGCGGGGCAAGACGGCGATCTACAACGAGAACCTGCACGCGATCGCCCTGAAGCACGGCGCGCTCGTCGCGGACATGTGGGCGCTCCGGGTCCTCCGCGATCCCCGGATGTGGGCGCCGGACCGGCTGCACCACTCGCCGACCGGGCACGCGACGGTCGCCGCCGCCGTCCTCGACGCCCTCGAGGTCGACCACGGACTCGACCCGGTGACGCCGGAGCCGCTCGAGCCGCGGCCGTGGCGCGAGGCCCGCGTCGAGGACCTCGGGTGGGCGCGTGAGTACCTCGTCCCCTGGGTCGTGCGTCGCCTCAGGCACACCTCGTCCGGCGACGGCATCAGCGCGAAGCGTCCCGACCTGCAGCCCGTCGCCGGGACCTCCGACACGCCCTGACGCGGGCTCCGGTCAGGCGGACGGCCGGCGCAGCGTCAGGCGACCGGGCGACGAAGCGTCAGGGGACCGTCGTGCAGGGGCTGGGTGACCCACTCCCCCGACGCCGTGCCGGTCGCGGGGTCGAGCCAGAGCCGAGCGGCGTGCGGGGTCTCGACGAACCGGACGAGGACCTGCACGACGCCGTCGGCAGCGGTCGCGGCGCTCGCGGCGAGCGGTCCCTCGACCGCCCACTCCCCCTGACCGACCGGGAACGACAGCAGTCCGCCGTCGACGTCGACGGTCAGCCGCCACGCGGCAGCTCCGGCAGCGCCACCGGCGTCGGTCCCGGCGTCGGTGTCGGGCTCCAGCCGGAGCCCCTCGAGCACGCCGTCCGACTCGTACGAGCCGGCCACACCATCGGTGAGGCGACCGCCCTGCACCGGCGGCAGCGCGAGCGAGGCGAGTCGAGCCTCCAGGCCGGCGTCCGCCCCGGAGGCGTCCACGGCACCCTCGTGGGGCGCCCCGCCGTCCTGCGCGATCGCCGGCAGCAGGTGCTGCCAGGCGGCGTCGAGCACTGCCTGCATGTCGAGCGACTGTCCGGTCAGGGCGAGCACGACGTCCTGCTCGGGCAGCACCACGCAGAACTGGCCGTAGGCGCCGTCCCCACGGAAGCCGTGCCGGGCCATCCAGAACTGGAAGCCGTAGCCCTGGCGCCAGTCGGCGTTCTCCTCGTCGGGGTTCTCGACCTGCGTGCTCGTCGCGGCGTCGACCCAGTCCTCGTCGAGGATGCGCTGCCCGTCCCACACGCCGCGCTGCAGGTACAGCTGGCCGAGTGCGGCGACGGCAGACGTGGGTGCGTAGGCGCCGCTGAAGCCGAGCTCGGCACCGGTGTCGTCGCGCTTCCAGGCGAGGTCGTCGATGCCGAGCGGGTCGAGCAGGCGCGGGCGCAGGTAGTCGACGAGCGACCCGCCGCTGGCCCGACGGACGATCGCGGCGAGCGTGTACGTGCACGGCTGGTTGTACGCGAACACCGTGCCGGGTTCCTCGTCCGGCGGGGTGAGGAGGAACCCGCGGACCAGGTCCTCCGGGTCGGTGGCCTCGGCCCGCTGCAGGGTCTCCTCGCGGTGTCCGGACGCCATCGCGAGCAGGTGCCGGACCAGGATCCGGCGGCTGCGGTCGTCGGTGACGTCCGCGTCGAGCTCCGGGAACCACGACAGGACTGTGGCGTCGAGGTCGACGAGTCCCTCGCGTACGGCGATGCCCACTGCGGCCGCGGTGAAGCTCTTGCTGAGGGAGTACAGCAGGTGCACGCGGTCGGCGGCGTAGGGCGCCCACCAGCCCTGGGCGGCGAGGTGACCGTGCCGCAGCAGCACGATGCTGTGCGGTTCGACGTCGGGGGTCGACTCGAGGGCGTCCAGGAACGCGGCGATCCCGCCTGCGTCGATGCCGAGTGCGGACGGGGTGCTGCGCGGGAACGTCGTCGTCACGCGGCAGAGCCTACGCGGCGAGCCCCCAGCGCTCCGTGGACGCCGTGGAGGCCGGCCCGGCGGCTGCGGTCGGTCCGGCGGCTGGGCCCGGCCCGGCGGCCGTGGTCGTCTCGACGCCGCGGAAGGGGTTCGTCCAGCGCCACCAGAGGCCCGGGTCCTCGATGGAGCGCTCGAGCTCGAGTGGCACGGTCACCGGGTCGTGGTGCTCGATCGTGAACCGCACCGTCCCCACCCGCTCCCCCCGTTCGCCGAGGGTCAGGCTGTCGAGCCGGGTGCGCGCGGTCACCGTGGTGTCGCCCCACACCAGGACCTCGGATGCCTGAGCGGCCACGGCGTCGGCGTCGTCGTGCCACGGCGTGGAGTATGTGCCGAAGGTCTGCCCGGCGTGCGTCAGCGTGACCACCTGGAAGTTGTCGGCGACCGAGCGGAGCAGGGTGCGGACGTCGACGTCGAGGGACGGGTGGTCCTTGCCGCCGAGCATCACCCCGACGACGGTGACCTGGCGTCCGCCGCGCTGGTACGTGGCGGCGAAGAGCAGACAGGCGCCCGCCTGGTCGAGCGTGCCGGTCTTGATGCCCTCGATCCCGTCGAGGCCGAGGAGCTTGTTCGAGTTCTCGATCTGACCGGCACCCGGCACCGTCACCTGCTGCGTGCCCACGATCTCCTTCACGACCGGGTCCGCGAGCGCGAGCTGTCCCAGGCGCACCAGGTCGGTCGCGGTCGACTGGTTCGCCGGGTCGAGACCCGTCGGCTCGTGGATCGTCGTGTCGTCGAGGCCGTGCTCGTCGAGCCAGGCCGAGGCCGCGCGCTGGTAGGCGTCCATCGACCCGAAGGCCCAGAGCGCCAGGGAACCGGCGTAGTTGTTCGCCGACTTCATCAGCATGACCTGCATGGTCTGGTACTCGGACAGCTGCAGCCCGTCCGGCATCGGGGCGACCTCGCCGTTCTGCGCGAGGTACTCGGCGTAGAGCGCCTGCATCTGTGGGTCGAAGCGGATCGTCGGCCCGGACTCCCCGCGGCCGAGGGGCTTCGCGTCGAGCACGACCAGCGCCGTCACGACCTTCGTGATGCTCGCGATGGACCGCGGCTTCGAGTCGCCGCTCGTGCGGAGGCTCTCGGGGAACCCGGTCGCCTGCACCGCGGTCGCGCCGTAGCCCGGGAACCGCAGGTCCGGCAGCGTCGAGGTCGGGGCGGAGTACTTCGTCGTGGATGCGCTCGCCGGGGCGAACGGCACGACCGCGACGGCAACCAGGTACCCGACGGCGAGCAGGAGCACCGCGACGACGCCGATCGTCACGGGCCTCCGGACGGCGGAGCGGGGGCTGCGAGCGGTACGGGGCACGGGAACCGAGGGTACCGGGCGGTCCCGGGATGCCGGCCGACAGCGTGCCGCGCGGCGGCACGGGCCCGCAGGCCACGGTCGCGCTCGCCGTGTGACGAACACGTAAAACATCGCGCTCCGGCACCCGCCCGGTGTCGGGCTGCCCCTAGCGTGCTGGACATGCACCACGGAACCACCCCGGGCGCCACGCACGGCGACCGCACCACCGCGCCGCCCAGCGGCGACCCGACGAGCACGACCAGGTCTCCGCGCCGGCCGAGCCAGCCGAGCACGGCGACCGTGCTCCAGCCGGGGACCGGGCCCGTCCGCTCGTCCCGGTACCTGCCGGCCGAGGCGGACCAGGTGCTCTGGGGTCGTCTCCCGAGCGGCGACGACCGCCCCGTCGTCACGCTCGCCCCCGGCGACGACCTGACCATCGACACGGTGAGCCACGAGGGACTCCTTCCGGACCAGGGCAGCGACCCGGTCGCGTTCTTCGGTCGCCACGGGGTCCCGCCGGAGCACGTCCTCGCCGACGCGGTCGCGATCGCCAGGACGGGTCGCCGTCACCCCGAGCAGGACGGTCCGCACGTCGTGACCGGACCGATCGCCGTCGAGGGCGCCGAACCGGGCGACGTGCTGACCATGACCGTCCTCGAGACCCTCCCGCGCGTCCCGTACGGCGTGGTGTCGAACCGGCACGGCCGCGGGGCCCTGCACGGCGAGTACCCCGTCGACGGCACGACCGTCAGCGTCTTCGCCGACGTGGTGCCCGGCGACGACGGCCCCCGCGGGCGCATCCCGATCACCGAGGGCGGCGACCGGTACGCCCGCTTCCCGCTCGCACCCTTCCTCGGGATCATGGGCGTCGCCACACCCGGCGAACGCCTGCACTCGGTGCCGCCCGGCCGCCACGGCGGCAACATCGACGTGAACCTGCTCCAGGTCGGCGCCCAGCTGCACCTGCCCGTGCTCGTGCCCGGCGCGCTGGCGTACGTCGGCGACCCGCACTTCGCGCAGGGCGACGGCGAGGTCGCGCTCACCGCGATGGAGGCCTCGCTCCGCGCCACCGTGCGCTTCGACGTGACGCCGGCCGCCGAGGCCGCGCAGCAGTTCGGGGACCTCGTCTGGCCGCTCGTCGAGACGCACGAGCACCTGGTGCCGACCGGGCTCGACCCCGACCTCGACGAGGCCGTCCGAGCCTGCGTCCGGCACGCGATCGCGATCCTCGGCGCCCGGTACGGCATGGAGCCGCACCTGGCCTACGCCTACGTCAGCGCGGCCACGGACTTCGACGTCTCGCAGGTGGTCGACCTGGTCACCGGGGCGCACGCCCGCATCCGCAAGGCCGACTTCGCGGACGTCCGGTGAGCGCCGCGACACGCGACACCGGCGGTCCGGCCGTCCCCGCCGGGCTCCTCGACGCCCTCGACGCCTACGAGCGGGCACTCGCGGACGACGACCTCGCCGCACTCGACGACGCCTTCGTCCGCTCGCCCGACACGCTCCGCGGGGACGACCGCGGACTGCTCGTGGGCCACGACGCGATCAGCGCCTTCCGCGGGACGCGCGGGGGCATCGCGCCGCGGCACCTGAGCCGCGTCGAGGTCCGCGTGCTCGCCGAGGACCTCGCGCTCGTGGTCTCGGTCTCCGCCTTCCGCGACGGCGGGTCGGGTCTGCAGACGCAGCTCTGGCGCCGCGACCCCGAGGCGTGGCGCATCGAGGCGGCGCACGTCACCGGCCGGCAGCGCCCCCTCGACACCACGGTCTGGCGCGTCGTCGGCGACCCGCTCCTCCCGCCCACCGGCAGCGGCCCCCTCGACCGTGCCACGGTGGCGGTCAAGGACCTGTACGCCGTCGCCGGTCACCGCGTCGGCGCGGGCAACCCGACGTACCTGCGGGAGTCCGAGCCCGCCGCCGCGTCCGCCGCCGCGGTCGCCGCGCTCCTCGACGCGGGTGCGTCGGTCCGCGGCATCGCACGCACCGACGAGTTCGCCTACGCCCTGACCGGGCGCAACGAGCACCACGGCACCCCGCCGAACGCCGCCGACCCGTCGCGTGTGCCGGGAGGCTCGTCCAGCGGGTCCGCATCGGCCGTCCGTTCCGGGGCTGCTGACGTCGGACTCGGCACGGACACCGCGGGCTCGCTCCGGATCCCCGCCTCGTACCAGGGGCTCTGGGGTCTGCGGACGACGCACGGCGTCGTGGACCGCGCCGGGCTGCTGCCGCTCGCACCGTCGTTCGACACCGTCGGTTGGCTGACGCGGGACGCCGACACGCTGGTCAGGGCACTCGACGCCACGGTGCTGCACGGCTCCGACCGCGCCTCGGACGCCGGGACACCCGTCGTGCTCGCCGAGCTCCTCGCCGCGGCGGACCCGGCGACGCAGGACGCCTTCCGCGCGGTCGCCGGCGACTTGCCGGTCGTGACCCTCGACGACCTCGGGATCCCGCCGCTCGACGAGCTGCGGGAGCTCCTGCGGCTCGTGCAGGGTGCGGAGGCGACGGCGGCGCACGGGGTCTGGATCGTGGCGCACCCGGGCGCGCTCGGGGACGTCGTCGGTGCCCGGTTCGCCACGGCCGCAGCGAACGGACCAGAGCTCGTCGCGGCCGCCCACACGCGATTCCCCGTCGTCCGCGCCGCGATCCGCGCAGCCCTGGCCGACCGGGTGCTCGTCGCGCCGACCGCGCCCGGCCCGGCACCGTCGCTCACGGCGAGCGCGGAGGAGCTCGAACGGGTCCGGACCGCCACCACCACCATGACCGCGCTCGCGAGCGTGGGCGGAGTGCCGTCGCTGAGCGCTCCCGCGCTCACCGTCGACGGTGCGCCCGTCGGACTGTGCCTCACGGGCGGGACCGGCACCGACCGGTCCCTGGCGACCACGGCGGACCGGTGGCTGCGCGACGGGGTCGGGGCGAGCCTCCCGGCCGGCACGACCTGAACGGTCCGCATGGGCTGCCTGAGCTGCGCGACCTGAGCTCCTGCGCGAGCGCCGGACGGGTCAGGCGGACGGTCGCGCGGCGCGCTGCGCGTGCGTGACCGCCCAGAGGCCCACGGCGCTCGCCGCGGCGACGTTGAGCGAGTCGACGCCGTGCGCCATCGGGATGCGGACCGTCGTGTCGGCCGACGCGATGGCGGCGTCGGTCAGGCCCTGCCCCTCCGTGCCCATCACGAGCGCGACCCGCTGGGGGACGTCGGCGACGAACGCGTCGAGGTCGACCGAGCGGTCGGTGAGGGCCATCGCGGCGAGGTGGAAACCCTGGGCGCGGAGCTCCTCGCCCGCGGCCGGCCACTCGCCGATGCGGGTCCACGGCACCTGGAGCACCGTGCCCATGCTCACCCGGACGCTGCGGCGGTAGAGGGGGTCGGCGCACCGCGGGCTGACGAGCACCGCGTCCGCTCCGAGCCCGGCGACGCTCCGGAACACCGCGCCCACGTTCGTGTGGTCGACGACGTCCTCGAGCACCACGACGACCTTCGCGTCCCGGACGACGTCGGCGACGGACGGCAGCTGCGGGCGGTGCATCGCGGCGAGGGCGCCACGGTGCATCCGGAAGCCGGTCAGGTCCTCGAGCAGTGCGTCCGGCCCGACGAACACCGGGCCCTCGTGCTCCGCCACGAGCGGCAGCACGCTGTCGAGCCACTTCTCCTGGACGATGACGCTCCGCGGGACGTGCCCCGCGCGGACGGCGCGCTCGATCACCGTGTTCGACTCGGCGATGTAGAGCCCACCCTCCGGCTCCATGACCCGGCGGAGCGCCACGTCGGTGAGCCGGGCGAAGTCGTCGAGGCGGGGGTCGTCGAGGGAGTCGATGCGGACGGGGTGCACGGGGCTCGTTTCGTGGGAAGGCGGCTGGGCGTTCGGCTGTTGAGGGTACCGTGGACGACGTGCTGACCGACCCGACGACGGACGAGCTCGACCGCGTCGTGGAGCTCCTGGCGGGCAAGCGTGTCGCCGTGCTCTCCGGCGCCGGGCTCAGCACCGACTCCGGCATCCCGGACTACCGCGGCGCGGGCCGCGTCGTGCGGAAGCCGATGACGTTCCAGGAGTTCCGCTCGGACCCCGCGAAGCGGCAGCGCTACTGGGCCGGGTCGCACCTCGGCTGGCGCACCTTCGCCGCCGCACGACCGAACACCGGCCACGGGGCGCTCGCCGCCCTCGAGGACGCGGGCATCGTCACCGGCGTCGTCACGCAGAACGTCGACGGCCTGCACCTCCGCGCCGGGTCGCGACGGGTCGTGGAGATCCACGGATCGATGGACCGCGCGGTGTGCCTGACCTGCGGACAGGTGTTCTCCCGCGCCGACCTCGCGGCCGTGCTCGACCGCGACAACCCGTGGATCGACGACCCCGGCACCGTGCAGCTCCAGCCGGACGGCGACGTCGAGATCACCGACGTCGAACGGTTCCGCGTGCCCGACTGCTCGGTGTGCGGCGGTGTGCTGAAGCCCGACGTGGTGTTCTTCGGCGAGTTCGTGCCCGCCGAGAAGTTCCGCGAGGCCGTCTCGATCGTCGCGGACGCCGACGCGCTGCTCGTCGTGGGCTCGTCGCTCACCGTGAACTCCGGCGTCCGGCTCGTCGACCACGCCACCAGGCGGAAGCACCCGGTCGTCATCGTGAACCGCGGCGCCACCCGCAGCGACCGTCGGGCCGCGGCGAAGCTCGACGCCGGCACGACGGAGACGCTCGAGGCGCTGGCCGCACGGCTGGTCCCGTCCGACGCCGCGCCGGTCGCTCCGTCGTCGGGCGCTGCGCCGGTCGCTCGAGAGGCGTCCGCTCCTGGTCGCTCTGGCAGGATCGACGCGTGACGACGCTCCTCACCCTGGTCCGGCACGGCGAGACCGACTGGAACGCGCAGCGGCGCATCCAGGGCTCGACCGACATCCCCCTGAACGACACCGGGCGCTCGCAGGCCGCGGCCACCGCGCTGCTCCTCGGCCGCCGACGCTTCGACGCGGTCGTCGCCTCGCCGCTGTCCCGCGCGTTCGAGACCGGCGCGATCATCGCGCGCCACCTCGGGCTCCCGGAGCCGACGACGTACCCGGGACTCGCAGAGCGCTCGTACGGCGAGGCCGAGGGTCTCACCGACACCGAGGTGGCCCGCCGGTACCCCGACGACGTGATCCCCGGACGCGAGTCCCGCTCCGCGCTCCTGGAGCGCGCGACCGAGACCCTGGCCGAGATCGCCGTCCGCTTCGACGCCGGATCGGTCGTGGTCGCGACGCACGGCGCCGTCATCCGTGCCGTCGTGAACGCCGCCGCTCCCGGGACGGCGGACCGGTGGACGACACCGATCCGGAACGGGTCCGTGCACTCGTTCCGCTGGGACCCCGAGCGCTTCCGCGCCGAGCTCGTGCGCTTCGACGACCCGCTCGACGACGTCTCCGAGCAGACCGGCGACGAGTCCTTCGCGGAGCAGAACCCGCTCGAGCGCCGGTAGGGCGCAGCCGGCCGCGCTCCTCGGACCGTTACCGGACCGTCACCGCGCCTGGGGGATGGCTTCGCACTGCCCGGACTAGGCTCCGGTCCACGGGCGACCTGACCACCGCCCGGTGGTGCTCGCACCCGTGCGCGAGGAGGAGCCGTGACGAACCAGGGACCGGCGACCGACGGCCCGGCAGAGGACGGTGCACGACCGGAGGACGACCTGGACCGCGCGTTCGGTCCGGAGACGGCCTCGGTCGCGACTCCGTCGATCGGCCAACGGGTCCGACGCGGCACCGTCATCACGCTGGCCTTCGTCGCGGTCGGCGTCGTCATCGCCCTGGTGCTCTCGGTCATCGTGGGCAGCGTCCAGACCGGGGTCGGTGGGGTGTTCCCCCGACCGCAGGCAGCGCTCGACCGGTTCCGCAGCGCGGCCGGAGCCGTGCCGGGGGTCAGCGCCGTCCGTGACGAACAGACCACCCGCGACTCACTGGCCGCCTACCGGGTGTCGGCCGTGGTCGACGCGGCACCGGGCCTGTCGGCCGGGCAACAGGTCGACCTCGTCCGGGCGCTGAGCGCTGCGGCCGCCGACGCGGACGGCAACGGGGTGGTCGTGTCGGCGGAGGTCCACCTCGACACCCTCACGGTCGGGGTCACGACGGACGCCGAGGTCACGCGTCAGCGGCTCGAGGTCGCTCGGACGGTCGCGGCCATCGGAGGCGTCGTGGGCGTGCGGTGCGACTGGGGATCGGAGACTCCGAAGGACGCGGCGGACGCACAACGCGTCGAACTCGTCACCGGCGGCACCGGCGAGGCCCTCGCGGCGATCATGGACGTCGCACAGCGCGAGACGCAGGCGGTGTTCCCCGGCGCCGACGTCAGCTCGCGGCAGTCGACCTGACGGCACGCCGGCGGGTGGTCGCGCTGCGGTCGCTCACCGGTGCTGCCGGTCCGCCACGGCGCGCTCGACCGCTCGCGTCACCTGCTCCGCGGAGTCCTGCCACCGGAACCGGGCAGCACGTTCCAGCGATGCCCGTGCTGCCTCGTCCCACCGGGCCTCGAGCCGACGCACCGCAGCGGCCACCGCGGACGGCGAGGACGGATCGAAGTACTCCGCGGCGTCTCCGCCGATCTCGCGGAAGATCGGGACGTCGCTGACGACGACGGGTGTGCCCACGCCCATCGCCTCGACCAGGGGGATGCCGAAGCCCTCGTCGAACGAGGCCGTCGCCAGGGCGGTCGCGCTCCGCAGGGTGGCCAGGTACTCGTCGTCCGAGGCGCCGTCGTGGAACACGATCGACCCGGTCGGCGCGAGTGCCTCGAGCCGTCGGCGATCGGCATCGGACACCCGGGACATGCAGTGCAGCGTCCAGTCGGCGCCGAGCAGGGGCAGCGCGGCCGCGAGCGTCGCGACGTTCTTGTACGGCATGAACGAGCCCATGTAGACGAGCGTCCGAGAGCGTCCCGCTGCTGGATCGCGCGGAGCGGCGGGGTCGGCGGCGTTGTACGCCACGGTGACGGGCCGCTTCGTCAGACGGTGCTGCTCGATCAACCCGGCGGTGGTCTCCGACACGGTCACGACGCCGTCGGCACCGTTCAGCAGGAGACGCTGCGGCGCCCAACTCAGGTGGAAGAGGCGCCAGCCGATGCGGATCGGCCACGAGAACTCCCGCGGGGGCGTGCGGTTCCGGTAGTAGATGAGGTCGTGCAGCGTGAGCACGAGCGCGTACTGGCGTCCGCGGGACCCCATGGTCTGCATCGGCGAGAACACCGCGTCGAGTCCGAGTCGGTTCACCGCCCTGGCGACGAGCGGCTCGCCGGCGTCGGTCGGTGCGGGGATCCGCTCCCACGGCATGCCCTCGGGCAGGGACGCGAGCTGCCGTTCGTCGTGCACGAGCAGCACGTGGTCGTGCCGATCGGGCAGGTGCGCCACGATGCCGGCCGTGAAGCGGCTGATGCCGTCGTGCCGACCGATCCGGACGTAGCGGCAGTCGATGCCGATCCGCAGGCGCCTCACGACGCCGACTCCCCCGAAGCCGAGCCGGGCGCCGGCTGCGCCGACGACCGCTTCGACCCACGCGCGTGGCCCCGTCCGGCGCGGCGCCGTGGCGCAGGCTCCGCCATCCGACGCAGGACGGCGTCCGCAGCCGCCCCGGGGGTCTCGTAGTGCACCAGGTGCCCCACCCCGGGCACCACGACGAGCTCGGCGTCGCGGAGCCGCTCTGCCAGCGCCCGTTGCTCGGGCACCGCCGTGATGTCGTCGTGCTCTGCCGCGACGAGCAGGACGGGGACGTCGATGCGGTCCGCGTACTCCGAGACGTCGTGCGTGACCGAGGTCCGGAACGCCTCGAGCACGCTCGTGCGGTCCGCGAACGCCGAGAAGTACCGGTCGTGCTGGTCGTGCACCCAGCGCCGCAGGTCGCGGTCACGGGCCTTCAGCATCGCCAGGCTCATCGCTCGGACGATCGCCCCGTTGCGGAGCAGTCCGAGCCCGAGCGCGCGCGGCAGCAGGGCGGCGGCGCGGTAGTACCCGATCGCGATGCCGGTGCCGATCGCACGCGGCCCCTGCAGCGCGGGCGCGGCGATCGGGTTCACGAGCACGAGCAGCCGCGTCTCGAGCCCGGCGGCGACGGCGGCCGCCGTCACGATCGACCCGAACGAGTGTCCGAGCACGACCGTGTCGGGGTCGAGGCCGAGCGCGCGGTGGAACCCGGTGAGCCAGGTGACGTACGAGTCGATGTCGGACACCGGCAGCGGGTCGGAGATCCCGAACCCGGGCAGGTCGGGGACGACCACCCGCTTGCCGAGCAGGTGCGCCGCGATCGTCTCGAGGCCGTGGTGGTCACCACGGAAGCCGTGCACGGCGAGGACGGTCTCGGTCGCGTCGGCGGGGCCGTACTCCCAGTAGTGCGTGGTGCGGCCGTCGACGGTCAGGGCCCGGTGCACGACGGGCGTCGCGGCGACGAGCGACTGGTACGGGGAGATCACGGGGGGTTGCATCGCGGCCAGTCTACGAAGCGGGGCCCGACGGGGACGCGCCCCGCGCCCGGCTGTGGACGACGGCGGGCGTCCGGGACGCTGTGGAGGGGCACCGCGCCTCCCGGCCGACCTGCCGGAGGACCTTCGGGACGTGTCGTCGACCACCCTGCCGACCCGCCGTCCGGCCGCGCGGCGCGGTCGTGGTCCCGACCCGCGGACAGCAGCAGGAGCACGCGCCTACTGTGGCCGGAGTCGGGCCACGTCGCCGGCCCGCCGACGACGAGGAGCACGCTTGACCTTCACGGCCCCGATCCAGCTGCCCGGCCTGACCCTGGACCCGCAGTGGTACAAGCGCTCGGTCTTCTACGAGTGCATGATCCGCTCGTTCGTCGACTCGAACGGCGACGGCATCGGGGACATCCAGGGCGTCATCGGCAAGCTCGACTACCTGCAGTGGCTCGGCGTCGACGCGATCTGGCTGCCGCCGTTCTTCCAGTCGCCGATGCGCGACGGCGGGTACGACATCTCCGACTACAAGGCGATCCTGCCGGAGTTCGGGACCCTCGACGACTTCCGCGAACTCGTCACGAAGTCGCACGAGCGGAACATGCGCATCGTCATCGACATGGTGATCAACCACACGTCCGACCAGCACGAGTGGTTCCAGCAGTCCCGCGAGGACCCGGACGGCCCCTACGGCGACTTCTACGTCTGGCGCGACACCGACGAGCACTACGAGAACATCCGCATCATCTTCGTGGACACCGAGGAGTCGAACTGGACCTTCGACCCGGTCCGTCGGCAGTTCTTCTTCCACCGGTTCTTCTCGCACCAGCCCGACCTGAACTTCGAGAACCCGGCCGTCGTCGAGGCCGTCTACGACGTCGTCCGCCACTGGCTCGACCTGGGCGTCGACGGACTGCGGCTCGACGCGATCCCCTACCTGTTCGAGTCCGAGGAGGGCAACGGCGAGGGCGAGCCGGAGACGCACGAGTTCATCAAGAAGCTCCGCGCGATGGTCGACGACGAGTACCCCGGTCGGGTCCTGCTCGCCGAGGCGAACCAGTGGCCCCGCGAGACGGCGGCGTTCTTCGGCACCGACGAGGAGCCCGAGTGCCACATGGCGTTCGACTTCCCGGTGATGCCGCGCATCTTCTACTCGCTCCGCGCCCAGCACGCCGCCGAGCTCAAGGCGATCCTGTCCGAGACGCTCGACGTGCCCGAGAAGGCGGCGTGGGGCGTGTTCCTCCGCAACCACGACGAGCTGACGCTCGAGATGGTCAGCGAGGAGTACCGCCAGGCCATGTACGGCTGGTACGGCTACGACCCGCGGATGCGGTCGAACATCGGCATCCGCCGCCGCCTCGCACCCCTGCTCGACAACTCCCGCGCCGAGCTCGAGCTCATCCACGCGCTGCTCTTCTCGCTGCCCGGGTCGCCGTTCCTGTACTACGGCGACGAGATCGGCATGGGCGACAACATCTGGCTGCCGGACCGTGACTCCTCGCGCACGCCGATGCAGT
This sequence comes from Curtobacterium sp. SGAir0471, assembly GCF_005490985.1. Classification (NCBI taxonomy): domain Bacteria; kingdom Bacillati; phylum Actinomycetota; class Actinomycetes; order Micrococcales; family Microbacteriaceae; genus Curtobacterium; species Curtobacterium sp. SGAir0471. The sequence goes on from NZ_CP027869.1 coordinate 1,835,175, forward strand.
GGACGCCGGACCGCAACGCGGGCTTCTCGACCGCCGACCCGGGCAAGCTCTACCTGCCCGTCGTGCAGTCGCTCGTGTACAACTACGCGCAGGTCAACGTCGAGGCGCAGCTCGCGCAGTCCCGCTCGCTGCTGCACTGGGTCCGCAACGTGATCCACGTCCGCAAGGCCCACCCGGTGTTCGGCATGGGTTCCCTGCACGTGCAGGACACCAGCAACGAATCCGTGCTCGCGTTCGTCCGCTCGTGGGAGGGCTCCGGACAGCAGTTCGGGCCGTCCGCCGAGGACGTCCTCTGCGTGTTCTCCTTCGCCACGAACCCGACGTCGGTGACGATCTCGGCACCGGAGTTCGCCGATCGGCCGCTCTACGACCTGTTCGGTGGCGGGTCGTTCCCGTCCTTCGACGAGGAGGGCACCGTGACGCTGACGATGGGCACGCAGTCGTTCTACTGGCTGCACGTGGGCGCGCCGGTCGGCGTCTAGGCACGGTCGCCGCATCGGTCCCCCGCGCGGTCACCGGCTCCGGCCGGTGGCCGCGTCGTCGTGTCGGCCGGTGACCGCGTCGACGTGTCCGCCGGTGACCGCGTCGACGTGTCGGCCTGGAGGCGCGGCGCACCCCCGGCAGGCGGGTCGCGTGGAGCGTGTCGGTACGTCCCGTTAGCCTCGTCGCGTGACGTACTCCGCAACAGCGCTCGACACGCCCGCACCCGCCGCCACGGCGGTGCAGGACCTCAGCGGTCGCCCCTGGTGGCACGCCCTCGGCGTGTTCGACCTCGAGACGACCGGCGTCGACGTCGAGACCGCCCGCATCGTCACCGCCCACGTCGGCCTGATCGACATGACCGGTCGCTCCATCGTCGAGGGCGCCTGGGTGGCCGACCCGGGCATAGCCATCCCCGAGGGCGCGGCGGCCGTGCACGGCTACACCACCGAGCGCGCGCAGGCCGAGGGGCGTCCCGCCGGCGAGGTCGTCGCCGAGATCGTCGCCGCGGTCGAGGCCGTCTTCGCCCGCGGCATCCCGCTCGTGATCTACAACGCACCGTACGACCTGACGGTGCTCGATCGCGAGGCCCGTCGGCACGGCATCGCCTCCCCCGTGATCGGCAACGTCGTCGACCCGCTGGTGATCGACAAGGCGCTCGACACCTACCGGAAGGGCAAGCGCACGCTCGAGGCGGCGTCGGAGCTGTACGGCGTCACGCTGTCGGACGCGCACGACGCCGGCGCGGACGCCATCGCTGCCGGGCGTGTCGCGCAGGCGATCGCGGCGAAGTACCCGGAGGAGCTCGGAGTCTCAGCCGAGGAACTCCACCGCAAGCAGGTCGGTTGGTGCGCCGAGCAGGCGACCTCGTTCCAGGACTACATGCGGAAGAAGCGCGACCCGTCCTTCACCGCCGACGGACGCTGGCCGCACCGCAACGGTTCGTAGCGCCTGAACGCTTCCCTTCGTAGCGCTCGCACGCTTCCCGCCGAGCTCCGCCGCGTGCTTCGCGCCGAGCGCGCTGCCCGCGGCCGCCGTCGCCCGTCGCCGTCGCGTCGCCCGTCGCCGCTGCCCGTCGCCGTCGCCCGTCGCCATCACGTCGCCGTCGCCGTCGCCGTCGCCCGTCGCCCGAGTCGAACCAGGTCGGCGCGCCGGTTCGACGTCGGAATCGTGGTTCGACGCGCGCGGTCCCGTCCTTTCGCGGCGGTCGCGCGCCGGCGCCGGCGCTGCGGCGCGGTCCGCGCGCACAGCCGAACGCACGTCGAGCCGCGTCATTGCGCGGCACGACGTGTTCGGTCTGGCTCGCGGGCACCACGCACCACGGGCGGAACCGCGCGCTGCACGGACGGAGGCGACCAGCCGGCACACGGTACCGCGTCCACTGGCGAGTGCAGTGGCGGACGCAGGATGAGCCTCCAGGCCGTTGTGCGCGCCGGGACGATCGCGGTCGGCACAACCGAACGCACCTCGAACCGCATCATCGCGTGGCGACACGTGCTCCGCGCACCCGCCGCCGCTGCGTCGCCCGCCTGCTGCTCCGACGTCGAACCAGGTTCCCGACATCGAACCACGCCGTGGCGCTGGTTCGATGTCGGAAACGGGGTTCGAACGCCGCCACGCCCCGCGACGCGCCACGCCTCGCGACGCCGCGGCCGCGCCGCGCAACGCAGAACGGGCGGCCCTCCCGCAGGAGGACCGCCCGTCCGAGCGCGAACGCGGACTTACTTGCTGAAGCCCTTGAAGCGCTGGTTGAACTTCTCGACGCGACCGGCCGAGTCGAGGATGCGCTGCTTGCCCGTGTAGAACGGGTGCGACGCGGACGAGATCTCGACGTCGATGACCGGGTAGGTCGCACCGTCGAGCTCGATGGTCTTGTCGCTGGTCGCGGTCGAACGCGTCAGGAACGTCTCACCGGAGGCCAGGTCGCGGAAGACGATGGCGTTGTACTCGGGGTGGGTGTCGGTCTTCATGGAGATTCCTCGGTTGGAGATGGTGGGAGATGCGCGGACGGCCGGTTCGAGCGGACTCGATCGGGACCCCCGCGCGGGAAGTCTGCGGCGTGCGCCAGCCGTCCACGTTACCAGACGACGGGCCGGATCGGGAGCGTCAGGCTGCGCGTGCCGTGTACCGACCGGCGTCCTTCGACACCGTCAGCTCGACGCCGAAGGCCTGGGAGAGCGTCGGGGCGGTGAGGACCTCGTCGATCGGACCGGCGGCCTGCACGGTGCCGTCAGCGAGCACCAGGGCGTGCGTGAAGCCCTCGGGGATCTCCTCGACGTGGTGGGTGACGATCACGATGGCCGGCGAGTCGCTGCTCTGGGCGTAGCCGCCGAGCGTGCGCACCAGGCTCTCGCGCGCACCGAGGTCGAGCGAGGCGGCCGGCTCGTCGAGGAACAGCACCTCGGGGTCGGTCATGACGGCACGGGCGATCTGCACGCGCTTCTGCTCGCCGTCGCTCAGCTCGCCGAAGGTGCGGTCGGTGAAGTCCCCGAGGCCCCACTCGTCGAGCACGCGCTGGGCACGGCGGACGTCGAGCTCCTCGTACTCCTCGTTCCAGCGCCCGGTCACCGAGTAGGCGGCGGTCAGCACGACGTCGACGACCTTCTCGGTCACCGGGATCCGGCGGGCGAGGGCGGTCGACGCGAAGCCGATGCGCGGGCGCAGCTCGAACAGGTCCGCACCGCCGAGCTCGGTCCCGAGCACCTCGACGCTGCCCGAGGTCGGGAACGTCTGGGCACCCGCCACCTGCAGCAGCGTGGTCTTGCCCGCGCCGTTGGCACCGAGCACCACCCAGCGTTCGTCGTCCTGCACCTCCCACGAGATCCCGTCGAGGATGGTGGCCCCGTTGCGGACCACGGAGACGTCTGACAAGCGCACGACCGAGGGCATGGCTCCAGCCTACGGCTTCCGGGCGAGCACCTCGTCGTAGACCTGCCGTGTGCGGTGCGCGATCGCGTCCCAGGTGAACTCGCTCTCGACGCGCAGGCGTCCGGCGCGTCCCATGAGCTTCGCGAGCCCCTCGTCGGCCAGGACCTCGTCGAGCGTGGCGGCGAGGTCTGCGACGAAGCGGTCCGGGTCGTTCGGCGTTCCCGTGCCGTCCTGCGCCTGGTCGATCGGGACGATGCGCCCGGTCAGGCCGTCGGCGACGACCTCCGGGATGCCGCCCGTGCGCGTCCCGACCACCGGGATCCCGCACGCCATCGCCTCGAGGTTCACGATGCCGAGCGGCTCGTAGATCGACGGGCACACGAAGACGGTGCCCGAGGACAGGACGTTGACGACCTCCTGGTGGGAGAGCATGCGGTCGATCCACACGACGCCGTCGCGCTCCTCTCGGAGGGACTCGACGAGCCCGGTGACCTCGGCCATGATCTCCGGGGTGTCCGGCGCGCCCGCGCACAGGACGATCTGCACGTCGGACGGCAGCGACGCGACCGCGCGGAGCAGGTACGGCAGGCCCTTCTGCCGGGTGATCCGGCCGACGAACACCACCGAGCGGCGCGACGGATCGATGCCGAGTGCGCGCACGGCGTCCTCGTCGACGGTCGGCTTCCACTCGTCGATGTCGATGCCGTTGTAGACGACGTGCACCTTCGCCGGGTCGATCGACGGGTACGAGCGCAGGATGTCGGCGCGCATGGCCTTGGAGACCGCGATCACGCCGTCGGCCTGCTCGAACGCCTCGCGCTCCATCCAGCTCGACAGGCGGTAGCCGCCACCGAGCTGCTCGGCCTTCCAGGGGCGCAGCGGCTCGAGGCTGTGCGCGGTGACCACGTGCGGGACGCCGTGGGTGAGCTGCGCGATGCGCCCGGCGGCGTTGGCGTACCAGGTGTGGGAGTGCACCAGGTCGGCGCCCTCGACGTCGGCGGCGATGCGGACGTCGGTGCCGAGCGCCTGCAGCGCGCCGTTCGCGTGCTCGAGGCCCTCGGGCGTGCGGTAGGCCCACACGCCCTCCTCGTCGCGGTACGCCCCGAAGGCACGCACGCGCACGTCCGTGTCCGTCCCCGACCGCAGCGCAGCCGTGAGCTCGGCCACGTGGACACCCGCTCCGCCGTAGACCTCCGGCGGATACTCCCTGGTCAGTAGATCGACTCGCACGGACTCAACGTAACGGGTTCCCTGTCCGGACGCCTACTGTGAACCACATGGCACCAAAGAAGGTATTCGGCATCGTCCTCGCCGGCGGCGAGGGCAAGCGGCTCATGCCGCTGACCGCCGACCGCGCGAAGCCCGCAGTCCCGTTCGGCGGCAACTTCCGCCTCATCGACTTCGCGCTCTCCAACCTGGTCAACTCCGGGTTGCAGAAGATCGTCGTCCTGACCCAGTACAAGTCGCACAGCCTCGACCGGCACGTGGCCGAGACCTGGCGCATGGAGGGACTCCTCGGGTCGTACGTCGCGTCGGTGCCGGCGCAGCAGCGACTCGGCAAGCGGTGGTTCGCCGGGTCCGCGGACGCGATCCTGCAGTCGCTCAACCTGCTCCGCGACGAGCGCCCGGACATCGTGGTGGTGGTCGGTGCCGACCACGTCTACCGCATGGACTTCCACCAGATGATCGAGGCCCACATCGCCTCCGGCCGCAGTGCCACGGTCGCGGCGATCCGGCAGCCGATCGCGCTCGCCGACCAGTTCGGCGTCATCCAGGTGGACCAGGACGACCCGACCAAGATCGACGCGTTCCTCGAGAAGCCGAAGGACGCTGTCGGCCTGGCCGACTCGCCCGGCGAGATCCTCGCGTCGATGGGCAACTACGTCTTCGACGCCGATGCCCTGGTGGACGCGGTGCTCCGTGACGGGCAGATCGAGACGAGCAACCACGACATGGGCGGCGACATCGTGCCGGACTTCGTGTCCCGCGGCGACGCCGGCGTGTACGACCTGCAGCGCAACGACGTCCCCGGCTCGAACGAACGCGACCGGTACTACTGGCGCGACGTGGGGACGATCGACTCGTTCTTCGACGCGCACATGGACCTCATCGCGCCGGTCCCGGTCTTCAACCTGTACAACCAGGACTGGCCGATCTTCAACCAGCAGACGAACCTGCCGCCGGCGAAGTTCGTGCGCGACGCGAACGGCAACACCGGCTCGACGGTCGACTCGATCGTGGCGCTCGGCTGCCTGCTCTCCGGCGCCCAGGTCGAGCGCAGCGTGATCGGCCCGTGGTGCGGGATCGACTCCGGCGCGAAGGTCCTCGACTCGATCGTGTTCGAACGTGCGTCCATCGGGGCCGGCTCCATCGTGAACCGCGCGATCCTCGACAAGGACGTGGTCATCGCGCCGGGCGCGCAGGTGGGCGTCGACCGCGAGGCGGACGAGGCCCGCGGCTTCACCGTCACGGATTCCGGCATCACGGTCGTCGGCAAGGGCGTGCGCGTCGAGGCGTGATGCGCTGACCACACCGGCCTGGAGGCGCGGCTGACGTCACAGACGTCGCCGCGCCTCCTGCTGTCGGTACCGTTGGTCCGTGCCACGTTTCCTCGTCGTCCTCGATGCCGACTCCACGTTGCTCGAGGACGAGGTCATCGAACTGCTCGCCGACCACGCCGGGACCCGGCCACAGGTGCAGGCGGTGACGGAGCGCGCCATGCGCGGCGAGATCGACTTCGCCGAGAGCCTCCGGGAGCGGGTCGCGACCCTGGCGGGCCTCCCGGCCGACGTCTGCACCCGCGCACAGCAGGCGGTCCGCGTGACGCGGGGTGCCGAGGAGCTGGTCCGCGGCGTGCACGCCGCCGGGGGCACCGTCGGCGTCGTCTCCGGCGGCTTCCACGAGGTCCTCGACCCGTTCGCCGCCCGACTCGGCCTCGACCACTGCCGGGCGAACCGGCTCGAGGTGGTCGACGGCGTGCTCACCGGACGCGTGCTCGGCGACGTCGTCGACGCGCACGCGAAGGCGGCGACGCTCCGCGAGTGGGCGGAGGCCGACGGCGTGGACGCCGCGCACACCGTGGCGGTCGGCGACGGCGCGAACGACCTCGAGATGATGCGCGTCGCGGCCCTCAGCGTGGCGTTCGACGCGAAGCCCCGCGTGCGGGAGCAGGCGGACGTTGCGGTCGTGGACCGCGACCTGTCCGCCGTGCTCGCGACGCTCGGCCTGCGCGGCTGACGAACGTGGTCGGCCGACGGCGGACGAGAGCGACCTCACGCGGTGGACGACACCTCACGGCCGCGGGTCGGCGTGAGGTGTCGCTGCGCGCGTGAGGTCGCTAGAGTCCCTCGGGCTAGTGCCCCATCCCGAGGCCGCCGTCGACCGGGATCACCGCACCGGACACGTACCCGGCGCCGTCGCTCGCCAGGAACAGCGTGGCGTCGGCGACGTCGTCGACCGTGCCGTAGCGCGCGGCCGGGATCTGCTTCTTGAACTCGGCCTGCAGTTCCTCGGGCAGCGCCGCGGTCATGTCGGTCTGGATGAACCCGGGCGCGACCACGTTCGCGGTGATGCCCCGGGACCCGAGCTCTCGGGTGATCGAGCGGGCCATGCCGACGAGGGCGGCCTTCGAGGAGGCGTAGTTCACCTGGCCGACCTGGCCGTAGGCGCCGACGACGCTCGACATGAGCACGATGCGGCCGAACTTCGCCTTCATCATCCCCTTCGTCGCGCGCTTGACCACCCGGAAGGTGCCGGTCAGGTTCGTGTCGATCACGGTCGTGAAGTCCTCCTCCGACATGCGGAGCAGGAGCTGGTCGTTCGTGATGCCGGCGTTCGCGACGAGGACCTCGATCGGTCCGAGCTCGGCCTCGACCTGCGTGAAGGCGGCGTCGACCGAGGCGGAGTCGGTGATGTCGGCGGCGACGGTGAGCGCTCCCTCGGGGCCGCCATGACCGCTGCGGGAGGTCACGGCGACGCGGTGTCCCTCGGCGACGAACCGCGCGGCGAGGGCGTGGCCGATGCCGCGGTTGCCGCCGGTGACGAGGACGGTACGGGGGGTGGTCATGATCGCTCCGTTCGAGTGTGGTGACGCGGCGTGCGCCGGTCCGACAGCGGGGCCGTCGGCCGCTGGACACGCCCGGACGAGCGTACCGGAGCCGTTCCCCGCAGCTGTCCCCCGCGCGGCGGGTCAACTGTCGGTGGTCCGGGCTTAGGCTTGACTCTGGCGAATGGAAGAACACCGTATGAAGTCGACGCAGCGCCGGTTCCACGCGACGCACACCCACTCCGGGTCCACGCAGAGCATCACGTCCCTGCCTGACTCCCCCGAGCTGGACCGGGCGCACCGCCTGTCCAAGTACGTCTGGCAGATGGCCGTGCGCGTCGTGTGCTTCATCGGCGCGGTCCTCATCTGGACGACCTGGCACACCTGGCTCGCGGTCATCCCGATCGTGCTCGCCGCGGTGATCCCGTGGGTCGCGGTCATCCTCGCGAACGCCGGCAGCAACGCCGAGAGCGACATCGTCACACCGGCCGGTGCCCTCGAGCTGTACGACGCCGTCGACCCCCGACTCCGCGAGCAGCAGGAGGACGCCAGGGCCGAGGCCTACCGCGCCGAGCAGGAACGCCTCCGCGAGCAGGCCCAGCATGCGCAGGAAGAGTGGCAGCGCAACGGCGACCGCTCCCGCGTCTGGTCCACGAAGTCCCGGACGCGTCGCTGATGGGCGCGACCTTCGACCTGTTCACGGAGCCCGGCTCCACCCCGGTCTGCTCCCGCGCGGGGTGCACGAACACCGCCGAGTGGCGGATCAACTGGCGGAACCCGCGCATCCACGCCGTCGACCGTGTGAAGATCTGGGCCGCGTGCGAGGAGCACTGCGACTTCCTCGCCGACTACCTTCGCTCCCGCTCGTTCCCGGTCCGCGTGACCGGGATGCACGAGGACGTCGACAGCCTCGACGACGTCCGTGCGCGTGAGGACGCCCCGAAGAACGACGTCGGGGTGCGCTCCACCGGCACCGGACGATGACGGACCAGTTCGACCCCACCGCCCGCTACGGCCGGAAGCACGCCGCGAAGCTGCAGCGCGAAACCGGACACCGTCCGGCGCAGACCACCGCGAGCACGGCCGGCCCCGACGACGATGCTGCGTCCGGCAGCGCTCGCGCGGCGGCGGACACGACCCCCGCCGCGGACGGCCCCACCGTCGGCTGGGCCTTCGTCCGGAGCCGACGCTGGCTCGGGTACTTCGCCATCGCGGTGGTGTTCGCGATCATCTGCGCGCTGTTCGGCATGTGGCAGTGGGACCGCCGCAACGAGGCGGTCCGACAGAACGAGCAGATCGCGCAGAACTACGACCACACCCCGGTGCCGCTCGACCAGGCGCTCCCCCGGGCCTCGTCGTGGGACGACGACCAGCAGTGGCTCCGCGTCGAGGTCACCGGCCGGTACGACGTCGACGACCAGCTCCTCGTCCGCAACCGCGTGCACAACGGGCAGCCCGGGTTCGAGGTCCTCACCCCGCTCGTGACCGCCGACGGTCGCGCGTTCGTCGTCGACCGGGGCTGGGTGCCGACCGGCAACCGGCAGGACGCGCCGGACAGTGTCCCCGCTCCCCCGAGCGGCGTGGTGACCGTGACGGCGCGCCTGCAGCAGAGCGAGCCGCGCATCCCGGGGCGCACCGATCCGTCGCACACCGACCAGGTGCAGTCCGTGACGCTCGCCGACGTCGCGGACAAGGTGGACACGCCGATCTGGACGGGTGCGTACGGCCAGCTCGCGTCCGAGTCGCCCGCGCCCGCCGAGTCCCGCCCCCTCGGCTGGGACCGGCCCTCCGCGGACACCGGCCTGCACCTCAGCTACTTCATCCAGTGGTTCCTCTTCGCCGCGGGCGGGTTCGGCTTCCTGGGCTACGTGATGGTGCAGGAGTACCGGAACCTCAACCAGGACGACCCCGAGGAGCGCGAGCGTGCCCTCGAGCGGCAGCGGCGGAAGGACGCCAAGCCGCGGTCCGACGACGAGGTCGAGGACGAACTGCTCAGCGCGCACCGCTGACGGATTGCGACCCCGTGACGGACGGGAGGCGCGGTGCCCAGCCGGCACCGCGCCTCCCGTCCGTCTGCGGGTCGCTACGCGAGCTCGACGAGCTCCGCGTAGTCCTTGTTCCAGTGGTCCTCGGTGCCGTCCGGCAGCAGCAGGACCCGCTCCGGGTTGAGCGCCTCGACCGCGCCTGCGTCGTGTGACACCAGGACGACCGCGCCCTCGTAGCCGGCGAGGGCACCGAGGATCTCCTCGCGCGACGCCGGGTCGAGGTTGTTCGTCGGCTCGTCGAGCAGCAGCACGTTCGCGCCGGACACCACGATCATCGCGAGCGACAGACGCGTCTTCTCGCCACCGGAGAGCACACCGGCCTTCTTGTAGCCGTCGTCGCCCGTGAACAGGAACGAGCCGAGCACGCGACGGGCCTCGGTCTCGGTGAGGTTCGGCGACGCCGACACCATGTTCTCGATCACGGTGCGGTTCACGTCGATGTTCTCGTGCTCCTGGGCGTAGTAGCCGATGCGCAGGCCGTGCCCGGGGAGGATCTCCCCCGTGTCCGGCTGGTCGGCGCCGGCGAGGATGCGGAGCAGGGTCGTCTTCCCGGCGCCGTTGAAGCCCAGGATGACCACGCGCGAGCCTCGGTCGATCGCCAGGTCGAGCCCGGCGAAGATCTCGAGCGAGCCGTAGGACTTCGACAGCCCCTCGGCCATGAGCGGCGTCCGGCCGCAGGCGGCGGGCGTCGGGAACCGCAGCTTGGCGACGCGGTCGACGGCGCGCTCGTCCTCGAGCCCCGCCAGGAGCTTCTCGGCGCGCGCGACCATCTGGTGGGCCGCAGCGGCCTTCGTGGCCTTCGCGCCGAAGCGGGCGGCCTGGTCCTTGAGCGTCGCGGCCTTCTTCTCGGCGTTCGCGCGCTCCTTGCGGCGGCGGTCCTCGTCGGCCGCGCGCTGCCGCTGGTACAGCTTCCACCCCATGTTGTAGACGTCGATGGTCTGACGGTTGGCGTCGAGGTAGAAGACGCGGTTGACGACCTCGTCGACGAGCTCGACGTCGTGCGAGATGACGATGACGCCGCCCGCGTAGGTCTTCAGGTGCTCACGCAGCCAGATGATCGAGTCGGCGTCGAGGTGGTTCGTCGGCTCGTCGAGGATCATCGTCTCGGCGTCCGAGAACAGGATGCGCGCGAGCTCGATGCGACGACGCTGACCGCCCGACAGCGTCTTGAGCGGCTGGTCGAGGATCCGGTCCGGCAGCTTGAGGTTCGACGCGATCGAGGCCGCCTCGGCCTCGGCCGCGTAGCCCCCGAGCGCGTTGAACTGGTCGTCGAGCCGGCTGTAGCGGCGCATCGCCTTCTCGGCGGTGTCCGGGTCCTCGCTCGCCATGTCGAGCGTCGCCTGCCGGATGCCTTCGACGAGCTCACCGAGGCCGCGGGCGTCGAGGATGCGCTTGCGGGCGGTGTCCTCCGGGTTGCCCGACCGCGGGTCCTGCGGCAGGTAGCCGATCTCGCCGGAGCGCTCGATCTTGCCGTCGGTCGGCTGCGACTCGCCGGCGAGGGCCTTCGTCATCGTGGTCTTGCCGGCGCCGTTGCGCCCGACGAGCCCGATCTTGTCACCCTTCTCGACGCGGAAGGACACGTGCTCCATGAGGAGGCGGGCGCCTACGCGGATCTCGAGGTCGTGCACGGCAAGCACAGGAGGACGTCCAATCAGTTGGTGATGTGCACAACGACGTGTGCGGGAGGTGCACCGCTACGCTGACGGGACCGATGGTCCGGAAGCGGACCAGCAGTCCATTCTAGGAGAATCCATGACGAACGCCACCGGGTTCGCTCGCCGCGCAGTCCTCGCCGACCGTCTTCGCACCTCGGGGCTCGCCACCGACGCCGCCCTGGTCGCCGGCGGCGCCCTGTTCACCGCCGCGATGGCGCAGCTCCAGGTCCCGATGTGGCCGGTCCCGATCACCGGGCAGACCCTGGCGGTCGTGCTCGTCGGTGCCACCCTCGGCGCCCGACGCGGCATGCTGTCGCTGCTCGTCTACGCCGTCGCTGGCCTCGCCGGTGCGCCGTTCTTCGCCGAGTTCTCCGGCGGCCTCGCGGCGCTGACCTCGCCGAGCTTCGGGTACGTGATCGGCTTCGTGCCCGCTGCCGGCCTGGTCGGCTGGCTCGCTCGCCGCAACTGGGACCGGAAGGTCGGCCGCGCGGCGATGGCGATGCTCCTCGCAAGCGCGATCCCGTTCGTCACGGGTCTGCCGTGGCTCGCGGTGGTGCTCGGCCAGCTCGGCGCGCCGAACGACCTGCAGTCGGTGCTCGCCGCCGGCCTGTACCCGTTCATCGTCGGCGGTGTCGCCAAGGCGCTCATCGCCGCAGGCGTCCTGCCCCTGGCGTGGAAGCTCACCGGTCGCCGCTGACGCCTCCGGACCACGACGGGCCCCGCACCTGCTGGTGCGGGGCCCGTCGTCGTTCCGGCGAGGTGGCCGTCGGGCGCCGAGGCCGTCCCCGGGTTCCGTTCTGGTCGCACGACATGCCGTCAGGCGCGAAGCCGAGCGGCACGTCCTGCGACCGAGACGGGCGTGAGCGGCAGGTTGCGTGACCGGAGCGGGGCGCTCCGCGCGCACCCTCACCGACGACGGACGGGAGGCGCGGGGCCAGCTGGCACCGCGCCTCCCGTCCGTCAGGTGGTCGCGCCCCTCGCAACGCTCCGCGTCGCCTCCGAGCGGGGCGCGCCCGTCCGTCTCTGTTGTCGCGCCTAGATCGAGAAGCCGAGCGCGCGCATCATCTCGCGCCCGTCGTCGGTGATCCGCTCTGGACCCCACGGCGGCATCCAGACCCAGTTGATGCGGAACGCGTCGACGATGCCGTCGAGGGCGTTCGCGGTGTCGCCCTCGATGACGTCGGTCAGCGGGCAGCCCGCGCTCGTCAGCGTCATGCTGATCACGAGCGCTTTCGCCTCGTCGTCCATCGCCAGGTCGTAGATCAGGCCGAGGTCGACGATGTTGACGCCGAGCTCCGGGTCCTGGACCTCCTTGAGGCCCTCGACGACCTCGTCGAACTTCTCCGGGGAGAGTGCGGTGATCATCAGTTGCCCGCCGCAGCTGCCTGGACGTAGCGGTCGTAGCCCTCGTTCTCGAGGCGCTCGGCGAGCTCCGGGCCGCCCTGCTCGGCGACCTTGCCCGCGACGAACACGTGCACGAAGTCCGGCTTGATGTAGCGGAGGATGCGGGTGTAGTGCGTGATGAGCAGCACACCGAGGCCGGTCGCTGCCTTGGCGCGGTTGACGCCCTCGGACACGATCTTCAGCGCGTCGACGTCGAGGCCGGAGTCGGTCTCGTCGAGCACGGCGAACTTCGGCTTGAGGAGCTCGAGCTGCATGATCTCGTGGCGCTTCTTCTCGCCGCCCGAGAAGCCCTCGTTCACGTTGCGCTCGGCGAAGGACGAGTCCATCTTGAGGTCGGCCATCGACTGGCGGAGGTCCTTGACCCAGCCGCGGAGTGCGGGTGCCTCACCGTCGATCGCGGTCTTCGCCGTGCGCAGGAAGTTCGACACCGTGACGCCGGGGATCTCGACGGGGTACTGCATGGCGAGGAACATGCCGGCGCGGGCGCGCTCGTCGACGCTCATCGACAGGACGTCCTCGCCGTCCAGGGTGATCGAGCCACCGGTGACGTTGTAGCGCGGGTGCCCGGCGATCGTGTAGGCCAGGGTCGACTTGCCGGAGCCGTTCGGCCCCATGATCGCGTGGATCTCGCCCTCGTTGATGGTGAGGTCGACACCCTTCAGGATCTCCTTGGTGCCCTGATCGGTGTCGATCGAGACCTGGAGGTCGCGGATTTCGAGAGTGGACATTGCGTTCCTTCGGTTGCAGCTGGTGTGCGGCGTCAGCCGCGGAGGAGAGTGGGGTCGCTCAGTCGACGGGGACGGTGTCGTGCACGTCGACGTAGACGTCGCCGTCACGGACCTCGACCCGGAAGACGGGCACCGGCTCGTACGCCGGGAAGTTCTGCGGCTTGCCGGTCGCCAGCGAGAACCGGGACCCGTGGGCCCAGCACTCGAGCGTGTCGCCCTCGACGAAGCCCTCGGCCAGGGAGATGTCCCCGTGCGTGCAGGTGTCGCCGATCGCGTGGACGGTGCCGGCGGAGTCCTTGACGATCGCCACGGCGGTGCCGTCGACGACGACCCGCATCGGGCTGTCGACGGCGATCTCGGACTCGGCGCAGACCTTCTCGGCCATCAGGCGTCCGCCTGCTCGGCCTCGGGCTCGGCAGCGGCGACCGCGGTGCGACCGTCGGCGAGCTCCTGCTCCACGGCGGCGATCAGACGCTCCTCGAGCTCGGGCGCGCCGATCTTCTGGATGACCTCGACCAGGAAGCCGAGGACGACGAGACGTCGGGCCTCTTCCTCGGGGATCCCACGGGCCTGCAGGTAGAACAGCTGCTCGTCGTCGAAGCGACCGGTCGCGCTGGCGTGCCCGGCACCCTCGATGTTGCCCGTCTCGATCTCGAGGTTCGGGATGCTGTCCGCGCGCGTGCCGTCGGTCAGGACGAGGTTGCGGTTCTGCTCGTACGAGTCGGTGCCGTCACCGGCGCGACCGATGAGCACGTCGCCGATCCAGACCGTGTGCGCGCCCTCGCCCTGCAGTGCGCCCTTGTAGTTGACGCGACCGCGGGTGTTCGGGGCGTCGTGGTTCACGTACACCTGCTGCTCGATGTACTGACCCGCGTCGGCGAAGTACACGCCGTACATCTCGGTGTCGGCGCCCTGCGCTCCGAGGTGCGTCGAGGGGTTCACCCGGACGACGTCGCCGCCGAGCGAGACCACGACGTGCTTGAGGAAGGCGTCGCGGCCGACCTCGGCGAACTGCGTCGACACGTGCACCGCGTCGTCGTCCCAGTCCTGCAGGCTGACGACCGTCAGTCGTGCGCCGTCGCGGACGACGATCTCGACGTTCTCGCTGAGGAGCGCCGACCCGCGGTTGTCGATCACGACGATGCCCTGCGCGTGCTGCTCGGCCGTGATGACCGTGTGCGCTGCGCGGGCGGACGTGCCGAAGTCCGACCGGGTGATCGAGATGGACTCGTGGGCGTCGGTCGCCTTGACCGTCACCTTGAGCACGGCGTCGCGCGCGGTCCAGGCCGCAGCCGCGGCGCGGTCCTCGGGCAGGCCGGCGGAGCCGACGACCGGGTCGTCGCTCCGGCCCCACTCGACGTCCGCGCCTTCGGTCTGGCGGGCCAGGAACCGGTAGGCGGAGCCGTCGAGGCCGCCGTCGAGCAGCGGCTGGAGCTTCGCGAGCGGTGCGAACTTCCAGTTGACCTCGCGGCCGGTGACCGGCGGGAAGGCGTCGAGGTCACCGGACTGCGGGCGCTCCGAGCGGGTCTGGACCGGGACCTTCGTGTCCCAGCCGCCGTCGGAGTGCGCCCGAGCGCCGTGCTGTTCCGAACCAGCGGTGCGCTCGGTCCCCTGCGCCGACGGGGTCTGCTGGCCCTGTGCGACGGCCGAGGGCTCGACCGGCTGGTCGATGCGGGGAGCGGGGGTCGCCCCGTCGGTCGGTGTCGGGTTGGTGCTGGTGTTCGACATCTAGCCGACGGATCCTTCCATGCTCATCTCGATGAGCTTGTTGAGTTCGAGCGCGTACTCCATCGGGAGCTCGCGGGCGATGGGCTCGATGAAGCCGCGGACGATCATGGCCATGGCCTCGTCCTCCGGCATGCCGCGCGACATGAGGTAGAACAGCTGCTCCTCGCTCACGCGGGAGACGGTGGCCTCGTGCCCGAGCTGCACGTCGTCGACGCGGATGTCGATCGCCGGGTAGGTGTCGCTGCGGCTCACCGTGTCGACGAGCAGCGCGTCGCAGCGCACCGTGTTCGCGGCGTGGTGCGCGGCCGGGTCGACGCGGACCTCGCCGCGGTAGCCGGCACGGCCGCCTCCGCGGGCGATCGACTTCGAGACGATGGACGACGTCGTGTACGGCGCCATGTGGATCATCTTCGCGCCGGCGTCCTGGTGCTGGCCCGGACCGGCGAAGGCCACGGACAGCGTCTCACCCTTGGCGTGCTCGCCGGCGAGGTAGATCGACGGGTACTTCATCGTGACCTTGGAGCCGATGTTGCCGTCGATCCACTCCATCGTCGCGCCCTCGTGCGCGATCGCACGCTTGGTGACGAGGTTGTAGACGTTGCTCGACCAGTTCTGGATCGTCGTGTAGCGCACGCGGGCGTTCTTCTTCACGATGATCTCGACCACGGCGGAGTGCAGCGAGTCCGACTTGTAGATCGGGGCCGTGCAGCCCTCGATGTAGTGGACGTAGGAGTCCTCGTCCGCGATGATCAGCGTCCGCTCGAACTGGCCCATGTTCTCGGTGTTGATCCGGAAGTAGGCCTGCAGCGGGATCTCGACGTGCACGCCCTTCGGGACGTAGACGAACGAGCCGCCGGACCACACGGCGGTGTTCAGCGCGGCGAACTTGTTGTCGCCGGCCGGGATGACGGAGCCGAAGTACTCCTCGAAGAACTCCGGGTGCTCGCGGAGCGCCGTGTCGGTGTCCATGAAGATGACGCCCTGCTGCTCCAGGTCCTCGCGGATCTGGTGGTAGACGACCTCGGACTCGTACTGGGCCGCCACGCCGGCGACGAGACGCTGGCGCTCGGCCTCGGGGATGCCGAGACGCTCGTAGGTGTTGCGGATGTCCTCGGGCAGCTCTTCCCAGGTCTGGGCCTGCTTCTCGGTGGACTTCACGAAGTACTTGATGTTGTCGAAGTCGATGTCCGACAGGTCGGCGCCCCACGACGGCATCGGCTTGCGGTCGAACAGCGTGAGCGCCTTGAGGCGGAGCTTGCGCATCCACTCGGGCTCGTCCTTCCGGGCGGAGATGTCGCTGACCACCTCGTCCGACAGACCACGGCGCGCAGACGCACCGGCCGTGTCGGAGTCGGACCAGCCGAACTCGTACTGGCCGAGCCCTTCGAGTTCTGGACGGTCGATGAGCACGTCGGACATGGTCTCCTCGTTTCCTTCTCGCGGCAGCGTCTTCCGGGACAACCCGTGACGTCCGGACGCCATTCCACCGCGGACCTCCGACAGGAGTCCCACGGCGTTGCTGCCTCGCAACGTCGATGGTCCCACGCAGTCGTCCGACCGATCGGCGATCTCGGCCCATTCGGAGCCGGCGCCTGCCTAGACTTGACTGCTGCTGAACCCTCGAATCCTACAGGTTCACCGCACGGAACAACAGGAAGGCACCACCCTCGTGACTCGCGTCGGACCCACCGTCGAGCAGGGCGTCCGCCCCGGCACCCGCGACCCGCGGTGGTGGTCGCTCCCCCGCGCGGTCGACCCCCGCGTGATCTGGCTCGCCTGGGCGTCCTTCGTGGTCGAGGTCGTGCTGATCGGCACCGGTGGCCTCGTCCGGCTCACCGCCTCCGGCCTGGGCTGCCCGACGTGGCCGAAGTGCACCGCCGAGTCGCTCGTGTCCACGCCCGAGATGGGCATCCACGGCGTGATCGAGTTCGGGAACCGTCTGCTCACCTTCGTGCTGGTGATCGTCGCGGTCGCGATGTTCCTGCTCGTGGTCCGGATGCGCCGCACGCGTCCCGAGCTCTTCTGGCTCGCCTTCGCCCAGGGCATCGCGATCCCGGTGCAGGCCGTGATCGGCGGTCTCAGCGTGCTCACGAACCTCAACCCCTTCGTCGTCGGCCTGCACTTCGTCGTCTCCACGACCCTCGTCGCGGTCACTGCAACACTGGTCTACCGCTCGATGAACGGCCCGCGCACCGCTGCCCGACTGGTCCCCGGCTGGTACACCGGCCTGGTCCGCGGCACGGTCGCCGCCGTGGTCGTCACCGTCCTGGTCGGCATCCTGACCACGGGCTCCGGCCCGCACGCGGGAGCGAGCGAGGCCGTCGACGGCGGCCGTCTGCACCGCACCGGCTTCGACCCGCAGCTCATGGAGCACCTGCACGCGATCCCGGCGTACGTGCTCTTCGCCCTGACCCTCGCGCTCGTCGTCGGAGCGGTCGTCCTGCGACTCTCGAGCCGCTGGGCCCTCGTCCTGCTCGTCGTCGAGTTCGTGCAGATCGCCGTCGGCCTGACCCAGGCACGCACCGGCCTGCCGGTCGGCCTGGTGGGGACGCACATGGTGCTCGCCGGACTCCTCGTCGGCGCCGTCACCGTCGTCGTGCTCTCCACGCGCGGCAGCGCCGGGCGCCAGGCCGTCCGGGAGCGCATCGCCGCCTGACCCGGCGCCGCCCCGCGCTCTTCTCCTCCGACATCCCGCGCGTCGCCTCCGTCTCGAGCGCCGACGCGCGGGATGTCGTCGTCCGGGCTGCTTGGGTACCGCGACCATGCGCGAGACGCCGGCGTCGCCGCGAGACGCCGTCGTCGGCGTGGGACGCCGTCGTCGGTGCGATGCGCCCCCGGATTCGGCGCCGTCTCACGCGGACGCGACCGTCTCGGACGCACGCCCCCGTCCCGCGCGGATGCGACCGGTCTGGCGCCGGCCCGGCCACGAGACGGACAGGAGGCTCGTCGCACGCCCGCCCCGCGCCTCCCGTCCGACACCGCTCGCGGTCCCGCGGCTGCCGCGACACCGTGGTCGTCGCACGACAGCGGATGCGTCACCTGAATCGGCGCCGCTCGCGGTCCTGCGGCTGCCGCGACACCTGCGTCGTCGTACGACAGCGGCCTCGTCGCCCGGGCCAGCACCCCGACACGGGCACCGATGCCGCCGAGACGGCCATGCGCCCCTCAACACGACAGCGCCGCCGGCGGACCGGCGGCGCTGTGGGATCGGGCGACGAGCCCGGACTAGATCGTGAAGGTGAAGACCTGCGGCAGCAGCGGGTCGATGCCCACGGCGATGAAGAGCAGCGTCAGGTACGTGATCGAGCTGTGGAAGACCCGCATCGGCTGGACCTGCTCCACGTGCTGGATCGCCCGCGAGTACAGCCGGTGCGACTCCACGACGAACCAGATGCCGCCAGCGAGCGCGACGACCGTGTACAGCGGCCCCATGTGCGCGACCGGGATGAGCAGCAGCGAGCAGACCAGCGTCGCCCAGGCGTAGAGCACGACCTGCAGCCCGACGACCGTGCGGCCGCGGACGACCGCGAGCATCGGCACGTCGGCGGCGTCGTAGTCGTCGCGGTACTTCATCGACAGCGGCCAGTAGTGCGGCGGCGTCCAGAGGAAGATCACCATGAAGAGGATGATCGGCGCCCAGGACAGCGACCCGGTGACGCCGGCCCAGCCGATGAGCACGGGCATGCAGCCGGCCGACCCGCCCCAGACGATGTTCTGCGGCGTGCGGCGCTTGAGCCAGAGCGTGTAGACGCACACGTAGATCAGGATCGCGACCACGCTGAGCGCGGCGGCGAGCCAGTTCACCAGGAAGCCGAGGACCGCGGTCGACAGCACCGCGAGGGTCCACGAGAACACAAGCGCTTCGCGGTCGGAGAGCTCACCGGTGACCAGGGGCCGCTGGCTCGTGCGCTTCATCAGCCGGTCGATGTCACGGTCGATGTAGCAGTTGAACGCCGACGCCGAACCCGCCGACATCGCACCACCGAGCATCGTCCAGAAGACGAGCCACAGGTCCGGGACCCCGCGCTCCGCCAGGAACATCGTCGGCGCCGTGGTGACGAGGAGCAGTTCCATGACCCGGGGCTTCGTCAGCGACACGTACGCCCGGACCTTGCGCGACAGCGTCGAGCGGGGTCGATCGGTGTCGGGCCGGGTCGCGGTGGCAGTCAACAGGGGAACCTCAGTCCGTTCGCGTCAGCTCGCACGCTCGGTGGGCGGCTCCGTCACCGTCGGGGCGTGCGTCGACCCGGAATGCACACGGGTCCCCGCCAGTTTAGGCCATCGAGGCGCCGCGAGGATGCCCCGCCTCGCCGACCGGGCCGAGTGCTCGACACGGCACCGTCGTCACCTGGACACCTTCTGAGAGCGTTGTCACTATGCTGGACACGCCCTCCCGCATCGTGTGCCCCGAAGACGTCGGTCGCGAAGAGCCGGTCGGCCGCCGCTCGACGGCGACACGACACACGGCCCCGGGACGGCGATCATGTCCGTGCGATGGCACGAGCCCTCGCACATGTCGCAACAACGAAGGGTCAACATCCAAGTGGCTGAATTCACCTGGGACGCCATCGACCGGAAGGCCGTCGACACCGCTCGCGTCCTCGCCGCCGACTCGGTCGAGGCCGCCGGCAACGGTCACCCCGGCACCGCGATGAGCCTCGCGCCGGTCGCCCACCTGCTCTTCCAGAAGGTGATGCGTCGCGACCCCAGCGACTCCACCTGGATCGGCCGCGACCGTTTCATCCTGTCCGCCGGACACGCCTCGATCCTGCAGTACGTGCAGTTCTACCTGCACGGCTACGGCCTCGAGCTCGAGGACCTGCAGCACCTGCGCAAGTGGGGCTCGAAGACCCCGGGTCACCCGGAGTACGGCCACACCGACGGCGTCGAGATCACCACCGGCCCGCTCGGCCAGGGCCTCGCCTCGGCCGTCGGCTTCGGCTACGCGCAGCGCTTCGAGCGCGGCCTGTTCGACCCGGAGACCGCCGACGGCGAGTCGCCCTTCGACCACTTCACCTACGTGATCGCCGGTGACGGCGACATGCAGGAGGGCGTCACCAACGAGGCCGCGAGCCTCGCCGGCCGCCAGCAGCTCGGTCGCCTGGTCGTCTTCTACGACTCGAACCAGATCTCGATCGAGGACGACACCGACATCGCGTTCTCCGAGGACGTCGCGGCCCGCTACGAGGCACTCGGCTGGCACGTCCAGCACGTCGACTGGAAGAAGACCGGCGAGTACTCCGAGGACGTCGAGGAGCTCTACCGCGCGGTCGAGGCGGCCAAGGCCGAGACGACCAAGCCGTCGCTCATCGTCCTCAAGACGATCATCGGGTGGCCGTCGCCGACCAAGCAGAACTCCGGCAAGATCCACGGCTCGGCGCTCGGCGCCGACGAGCTGAAGGGCCTCAAGGAGGTCCTCGGCTTCGATGCCGACAAGACCTTCCACGTCGACCCGGAGGTGCTCGAGTACACCCGCGGTGCGATCACCAAGGGCCAGGAGCAGCACGCCGAGTGGAACAAGACCTTCGACGCGTGGGCTGCGGCCAACCCGGAGAAGAAGGCGATGCTCGACCGCATCAACGCCGGTGAGCTCCCCGAGGGCCTCGAAGAGGCGCTGCCGGTGTTCTCCACCGAGAAGGCCGTCTCGACCCGCGCCGCGTCCGGCAAGGTCATCAACGCCATCGCGCCGCTCATGCCCGAGTTCTGGGGCGGTTCCGCCGACCTCGCCGAGTCGAACCTGACGACGATCGAGGGCGCCAAGTCCTTCGGTCCGGCCGAGGCCTCGACGAAGACCTGGTCGACCGACCCGTACGGCCGCGTGCTGCACTTCGGCATCCGCGAGCACGCGATGGGCTCGATCCTCTCCGGCATCGTGCTGCACGGGAACACCCGCCCCTTCGGCGGCACGTTCCTCATCTTCAGCGACTACATGCGTCCGGCGGTCCGTCTCGCCGCGCTCATGAAGGCGCCGGCGATCTACGTCTGGACCCACGACTCCATCGCCCTCGGCGAGGACGGCCCGACGCACCAGCCGATCGAGCAGCTCACCGCCCTCCGCGCGATCCCGGGTCTCGACGTCGTCCGTCCGGCCGACGCCAACGAGGTCTCGTACGCCTGGCTCGAGATGCTCAAGCACAAGGACCGCCCGGCCGGCATCGCGCTGAGCCGCCAGAACCTCCCGGTGTTCGAGCGTGGCGAGGGCGACGCCTCCGGCGACACGCTCGCGTCGGCGAAGAACGTCGGCAAGGGTGCGTACGTGCTGGCCGAGGCGCCGAACGGCACCCCGGACGTGATCCTCATCGCGACCGGTTCCGAGGTCCAGATCGCGGTCGACGCCCGCGAGCAGCTCAAGGGCGAGGGCATCAACGCCCGCGTCGTGAGCGCCCCGTCGCTCGAGTGGTTCTTCGAGCAGTCGGAGTCCTACCGCGAGCAGGTCCTGCCGAAGGCCGTGACCGCGCGCGTCTCGGTCGAGGCCGGCATCGCGATGAGCTGGCGCGACATCGTCGGCGACAAGGGCCGCAGCGTGTCGATCGAGCACTTCGGTGCGTCGGCCGACTACCAGCGCCTGTTCGCCGAGTTCGGCTTCACCACGGAGCACGTGGTCGCGGCCGCAAAGGAATCGATCGCAGCGTCCTGACCCACGAGGGGCCGGATCCGGTACGCCGGGTCCGGCCCCTCTGCCGGGAGGCACGCAGCGGGCCCGCCCCGCGCCTCCCGGCCCACAGACCACGACACCACGGCCCTGGTCGCCTCCGCGCACCGGGCCGGTCGACGAAAGAAGAAGAGAAACCATGGCTGAGAACACCCCCACCGCCGCCCTCTCCGAGGTCGGCGTCAGCATCTGGCTCGACGACCTGTCGCGCGAGCTACTCGAGACCGGCAAGCTCACCGAGCTCATCGAGCAGAAGAACGTCGTCGGCGTGACCACGAACCCGACCATCTTCGCGTCGGCCCTCGCCAAGGGCGAGCGCTACGACGCGCAGGTCAAGGAGCTCGCGGCGAAGGGCACCGACGTCACCGAGGCGATCTTCGAGATCACCACGCAGGACGTCGCGAACGCCTCCGACGTCTTCAAGCCGATCTACGACGAGACCAAGGGCTTCGACGGCCGTGTCTCGATCGAGGTCGAGCCGGGCCTGGCACACGACACGCAGAAGACCATCGAGCAGGCGAAGTTCCTGTTCGAGAAGGTCGGCCGCGAGAACGTCCTCATCAAGATCCCCGCGACCCTCGAGGGCCTCGAGGCCATCACCGAGGTCATCGGCGCCGGCATCTCCGTCAACGTCACGCTGATCTTCTCGCTCGAGCGCTACCGCGCCGTCATCGACGCCTACCTCGGTGGCCTCGAGAAGGCCAAGGCCGCCGGCCACGACCTCTCGAAGATCCACTCGGTCGCGTCGTTCTTCGTGTCGCGCGTCGACTCCGAGATCGACAAGCGCCTCGACGCCGTCGGCACCGACGAGGCGACGGCCCTCAAGTCGAAGGCCGGCATCGCCAACGCGCAGCTCGCGTACCAGGTCTGGACCGAGGCGTTCGCCACCGAGCGCGCCCTGGGCCTGCTCGAGTCGGGTGCCAACACGCAGCGTCCGCTCTGGGCGTCGACCGGTGTCAAGGACCCGTCGCTGCCCGACACGCTCTACGTGACCGAGCTCGCCGCGCCGAACACGGTCAACACCATGCCGGGCAAGACGCTCGACGCGACGTTCGACCACGGCGAGATCCACGGTGACGCGATCGCCGGCTCGTACGAGGCCGCGCAGCAGGTCATGGACCAGATCGCCGCGGCCGGTGTGGACTACGACGACGTCGTCGCGCTGCTCGAGAAGGAGGGCGTGGACAAGTTCAACGTCTCCTGGGGCGAGCTCGTCGACACGGTGAAGACCGCGCTCGAGAACAGCAAGTAGGCACCACAGGAGCCTGCGTCCCGGTGACGACACCACCGTCGTCGGGACGAAGGCACCCACGGTCAGGACCGGTCCGCCGGAGCCGCCACGCGCCTCCCGGCCAGCCCTGACCACCACGACGGCGGAGTCGCCGCTGCCACCGCAGCGTTGCGCTCCGCCGTCTCCGTTCGACTCACAAGGAGTTCACCGACTCATGTCACCGGTGGCGATCACCCCGGAGCACAACCCGCTCCGGTTGCCGACCGACCGACGTCTGAACCGGATCGCGGGTCCCAGCACCCTCATCATCTTCGGCGTCACGGGCGACCTGTCCCGCAAGAAGCTGATGCCCGCGGTCTACGACCTGGCGAACCGGGGGCTCCTGCCGCCCGGGTTCGCGCTCGTCGGGTTCGCCCGGCGCGACTGGGAGGACCAGGACTTCTCCCAGCTCGTGCACGACGCGGTCCGCGACCACTCCCGCACCCCGTTCGACGAGGCCGTCTGGAAGCAGCTCGAACAGGGCATCCGCTTCGTGCAGGGCTCGTTCGACGACCCCGAGGCGTTCCTCGAGCTGAAGCGCACCGTCGACGAGCTCGACGCCGAGCGCGGCACCCTCGGCAACCACGCCTTCTACCTGTCGATCCCGCCGAAGATGTTCCCGGTGGTGACCGAGCAGCTCAAGGTCTCCGGTCTCACCGAGAAGCGCGAGGGCTCGTGGAGCCGCGTCGTCGTCGAGAAGCCGTTCGGCTCCGACCTCCGCACCGCGCGCGAACTGAACGCGATCGTCGAGAGCGTCTTCGCGCCCGACGACGTGTTCCGCATCGACCACTACCTCGGCAAGGAGACCGTCCAGAACCTCCTGACGCTCCGGTTCGCCAACCAGATGTACGAACCCATCTGGAACTCGAACCACGTCGACCACGTGCAGATCACGATGGCCGAGGACATCGGCGTCGCCGGTCGTGCCGCGTACTACGACGGCATCGGCGCCGCGCGCGACGTCATCCAGAACCACCTGCTGCAGCTCCTCGCGCTCACGGCGATGGAGGAGCCCGTCTCGTTCAAGGCCGCCGACCTGCGTGCCGAGAAGGAGAAGGTGCTCTCCGCCGTGCGGCTGCCGGAGGACCTCGCCACGGCGACCGCCCGCGGGCAGTACGACGGTGGCTGGCAGGGCGGCGAGAAGGTGCTCGGGTTCCTCGAGGAGGCGGGGATGAACCCCGAGTCCACGACCGAGACCTACGCGGCGATCAAGCTCGACATCGCGACCCGTCGCTGGCAGGGCGTCCCGTTCTACCTGCGCGCCGGCAAGCGTCTCGGCCGTCGGGTGACGGAGATCGCGATCGTCTTCAAGCGCGTCCCCGAGGACGTCTACGGCAACACGGAGGCGCCGCTCGGACAGAACGCGCTGGTCATCCGTGTCCAGCCGGACGAGGGCGTCACGCTCCGCTTCGGCTCGAAGGTGCCCGGCGTCGGCACGCAGGTGCGCGACGTGACGATGGACTTCGGCTACGGGCACGCGTTCACCGAGGCCTCGCCGGAGGCGTACGAGCGACTCATCCTCGACGTGCTCCTCGGCGACCCGCCGCTGTTCCCCCGTCACCAAGAGGTGGAACTGTCGTGGAAGATCCTCGACCCGATCGAGGAGTTCTGGGCCACGCAGGGCCAACCCGAGCAGTACCGTCCCGGCACGTGGGGTCCGGCGTCCGCCGACGCCCTGCTCGCCCGAGACGGCCGGACCTGGAGGCGTCCATGAAGATCGACATGCCGAACACCACGGTCTCGAAGATCCAGAAGAAGCTCGTCCACATCCGCGAGGAGGGCGGCGCCGTCGCCCTCGGGCGCGTGCTGACACTCATCATCTCGACGGCCCTCGGCCACGAGGAAGAGGCGATCTCGGCCGCGAACCAGGCGTCGCGGGAGCACCCGATGCGCGTCATCATCGTGTCGAAGAACGACGGGGACACGAAGTCGCCCGGTCGTCTCGACGCGCAGATCCGCGTCGGGAGCGACGCGGGGGCGAGCGAGGTCATCGTCCTCCGTGCCTACGGCGAGACCGCGACCGACGAGGAGAGCCTGGTCACGGGCCTCCTGCTGTCGGACGCGCCCGTGGTCGCGTGGTGGCCGCAGGCCGCTCCCGAGCAGCCGGCGGCGTCCGCGCTGGGCCGGATCGCGCAGCGTCGCATCACCGACGCCGCCGCGCAGAAGGACCCGAACCGCGCCATCGAGGCGCTCGGGAAGTCCTACGTCCCCGGCGACACCGACTTCGCGTGGACCCGCCTGACGCTGTGGCGGAACCAGCTCGCCGCGGCGCTCGACCAGCCGCCGTACGAGCCCGTCACGGGTGTCGAGGTCTCCGGCGCGAGCGACAGCCCGTCGACGGTCCTGCTCGCCGCCTGGCTGCAGCTGCGGCTCGAGGTGCCGGTGTCCGTCGTGACCTCGCCGCGGGCCACCGGCTCCAGCGGCATCCACGGGGTCAAGCTCCACCGCGCCTCGGGCACGATCGACCTCGAGCGCTCGCTCGTCGACGTCGCGACCCTGTCGATGCCCGGCCAACCGACGCACGACCTGTCGCTGCCGCGGCGGAACCTGCGTGACTGCCTCGCAGAGGAACTCCGTAGACTCGACCCCGACGTCCTCTTCGGAGACGTCGTCAAGCACGGGGTGCCCCAGCTGCGCGAGACCATCGCCGGCTGAGCGCCCCACACGACCGGGTCCCGGGTGGTGGTCGACACGACTCCCACCCGGGCCCGGCCGGACCGAAGGCGGTCGCACCGGTCGGCCGCCACGAACACGGGAGACACGTGACCAACGAACGACGGGTGCTGGTGCACCCGGACAAGCAGTCCCTCGGCGCGTCGGTCGCCGCCCGCTTCATCACGAAGATCATCGACGTGCTGGACGAGCAGGAGCGCGCCGACATCGCGATCAGTGGCGGCTCCGTGTCGACCCTGGTCCTCGCGGCGATCGGGCAGTCGCCCGCGCGCGAGAGCGTGGACTGGTCGAAGGTGCACGTCTGGTGGGTCGACGAGCGCTGGGTCGCCGAGGGTGACGCGGACCGCAACGTCACCGGCACGCAGTCCGACTTCTTCGCGCACGTCGACATCCCCGAGACGAACATCCACCCGATGGCGCCGTCCGACGCGGGACTGACCATCGAGGAGGCCGCCGCGCAGTACGAGCGCGAGATGCAGGACGCCGCTCCCGAGGGTGCGGTCGCACCGCGCTTCGACATCACGCTGCTCGGCGTCGGCCCGGACGGCCACACGGCGTCGCTCTTCCCCGAGTTCCCGCAGCTCGCGGTCACCGACCGTGCCGTGCTGACGGTCGACGACTCCCCCAAGCCGCCGGCGCAGCGCCTGACGCTGTCGTTCCCGGTGATCAACGCCTCGCAGCGTGTGTGGGTGATCCTGTCCGGCGCCGAGAAGGCGTCCGTGCTCGGCCTCGCGCTCGCGGGTGCCGCGGTGGACGAGGTCCCCGTCGGCGGCGTGCAGGGCCGGAAGCGCACCGTGTTCTTCGTCGACCAGGACGCCGCGCGCGACGTCCCGGAGAACCTGATCGCCTCGACGTACTAGACGCAGCCCCCTGACGGACGGGAGGCGCAGTGCCGGCTGGCACCGCGCCTCCCGTCTGTCTGTCTGTCTGTCTGTCTGACGGCTGTCCCGCCGTGGTGGGCTTCTGGTCGCAGGACTTGCCGCTCACCTTCGCCGCCGACGGCATGCCGTGCGACCTGAACGGCAGCGGGCGGCACGTCGTGCAACCCGAGAGCCCGGCACCGGGAGTTCGCTCGTCGACTGCCGACCTCGGCACCAGGACGTCCAGGGACGCCGAAGGCCCCCGCACCGGGTCGGTGCGGGGGCCTCAGTGATGTCTGGTGCTACTTCGCGGTACCGCGACGCTGCCGGAGCTGCTGCAGCGCGTCCTCGAGGAGCTGCGCTGCCTCTTCCTCGGTGCGGCGCTCCTTCACGTACGCGAGGTGCGTCTTGTAGGGCTCGGTCTTCGCGACGACGGGAGGGTTCTCCTTGTCACGCCCGGCCGGGAGACCCGTGGAGGGCGAGTCGACCGTCTCCGGGATCTCGTCCTCCGGCAGGGTCGCCGAGAAGTACCGCACGACCTCGTTGCCGAGGGCATCCCAGTACGAGACCGCCACGCGCTCCGCCTGGACGCCGCGGTCCTGCTCCCCCATCGGGCCCGCGCCGACGCGCGACCCTCGGATTGCACTGCCTCCGGTTGCCATGGATCAGCTCCCCGCCGTGAACTTGTTGATGAGACCGAGCACGATGATGGACACGATCCAGACCAGACCGAGGATCACCGTGATGCGGTTGAGGTTGCGCTCGGCGACGCCGGACGCCCCGAGGTTGCTCGTCACGCCGCCGCCGAACATGTCGGAGAGACCGCCACCGCGGCCCTTGTGCAGGAGGATGAGGAGCGTGAGCAGGAGGCTCGTGATCGCGAGCAGGACCTGCAGCACGACGGAGAGTATCGCCACGACGTACCTTTCGTGTGAAGTCAGCCCTGCAAGTGTACCGGGCTGCGCGAGCAGCCAGGACACCGGGCAGGGCGTGGCTCAGGCCGGCCACGCGGACGTGACCGGCCTGAGCGAGGTGGATCAGAGTCCGACGTGCTGCCGGAAACGTGCGATGGCCGCGAACTCCTGCACGTCGAGCGAGGCGCCACCGACGAGCGCGCCGTCGATGTCGGGCTCGCGGAGGAAGCCGGCGATGTTGCCCGACTTCACCGAACCGCCGTAGAGCACGCGGGTGCTCGCGGCGAGGTCGTCGCCCCAGGCCTCGGCGATCCCGCGGCGCAGGGCGGCGCAGTCCTCCTGGGCCTGTTCCGGGGTGGCTGCCTGGCCGGAGCCGATCGCCCACACCGGCTCGTACGCGACGACGATCTCGGACGGCTTGACGGCGTCGAGGACGACCTTCAGCTGCTCGACCGGCACGACACCGGCGCCTCGCTGCTCGCGCTCCTCGCCGGTCTCGCCGACGCAGACGACCGGTACCAGACCGTGCTTGACGGCGGCGGCGGTCTTCGCGGCCACGACCTCGTCGGTCTCCCCGTGCACCGTGCGACGCTCGGAGTGCCCGACGATGACGTACTTCGCGTCGAGGGCCGCGAGGAACGCACCCGAGACGTCGCCGGTGTAGGCACCGGAGTCGTACTGCGAGAGGTCCTGCGCGCCGAACTCGATCGCGAGCTTGTCGGCCGAGATGAGCGTCTGCACGCTCCGCAGGTCCGTGAAGGGCGGGAACACCGCGACCTCGACGTCGTCGTGGTCGTGGCGCGCGTCCTTCAGCGTCCACGCGAGCTTCTGCACGGTGGCGATCGCCTGGAGGTGGTCCAGGTTCATCTTCCAGTTCCCGGCGATGAAGGGCGTGCGGGTCATCGGGACCACCCCAGTGCTTCGAGACCGGGCAGCGACTTGCCCTCGAGGAACTCGAGGCTCGCACCACCACCGGTCGAGATGTGCCCGAAGCGGTCGTCCGAGAACCCGAGGGACCGGACGGCAGCGGCGGAGTCGCCACCGCCGACGACGCCGAGGCCGTCGACCTCGGTCAGCGCCTGCGCGACGGCCTTCGTGCCGGCTGCGAACGCCGGGAACTCGAACACGCCCATCGGCCCGTTCCAGAACACCGTCTTCGAGCCGGACACCGCCGATGCGAAGCGCGCTGCGGTCTCCGGGCCGATGTCGAGGCCGATGCCGTCGGCACCGAACGACGAGGACTCGATGGCATCGGCCGCGACGGTCTCGTGGTCGGCGTCGGCCGCGAAGCCGGACGCCACGACCACGTCGGTCGGCAGGTCGATCGTCACGCCGAGCTCGTCGGCCTTCGCCAGATACGCGCGGACGGTGTCGAGCTGGTCCTGCTCGAGCAGCGACTTCGCCACCCCGTGGCCCTGGGCCGCGAGGAAGGTGAAGAGCATGCCGCCACCGATGCAGAGCGTGTCGACCTGCGGGAGCAGGTGCTCGATGACGCCGAGCTTGTCGCTGACCTTCGATCCGCCGAGCACGACCGTGTACGGCCGCTGCGGGTCCTTCGTCAGGCGCTCGAGCACCGTCAGTTCGGACTCGATGAGCGAGCCGGCAGCGCTCGGGAGCGCGGCCGCGAGCTCGTACACCGAGGCCTGCTTGCGGTGCACGACGCCGAAGCCGTCCGACACGAACGCGTCGCCGAGCGCGGCGATCCGCTCGGCGAACGCCTGGCGCTCCGACGCGTCCTTCGAGGTCTCCTCCGGGTTGAAGCGGAGGTTCTCGAGCAGCAGGACGTCGCCGTCCCCGAGGGCCTCGGCGGCCGCGGTCGCCTCGTCGCCGACGGTCTCGCCGACGAAGGTGACCTCCTTGCCCAGCAGCTCGGAGAGCCGCTGCGCCACGGGGGCGAGCGAGTACTCCTGCGCGGGCGTGCCGTCGGGGCGGCCGAGGTGCGAGATCACGATGACCCGCGCCCCGGCGTTGACGAGCGTGTTCAGCGTGCCCAGCGACGCGCGGACGCGGCCGTCGTCGGTGATCGTGCCGTCCTTGAGCGGGACGTTCAGGTCACACCGGACGACGACGCGCTTGCCGGCGAGGTCGCCGAGGTCCTCGAGGGTGCGGAGGCTCATGCCGGGAGTCGCTCGCCCACGTACTCGGTCAGGTCGACGAGGCGGTTCGAGTAGCCCCACTCGTTGTCGTACCACGAGGTGATCTTGACGAGCTTGCCGATGACCTTGGTCAGGCCGGAGTCGTAGATCGACGAGTGCGGGTCCGTCGTGATGTCGGTCGACACCAGCGGGTCCTCGCTGTAGAGCAGGATGCCCTTGAGCGGGCCCTCTGCGGCCTCCTTGTAGGCGGCGTTGATCTCGTCGACGGTGACCTCGGACGACGTCTCGAGGGTGAGGTCGGTGATCGAACCGGTGGGCACCGGCACGCGGAGCGCGTAGCCGTCGAGCTTGCCGGCGAGCTCCGGCATGACCAGGCCGATGGCCTTCGCTGCACCGGTCGAGGTCGGGACGATGTTGAGCGCAGCGGCACGGGCACGACGCGGGTCCTTGTGCGGGCCGTCCTGCAGGTTCTGGTCGGCGGTGTACGCGTGGACCGTCGTCATGAGACCGCGCTCGATGCCGAACTTGTCGTGGAAGACCTTGGCGAGCGGCGCGAGGCTGTTCGTGGTGCACGACGCGTTCGAGATGATGTTGTGGTTCTCGGGGTCGTACTGGTCCTCGTTCACGCCGAGGACGATGGTGACGTCGTCGCCGGTCGCCGGGGCCGAGATGATGACCTTCTTGGCGCCCGCGTCGATGTGCTTCTGCGCGTCGGCGGCCTTGGTGAAGAAGCCGGTCGACTCGATGACGATGTCGACGCCCAGCTCGCCCCAGGGGAGGTTGGCGGGGTCGCGCTCCGCGAGGACCTTGATCGGCTTGCCGTCGACGACGATGCTGTCGCCGTCGAGCTCGACGGAGACGCCGAGACGACCCGTGATGGAGTCGAACTTCAGCAGGTTCGCGAGGGCCGCGTTGTCGGTGAGGTCGTTCACCGCCACGATCTCGAGGTCGGAGCCCTTGGCGAGGGCGGCCCGGAAGAAGTTACGGCCGATGCGGCCGAAGCCGTTGATGCCGATCTTGACGGTCAATGGATCTCCTGGTGGGTGTGGAGCGCCCCCGGGGGCGCTGCTTTTCGGAGTCGTGGGGCCCTGCGGGCCCACGTGTGGTGGACGATACGCCCCGTAACGTCGCCGTAACGACCCTAGCAGTCGGACACTGCGCGCCCGCGCCGGATGACGGTCCGTCCGGACGGTCGCACGGCGCGCCCTGGACGCACCCCCTGGACGGACGGGAGGCGCGGTGCCAGCCGGCACCGCGCCTCCCGTCCGTCGTGCGGAGCGTCAGGGGCTACGCCCCCTCGAGCTCCTCCGGCACGCTGGCCTCGGTCCCCGGGATCCCCAGGTCCGACGCCTTCTTGTCGGCCATCGCGAGCAGGCGGCGGATGCGGCCGGCGATCGCGTCCTTCGTCATCGGCGGCTCGGCGTGCTGGCCGAGCTCGTCGAGCGACGCGTCCCGGTGCTGCAGGCGCAGCGAGCCGGCGTACTTGAGGTGGTCCGGCACCTCGTCGCCGAGGATCTCGAGCGCACGCTCGACGCGGGCGCACGCGGCGACGGCGGCCTGCGCCGAGCGGCGGAGGTTCGCGTCGTCGAAGTTCACCAGGCGGTTGGCGGTGGCGCGGACCTCGCGGCGCTGGCGCATCTCCTCCCATTCCGCGGTCGTGCGGGCGGCTCCCATGACGGTGAGCATCTGGCCGATCGCCTCGCCGTCGCGGATGACCACGCGGTGGACGCCACGGACCTCGCGGCCCTTCGCGGCGATGCCGAGGCGCGACGCGGCGCCGACCAGGGCCATCGCTGCCTCGTTGCCCGGGCAGGTCACCTCGAGGGCGGCGGCGCGACCCGGGTCGGTCAGCGTGCCGGAGGCCAGGAACGCACCGCGCCAGATGGCGGCGAGGTCCTCGCGGTTGCCGGTCGTGAGCCGGTTCGGCAGGCCGCGCACCGGACGACGGCGGGCGTCCATGAGCCCGGTCTGGCGGGCGAGCGTCTCCCCCGCCTCGAGCACGCGGACCAGGTAGCGGGTGCCACGGCGGGAGGAGGCGGACGACCCCACCGACGCCTCGCTCCGCACGCCGTACAGCTCCGCCAGGTCCTTTCGCACGCGGTGGACGATGATCCGGGTGTCGAGCTCGACCTCGACCGCGATCCTGCCCGAGATGACGTGCAGGCCACCCGCGAACCGCAGGATGGTCGCGAGTTCGGCGGCGCGGACCGTGTTGCGGTTCACGACGACCCTGGCCAGTTCGTCCTTGACCTCGGCAGTCAACGGCACAGCATCATTCCTAACGTTTTCTCTGGTGGGGTCCGCGGGTCCGGCGCACGTGGTGTGGAGCGGCCGGAGGAACGGTCACTCCCGGCCGAGATCTCGGTTCTTCACACGCACGGCGACGTCGGACATCCCGCGGAGGAGGTTCGCCAACTCGGCGACGACGGCGACCGAGCGGTGCTTGCCGCCGGTACAGCCGATGGCGATCGTAGCGTGTCTTTTGTTCTCGCGTTGGTATCCCGCGAGCACGGGCTCGAGCACGGCGGCGTAGCGCTCGACGAACGAGCGGGCTCCCGGCTGCGACAGGACGTACTCGGACACGGGGGCGTCGAGGCCGGTGTGCGGGCGGAGTTCCGGCACCCAGTAGGGGTTCGGGATGAACCGCACGTCGGCCACCATGTCGGCGTCGGCGGGCAGCCCGTACTTGAACCCGAAGCTCATCAGCGTGACCTGCACGCCGACGAAGTGGTCGTCGGCGAACCGCTCCGTCACGGCGTTCGCGAGCTGGTGGATGTTGAGGTCCGACGTGTCGATGACCACGTCGGCCGCCTCGCGCAGCGCGGACAGCCGCGACCGCTCGAGCCCGATGCCGTCGAGCAGCGTCCCGTCGCCCTGCAGCGGGTGCGGGCGCCGGACCTGCTCGAACCGGCGAACGAGCACGGCGTCGGTCGCCTCGAGGAAGAGCACCCGGACCCTTGCGGAGCTGCCCGCCCGGACCTGCTCGACGGCGTGCTCCGGGTCCGTGAAGAACCGGCCCCCGCGGACGTCGACGACGGTCGCGATCTTCGGGATCTTCTCCCCGGCGCGGTCGGCGAGCTCCGTCAGCGGGCCGAGCATCTGCGTCGGGAGGTTGTCGACCACGTACCAGCCGAGGTCCTCGAGCGCCTTGCCGACGGTCGAGCGTCCGGCTCCGGACATGCCGGTGACGATGAGGATGTCGTGCTGCTGCGACGCGGACGTCGGGGCGGGTCGGTCGTCGCTCGTGTCGCTCATGTGTGGGAGGGCTCCGTCGTGGCGGCCCGGGCCACGGCCCGGGGAGGTCTCGGCTGCGGGTGCCGGCTGCTCGTCCAGGCTACCGTCCCCCGTCCGGGGCGGCGCGGGTCACCGGGGGCGGGAGGGTCCGTCGTCGGAGACGGCGGGGACGCGGACGGGACCGGTCGGGACGGTCGGGACCGTCGGGACCGTCGGGACCGTCGGGACCGTCGGACGGGAGGCTCGGCTCGGCTCCGCCGCATCGGTCACCTCGTGCGCGTCCTGGTCGACGGCCGTGGCCCGCTCCGGCGTGCTGGAGTCGGGCTCGCTGGCGTCCCGTTCGCTCGCTTCCGGCGCGCTGGCGGCCGGTGCACTCGCTTCCGGCGCGCTGCGCGGTGTCTGCGCGAGCTTCGTGACGACCGCTGCCGCCGTCGCCGCGCCGACGCCGTTCACCTCGGCGATCTGCTCCGCCGTCGCCTCCCGCAGGCGCGCCACCGACCCGAAGTGCTTGAGCAGGGCGTTGACCCGTGTCGGACCGAGCCCGGGGATCTCGGACAGCTGCGACCGGACGTCGCGCTTCCGCCGGGTCCGCTGGTGGGTGATCGCGAACCGGTGCGCCTCGTCACGGATCCGCTGGATCAGGAAGAGCGCCTCGGAGTTGCGCGGCATGATCACCGGGAAGTCGTCGTCGGGCAGCCAGAGCTCCTCGAGACGCTTCGCGATGCCGACCAGCGCGATGTCGTGCACGCCTGCCTCGTCCATCGCCCGCTTCGCCGCCTGCACCTGCGGCTGCCCGCCGTCGACGATGAGCAGCTGCGGTCGGTAGGCGAAGCGCTTCGTCGGCTTCGTGCCCTCGACGACCTCGTCGCTGGTGGCGTCCGGGACGTCCGGCACCGCGGCGTCCTCGTCGAGGCGCGCCAGACGGCGGGACAGCACCTGGTACATGCTGTCCGTGTCGTCGGTCGTCTCGGCGATCGTGTACCGGCGGTACTGGTCCTTCCGCGGCAGCCCGTCCTCGAACACCACCATCGACGCGACGACGTTCGTGCCCTGCAGGTGCGAGATGTCGTAGCACTCCATGCGCAGGGGGGCCTCGGTCATGCCGAGGGCGTCCTGGATGTCCGCGAGGGCGGCCGACCGGGTCGTGTAGTCGGCGCTCCGCTTCGTCTTGTAGAGCATGAGCGCCTGCGCGGCGTTCTGAGCCGCCGTGCGGGCCAGGCCCGCACGGTCGCCGCGCTGCGCGGTGCTGAGCTTCGTGCCGCGCCCACCGCGCCGTTCGCTGAGCCACTGCTGCAGCGCCTCGGCGTCCTCGGGGAGCTCGGGGACGACGACCTCACGCGGGACGTCGTCGCTCGTCGCGTACTGGCCCTGGACGATCTGCTCGACGAGGTCACCGGTGCTGATGTCGAGCTCCTTGTCGACCACCCAGCCCCGGACACCGCGGATGCGCCCGCCTCGGACCGAGAAGAGCTGCACGGCGGCCGCGAGCTCGTCCTCGGCGACGCCGAACAGGTCGAGGTCGACCGAGTCGCGGAGGACGACGGCCGACTTCTCGAGCACGGCCTCGAGGGCACCGACCTGGTCGCGGTACTTCGCGGCCTGCTCGTAGTCCATCGCGTCGGCCGCCGCGGCCATGCGCTGCCGCAGGGTCGTGATCACCCGGCGGTCGTAGCTGCCCATGAAGCGGACGAACTCCTCGACGATCGCCCGGTGCTCCGCGATGGTGACCTTCTGCGAACAGGGGCCACCGCACTTGCCGATCTGCCCGGGGAAGCACGGCTTGCCGGTCTGCATCGCCTTCTTGTACGACGAGTCCGAGCAGGTGCGGATCGGGAAGACCTTGATCATCAGGTCGATGGTGTCGTGCACCGCCCAGATCTTCGGGTAGGGCCCGAAGTACTTCGCGCCCTTGATCTTCCGGTTGCGCGTCACCATCACCCGCGGCGACTCCTCGCCCAGGGTGATCGCCATGTACGGGTACGACTTGTCGTCCCGGAACTTGACGTTGAAGGGCGGGTCGAACTCCTTGATCCAGGTGTACTCGAGCTGCAGGGCCTCGATCTCGGAGCCGACCGTGGTCCACTCGACGCTCCGCGCGGTGAGCACCATCCGCCGGGTGCGCTCGTGCAGGGTCGGCAGCGGGGCGAAGTAGTTGCTCAGCCGGGCGCGGAGGTTCTTCGCCTTGCCGACGTAGAGCACCCGGCCGGCCTCGTCACGCCACCGGTAGACGCCTGGGTCGGTCGGGATCTCCCCCGCCTTCGGCCGCCAGGAGACGGTGTCCGCCACCTACCGAGCACCCGCCTTCTGCTTGCCCTGCTGCTTCGCGCCCTGGTGCGCCGCGGCCGGCTGCTTCGCGCCGTGCTGCGCGGTGCCCTGCTGCTTCTGGGTGGCCTGCCGCGCGCCGACGGCCTGCTCCTTGCCGACACGGGCGTCCTGCGCGTCGAAGATCTCGCGGAGGAAGACGCCGGTGTGGCTCTCGGGGACGTCGGCCACGTGCTCCGGGGTCCCGACGGCCAGGACCGTGCCACCGCCGGCGCCACCCTCTGGTCCCATGTCGACCAGCCAGTCCGCGGACTTGATCACGTCGAGGTTGTGCTCGATCGTGATGACGGTGTTGCCCTTGTCGACCAGGCTCTGCAGCACGAGCAGCAGCTTCCGGACGTCCTCGAAGTGCAGACCGGTCGTCGGCTCGTCGAGCACGTACACGGTGCGGCCGTTCGAGCGGCGCTGGAGCTCCGTCGCCAGCTTGACGCGCTGGGCCTCGCCGCCGGAGAGCGTCGTGGCGCTCTGCCCGAGGCGCACGTACCCGAGGCCCACGTCGACGAGCGTCGCCATGTAGCGGTGGATCGCGGAGATCGGCTCGAAGAACTCGGCCGCCTCGCTGATCGGCATGTCGAGGACCTCGGAGATGTCCTTGCCCTTGTAGTGCACCTGGAGCGTCTCGCGGTTGTACCGCGCACCACCGCAGACCTCGCACGCGACGTAGACGTCGGGCAGGAAGTTCATCTCGATCTTGATCGTGCCGTCGCCGGAGCAGTTCTCGCAGCGGCCGCCCTTGACGTTGAAGCTGAACCGGCCGGGCTGGTAGCCGCGGGCCTTCGCTTCGGGCGTCTCAGCGAACAGCTGCCGGATGCGGTCGAACACGCCCGTGTAGGTCGCCGGGTTCGACCGCGGCGTGCGGCCGATCGGTGCCTGGTCGACGTGCACGACCTTGTCGAGCTGGTCGAGGCCCTTCACGCGGGTGTGCTTGCCGGCGATGTGCCGAGCCCCGTTGAGCTGGTTCGCGAGCACCTTGTACAGGATGTCGTTCACCAGGGTCGACTTGCCGGAACCGCTGACACCGGTGACCGCGGTGAAGACGCCGAGCGGGAAGTCGACGTCCACCTGCTTGAGGTTGTTCGCTCGGGCACCCTGGACGCTGATCACGCGCTTCGGGTTGACCTTCCGGCGCTCCGCCGGCACCTCGATCGCACGACGGCCGGCGAGGTAGTCCCCCGTCACCGACTCGCGGTTCTCGATGATGCCCTCGTACGAGCCGGAGTGCACGACCTTGCCGCCGTTCACGCCGGCGCCCGGTCCGATGTCGACGACCCAGTCGGCCGTGCGGATGGTGTCCTCGTCGTGCTCGACGACGATGAGCGTGTTGCCGAGGTCCTTGAGCTTGACGAGCGTGTCGATGAGTCGACGGTTGTCGCGCTGGTGCAGACCGATGCTCGGCTCGTCGAGCACGTAGAGCACGCCGGTCAGGCCCGAGCCGATCTGCGTCGCGAGCCGGATGCGCTGCGCCTCGCCGCCGGAGAGGCCGCCGGCCCCGCGCGCGAGGGTGAGGTAGTTGAGGCCGACCTCGAGCAGGAACTCGAGGCGCGCCCGGATCTCACGGAGCACCGCGGCGGCGATGTGCGCCTCGCGCTCGGTGAGCGTGAGCTCCTCCATGAAGCCGTAGGCCTGGTCGAGCGACATGTCGGTCACGTCAGCGATGCTGCGGCCGTCGACCGTCACCGCGAGGACCTCGGGCTTGAGGCGCGTGCCGTCGCACACCGGGCAGGGCACCTCGCGCAGGTAGCCCTGGAAGCGCTGCCGCTGCGAGTCGGACTCGGCCTCGGCGAACTTGCGCTCGATGTAGGGCATGACGCCCTCGAAGCCGCTCGTGTACCGCATCTCGCGGCCGAAGCGGTTCTTCCACGACACCGAGACCTGGAAGTCCTTGCCGGTCAGGATCGCGGCCTGCACGGTGGGGTCGAGCTGGTTCCACGGGGTGTCGAGGCTGAACCCGAGGTCCTTGCCGAGGCCGGCGAGGAGCTTCTCGAAGTACGAGTACAGCCCGCTCGTACCGGTCCAGGGCAGCAGGACGCCGTCACGCAGCGACGCCTCGGGGTCGCCGAGCACCAGGTCCGGGTCGACCGACATGCGCGTGCCGAGCCCCGAGCACACGGGGCAGGCACCGAAGGGGGCGTTGAACGAGAACGTGCGCGGCTCGATCTCGGTCAGCGCGAGCGGGTGGTTGTTCGGGCAGGAGAGGTTCTCGGAGTAGGTCCGGACCGCACCGGGCCCCTCGTGGTCGACCAGGTCGATCGCCACGGTACCGCCCGTGAGCCGCAGGGCGGTCTCGAGGGAGTCGGTGAGGCGGCCGAGGATGTCGTCGCTCGCGACGAGGCGGTCGACGATCACCGAGATGTCGTGCTTGACCTGCTTCTTCAGCTTGGGCGGGTCGCTCAGCTGGACCCGCTCGCCGTCGACGATCGCGCGGGCGTACCCGGAGGCGGCGAGCTCCTGGAACAGGTCGACGAACTCGCCCTTCTTCTTCGAGACCACCGGCGCGAGCACCTGGAAGCGCGTGCCGGTCTCGAACTCCATGAGCTGGTCGGCGATCTGCTGCACGCTCTGCTTGCTGATCACCTCGCCGCAGACGGGGCAGTGCGGGACACCGATGCGCGCCCAGAGCAGGCGCATGTAGTCGTAGACCTCGGTGATCGTGCCGACGGTCGAGCGCGGGTTCCGGTTCGTCGACTTCTGGTCGATCGAGACCGCCGGGGAGAGCCCCTCGATGAAGTCGACGTCGGGGCGGTCCACCTGGCCGAGGAACTGGCGCGCGTACGCCGAGAGCGACTCCACGTAGCGACGCTGGCCCTCGGCGAAGATCGTGTCGAACGCGAGCGAGGACTTGCCGGACCCGGACAGCCCCGTGAAGACGACGAGCGAGTCGCGCGGGATCTCGAGGTCGACGTCGCGCAGGTTGTGGACGCGAGCACCCCGGACGCTGAGCGTCGAGGTGCTGTGCGGCGCCGTCCCGCCGGGGATGTGGAGGTCTGCGGGCTCGCCGAAGGCGTTCCGGCCCGGGGTCGCGGTTCCGCGGTCAGAGGTGATGGTCATCGCAGACGATTCTACGAAGCAGCACCGACATCCGTCCGGGCGTGGCGGGCTACCCGAGTATGTCGAGAGCGAACGCGACCCCCGTCGCCCGCTCGCTGGCCGTCCACAGCCGCGCTGCGGCGGTCCGGTCGTGCGCGCGCGGTCGCGCGGGCACGAGGCTCGGCGGTCCGGCGAACTGGAGCGGACCGCCGGGCCCCCAGTACTCCCCCGAGCGGACACTCCCGCCCACCGCGGCGTGCACGAGCGGCCACGCCCCGGCGTCCTTGCCCTGCGCCACCCAGCCCGATCCCGCGCGCATCCACGCCGGCTCCGAGCGCGTCGGGGCGACGTCCGGGCGGGGCGGTGCGGCGGCGTCGAGTGCCAGTCCCGGGTGCGCGACGACGCTGCGCACCCGCGACCCCGCGTCGCCGAGCCGCTGCGCGAGCTCGAAGCCGAACAGCATCACCGCGAGCTTGCTCCTGCTGTACTGCCGGTGCCCCTCGTACCGCCCGACCGCGAGGGGATCGGTGCGGTCGAGCGCGGCGAAGCGGTGCGCGATGGAACCGAGGTGCACGACCCGGCCGGTGTCCTGGTCGAGCGCGGGCAGCGCCAGGGCGGTCCAGGCGAAGTGCCCGAGGTGGTTCGTCCCGACCTGCAGCTCGAACCCCTGCGCCGTGCGCTGCGGCCGGGCGGACCCGACGACGCCGGCGTTGTTCAGGAGCGCGTGCACCGGCCCGAGTCCCGGCAGCTCGGAGGCCGCCTCGCGGACGCTGCCGAGGTCGGCGAGGTCGAGGTGCAGGTGCACCAGGTCGGCGTCGTCCACGTGCTTCCGGATGCTCCGCTCGGCGGCGGCGGCGCGGTCCGGGTTGCGCGTCGCGAGCACGACCCGGTGTCCCTGTGCCGCGAGCTGTTCCGCGGCGTGGTACCCGAGCCCGGCACTGGCGCCCGTGACGACGACGGTGCGCCGCCCGGGCGCCGGGGTGTCAGCGGACATGCCCGGCGGACTCCATCTGGCGCAGGGCCTTCTTGAGGTCCTGGACCTCGTCGCGGAGCCGTGCCGCGAGCTCGAACTTGAGCTCGGCCGCGGCCTGCAGCATCTGGTCGTTGAGGTCGGCGATGGTCGCCTCGAGCTGGGTCGCGCCCTCGCCGGCGATGCCCTCGCGGCGCAGGTTCGGCGTGGGCGACCGACGGCCGTCGGCGGCAGGACGACCCTCGAGCAGCGCCTTCGTGTCGTCGCTCTCGCGCTGCAGCACCTCGGTGATGTCCGCGATCTTCTTGCGGAGCGGCTGCGGGTCGATGCCGTGCTCGAGGTTGTAGGCGACCTGCTTCTCGCGACGCCG
Source organism: Curtobacterium sp. SGAir0471 (assembly GCF_005490985.1). Classification (NCBI taxonomy): domain Bacteria; kingdom Bacillati; phylum Actinomycetota; class Actinomycetes; order Micrococcales; family Microbacteriaceae; genus Curtobacterium; species Curtobacterium sp. SGAir0471. The sequence goes on from NZ_CP027869.1 coordinate 1,874,516, forward strand.
GTCGGTCTCCTCGATGGCCTGCTGCATGGAGTCGGTGATCTTGTCGGCGTACATGAGCACCTGGCCCGACACGTTGCGGGCGGCGCGACCGATCGTCTGGATCAGCGATGTCGACGAGCGGAGGAACCCTTCCTTGTCGGCGTCGAGGATCGCCACGAGGGACACCTCGGGCAGGTCGAGGCCCTCTCGGAGCAGGTTGATGCCGACGAGCACGTCGTACACGCCCTGGCGCAGCTCGGTCAGCAGCTCGACGCGCTTCAGGGTGTCGACGTCCGAGTGCAGGTACCGCACGCGGACCCCCGCGTTCCCGAGGAAGTCCGTGAGCTCCTCGGCCATCCGCTTGGTCAGGGTCGTGACGAGCACCCGCTCGTCGCGCTCGACGCGGAGCTTGATCTCCTCGAGGAGGTCGTCGATCTGGCCGTCGCTCGGCTTCACCACGATCTCCGGGTCGACCAGGCCGGTCGGCCGGATGATCTGCTCGACGACGCTGTCCGTCACGCCGAGCTCGTACTTGCCCGGGGTCGCGGACAGGTAGACCTTCTGGCCGACGCGCTCGAGGAACTCCTCCCACGTCAGCGGGCGGTTGTCGAGTGCGCTCGGCAGGCGGAACCCGTGCTCGACCAGGGTGCGCTTGCGGGACGCGTCGCCCTCGTACATCGCGCCGATCTGCGGCACGGTGACGTGCGACTCGTCGATGACGATGAGGAAGTCGTCCGGGAAGTAGTCGATGAGGCAGTGCGGCGCCTCGCCCGCGTCGCGCCCGTCCATGTGCCGCGAGTAGTTCTCGATGCCCGAGCAGAACCCGATCTGCTCCATCATCTCGATGTCGAACGTCGTACGCATCCGGAGCCGCTGCGCCTCGAGCAGCTTGCCCTGGCCCTCGAGTTCGGCGAGCCGCTCGGCCAGTTCGTCCTTGATGCGCTCGATCGCCCGGTGCATCACGTCGGTGTCGGCCACGTAGTGCGACGCCGGGAAGATCGAGACACCGGGCAGGTCCGCGATGACGCTGCCGGTCAGCGGGTGCAGCGAGGTCAGTGCCTCGATCTCGTCACCGAACATCTCGATGCGGATCGCGTGCTCCTCGTACATCGGGATGATCTCGATGGTGTCGCCGCGCACGCGGAACGTGCCGCGGGCGAAGTCGACGTCGTTCCGCTGGTACTGCATGCCGACGAACTTGCGGACGAGCTGGTCGCGCGAGATCGTCTGCCCGACGTGCAGCGCGATCGACGCGTTCATGTACTGCTCCGGCGTCCCGAGGCCGTAGATGCAGGACACCGTGGAGACCACCACGACGTCGCGCCGGCTGAGCAGCGAGTTCGTCGTCGAGTGGCGGAGTCGCTCGACCTCCGCGTTGACGGACGAGTCCTTCTCGATGAAGGTGTCCGTCTGCGGGACGTACGCCTCTGGCTGGTAGTAGTCGTAGTACGAGACGAAGTACTCGACCGCGTTGTTCGGCAGCAGTCCGCGGAACTCGTTCGCCAGCTGCGCGGCGAGGGTCTTGTTGTGCGCGAGCACGAGCGTCGGACGCTGCACCTGCTCGATGAGCCAGGCGGTCGTGGCCGACTTGCCGGTGCCGGTCGCACCGAGGAGCACCACGTCGGTCTCACCGGCGTTGATCCGACCGGCGAGCTCGGCGATCGCCGCCGGCTGGTCACCGCTCGGCGAGTACTCGCTGATCACCTCGAAGGGACGGATCGCCCGGGTGGGCTCGATCGACACTGCCATGCCGTCAACGGTAGTCGCGACCCCTGACACGACGCGGCCCTGATCGCCCACAGCTGAGCGTGTGCGCGACGGCGCCGCACCACGTCACCCGGCGATGCGCTCCCACACCTCGTCCGCCGAACGGAGGGTGTCGGCGAGCGAACCGGTGGCGTCGACCACGTGGTCCGCGAGGGCAAGTCGCTCCGCGTCGGACGCCTGTGCGGCCACCCGTCGCTCGGCCTCCGCACGGGGCAGGTCCCGGTGCGTGACGAGCCGCTCGACGCGCAGCGCCGCGGGGGCGTCGACGACGACGACCGCGTCGAACCGGATCGGCCGACTGCCCCGCGCCTCGGCGAGGAGCGGGACGTCGTACACGACGACGGCGTCGGGGTCGGCGGCCTCGGCCTGGTCGAACGCCTGCTGCGCGAGGCGCCAGACCTCGGGGTGGGTGATCGCCTCGAGGTCCTTCCGGGCGGCGGCGTCGGCGAACACGATGCTGCCGAGGGCGGGACGGTCGAGCGAGCCGTCCGGCGCGAGCACGCCCGGCCCGAACCGATCCGCGACGCGGGCGAGCCCGGGGCTGCCCGGCGAAACCGCCTGCCGCGCGAGCTGGTCGGCGTCGACGACGACCGCGCCGTGCTCCGCCCAGCGCCGGGAGACCGTGGACTTGCCCGCGGCGATGCCGCCTGTCAGACCGATGATGCGCACCGCACCAGGCTACCCAGCACGTCGTGGGACGCCGGAAGCCCGGCACCCCATCAGGAGTGCCGGGCTTCCGGGACGTGCGACCCGCTCGATCAGTTGTTCGAGCTGAGCTTCTCGCGGAGCGCCGCGAGCGAGGCGTCGTCGGCCAGGGTGCCCTGACCGTTCGACTCGCTCGAGAAGGACGACGAGGACGAGCTCGACGCCGAGGCGGGGAGGTCGAAGCCACCCTTCTCCTCGTCGGCGATGGTCTTCGCGACCTGCGCCTTGTGGGCCTCCCAGCGCGACTGGGCGGCCGCGTACTGGGCCTCCCACTCGGTGCGCTGGGTGTCGTAGCCCTCGAGCCACTCGTTGGTCTCCGGGTCGAAGCCCTCGGGGTACTTGTAGTTGCCCTGGTCGTCGTACTCGGTCGGCATGCCGTAGAGCGCCGGGTCGAACTCGGTGCCCTCCGGGTCCACGCCCTCGTTCGCCTGCTTGAGGCTGAGCGAGATGCGGCGACGGTCGAGGTCGATGTCGATGATCTTGACGAAGACCTCGTCACCGACGGAGACGACCTGCTCGGCGAGCTCGACGTGCTTGTTCGAGAGCTCCGAGATGTGGACGAGACCCTCGATGCCGTCGGCGACGCGGACGAAGGCACCGAACGGCACGAGCTTCGTGACCTTGCCCGGCGCGATCTGACCGATCGCGTGGGTGCGGGCGAAGACCTGCCACGGGTCCTCCTGCGTGGCCTTGAGCGAGAGCGACACGCGCTCGCGGTCCAGGTCCACCTCGAGGATCTCGACGGTGACTTCCTGACCGACCTCGACGACCTCGCTGGCGTGCTCGATGTGCTTCCAGGAGAGCTCGGAGACGTGGACGAGACCGTCGACGCCACCCAGGTCGACGAACGCACCGAAGTTGACGATCGACGACACGATGCCCTTGCGGACCTGGCCCTTGTGGAGGTTGTTGAGGAAGGTGGTGCGCGACTCGGACTGCGTCTGCTCGAGCAGGGCGCGGCGCGAGAGGACCACGTTGTTGCGGTTCTTGTCGAGCTCCAGGATCTTCGCCTCGAGCTCCTGGCCCAGGTACGGGGTCAGGTCGCGGACGCGACGCAGCTCGATGAGCGAGGCCGGGAGGAAGCCACGGAGGCCGATGTCGACGATGAGGCCGCCCTTGACGACCTCGATGACCGTGCCGGTGACGACACCGTCGGACTCCTTGATCTTCTCGACGTCGCCCCACGCACGCTCGTACTGCGCACGCTTCTTCGACAGGATGAGGCGACCTTCCTTGTCCTCCTTCTGGAGGACCAGGGCCTCGACCTCGTCGCCGACCTCGACGACCTCGTTGGGGTCGACGTCGTGCTTGATCGAGAGTTCGCGCGAGGGGATGACACCCTCGGTCTTGTAACCGACGTCGAGGAGGACCTCGTCGCGGTCGATCTTCACGACGGTGCCGGAGATGAGGTCTCCGTCGTTGAAGAACTTCAGGGTCTTCTCGACCTCGGCCAGGAAGTCATCAGCCGAGCCGATGTCGTTGATGGCGACCTGCTTGGGAGCCTTGGTCGTGGTGGTTGTCATGTAGAGATTGCTCCGAACGGACATGAGTCGGGCCGTGACGGCGAGGGAGCGACCCCCTGGTCCGCACCTGTCGCAGGTGCGAGCCGCCGCAGCGGTGTGTGTGTGGTGGCGCGGATTGCGCCGCTCGAGTCTAACCGGTGCGCGTCCGCGGAGACAACCGGGCGTGTCGCCCGGTGACGCCCGACGGAAAGGAGGCACGTGGCGGGGCCGCCACGCGCCTCCAGACCGGTGCACCGCTGACGGCGCCCGGGTCGGGTCAGCCGAGCAGCGCGCTCCGGAGCGTGTCGAGGCCGACGCCGCCGAGCGCGAGCGCGCGGTGGTGGAACGCCTTCAGGTCGAACGCGGCGCCCTCGCGGGCGGCGAGCTCGTCGCGGATCGACTCCCAGACGCGCTGCCCGACCTTGTACGACGGAGCCTGTCCCGGCCACCCGAAGTACCGGGCGACCTCGAACTGCACGAACTCCGGTGCCATGTTGACGTTCTGCCCCATGAAGTCGAGGGCGTACTCCCACGTCCATCCGCCGCCGTCGGGGTTCGTCTTCTGCAGGTGAACACCGATGTCGAGCACCACACGGGCCGCCCGCATCCGCTGCCCGTCGAGCATGCCGAGGCGGTCGCCGTCGTCGTCGAGGAACCCGAGCTGCTCCATGAGTCGCTCGGCGTAGAGCGCCCAGCCCTCGACGTGTCCGGACGGGCCCGCGAGCTGGCGGCGCCAGGTGTTGAGCTCCCCGCGGTTGTAGACCGCCTGGCTGATCTGCAGGTGGTGTCCGGGGACGCCCTCGTGGTAGACCGTCGTCTTCTCGCGCCAGGTGCCGAACTCCGTGACGCCCTGCGGCACCGACCACCACATGCGTCCCGCACGCGAGAAGTCGTCCGACGGGCCGGTGTAGTAGATCCCGCCCTCCTGCGTCGGGGCGATCCGGCACTCCAGGCGCTTGATCGGGTCGGCGATGTCGAAGTACCTGCCGTCCATCGCCCGGATCGACGCGTCGCTCGTCTCCTGCATCCACCGCTGCAGGGCGTCCGTGCCGTGCAGGACCCGCGCGGGGTCGGCGTCGAGGACCTCGATCGCGCGCGCCACCGAGGCTCCGGACTCGATGCGGTCCGCGATGCGCTCCTGCTCGTCACGCATGCGGGCGAGTTCCTCGATGCCCCACTCGTACGTCTCGTCGAGGTCGACGACCGCTCCGAGGAAGCGTCGGGAGTGCAGTTCGTAGTCCTCGCGCCCGACGGCGTCCACCGGGGTCGCGAGCGGCAGGAGCTCGTGCTCGAGGAAGCCGCCGAAGGACCGGTAGGCGGCGGCTGCGACCTCGGCGCCGCGGACCAGCTCGGCACGGAGCGCGTCCGGGATCGGCGCGCCGCCCTCGAGCGCGGCACCGTCGACGAGCTGCCGGAAGAAGCCGTCCGCGGCACCGTTGCGCGCGGCCTGCTCGGCGATGAGCTCGATCTGGCGCTTCGCGGGCGTGACCTGCTCGCGCGTGCCCTGCAGCAGGGTCTCGCGGTAGCCCTCGAGGGCGTCGGGCAGCGCGTGGAGGCGCCCGGCGACGTCCTGCCAGTCGTCGGTCGTCGCGGTCGGCATCAGGTCGAGGACGTCGCGGAACTCCTGCGCGGGGCTCGCGATCACGTTGAGGTCCCGCAGGTGCAGCTTCCGCTCGTGCGACTCGACGACCAGGTCGAGCTCGGCGCCGAGGTCGGTCTTCGTCACGCGGTCCACGTCGTCCGTAGCCTCGGCGGCGTCGAGGGCGCGGCGGGCGGAGCGGGCGGCGTCGGCCATCGCGTCGGCACCGGCGGGCGAGGTGTCGCCGTACCCGTCGGTGCGCCCCGGGACACCGATGTAGGTGGCGACGGTGGGGTCGAGGTCGACGAGGGTGGACACCCAGTCCTCGGCGACGCGGTCGACGGCGGACGGCTGGCGGACGGGTCGGTCTTCGCTCATGCCCCGACCCTACCGACCGGCGCGACGCAGGCCGAGGTCCTGCTCCTCGGACGCGGGCGCCGACGCGAGACGCCGGCGTCGGGTCCGCGCCGTCGGGTCCGCGAGACGCCGGCGTCGGGTCCGCGCCGTCGGGTCCGCGAGACGCCGGCGTCGAGGCGGGACGCCCCCTTCTGAGCGGAACGCCGTCGGATCCGGCGGCGTCTCGGCGCCAGCACGGCGTCTCGGAGCCAGCACGGCGTCTCGGGGTCAATACGGCGTCTCGGGGTCAGTACGGCGTCTGGGCGCCAGCATGGCGTGAAGTGACGGACGACGGACGGGAGGCACGGTGCCGGCTGGCACCGTGCCTCCCGTCCGTCGCGTGGTCACGTCGCGACCCGCAGCGCTCAGGTCCGCAGCGCCCAGGTCCGCTGCGGTCAGGTCCGCTGCGCTCAGTTCCGCAGCGCGCGGTCCCGCGGCGCTCAGTGCGCCGCGGCCTCCCAGTTCGGGCCGACGCCGACGGAGACGTCGAGCGGGACGCTCAGCTCGGCGGCCGCCCCCATCCGCGTCCGCAGGATCTCCTCGACGCGCTCCTGTTCGCCGGGGGCGACCTCGAGGATCAGTTCGTCGTGCACCTGGAGCAGCAGGTGCGACTCGAGCGAGCCCTCGCGCAGGTCCTCGTCGACACCGAGCATCGCGATCTTCATGATGTCGGCTGCCGAGCCCTGGATCGGCGCGTTCAACGCGGCGCGCTCGGCGTTCTCGCGCAGCACGCGGTTCGGGCTCTTCAGGTCGGGGAAGGGACGACGGCGACCGAAGATCGTCTCGGTGTAGCCGTCCTCGCGGGCCTGCTCGACGACGCCCCGGAGGTAGTCGCGCACGGCGCCGAACCGGGCGAAGTACTCGTTCATGAGCGTCCGGGCCTCGGACTGCTCGATGCGCAGCTGCTTCGACAGGCCGAACGGGCTGAGGCCGTACGCCAGGCCGTACGACATGGCCTTGACCTTGGTGCGCATCTCGGGCGTCACGTCGGCCGGCTCGACCGAGAAGACGCGGGCGCCGACGAAGCGGTGCAGGTCCTCGCCCTCGTTGAAGGCCTGGATGAGCCCGGGGTCGCCGGACAGGTGCGCCATGATGCGCATCTCGATCTGCGAGTAGTCGGCGGTGACGAGCGTCGTGTACGGCTCGGCGACCGCGAAGGCCGACCGGATGCGGCGCCCGACGGCGGTCTTCACCGGGATGTTCTGCAGGTTCGGGTCGGTCGACGAGACGCGGCCCGTGCTCGTGCCGGTCTGCTCGTAGCGGGTGTGGATGCGCCCGTCGACGACCGCGGCGTCGAGCGTGTCGACGATCTGCCGGAGCTTCGTCGCGTCTCGGTGCTGCAGCAGCAGGCCGAGGAACGGGTGCGGGTGCTGCTCCTGCAGGTCCGCGAGGCTCGCGGCGTCGGTCGAGAAGCCCGTCTTCGTCTTGCGGGTCTTCGGCATCGCGAGCTCGGTGAAGAGGACCTCCTGCAGCTGCTTCGGCGAGCCGAGGTTCACCTCGTGCCCGATCTCGGCGAAGGCCTGCTGCGCGAGTTCGGCGGCCCGCTCCCCCAGGTCGTGCGACAGCCCGGTCAGCACGGGCCGGTCGATGCCGACGCCGATGGTCTCCATGCCCGCGAGCACCGGGACGAGCGGCAGCTCGATCGTGTCGAGCACACGGAGCGAGGACTCGTCGACCCGTGAGCGCAGCGCGGTGTCGACGCGCAGGACGTACCAGGCGTGCACGCCGACGTTCACCGGCTCGGTCTCGGGGACGAGCTGGTTCGGGTCGGCAGTCGGCAGTTCCTCGCCGAGTTCCTGGTAGACGAGGTCGGCGAGCGGCTGCCCCTGCTTGCCCGGCTGTGCGATCCATCCGGTGATCCGAGCGTCGCCGGCGATGCCGTTCACGGTGATGCCGACCGTGCCGAGGGCCTTGATCGCGGCCTTGGCGTCGTGGAAGTGCTTCGGGGCGTCGGAGGCGAACCACGCCGCGAGCTGCTCGTAGTCCTTCGCGCCGCTGCCACCGGGCACCAGGACGGCGTCGTCGTGGGTGGCGATGCCGATCGCGCTGAGCCGGCCGTCGATGACCTCGACCGCGACGCCGAACCCGTTCTCGGCGTCGTTCGCGCCCTTGCGCTCGAGCCAGTAGCCGAGCTCCTCGTCGATGACCGTCGTCACCTTCGGCGGGGTGGGGGCGCCGTTGTCGACCGAACCGGGGGCGTCGGCGGCCTCGCTCGGCTCGCCCGTGCCCGCCACCTTGAACACACGGTCGAGCAGGGTGCGGAACTGCAGCTTCGCGAAGAGGTCGCGCACCGCCTGCTCGTCGAGCGGTCGCAGCGCGACGTCGCCGGGGCCCACGGGCAGCTCGACGTCGTTCACGAGCCGGTTGAGCCTGCGGTTCCGGATCGCCCGGTCCTTCTGCTCGCGCAGGTTGTTGCCGACGACGCCCTTGATCTCGTCGGCGTGCTCGAGCACCCCGTCGAGCGAACCGTACGCGGTGATCCACTTCACCGCGGTCTTCTCGCCGACCTTGTCGATGCCGATCAGGTTGTCGCTGGTCTCCCCCACGAGGGCGGCGATGTCCGGGTACTGGTGCGGCTCGATGCCGTAGCGCTCGTACACCTTGTCGCGGTCGTAGCGGGTGAGCTCGGAGACGCCGCGCACCGAGGGGTAGAGCAGCGTCACGTCGTCGTTGACGAGCTGGATGGAGTCGCGGTCACCGGAGACGACGTAGACCTGGTAGCCCTGCTCGGACCCCTGGCGGGCGAGGGTCGCGAGGATGTCGTCGGCCTCGTAGTCCTCCTTCGTGACCGTCGTGATGCCCATCGCCTCGAGCGCCTGCTGCAGGAGCGGGATCTGGCCCTTGAACTCCGGCGGGGTCTCGGATCGGGTGCCCTTGTAGTCCTCGTACTCACGCGTGCGGAAGGAGAACCGGGAGATGTCGAACGCGACCGCCAGGTGGGTCGGCTTCTCGCGCTGGAGGAGCATGAGCAGCATCGAGATGAAGCCGTGGATGGCGTTCGTGTGCTGCCCCTCGCGGTTCACGAAGCTGTCGACCGGGAGCGCGTAGAAGGCCCGGAAGGCGAGCGAGTGGCCGTCGATGACCATGAGGGTAGGCTTTGCGGAGTCCGACACCCGGACAGCCTACCGACGCCATCCGACACGGGAGTCCTGCGCGCGTGACCGACGAAGCGACCACCACCGGAGCCGTCGACGGACGGCTCGCCGACCGCGGCATGGGCGAGCTCGCCACGAAGATGGGCATGGAGATCACCGAGCTCACGGCCGAGCGTGCCGTCGGGTCGATCCCCGTCGAGGGCAACCGCCAGCCGGTCGGTCTGCTGCACGGCGGCGCCTACGTCGTGCTCGCCGAGAGCCTCGGGTCGATGGCCGCGAACGTGCACGCCGGCCCTGGTCACTACGCCGTCGGCATCGAGCTGAGCGCGTCCCACTCGCGGAGCGCGACGAGCGGCCGTGTCACCGGCACCTGCACCGCGATCCACCTCGGTGGCACCTTGACGACGCACGAGATCGTCCTGACCGACGACGAGGGGCGCCGCTGCTCCACCGTGCGGATCACGAACATGATCCGCGAGCGGCGCTAGGGTCGCCGACCGCGGTCAGTCCTCCGGGGGTCGCTGCAGCAGCAGGCGCGCGTCCCCGAACCCGAGCCGCCGGTAGAGCCGCTCGCCGACGACGCTCGAGTGCACCACGACGCGCTCCGCACCGGCTTCGTCCGCCACGTCGAGCAGCGCCGCGACGAGGTCGTTCGCCACGCCCCCGCCGCGCAGGTCCGGGTGCACGTAGACGCTCTGCAGCTCGGCCGCGACGCGTCCCCGCGGCCGGTGCGGCACCGGCGGACGGGCGTTCAGCGCGAGCCAGGCCATCCCCAGCACGACGCCGCCCCGCTCCGCGACGACGCACCGGTGCGAGTCGGCGTGCTCGTCGGCGAAGGCCGTCATCGCCTCGCGGTACTCCTCCGGAGTCACCGTCGGCGCGCGACCGTCCTCGTCGACGCTCCACCGCCACCGCAGGTCGGCGACCGCCGACATGTCCGCCGACCGGGAGGCTCGGATCACCACGTCGTCCATGCCCCCACCCTGCCACGTGGCGGCGCTGCGGCGGGGCCGACCCGCGCCTCCCGTCCGACGCTCTGCCGCGCCGTCGGCGCCCCGTCTCCGACATCGCGCTCGTCGTTCGACGAGTGCGATGTCGCACGGTGCACCCGCATCCGATGCAAGCGCATCGTCCGACACCGCGCGCGTCGTTCGACCGGTGCGATGTCGCACGGTGCCCTTGCGCCGACGGTCGCCTCGGTCGGGACGCGGAGAGCGCCGCCGGACCGGGTCCGGCGGCGCTCTCCACGTGAGCGAGTGGGGGCTCGTTACTTCTTGGCGCTGAGCTGCTCGATGATCGCCTTCGCGACGTCGTGCATGGTCAGGCGGCGGTCCATCGACGCCTTCTGGATCCAACGGAACGCCTCGGGCTCGGTGAGGCCCATCTTCTCGTTGAGCAGGCCCTTGGCGCGGTCGACGAGCTTGCGGGTCTCGAAGCGCTCGACGAGGTCGGCGACCTCGGCTTCGAGCGTGATGATCTGCTGGTGGCGCGAGAGGGCGATCTCGATCGCGGGCAGCAGGTCGTTCGGGGTGAAGGGCTTCACGACGTAGGCGAGGGCACCGGCCTCGGTCGCGCGCTCGACGAGGTCCTTCTGGCTGAACGCCGTGAGGAGGACCACCGGAGCGATGTGGTTCTTGGAGAGCTTCTCGGCAGCGGAGATGCCGTCGAGCTGCGGCATCTTGACGTCCATGACGACGAGGTCCGGGCGGAGGTCGGTCGCGAGCTGGACGGCGGTCTCGCCGTCGCCGGCCTCGCCGACCACGTCGAACCCGTTGTCGCGGAGGATCTCGACGATGTCGAGACGGATGAGCGACTCGTCCTCGGCGACGACGACGCGACGCGGTGCTGCTGGGGTTGCTTCTGTGTCACTCACGACCGAGAGCCTACTAGACGGAGCGCGCGGCTTCCGTCAGCTGTGTACGAGTGGCGGGACGCTCCGTGTGCGCAGCCCCGCACGCCGTGAGCGACCTTGTACGAGTGGCGGGACGCTCCGTGTGCGCAGCCCCGCCCGCCGTGAGCGACCTTGTACGAGTGGCGGGACGCTCGGTGTGCGCAGCCCCGCACGCCGTGAGCGACCTTGTACGAGTGGCAGGACGCTCCGTGTGCGCAGCCCCGCACGCCGTGAGCGACCGTGTACGAGTGGCGGGACGCTCCGTGTGCGCAGCCCCGCCCGCCGTGAGCGACCTTGTACGAGTGGCGGGACTCGAACCCGCACGCCGTGAGGCAGAGCATTTTGAGTGCCCCGTGTCTACCGTTCCACCACACTCGCGAGGGCACCAGGCTAGCAGGACCGCCAGCCGGCCCCGGTCGTCACACCGGCTCCAGCGGCTGCGGCTCCCCCGCCGGCAGCTCGACGCGGACGGCGTCGCCGGCACGGACCACACCGCCCGTCACGACCACGCCCATCACACCGCCCTTGCGCTCCACGGTGCCGTCCTCGGCCCGACCGAGGACCGCGCGCAGCAGCCCGGGGTCGAAGTCGTTGATCTGCTGGCACGGGTTCCGGAGCCCCGTCACGCGGACGCACGCCTCGTCGCCGAGGTGGAGCAGCGTTCCCGTCGGCAGCCCGAGCAGGTCGACACCGCGCGTGGTGACGTTCTCGCCCATGTCCCCGGGGACGACCACGTGCCCGGCCGCTGCGACCTCGTCGAACACCTCGGCGTGCAGCAGGTGGACCTGCCGCAGGTTCGGCTGCGAGGGGTCGCGGGCGACGCGCGACCGGTGCTGGACGGTGGTGCCGGCGTGCGCGTCGCCCTCGACACCCCACCCCGCGACCAGGGTGATCTCCTCGACGACGGGCTTGCTGAACCGGTGCTCGGTGTCGCGGGCCACCGCGACGATCCGACCGGGCTCCTGAATCGCGCTCACGTCCCCATCGTGGCAGACGCGGGCGCCCGACCGACAGTCCGGTCCGCTCCCGGTACGGGGTCGACCGACCGGCCGGCGACCGGCAGGCGGAGCACGAACCGCGCACCGCCGAGCGTGCCGTCGTCCCCGTGGACGAGGGTGCCGTCGTGGGCGGTCGCGATGCCGCGGGCGATCGGCAGACCGAGCCCGGCGCCGCCGGACCGGACGTCGCGGGAGCCCTCGAGCCTGACGAGCCGGTCGAACACCCGCTGCCGGTCCACGAGGGGGATCCCGGGTCCGTCGTCCTCCACCACGAGCACCGCCTCGCCGTCGTCCTCGTCGAGCGTCACGCGCACCGTCCCCGTCCCGCCGGTGGCGCGTGCAGCGTTGTCGACGAGGTTGCCGAGCACCTGGGCCAGCCGGTCCGGATCGACCTCGGCGACGACGGCGTCCGAGGGCAGCTCGGTGTGCAGGGCGATGCCCGGCAGCCGGAGCTCGAGCCGGTCGACCTCGGCACGCAGCCACGGGACGAGGTCGGTCGTCCGTCGGTCGAGGGCGATGCCGCGGTCGAGCCGCGCCATCGTGAGCATGTCGTCGACGAGCCGGGCCGCCCGGTCCGCCTGGCGCACGACGTGCACGGCGAGCACCTCGGTCGTCGCCGGGTCGTCGCCGCCGCTCCGGACGAGGGTGTCCGCTGCTGCGCGGACCCCGGCGACGGGGGTGCGCAGTTCGTGCGCGGCGTCGGACAGGAAGCCGCGCACTCGTTCCTCGGCGGCCACGGCCTGGGCCTCCGCGCCCTCGACGGCGTCGAGCATCTCGTCGAACGCGACGGCCACGCGGCCGATCTCGGTGTCGGTCCGTGCGGGCCGGAGACGCCGACCACGGTCGCCGTCGGCGATGGACCGCGCCGTCGCGGTGACCTCGTCGAGCGGGCGCAGCGCCCGCCGGACGACCAGGACGACGCCGACGACGGCGACCCCGAGGAACGCCGCGGAGGCTCCGCCCATGACCCACGCGAGCTGCGCGAGGGTCTCCTGCACGTCGCGCGTCCCGGCGGTGAGGGTGATGCGGGTGCCGTCGTCGAGGACGGACCGGAGCGTGAGGACGCCGTCGTCGTAACGCACGCTGGACGACACGACCGACGCGCCCGACGTCGCCGCGCCGGACGCGGAGCCGGACGACCCGGCGGACGACGACCCGGCCGACGACGACCCGGGGCCCGTCGACCCGGAGGACCGCTCGCGCGCTGCCGGTCCCGGCAAGCCTCCGGGGTCCGGCGGCCCGGAGCGCAGCTGGTCCGGGGTCGGACCGGCCTCGACGGCGGCGCCGTCGGGCTGCACGATCCGCACCGAGAGCCCCTGCGCCGACAACCGGTCGGCGAGGTCGTCCGCGTCGAGCACCCCCACGAGCGCGGCGGCTGCGGCAGCCCGGTCCCGCAGGCGGTCCTCGACCTGGGCGCGGAGCCGTGCGCCGAGCACCGCCTCGACCGCGACGACGAGCCCGGCCAGCAGCACCGCGAGCAGCACGAGCACCGCCACGACGGTGCGGAGGCGCAGGGACGTGGTGCGCAGCCGACCGCCCGCGGGCATCACGCCGCACCCCGGTCCACGGCGAGCCGGTACCCGAGCCCCCGCACCGTGTGCACGAGTCGGGGGCCGTGCGCCTCCATCTTGCGCCGGAGCGCGCTGAGGTGGACCTCCACCAGGTTCGGCGCGATGTCCTCGTACCCCCAGACCTGCGTCGTGATCTGCCCCTTCGAGACCGTCCGGCCCCGACTCTCGGCGAGGAATCGCAGCAGCCGGAACTCGGTGGCGGTCAGGTCGAGCAGGACCCCGCCGCGCCGCACGGTCGCGCCGTCGGGGTCGAGCACCAGGTCGCCGACCTCGATCACCGACGGCACCCTCCCGCGCCGCCGGAGCACCGCCGTGACACGGGCCACGAGCTCGGCCATCGCGAACGGCTTCACCACGTAGTCGTCGGCCCCCTCGGCGAACCCGCGCAGTCGGTCGTCGAGCTCGTCCCGCGCGGTCATCATCACGACGGCGGCGTCCGATCGGGTGCGGACCCGTGCGGCGAGCAGGATGCCGCTCGGGCCGGGCAGCATCCAGTCGAGCAGGACGAGGTCGGGGGCGGCACGGTCGAGGTCGTCAGCGATCGAGCGGCCGTCGGAGGCCTCGGTCACGACGAACCCCTCGGCGCGCAGGGTCGCGGCGACGGCGGTGCGGAGGGAGTCGTCGTCCTCGACCACCAGGACACGTGCGTGCGTTCACGGCGGACACGGTAGGTGGGCACTGCCCGCAGGGAGCCTGGAGGACGCTGGAGGATCCCTGTGCTTCAGTCCTGCTTCAGATTCGAGCTCGACCGTCGTCCTGGTCGCCGGACCACCCCGGTCCGGTGACACCGACACGGAAGGCACACCATGCAGGACGAACGACACGACCAGCCCGTCACCACTTCCGACCGCCGTCGACGCACGCTGCGACGCGTGGGGATCGGATCCGCGGCCGCTGCGGCGCTGCTCCTCGGCGGACTCGGCGTGACCGCGGCCGTCGCCGACGGCTCGGGCGCACCGAGCGCACCGACGGGAGCGCCCAGCGGCGCTCCGAGCGGTGCACCCAGTGGCGCTCCGGGCGGTGCGCCCAGCGGCGCTCCCGCGCCCGGCGCGAAGGGCGGCCCCGCCGCACCGGGTTCCGAGGGCACCGGGAAGGGCGCTGCTCCGGCTCCGGGCTGCGTGGCGGCACCGCCGGCAGCCGGCGACGCACCGAAGCCGAAGGACGGCGACGCCCCGAAGCCGCCGACGGGGTCCGACGCGCCGAAGTCGCCGACGGACGAGAAGGCTCCGAAGCCGAAGGACGGCGACGCCCCCACCCCGCCGACGGGGTCGGACGCCCCGAAGCCGCCGCAGCCGGACCAGGACCGCGGCACGGACGGGTCCGCCACCCCCGCACCGACCTCGGGGTCCTGAGCCGGACGGAGGGGCGCGGGAGGCGCACGTCGCCGGCCGATCGGACGACGCACGTCGCGCCTCCCGGCCCGACCGCGCCTCCCGGCCCGACCGGGGTGACCGCGGTGACCGCGGTGACCGGGGTGTCCGGGGTGTCCGGGGCCGACCGCGGACGCCGACCACCGCCCACGGGTACCGTCGGGGTCCTCGCGGACCGAGCGGAAGGGGCACCCGTGGACTCTCGCGCCGTGCGCTCGTTCCGCGCGTTCGTCGTCGTCACGGCCGTCGTCGCGATCGTGCTCGGCATCGTCGCCGTGGTCTGGCCCGAGCCGTCCCTCGTCCTCGTCGCACTCGTGTTCGGGGTCTACCTGGTCGCGGCGGGGACGATGCGCGTCGTCGCAGCCGTGCGCGGACACGGCACGACCGCCGTCTGGCGCTGGACGTCGGGCATCGTCGGCGGCCTGGTCGGGGTCGCCGGCCTGGTGACCCTCGTCGACCCCGCGATCCCGCTGCTGGTCTACGCCGTGCTCGCCGGGGTGGCGTTCCTGCTCGAGGGCGTCGCCGCGCTGGTCGGCGCGTTCGTGGGGCACCCTGGATCCTCGCGGCTGCCGACCGCGGTGAGCGGACTGCTCTCGCTCATCGGCGGTGTGGTCGTGCTCGTCGCCCCCGGACTGGCGCTGACGGTGTTCACGGTGTTCTCGGGCATCGCCCTGGTCGTCGTCGGCGCCGCGGCGCTCCTGCTGCTGCCGCCGCGCGCGGCTGCTCGCCGCTGAGCCGCACCGACCGCAGCCTCGCACCGTCGAGGGCCACGACCGTCACAGCCCTCGGCGGCGCTACGCGCTCCCGGTCCCGAACAGCAGCCCCAGCCCGTAGGTGACGACGGCCGCACCGAACCCGATCGCGAGCTGCCGAAGCGCGCGCTTGAGCGGCGAGGCCCCGCTCAGCACACCCACGACCGCGCCGGTGCCGAGGAGCGCGATGCCGACCAGCACCGCCGCGAGGACGATCGCCGGCCACCCCTCGAGCCCGAACAGGTACGGCAGCACCGGGATGATCGCGCCCGAGGCGAAGAAGCAGAAGCTCGACACCGCCGCGCTCGTGCCGCTCCCGACGGCCTCGTGCTCGTCAGTCGCGGCGGCCGCCGTCACGGTCCGACCGCCCAGGACCTCGGCCGCGTGCGCCTGCGCTGCGGCCTCGTCCATGCCCCGTGCACGGTAGACGAGGGCGAGCTCGTTCGCGTCGACGTCCAGGTCGGCGACCGCCCGCCCGGCCTCGGGGTGCGGTGCCGAGGCGTCGAGCAGCTCGCGCTGCGACCGCACCGAGACGTACTCCCCCGCTCCCATGGACAGCGCGCCGGCGAGCAACCCGGCGATGCCGCTGAGCAGCACGAAGTGCCGGTCGGCCCCCGAGGCGCTGATGCCGATGATCAGCGCGAGGTTCGAGACGAGCCCGTCGTTGGCGCCGAAGACCGCCGCGCGGAACGTGCCCGACAGCCGCATCCGGCCGCGGTTCGCGAGACCGCGGACGACCTCGCCGTGGATCCGTTCGTCCGCCGCCATCCGCGCGGTCGCGTCGTCGTCGTCGGCGTACGGTGACCGGTCCTCGGCGCGCTGCATGAGCGCGAGGACGAACACCGAGCCGAAGCGCTTCGCGAGCGCGGCGAGCACCCGGGTGCGCAGGCTGCCGCGGAGCGGCCGTCCGACGTCGTCACCGAGCAGGTCGAGCCAGTGCTGTTCGTGCCGTCCCTCGGCGTCGGCCAGCGCCGCGAGGATCTCGCGTTCCTCGCCGGAGCGGCGCGTCGACAGGTTCCGGTAGACCGCGGCCTCCGCGCGCTCGTCCGCCAGGTAGCGGCGCCAGCGGCGCACGTCCGCTGCGGTCGGTGCGGTGGGGCGGTCGTCCTGGAGGCTCACAGCACCGATCCTGCCCGCTCGCCCGGGCGGCTGGTCACGCCGCACCGCCGGTGGCCGATTCCGGCACGTCCCGGCCGCCGCCGGACGCCGCCGTCCCGGTGAGACACCGCCGTCTCAGTGCGACGCCGCCGTCCCGGTGAGACGCCGCCGTCCCGGTGAGACACCGCCGTCCCGGTGAGACACCGCCGCCCCGGTGAGGCGCCGCCAATCCGACGAGACGGCGCCGGATCCGGCGGCGTCTCACTCACTCCGGTGCGTCTCGGGGCCACGCCGGCGTGTCGAGACCGCCGCCGGCCGGGCGGGGCGTGCGGGGCAGGAACGCGACAGGGCGCGCACCGGAGGCGGTGTGCGGAACCCGCACCGTGCCTCCCGTCCGCGCCCTGCGGCGTGGTGATCCGGGGTCAGTCCCGCACGTAGGCGGGAGCCGCCTCGGCGTGCGCGTCGCCGACGCGGTGCACGCGCAGGTCGTTCGTCGAGCCCTCGAGTCCGGGAGGCGAACCCGCCGTCACGATGACCCGGTCGCCGGGGGCGGCGAGACCGTTCGCGAGCAGCACGTCGTCGACCTGCGAGAACAGCTCGTCGGTGTGGGTCTTGCGCTCCACGAGGAACGAGCGGACACCCCAGGTGAGCGCCATGCGGCGACGCGTGGCCTCGTTCGGGGTGAAGGCGATGATCGGCAGGCCGTGGCGGAGGCGCGACATGCGACGCGCCGAGTCACCGGACTCGGTGAACACGCAGAGGTAGGACGCCTCGGTGAACTCCGCGATCTCGACCGCGGCGAGCGTGATCGCACCACCGAGCGTGCGCGGCTTCGTGCCGAGCGGGGCGATGCGCTCGAGGCCGTGGTCCTCGGTCGACTCGACGATGCGGGCCATCGTGCGCACGGTCTGCACCGGGTACTCGCCGACGCTGGTCTCGCCGGAGAGCATGACCGCGTCCGCGCCGTCGAGCACGGCGTTCGCGACGTCGGAGGTCTCCGCACGGGTCGGGATCGGCGACGAGATCATCGACTCGAGCATCTGCGTCGCGACGATGACCGGCTTTGCCATGCGGCGGGAGAGCTCGACGGCGCGCTTCTGCACGATCGGGACGGCCTCGAGCGGGAGCTCGACGCCGAGGTCACCACGGGCGACCATGATGCTGTCAAAGGCGTCGATGATCTCCTCGAGCGCGTCGACGGCCTGCGGCTTCTCGACCTTGGCGATGATCGGGAGGCGCTTGCCCTCCTCGTCCATGATCTCGTGCGCGCGGTCGACGTCGGCGGCGTTGCGCACGAACGACAGCGCGATGAGGTCGGCGCCCTGGCGGATCGCCCAGCGGAGGTCGGCCTCGTCCTTCTCGCTCAGCGCGGGGACGTTGACGGCGACGCCGGGCAGGTTGATGCCCTTGTTGTTCGAGACCGTGCCGGCGACGACGACCTCGGTGCGCACGCGCACGCCGTCGGTGTCGAGCACGCGCAGGCGGACTCGGCCGTCGTCGATGAGCAGCGGGTCGCCGGGCTTGACGTCCTGCGGCAGGCCCTTGAACGTCGTGCCGCAGATCTCCTTCGAGCCGGGGACGTCCTCGGTGGTGATCGTGAAGACGTCGCCGACGGCGAGCTCGTGCGGGCCGTCGGCGAACTTCGCGAGTCGGATCTTCGGGCCCTGCAGGTCGACGAGGATCGCGACCGGCTTGCCGAGGTCCGCGGCGGCGCGACGGACGTTCTCGTAGTTCGCCTCGTGGACGCTGTAGTCACCGTGGCTGAGGTTGAGGCGGGCGACGTCGACGCCCGCTTCGATGATCTCCTTGACGGTCTCGTAGTCCGACGTAGCCGGACCGAGCGTCGAAACGATCTTTGCGCGTCTCAATGGGTTCCTTCGTGTGGTGGGTGGTGCCGGTTTCCGCGCTGTGGGGCCGCGCGGAACGAGAGCAGGCCACCAGCACCCTATCGAGTGCCGGTGGCCTGCTGCTCATCGGTGGACCGGTGTTCCGTGTGCGTTCACGGCGTCAGACCGTGAGTGCGCGGTCGGTCGCCTTGACGGGTGCCGGCAGGATCGTCGAGCCCTCGAGGTACGCGTCGACCTTGGATGCGGCGGCGCGCCCCTCGGCGATGGCCCAGACGATGAGCGACTGACCGCGGCCGGCGTCGCCCGCCACGAACACGCCGGGCTCGTTCGTCGAGTAGTCCGCCTGGCGTGCGACTGCGCCGGACACCGTGGTCGGGAGTCCGAGCTGCGGCTCGATCGTGTCGGTCTCCGGGCCGGTGAAGCCCATCGCGATGAGCACCAGGTCCGCCGGGATCTCCCGCTCGGTACCGGCCTTCGGGACGCGACGGCCGTCGAGGTACTCGGTCTCGGCGACCCGCAGCGCACGGACCTCGCCCGCGGCGTTGCCGAGGAACTCGACCGTCGACGCCAGGAAGTGCCGCTCGCCGCCCTCCTCGTGGGCGCTCGTGACCTCGAACACCGTCGGGAACATCGGCCACGGCTGCTCGGACGGACGCTCGAGCGGCGGCTGCTTGCCGATCGCCAGGTTCGTCACGCTGAGGGCGCCCTGGCGGTGGGCCGTGCCGATGCAGTCCGCACCGGTGTCGCCGCCGCCGATGACGACGACGTGCTTGCCCTCGGCCGTGACCTGGTTGTCGACGGTCGTGCCGGCGTTCGCCTTGTTCTGCTGGACGAGGTACTCCATGGCGTAGTGCACGCCCGCGAGGTCGCGTCCCGGGATCGGGAGGTCGCGCGGCACCGTGGCGCCGGTGGCGACGACGACCGCGTCGTAGCGGGACTTCAGGTCGTCCCACGTGATGTCGACACCGATCTCGACGCCGGCGCGGAAGCGGGTGCCCTCAGCCTGCATCTGGGCGAGCCGCGCGTCGATCTGGCGCTTCTCCATCTTGAAGTCCGGGATGCCGTAGCGCAGCAGACCGCCGATGCGGTCGTCGCGCTCGTAGACGGCGACGGTGTGCCCCGCCCGCGTGAGCTGCTGGGCGGCGGCGAGGCCGGCGGGACCGGAGCCCACGACCGCGACGGTCTTGCCCGTCAGGCGCTCCGGCGGGTGCGGGGTCACCCAGCCGTTCTTGTAGGCCTCGTCGATGATCGAGACCTCGACCTGCTTGATGGTCACCGGCGGCTGGTTGATGCCGAGCACGCAGGACGCCTCGCACGGGGCCGGGCACAGCTTGCCGGTGAACTCCGGGAAGTTGTTCGTGGCGTGCAGCCGCTCGATCGCCTGGCGGCCCTCACCACGCCACGTCAGGTCGTTCCACTCCGGGATGAGGTTGCCCAGCGGGCAGCCCTGGTGGCAGAAGGGCACGCCGCAGTCCATGCAGCGACCGGCCTGCCGCTTCAGGGCGCCGGACTCCTGCTGCTCGTAGACCTCCTTCCAGTCCATGAGTCGCACGGGGACGGGTCGACGGGGCGGGAGCTCGCGCTCCTGCACCTTGAGGAAGCCCTTCGGGTCAGCCACGGTTCGCCTCCTGCTCGTGCTGGGTGGTGCTGGGGATGGACGTTGGGGTCGCGGTGCGGTCAGCCACCGGTCACCTCCAGGATGCGGTTCCAGACGACCGTGCCGTCCGGGTCGAGGCCCTCGTCGACCGCCTGCTGACGGGTCGCGAGCACCGCGGCGTAGTCGCGCGGCAGCACCTTGACGAAGTCGCCCAGGTCACCGGACTCGAGCAGGTCGCCGGCGACGGTCGACCCGGTCTCCGCGAGGTGCTGCCGGAGCAGGTCGGTGACGATCTCGACGTCGGCGCTGTCGAGCTCCTCGAGCCGCAGCTCACCGGTCGCGAGCGCGTCGGCGTTCACGTGCTCCCGACGGAGCCCGCGCACGTACGCGGTGCCGCCGGACATGCCTGCGCCGAGGTTCCGACCGGTCTCGCCCAGGATCAGCGCGAGCCCGCCGGTCATGTACTCGAGTGCGTGGTCGCCCACACCCTCGACGACCGCCGTGGCGCCAGAGTTCCGGACGAGGAAGCGCTCACCCACGATGCCGCGGATGAACATGCTCCCCTGCGTCGCACCGTAGCCGATGACGTTGCCGGCGATGACGTTCTCCGACGGGTCGAAGCCGGACTCGGTGTCCGGGCGGACGACGATCGCGCCGCCGGACAGGCCCTTGCCGACGTAGTCGTTGCTGTCGCCGACCAGGCGGAGCGTGATGCCTGCGGGAAGGAACGCACCGAGCGACTGTCCGGCCGACCCGCGCAGCGTGACGTCGATCGACCCGGCGGGCAGGCCGTGCTCGCCGTGCCGCAGCGTGACCTCGTGGCCGAGCATGGTGCCGACGGCCCGCTCGGTGTTGCGGATCGGCAGGTCGAGCGCGACGGAGCCGCCGTGCTCGAGGACGTCCGCCGTCTGCGCGATGAGCTGCACGTCGAAGTGCTCGTCGAGCTCGTGGTCCTGCTCGCGGACGTGCCGGCGGGGCTCGTCGCGGGCGAACTCCGGTCCGTGCAGCACGGGCGCGAGGTCGAGCCCGGAGGCCTTCCAGTGCTCGATCGCACGGTCGGTGTCGAGTGCGTCGACCTGCCCGATCGCCTCGTCGAGGGAGCGGAACCCGAGCTCGGCGAGGAGCTCTCGCACCTCTTGCGCGATGAACTCGAAGAAGTTCACGACGAACTCGGGCTTGCCCGTGAAGCGCTTGCGGAGTTCGGGGTTCTGCGTCGCGACCCCCACCGGGCACGTGTCCAGGTGGCAGACGCGCATCAGGATGCAGCCCTCGACGACGAGCGGAGCCGTCGCGAAGCCGTACTCCTCGGCGCCGAGCAGCGCCGCCACGACCACGTCGCGGCCGGTCTTCATCTGCCCGTCGACCTGCACGACCACGCGGTCGCGCATGCCGTTCAGCATGAGGGTCTGCTGGGTCTCGGCCAGGCCGATCTCCCACGGGGTGCCCGCGTGCTTGAGCGAGTTGAGCGGGGACGCCCCCGTCCCGCCGTCGTGGCCGGAGACGAGCACGACGTCGGCCAGGGCCTTCGTCACGCCGGCGGCGACCGCGCCGATGCCGGACTGGCTCACCAGCTTCACGTGGACGCGAGCGGACGGGTTCGCCCGCTTGACGTCGAAGATGAGCTGCTTGAGGTCCTCGATCGAGTAGATGTCGTGGTGCGGCGGCGGCGAGATGAGCCCGACGCCGGCGGTCGCGTGTCGGGTCCGCGCGACCCAGGGGTAGACCTTCGTCGGGGGCAGTTGGCCGCCCTCGCCGGGCTTCGCGCCCTGCGCCATCTTCAGCTGGATGTCGGTGGCGTGCGTCAGGTACATGCTCGTGACGCCGAAGCGCCCGGAGGCGACCTGCTTGATCGCGCTGCGACGCTCGGGGTCGAGCAGCCGTTCGACGTCCTCGCCGCCCTCACCCGTGTTCGAGCGCGCGCCGAGGCGGTTCATCGCGATCGCGAGCGTCTCGTGGGCCTCCTGCGAGATCGACCCGTAGGACATCGCGCCCGTGTTGAACCGCTTCACGATCGACTCGATCGGCTCGACCTCGTCGAGCGCGATCGGCTTCCGGACGCCGTGACGGAACCGGAACAGCCCGCGGAGCGTCATGAGCTCCTCGGACTGGTCGTCGACCGCCTGCGAGTACTCGCGGAAGATGTCGTACCGACGCGCACGCGTGGCGTGCTGCAGCCGGAAGACCGTGTCCGGGTTGAACAGGTGCGGCGGACCCTCGCGGCGCCACTGGTACTCGCCGCCGGTCTGCAGCCGCTCGTGCGACAGCACCGCACCATCCTGCGGGTACGCCTGGGCATGCCGCTCGGCGTTCTCCTTCGCGATCACCTCGATGCCGACACCACCGAGGATCGACGAGGTCCCGGTGAAGTACCGGTCGACGAACTCCTGGCTGAGGCCGACCGCCTCGAACGCCTGGGCACCGGCGTAGCTGGACACCGTGGAGATGCCCATCTTCGACATGATCTTCAGGACGCCCTTGCCGAGCGCCTTGATGACGTTCTTCACGGCCTGCTCCGGCGTGATGCCGGTGATCATGCCCGAACGCACGAGGTTCTCGCACGTCTCCATCGCCAGGTACGGGTTGATCGCCGAGGCGCCGTACCCGATCAGGGTGGCGACGTGGTGGACCTCGCGCACGTCGCCGGCCTCGACGATGAGCCCGACCTTCATGCGCTGCTCGGTGCGGATGAGGTGGTGGTGCACGGCCGCGAGCAGCAGGAGGCTCGGGACGGGCGCCTGCTCGGCGTTGCCGTCACGGTCGGACAGCACGATGAACTGCTTGCCCGACTCGATCGCCTGGTCGACCTCGTCGCAGACCGCCGCGATGCGCTTCTGCATCGCCTTCTTGCCCGCGTCGACGCGGTACAGGCCCTTGATCGTCACCGTGAGGTGGCGACCGGACTCCGTCTCGAAGTGCTGGATCTTCGCCAGCTCGTCGTTGTCGATGACCGGGAAGTCGAGCACGATCTGCTTCGCGTGCTCGGGCCCGGCGCTCAGCAGGTTGCGCTCCGGCCCGAGGCCCATCCCCATCGAGGTGATGACCTGTTCACGGATCGAGTCGAGCGGCGGGTTCGTCACCTGCGCGAACTGCTGCGTGAAGTAGTCGAACAGCAGACGGGGACGCTCGGAGAGCACGGCGATCGGCGTGTCCGAACCCATGGCACCGAGCGGCTCCGCGCCGGTCTGCGCCATCGGGCGG
Source organism: Curtobacterium sp. SGAir0471 (assembly GCF_005490985.1). Lineage (NCBI taxonomy): Bacteria > Bacillati > Actinomycetota > Actinomycetes > Micrococcales > Microbacteriaceae > Curtobacterium > Curtobacterium sp. SGAir0471. The sequence goes on from NZ_CP027869.1 coordinate 1,897,861, forward strand.
AGCAGGATGCGCACTTCTTCCTCGGTGTAGCCGAAGGCACGCTGGCGCCGGGTGACGGACGCCGGGGTGTGCACGATGTGCTCGCGCTCCGGGAGGTCGCTCAGGTTGATGCGGCCCTCGTCGAGCCACTGCGCCCAGGGCCCCGAGGTCGCCAGCTCGCGCTTGACCTCGTCGTCCTCGATGATCCGCCCGGCCTCGGTGTCCACGACGAACATCCGGCCGGGACGCAGGCGGCCCTTACGCACGACCTTGGCCGGCGGGACGTCGATGACACCCGTCTCCGACCCCATCACGATGAGCCCGTCGTCGGTCACCAGGAAGCGCCCGGGGCGCAGGCCGTTGCGGTCGAGCGTCGCACCGACGACCGCTCCGTCGGTGAACGTGATCGCCGCCGGTCCGTCCCACGGCTCCATGAGCATCGAGTGGTACTCGTAGAACGCCCGGAGGTCCGGGTCCATCCCGACCTGGTTCTCCCAGGCCTCTGGCACCATCATCGACACCGCGTGCGGCAGCGAGCGGCCGGTCAGGGTGAGCAGCTCGAGGGTCTCGTCGAACGACGCCGAGTCGCTCGCGCCCGGGCTGACGATCGGCAGCAGCGGGGCGAGGTCGCCGAGGAGCTCGCTCTCGAGCTGCGACTGGCGCGCCCGCATCCAGTTGCGGTTGCCGCGGACGGTGTTGATCTCACCGTTGTGCGCGAGCGTGCGGAACGGCTGCGCCAACGGCCACGACGGGAACGTGTTCGTCGAGTACCGGGAGTGCACGATCGCGAGCTTCGACGCGAAGCGCTCGTCGCTGAGGTCCGGGTAGAACGGCTCGAGCTGGAGCGTCGTGACCATGCCCTTGTAGACCATCGTCCGGCTCGACAGCGACATGAAGTAGACCTCGACGCCGTGCTCCGCGCGCTTGCGCAGCCGGAACGCCTGCCGGTCGAGGGCGATCCCGCTCCACGCGGCACCGTGCACGTCGTGCCGGGTCGAGGCCACGAAGAGCTGCTCGAACGCCGGCATCGCCGCACGCGCGAGCGTGCCCAGCACGTCGGGTCGCACGGGCACCTCGCGCCAGCCGAGCACCTTGAGGCCCTCTTCGCGGGCGATGCGCTCGACGGCGCCCTTCACCGCGTGGCGCTCGTCCTCGTCGACGGGCAGGTACGCCGTGCCGACGGCGTACTCCCCCGCCGCGGGCAGGTCGAAGTCGACCTCGTCGCGGAGGAACGCGTCCGGCACCTGGCACAGGATGCCCGCACCGTCACCGGTGCCGGCGTCGGACCCGACGGCACCACGGTGCTCGAGGTTCCGGAGCGCGCCGAGCGCGGCGTCGACGATGTCGTGCCCGGCGGTGCCGCGGAGCGTCGCGACCATCGCCAGGCCGCAGGCGTCCTTCTCGTTCGCCGGGTCGTACGCACCCGTGGCCTCGGGCACGGCCGAGAAGCGTCGGTGCGCCTGCTGCAGGGAGCGCGTCGAACGGGGGGCAGGGTCTGGCTGGAGCGCCATGGGGAACCGTCCTCACGAGGAAGTGGAACAGGGACGTCGGTGGCCCGGTGGTGCGTTCCGCCCGAGCGGGCGGGACTGGTGCCCGTGCGCGTCGCCGTGGAGGGTGCGCAGACGACGCGCGAGGTGGCGGGGCCACTCGTGGTGACCCGACCGTGCGGAGGGTGCTCCGTGACCGGCGGGTGCCGTCCGCGGAGCGGTGCTGCCGGTCGCGGAGTTACCGCGCGCGGCCTGCTGCAGGGACCGGATCGGCGTCGACGTCGGTCGCCGGAGCGTCGTCGTCGTGTTCCGACCAGGTGTCGTCCGAGTCTACATCGGAGGTCCGACGCGGCTCGCGACCCGGCAGGTACGGGCTCGGCTCCGCACCGGTGTGCCGACGCGTCTGCACGAGGAAGATCACGATGCCGAGCAGGATCGCGGCGAAGGACATCCACACGTTGGTGCGGATCCCGAAGAAGGTCTCGCTCGTGTCGACGCGGATGGACTCGAGCACCGAACGGCCGGTGCCGTACCAGATCAGGTAGAGCGCCATGACCTTGCCCCACTGCAGCCGGAAGCGCTTGTCGAGCAGCAGGATCACGACGACGCCGACGACGTTCCAGATGATCTCGTAGAGGAAGGTCGGGTGGAAGAGCGTGCCCTCGGGCAGGCCCTTCGGGAACGCGGCGTTCGTCGACTCGATCTCGAGACCCCACGGCAGGCTCGTCGGCATGCCGAAGAGCTCGTGGTTGAAGTAGTTGCCGAGGCGGCCGAAGGCCTGGGCGAGCAGCACGCCCGGCGCGATGGCGTCGATCAGGGTCGAGAAGCGCAGGCCGACCTGGCGGCACCCGATGTACGCGCCGAGCGATCCGAGGATGAGCGCGCCGAAGATCGCCAGGCCGCCCTCCCACACGTAGAGGAACGACAGCGGGTCACGCCCGGGACCGAAGTAGTCGCTGACGTGCGTGAACACATGGAAGAGCCGGCCGCCGATGATGCCCGCCGGCACCGCCCAGATCGCGATGTCGATGATGATCCAGCGCTCGACCCCGCGTGCGTTGAGCCGACGGTTCGCCAGCACGACGGCAGCGACGATGCCCAGCAGGATGCAGATGGCGTACGCGTGGATCCGGAAGTCGAGCGGCAGCGACAACCCGAAGACGTCGCGGACCCAGGCGGTCAGGTCGAAGTACTGCCACGCGGTGCTCGGGCTCGGGATGCTCAGGAGGGGCATGGAGGTGCTGTCGCCTTTCGGTGCTGGACGGCCGCGGTGCCGCTGGAGGGTCGGCCCCGCTCACTGTAGCGCGGGAACCGCGCCCGTCAGGAACCAGGGGGCCGGTCCTGTGGGAACCGTGATCAGGACGGACGGGAGGCGCGGTACCGGTGAGCCGGTCGGCCCACCGCACCGCGCCTCCCGTCCGCGGGGGTGGCTGCGTCAGCCGCGCACGGCGCCGCTGGTCAGGTCGGCCGCGCGGTCCGCGACCCCCTGGACGCCGAGGTCGGCGAGGGCACGCACGAAGGCGGAGCCGATGATCGCGCCGTCCGCGTACTCGAGGACCTCGCGCACCTGGTCGGCGGTGGAGATGCCGAGGCCGACGCACGTGCGCTCCACGCCGGCGTCACGGAGTCGTGAGACGACGGTGCGGGCGGCGGTGTCGACACCGACCCGTGCACCGGTGACGCCCATCGTCGACACCGCGTAGACGAAGCCGCGACTCGAGTGGACCGCCTGCTCCATGCGGGCGTCCGTCGAGGACGGCGCCGCGAGGAACACGCGGTCGAGCCCGGTGCGCTCGGACGCGTCGATCCAGGCGCGACCCTCGTCCGGGATGAGGTCCGGCGTGATCAGCCCGGACGCGCCGGCCGAGACCAGGTCGTCGGCGAAGCGGTCCACACCGTAGCGGAGCACCGGGTTCCAGTAGGTCATCACGAGCACGGGGACGTCGACCCGGTTCGTGATCTGGTCGACCGCGTCGAAGACCTGCGCGACGCGGAAGCCGTTCGCCAGGCTCTCCTCGGCGGCGCGCTGGATGACCGGGCCGTCCATCACGGGGTCGGAGTACGGCAGGCCGAGCTCGATGACGTCGACGCCGTTCTCGGCGAGGGCGACCGCGGCGTCCACGCTCGTCTGCAGGTCGGGGAAGCCGGCGGGCAGGTAGCCGACGACGGCTCCGGCGCGCTCGGCGTTGGCGGTGTCGATCGTCGTCGCGACCGACCGGTTCGTCTCGGTGTTCGTCACAGCTGCACCGCGTTCTCGTCGAGGATGCCGAAGTAACGACTGGCGGACGCGACGTCCTTGTCACCACGTCCGGACAGGGACACCAGCACGACGCCGTCGGGACCGAGCTCCTTGCCGAGCGTGATCGCACCGGCGAGGGCGTGCGCCGACTCGATCGCCGGCAGGATGCCCTCGGTGCGGGCGAGCAGGCGGAAGGCCTCCATCGCTTCGGTGTCGGTGACCGGGCTGTACTGCGCACGGCCGATCGACGCCAGGTAGGCGTGCTCGGGGCCGACGCTCGGGTAGTCGAGCCCGGCGGAGATGCTGTGGCTCTCGATGGTCTGGCCGTCCTCGTCCTGCATGAGGTACGACATCGTGCCCTGGAGCACACCGGTGCGGCCGAGCGAGATGCTCGCCGCGTGCCGACCGGTCTCGATGCCGTCGCCGCCGGCCTCGAAGCCGTGCAGCCGGACGGACTCGTCGTCGAGGAACGCCTCGAAGATGCCCATCGCGTTCGACCCACCGCCGACGCACGCGGCGACGGCGTCCGGCAGGCGACCGACGCGATCCAGGACCTGCTGACGGGCCTCTTCCCCGATCACCTTGTGGAACTCGCGGACCATCTCCGGGAACGGGTGCGGTCCCGCGACCGTACCGAGCAGGTAGTGCGTCGAGTCGACGTTCGCCACCCAGTCGCGCAGGGCGTCGTTGATGGCGTCCTTCAGGGTGCGCGAACCGGTCTCGACCGGGATCACCTCGGCACCGAGGAGCCGCATGCGGGCGACGTTCAGCGCCTGGCGCTCGGTGTCGACCGCCCCCATGTAGACGACGCAGTCCATGCCGAACAGGGCCGCGGCCGTCGCGGTCGCGACGCCGTGCTGCCCGGCACCGGTCTCGGCGATCAGCCGGGTCTTGCCGAGCCGCTTGGCGACGAGGGCCTGACCGAGCACGTTGTTGATCTTGTGCGAACCGGTGTGGTTGAGGTCCTCGCGCTTGAGGATGATCCGGGCGCCACCGGCGTGCTGCGCGAACCGCGGCGCCTCGGTGATGATCGACGGGCGACCGGTGTACTCGCGCTGCAGCGTGTCGAGCTCCGCGCGGAACGCCGGGTCCGCCCAGGCCTCGCGGAAGGCGGTCTCGAGCTCGTCGAGCGCGAGCACGAGCGACTCGGGGACGAAGCGTCCGCCGAAGTCGCCGAAGTACGGGCCCTGCAGGTCACGGAGTGAGGTCACGTTGGGTCTCCCGGGGTGTTCGGTCACCCCGACGTGCGGAGTGACCGGTGGGACGGTGTCGGTCAGGCGCGCGGGCGGCCGGAGCCGTCCGCTGCGGCGATGAACGACGCGAGGGTGGTGGCGGGGTCCGCGCCCGTGACGAGCGCCTCCCCCACCAGGACGACGTCGGCCCCCGCAGCGCGGTAGTGGGCGACATCGGCAGGACCGGCGACGGCCGACTCGGCGACGCGCACGACCCCGTCGGGGATGCGGTCGGCGAGCGAGCCGAACAGGTCGCGGTCCAGCGAGAAGTCGGTGAGGTCGCGCGCGTTCACGCCGAGGATCCGCGCACCTGCGTCGAGGCCGCGGGCGACCTCGTCCCCGGAGTGCGCCTCGACCAGGACGCGCATGCCGAGCTGCTCGGCGAGCTCGTGCAGTTCGACGAGCTGCCGCTGCTCCAGCGCCGCCACGATGAGCAGCACCAGGTCGGCGCCGGCCGCGCGGGCCTCGAGCACCTGGTACGGCTCCGCGATGAAGTCCTTGCGCAGCACCGGCAGCGACACGCGCGCCTTCACCGCTTCGAGGTCGGCGAGGCTGCCGAGGAACTTCCGTCCCTCGGTGAGGACGCTGATCGTCGACGCGCCGCCGCGCTCGTAGTCGGCGGCGAGGGCGGCCGGGTCCTCGATGGGCGCCATGGAGCCGCGCGAGGGGCTCGCGCGCTTGACCTCGGCGAGGATCTTGACCCGATCGCCGGGCGCCAGGAACGCGAGGGCGTCGAGGGGCGACGCCACCCGGTCGAGGTCACGTTCGACTTCGGCGGTCGGACGGTCGGCACGACGGGCGGCTGCGTCCTCGAGCGCGCCCGCGACGAGGGTCTCGAGCACGTTCGGCACGGTGACTACTCCGAGTGGTGCTTGGGGACGAACTTCGGGCCGTTGACGCCGTAGCCCGCCTTCGCCATCACGGCGCCGACGACGAGACCGATCACCACGACGGCAGCGGAGGCCCAGACGCCCCAGGCCACGTCGAACCAGAAGAACAGCGTGCCTGCCGCGAAGCCGATCAGCATGATCACGACGGCGGTCCAGGCGGCGGGCGAGTGGCCTTCGCCGAGTTCTGCGGGCTCAGTGTTGCTCACGGTGCTCCTCGTTCTGCTCCGGCGCCGTCGTCCGATCGGCGCCGCTCCGATCCTACCGTGTCGGTCGTGGGCGACTCCCCCACCGCGCCGACCCCGGGCGTCGCCGCGGTGGCGTCGCCACCGTGCCCGGCGGCGGGCGCAGCAGCCGGCGCGCCGGCCGTGCCGACACTCGGCTCGGCAGGTCCGGCGACGGGGCCGGCGGTCGGGTCGTCCCCGGCGCTCAGGTCGTCCCAGTCGGTGATCGCGTCGCGCTGGGTCGGAGCGGCGGCACGGGCGTCGGCAGCGGCGCCCGCGGTCGCGGCCGCGTACTTCCGTGTCGGACCGGGCCAGTTCCGCTGCACGACGAACACGACGATGCCGAGCACCACGGCGAGCACACCGCCGGCGATGCCCACGGCGGGCCATGCGGTCACGTCCACCCGGTCGACGACCTGGCGCACGGCCGCGGTGTCGCTGACGCCGGCGACCTCGCCGACCGCGCCCTTCGAGGCGGCGACCGGGTCGGCGAGCGCACCGATGCCGGTCGCGACGACCGCGAGGCCGAGCAGCACCTCGACCGCCGCGAGCACGACACGGAGCACCCGGCCGGCGATCGTCAGTGCGAGGAACAGCGCCAGACTCGCGATCGCCAGCGCCGTGTACTGCGGCACGACGGCGGCACCGTCGGCGACGACCCGAGGCACGACCGCGGTGCCGGCGTGCAGGTGCACCGTGAACCAGGTCTGGGTCCAGGCGAGCATCACGATCCCCGCGACGGCCAGGCCGGCGACGACGACGAGCGGGCGGGAGCGCTTCACGAGCGGACCTCGCGCATGCGGTTCGCGGTCGCGACGGCACGCAGGGGCGCGGCGGCCTTGTTGACCGCCTCGACGTGCTCGGTGTGCGGGTCGGAGTCGGCGACGAGTCCGGCGCCGGCCTGGACACGCGCGACACCGTCCTTGATCAGGGCGGTGCGGATCGCGATCGCCAGGTCGGCGTCGCCGGCGAAGTCGAAGTAGCCGACGACCCCCGCGTAGGCGCCGCGCGTCGCCGGCTCGAGCTCGTCGATGATCTCGAGCGCACGCGGCTTCGGTGCGCCTGACAGCGTGCCGGCCGGGAAGGTCGCCCGGAAGACGTCGATCGCGGAGGCTCCCGGTCGCACCGACCCCTCGACGCTCGACACCAGGTGCATGATGTGGCTGAAGCGCTCGACGGTCATGAACTCGGTCACCGCGACGGTCCCCGGCTCGCACACCTTCTGCAGGTCGTTGCGGGCGAGGTCGACGAGCATCAGGTGCTCGGCGCGCTCCTTCGGGTCGGCGAGCAGCTCGTCGCCGAGGCGCACGTCCTCGACCGGGCTCGCCCCTCGGGGCCGGGAGCCGGCGATCGGGTGGGTGATCGCCCGACCGTCCTGCACCTTCACGAGGGCCTCCGGTGAGGCGCCGACGATCCAGAAGCGCTCGTCGTCGGTGTCCGCCAGCGCGAGGAAGTACATGTACGGGCTCGGGTTCAGGGTCCGCAGCACCCGGTAGACGTCGAGCGGGTCGGCCGTGACGTCGTGGTCGAACCGCTGCGAGATCACGACCTGGAAGACGTCGCCGTCGCGGATGAAGTCCTTCGACCGCTCGACCGCGGCCATGTAGTCCTCGGGCGTCGTCCGGTGGCGCGGGGTCGGCTCGGCGATCTCGAACGCCTCGGCCACGGTCGCCGGGCTCGGCTGCACCAGGTCCGCCTGCATCCGGTCGAGCCGCACCTGGGCGTCCGACCACATCGTGTCGGCGTCGTCGGTCCCGTCGTTGAGGACGCTCGCGACCAGGAGCACGAGGCCCGTCCGGTGGTCGAGCGCCGCGAGCTCCGACACGAAGGCCAGCGCCTGGCCGGGGACCTCGAAGTCGGCCGGGGGGACGTCCGGCAGGTGCTCGAGCTGCCGGACGGCCTCCCACCCGATGAACCCGACGGTGCCGCCGACGAGCGGCGGGGTGCCCGGCACGCGCGGGGTCGCCCACCGGTCGTGCAGGCGCGCCAGGACGTCGAGGGGCGCGCCGTCGAGCGAGTCCACGGCGCGGGACGCCGGGATGCCCGTGTCGATCCATGCGGCCCGGTCGCCGTCCTGGGTCAGGACGCCGAAGCTCCGGACCCCGACGAACGACCACCGCGACCACAGCCCGCCCTGGCCGGCGGACTCGAGCAGGAACGACCCGGGACGGCCGTCCGCGAGCTTGCGGTAGACGCCGACGGGCGTCTCGCTGTCGGCGTACAGGGCGCGGACGACGGGGACGACGCGGTGGCCGTCGAGCAGCTCGTCGAAGGCCTGCCGGGAGGTCGTGCGCGGTTCCTCCGCGCCGGTGGCGGTGCTCATCGGGTCTCCTCCACGGCCGTGCTCACTCCGTGCGCGTCGGTCACGGCCCCGGCCGGCGCGGACGCCGTCACCGGGTCGAGCGGATCGACCTCGAAGCAGCTGTGCGCACCGGTGTGGCACGCCGCCCCGACCTGCTGCACGGTGACGAGCAGGGTGTCGTCGTCGCAGTCGAGCGCCGCGGCCCGGACGTACTGCGCGTGCCCGGATGTGTCGCCCTTCCGCCAGTACTCCTGCCGCGACCGCGACCAGAAGGTCACGCGGCCCTCGGTGAGGGTGCGGCGGAGGGCTTCGCGGTCCATCCAGCCGAGCATGAGGACGTCCTTCGAGGACTCCTCCTGCACGACTGCGGGGAGCAGCCCGTCGTGTCCGAACCGTGCGCGGTCGAGGACCGCCTCCGTGCTGGTGCTGGTGCTGTCGGTCATGGGACTCCTAGCCTACGGCGGGGTGCCGGCGGACGGATGCCGGCGGGCGGTCGTCCGCGGACGGGTGTCAGCGGACGGGGTGGCCGGCGGCGCGCAGCGCTGCCTTGACGTCCCCGATGGTCATCTCGCCGCGGTGGAAGACACTGGCGGCGAGGACGGCGTCCGCGCCCGACTCGACGGCCGGGGCGAAGTGCTCGACGCGACCAGCGCCTCCCGAACCGATGACCGGGACCGACGAGACCGCGCGCACCGCGGCGATGAGCTCGAGGTCGAAGCCGTTCTTCGTGCCGTCGGCGTCGATCGAGTTGACGAGCAGCTCGCCCGCGCCACGCTCGACGCCCTCACGGGCCCAGTCGATGGCGTCGAGGTCCGACTCGGTGCGACCGCCGTGCGTGGTGACGACGAAGCCGGACGGCATCCGGTCCGAGCGCTTCACGTCGAGCGACAGCACGACCGCTTGCGCGCCGAAGCGGTCCGCGATCTCGCCGACCAGCGCGGGTCGGGCGATCGCCGCGCTGTTCACGCCGATCTTGTCCGCGCCGCACTGCTGCAGGCGGGAGACGTCGTCGACGCTCCGGACGCCACCGCCGACGGTGAGCGGGATGAAGACCTGCTCGGCTGTCCGGGTCACGGTGTCGTACATCGTCGCCCGGTTCTCGACCGTGGCTCCGACGTCCAGGAAGGTCAGCTCGTCGGCTCCCTGCTCGTAGTAGCGGGCCGCGAGCTCGACCGGGTCACCGGCGTCCTGCAGGTCGAGGAAGTTCACGCCCTTGACGACGCGACCACCCTGCACGTCGAGGCACGGGATGACCCGGACCGACACCCCGCCGGCGACACCGGCGGCGCCGCTGTCCGACCCGGTGCCGTCCGGTTGCGCTGCCGCGTTCACAGGCGTGCGGCGTGGATCGGGCTGACGAGGATGGCGCGCGCGCCGAGGTCGTAGAGCGCGTCCATGATGAGGTTCGCGTCCTCGCGCGGGATCATCACCCGGACCGCCGACCAGTCACGACCGTGCAGCGGCGAGACGGTGGGCGACTCGATGCCCGACGCCACCGCGGTGGCCTGCTCGAGCAGGTCCGTCGGGATGTCGTAGTCGAGCATGACGTAGCCGCGCGCGACGAGCACGCCCTGCAGGCGACGACGGAGCACGTCGATGCCCGGGATGGTCTCGTCGGTCGAGATGAGCAGTGCGGTCGACTCGAGGATGACCGGCCCGAAGATCTCGAGACCCGCGGCGCGCAGGGTGCTCCCGGTGGAGACGACGTCGGCCACGGCGTCCGCGACCCCCAGGCGCACCGCGCTCTCGACGGCCCCGTCGAGCTTCACGAGCGTCGCGGTCACCCCGTGCTGCGCGAGGAACTCGCCCACCAGCCCCGGGTAGCTCGTCGCGACCCGCACGCCGTCGAGGTCCTGCAGCTCGGTGAAGCGCCCCGGCGTGCCGGCGAACCGGAACGTCGAGTCGGCGAACCCGAGCGCGTCGACCTCGTGCGCCGCAGACCCGGAGTCGAGCAGCAGGTCGCGGCCGGTGATGCCGACGTCGAGCGCGCCCGAGCCGACGTAGGTCGCGATGTCGCGCGGGCGGAGGAAGAAGAACTCGACGCCGTTGCGCTCGTCGAGCAGGTGGAGCGCCTTCGGGTCGCGGCGACCGGCGTACCCGGCCTCCCTGAGCATCTCGGAGGCGGTCTCGGACAGCGAGCCCTTGTTGGGCACGGCGATGCGGAGCATCAGGGGGTCTGCTTTCTGCTGGAGGTCGGGACGACTGCGGGTCGCGGCTGCGCTCGGTCGGCGCGTCGCGGGTGCCTACAGATGTCGCCAGACGTCCGCCGGGGTGAGCCCCTTCGCGACCATGAGCACCTGGAGGTGGTAGATCAGCTGCGAGATCTCCTCCGAGGTGCGCTCGTCGCCCTCGTACTCGGCCGCCATCCAGACCTCGGCGGCCTCTTCCACGATCTTCTTGCCGATCTGGTGCACGCCGGCGTCCAGTTCGGCGACGGTGCCGGAGCCCTCGGGGCGCGTGCGCGCCTTCTCGGTCAGCTCCGCGAACAGGTCGTCGAACGTCTTCACGGGGTCCAGGCTACCGTCCTGCGCGGACACGGCCGACGCACCGTCCGGACGGGAGGCACCGGTCGCGTCCGTCTCGTCGGTCGCGTCCGCCGTCGCGCGGCCTGCGACGTCGGTCACGCGCCGACCGCCGCTGCCGCCTGACGCAGGTCGGCGATGCGCTGGGCGGGCTCGCCGCCGTACACGGCGGACCCGGCGACGAGCGTGTCGGCACCGCTGCGGACCGCCTCGGGCACCGTGTCCACCGCGATGCCGCCGTCGACCTCGAGCCACACGTCGAGCCCGGAGGCGTCGACCGCGGCACGGGCGTCGGCCAGCTTCGGCATCACGGACGGCATGAAGGACTGGCCGCCGAACCCGGGCTCGACCGTCATGAGCAGGATCATGTCGTAGGCGTCGAGGTGGTGGAGCACCTGCGTGATCGGCGTGCCGGGCTTCACGGCGACGGCGGCGCGGGCCCCGTTCGACCGGATCGCCGCGGCGGTCGCCACCGGGTCGTCGGCGGCCTCGAAGTGGAACGTGACGCTCGAGGCGCCCGTCTCGGCGTACTTCGGCGCCTGCGTGTCGGCGTCGGTGATCATCAGGTGCACGTCGAGCGGCACCGGCGAGACCTCCTGCAGGCGCTGCACGATCGGCAGGCCGAGCGTGAGGTTCGGCACGAAGTGGTTGTCCATGACGTCGACGTGCACCATGTCGGCGCTCTCGATGCGGTGCAGCTCCCGCTCGAGGTTGGCGAAGTCGGCGGACAGGATGCTCGGCGAGATGCGGATCGTCACCGTGCAACCCTACCGAGCACCGTCGGGGTCAGGGGCGACGGCGGAACAGCGCGACGAACATGGCGTCGGTGCCGATGCGGTGCGGCCACAGCTGCACCGTCGGGCCGTCGGCGACCTGCGGGTCCCGAGCGGCGACGGAGCGCACGACGCCGGCGGTGTCGAGCTGCTCGAGCACGTCGCCGTGCCGCGCGAGCAGCGCGTCGACCTGCCCGCGCGTCTCGGCCAGGTGCGGCGAGCACGTCACGTACGCCAGGGTCCCACCGGGCGCGAGCGCACGGACGGCCGCGTCGAGGAGCTCGGCCTGGAGCGCCGCGAGCTCGGGGACGTCCTCGGGCTGCTTCCGCCAACGGGCCTCGGGCCGACGGCGGAGCGCCCCGAGCCCGGTGCAGGGTGCGTCGAGCAGGATCCGGTCGAACGGCTCGTCGCCGGGCTTCCCGAAGCGTCGCCCGTCACCCTCGACGACGGTGACCGTGTCGTCGCCCGCGACCGTCGCCAGTGCCTTCCGCACGAGCCCGGCGCGTGCGGGCACGAGCTCGTTCGCCACGAGGGTCGCGCCGCCCTGCGCGGCCTCGGCGGCGAGGAGCGCAGCCTTGCCGCCCGGTCCTGCACACATGTCGAGCCATCGCTCCCCCGGGCGGACGGCGGACGACCGTGTGAGGGCGAGGGCCGCCAGCTGCGACCCCTCGTCCTGCACCCGGAGACGACCGGCTGCGACGCCGGGGACCCGCGCGGGGTCGCCGGCGGTCCCGCGGATGCCGACCGGCGAGACCGGACCGGCGTCGGCGACGGGGATGCGGACGGGAGGCACGGCGCCGGTCGCGTCGTCGGTGCCGGTCGCGTCGTCGGTGCCGGTCACGTCGTCGGTGCCGGTCGCGTCCTCGGTCACTACGGGGCCGGCAGCCGCGGTGCGGACGTCCTCGTCGGTCGCGAGCCCCGGGAGCGCGACGAGCTGGACGCGCGGGGCCACGTTGTCGGCGGCGAGCAGCGCCGCGAGCTCGTCGCGCGAGCGCTCGGCGGCCAGCGCGTCACGGAGCGCGGCGACGACCCACGACGGGTGCGACCACCGGGTGGCGAGCAGCGCGTCGCCGCTCCGCCCCTCGGTGACCAGGGCGTCCCACTCGTCGTCGGTCCTCGCCGCGACCTTCCGCAGGACGGCGTTCACGAAGCCGGTCGCACGGCGGGCACCGACCTCGCGCGCGAGCTCGACGGTGGCCGAGACGGCGGCGTGCGTCGGGGTGCGCATACCGAGCAGCTGGTGCACCCCGAGGCGCATCACGTCGAGCACGTCGGACTCGATGTTGTCGACGCGACGACCGGATGCGACCCCGACGATCGCGTCGTAGCGGCCGAGCATCCGGATCGACCCGTAGGTGAGCTCGGTGGCGAAGGCCGCATCGCGGGCGGAGAGCCCGGCGCGGCGGATGCGGGTCGGCAGGAGCAGGTTGGCGTAGGCGTCGTCGACCTGCACCGCGCGGAGGACGTCGAACGCGACCCGCCGTGCGCTGGTCGGACGGGGTCGACGGTCGCCCTGAGCCCGCCGGGGCGTGGGCTGTGCGGGGCTCACGAGAGCACCACGCCCTCGAGGGAGCCGAGGCCGCGCGCCCAGGCCGCGCCGTCCATCGCCTTCTTGCCGGCCGGTTGCACCTCGGTGAGCACGAGCGGCCCGTCGGCCGTCCCGACCAGCAGACGCCCGTCGACCAGCGCGAGCGCGCCGGGCGCGAGGTGCGGGGCGGAGGAGGCCGAGCCTCCCGGCAGCAACGCGCTGCGGAGCAGCTTCACGCGCGTCTCGCCGAGGTGGGCGAACGCGCCGGGCTCGGGGGTCACGCCGCGGATCCGGGCGTGGACGGCGACGGCCGGCTCGTCGAACCGGAGGTGTGCGTCGTCGGCGGTGGGCTTCGGGGCGAGGGTCACCGTCCCGGACTGCTCGGTGGCGACCGCGCTGCCGTCGGCCAGGGCGTCGACGACCCGCAGGACGGTGTCCGCCCCCGTCTCGGCCATCGCCGCGAGGACGTCGCCGCTCGTGGCGTCGGGGTCGATGTCGAACGGGTCGGAGGCGTACACGGGGCCGGCGTCCAGCGCCTCGACGAGCTGGAAGACCGTTGCGGCGGTCCGGGTGTCGCCGGCCATCACGGCGCGCTGCACCGGCGCGGCCCCGCGGTACGCCGGCAGGTCGGAGAAGTGCAGGTTCACCCAGCCGAGACGAGGAGCGTCGAGGGCGGGGCGGCGGAGGAGCGCGCCGTAGGCGACGATGACGCCGAGGTCGGCCTGCAGCTCGACGAGCTGCGCGGTCACGGCGTCGTCCACTCGCGTGGCCTCGATGACGGGCAGCCCGAGCTCCGCGGCGACCTGCGCGACCGGCGTCGGCGTGCGGACGCGCTTCCGGCCCTGCGGGGTCGGGGGTCGGGTGAGGACGGCCGCGATCTCGTGGTCGGAGGCGGCGAGACGTCGGAGGGTGGGGACGGCCGCAGCGGGGCTGCCGGCGACGACGAGACGCATGGGGTCAATCGTCCCACGCCCGACGGTGTCCGACGCGCGCGGAACGCCCCCGACCGGGAACGGACTGCGAGTCACCTGGGTAACGTCCGGACCATGAGTGACGTCACCACCTCCACCAACCGCTACGCCGGCTCGTCGATCCAGAAGGTCGCGCTCGTCGTCGGCATCGTGTTCCTGCTCGTCGGGATCGCCGGGTTCGTGCCGGGGCTGACCTCCGGCGACCTCGGCGGCGCCGGCCACCACTCGATGGCGATGCTGCTCGGGATCTTCCAGGTGTCGGTCCTGCACAACATCGTGCACCTGCTGTTCGGCGTCGTCGGGCTGCTCGCGGCGAACCGTGCGACCGGGTCGCGGATGTACCTCGTGATCGGCGGGGTCGTCTACTTCGTGCTGTGGGTGTACGGCCTGATCACCGCGGGCACGGTGTCCGGTGCCAACTTCGTCCCGCTGAACTGGGCCGACAACTGGCTGCACCTCGTGCTCGCGATCGGCATGGTCGCCCTCGGCGTCGTGTTCCCGCGGGAGCGCCGCCGCCCCGTCGGCGCCTGACCCCGGGCCGAACCCGCAAGACGCAACGTCGGCGGCTCCTCGCGGCGGTACAGCCCTGCGAGGCACCGCCGACGTTGCGCTCCGCGGAAGGTCGTCAGGCGTCGACGGCCGTGCGGGCCCCGACGAAGGCGTCCACGCACCGGCGCACCTGCTCCTCGGTGTGGGCCGCGGAGAGCTGCACCCGGATCCGCGCCTTCCCCTTCGGCACGACCGGGTAGCTGAACGCGGTGACGTAGACGCCCCGCGCCTGCATCTCGTCCGCGATCCGTGCGGTGCGGGCGGCGTCGTGGAACATCACGGGCACGATCGGGTGCTCCCCCGGCAGCAGCTCGAAGCCGGCGTCGGTCATGAGCGACCGGAACGTCCGGGCGTTGTCCGCGAGTCGTGCACGGGCGTCGTCCGAGCGCTCCACGAGGTCCAGCGCCGCGACGGTCCCCGCCGCGATCACCGGCGCGAGGGAGTTCGAGAACAGGTACGGGCGCGACCGCTGCCGGAGCAGGTCCACGACCTCGCGACGGGACGCCACGTACCCGCCGGACGCTCCGCCGAGCGCCTTGCCGAACGTCCCCGTGTACACGTCGACCCGGTCGGCCACGCCGCACAGCTCGGGAGTACCCCGGCCGTGCTCGCCGACGAACCCGACCGCGTGCGAGTCGTCCACGACGACGAGGGCGTCGTACCGCTCGGCGAGGTCGCAGATCTCGGCGAGCGGAGCGATCGAGCCGTCCATCGAGAAGACGCCGTCGGTGACCACGGCGCGGAAGCGGGCCGACGAGGCGGCGGCGAGCTGTGCCTCCAGGTCGGCCGTGTCGCGGTTGCGGTACCGGAACCGCTGCGCCTTCGAGAGCCGGATACCGTCGATGATCGACGCGTGGTTGAGCTCGTCGGAGATGATCGCGTCCTCCGGACCGAGCAGCACCTCGAACAGTCCCCCGTTCGCGTCGAAGCCCGACGAGTACAGGATCGCGGCCTCGGTGCCGAGGAAGCCGGCCACCCGCCGCTCGAGGTCGAGGTGCAGGTCCTGCGTGCCGCAGATGAAGCGCACGCTCGCCATGCCGTACCCCCACCGGTCGAGGGCGTCCTTCGCCGCGTCGACGAGGTCGGTCGAGTCCGCGAGCCCCAGGTAGTTGTTCGCGCAGAAGTTCAGCAGGTCGGCACCGTCCGCCTCGATCGCCGCGCGCTGCGGACCGGTGATGCCGCGCTCGCGCTTCGTCAGGCCTGCGTCCTCGATGCCGGCGAGCTCCGTTGCCAGGTGGTCCTTGATCGCGCCGTACATCAGGTCTCCGTCCAGTCGATGACGACCTTGCCGCCGTCCGCACTCGCCGCCGCGGCGAACGCTGCCTCCCAGTCGCGCGCCGGGTGGCACGCCGACACGATCGAGCCGATGCGGTCACGGAGGACCGCACTCGTGGCCAGCATCGAGCTCATCGCCTGCCACGTCTCGAACATCTCGCGCCCGTAGATGCCCTTCACCGTGAGCATGTGCGTGACGACCTTGCCCCAGTCCACCGCGATCGGGCCGCTCGGCAGCCCGAGCATCGCGATGTGACCGCCGTGGTTCATGTTCTCGACCATCGCGGGCAGGGCGGCCGGCGCGCCGGACATCTCGAACCCGACGTCGAAGCCCTCGCGCATGCCGAGGCGCTCCTGCGCGGCGCGGACGGCCGCCGCCCCGTCACCGTGCACGTCGACGCCGAGGTCGGCGCCCATCGCCTCGGCCATGCGCAGTCGCTCGGGACTCACGTCGGTCCCGACGACGAAGCGCGCACCGGCGTGCCGTGCCACCGCGATCGCCATCAGGCCGATCGGCCCGCACCCGGTCACCAGCACGTCCTCGCCGACGAGCGGGAACGCGAGCGCGGTGTGCACGGCGTTGCCGAGCGGGTCGAACAGCGCGCCGACCTCGGGCGCGACGGGGCCGTGGTGCACCCACACGTTCGTGCCCGGCAGCGTCAGGTACTCTGCGAACGCGCCGTCGCGCTGCACGCCGAGGCCCTTCGTCCGGATGCACATCTGCCGCCGCCCCGCCCGGCAGTTCCGGCAGGTCCCGCAGACGATGTGCCCCTCGCCCGACACCAGGTCGCCGACGGCGACGTCCCGCACGGCGGCGCCGACCTCCACGACCTCGCCGGAGAACTCGTGGCCGGGGACGAGCGGCGCGGCCACGGCCGACGCTGCCCAGTCGTCCCACCGTTGGATGTGCAGGTCGGTCCCGCAGATCCCGGTCCGCAGCACGCGGACGAGGACCTCGTCCTCGGTCGGGACCGGCACCGGCCGGTCGGTCATGACCAGCCCCGGACCGGCGTCCGGCTTCCAGAGCGCTCGCATCGGCGTCACCTCGTCACTTCGTCGTGCGTGTGGTGTGTTCGGCGGTGGCGCGTGGCCACCACCACCCAGCCTGGCACACCGTCCGGACGGACGGGAGGCACGGTGCGCGTCCGGCGCGTCGCCCCACCTCGGTCGCGTGGTCGCGGCGGTGGCCGTGGTGTCCGCGTTGCGACGGCTGCGGTGGCCGCTGCGGCTCAGACCTCGGTGAACGGCTCGACGTCGTCGAGCCGGACGCGCAGGGTCGGCGCCGCGCGACGGCGGTTCCCGCCCGGCAGCACCCGCCGGGTCGACGACCGGCGGATCACCTCGGCCTTGAGCGTCGCCGCGACCTCGGCCCCGTGCGCGTAGGGGAACCGCACGATCGCGCGCACCGTCCCCGGCACCGGGTCCTCCGGCACCGGCACCGGTCCGAGGACCGCTCCGACGACCGCGTCACCGAGGGCCTCGACCGCCGCGGTCACCGCCTCGTCCGTGCCGGTGAGGGTCGCGACCCGGACCGCCGGCGGGAAGTGCAGGGCCCGTCGGTCGACGAGCTCGTCGTGCGCCGGCCCGTCCAGCCGCCAGAGCGCCATCGCGGTGGCGAGCCTCCCGCCGATGCCGACGAGGTACACCTCGGCCCCGGGCGCGCCCTTCGCCGCGGCGTTCGTCCAGAACCGGAGCACGTCCTCCTGCACCCGGAGCCCCTCGCGGGCCAGGAGTCGTTCACCGTCGAGCAGCAGCACGCACGCGTAGCCGCCCGGCACGCTCGGCTCCGCGCCGCGGGTGGCGACGACCACCGCGGGACGCGCCGGGACCTCGTCGAGCGGACGAGAGCCGTCCGCGACGACGATCCGGGTGCCGGGGAACGCCCGGCCGAGCTCGTCGGCGGTGCGCTGCGCCCCCTGCCCGACGGGCTTGAGCCTCCCCCCGCCGCACGTCGGGCAGCGGAAGCCCACCGCGAGGGCGCCGCAGAACCGGCACTGCGGGGTCGCGTTCCGGTGCGGGCTGCCGAGGGGCCCGCCGCAGACCCGGCAGTGCGCGCGCTCCCCGCAGTCTGCGCAGACGAGGCCGGTGCCGAAGCCCGGGTTCGCGACCTGCACCAGGACCGGCCCGTGCTGACTGGCCTCGCGCGCGGCCCGCCAGGCCGTGCTCGGGATGCGTGCCTGGGCGGCGAAGCCCTCGGCACCCGCCTGCTGCGCGGTCGGGATCACCTTCGGCGTCGGCACCCGGTACGGCGCGAGCTCCTGCAGCCAGTGCAGCTCGACGAGTCGCTGGACGTCGGTCGACCGAGCGTGTCCCAGGAACAGCAGGGCGGCACCGGACTGGGCGGTGCGGACGAGGGCGACGTCGCGCGTGTGCACGTACGGGGCACGGGGCTCGACGAAGGAGGCGTCGCCGTCGTCCCACATCGCCACGAGCCCGAGCTCCGTCGCGGGTGCGAACGCCGCCGTCCGGTTGCCGATCGCGACGACGGCGTGCGTCCGCGCCTGCAGCAGCGCCTTCGCCCGCTGACCGTTCGTCTGCTTCGCGTCGAACCGGACGACGCGCTCGGGCGGGAGCACCGCGAGCAGCGCACGCTCCAGGTCGGTGACGTCGCGGAAGTCCGGGACGGCGAGCACGGCGGACTGCTCGCGGGCGACGACGTGCGATGCGGCCTGGGCGAGCGTGGCGGCCCATCCGGGGACCCAGACGGGGTCGTCGGCGGTCCCGACGTCGACGGGGTGGGGGACGGCGTCGACCGCAGCGCGCCCACGGTCGGCGAGCAGTGCCTCCAGGACGCCGTCGGCGTAGCCGGTGACCGGTGTCGGGTCGACCGACGGCGGGACCCACGCGGTGTCACGGTCGAGCCAGGCCTTCTCGGCGCGGACCTGGCGGGTCGGCACGGCGAGCCGCAGCACGTCGGAGGCGACACCGGCGGCGCGGTCGGCGACGGCGCGCGCGAGCGTCCAGATCTCCGGCGCGAGGACGGGCACCGGTGAGACGACCTGCTCCACCTGGCTCAGTTCGCCGGGCCAGTCGCCGTCGGAGACCACCTCGACGACGTAGGCGTCGGTCATCCGGGCGCCGGTGCGCAGCGGAACCTTCACGCGGACCCCCGGCACGCAGTCGTCCTCGAGCTCGGCCGGCACCCGGTAGTCGAACAGACGGTCCAACTGCGGGAGCGGCGAGTCGAGGACGACGCGCGCGACGGTGGTCACACGGTGCCTAGACGGCGGCGGTGACGAGTCCTGCTGCGGCGCGGAGCTCCTCGACGCGGTCGAGCTGCTCCCAGGTGAAGCCGGGCAGCTCGCGGCCGAAGTGGCCGTACGCCGCGGTCTGGGCGTACCGCGGCTTGAGCAGGTCGAGGTCGCGGATGATCGCGGCCGGACGCAGGTCGAACACCTCGGTGATCGCCGCCTCGATGGTGGCGTCGTCGACGTGCCCGGTGCCGAACGACTCGACGTACAGGCCGACCGGCTTCGCGCGGCCGATGGCGTAGGCCACCTGCACCTCGAGCCGGTCCGCGAGCCCCGCCGCGACGGCGTTCTTCGCGACCCAGCGCAGCGCGTACGCGGCCGAGCGGTCGACCTTCGACGGGTCCTTGCCGCTGAACGCACCACCGCCGTGCCGGGAGGCACCGCCGTACGTGTCGACGATGACCTTGCGCCCGGTGAGCCCGGCGTCGCCCTGCGGGCCACCGATCTCGAACCGGCCGGTCGGGTTCACGATGACGTCGACGTGGGACGAGTCGAGGTCGACCAGGTCGAGCACCGGGCGGATCACGTGCTCGGTGATCTGTGCCGTGAGCTCGTCGAGCGTGACCGCGGGCGAGTGCTGCGTGGAGAGCACGACCGTCTCGACGGTCCTCGGCACGACGCCGTCGTAGCCGACCGTGACCTGCGTCTTGCCGTCCGGACGGAGGAAGTCGAGCACGCCGGTCTTGCGGACCTCGGCCAGGCGCTCCGCCAGGCGGTGCGCGAGCCAGATCGCGACGGGCATGTACTCGGGGGTCTCGTTCGTCGCGAAGCCGAACATGATGCCCTGGTCACCCGCACCCTGGCGGTCGAGCTCGTCGACACCGGCGCCGGACCGGCTGTCGAGCGACTCGTCGACGCCCTGGGCGATGTCCGGCGACTGCGCGCCGATCGACACCTCGACACCGCAGGTCCGGCCGTCGAAGGAGACCTCGGACGAGTTGTACCCGATACCCGTGATGACGTCGCGGACCAGCTTCGGGATCTCGACGTAGCCCGAGGTCGTGACCTCGCCCGCCACGTGCACCAGCCCGGTGGTGACCATCGTCTCGACCGCGACCCGCGCGTGCGGGTCGACCGCGAGCAACGCGTCGAGGATCGTGTCCGAGATCTGGTCGCAGATCTTGTCGGGGTGCCCCTCCGTCACCGACTCGGACGTGAAGAGGCGCAGGTTCGTGCCGCTCACCGGGGTCAGTCGGTGGGCTGCTGCTTGGTGACGGTCAGCTTGTCCTCGTTGATCTCGTGCAGAGCGACGGACAGCGGCTTGTCGTCGATCGTCGAGTCGACGAGCGGGCCGACGTTGTCGAAGAGCGACCCCTCGTGCAGGTCGGCGTAGTAGTCGTTGATCTGGCGCGCGCGCTTCGAGGCGAAGATGACGAGCGCGTACTTCGACTCCACCTTGGCGAGCAGGTCGTCGATGGGCGGGTCGATGATGCCCTGGGGGTTGGCCATGGTGTCTCCTGTCGGCTGCGGATGCGTGGGGCGCGGGTCCGAGCGGATCGGACCGCTCGACCGGGGTCGGGCTGCGCGGACGCGGCGCCCCGGGGGCACACGCGCGTGCGCCGTGTCAGGGCGCAGAGAACAAGTCTACGACCTCGCGTGCCGCGGTGCCGACATCCGAGTTCACGATGCGGACGTCGAACTCGTCCTGCGCGGCCAGCTCGACCTTCGCCGTCTCGAGTCGTCGGGCCTGTTCCTCCGCGGACTCGGTACCGCGGCCGATGAGCCGGCGGACGAGTTCCTCCCACGTCGGCGGCAGCAGGAAGACGAGGACGGCCTCGGGCATGGCGTCACGGACCTGCCGCGCGCCCTGCAGGTCGATCTCGAGCATCACCTTGTCGCCGGCGTCGAGCGCACGGTCGATCGGCGGCCGCGGCGTGCCGTACCGGTAGGAGTTGTGCACGACCGCCCACTCGAGCAGCTCGCGGTCGCGGATCATCCGGTCGAACTCGGCGTCGTCGACGAAGTAGTAGTGCACCCCGTCGACCTCGCCCGGGCGGGGCTTGCGGGTCGTCGCCGAGACGCTGAGGTTCACGTCCGGGAAGTGCTCGCGGATGTGCGCGCTCACGGTGCCCTTGCCGACCGCGGTGGGTCCGGCGAGCACGACGAGCTTCGACGCGCCGCGCTTCCGACCGCGCGCGGCGAGCCAGTCGGCCAGGGCGGTGCGCTGGCGGGTGCCGAGCCCGCCGAGCCGCTTCGACGGCGCGATGCGGAGCTCCCCCATCACGGCTTCGGCGCGTGCCGGGCCGATGCCGGACATGCTCGTGAGGAGGTCCCGCACGCGCAGGGACTTCTCGGCGGGGAGGTCCGCGTCGGACCAGGCGGCACGAGCGACCTCGAGGGCGCTGCGCTCCCCCGACGCCACCTGCGCCTTCACCGCGGCCCGGGCGCGCCGCGCGGCGACGGCAGCCCGGGCGGCGGCGACGCGGTCGACCTCCGGCGGGTTGCGGTGCGCGGGCAGCTCGCTGCGGTCGGGGGTCTCGGGCGTCTGGTCCGTCACGCGGCGGCTCCGAGCGCGACGTGGATGCGGTCGACGCGGTCCTGCACGAGGGCCGCGACGCCGTCGGGGCCGTCCGTCAGCAGACCGCGGGACTCGTTCACCAGGACCTGCTCGGCGCGCGCGCCGTACCGGGCGCGCAGGTCCTCGATGCGCGCGCCCTGGGCACCGAAGCCCGGAGCCAGCACCGGCGCGTTGCCGATGGTCTCCGCGTCGATGCCGAAGTCGTCGAGGTCGAGGGTGGCGCCGAGCACGAGCCCGACGTCCCCGAGCGGCTGCTCGCCGCCGGTCCGGTTGTCGTCTGCCACATCAAGGACGATACCGGCAGCGACGGACCGCCCGGCACGCGGTCCCTCGGCGAGCACCGCGGTCTGCAGCACGCGCGCCTCCGGGTTGCTCGTCGCGGCGAGCACGAACACCCCGGCGTCGTTCCGCCGGGCGACCTCGACGGTGCCGGCGAGCGAGCCGTAGCCGAGGTACGGCGACACGGTCATCGCGTCCGCCCGGAACGGGCCGTCCCGGTCGAGCCACGCGAGCGCGTAGTCGTCACCGGTCGAGCCGATGTCGCCCCGCTTCACGTCGGCGACGACCAGGAGGCCCGCATCACGCGCACGACGCAGGGTCGCGTCGAGCGCACGGTAGCCGGGCACCCCCGCCGCCTCGAAGAAGGCGATCTGCGGCTTCACGATCGCCGCACGACCGGCGGCCGCGTCGACCAGGGTCGCGCCGAAGGCGGTGAGACCCTGCTCGTCGCGGCCGAGCCCCCACGCCGCCAGGGTGGCGGCGTGGGGGTCGATGCCGACGCACAGGGGGGAACGCTCCCCGATGGCGGCGGCGAGCCGGACGCCGAAGGAGGCCGGGCTTCCCGTCCGTCCGTCGCTCACCAGGTCGCGCGCTCGAGCGCGTAGTCCTGCAGGCTGCGGGCGCTGAGCGGCGTGCCGATCGTCTCGATCGCCGCGACCGCCGCGCCGAGCTGCGCGATGGTCGTGAAGAGCGGCTTGTCCGCGGCGACGGTCGCCGCGCGGATCTCGTAGCCGTCCGCGCGACCGGCGGCACCGGAGGGCGTGTTGATCACGATGTCGACCGCGTCGCGGGCGAGCAGGTCGACGACGCTCTCGCCGCCCTCGCTGTACTTGCCGACGAGCGTGACCTCGATGCCGTTGCGGCGCAGGACCTCGGCGGTACCCTCGGTCGCGGTGATCGTGAACCCGAGCTGCTGCAGGCGGTGCACGGGCAGGACCACCTGGCGCTTGTCGGTGTCGGCGACGCTCACGAAGACCGTGCCGCTCGTCGGCAGGCCGCCGTACGCGGCGTCCTGCGACTTGAGGAAGGCCCGCGGGAAGTCGCGGTCGATCCCCATGACCTCGCCCGTGGAGCGCATCTCCGGGCTGAGCACCGAGTCGACGACCTGGCCGTCGTGCGTGCGGAAGCGGCGGAAGGGCAGCACGGCCTCCTTGACCGCGACCGGTGCCTGCGGCGGGACCGAGGAGCCGTCGCGCTCCGGCAGGACACCCTCGGCGACGAGCGCGTCGATCGAGGTGCCGGTCATCACCCGGCTGGCCGCCTTGGCGAGCGGGATGCCGAGCGCCTTCGACACGAACGGGACCGTCCGGCTGGCGCGCGGGTTGGCCTCGAGCACGTAGAGCACACCCGCGCCGATCGCGAACTGCACGTTGAGCAGGCCCTGCACGTCGATGCCGCGGGCGATCTTCTCGGTCGCCTCGACGACCGCGCGGATCTCCGCCTTGCCGAGCCCGACCGGCGGCAGGGTGCACGCCGAGTCGCCGGAGTGGATGCCGGCCTCCTCGATGTGCTCCATGATGCCGCCGACGTAGAGCCGCTCGCCGTCGAAGAGCGCGTCGACGTCGATCTCCACCGCGTCGTCGAGGAACCGGTCGACCAGCAGCGGCAGGTCCGGGCCGATGATCGCCTGGTCGGCCATGCGGTCGAAGTAGTCCGCCAGGGCCGCCGGGTCGTAGACGATCTCCATGCCGCGGCCGCCGAGCACGAAGGACGGACGGACGAGGACCGGGTAGCCGATCTCCTCGGCGACCGCGGTCGCGCTGGCGAGGTCGTGCGCGGTTCCGTTCCGCGGCGCGAGCAGGCCGGCCTGCTCGAGGATCGCGGCGAACTGCCCGCGCTCCTCGGCGGAGTCGATCGCGCTCGGGGTGGTGCCGAGGATCGGGATGCCGGCGGCCTCGAGCGGCTTCGCCAGGCCGAGGGCGGTCTGTCCGCCGAGCTGCACGACGACACCGACGAGCTCGCCGGACGCGGCCTCGGCCTCGATGACCTCGAGGACGTCCTCGGTCGTGAGCGGCTCGAAGTACAGCCGGTCCGAGGTATCGTAGTCGGTCGACACAGTCTCCGGGTTGCAGTTGATCATGATCGTCTCGTAGCCGGCGTCCGACAGCGCGAACGAGGCGTGCACGCAGGAGTAGTCGAACTCGACGCCCTGGCCGATGCGGTTCGGGCCGGAGCCGAGGATGACGACCTTCTTCCGGTCGCTCGGGGCGACCTCGGTCTCGGTGTCGTACGACGAGTAGTGGTACGGCGTCAGGGCCGGGAACTCGCCGGCGCAGGTGTCGACGGTCTTGAACACCGGGCGGATGCCTGCGGCGTGCCGTGCGTCGCGGGCCTCCTGCTCGGAGATGCCCCGCAGCGACGCGATCTGGGTGTCGCTGAATCCGTGCTCCTTCGCCCACCGCAGCGTGTCGGCGTCGAGCGTCTCGGCGGCACGGACCTCGTCCGCGACCTCGTTGATGAGGACGATCTGGTCGATGAACCAGGGGTCGATCTTCGTGGCCTCGAAGACCTCGTCCGCAGTGGCGCCGGCGACGAGGGCCTGCTGCACCGTGACGATGCGGCCGTCGGTCGGGGTCTGCGCCTTCTCGAGCAGGGCGTCCTTGTCGAGCTCGGCCGCCGGGGTGTCCCAGTGGAAGCTCGAGCCGCGCTTCTCGAGCGATCGGAGGGACTTCTGCAGCGCGGTGGCGTAGTTGCGGCCGATGGCCATCGCCTCGCCGACGCTCTTCATGGTCGTGGTGAGCGTGGCGTCCGCCGCCGGGAACTTCTCGAACGCGAACCGCGGGGTCTTCACGACGACGTAGTCGAGCGTCGGCTCGAAGCTCGCCGGGGTCACGCGGGTGATGTCGTTCTCGATCTCGTCGAGGCGGTACCCGATGGCGAGCTTCGCGGCGATCTTCGCGATCGGGAAGCCCGTCGCCTTCGACGCGAGCGCGGAGGACCGGGAGACGCGCGGGTTCATCTCGATGACGATGATCCGGCCGTTCGACGGGTCCACCGCGAACTGGATGTTGCAGCCGCCGGTGTCGACACCGACCCGACGGATGATGTCGATGCCGATGTTCCGCATGTTCTGGTACTCGCGGTCGGTCAGCGTCAGCGCGGGGGCGACGGTGATCGAGTCACCGGTGTGTACGCCCACCGGGTCGACGTTCTCGATCGAGCAGATGACGACGGTGTTGTCGAAGTTGTCCCGCATCAGCTCGAGCTCGTACTCCTTCCAGCCGAGGATCGACTCCTCGAGGAGCACCTCGGTGGTCGGGCTGGACTGCAGGCCGTCGCCCACGAAGCGGACGAGCTCCTCCTCGTTGTAGGCGAAGCCGGAACCGAGACCGCCCATCGTGAAGGACGGCCGGACGACGAGCGGGTAGCCGAGGTCCTGGGCATACTCCTTCGCTTCTTCGAGCGTGTGGGCGATGTGGCTCCGTGCCACGTCCGCACCGGACTCGAGCACGAGCTCCTTGAACAGCTGGCGGTCCTCACCGCGCTGGATGGCGTCGACCTTCGCGCCGATGAGCTCGACGTCGTACTTCTCGAGGATGCCCTCGGCGTCGAGCTTGATCGCCGCGTTGAGCGCCGTCTGGCCGCCGAGCGTCGGCAGCACGGCGTCCGGGCGCTCGATCTTGATGATCTCCTCGAGCGACGCGCTCGTGATCGGCTCGATGTACGTCGCGTCGGCGAAGTCGGGATCCGTCATGATCGTCGCCGGGTTCGGGTTGACGAGGATCACGCGGACGCCCTCGGCGCGGAGAACGCGGCACGCCTGGGTGCCGGAGTAGTCGAACTCGGCTGCCTGCCCGATGACGATCGGGCCGGAGCCGATGACGAGGACCGAGTTGATGTCTGCGCGCTTCGGCATCAGTTGCTGCTTTCGTTCTGCGCGGCCGACGCGCCGGCGTCGGTCGTCGGGTCGGCTGCGGGGGTCGTGGCGGTGGCGGTCGCCGCGTCGAGCGGCTCGCCGTCGCGTCGCGCACGGACCAGGTCCGCGAACCGGTCGAACAGGTACATGGAGTCGTGCGGACCGGCCGCCGCCTCGGGGTGGTACTGCACGCTGAACGCGGGCACGTCGAGCGCGCGGAGGCCCTCGACGACCTGGTCGTTCAGGGAGTAGTGCGAGACCTCGACCCGGCCGAACCCGGCCGGCGACTCGAGCACCTCGCCCAGGGGCGCGTCGACCGCGAACCCGTGGTTCTGGCTCGTGATCTCGACCTTGCCGGTGGCGGTGTCGAGCACGGGCTGGTTGATGCCGCGGTGGCCGAACGGCAGCTTGTACGTGCCGAAGCCGAGCGCGCGGCCGAGGAGCTGGTTGCCGAAGCAGATGCCGAAGAACGGGCGGCCGGTCTTCAGGGACTCCTGCAGCAGCTCGACCTGTGCGTCGCTCGCGGCGGGGTCGCCGGGGCCGTTCGAGTAGAAGAGGGCGTCGGGGTCGAGCTCCTGCAGCGCGCTCGCCGTGATGTCCTGCGGCACGACGTGCACCTCGAACCCGCGCTCGGCGAGGTACCGGGTGGTCGACGCCTTCACACCGAGGTCGAGCACGGCGAGCCGGCCGATCTGCTCGCCGACCGCGGGGACCACGTAGGTCTCCGGGGTCGACACGATCGACGAGAAGCTCGCACCGGCCATGCCGGCCTGGTCGCGCACGACCTGCAGCTGCTCGTCGGCGGACAGCTCGGCGTCCGCCCCGCTGAACACGCCGCCCTTCATGGCGCCCGCGTCGCGGATGCGGCGCGTCAGTGCACGGGTGTCGATGCCGGAGATCCCGACGATCCCGTCGCGCACCAGGTGGTCGTCGAGGGTCGCGTTCGCGCGGTGGTTCGACACGACGCGGCTGGGGTCGCGGACCACGTAGCCGGCGACCCAGATGCGACGGGACTCGGGGTCCTCGTCGTTGACGCCCGTGTTGCCGATGTGCGGCGCGGTCTGCACCACGATCTGCCCGGCGTAGGACGGGTCGGTCAGCGTCTCCTGGTAGCCGGTCATGCCGGTGGCGAAGACGACCTCTCCCAGGGATCGGCCTCGGGCGCCGTAGGCCCGTCCGTCGTAGCGGGTGCCGTCCTCGAGGACCAGTACGGCCCGTTCGCGTGTCATCAGTTCGTCCCTTCGCCCGCGGTGTGCGGGTGTTCGTGCGTCGTCGTCAGTCCCTGCAGGGCGGCGAGTGCTGCTGCGTCGCCCTCCGGGAACCGGAAGTAGGTGTCGAGGTCCGTCGCTCCTGCGGCGCCGGTCGCCGTCCATCGCAGACGGACCAGTCCCCCGGGCTCGACCACCCGGTCGATGGCCGAGGTCGCCCGGTCGGCGCCGCGGACGTCGGCCGCGGCGATCCACCGGTCGGCGGCGCCGGCGTGGTGCAGGACCACCCCGGTGTCGTGCACGGTCACGCCGCCGCGGCCCCGGAACCCGAGTCCGCCCGCCGTGATCCGCTCGAGCGGCTGGTCGGCGCGGGTCGTCGCGACGGTGAAGCCGTCCCACGACCCGGCCGCCGGACCCAGCCCGGTCGGGACCGGGACGGGAGGCACGGCCGCGGTCTGCGCACGGGTCCGGGTCCGCCAGGTGCGCGCCATGGCGACGAACAGCGCGGCCACCAGGAGCAGGATCACCGCTCCCGTCAGCCAGCGCAGCGCGTCGCCGCTCACCGCGTCACCGCCGGGGTCACGCGGTCCCCGCCTTCGCCGCGTCCGCCGCGTTCGCCGCGTCCGCCGCCGAAGCCGCCGCGGCCACGCGCTCGGCGTCGACGAGCGCGCCGTCGAGGAGCGTCGGGTACCCGTGGTGGAACGTCGCGACGACCCGACCCGGCAGGCGCATGCCGAGGTACGGCGAGTTCTGCGACTGGCCGGCGAGGTCGTCGACCGAGAACTCCCGCACCGCCGCGGGGTCGTACAGGGTCAGCTCGGCCGGGGCACCCTCGGCGATCGCACGACCGTGCCCCTCGACCTGGCCGATGCGTGCGGGCGCCTCGGACAGTACCCGCGCGACGTCGGCCCAGTCGAGCCGGCCGTCCTCGACCACGGCGGCGTGCACGACGCTCAACGCCGATTCGAGCCCGACCATGCCGTTCGCGGCGGCCGGCCACTCGCAGCACTTCGCCTCGGCGGTGTGCGGTGCGTGGTCCGTCGCGACGATGTCGATCGTGCCGTCGGCGAGGGCGGCGCGCAGGGCGTCGACGTCCTCGCGGGAGCGCAGCGGCGGATTCACCTTGTAGCGGGCGTCGTACCCGGCCGCGCCGTCGACCCCGGCGATCAGGTCCTCGGTCAGCACGAGGTGGTGCGGGGTGACCTCGGCCGTGACGTCGATGCCGCGGGACTTCGCCCAGCGGATGACCTCGACGCTGCCCGCGGTCGAGACGTGGCAGACGTGCAGGCGTGCGCCCACGTGGTCGGCGAGCAGCACGTCGCGGGCGATGATGGCCTCTTCCGCGACGGCAGGCCACCCCGCGAGCCCGAGCTCCGACGACAGCCGGCCCTCGTTCATCTGCGCGCCGATCGTCAGCCGGGGTTCCTGCGCGTGCTGCGCGAGGACGCCGCCGAAGCCCTTGATGTACTCGAGCGCCCGGCGCATGAGCAGCGGGTCGGCGACGCACGAGCCGTCGTCCGAGAACACCCGGACCTTCGCGCGGCTCGTCGCCATCGCACCGATCTCGGACAGGTGCGTGCCCTGCAGGCCCTGCGACACCGCGCCGATCGGGCGCACCGTGACGTACCCGGCGTCGTCCCCGAGCGCCTGCACCTGCTCGACCACGCCCGCGGTGTCGGCGACCGGCGACGAGTTCGCCATCGCGTTCACCGCGGTGAAGCCGCCGGCGGCGGCCGCCCGCGAACCGGTGAGCACCGTCTCCGACTCCTCGAAGCCGGGCTCGCGCAGGTGCGTGTGGAGGTCCACGAGACCGGGCAGGGCGATCAGGCCGTCCGCGTCGACGACCGTCGCGCCGGCCGCGTCGAGACCGGAGCCGACCGCCGAGATGCGCCGTCCCTCCAGACGGATGTCGGCTCGCGAGCCGTCGACCAGCTGCGCGCCGCGGATCAGGTGGGCGGTCATGCGACGGACTCCTTCGGTTCGTGCTCGCCGGTCAGGGCGAGGTACAGGACGGCCATGCGGACCGACACACCGTTGGCGACCTGCTCGACGACCGTCGAGCGCGGGTCGTCCGCGGCGACGCCGGCGATCTCGAGGCCGCGGTTCATCGGCCCCGGGTGCATGATCAGCGTCCGGTCGGACAGGGCGGCCGCGCGGGCGGCGGTGAGTCCGAAGTGGCGGGTGTACTCGCGGGGGTTCGGGAAGAACGCGTCGTTCATGCGCTCCTGCTGGATCCGGAGGAGCATCACGACGTCCGGGTCCTCGGCGAGGGCCGCGTCGAGGTCGTGGTGCACGGCGGCGCCGAACGGGCGGTCCACCGCGGGGAGCAGGGTCGGCGGTGCAGCGAAGGTGACCTCTGCACCGAGCGTGCGGAGCAGCCAGGCGTTGCTCCGCGCGACACGGCTGTGCAGGACGTCGCCGACGATCGTGACCCGAACGCCGTCGAGGCCCTTCCCACGGCTGGCCTCGCCGTGGAGCCGACGCCGCATCGTGAAGGCGTCGAGCAGGGCCTGGGTGGGGTGCTCGTGCGTGCCGTCGCCCGCGTTCACGACCGGGACGTCGATCCAGTCGGCCTCGGCCAGCACCCGCGGGGCGCCCGATGCCGGGTGGCGCATGACGATGCCGTCGATGCCCATCGCACCGAGGGTCTGGACGGTGTCCTTGAGCGACTCGCCCTTGGAGACGCTGGAGCCCTTCGCCGCGAAGTTGATGACGTCGGCGGACAGGCGCTTGGCGGCGGCCTCGAAGGAGATGCGGGTGCGGGTCGAGTCCTCGAAGAAGAGGTTCACGACGGTCTTGCCCCGCAGTGCGGGGAGCTTCCGGACCTCGCGGGTGTTGACCTCGGCCATCTCCTCGGCGACGTCGAGGATCCGGACGGCCTGGTCGCGGGAGAGGTCGGCAGTGGAGAGGAGGTGCTTCACGCTGCGCCTCCCTGCTCGGCCGCCTGCTGAGCGTTCGGCTGCTGAGCGTCCGGCTGCTGCGCGCTCGGCTGCTGCACGTCGGGCTGCTGCGCGTCGGGCTGCTCGATGACGACCTCGTCGGTGCGGTCGGTCTCCGTCAGGCGCAGCGTGACCCGCTCGTCGGATGCAGTGGGCAGGTTCTTGCCGACGTGGTCCGCCCGGATCGGCAGTTCGCGGTGCCCCCGGTCGACGAGCACCGCGAGGCGGACGGCGCGCGGCCGGCCGATCCCCTGCAGCGCGTCGAGCGCCGCGCGGACCGTGCGGCCGGAGAAGAGCACGTCGTCGACGAGCACGACGACCTTGCCGTCGATGCCACCGGCCGGGATCGTCGTCCGGTGCGGGGCGCGACCGATGCCGTGGCCGAGGTCGTCCCGGTGCATGGTGACGTCGAGGGTGCCGGTGCGGGTCGGCCCCGGCGTCCACTCGGGCTCGATGTCGGCCAGGATGCGGTCGAGCCGCTCGGCCAGGACGGCACCCCGCGTCGGGATGCCCAGGAGCACGAGGTCCGAGGCGCCGTGGTTGGCCTCGAGGATCTCGTGCGCGATGCGTGTCAGAGCACGCGTGATGTCGGGGTGTTGCAGGACCGTTCTGGTGCCCACGCCGACCTCCTTCCCCGCCTCACCGGACGGACTTAAAGGATGCTGACGTGGACAACCCTACTCGGACTCCTGGTCCCCCGCGACAGTCCGACCGGACGGTGCGGCGGCCTGCTCAGCGTCGCCGCCGGACGGTGCGGCGGCCTGTTCGGCGCCCCGGACGGACGGGGCTCGTCCGCCCGCGACGGCGCCGAGCACGCCGTTCACGAAGCCGGCCGAGTCGTCGGTGGACAGCGACTGCGCGAGCTCGACCGCCTCGGCGATCGCGACCGCGTCCGGGACCTCCGGGTTGTACCGGAGCTCCCAGACGCCCATCCGCAGGATGCAGCGGTCGAGCACGGGCATGCGGGCGATGGACCAGCCCTGCGCGTGCTCGACGATCACCTTGTCGATCGCCGCGCGGTCGTCGTCGACACCGGTGACGATCTGCCGCGCGTAGTCCCAGCTCGAGGCGCGCTCGGGCTGGTCCAGGTGCCGCACCGTCTCGGTGGCCAGCACGTCCGCGATCGGGAGCTCACGCACCTCGGCGACGTACAGCATGTCGAGGGCGCGCTTGCGGGCCTTCGAACGAGCACTCATGTGGCGGACGCCTAGTTGTTGACGCGGCCGAGGAAGCTGCCGTCGCGCGTGTCGATCTTCACGGTGGTGCCGTTCTCCAGGTACAGCGGCACCTGGATGCGGTGGCCGGTCGCGATGATCGTCGCGTCCTTCGTGCCACCGGAGGAACGGTCGCCCTGCAGGCCCGGCTCGGTCTCGACCTCGGTGACGATCGACGTCGGGAGCTCGATGTAGAGCGGGTTGCCCTCGTTCATCGCGATGGTGACCATGGCGGACTCGAGCAGGTAGTTCTTGGCGTCGCCGACGACGGTCTCCGACACGGGGACCTGGTCGTAGGTGTCGGTGTCCATGAAGACGTACGACTCGCCGTCCTGGTACAGGTACTGGTAGTCGCGGCGGTCCACGGTCGCGGTGTCGATCTTCGCGCCGGCGTTGAACGTGCGGTCGACGACCTTGCCCGAGACGACGTTCTTGAGCTTGGTGCGGACGAAGGCGCCGCCCTTGCCCGGCTTGACGTGCTGGAACTCGACGACCGACCAGAGCTGCCCGTCGATGATGAGAACGGCGCCGTTCTTGATGTCAGTGGTACTCGCCATGGGTCTTCCGTTCGATGGTGTTGTGAAGGTCTCCCGGACGTGCGTCCGGTCCTGGCGACGACGGGGTGTGCCCGCGCCGACGCCCCGACGAGTGTAGCGGACGAGCTCCGCCGGACCGGGCTCACCGTCGCCGTCGTGCCCGCCACGCGTCGACCGCCGCCCAGACCAGCAGCACCACGGCGGTCCCGCCCAGGATCCCGCCGGCCGCACCGGTGGAGAGCACCGCCGTCGGGCGCGCCGGTGACGCGAGGTACACGATCGCCAGCACGCCGGCACCGGCTCCGAGCAGCACGAGCAGCACGCGTCGGACCAGCCCGGAGACCACCTCGCGGTCGCGGCGGTCCGAGAACAGCCGGATGTTCACGGCGAGCTTGCCGGTCTCGAGCGCCTCGGTGATCCGGTCGACCCGACGGGGCAGCTTCCGCGCCGCCGACACCACACCGAAGAGTTCCCGGACCGCGAGGTCCCGCACGGCCCGCGGTCGCAGCTGGTCGCGGATCTGCTGCCGGGCCAGGTCGCGCGACTCCTCGAGCAGGTCGAACGTCGGCGCGAGGCTCCGTAGTGTGCCCTCGAAGATCGCGAGCGCTCGGGCCGCTGCGACGAAGTCCGGTGGCGGCTTGAGCCGGTACCGCCCGAACACCGCGACGGCGTCGTCCACGGTCTCGACGCCGATGCGGGCACCCGGTCCGAGCTCGTCCGCCACGAACGCCGCGATGTCCCGACGGAAGTCGGGTTCGTCCTCGGCGTCCCGCACGGGCGCCATCCGCATCACCGCATCGGCGATCCGCTCCGTGTCGTCCTGGATGTAGCCGGCGAGCAGGTCCTGGACGGTGCCGCGAAGACCCGGGTCGAGCCGCCCGACGGACCCGAAGTCGATCAGGGCCGGGCGGCCGTCCGGCAGCAGCACGACGTTCCCCGGGTGCAGGTCGGCGTGGTAGATCCCGTCGAAGACGATCTGCCGGAGGAAGGCGTCGAGCACGGCACGCATCGGGGTGTCGAGGTCCTGGCCGGTGCCCGCTGCGCGCAGGGCGCTGAGCGTCTCGCCCTCGAGGAACTCCATCACCATCACGCGACGCCCGGACATGTCCCGGTACGGCTCCGGGTAGGCGACCGCGTCGGGACGGGCGCTCCGCGCCTGTGCCGCGCGGAGGGCGGTCAGGTTCCGCATCTCCGACGTGAAGTCGACCTGCCGCACCAGGTCGTCGGCGTACTGCTGCGCGACGTCGGCGACCCCGACCTGGCGCGCCTCGGTGCTCGTCCGCGCGAGGAAGCGGACCACCCGCAGGGCGATGTCGACGTCGCGACGGACCGCGGCGTCGATGCCGGGTCGTTGGACCTTCACCGCGACGACCGTCCCGTCGCGCAGGGTCGCGCGGTGCACCTGCGCGATCGACGCCGCGGCCACCGGCTCGGTGTCGAACGATGCGAACACCTCGCCGACGGGCGATCCCAGCTCCTCCTCGAGGAGGACGGCGACCTCGGCCGCGTCGGCCGGGCGGACGCTCCGCTGCAGGTGCGCGAGCCCCTCGGTCCACTCGTCCGGCAGCAGGTCGTCGCGGGTCGACAGGAGCTGTCCCATCTTCACGAAGCCACCACCCGCCTCCTCGAGGGCACGGCGCAGGTGCTCGGCCTGCCTCCGGCGCAGGTCCGACGTCTCCGGGTCGCGGGAGAAGTCGAGCCGACGGAAGGGCACGAGCTCGTGTCGGCGGGCGATCGACAGCAGCTCGGCGAAGCGTCGGGCACGGGATCGCAGGCTGCCGACGGCGACGTCCTGCTGGCCGAGGTCGCTCAGGCGGGGCGGGGTGGGCACCGGACCAGTCTGCTCCCCGGCCCTGCGGACCCACCCCGCTCCTGCACAGCCGGGAGGCGCGGCGCACCCTCCACAGGTCGGCCCGCCCGCCCCTCCCTGTCGCGTCCACTGCGCGACGCTCCTCACATGGACACCGCACTGATCACCACGTCGATCGCGGCCGCCGCGTCGATCGCCGCTGCCGTCGTCAGCTGGTTCGGCGCGTTCCAGGCGAGACGGTCCGCCGACCGTGCACACGACATCTCGATCGCTGTGCTCCGGAACCTCGCGACCGTAGCGTGGTGGCCGAAGGCCGACCGGCGGCTGGCGCACCGCGCACTCCGAGGTCGCTCGGATCCCGGCCACCGAGCGGACGGATCGACAGGAGGAGACCTCGGACGATGCGGATCTTCAAGCCACTGCCCGACGCGCTCGACCCCGATCGCGACGGAGACGAGTACTGGGCGTGGGAGAACGGTGCGACGCTCGACGAGTTCCGCGAATGGGAACGCACGGGCGTGCTCACGCTCTCCATGCGTCTGAAGTGGTGGTGGCGCCGGACCCGCCCGACCCTCCGCTAGACGCCGACCTCCTGGTAGGCGGTGAACAGCAGGTGGTCCTCGGGGCCCTCGAGCGTCACGGGCTTGCCGACCCCGTCGAGGATGATGAACCGGAGCATGCCCGCACGTGCCTTCTTGTCGCGGCGCATCGTCGCGAGCAGACCCTCCCACCGTCCGATCCCGTAGGTCGTCGGCAGCTCCAGCGACTCGAGGATCGACCGGTGCCGGTCGACGGTCGCGTCGTCGAGGTGCCCGGTCAGCCGGGCGAGCTCCGCGGCGAACACCATGCCCACGGACACCGCCGCACCGTGCCGCCACTGGTAGCGCTCGGCGTGCTCGATCGCGTGCCCGAGGGTGTGCCCGTAGTTCAGGATCTCCCGGCGGCCCTGCTCGGTGAAGTCCTCGGAGACGACCTCGGCCTTCAGCGCGATCGCGAGCTCG
This sequence comes from Curtobacterium sp. SGAir0471, assembly GCF_005490985.1. Classification (NCBI taxonomy): domain Bacteria; kingdom Bacillati; phylum Actinomycetota; class Actinomycetes; order Micrococcales; family Microbacteriaceae; genus Curtobacterium; species Curtobacterium sp. SGAir0471. The sequence continues at coordinate 1,932,441 of NZ_CP027869.1, forward strand.
ACCACCCGGCGGAACTCCGGCGTCGTCGGGTCGGTGACGCGGTCGACGTCGGCCTCGATGACGTCCAGGATCTCGGGGACGGCGATGAACCCGGCCTTCACGATCTCGGCGAACCCGGTGAGCACGTCGTTGCGCGGCAGCGTCCGGACCAGGTCGAGATCGGCGACCACGGCACGCGGGTGGTGGAACGCCCCGACCAGGTTCTTGCCCTCGTTGGTGTTGATGCCGGTCTTCCCGCCGACACTCGCGTCGACCAGTCCGAGCACACTCGTCGGCATCGCCAGGAACGGCACGCCGCGGAGCCACGTCGCGGCGACGAACCCGGCGAGGTCGGTGACGGCCCCCCCGCCGAGGCCGATGACGGCGTCGGTGCGGGTGAAGTCCGCCTGGCCCATGACCTGCCAGCAGAACGCCGCGACCTCGACGCGCTTGGCGGCCTCGGCGTCCGGGACCTCGGCGATGAGCGCGTCGAGACCGGCGTCGACGAGGACGGCACGCAGCTCGTTCGCCCGGGCGCCGAGCGTCGGCGCGTGCACGATGAGCACCTTGGCGACGCGCGGGCCGAGCAGCGACCGGACCGAGCCGAACAGGTCGTTGCCGACCACGACGAGGGACCCGCCCTCGCCGCCGACACGGATCTCGGTGGTGCCCTCGGGCAGGTTCGTCGCGGTCACGGTGTCCCTCCGGTGGTGTGCTCCGGGCCGGAGCCGATGTGGTCCTGGTCGGAGCCGGTGTGCTCCTCGTCGGAGCCGGTCTGCTGCTCGGTCACCCACGCCACGACGTCGCGGACGACGTGCGACATCGGGCGCCGCGAGGTGTCGAACGTCGCGTGCGCGAGCTCCGCGTACGTGGCCGCCCGTTCGTCGGCGATGGTCTGCCAGGCATCGATCCCGCCCTGTGCCAGCAGCGGCCGGTCGCTCCCGGAGATCCGGGCGGCGACGGCCTCGGGCGACACCGTGAGCAGCACGATGCGCGCGCCCCGCAGGGCGGCACGGGTGTCGGCGTGCGTCACGGCTCCGCCGCCGACCGAGACGACGCCTCCGGTCGCGACGGCGTTCCGGACGGCCTCGGCCTCGAGCAGCCGGAACGCCGGCTCGCCGCGATCGGCGAAGATCCCCGGGATGGGGCCGTGCGTCCGGGCGATGACGCGGTCGGTGTCGGTGAACGGCACGCCGAGCGCCTTGGCGACACGCTTGCCGACGCTCGACTTGCCCGCACCCATCGGTCCGATCACGACGACCGGCGTGTCGAGCCGCGCAGTCGGAGCGGGCACCGACGCGTCGGCGCCGCTCACCGGACCGACGACGACTCCGCCGCCATCGACCCTGCCCCGTCCGTCCGGCGGGTGCGCAGGGTCTCCGGGAGCGCGGCGAGGTAGGCGTCGAGGTTGCGCTTCGTCTCGGTCAGGCTGTCACCGCCGAACTTCTCCAGCACGGCGTCGGCGAGCACGAGCGCGGCCATCGCCTCGGCCACGACCCCCGAGGCCGGGACCGCGCAGACGTCGCTGCGCTGGTGGTGGGCCGCGGCGTCCTCGCCCGTGGCCACGTCGATGGTGTGCAGCGCGTGCGGCACGGTCGCGATCGGCTTCATGCCCGCGCGGACGCGGAGCACGGTGCCGGTGGACATGCCGCCCTCGGTCCCCCCGGCCCGGTCGCTCGTCCGGACGATCTCGCCGTCCTCGCGGTACAGCTCGTCGTGCGCCTCGGACCCGCGGCGTGCCGCGGTGGCGAACCCGTCACCGACCTCGACGCCCTTGATCGCCTGGATCCCCATGATCGCCGCGGCGAGCCGGGCGTCGAGACGGCGGTCCCAGTGCACGTGCGAGCCGAGGCCCGGCGGGACGCCGTAGAACAGCACCTCGACGACACCGCCCAGGGTGTCGCCGTCCTTCTTCGCCGCCTCGACCTCGGTGACCATCCGGGCGGAGGTCTCCGGGTCGGCGCAGCGGAGCTGGTCCTCGTCGAGGCGGTCGACGTCGTCGGGCAGGGGCAGCGGCGTGCCGTCGGGCACGCGGACCGTGCCCACCTGCAGCGTGTGGGCGACCGAGCGGATGCCGAGCTCGGCCAGGAAGGACTTCGCGACCGCACCGAGGGCGACCCGCGCCGCGGTCTCGCGGGCGGACGCGCGCTCGAGGATCGGCCGTGCCTCGTCGAAGCCGTACTTCTGCATGCCGACCAGGTCGGCGTGGCCGGGGCGCGGCCGGGTCAGGGGCGCGCTGCGGCCGCGGGACATCTCGGTGGACTCGACGGGTTCAGGGTTCATCACCTCGACCCACTTCGGCCACTCGGTGTTGCCGATGCGGATGGCGATCGGGCTGCCGAGGGAGTACCCATGGCGCACACCACCCGAGACGTGCAGCTCGTCCTGCTCGAACTTCATGCGCGACCCGCGCCCGTAGCCGAGCTTCCGTCGCGCGAGGTCGGTGCGGATGGACTCGAACGACACCGGGACGCCGGCGGGCAGGCCCTCGAGCATCGCGATGAGTTCGGGTCCGTGGGACTCACCAGCGGTCAACCAACGAAGCATGTCGACCATCCTCCCACAGGGTCCGGCCGTGCGACGCGGCCGGACCCCGGCGGGCCTACTGGTACTCAGGGTGTGCCCGGAGCCAGGCCTGGAACTGCTTCACGGCGACCTGGTGCTCCGCGTACGTGTCCGAGAAGACGGTCTCCCCCGTGTCGAGGTCCACCGTCACGAAGTAGAGCCACTTCCCGTCGGCCATGTTCGTCACGGCCTTGATGGCCACGTCGCCCGGGTTCGAGATCGGCGCCGGCGGCAGCCCCTTGTGCACGTACGTGTTGTACGGGTTCCCGGCGTCGGCGCGCTCGGCGTCCGTCGTCGTCACCTTGTGCGTGTTGCCCGTCCCGTAGGCGACGGTCGCGTCCGACTGCAGCGGCATGTCGATGTCGAGGCGGTTCTGGAACACGCGGGCGACCTTCGGGTAGTCGGCGGCGAGCCCGGCCTCCTTCTGCACGAGCGAGGCGAAGACGACCACGCGCTCCTGGTCGGCCTCCGCGACACCGGCGGCCGCCAGGTGCTCCTTCATGGTGTCCACCATCGACTGGAAGTACTGCTGTGCGGTCCACCCGGGGTTGATCGGGTAGGTCGCCGGGAAGAGCCAGCCCTCGAGCGTCGTCGTGCCCGCCGGCAGCCCGTACGCCTGCACGTCCTTCGCCGCAGCGCTCACCTCGGCCTCGGAGAGCCCCGCCTTCGAGACCATGCCCGCCTCGATGTCCTGCAGTGCGGTCCCCTCGGGGATCACGATCGAGGCCTGGACGCGGTTGGCGGAGTCCTTGAGCGCGGCCAGCGCGGCCTTCGAGCTCATCTCCTTCTTCAGCTCGTAGGAGCCCGGCTGGAACGACACGTCCGGCGAGGTCAGCAGCAGCTTGTAGAAGACCTTCGAGCTCTTCACGACCCCGCTGCGCTGCAGGGTCTTCGCGACGTCCTCGCCGATGTCGCCCTGCTTGATGGTGATCGTGACCTTGCTCGTCCCGTCGCCGGTGTAGTCGTCGGGCTCACTCGACCCACCGATCGCGCTGACCAGTTGCTGCACCTTGGGCGCCGCGAAGGCGTACGCACCGACGCCGCCGACCAGCACGAGGGCGACGATCACGATCCCGGCGATCAGCGGCCCGCGACGGCGCTTCGGTCGCGGTTCGCGTGGCGGCCTGGAGGCTCCCCCGCCTCCGCCACCCCGCCCGCGTCCGCCTCCGGTGCCGCCGACCCCGTGGTCACCCTCGGCAGGTCCGCTCGCGGCAGCCGCGGACCCGCTCGCGGCAGCCGACGAACCGTCGCGACCGCTCGCGGCCCGCGCGTCCGGGTCCTGCCGGTCGCCGGCGCTGGCCTCGCGGACGGCCTGTGCGTCCGGAGCCCGGAGCTCGCCGGTGAGCAGCGCCCGCACGTCGGGGTGGAGCTCGTCGTCCGACCGGGCGACCGGGGCGTCCGCCGGGGACGCGGGCCGCGCCGTGGCCCGCCCACGCTGTTCGCCGGCCGACGAGGCGGGATCGCCGTCGGTCCCGGTCGCTGGCCGGCCGAGGCGTTCGGCCTCCGCAGCTTCGGCAGCGCGTGCCTCGCGGCGGGACATCGGCCGGTCGGACCCGGCTGCGGGGTCGGCGGTGCGTCGTCGCTGTCCGGCATCGTCGCCGGGCGCGATGATCGCGTCCCAGTCCAGGTCGTCTGCCAAGGGATCCTCGGTCTCTCGGGTCGGGGGCTCCACCTGGGCCCCGTCGGTCCGGGGACGACGGTCTCCCGACCCGTCCCGGGGCCGGTCGGTCAGGGGAGCGTTGCGCCGGGAGCGGCGCTGGACGCACGCTCGTGGTCGAGCGCGTGTTGCAGGATGATAACAGCGGCCGCTTGATCGATCACGGCCCGGGACTTCTTCGTGTTCCGTCCGGCCTGGTGCAACCCGCGCTGCGCCGTCACCGTGGACAACCGCTCGTCGACCAGGCGGACCGGACGGTGCTCGGCCAGCAGCTCCGCGAAGCCCCTGGCGTCCGCGGTCGACGGGGTGTCGTCGCCGGACATCGACAGCGGCAGCCCGACGACGATCTCGAGCACGTCGTACTCGTCCGCGAGCTCGACGATCCGACGGACGTCGGTCGCCTGCGCCCGCGGCACCGTCTCGACCGGGGTGGCCAGCAGGCCGTCCCGGTCGCAGACGGCGACACCGATGCGGGCCTTGCCGACGTCGACGCCGAGACGGCGCCCCGGACGGATCGGCACGCTCAGCCCGCCAGTCGTGCGGTCACGGCGCGGAGTGCCGCGGGCAGCGCGGCAGCATCCGTGCCACCGCCCTGGGCGAGGTCCGGCTTGCCGCCACCACCACCGCCGAGCACACCGGCGGCCTCCTTGGCCAGTGGTCCCGCCTGCACACCGGCAGCGCGGGCCGCGTCGTTGGTCGCCACGATGACCACGGGCTTGCCGTTGACCACGGCACCGAGGACCACGACCGCGGCGCCGTCATCGAGCTGCCCGCGCACGCCGGTCGCCAGGGAGCGCAGGTCGTCGCCGGACTGCAGCCCGTCGACCGTCTCGGCGACCACGGTCACCGCGCCGACGGTCTCGGCCTGGCGAGCGATCGACGGCACCCGCTGCTGCAGGTTCGCCGACTCGAACTCGGCGACCCGCTTCTGCGCGGTGCGGAGGTCCTCCATCAGCGCCTGCACGCGGGTCGGCAGGTCCTCGCGGGGAGCCTTCAGGGCGCTCGAGAGCTGCGACACGATCGTCCGCTCGACGGCGAGGTCGCGGAAGCCCTCGAGTCCGACGAGTGCCTCGACGCGACGGTTGGTCGAACCGACGCTCGACTCCCCCACCAGGTTCACGAGGCCGACCTGCGCGCTGGACGCGACGTGCGTACCACCGCACAGCTCGCGCGACCACGGGCCGCCGATGTCGACCATGCGGACCTCGGCGCCGTACTTCTCGCCGAACAGCGCCTGCGCGCCGAGCGCCTTCGCCTCGTCGAGCGGGAGCACGCGGGTCTGCACCGCGAGGTCGGAGCGGATCGCCGCGTTCACGACCTCCTCGATCTCGGACCGGGTGGCGCCGGAGACGGGCTGCGACCACGAGAAGTCGAGACGCATGTAGCCGGACTTGTTGTACGAGCCGGCCTGGAGGGCCTCCGGGCCGAGCACGTCGCGCAGGGCCGCGTTCACGAGGTGGGTCGCGGAGTGTGCCTGGGTCGCCCCGCGGCGGTACTCGGCGTCGACGACCGTCGTGGCTGCGTCGCCGACACCCACCTCGCCCGAGCGGACCTGGACGGTGTGGCTCCAGAGACCCGCGACCGGACGCTGCACGTCGAGCACCTCGAGGTCGAAGCCGTTGCCGACGATCGATCCCTGGTCGGCGTCCTGGCCGCCGGACTCCGCGTAGAGGGACGTCTCACCGAGGATGACCTCGGCGATGTCCCCGGCGACGGCGCGGTCGACACTGACGCCGTCCACGATGATGCCGAGCACGGCGGACTCGGCCTCGAGGGCGTCGTAGCCCAGGAAGACCGTCTCGCCCTTCGCGCGGAAGGCGCTGTAGACGCTGAGGTCGGCGAGGGCGGTCTTCTTGCTCTTCGCGTCGGCCTTCGCCCGGGCGCGCTGCTCCGACATGAGGGTCTCGAACGCCCCGCGGTCGACCTGGACCCCGGCCTCCTCCGCCATCTCCATGGTGAGGTCGATCGGGAAGCCGAAGGTGTCGTGGAGCAGGAAGGCGGTGTCCCCGCCGATCGCGGGGGCGCCGTCCTGCTTCGCGCGCTCCACCGCGACGTCGAGGATCGTGGTGCCCTGCGCGAGCGTCCTGAGGAACGTCTCCTCCTCCGCGTAGGCGATCCGGGCGATGCGGTCGAAGTCGCCGGCGACCTCCGGGTACGCCTCCTGCATCGCGTCGCGCGAGGCCGGGAAGAGATGCGGGAAGGTCGCGCCCTCGACGCCGAGCAGGCGCATGGCGCGCACAGTGCGTCGGAGCAGACGGCGGAGGATGTAGCCGCGACCCTCGTTCGACGGCGTGACGCCGTCGGCGACGAGCATGAGCGAGGAGCGCACGTGGTCGGCGATCACGCGCATCCGGACGTCGTCCTCGTGCACGGCGCCGTACCGACGACCGGAGATCCGCGCGGCCTCGTCGAGGACCGGGCGCACCTGGTCGATCTCGTACATGTTGTCGACGCCCTGCTTGATGAAGGCGACGCGCTCGAGCCCCATGCCGGTGTCGATGTTCTTGTTCGGCAGCTCGCCGGTGATCGTGAAGTCGTACTTCGACCGCACGTCGGCGATCTGGTACTGCATGAAGACCAGGTTCCAGATCTCGACGTAGCGGTCGTCGTCGGTCGCGGGACCGCCGTCGATGCCGTACTCGGGACCACGGTCGAAGAAGATCTCGGAACACGGGCCGGCGGGACCGGGCTGGCCGGTGGACCAGTAGTTCGTGTCCTTGCCGAGGCGCTGGATGCGGTCGTCCGGCAGCGACGAGTGCTGCTTCCAGAACGCGATCGCCTCGTCGTCGTCCTCGTACACCGTGACCCACAGGTCGTCGGCGGAGAACCCGAGGCCGCCGTCCGACTCCGGGGTGGTCAGGAACTCCCAGGCGTACTGGATCGCCTGCTCCTTGAAGTAGTCCCCGAACGAGAAGTTGCCGTTCATCTGGAAGAACGTGCCGTGGCGAGGGGTCTTGCCGACCTCCTCGATGTCGTTCGTGCGGATGCACTTCTGCACGCTGGTCGCGCGCGGGTACGGAGCGGGGACCAGCCCGGTCAGGTACGGGATGAACGGGACCATGCCGGCGACCGTGAAGAGCAGCGACGGGTCGTCCGAGACGAGCGACGCGGACGGGACGACGGTGTGTCCGCGGTCGCCGAAGAACTGGAGCCAACGGCGGCGGATCTCTGCGGTCTGCATGGTGCTTCCTGATTCAGGTCGGCGGAGGGTGCGTGGGAGCTGGGGCGCGGGGACGCTCAGGTGTCGGTGCGGAGTTCGGCCTCGCGGGAGCGGTACCCGTCGGCCACGGCGTCGGTGAACGCCTTCGTCCGGGCGTCGACGTCCGCGAAGAGTCGTGCACCACCGGGCGTGTTGGCGATCCGGTGCGCGGCGGCAAACCCGATGACGACGCCGACGGCGACGAAGAACAGCTGCTTCACGGTGCCTCTCCCTCTCGCGCACGCGAGCGGTGCGTGCCCGAACGAGTGTAGTGGCGCGGGATGGCCGGGACGCCGAACGGCGGGCCGTCCTCCTGAGAGGACGACCCGCCGTTCGGGTGTGATCGGTGGATCAGCGAGCTGCGTAGTACTCGACGACGAGCTGCACTTCACAGGTCACGGGGACCTCGGCGCGCTTCGGACGACGGACCAGGCGGGCCTGGAGCTTGTCGATCTCGACCTCGAGGTAGCCCGGGACCTTCGGCAGCACTTCCTGGTGCCCACCGGCGGCGGCGACCTGGAAGGGCTCAAGGGACTCGGAGCGCTGCTTCACGTGGATGAGCTGCCCCTCCTTCACGCGGAAGGACGGACGGTCGACGAGCTTGCCGTCGACCAGGATGTGACGGTGCACGATCAGCTGACGGGCCTGCGCGGTGGTGCGGGCGAAGCCGGCACGCAGCACGAGGGCGTCGAGGCGCTGCTCGAGGAGCTCGACGAGGTTCTCACCCGTCAGGCCCTTCGTCTTGCGGGCCTCTTCGAAGACGATGCGGAGCTGCTTCTCGCGGATGCCGTACTGGGCACGCAGACGCTGCTTCTCACGGAGACGGACGGCGTAGTCGCTGTCCGCGCGACGGCGGGTGCGGCCGTGCTCACCGGGGCCGTAGGGGCGCTTCTCGAGGTACCGGGCCGCCTTCGGCGTCAGCGGGATGCCGAGCGCGCGCGAGAGGCGGGTCTTGCTGCGGGTGCGTGACTTGGTAGACACAGGGTCCTTTTCTCTGTCTGAACTGAATGACTCGCCGGAACGCGACCGACCGCGGGCGCTGCGCGCACGTGGGAGGTCGACCCCGACGACGGGATCCAGAGGGATGAGCCTGTGGGATCGGACGGCTACAGTCCGAACCTCTGCCCCCGTCCCACCGGAGTGGGACTCTGTCCTCGGCGCAGCCGCACGCGAGGACCAGGACGTAGGCCCGTCAACGATAGCAGCATCGGGCCCCCGGGTGAAGCACCGCGCTCACTCGCCGCGCGTGATCCTCCGGAGGCGTTCGAGCCGGGGGCCGACCTCGCGCTCGTACCCGTTGCCGGTCGGGGTGTAGTACTCCGTGCCCTCGAGCGCGTCGGGCAGGTACTGCTGGCGGGCGACCCCGTGCTCGGCGTCGTGCGAGTAGACGTAGCCCTTGCCGTGCCCGAGTCGCTTCGCGCCCGGGTAGTGCGCGTCGCGCAGGTGCACCGGGACGACGCCCATCCGCCCCGCCTTGACGTCCGCCACGGCGGCGTTGACACCGTTGTAGGACGCGTTCGACTTCGGTGCGGTCGCGAGGTACACCACGGCCTCGGCCAGGGGGATGCGCCCCTCGGGCATCCCGATGAGCTGCACCGCCTGCGCCGCGGCGACGGCGATCGGCAGCGCCTGCGGGTCCGCCATGCCGATGTCCTCGGACGCCGAGATGATGATGCGGCGGGCGATGAACCGCGGGTCCTCGCCAGCCTCGATCATCCGTGCGAGGTAGTGCAACGCGGCGTCGACGTCGCTCCCCCGCACCGACTTGATGAACGCGCTGATGACGTCGTAGTGCTCGTCGCCCTGCCGGTCGTAGCGCAGCAGCGCCCGGTCGACGGCCGCGGCGACGGTGTCCGCGTCGACCAGCGGGACCGTCGCGACGTCGTCGGGCGAGAGCTCGTCGTCGTCGTCGTCCGTGTCCGAGGCCGCCGCGGCGATCGCCGACGACGCCGCTGCCTCGAGCGCGGTGAGCGCCCGGCGGGCGTCGCCGGAGGACAGGCGGACGATCGCCGCCCGGGCGTCGTCGCCGAGGACGACCGAGCCACCGAGGCCGCGCGGATCCTCGACCGCCCGGTCGACGAGCATGCCGAGGTCCTCGTCGGTGAGCGGCTTGAGGGTCAGCAGGAGCGAGCGGGAGAGCAGTGGGGAGATGACCGAGAAGGACGGGTTCTCGGTCGTGGCAGCGATGAGGATCACCCACCCGTTCTCGACGCCGGGCAGCAGGGCGTCCTGCTGGGCCTTGCTGAACCGGTGGATCTCGTCGAGGAACAGCACGGTGGTCGAGCCGTAGAGGTCGCGGTGCGTCAGGGCCTTCTCCATGACCTCGCGCACGTCCTTCACGCCGGCCGTCACCGCGGACAGCTCGACGAACTCGCGGCCGGACTGCCGCGCGATCGCCTGGGCGAGGGTCGTCTTGCCGGTACCGGGCGGTCCCCAGAGGATCACGGATACCCCGCCGGGGTTCTCGCGCGTGCCGGTGGCGAGCTGCACCAGCGGGCTGCCGCGCCCGAGCAGGTGCTGCTGCCCCGCGACCTCGTCGAGGCTCGTCGGCCGCATCCGCACCGCCAGCGGGACGGACCCCTGAGCCAACCCGGCGCGACCACCCGTCGTGGGCGCGCGCATGCCCGATCGATCCGCTGCCATGCTCCGATCGTAGGCCGGACCACCGACGTGCTGCGTGCCTCCAGGCCGACGCCGCCCGTCGGTCCGCTACGCTCGTCGGCACAGTCGACGAGAGGTCCGATCAGCACCGTGGCACCGAAGAACCAGGCGCGCGACAACCGCGAGGCGCGTGAGCGGCTCCGTCTGTACCAGGCCCGACAGGGCCTGCACGACCGGCAGCGACGCCGGCGGGTGCGGGACGACGTCGTCGGCGTGGGGGTGCTCGTCCTGGTCGCTGCCCTGGCGACCGGGTCACAGCTCGCCTTCGCGGGGTCGCGGGCCGGGGACGCGCCGAGCGCGAGCGCGACGTCCACCCCGACCCCCTCGGCGAGTGCGACGGCCGGCAACACCGGGACGGTGCCGAGCAAGGACATCGCGGACGGGGCGACCTGGACCGGCACGCTGACGCTGAACAAGGACGTCCGGCTCGGCATCGAGCTCGACGGGAAGGCCGCACCGCAGGCGTCGAGTGTCGAGATCGACCTCATCCGGAAGCAGTTCTACGAGGGCACCACCTGCCACCGACTCGCCGACAGCGCGGACTTCCGGTTCCTGCAGTGCGGCTCCGCCAACGGGGACGGCACGGGTGACGCCGGGTTCCAGTACGGCCCGCTCGAGAACGTCCCGAGCGACGGCCGGTACGCCGCGGGCACCCTCGCGATCGCGCGCGGTGCGTCGCCGTACTCGCAGTCGACGCAGTTCTTCATCGTCTACGGCGACACGACGCTCGACGGCTCGACGGGCGGGTACACCGTCGTCGGCAAGGTCACGAGCGGGCTCGACGACCTGGAGCGCGAGATCACCTCGAAGGGCATCGCGTCGGCGGGGTCGGACGGCACCGGCGAGCCGAAGGTCGCGACCACGATCACCGGCGCGACCATCCGCGAGCAGGACTGACCGGACCGGTCGGACCCGACGCCGGACTCCGGTCGTCCACAGCCCGCACGTCCGACTGGCCCCCGGGCCCCTCCGGTGCAATAGGCTGACGACCTGACCGTGCCGACGGGGACGTCGGCGATGCACGACCACGATCGAGGCGAGACCTGTGGGACCTGACGAAGCAACGACCTGGGGCCGGGTCGACGAGAACGGGACGGTGTACGTCCGGTACGACGACGGCGAGAAGGCCGTCGGCGAGTACCCGGACGCCACCCCGGACGAGGCCCTCGCGTACTTCGCGCGCAAGTACGCCGACCTCGAGGGGCAGGTGAAGATCGCCGAGCAGCGCGTCCAGCGCGGCGCCTCGGCGAACGACGTCGCTCGGACCGTCGAGCACCTGCGCACGCAGGTCGCCGAGGCTCGTGTGGTCGGTGACCTGAAGTCGCTCGAGAACCGGGTCGCCGCCCTGTCCGAGCAGGTGGGCTCCCTCACGAAGGAGCAGCAGGCGCAGGCACAGCAGGCGCTCACCGACGCACTGGCGTACCGGACCTCGCTGGTCGAGGAAGCCGAGTCGCTCGCCGCCGTCGACCCGGCTCGGGCGCAGTGGAAGCAGATCACCGCGCAGCTCGACGACGTCTTCGCCCGCTGGCAGCAGCACCAGCACGACGGCCCGCGCCTGCCCAAGAACGAGGCCAACGAGCTGTGGAAGCGCTTCCGCGCCGCCCGTTCGACCGTCGACCAGCACCGCCGCGCCTTCTACTCGGAGCTCGACGCGCAGCACCGCGACGCGCGGAACCGCAAGCAGGAGCTCGTCCAGCAGGCGGAGGCGCTCGCGTCCCGCGGCTCCGACGGCATCCCCGCCTACCGTGAGTTGCTCGACGACTGGAAGCGTGCCGGCCGTGCCGGGAAGCGCCACGACGACGCACTCTGGGCACGCTTCAAAGCCGCCGGTGACGTGCTGTTCGAGCAGCGCCACGCCGAGGCCGCGGTCGAGAACGAGGAGTTCTCCGCGAACCTCGTCGCGAAGCAGGCCCTGCTCACCGAGGCCGAGCCGCTGCTGCAGCAGAAGGACCGGGTCGCCGCCCGTCGCACGCTGACGGACATCCAGCGCCGCTGGGACGAGATCGGCAAGGTCCCGCGCGGCGACGTCCGTCGGATCGAGGACCGTCTGCGTGCGGTCGAGGACCACGTGCGGAGCCTCGAGGACGAGCACTGGAAGGCGTCCGACCCGGAGCGCAAGGCACGGCAGACCGGGCTCGCGAGCCAGCTCGAGGACGCCATCGGCAAGCTCCAGGCCGAGCTCGAGGCCGCGCAGGCCTCCGGTGACTCGCGCAAGATCAAGGAGGCGCAGGAAGCGCTGGACGCCCGCAAGATCTGGCTCGACGCGCTCGGGAGCTGACCAGCGCCAGGCACGAGGACGCCCCGCGACCGTCGATCGGTCGCGGGGCGTCCTGCATCACCGGCTGTCAGCGGCCGGTCGGGATCGGCGTCAGACCGGTGCGGGCAGACCGAGCAGCAGCCGGATGTCGAGGTCGTCCTGCCGCATCTGGGCCGCGAGCTCGTCCATCGACGAGAACGCGACCATGCCGCGCACGTACGAGACGAAGAGCACCGAGATCGTGTCGCCGTACAGGTCGATGTCGACGTCGAGCAGGTGCGCCTCGATCTGCTTCGCCGGCACGCCCTGGAACGTCGGGTTGTTGCCGACCGACACCGCGGCCGGGTAGACGGTGCCCTCGTGCAGCACGCGCGCCGCGTAGACGCCGTCGGCCGGGACGAAGCCCTCGCACGCGGGGTCGAGGTTGGCCGTCGGGTAGCCCATCGCCCGGCCACGCTGGTTCCCGTGCACCACGGTGCTCCGGACGGCGTGCTCGCGACCGAGCAGTCGAGCGGCCTCGGCCACGCGACCGTCACCGAGCAGCTCGCGGATCCAGGTCGAGGAGACGCGTCGCTCGTCGGACGGGCGGACGTCGTCGCGCAGGTCGACGTCGTCGATGAGCTCGACGCGGAAGCCGTGCTGCTCCCCCAGTCGGCGCAGCAGGTTGACGTCGCCGGCGCCGCGGGCACCGAAGCGGAAGTCGCTGCCGACGAAGACCAGCTCGGCGTGCAGGGTACGGACGAGGACCTCGGACACGAAGGCCTCGGGTGCCTGCGACTGCAGGTCCTGGTCGAAGCGCAGCAGGAGCATCGCGTCGACCCCGATCTCCTCGAGGAGCTCGCGGCGCTGCGCGGTGCTCGTCAGCGCTGGCGGCACGCGGTCGGGGTCGATCACGCTGAGGGGGTGGCGGTCGAACGTCACCACGGTGGAGACGAGCCCGCGCTCGCGTGCGGCGCGTTCGAGGTGCGCGATCACCGCACGGTGGCCGACGTGGACCCCGTCGAACTTGCCGATCGTGACGGCGCTCGGACCGAAGCCCTGCGCCACGTCGGCGACGTCGTCGTAGTACTGCACGCCGGGCCCTACTCGCCGACCGTGACCGACGCGGCCGCGGGCTCGACGGCGGCGGCCCGGTGGTGCTTCCGCAGCCACCAGAGTCCGGCGATCGGGAGCACCAGCGGCGCGAAGACGTAGCCGAGGCCGTAGTACGACCACACGGTGTCGTCGGGGAACAGCTGTCGGTCGATCAGGGACAACGTGCCGACGATCAGCACCCCGGCCATCTCGAAGCCGATGGTCACGCACGCGACGCGGTACCAGGCGCGGCCGGGGGCGATGAGCGCGATCATCGCGACGATGTAGACGACGGCCGCGACGGCGCTGAGCGTGTAGGCGAACGGCGCGAACGAGAACTTCTCGATGATCTGGACGACACTGCGTCCGGTGGCCGCGAGGGCCAGGATGCCGTACACGGCGATGAGGACGCGGCCGACGCCGGTCGCGAGGGAGGATCTGTTCGCCACGGCGATGAGTCTACCGACGACGGGTGACGTGCGCGGACGCCACCAGCGCCCGGCAGGCACGGAGACGGGCACCGGGCTAGTTGAGCGCGAACCAGATCTGGTACATCCGGTAGACCATCACCGCGACGGTGAACGCGCCGGCTCCGAGCACGACCGTGCTCCACTTCGTCCGGTCGATCAGCGCCCAGAGGATCGCGGCCGGCGGCACGAGCAGCACCGAGACCGCGTAGACCCCGAACTCGAGCGCGTTGCCCTGCGGCGGGCTGCCGACCGCGGGGAGCACGAGCGACACCACGCCCTGCGCCAGGAGCAGGAGCTCGATCAGTGCGAGCGACCCGACGGTGTAGTCGTTCGGCTTCCAGCCGAGGAACCCGACGACCACGGCGAACAGCCCGGCGACCACGGACACCGCGAGCTGCACCCACATGAACCACTCGATCACGCGTGCGCTCCGTCCGTCGTGGTGCCGACCGGGGCCGGCGCCGGGAAGTTCGTGATGACCCGCAGCCGACCACGCCGCACGGAGACGAGGCCGACGAGTCGGTCGTCGTCCTTCGCCACAGCCGCGACCGGGCCGTCGTGGTCGGGGTGCTCGACCGCGACACGCTTGCCGTCTGTCAGGTCCTTCGCCGCGGCCGCGTCGAGTGCCACGACGTCGAAGAGGCGACGTGCGACGTCCGCCGGGCGGGCGAGGGCTGCGGCGACGTCGACCGAGTCGTCCTCGAGGTCCACCGCGTCCGCGACGTCGAAGGGTCCGACCGCGGTGCGTCGGAGGGCGGTGAGGTGCGCCCCGGTGCCGAGTGCCGCACCGACGTCACGCGCCAGCGCACGGACGTACGTCCCCGACGAGCAGTCGACGACGACGTCGAGGTCGACCACGGGGACGTCGACGCCGTCGACCGTGACCGTGTGGTCGTCCCGGCCGGTCACCACGAAGCGGGACACCGTGACGGTGCGCGAGCGCAGGACGACCTCCTCGCCCTTCCTGGCGAGGTCGTAGGCTCGGCGCCCGTCGACCTTGATCGCGCTGACCGTCGAGGGCACCTGGTCGATGACGCCGCGCTGTGCGGCGACGGCTCGCTCGATCGCGTCGTCCGACACGTCCGCCGCCGCGACACCCGCAGCCGAGGTCGGCGTGCCGTCCGCGTCGTCGGAGTCGGTGCCGACCCCGAGTCGGATCGTCGCCGTGTAGGTCTTGCCGAGGCCGACCAGGTGCGTCAGGAGCCGCGTGGAGGGCCCGGCGCCGAGCAGCAGCAGTCCCGTCGCCATCGGGTCGAGCGTGCCGGCGTGACCGATCTTCTTCAGGCCGAGACGCCGACGTGCGATCGACACCACGCGGTGGCTGGAGATGCCCTGCGGCTTGTCGACGAGGAGGATGCCGTCAGGCTGGGGAGCGACCACCGGACGAGGCTACCAGCGCGGCGCTCCCGCACGGGGTCGGTCGGACCGTCAGCAGGCGTCGTTCCACTCGCGACGCGGGTGGTCCGGGTCGGTCACGTCGAGCACCGCCGACGCGGCGATCTTGACGTCCGCGCGCCGCTCGAGGCGACCGTCCTCCTGCTCCACCCAGAGCGACCAGCGCCAGAGGTTCCTGGTGCCCGACGCGAGCAGTCCCTGGCCGTGGACGACGAGCACGCCGTCGCCCGCACCCGTCGTCCGGAAGGGCGTGACGACGTCGGCCCGGAGAACGTCGAGGTCGGCGGAGGGCGCCGCCGCGGCCATCGCGGACACCCCGTGCTGCTGGAAGGCGGCGACGAGCGCCGCAGCGACCCGCTCGAGGTCGGTGCCGTCCTGTCCGTCGATGCCGACGACGGTCCGGTTCGTGCCGACCTGCGCGATCACCTCGCCCGCGATCGCAGCCATCGTGTCGGTCTCCTGCGGTGCCCAGCGTGCCATGCTCCCACCGTAGGCTGTCGTGGTGAACGCGAGCGGAGCCTCCCGGCAGCCTGTGGAGGAGACGACGGCTGTGGAGGACCCGACGGACCCGAGCCGTCCCGACATCGCGTCCCCGCTCGTGGCGTGGTTCCGCACCGAGGCCCGCGACCTGCCGTGGCGCCGTCCGGGGTTCCCCGCCTGGGGCACGCTGGTGAGCGAGATCATGCTGCAGCAGACGCAGGTCGCGCGGGTCGTCCCCCGTCTGGAGGCGTGGCTCACCCGGTGGCCGACCCCTGCGGACCTCGCGGCGTCGCCTCCCGGCGAGGCGGTCCGTGCCTGGGACCGGCTCGGCTACCCGAGGCGCGCGCTCGCGCTGCACGCGGCCGCCACCGCGATCGCCGAGCAGCACGACAACGTGGTCCCGCGGGACGTCGACGCGCTCCTCGCCCTGCCCGGCATCGGCGACTACACCGCCAGGGCCGTGGCGGTCTTCGCCTACGGCGACCGGCACCCCGTCGTCGACGTCAACGTCCGGCGTGTGCTCGCCCGGGCGGTCCTCGGCGAGGGCGAGCCCGGACCGGCGAAGGCGCGGCGCGACCTGCCGCTCATGGAGTCCGTGCTCCCCGAGGACCGCGAGGCGGCCGCCGCGACGAACGCCGCGGTGATGGAGCTCGGTGCGCTCGTCTGCGTCGCCCGCTCCCCCGCGTGCGACGTCTGCCCGATCGCCGACCGCTGCGCCTGGCGGGCCGCCGGGTACCCGGAGCACGACGGACCGCGCGCCCCGAAGCAGGCACGCTTCGCCGGCAGCGACCGCCAGGTGCGCGGTCTCGTGATGGCCGAGCTGCGGGCGAGCGACGTGCCGGTCACGCGGGACGAGGTCGACCTGGTCTGGCCGGACGCCGAGCAGCGTGCCCGTGCGCTCGCGTCCCTGCTGCACGACGGGCTCGTCGTCGGCGACGACGCATCGGGCTACCGGCTGCCCGACGCCTGACCGACGACCGGCGACCGCCGGCAGGCGGCACGCGGCACGCGGCACGCGACAGCCGGGCCGGGCGGCCGCGCGATTGGGTGGCACACGACGACGGCCGCCGGACGAGGTGTCCGGCGGCCGTCGCGGTGCTGCGGTGGATCAGGCGCGCTCGCCGCGCTCCTCGTCCTGGTCGTCGTGCTTGTACGGGTCGGCGTCACCGGCGTACTGCGCCCCGGCCGACGCGGCACGCACCTGCGCGTCGCGCTGCTGGGCCTGGACGAGCAGGTCCTCCATGTGCGCCGACGTCTCCGGCAGCGCGTCGGCGATGAACTCGAGCGACGGGGTGAGCCGTGCGGTGATGTTCTTGCCGACCTCGCTCCGGAGCATGCCGGTCGCGGCCTTGAGCGCAGCGGCGGAGTCGGCGCGCTCCTCGTCGGAGCCGTAGACCGTGTAGAACACCGACGCGTGCTGCAGGTCGCCGGTCACACGGACGTCGGTGATGGTGACGAAGCCGAGGCGCGGGTCACGCAGCCCCTTGTCGAGCCGCCGTGCGACGACTTCCTTGATGCGGTCCGCCATCTTGCGCGCGCGCTGCGGATCGGCCATGGGTGCCTCCTGGGGCAGTGATCTACTGGTGGAACGGGACGGACCCCGCCCCTCCCGAGGGAGGAGCGGGGTCCAGGATAGCCAGACGTCAGTCGCGCGGCTTCTCGACGAGCTCGGTGGTCTCGATCTCGTCACCGACCTGGATGTCGTTGTACTTGCCCAGACCGATACCGGCTTCGAAGTCCGTGCGGACCTCGGTGACGTCGTCCTTGAAGCGACGCAGCGACTCGATGGCCAGGCCGTCGGCGAGCACCACACCTTCGCGGATGACGCGCGCCTTGGCGTTGCGCGTGATCGTGCCGGACCGGACGATGACACCGGCGATGTTGCCGAACTTCGAGGAGCGGAACACCTCGCGGATCTCGGCGACACCCGACTGGACCTCTTCGTACTCGGGCTTGAGCATGCCCTTGAGGGACTGCTCGATGTCCTCGAGTGCGTTGTAGATGACCGAGTAGAAGCGCACGTCGATGCCTTCGCGCGCCGCACGCTCGCGGGCCTTGACGTCCGGGCGGACGTTGAAGCCGACGACGATCGCGTTGTCGATCGTGGCCAGGTCGATGTCCGACTCCGTGATCGCACCCACACCGCGGTGCAGGATGCGGAGCTGGACGCTGTCGTCGACCTCGATGTCCAGGAGCGACTGCTCGAGTGCCTCGACGGCACCGGAGACGTCACCCTTGATGATGAGGTTGAGCGAGTCGACCTTGCCCTCCTCGAGAGCACGGGTGAAGTCCTCGAGCGAGATGCGCTTGCGGGCCTTGGCCAGCTGGGCGTTGCGCTCGGCCGCTTCACGCTTCTCGGCGATCTGGCGGGCCGTGCGGTCCTCCTCCGTGACCAGGAAGGTGTCACCGGCGCGCGGCACCGACGACAGACCCTGCACCTGGACCGGACGGCTCGGCGTCGCCGCCTTGACCGCGACACCGTTCTCGTCGGTCATCGCACGGACGCGGCCGTAGGCCGTACCCGCCACGATGGCGTCACCGACGTGCAGGGTGCCGGACTGGATGAGCACCGTGGCGACCGAACCGCGACCCTTGTCGAGTCGGGCCTCGATCGCGACACCGCGGGCGTCCTTGTCGGGGTTCGCCCGCAGGTCGAGACCGGCGTCCGCCGTGAGCAGCACCGCGTCGAGCAGGTCCTGGATGCCGACGTTGTTGCGCGCCGACACGTCGACGAACATGACGTCGCCGCCGTACTCCTCGGCCACCAGGTTGTACTCGGTGAGCTGCTGCCGGACCTTGGCCGGGTTCGCGCCCTCCTTGTCGATCTTGTTCACCGCGACCACGATCGGCACACCGGCCGACTGCGCGTGGTTCAGCGCCTCGATCGTCTGGGGCATGATGCCGTCGTCCGCCGCGACCACGAGGATCGCGATGTCCGTCACCTGCGCACCACGGGCACGCATGGCGGTGAAGGCCTCGTGACCCGGGGTGTCGATGAACGTGATCGGACGGTCGACGCCCTCGTGCTCGGTGACGATCTGGTACGCACCGATGTGCTGCGTGATGCCGCCGGCCTCGCCCTCGACCACCTTCGAGTTGCGGATGGCGTCGAGCAGGCGGGTCTTGCCGTGGTCGACGTGACCCATGACCGTGACGACCGGGGGACGCTGCTGCAGGACGGAGTCGTCCTCGTCGGCGTACTCGGCGTCGATGTCGATGTCGAAGCCCTCGAGGAGCTCGCGGTCCTCGTCCTCCGGCGAGACGATCTGGATCTTGTAGCCCAGTTCCTCACCGAGGACCTCGAACGTGGCCTCGTCCAGCGACTCGGTCGCCGTGGCCATCTCACCGAGGTGGAACAGCACGGTCACCAGGTTGCCGGGGCTCGCGTCGATCTTGTCCGCGAAGTCCGAGATGCTCGCACCACGACGGAGGCGCACGACCGTGTTGCCGTCACCGCGAGGGACCTGCACACCGCCGAGCGACGGCGCCTGCCGCATCTCGTACTCGGCGCGCTTCGTCCGCTTCGACTTGCGGGCACGGCTCTTGCCGCCACCGCGACCGAACGCGCCGGCGGTACCACCACCGGGGCCACGACCGCGGCCACCGCCACCGGCGGGACGCGGGCCGCTGAAGGCCGGACGGGGGAAGCCGCCACCGGCACCACCGGCACCGCCCGGACGACCACCGGGGCCGCCACGACCGCCACCCTGGCCCGGGCGCTGCCCGAAGCCGTTCGGGCGGTTCGCCTGGCCGGGGCCACCCGGACGCGGAGCACCCGGACGGGGCACGCCGGGACGCGGCGGGGCCGGACGCGGGATGCCGTTGCCACCACCGGCACCGCCGGCGGGACGCTGACCCATGCCCTGGTTCGACGCGTACGGGTTGTTGCCGGGACGCGGCGGGCGCGAGCCCATGCCCTGGCTCGACGCGTAGGGGTTGTTGCCCGGGCGTGCACCCGGCTTGGGGCCACCCGGCTTCGGGCCGGCAGCGGAGCCGGGCTTCGGCGCGCCACCGGGCTTGACGGAGTCGCTCTTCGACGCGCTCGCGTCACCACCGGACTGCGCTCCGGAAGCGGCCTGCTCGGCTGCGGCTGCCTTCTCGGCGGCTGCAGCCTTCTGTGCGGCCTCGGCCTCGGCCTGACGCTGCGCGACGGACTTCGGCGCGGCGGGCGTCGGGGTCTCGGCGACGGGCGCCTGCACCTCGGGCTCGGCCTTCGGCGCGGGTGCCGGACGCGCCGGACCCGGGCGGGGACCGCCGGGCTTCGGGGCGCCGGACCGCGGGGCGGCGGCCTTCGCGGGAGCGCTCGGGGTCGCCGAAGCCGCGGGCTTCGACGCCGTCGAGGCGCCGTCCGCCTGCAGCGCAGCACGGAGCTTGCGCGCGACGGGGGGTTCCACACTGGAGCTCGGGCCCTTGACGAACTCGCCGAGTTCCTTGAGCTTCTCCATTGCGGTCTTGCTGTCGACACCGAGTTCGGATGCGATCTCGTGTACGCGTGGTTTTGCCACAGTTCTCCTTCACGGGTCCCACCCCGCGAAGGGGGCAGGACTCACTGGATGACGGGTCTCATCTCGAGCCGCTCATCAGTTGTCCATAAGCCGTTCAGCCTGTTCTGTCGTGTCCCGGTGACGCGCCTGCTCTTCGGCGCTGAGCGCCTCGAGGTAGTCACGTACCGCTGACGTGTCCGGTTCACGATCGAGTCGGAGCGCGCGGCGGTAGGCCCTGCGCTTGACGGCCTGATCGTGTGCCTCGACGGTCGGGGTGAGCCAGGCTCCCCGCCCCGGCATGACTGCCTTCGGGTCCGCCACGACGCGACCGTCACTCAGGGCGACGACACGGAGGAGGGAGGACCGGGGAGCACGACGACGACTGCCGATGCATGTTCTGACGGGAACCACCATACTCCTTGCCTCCGACCACCGCGATCCGGCGCGCCCGGACGGGCCACGCCACCAGCGAAACGGTGCCGGGCGACGGTCGCCGTCCGGCGTGTTCCGGTCCTACTCGTCGCCGTCCAGGATGCTGTCGGGCTGGATGTCGATGCGCGCACCGGTCAGCTTCGCGGCGAGGCGGGCGTTCTGCCCCTCCTTGCCGATCGCGAGCGACAGCTGGTAGTCCGGCACCAGGGCGCGGACCGCCTTCGTCGAGGCGTCGAGCACGAACGCACTCGTCACCTTCGCCGGCGACAGCGCGCTCGCGACGAACGACGCCAGGTCGGACGAGTAGTCGACGATGTCGATCTTCTCGGCCCCGAGCTCGGTCGTCACGGCCCGCACACGCGCGCCGAGCTCGCCGATGCAGGCGCCCTTCGCGTTGACGCCCGGCTCGTTCGCCTTCACCGCGAGCTTCGTGCGGTGCCCGGCCTCGCGGGCGATCGAGGTGATCTCGACGACGCCCGATGCGATCTCCGGGACCTCGAGCGCGAACAGCTTGCGGACCAGGCCCGGGTGCGTCCGCGACACGGTGATCTGCGGCCCCTTCGCGCCGCGGCCGACGCTCGTGACGTACACGCGGATGCGGTTGCCGTGCTTGTACTCCTCGCCCGGTACCTGCTCCTCGGGCGGCAGGATCGCCTCGACGGTACCGAGGTCGACGTGCACCATCTTCGGGTTCGGACCCTGCTGGATCACACCCGCGACGATGTCGCCCTCCTTGCCGCGGAACTGGCCGAGGATCTTGTCGTCGCCGATGTCCCGCAGGCGCTGGTTGATGACCTGCTTCGCGGCGAAGGCGGCGATGCGGCCGAAGTCGCTCGGCTGGTCGACGGCCTCGCCGACGACGGTGCCGTCCTCGTCGCGCTCCGGCACGTAGACGGAGACCTCGCCGGACTTGCGGTCGAGTTCGACGCGGGACTGCGCGTCGACGGGCTCGTCGTTCTCCGCGCGGTGCTTCTGGTACGCCGTCAGGATGGCGGATTCGATGATGCGGACGAGTTCGTCGAACGGGATCTCCCGCTCGCGCTCCATGAGTCGCAGGACTGCGAGGTCGATCTTCACCGAGGTGCCTCCGTATTCAGCTGAGTCGCTCCCGCGGGTGGATCTGCGCGGAAGTCGGCGACCAGCCTACCTCAGGACGGGCGACGGACGGGAGGCGCGTGGCGGGCCCGCCACGCGCCTCCCGTCCCCCTCTGCTCACCCCGGACACGCGAGACGCGCCCGGCACGACGAGACGCCCCCAGCACGCCGAGACGCCGCCGGATCCAGCGGCGTCTCGATGATGTGGGGGCGTCTTGCGCAGACGGTCCCGTCTGGCGCGATCAGATCGCGCGGACCGCCTCGAGCAGGTCGGCGACCGGCACGTCGCGGCGCTCGCCCGATGCTCGGTCCCACAGCTCGACGACGCCGTCGGCGGCGTTCCGGCCGGCGACGACGACGACCGGCATGCCGAGCAGTTCGGCGTCGCGGAGCTTCACGCCGGGCGACACCTTCGGGCGGTCGTCGTACACGACCTCGAAGCGGTCGCCCTCGAGGGTCTCGACGATCGAGGACGCGAGGTCGTAGGCGACATCGTCCTTGCCGGTCGCGACGACGTGCACGTCGAACGGCGCGACGTTCTTCGGCCAGACCAGGCCCTTCTCGTCGTTGTGCGCCTCGGCCAGGATCGCGAGGATGCGCGTGACGCCGATGCCGTAGGAGCCCATCGTCACCGTGGCCAGCTTGCCGTTCTCGTCCTGCACCTTGAGCCCGAGCGCCTCGGCGTACTTGCGGCCGAGCTGGAACACGTGGCCGATCTCCATGCCGCGCGCGGTCTCCAGCGGACCGGAGCCGTCCGGCGCGGGGTCGCCGGCGCGGACGTCGGAGACCTCGGCGACGCCGTCGGCCGTGAAGTCACGGCCCATCACGAGGCCGGAGACGTGCACACCGCGCTCGTTCGCACCGGTGATCCAGGCCGTGCCGTCGACCACGCGGGGATCCACGAAGTAACGGATACCGGAGGGGCTGTCGGCGCCGAGCACCTGCGGGCCGATGTAGCCCTTGACGAAGACGCCCGGGTGCTTCCGGAAGTCGTCGTCGCCCGCGGCCTCGACCTCGGCGGGCGCGAAGGCCACCTCGGCGCGCTTCAGGTCGACCTCGCGGTCACCCGGCAGGCCGACGACGACGACCTCACGGGTGCCGTCGAGGTGCGTCAGCGCCAGCACGACGTTCTTCAGCGTGTCGGCCGCAGTCCACGGGGCACGGTCGCGCGGGGCGACCGCGTTGGCGTGGGCGACCAGCGTGTCGATCGTCGGGGTGTCCGCGGCCGGCAGCAGCACGGGCTCCGGCTGGCCGTCGATCGGCAGCGACTCCGGGACGGGCGTGACGTAGGCCTCGACGTTCGCGGCGTAGCCACCGGCGCTCCGGACGAAGGTGTCCTCGCCGACCGCGATCGGGTGCAGGAACTCCTCGGACTTCGAGCCGCCCATCGCGCCCGCGTCGGCCTTGACGATCGCGTACTCGAGACCGAGGCGCGCGAAGATCCGCTCGTAGGCGTCGCGCATCGTCTGGTAGCTGCGGTCGAGGCCGGCGTCGTCGATGTCGAACGAGTAGGCGTCCTTCATCGTGAACTCGCGGCCGCGCAGGAGCCCGGCGCGGGGACGGGCCTCGTCGCGGTACTTGTCCTGGATCTGGAAGAGCGTGACGGGGAGGTCCTTGTACGACGAGTACAGGTCCTTCACGAGCAGCGCGAAGAGCTCCTCGTGGGTCGGCGCGAGGAGGTAGTCGGCGCCCTTGCGGTCCTGCAGGCGGAAGATGCCGTCGCCGTACTCTGTCCAGCGGTTCGTCGCCTCGTACGGCTCGCGCGGGGCGAGTGCCGGCAGCAGGACCTCTTGCGCGCCGGCCGCGACCATCTCGTCGCGGATGATGCCCTCGATCCGGGCGCGGACCCGGAGGCCGAGCGGGAGCCAGGCGAAGATGCCCGGGGCCTGACGACGGATGTACCCGGCGCGGACGAGGAGCTTCGCGCTCGTGACCTCGGCGTCGGAGGGGTCGTCGCGGAGCGTGCGGAGGAAGAGATGGGAGAGCCGTGTGACCACGGACGCAAGCCTAGCGGCGCGGCGCTCGCCCAGCCGTCCGGTGACGGACGGGAGGCACGGTGCCAGCCGGAACCGTGCCTTCCGTCCGTCAGACATGCACTACGGCGCGGTGATCACCTGGACGGAGCCGGTGGCGGCAGCCGGGCCCATCTCGTCGGCGATGCGGTTCGCCTCCTCGATGAGGGTCGCGACGATCTCGCGTTCCGGCACGGTCTTGATGACCTCGCCCTTGACGAAGATCTGGCCCTTGCCGTTGCCCGAGGCGACGCCGAGGTCCGCCTCGCGCGCCTCGCCCGGACCGTTCACGACGCAGCCCATCACCGCGACGCGCAGGGGCACGGTCATGCCCTCGAGACCCTTGGTCACGTCGTTCGCCAGCTGGTAGACGTCGACCTGCGCGCGGCCGCAGCTCGGGCAGGAGACGATCTCGAGCTTGCGTTCGCGCAGGTTCAGCGACTGCAGGATCTGCAGGCCGACCTTGACCTCCTGTGCAGGGGGTGCGGAGAGCGAGACGCGGATGGTGTCGCCGATGCCCTCGGCGAGCAGGATGCCGAACGCGGTGGCGCTCTTGATGGTGCCCTGGAACTCCGGCCCGGCCTCGGTGACGCCGAGGTGCAGCGGCCAGTCCCCCGCGGCGGCGAGCTGGCGGTAGGCCTTCACCATCACGATCGGGTCGTTGTGCTTGACCGAGATCTTGAAGTCGTGGAAGTCGTGCTCCTCGAACAGGCTGGCTTCCCAGACGGCCGACTCGACGAGCGCCTCGGGCGTGGCCTTGCCGTACTTCTGCAGCAGGCTCGGCTCGAGCGATCCGGCGTTCACACCGATGCGGAGCGAGACGCCGGCGTCCTTCGCGGCCTTCGCGATCGCGCCGACCTGGTCGTCGAACTTGCGGATGTTGCCCGGGTTCACACGGACGGCGGCGCACCCGGCGTCGATGGCCTGGAAGACGTACTTCGGCTGGAAGTGGATGTCCGCGATGACCGGGATCTGCGACTTCTTCGCGATGATCGGCAGCGCGTCGGCGTCGTCCTGGCTCGGCACCGCCACGCGGACGATGTCGCACCCCGACGCCGTGAGCTCGGCGATCTGCTGCAGTGTCGCGTTGATGTTCGTCGTCGGGGTCGTCGTCATCGACTGCACGGAGACCGGGGCATCCCCGCCCACGAGGACCTTGCCCACCCGGATCTGCCGCGACTTCCGACGCGGGCTCAGGGTTTCGGGGACTTTCGGCAGACCGAGGTTCACTGCTGGCACGGGTGTGACTCTACGCGCTCCCGGTGACGTCACACCTGGTCGGTGACCAGGTCCGTCCCGCGCTCCACGACCGTGATGAGCGGCGCGTACAGGCGCATGAGCGCGAGGGCACGCTCGTGGTCCTCGTCGCTCGCGCCGGCGCACGCGTCGGCGACGACGGTGACGCGCGCCCCGGCGTCCGCGGCGGCCAGCGCCGTGGACACGACGCAGCAGTCCGTGGAGACGCCGGTGAGCACGAGGTGCGGACGGTCCCCGACGACGGCCCGGAGGCTCGTCCCCCACTTGCCGAAGGTCGGCTCGGTCACGACCGGGGTGCCGTGGTCCGTCACCGCGGCTGCGAAGGGCGCGGTCAGGTCGTACAGGGGGTCGGTGTCGGGCACGAGCGCGAACGACCACTCGCGGTAGTACGGCACCCACGCGCCCTGCGGTCGCTCCGGCGCCACGAACCGCGTGAACACCGTGCGTCCGGCGAAGTGCGGCAGCAGTCGCGCCGTCCCCGCCGCGGCCTCGTCGTACCGGGGCGTCGACCAGGGGCTGTCACCGGTGAAGACCCGCTGCAGGTCGATCGCGACGAGCCAGGCGTCCGCGGGCACGACGACACTCACGGCTGGTCCTGCCGGACCGGGACGGTCCGCTGGGCCGGCTGGGCTTCCTGGCGGCGCACGCTCCCGCGGGCCGTGAGCAGCGTGCCGGCGAAGCCGACGACCAGGGCGACGAGGACCCCGAGGTTCGCGTAGGCCCAGGCCCCCTCGCGTCCGCCGAGACCGAACGGGCCGAGCAGGTAGCCCTGCCAGTTCAGCCACGCCGGCACGCCGTACGTGTTGGTGACGAGTCCCCACCCGAGCACCGTCCCCAGCACGACGAGACCGATCGCGGCCCAGCGCACGTCGCCGTAGCGACCACGCACGTCGTCGAGCTCGGCGTCGGCGTACGCGCGGCGCCGCAGCACCACGTCGGCGACGAACACGCCGGCCCACGCGGCGATCGGGACGCCGAGGGTGACGAGGAACGCCTGGAACGGCGAGATGAAGTCCTTCGCGAAGAAGACGACGTAGACGGCGCCCGCGACCATGAACACGCCGTCGACGCCCGCTGCGACCGGTCGCGGGATCCGGACGCCGGCACTGAGCAGGGCAAGGCCCGACGAGTAGATGTCGAGCACGGCGCCGCCGACGAGCCCGAGGATCGCCACGATCGCGAACGGCACGAGGAACCAGACCGGCAGGATCGTCGTCAGCGCCCCGATCGGGTCCGCGCCGATCGCGTCGTCCAGGTCCTTCGACGAGCCGGCGAGCAGGACGCCGACGACGACGAGGACCGCGGGCGCGAGGGCGCCGCCGAACGTCGTCCACCAGACCACGCCACCCGTCGAGGACGTGCGCGGCAGGTACCGCGAGTAGTCCGCCGCCGCGTTCACCCATCCGAGGCCGAAGCCCGTCATCACGAGCACGAGGGCACCGATGACGTTCTGCGCACTGCCCGCCGGCAGGGCACCGAGCGTTCCGAGGTCGATCGACGGCGCCGCGAGCACGACGTACACGACGGTGAGCACGGCGGTGACGACGGTGATCACGGTCTGCAGGCGCATGATCACGTCGAAGCCCGCGATGCCGGCACCGACGACGAGGGCCGCGACGACCACGAGGGCCACGAGCTTCGTCACGACGCCGTCGTCCCACCCGAGCTCGCGGAACACCGTCGAGGTGGCGAGGACGGCCAGCGATGCGAGCGCGGTCTCCCACCCGACCGTCAGCACCCAGCTGAGGAACGACGGCAGTCGGTTCCCCCGCACGCCGAAGGCCGCACGGCTCAGCACCATCGTGGGCGCCGAGCCCCGCTTGCCCGCGATCGCCACGATGCCGCAGAGCAGGAACGAGAACGCGACACCGACGACGGAGACGATCGTCGCCTGCGCGAGCGAGATGCCGAAGCCGAGGACGAACGAGCCGTAGCTCAGCCCGAGCACCGACACGTTGGCGGCGAACCACGGCCAGAACAGCCCGCGGGGTCGCCCCTTGCGGTCGGACTCGGCGATGACGTCGATGCCCTGGCGCTCGACGGCGCGGACCTCTGGCGCGGTGCTCATGCGCTGAGCGTAGTGGGCGCGCGACCCCGCGGGTCCGACCGGCCGCGCTACCCGAACAGGTTGACGGGGCGGACGATGTCGGCGTAGATGAGCAGGGCGCTCATCCCCGCCAGCAGCACGACGACGACCATCGTCAGCGGCATCGTCTTCGCGAGGTCGATCGCGCCCGGGTCGGGCTTCCCGACGAGCACGTACGCGCGGCGCTTCACGGCCTCCCACAGCGCACCCGCGATGTGCCCGCCGTCGAGGGGCAGGAGCGGCACCATGTTCAGCACGAACAGGCCGATGTTCAGCGAGGCGAGCAACCCGAGGATCGTGTACGCCTTGTCGACGACGGGCACACCGCTCATCGACGAGACCTCTCCGATCGCCCGGCCCACGCCGACGACCGACACCGGGCTGTCCTGCGACCGCTCCTGCGCGCCGAACGCGGCGTTCCACACGGCGACGAGACGCTGCGGCAGGTCGATGATCAGGTGAGCGGACGCGGCGATCTGCGCGCCGGTCGCGGGCAGCACCGCGGCGGGCGACTGCCGGACCAACGACTGCCCGATGCTGACGCCGACGACGCCCACGCGCTGCGTCTTCGTGGTGCCGTCCGCGTTCTTCGCGACCGTGCCCTGCTCGGTCACGACGTCACGGGTCGCGAGCTGCGGCGTGACCTCGAGCGTCCGGCGCTGCCCGTCGCGCTCGACGACGACCGTGACCGACTCGCCCGCCGACCGCTGGAAGACCCGGGAGACCTCGGCGATCGTCGGGTCCTGCTGCCCGTCCACCGCGAGCACGACGTCGCCGTCGCGGATGCCCGCCTGCTTCGCGGGCGACTCCGCGTCGCCCGGCGTGCACCGCGTCGCACTGCTCGTCGGCAGCACGCAATCGACGCTCGACGTGAAGGTCGTGGTCGGCGCACCGAACCCGCACAGCAGCACCCCGAACAGCACGATGCCGATCACCAGGTTCATGGCCGGACCGGCGACCATCACGATGATCCGCTTCCACGGCGTCAGCCGGTAGAACGCCCGCGAGTCGTCGCCGCCCGAATCGGCGATCTGCTCCGCGCTGGCCTGGCGGGCGTCCTGCACGAAGGCGCCGTACATCCCGGTGTTCGTGATCGCGTTCGGCTTGCCGGACGCACGGGGCTTGAGCATGCCGACCATCGAGATGTACCCGCCGAGCAGGATCGGCCGGATGCCGTACTCGGTCTCGCCCCGGCGGAAGGACCAGATCGCCTTGCCGAACCCGAGGGAGTACTGCGTGACCTTCACCCCGAAGAGCTTCGCGAAGGTCAGGTGTCCCAGCTCGTGGAGTCCGATCGAGACCAGCAGGCCGACGATGAAGACGACCACGCCGAGGACGAAGAGGAGCACGGATTCGACGGTCACCGTCAGAGGGTACGGGACCCTGCCCATGACGGAGCCGAGCGCGCCCTGAGAGGTCTGCCGTGCCTCCCGGCCGGCCTGGAGGCACGGATCACCGCCGGCGCGCCCGTCACGCGACCGTGTGGCGGGCTCGCGTCGTCCGCTCGCGTCAGCGGGCCAACAGGCGGTCCGCCTCGGTGCGCGCCCAGCGCTCCGCGGCGAGCACGCCGTCGAGGGACGGCTCCCCCGCGATGTGCACGTCGACGACGCGGCGGACCGTGTCGACGATGTCCAGGAAGCCGATCGCCCCCGCATGGAACGCGGCGACGGCCTGCTCGTTCGCGGCGTTGAACACCGCCGGGAAGGTCCCACCGAGGCCGCCGACGTGCTTTGCCAGGTCGACCGCGCCGAACGCCTCGGTGTCGAGCGGTTCGAACGTCCAGGTGCTCGCGGTCGTCCAGTCGAGCGGCACGCCGACGCCGGGCACGCGATCCGGCCAGGCGAGGCCCAGCGCGATCGGCAGCCGCATGTCCGGCGGGGACGCCTGCGCGATCGTCGAGCCGTCGACGAACTCGACCATGGAGTGCACGATCGACTGGGCGTGCACGGTGACGTCGATGCGGTCGTAGGGCACGTCGAACAGCAGGTGGGCCTCGATGACCTCGAGCCCCTTGTTCACCAGGGTCGCGGAGTTCGTCGTCACGACCAGCCCCATGTCCCACGTCGGGTGCGCCAGCGCCTGCGCCGGCGTGACGTCGCGCAGGCTCTCCCGGGAGCGTCCGCGGAACGGACCGCCGCTGGCCGTGAGCACGAGGCGGCGCACCTCGGAGCCGGCACCGGAACGCAGCGCCTGCGCGATCGCGGAGTGCTCGCTGTCGACAGGCACGATCTGTCCGGGACGGGCGGCGGCCTGCACCAGCGGACCACCAACGATCAGGCTCTCCTTGTTCGCGAGGGCCAGGGTCGATCCGGTCTCGAGCGCGGCGAGCGTCGGGCCGAGGCCGACGGAGCCGGTGATGCCGTTGAGCACGACGTCCGCTGCGACGGTCCGGACGAGCCGTTCGGCGTCGACGGCACCGAACGCGGTGTCCCGGACCCCGAACCGGGCCGCCTGCTCGGCGACGAGGTCCCGGTTCGTGCCGGCGGTCAGGCCGACGACCTCGAACCGGTCGGGGTTCCGGGCGACGACGTCGAGGGCCTGCGTGCCGATCGAGCCCGTGCTGCCGAGGACGACGATGCGGCGCCTGGTCGGCGCGGCGGTGACGTCGGTGCCGCGCCCGGCGGTCGTCGGCACGGTGGCGCCGTCGGCACCGGCGGTCGTCAGCACGGTGGCGCCGTCGGCACCGGCGGTCGTCGGCACGGTTCAGCCCTTGGCGAGGATGTCGACGACGAAGACGAGCGAGGCGTCCTTCGGGATGCCCGAGCCCTCGGGCGGGTTCGAGCCGTAGGCGTCCTCGGGGGTGGTGACGATGAGGACCTGCGAGCCGACCTTCTGTCCGACGAGTCCGGTGACGAAGCCCTTGATGAGCGAGCCCTCGGAGACGGTGAAGGTCGTCGGAGCGCCCTTCGACCACGAGGAGTCGAACTCCTTGCCGTCCGCCAGGGTCACGCCCTTGTACTGCACGAGCGCGGTGTCGCCGTTCTCGATCGTCGCGCCGTCGCCCTGCTTCAGGACCTCGACCTCGGTCTTCGACGGGGCCGTCGCGCCCGACGGGATCGTGATCTCCGGCTCACCGTCGGCCTTGTCCTCGACCGTGGGAAGCGACGGGTCCTGCGTCTGCGGGGTGCCGGTCGCCTTCGTCGGGGTCTGCGCGACGACGTCCGCCACGACGACGATCTCGCCGCCGGTGTTGAAGCCGAGCGCCGAGGACTGTCCGACGACCGCGACCCGGTCGCCGACCTTCGTGCAGGCGAGCAGGGCGCCGAAGCCGGTGCCGCCGACCGAGAGCACCTGCGGGTTGCCCTGGTCGAACCCGACCGCGCCGAGCTTCGAGGCGTCCGAGGCCTTGTAGACGGCGTAGGAGACCTGGGCGAACTCGCCGTCCTTGAGTGCCCTGCCCGAGCCCTCCACCACCGTGGTGGCCTGCGGGGTCTTCGCGCTGAGCCCCTTGTCGAAGGTGACCTTCGGCGCTTCCGTGCCGGCGACAGCCCCGGTGACCTCGATGCTCTTCGACGCCGAACCCGACTCCGGGCACGACGAGATGGGCGTCGCCGTGGCGCTGGACGACGCGCTCGGCGAGGCCGAGGCGTCACCAGAGCCGTTCCCGGAGCAGGCGGCGAGTCCGAGCACGACGGCGGGGACGATGGCGATCGGGAGCAGGCGGAGACGCTTCACGGGGACCTATCCTGCCGCACGCACCTTGGTGACCGGCGTGTGGTGGACGGGGAACGCCACCGAACGCGCGATGAAGCACAGTCGGTTCGCCTCGGCGTGCGCGGTCTCGGCGTCGGCGACCCGGTCGGCCTCGAGCACCGTGACGACGGGGCGGAGGGTGACCTCGGTGACCTCGCCGGTGCCGTCGCGGTGCACGTCGAGCGACGCCGTCGCCGTGTCCTCGTAGTCGACGACCGTGAACCCCCGCCGCACCGCCACGTAGAGGTAGCTCATCATGTGGCACTGGGCGAGGGCGCCGAGCAGCATCTCCTCGGGGTTCCACCGGTCGCGGTCGCCGCGGAAGGCCGGGTCGGCCGACCCCGCGATGGGGTGCTTGCCCGCTGCGGTGACGTCGTGGTCGCGGCCGTAGTCCCGGTAGCCGCTGGTCCCGGTCCCCCGGTCCCCGGTCCAGCGGACGGAGACCTCGTAGGTGTGGTCGGTCACGGTGCGCTCCTTCGTGCTGGTGTTCGGTGGGCGGAGCGTGTCCCGCCCGCTCGTGCTGGTGCTCGGTCGGCGGAGCATGTCCCGCCCGCTCGCTACGATGACGACATGACGGTGAGCCACGACGTCCGCACAGACCGCCATCCTCTCACCGCCGAGGGCTCCGTCGAGCTCGCGGTGCTCGACCGGAACGGCTTCGACGAGAGCCGCCACGTCGGCGCCGGCGTGGTGGTCGCCGCGGACGGGACCGTGCTCGACGCCGTCGGCGACGTGAGCGCGAGCATCTACCCGCGCTCCACCATGAAGCCGTTCCAGGCACTGGCGATCCGTCGCGCCGGTGCGGTCTTCAGCGACGACGAACTCGTCCTCACGACGGCCAGCCATGCCGGGACCGTGCCGCACCAGGCCCTCGCGCTGCACATGCTCGAGTCCTTCGACCACGTCGAGTCCGACCTCGGGTGCCCGCCCGACCTGCCGTTCGACCGCGCCACCGCGCGCACGATGGACGGCCCGCGCCGCCTGGCGATGAACTGCTCGGGCAAGCACGCCGGGATGCTCGCCGCGTGCCGTGTGAACGGGTGGGACGAGGCGACCTACCTCGAGGTGACGCACCCGCTCCAGCAGCGCGTCCGCGAGACCGTCGAGGAGTACACCGGCGAGGTCGTCGACGTCGTCGGTACGGACGGCTGCGGTGCGCCCGTGTTCCCGCTGACCCTGCGCGGACTCGCGCGCGGCTTCGCCGGGGTCGTCGCACGGTCGGACGCGGACACCGCAGCGCTCGTCGACGCGGTGCTCGACCACCCGTGGGCGATCGACGGCGTCGGGCGCGCCAACACCGTGACGATCGAACGGCTCCGGGTGCTCGCGAAGTTCGGCGCGGAGGGCGTGATGGTGATGGGCCTGCCCGGTGGTGCGGCGGTGGCCGTGAAGACGCTCGACGGCTCCCAGCGCGCCGGGACGCTCGCGGCCCTCACGCTGCTCGAGCGCAACGGTCTGGTCGACGCCGCGGGGGTCGCGGACGTGCTGGCCGCCACGGGCGAGCAGGTGCTCGGCGGTGGCGTGCCGGTCGGCACGGTCCGCGCGGGGTCCGGGTTGCGCTGACCGGCTGCTGCGCTCCCCCGTCGGAGCGCACCGCATCCAGGGCACCTCACCCTGGTACGGGAGCGAGGTCCGCACCGAGCGGATCGCCCGGAGACCGGGTGCCCACCAGCAGCGGGAGCACCGGGTCCAGGGGCACCGGTCCGCCGCCGCCGCTGTCGCCGCCGCCGCTGTCGCCGTCGCCGTCGCCCCAGACGCGACAGCCGTGGCGCGTGACCTCCAGGACCCGGTCGTGCCGTCGTGGGAGCAGACCGACTCCGGGCACGAGCACGACGGTCGCCCACGGCCGGCCCAGATCGTCGAGGCGCGCGGCGACGGCTGTGCCGGTCGGCGTCGGGCGGAGCCCGGGTGGCGCTCCCGATCGAGAGCCGTCATCGGTGACGATCCGGACGTCCGGACCCGGCTCGTCGGTACTGACGGCATCGGCCGCGGCACCGACGACCGCGGCACCGACGACCGCGGCACCGAGGACTGCGGCACCGTCGACCCCGGCATGGTCGGCCGCCGCCGTGCGACCGACCCCGAGCCCGGTGAGCTGCGCGCCGAGCGCCTCGAACACCGCGCGCGCACAGGGGCCGGGCCCGACGACGACCACGTGGCACGGCGCGGACGGCCCCACCTCGACGCTCTCGGTCCCCCCGTCCGGTCGTCGACCGAGCACCAGCGTGCCGCCGGCATCGGCGCACGGGGCCGAGGGCGGGTCACGGTCGGCCACACGGCCCGACTCGCCCGCGCCGGTGCCGCCTGCGGGCACGGACCCGTGATGTCCCGAGGTGTCGACCGGGCCCGGCGGCAGGGTGACGACGACCCGGGGCGGACCAGCACCGGGAGCACGTACCGTCAACGCGTCGAGCACCGCGCAGCACGCCGCCGCCGCGAGCAGCACCACCCTGGCCGTCCCGGCGAGGTCGGCGAGGACCCCGACGAGCACGAGCACCACGGCCGACCCGACCAGGCACCATCGAGCGACGAGCGGAGACATGCCGAGAGCCAAGCAGCCCCATGTGTCCGTGCTCGGACTCTTGGGGCTGCTTGTGGACGCAGTGCGACGAGGGCCCCGCTGTGGAGGACGGTCGTCGCCGCTGCCGGACTACTGCACGAGGAAGAACTGCTCGCCGATGTCGACCCGCGCGCCACGCTCCACCCGGTAGCGACGTCCGGGTTCGCAGCGCCGGATGCTCCCGTCGATGTGCCGGATGACCGTGCCGTTGCCCGAGTGTCGGTCCGACACCCAGAGGTCGTCGCCGTCACGTCCGAGCTCGAGGTGCGTCTTCGACACCGACTTGCCGGGGTCGTGCACCGTCAGCAGGTCGTCGAAGCGCTCCGCCGGCTCCGGGCGTGGCAGACGCCCGAGCAGGCCCGTCCCGTGGACGGCGGTGCGCTCCCCGGTGCTGAAGTGCAGCACGAAGGGCGCGGTCGACTCGGTCTTCACGACGATGCGCGTCTCCTCGACGTCCTCGTCGGGGTCGAGGTCACCGCTCGACGGCACCATCGCGATGTCGACCGGCGGGAGGACCGGCCCGATCGAGCCCGGGATCGGCGGTAGCGGAGCAGCGCGCGGGACCGGCGGCAGGTCCTGATCACCGGTTTCGACGCCCACGCCGTCGCGGACGTCAGCGTCGGTGGACCGGGCCGAGGACGGCACGGTGGGCGAGACCGGCTCGGGCGGGATCGCCGCGCCGTCGGTCGCGCGCTCGGGCTCCTCGACCTCGGACCGCGCCCCGTCGACGTCGTCGACGTCGACCGGGCCAGCATCGGCCGCACCGGCATCGGTCGCGACGTCCGCGGCCCGATCACGCTCGGCGGCTCGGTCGCCGTCAGCGACGAGATCGCCGTCAGCGACTCGATGGCCGTCGGGGGCGCCGGTCGCCGAGTCGTCGTCGAGCTCGGACGCTCCGGACCCGCCGTCGACGCCGTTCTCCGACGGCTCGTCGCCGGCGCGGACCTCGTCGTCGGCTGCCCAGTCCGGCCGGGCCATCGGCAGCGGGACGACCGGGCCGGTGAAGGCCGCGGTCACGGTCGGACGGACGGCACCGCACTCCGCACAGAAGATGTCGTCGGGCTCGAGGGTGTGGCCGCACACTGGGCAGGTCGCAGGTCCGCTCCCCGGAGCGATCAGCGGCGTCGGCGCGGGACGACGATCGACCAGGGGTTCGACCACCGCGGTGTCGCCGGCACGGGACTGCTCGTCACCGGACGACACCTCGTGCTGGTCCTCGACGGGCGGATCGGCGGCGGCGGGACCACGCCCGACCCACCAGGAGGGTCGCGAGGGCGCTGCCGTCGGCTGCTGCGCGACAGGAGGAGACCACACCGGGGCCGCAGGCGGTTCGGGGCGCTCCGACGTCGCGTCGGTGGTCGGCGCGAGCCGGGTGCGTTCGGTGTCGGCGAGCTCGCCGGACGAGGTGCTCCGGTCAGCCGAGGCGAGCGGGTCCGGGGAGGACGGGTACGCATCGGGGTCGAGGGGCGGCTCCACCTCCGGAGCACCCGCCCGCAGGTCGGCTGCGCCCGACACGGCCGAGGTGCCCGCCGGACTCCCGGTCTCGCCGGCTCCGGCGCCGGTCGCGGGGGTACCGGTCGCGTCGCTACCGGTTGCGGCGGTACCGACCGGATCAGCACCGATCGCCCCGGTACCGGTCGATCCCGTCCCGCGGCGTGGTCGGCCCGGGTCGCCGTCCTCGGGTCGCGCCCACGAGGGTCCACCGACCGGAGCGCCGGGGACGGCGTGATCGGGCGGACCCATCGGCCCGGCCGGTGCTGACGGACGATCGGGCACGGGACCCGGGGACCGCCGGTCCTCGCCGGTGAGCCAAGCACGCGTCGCGGGGTCGAGCGTCGCCTCCGGCAACCACGCCTCGGCCGCCGGGTCGGGCCGGTGACCGTACTGGTCGGGCTGGCGGAGCGGCGGCGGTGGGGTGTCGTCCGCGGGCGCCGCCGGAGCGGGCCGGCGGTTCGCCGAGACGTTCACCGACCGCCCGCACTCACCGCAGAAGATCGCGCCGTCCGGCAGCATCGATCCGCAGTGTTCGCATCTGATCACGGTTCGCCTCTGTCCTCACTCGGCCGTCCACGACGCTCGCCGGCCTCCGGACCATCGTAGTCACGGCCACCGGGACGCCCCTGGTCGCCCCGGCCCCCGACGCCGACGCCGACGTTCCCCCGACCGGCCGGTCCCGTCCCGGCGACCAGGTGCGGTCGCCCGGCGCCGGACCAGACGGACCGCAACGACACGGCCGCTCGGAGGCGTTCGCGCCGGTTCCGCCCCTCGCGCAGGCTCTCGATCGCCTCGTCGGTCGCCGACCACATCCGGTCGGCGGTCGCCGGGTCGACGTCGTCCGGCCCGAAGACACTGCGGTCCGCCAGCGCGGCCAGCCCGGTACCGCCACGGCCGGGAGCACCGGCGACGGCCTCGCGACGGGTCGCGCCTCCGGGCACGGCGTGCCCCCGGTCGAGCAGCGCGTCGCGGTACTCGTCCCACGCACCGGTGACGCGGGCACGAGGGGTCGGTGCCCTGCGTCGTCGGCGTCGCCGGACCCGCTTGCACAGCAGCACGGTCGCGAACGGCAGGAGGACGAGGGCCACGAAGCCCAGCGTCGCGAGGACCCACGGCATCGCCGCGAGCAGCACCTGGAGCCACAGCGGCGGCACCGGCGGTGTCTCGCGGTCGGTCTGCGGCGGCGCCTGCTGGTCCTGGTCCTGCCGCTCGACGGGCGGCGGCGGGACGACCGTCTCCGGGCGCGTGACGGGTTGCGGGGTCTGGTCCTGCTCCTCCGGGATCTCCCGGACGACGGGGTTCGGGTTCAGGGTGACCCAGCCCCACTGTGCCGTGTCCACCTCGACCCGCGCGGTCACGTCGGACCCGCGTAGCGTCGTCGTCCCGCCCGAGCTGGCTGTCCGGCCGGACGATGAGGCGCCGGAGTCGCCGCCCGGGGTGAACCCCATCACGACCCGCGACGGGAACCCGATCTGCCGCGCCATCAGTGCAGCTGCCACCGCGTACTGCTCCTGGTCGCCGATCATGACCGGCGCGGTGAGGAGCTCCTGGATGCGGTCCGCGCCGTGCCCGGAACGGCTGGCACGGTCGTCGCCGACGCCGTGGCTGACGTAGCCGGTGCTGGTGAGCCACCGGACGGCGGCGACGAGCTTCTCGCCGTCCGTCCGGGCATCGGCGGTCGTCGACTCGACGCGCTCCCGCACGGCGTCCGGCACCCCGGTCGCCGGCGGGACCGCAGCCGTCCCCGGCCGTGCCGAGGCGAGCTGCTGGTCGTCCGGCTGGTCGGGCAGCACAGCGTCGAGGTCGTAGCGGGTCCCCGCCCCGACCCCGCCGACGACGGCGCCGGTCGACGTCGCACGGTCGTAGAAGAAGGAGCGCCGCGCCTGCTCTGCGCCGTCCCCGCGGAAGGTGACCGACTCCAGGTCCCCGACGGTCGGCAGCCAGACGCCACGGTAGGCGTCGACGTCCACTCCGACCCGGAGGTCGCTCCCCCGCACGCCGCCGACGTCGACGGTCGTCGGCACCCGCTCGAACGTGCCAGACACGGACGCCCCGTCGTCGCCGCCGACCCGGAACACGACGCCGTCGTACGTGTCGAGGGTCGCGATCCGGACGAACCCGCCCTGCGGCAGCCCCGAGACGCGCAACTGCGCCGCGTCGGCCGAGCCGGTCTCCTCGTACGCCCGGAAGGTGCTCAGCGGGCTGACCTCGTCGCGGGGGTCGAAGGGCTTGACGACGTCGGTGCGTGCGACGGTGCGGCCGACCGACGGCGGCGCGACCAGCCCGAGTCCGGTCGCGACGACCGCCGCCGCCAGCACGGTCCCCGTCCCGACGAGCGCGGGTCGCGCCACGGACCGCCACACCGGGACCGGCGCGCCGACGGTCGTCGCGACGGCGGCCGCCCTGCGGGAGTGGCGGACGACGAGCGCCCAGACCAGGGCGATCCCGCCGAGCGCGACCGCGGTCGCGACCGGCACATCGAGGCGGCTCGGTCCGACGACGACACCCGCCGCGAACAGGACGAGGGCCGGGATGCTCGCGGTCTCCGGTCGGGAGGCGCGGGTCGCCACGGTCACGGCCGTCACCGTGGCGACGAGGGTCGTCACGAAGTACGGCACGAGCAGGGACTCGTAGGACCCGACCGGCAGGCTGACGGTGACGAGGCGCTTCCAGTCGAGCGCGACGCCGGCGAAGAGGTCGACGAGGCCCGGCCCGGTCGGCAGCAGCCCTGCGGCCTCGGCCGGGACCGCGACTGGCACGCCGGTCAGGGTGAAGACGGCCACGGTCAGGACGCCGACGACCAGCGTCGGCAGTCGCCCGAGCGCGCCGGCCCACGCCACGGCGGTCCCGGCGACGACCGCGGTGACGCCGGCGGTGACCATCGAGCCGTCGCGGTGGACCGGCCACCAGGCGGTGCTCGCCACCGCGACGAGGAGCCAGACGACGAGCGTGCCACCGACCAGCCGTGCGGGCGCGCGCCGGCGAGCCGCGCGACGGGTCGCACGACGGCTGCGCGTCCGTCGGTCCGTGGACGTGGTACTCACGCGGCGGCCGCCGATCGGTGCAGGGCCTGGCGCAGGTCCTCGAGGTAGCCGACGGTCAGCACGGTGAGACCGGCGACACGGAGCACGCGCGGCTGGGCCTCGGGCTCGCAGGTGACGGCCACGACCTCGACCCCGACGGGGAAGCGCGTCGCGGCGAGCCGGAGCGCCGGCAGCCCGACCGCAGGACCAACCACCAGGAAGGCGACCGAGATGCCCGCGGTGTCGTTGCCGACGATCCCGGCGACCTCGGCGACGGGCAGGCACGCATCGGAGAGTCCGACGGTCGCGAACTCGTCCAGCAGTCGGGTCGGGGTGACGGTGGTCAGCCGGTGCACCGCCCGCACCGGGCGTTTGGCGTACTCCGGCGTGCGCTCGGACACGACGACGGAGACCTCCCGGCCGTCCCGGACGGCGCGCGCGCCGAGGGACGCGGCGACGCTCACGGCGAGCTCGAACTCGTCGTCGTCGTCGAACTCGGACCGTCGGGTCGCGAGGGCCACCACGAGGTGGGAGCGCCGGGTGTCCTCGAACTGCCGGACCATCAGCGCGCCGGACTTCGCGGTCGACTTCCAGTGGATGGTGCGCGGGTCGTCGCCGGGGACGTACTCACGCACGGCGTGGAACGCGATGTCCGCCGAGGAGAGGTCGGTCGTCGCCTGCCCCTCGAGGTCGCGGACGAGTCCGGTGCTCGTCGACGGGATCGCGATCGTACGCGGGTGGACGATCACCTGCTCCCGGGCGGTCCAGACGACCTCGCGTCGCACCAGCCCGACCGGGTCGGCCCGGACGCCGGTGACCGGACCGACGTCGAGGACGCCCCGGCGCACCGTCGGCACCGGCACCAGTTCCTCGAACACGCCACCGGGGGCGACGGACGGCACCGCGACGTCCACCAGGCCGGAGCCGACGGGCAGCTCGACCGTGGTCGGCACGGACGGCAGCCGCGCAGGGTTCTCCGCGGTGACCACGACCCCGGCGTCGTCACCGACCGCCACGCGGTGCTGCGGCAACCGCATGCCCACGACCAGACGGGTCCGCCCGACGAGCGCGACGGCAGCCACGACCGCGAGCACGGCGCCGGCGAAGCCCACCACCACGACCTCACGCAGTCCGGAGCGGTACCCGACCACGAAGGCGACGACCGTGACGGCGGCGACCGTCCACCCCAGGCCGGTGACCACCGCGGCGACCTCGGCCCACAGACGTCGTGCGGTCCTCCAGGCCGCCGCCCACGCCTTCGCCGCACCGACGACCGCGTCGGCGGCGACGCCCTCGCGGTCGCCGACGAGCCGGGTGCGCACGTTCGTGAGGCCGGCGACCGTCGTCGTCCGTTCGGGCGAGACCGGACCGCGACGGGACCTCGTGCTGCCGCGTCGCGTCCTGGTGCCGGTGGGACGGCGGTCGGTCACGACGCCGCTCGGTCGGCCGGTGGCGGCGTCTCGACAAGGAGCTGCGCCACGACGCTCGTGGCGCTGACCCCGTCGAACTCCGCCTCGGCGTCGAGCACGAGCCGGTGGGCCAGCACCGGGACGGCCAGTGCCTTCACGTCGTCCGGTGTGACGTAGTGGCGGCCCTGCACCGCGGCGTACACACGGGCGGCGCGGACGAGTCCCATCGCACCGCGGACGCTCACGCCGAGCCGGACCTCGCTCGCGGCTCGGGTCGCGTCGACGAGGCGGGCGACGTAGTCGGCGATCGTCGGGTCGACGTGGACGGTGCGGGCGAGGGCCGCCATCTCCGTGACGGTCGCCGCGGGGACGACGCTCGGCAGGGGCACCGAGGTGGACGGTGCCGAGGAGGTCTCGAGGATGCGGACGGTCGCGGCGTGGTCCGGGTAGCCGATCGAGGTGCGCACGAGGAACCGGTCGAGCTGGGCCTCGGGCAGGCGGTACGTTCCGGCCTGCTCGACGGGGTTCTGCGTCGCGATCACCATGAACGGGGCCGCCAGGCGGTGGTTCACACCGTCGACGGTCACCGCCGACTCCTCCATCGCCTCGAGGAGCGCGGACTGGGTCTTCGGGCTCGCCCGGTTGATCTCGTCGGCGAGCACGACGTTGGCGAACACCGGGCCCCGGTGGAAGTCGAACTCCTGCGTGCGCTGGTCGTACACGCTGATGCCCGTGATGTCGCCGGGCAGCAGGTCCGGGGTGAACTGGATCCGGTTCGTCGACCCCTGCACGCTCTGCGCCATCGCCCGGGCGAGGCTCGTCTTGCCCGTCCCGGGGACGTCCTCGAGGAGCAGGTGCCCCTCGCTGAGCATGGTCGTCACGGCGAGCCGGATGACGAACGTCTTCCCGAGGAGCACCTGCTCGACGTTGGTCACGATCCGGCCGGCGACGTCGGCGAACCAGGTGGCCTGCTCGGGGGTCATGCTCATGCGGTGGTGTCCTCGTTCTCGGGGGCGGGATCGCTGGCGGGTCGAGACCCTAGCCTGCGGCGGGGTTGCTCGGGTCGGTACCGGACGGCGGGTCGTCCGTACCCGTGGCCGGCGTGACGGTACCGCGCGCGCCGGTCGGGTCCTGCTGCCCGTCCACGGTCGCCTTGACCCGGATCGAGGAGTACCCGCTCGGGACCGGATCGCTCGTCGTCCACGGCGCCCTCGTGGTCGGGTTCGTGTCGTCGCAGACGTCGCCGAGGATGGTCGAGCGGCAGTACGAGATCTGGTAGCCGTCCGCTGCGATGCGCCCGTTGTTGTCCGGCGGGTTGATCACCGGGGCCTGACCGACGACTGCGCTGACGACGGACGCCCGGGTGGTGAACGCGGTCGCCGTCTGCGCATCGCTCGAGGTGCAGTA
The DNA here is from genome assembly GCF_005490985.1 of Curtobacterium sp. SGAir0471. Classification (NCBI taxonomy): domain Bacteria; kingdom Bacillati; phylum Actinomycetota; class Actinomycetes; order Micrococcales; family Microbacteriaceae; genus Curtobacterium; species Curtobacterium sp. SGAir0471. The sequence goes on from NZ_CP027869.1 coordinate 1,973,130, forward strand.
CTGGCCGTCGGCTGCGCAGGCAGTGAACACGACGCTCGTCTGCAGGCCGTAGCCGGCGCCCGCCCCGAGGGAGGCCGAGCCGCTGAAGCGCACGGGCTGCCCGCCGCCGACGGAGTAGTACAGGTACGGCGCGCTCGACTGCGCACTCGCCGTGAGGCCGACCGTCCCGTCGGTGCCGGGCTGCTGCGCGCGCTCGAGCGTGCCGGTCGGCGCGTCCGGTGCCTGGTAGCCCTGCACGTCGGCGGGCTGGGAGGCGGTGCAGAAGAGTCCGTTGTCGGCGAGGGCGACGTAGCGGTACCGGCTCGTGATGCGGTCGCTCGCCGTCTGGGCGTTCCAGACCTTCTCGGCACCGGTCGTCGAGCAGCCGGACGGGATCGGCGTGGACGCCGCGTACTTCGCGATCCGCCACCCGGCGGTACCGCCGGCCCAGTCGGCCTCGGACGCGCTGAGCGTCACCGCGGTTGTCGATCCGTCGGGTTGCCCGGTGGCCGACAGCTCCGGGGTGGCGGGGGCGCCGACGGCCGAACCGGTGGCGGACGCCTCGTTCCACTGCACGGGGCTGCCGTCGCGGTCGGCCGCGTTGCGCGCGGACACCCGCACGGTGTACTCGGCACCGCTCTGGGCACCGGGGAACGACGTGCTGGTCGCGGTGCCGACGTTCTTCGTCGAGGACAGGCCGGGGCCCTGGACGGTCACCGCGTAGTTCGACACCGGCGACCCGCCATTCGGCGTCCCGACGGCACTCCAGGTGACGTCGAGCTGGTCCGGGGTCGTGCTGCTCGGCGTCACCCGGACGCCCTTCGGCGCTGCCGGGACGAAGTCGGCGCTCATCGGCGCGGACTGCGACGAGGGCTCGGACTCGCCGACGGCGTTCCGCGCGACGACCGAGAAGCGGTACGACGCAGACGGGTCGACGCCCGTGAGGGTGCAGACCGTCGCGGTCCCGCAGTCCTTCGCGACACCGTTCGTGCCCTGGACCCGGTAGCCGGTGATCGGCGCGTTGTTCGCCTGCGGAGTCGCCCACGTGAGCGTGAGCTTACCGCCCTGGAAGGTGCCGGTCCTGGTGGGTGCCCCCGGCGCGTCCGGGACGTCCTGCACGGCGATCGTCACGTCGGCCCAGACGTACCGGGAGGGGTCGTCCGTCGCGTCCGCCACCTGGTACTGCAGGTGTGCGTCGACGGGTTGCGCCCGGTCGGCGACGGTGACCTGCAGTCGGGACCGGTCGGCGCTCGGCGTGACGCTCACCCCGGCGGGGAGCCCACCGGCGAGTCCGCGGATCGCGACCACCCGCAACGGCCGGTCCGGGAAGGGGTTCGTCGCCTGGTCGTTCGACAGGACGTCGATGGTCGCGGTCGTCCCGCGCTGGACGACGGCCCGATCGGCTCCCGGCTGAACGAGGGGCCTGGTCGACCCGACGATGCCGACCTGGACGACGCCGGCGCGGCCCTGGTTGGCGGCGTCGGACACCCCGATGCCGATCGACGCCGTCGTGTCCTTCGGCGCGTCCTCGGCCACGGACACCCGGAGCTGCTGGCCCTGGACGGTCGCGGTGGTGCCGGAGCCCGGACGGCTGACGACGGAGTACCGCAGCTCCCCGAGGTCGTCCGGGTACGGGTAGTCCGTCAGCTTCGTCAGGTCGAGCGTCCGGGAGTCGCCCGGCTGCATGTCGATCGACGACCCGGTGAACGCCGGTGGCTGGTTCGACCGCGGTGTGACCTTGATCGGCAGGACGAGCGTCGCGACCCGGCCCTTGCCGCCGTTCGTGCTCGACCCGTCGGTGACCTCGAAGGAGATCGACGCGTTGCCGTAGAAGAGCTTCGACGACGTGAACTGCAGCGTTGACCGGTCGACCACGAGGTCCTGTCCGTTCGCGTGCGTCGCCTTCACGGTGCTGCGGTCGGTGATCTGCGCGGTGCGCCCGTTCGCCGTGACCACGTAGCGGTCGAGCGGGATGCGGACCGTCGCCTCGCTCTTCACGGTCACGGCGCCGACGCTGCGGTCGACCTGCGGCAGGGCGTCGTCGAACCCGGGCACGTGCACGAAGCCGTAGGACACGACGTCGGGGTGGTCGCTCCGGGCGACCGAGAACGGCACGACCTGCGCGGCGTCCGTCAACCGGATGGTGATCCGACGGTCCTTCGTCACCTGCGCGGTGTCGCCGTAGCCGTCGACCACGCCGACCTCGAGCCGCGAGGTCGACCCCTCGGCGAAGAAGACGTTCTGCAGCACGTCGACCGTCACGCTCTCGCGACGCAGGATGTCCTGCAGGTCGAGCGTGGTGTCCTCGACCTCGGGCCGGAGCGGCGGGGCGTCGCGGTCGACCGTCACGGTCAGGAAGGCGGTGCTCGACCCTCCGCTCGCGTTCGCGACCGTGTAGAGCACCGCGAAGTCACCCTCGGTGGCGGAGCGGGGCGGCGTGACCCGCACCTGGGTGCGCTGGAGGACCTTCGCCGTGACCCCGGCGGCGGTGGGCTCCGCGGCGGTGACGGTGAGCTGCCCGCCCTCGGGGTCGGAGTCGTTCTGGAGGACCCGCACGGTGACGGACCCCCCGGGACGGATGGTCACGTGGTCGGCCTGGGCGACGGGGTTCGCGGCCTGCTCGGCACGGGGGCTGATGCCGACCCGGACCGTCCCGGTCGCGCGGGCGCCGAGCGCGTCGACGACGGTGTACGTGAACTCGTCGGTACCGGAGGAGTAGTCCCCCGCGTCGTAGGTGAGCGCGTCAGCGGTGACGTCGCTCACCGATCCCTTCTGGGGGTTGTCGGCGACGCCGACGAGCTGCACCGAGTCGCCGTCGGGATCGATGCCGTTCAGCGGCACGGTGATGCGCACGGCCTGTCCGGCGACGGCGCGCGCCGTCACGGTCTCGGGCACCGGCGGGTTGTTCGTCGCGGCGTCGCGCTCCCGCACGGAGATCGACACCGTCGCGTCGGCGTACTGCCCGTCCGGCCCACGGACGCGGTAGACCGCGGTGTGGTTGCCGGGCGTCTGCGGTGCGAGGTACCGGAGCCGGTCGCCCGACACGAAGAGCAGCCCGCCGTCGCCCGGGACGTTCTGCACGAGCTGCGGGTCGAGCGTCAGCGGCTCGCCCTCCGGCTGGGTGTCGTTCGCCAGGACGTCGATCTCGGCGACGTCCCCGACCCGGACCGTGGCGGAGTCGGACTGCGCGACGGGCGGTTGGATCCGGTCGGGCTTCGGGATCTCGACCACCGTGATCGTCCCGGCGGCGGTGGCCAGACCGTTCGACTCCGTGTACCCGAACGTCACCGGCCCGTCGAGCGGCGCGGTGAGCGTGACCCGGACGACGTGCTGGTCGAGGATGCTCGCCTGCACCCCGGTGGCGCGTCCGGGCCCGTCGAGCGCCGTGACCATCAGGACGCCGCCGGCCGGGTCGGTGTCCGTCGCGGTGACGTCGGTGTCCTTCGTCGACAGGGTGGTGACGAACACCGTCTTGGGCGTCGTGATCGGCGGGGTCGAGGCATCGGGCGGCGCGAGCACGGTGACCCGGACGACGCCGCTCGCGGTCTTCGTGCCGTCGGTGACGGTGTACTCGAGCTGGTGGTCCCCCACCCCGGCACCCTGGACGCGGAACGTGCCGGCGTCGTACGAGGGGGTGACCGTCAGGCCGCTCGACGACGACACGCTGGTGAGCGTGACGGTGCCGTTGCCGCCGCGGACGTGGTCGAGCGGCTCCACCGTGAACGCCTTGCCGGCGTAGCCCTGCACCGCGAAGGCGTCGGCGCGCAGCGGGACGTTCCCCTGCGCCGCGACCCGGACGGTCATCGACCCGCGGCCGCGGTCGCGTCCGTCGCTCACGACGAGCTGCACGGTGCGGTCTCCGGTCCGGCCGCTCGCGTTGCGGAAGTCGAGCAGCCCGTCCGGCGTGGTGGAGACACGGTCGCCGTCCGCGGAGGCGGACTCCAGGTAGACCGGGTCACCGTCCGGGTCGACCCAGTCCGACAGCACGTCGGTCACGACGTGCCCGTTCTGCACGACGTCGGCCGAGGTGCTGCGGACCTGTCGCGGCGGCTCGTTCTCCGTGTCGGGACGGACGGTCACGCGCACGGTCGCGCTGTCCGACCCGCCGTTGCCGTCGGTGATCGTGTACGGGAAGGACAGCGTGCCGCGGGCGTCCGCGGTGAGCGTGACCTGCAGTCGCTGCCCGTCGCCGACGATCGCGACGCTGCCCTGGGCGTCGGGGATGCTGCCGACCTCGCTGATGACCAGCGGGTCGCCGTTCGGGTCGTAGTCGTTGAGGAGCACCGGCAGGCTCGTCGTCCGTCCGGGACGCGCGCCGAGCTCGTCGTCCACGGCCACCGGCGGCTTCTGGTCCTTGTCCACCTGCGGGTCGTCGTCCGACACCCGTTCCTGCTGCCGCTCGTCGTCCTGGTCGACCAGGTCGGACCAGTTGTCGATGAGCTGTCCGCTGCGACCGATCGCCCACGACCGCCCGCTCCGCGGGTCGTTCGCCACGACGGTGCCGCCGTTGTGCACGATCTGCAGGTCGTCGGCGTCGGCGCTCTGCGCCAGCCGCTGCAGCCCGCTGCCGCGGCAGGAGTCCATCGCCTGCCCGCCCGCCCACGCGGCGTAGGTGCACGAGCCGACCACGGTCGGGCGCGCCGCTCGACCCGAGACCCGCAGCGCCGTCCGGTCCACCTGGCCGGAGGCGGAGACCCGCACCAGGCCCGCGGTACCGGCGACCAGGACCGAGGACGAGGAGTCGGACGACCGCTGCAGCGCGGGGGTCCCGCCGACGCGGTCGCCGAGGTCGACGGTGTCCCCGTCGACCGAGAGCTGCCCCGTGGTCCGGTCGAGGACGGCGACGTGGTCCCCGAAGGACGCGACCTGGAACTCGTGGGAACGGTCGAACCGGACGTCCCACCGCTGCTCGACCGTCAGTTCGGGCCCGACGTCGACGAGTGACGCCCGCCCGGTGCGCGGCGAGTAGACGGTGACCCGGTCGTCGGAGGCGTCGAAGACGGCGTCGGCACCGAGGGTCAGGTCGGCCCTGGCCGAGGCGTCGAAGTCGGCCAGCCGGGCAGCCGGGGTCGCCCAGAGCTCACCGGTGTCGCCGTTCCCGACGACGGCGGTGTCCCCGGCGAAGAACACCTGCGGCGACCCGGCAGGCAGGGTGACGGCGTCGCCCACGGTCGCGTCGGCGACGTCGACCCTGGCCACGGTCCCCTTCGTGCCGTCGACGCTGTAGACCTCGGCGCCGCGCTGCACGACCGAGAGATCGTCGCTCGGTGTCTCGACGGCCGTGTTGAGCGCCAGGACCCCGGTGTTCGCGCGGCCGACGGCACCGTACTGCGCGGAGGGCACCCACACCGTGCCGTCGCCGAGGTCGATCCGCTGCGTGTGGTACCCGGTCGACACGACCGCAGCGGTCGCCACCACGGCACCGACGACGACCGACGCACCGAGCGTGACGGCCGCCGACCGGTGCTTCGCCAGGAGCGCCCGGATCACCCGGTGCTCCCGATCGTCCCGCACTGCTCGGGGCTCGCGGCGCCCGTCTTGCCGTCACGGTTCACGGCGACCGTGATGCACTGCTCGGCCCCCGTCCCGCCGGACACGACGAAGGTGGTGCCGGTCTGCTGGCTCGTCGCGCCGGACGAGGTGATCACGTAGGTGTCACCGGGACGGAGCCCCGGGTCGGCCCAGCTGAACGACACCGAGTCGGCACCGGCGCGGGCGCTGACGTCGCGGACGGTGGGGATCGACGCGGTGCCCGCGCGTGTGACGAGCAGGACGCTCACCACGGCGACGGCCGCGAGGACGAGGACACCGGCCGATCCGGCCACCACGACGTTCGTGCGACCCCGCCGACGCGCGACGGTCGCCGATCCGGTGCGGTGGACCGTCCCCACGCTCTGCACCCCCGTGGAGGCCCCGCCCCGGACGGCGCGCCGCGTGCGGCGCCGGGCACCGGTCCGGGAGGGCGGCTGCAGCTCGCGGACGACGGTCCGGTCCGCGTCGGACGACGGGGTCGCGACCGCCCACGACTCGACCGCCACCTCGGCGGGGGTCTGCGGGATCCCGAGCTCGGCCTCGACCTGCTGGAGTCCGCGGACGAACTCCATCACGGTCGCCGGGCGCGTGGACACCCGGCGCGACATCGCCGTGGCGAGCAGTCGCTCGAGCGACGGCGGGACGTCGGTCCTGCCCGTCGGTCGCGCGCCGCCCTTGTCGATCCGGTCCATCAGGTCCGCCGCGGCGTTCTTCCCCCCGGGGACCTCGAACGGGCTGCGCCCTGCGAGCAGCGAGTAGACGGTGGCGGCGAGCGAGTACACCTCGGACTGCACGGTCCCGCGCGACTCGTCGCCGAGCACCTCGGGCGCGGACCACGGGATCGACATGCCCACCGGTTCGTCCGGGTCGGCGCTGCCGATCGTCGCGGCGATGCCGAAGTCCGACAGGACGGGTGCGCCGTAGGCGGTGCGCAGGATGTTGGAGGGCTTGACGTCCCGGTGGAGCACGCCTTCCCGGTGGGCCGTCTCGAGCGCCGAGCCGATGCGGATGCCGACGGCCAGGACCTCGGACACGGGGAGCGGCTCGCGACGGTAGCGCTGGCTGAGCGAGGACGAGCACAGCTCCATGACCAGGTACGGTCGGCCGTCGGCCGCGATGCTGGCCTGGAACACCGTGAGGATGGAGGGGTGCGTGCTGAGCCGGGCCATCAGGTTCGCCTCGGCCTGGAACATCTGCCGGACGCGCTCGTCGACGACCTCGTCCAGGAGCACCTTCACCGCGACCTGTCGTCGGGGCATGTCCTGTTCGTAGAGGAACACGTCGGCGAAGCCACCGGAACCCAGGACGTGGACGGGGCTGAACCCGGCGATGACGGGCGGATCGGACGGCAGGCGTCGGGCCATCGGCGTCGTTCCCTCCCCCGGCCCCCGGCCGGCTCGTCCGTTCCTCGCAGCCAGGTCATTCTACGAAGCGCGCTCCGACACCCGGCGGCCGCGAGCCACCCTGTGGACAGCGACCATCCCCCACTTCGGGGGACGCCCGAGCCCGACGACCGCGGTCAGTGCCGCGGCAGCGTGTCCTCGACGTCGGGGTCCTCGGGCGCGCCGTCGACCTGCACGACCACCACCGTGACGTTGTCGCGGCCGCCGGCGACGACCGCGTCCCCGACCAGCCGCTCGGCCAGTGCCTGGGCCGCGGGCACCCGCGCCGCGATCCGGGCGATACCGACGTCACCGAGTTCCTTGGTGAGCCCGTCGGAGCACACGATGTAGCGGTCACCGGCACGCAGCGGCAGCGTCCACCAGTCGGGCTCCGGCGGCTCACCGAAGCCGACCGCGCGGGTGATGACGTTGCTGTCGGGGTGCTGCTCGGCGTCCTCGGCCCGGAGGAGCCCGGCGTCGACCATCTCCTGCACGACCGAGTGGTCCACCGTCACGCGCCGCAGTGCGCCGGACTCGATCCGGTAGGTGCGGGAGTCACCCACGTTGAACACGAGCGCAGCCGGCTGCCCGTGGCTCGCGACGAGCGCGACGCCGGTCACGGTGGTCCCGGCGCCGAGGGCGTTGCCACCGGCCGCCCGCTCGATGTCGGCGGTGGCGAGCAGCAGGGCCCGCTGGATGTCCTGGCGGCTGGTGAAGTCGCCCGTCGCGACCTGGTCGAGTCGTCGGACGACCGCGTCGCTCGCCCGGTCGCCCGCGAGGTGCCCACCCATGCCGTCGGCGACGACGAAGAACGGCGCACCGACGACGTAGCTGTCCTCGTTGTGGTCCCGACGTCGACCGACGTCGGTCGCGGCTCCCCACGAGAGCGTCAGGGGGGTGCCGGCTGCGCCGGGGACGTCGATGGCGTGCTCGGTGGCAGCTCGGCCGAGTTCGGTCACGGTTTCAGGATCGCTCTCTGGGAGTGGAGGGACGTGCCGGGCGGACGGTTCGTCACGGGTTCGGAGGGAACGGTGGGAGGCCGTCGTCCGGTCCGACCCGGAGGTGCGGCGACAGGACCTCGACGACGTTGCCGTCACCGATCTCGACGAGCGTACCCGTCAGGACGACGATCGACGCACCCGCGGCCATCCGGAACGGCGCGGCGCCCGGGGGTCGCACCACGGTGCCGTTCGTCGACCGCAGGTCCTCGACGACGGCGGCCTCGCCCGCAGCGTGCACGAGCAGGTGGGACGAGGAGACCTGCCCGCTCGGCGACGGCACGGGCACGAGGACGGGACCGTCGTCGACCACCACGCGTGGCGCAGCGGGGCGACGTCCGACGACCAGTGGTCGGTCGAGCCGGACGGTGCGTCCACCGATGCGGACGGACGGCGTCCGGCGGCGGACCGGTTGCTCGTCGCTGCGCGGGACGGCCGCACTCGGTGGCGCTCCCCCCGGTGTCCCGGTCGGCGTCGGCCGACCGGGCCGATCACGCAGGACCGTGTCATCGGCAACCGGTCCGGGCCCCGGTCCGACGCCCCGCACGGGCCGGATCACCGTGTCCCCGTACGGGTCGTCGTCGCGGAGACCGTCCGGCTCTGCACCGGGAAGGCCGACGGGACCGGCGTCGAGACGCGCACGGATCACCGTGTCGTCGTCGCGCACCGGTTCCCGCTCCATGGTCATCCCACCGTAGACGATCCTGTCGACCCCGTGGGCGTGGCCCACCCGGGTCCGTGTCCGGACCGGACGGCGCGCAGGACCAACCAGCCGAAGGGGTCGTCCGGGCGCGTGTCCAGGGCGTGCCGCGCGCGGACCTCGGCCCGCGCGGAGGACCCGAGCGCCCAGGCGCACCACGCACCGAGTGCGAGGGCACCGGCCGCGCCGATCGCCACGTCTCCCCCGACCGCCCCGTCGGCGCGCCAGGTCCGCCAGGCAGCAGCGCACCGGTCACCCGCCACCCGCAGCCGCGCGCGGTCCGGCTCCGGACCCGATCCGCCGAGCGCCGGCGGCGTCGGGTCGCGGAACGGGTCGAACGGCACGACCGTCCCGGGGTCCGGGCGACCCCGCGAGGCGAGGAAGCCGACCAGCGCGAAGCGGGTCGCGAGCGCGCCGCACGCCGTCGTCACCGCGACGGCCTGCGGACGCGCGAGCACCTCGTCGCCTGCCGACGCACCGGCTCGCTGGGGCGCGAACGACGCGGACGGCGGGGACGGCGCGACGAGCGCGGCACAGGCGGCGCGCAGGGTGACCGCAGCGGCGATCTCACGCGGGTAGCGCACCTGGGTGGACGAAGGGCGTCGTGTCGTGGAGGTCATGCACGAGATCGTGACCCGTGCCGTGCCTCCAGGCCGGTCGCACCGGAGCATCTGTGGACGGGTCCGACGGATCCGCCGGTTGTGCAGGACGTCTTCCCGCCGCCGGTCAGACGCGGACCGGCTCGAGGCTCTCCGCGACCAGGTCCCAGCCGTCGTCCGTGCGTTCGACCACCACGCCGTGCTCGCCGGCCCACCGAAGCAGTCCCGCGGTGTCGCCCACCTCCGCACCGGTCCGTCCGAGGAGCGCGGTCAGCCGCCCCTTCGCGGTCTTGTTCCAGTGGTTCAGCGCCCGACGACGTCCGCCGTCGTCGACGCTGACCACCCGGAGGGTGAGCGCCTCGGGGACCGGCCCGAGCGCACGGTAGCCCTCGGAACGCAGGTCGAGCACGAGACCATCGGCGCGACGACCGAGCACACGGGAGGACGGCTCGGGCCAGTGCTTCGCGAGTCGGAGCGCGCCGAGCCTCGAGTCGTGCGAGAGCCGGTACGCGGGGATCTCGTCGCCGGCGCCGATCGGGCCGAACATCGCGGACTGGACCACGACGTGGTCCGCCCACCAGCGCCGCGTCGCGTCGTCCGCACCCGGAGCGTCGAGTGGGTCGTAGAGCACACCGGTGTACCGCTCGATCGCCGGCAGCGTCGGTGCGGTGTCGAGCGCCAGGTTGCGGAGTCGCTCGCCCACCGACCTCGGGCCGAGCTTCAAGGCCGTCCGTGCCGTGGACTCCTCGGAACTGACGGAGCGGGCCGCGGTGATCACCGCGGCCCGCTCGTCGGACAGTTCCGGGAAGGACAGCGCACCCAGGTCGAGGGTGCGTGCCGTGTCCCCGCCCTCCCGCTTCGTCTCGGACGGCGGGAGGAGGACGGTCAGTCCGGTCAGGACGCCAGCGCGGCCTGCCGCGCCACGATCGTGACCGTGTCGTGCTCGACCGACAGGAAGCCGTCCTCGGCGTCCGCCGTCACCGTCGAGCCGTCGGCCCGGGTGATGCGGACCTGGCCCTGCGCGAGGGTCGCGAGCAGTGGCTCGTGCCCCGCGAGGATGCCGATCTGGCCCTCCGTCGTCCGTGCGACGACCATGGTGGCGTCGCCCGTCCAGACCTCACGGTCCGCCGAGACGACGCTCACGGTGAGTGCCGCCATGTCAGCGGTTCTCCTTCTGGATCTGCGCCCACTTCTCTTCGACGTCGTTGATGCCACCGACGTTGAAGAAGGCCTGCGTGGCCACGTGGTCGAACTCGCCGTCGGCGATCGCGCGGAAGGACTCGATCGTGTCCTTGAGCGGGACCGTCGAACCCTCGACACCCGTGAACTTCTTGGCCATGTACGTGTTCTGCGAGAGGAACTGCTGGATACGACGAGCGCGCTCGACCGTGATCTTGTCCTCTTCGGAGAGCTCGTCGACACCGAGGATCGCGATGATCTCCTGCAGCTCCTTGTTCTTCTGCAGGATCTGCTTGACGCGCGTCGCGGTCTCGTAGTGGTCGGCGCCCAGGTACCGGGGGTCCATGATCCGCGACGTGGAGGTCAGCGGGTCGATGGCCGGGTACAGACCCTGCGACGCGATCTCACGGGAGAGCTCGGTCGTGGCGTCGAGGTGCGCGAACGTGGTCGCCGGCGCCGGGTCGGTGTAGTCGTCGGCGGGGACGTAGATCGCCTGCAGCGAGGTGATCGAGTGACCACGCGTCGAGGTGATGCGCTCCTGGAGCACACCCATCTCGTCGGCGAGGTTCGGCTGGTAGCCCACCGCGGACGGCATGCGGCCGAGCAGCGTGGAGACCTCGGACCCGGCCTGCGTGAAGCGGAAGATGTTGTCGATGAAGAGGAGCACGTCCTGCTTCTGGACATCGCGGAAGTACTCCGCCATCGTCAGCGCCGACAGGGCCACGCGCAGACGCGTTCCCGGCGGCTCGTCCATCTGGCCGAACACGAGCGCGGTCTTGTCGAAGACACCCGCCTCTTCCATCTCGCCGATGAGGTCGTTGCCCTCACGGGTGCGCTCACCGACACCGGCGAACACCGACACACCGCCGTGGTCCTGTGCGACGCGCTGGATCATCTCCTGGATGAGGACCGTCTTGCCGACGCCCGCACCACCGAAGAGACCGATCTTGCCACCCTGCACGTACGGGGTGAGGAGGTCGATCGACTTGATGCCGGTCTCGAACATGGTGGTCTTCGACTCGAGCTGGTCGAAGGCCGGGGCCTTGCGGTGGATCGGCCAGCGCTCGGTGATCTCGAGCTTCTCGTCGGTGTTCAGCACGTTGCCGAGCACGTCGAAGACCTTGCCCTTGGTGACGTCGCCGACGGGGACCGAGATCGGGGCGCCCGAGTCACGGACCTCCTGACCGCGGACGAGACCGTCGGTCGGCTTCAGCGAGATGGCGCGGACCAGGTCGTCGCCCAGGTGCTGCGCGACCTCGAGGCCGATCTCCTGCGACTGGTCACCGATGGTGACCGTCGTGTGCAGGAGGTTGTAGATGTCGGGGATGGCGTCGTGCGGGAACTCGATGTCGACGACGGGACCCGTGACACGGGCGATCCGTCCGACACCGGGCGCCGACGACGTCTCGACCGCGGTGGTGGCGGTGTCGGTCATGGCGTGTGCCTTCCTGAGGGGTGGTGTCTGTCCGCGGGCGTCCGCGGACTACTTCTTCTTCGACGAGAGGGCGTCGGCGCCGCCGACGATCTCGGAGATCTGCTGGGTGATCTCGGCCTGACGCGCGTTGTTCGCGAGCCGGGTGAACTCGTTGATGAGCGAGTCGGCGTTGTCGCTCGCGGACTTCATCGCCTTCTGACGGGCGGCGTGCTCGGAGGCAGCCGACTGCAGCATGGCGTTGAAGATCCGGCTCTCGATGTAGACCGGGAGCAGCGCGTCGAGGACGGCGTCGGCGTCGGGCTCGAACTCGTACAGCGGCAGGGGCTCACCGTCGGCCGGCTCCTCCACGCCCTCGACGACCTCGAGCGGGAGCAGGCGCACGACCTGCGGCTCCTGGGTCGCCAGGCTGATGAACCGGTTGAAGACGATGTGGATCTCGTCCACGCCGCCCTCCGCCGTGTCCTGGAGGAACTTCGACACGACCGCGTCGCCGATCTCCTTGGCCGTCGAGAACTCCGGCTGGTCGGTCCCACCGATCCACTGCCGCTCGGACGGGCGCTCGCGGAACGCGAAGTACCCGACCGACTTGCGGCCGACGAGGTAGAACACGACCTCCTTGCCCTCGCTCCGGAGCAGGGAGGCGAGCTCCTCGCCCTGCTTGAGGACGTTGGTGCTGAACGCGCCGTTCAGACCACGGTCGGACGTGAACAGCACGACCGCGGCACGCGTCGACGACTCGGGCTCCGTGGTCAGCACGTGGTCGACGTTCGAGAACGTCGCCACGGCCGACACGGCCCGCGTCACGGCCCGCGAGTACGGGCCGGACGCGGCCATGCGGGCCTGCGCCTTCTGGATCCGCGACGCCGAGATCAGCTCCATCGCGCGAGTGACCTTCTTCGTGGTCTTCGCCGACTTGATGCGCTGTCGGTAGACCCGGACCTGTGCTGCCATCTAGCGACGACCCTTGACGATCTGCTCCTGGTCGACGTCCTCGGCGTCCGCCGCGTCGAACTGCTCCGAGCCGAGCGTCTTGCCGTCGCTCGTCTGGAAGCCCTTCTTGAACGCGTCGATCTCGCGGTCCATCGCGGCGACGGTCTCGTCGCTGAGCTGGTTGGTCTCGCGGAGCGTGGTGAGCACGTCGGAGTTGCGACGCAGGTGCTCGAGCAGCTCGGCCTCGAAGCGGAGCACGTCGGGGACGGGCACCTCGTCGAGCTTGCCGTTCGTGCCGGCCCAGATCGAGACGACCTGCTCCTCGACCGGGTACGGCGAGTACTGCGGCTGCTTGAGGAGCTCGGTCAGGCGGGCACCACGGTCGAGCTGACGACGCGACGCCTGGTCGAGGTCGGACGCGAACATCGCGAACGCCTCGAGCGAGCGGTACTGCGCGAGCTCGAGCTTGAGCGTGCCGGAGACCTTCTTGATGGACTTGACCTGCGCGTCACCACCGACGCGGGACACCGAGATGCCCACGTCCACGGCCGGACGCTGGTTCGCGTTGAACAGGTCCGACTGCAGGAAGATCTGGCCGTCGGTGATCGAGATCACGTTGGTCGGGATGTAGGCCGAGACGTCGTTCGCCTTGGTCTCGATGATCGGGAGACCCGTCATCGAACCGGCGCCGAGGTCGTCGGACAGCTTCGCGCAACGCTCCAGCAGGCGGGAGTGCAGGTAGAAGACGTCACCCGGGTAGGCCTCGCGGCCCGGCGGACGACGCAGGAGGAGCGACACCGCACGGTAGGCCTCGGCCTGCTTCGACAGGTCGTCGAAGATGATCAGGACGTGCTTGCCGCCGTACATCCAGTGCTGGCCGATGGCCGAGCCGGTGTAGGGGGCGAGGTACTTGAAGCCGGCCGGGTCGGAGGCCGGGGCGGCGACGATGGTGGTGTACTCCATCGCGCCGGCGTCCTCGAGCGCACCCTTGACGGAGGCGATCGTGGAGCCCTTCTGACCGATGGCGACGTAGATGCAGCGGACCTGCTTGTCCTCGTCGCCCGACTCCCAGTTGGCCTTCTGGTTGATGATCGTGTCGATCGCGATGGCCGTCTTGCCGGTCTGGCGGTCGCCGATGATCAGCTGGCGCTGACCGCGGCCGACGGGGATCATCGCGTCGATGGCCTTGATGCCGGTCTGGAGCGGCTCGTGGACCGACTTGCGGGACATGACGCCCGGGGCCTGGAGCTCGAGGGCGCGGCGACCCTCGGCCTGGATCTCGCCGAGACCGTCGATCGGGTTGCCGAGCGGGTCGACGACGCGACCGAGGAAGCCGTCGCCGACGGGGGCCGAGAGGACCTCGCCGGTGCGGGTGACCTCCTGGCCCTCTTCGATGCCGCCGAACTCGCCGAGCACGATGGCTCCGATCTCGTCCTCGTCGAGGTTCTGCGCGAGACCCAGGGTCCCGTCCTCGAAGCGGATGAGCTCGTTCGCCATGACGCCGGGGAGGCCCTCGACGTGTGCGATGCCGTCGCCGGCGTCGGTGACGTGCCCGACCTCGGCCGTGGAGGCCTTCGTCGGCTCGTAGTTCGAGACGAAGTCCTTCAGGGCATCACGGATCTCATCGGGGCTGATGGTGATGTCTGCCATGGGATTTTCCTTGTTGGTTTCCGGGGCCCTTCGGCTCCGAGAGGGTGATGCTGCCCCGGCGAGGGACAGTTCCCGTTGTGGACTTGGAGGAGTCGGCTTCGACCGTACGCTCAGCCGGCGAGCTGGAGCCGGAGCTCCGACAGGCGCGTGGACACCGTGCCGTCGATGACGTCGCCACCGACCTGCACGCGGACCCCGCCGACGACCGCGGGGTCGACGACCTGGTTCACGCTGACGTCCTTGCCGTAGCGCTCCGCAATGCCGCGGGCGACACGGGCCGCCTGGCCGTCGGAGAGCGGGGAGGCCGTGATGACCGTCGCGACGACCTTGCCGGCCTGGTCGGCCACGATGCGCGAGGCGTCGCGGACGATCTCACCGATGCGGCGGCCACGAGGCTGCTGCACGAGGTGCTCCAGGATGGCGGTGGTCTGCGGCGAGACCTTGGCGCCGACGAGCCGCTGGACGAGCGCGCCCTTCTCCGACGGGCTGCCAAGCTTGGTGCCCAGCGCCAGTTCGAGCGCGGCGTCCGAACGGACCGCCGTCTCGAAGGAGAACAGCTCGGCCTCGATCGACGTCTCCGCCGGCGCGGTCCGGGCGACGGCACGGATGCCGGCGTCCTCGATGCCCGCGAGCAGGTCCTGCTGCGAGGACCAGCGCGAGCCGGCCGCCGCGGTCAGGACCGCACGCGTGGCGTCGGACTGGCCGCCGAAGACCCGGTCGATGACCGACTTCTTGCCGACGACGTCAGCCGTCGGGTCGGCCAGCAGACCGAGCAGCTGCGGCGCCCCGGCGATCGCACGCCCTGCGGCGAGGATCTCGACACCCGTGTCGAGCTGGACGGCGTCACCGAGGTCGGTGAGCACCGCCCGCGTCGACGCGAGCGCTTCCCTGGTGGCGCTGCGCATGCTCAGCGCTCCCCGGCGGACTGGCCCTGCGACGCCTCGAGGTCGGCGAGGAAGCGGTCCACGACCGCAGCCGACTTCTGGTCGTCCTTGAGGGACTCCCCGATCACACCGGAGGCGAGGTCGAGGGCGAGGGTGCCCACCTCGCTCCGCAGCGACTGGAGCGCGCTCTGCCGCTCGGCCTCGATCTGCGCCTGGGCGTTGGCGGTGATGCGTGCTGCATCGGCCTGTGCCTGCTCGCGGACCTCGTTGCCGATCGCGGTGGCGTCGGCACGGGCCTGCTCACGGATGCGCGAGGCCTCGGCACGCGCGTCCGCGAGCTGCTTGTTGTACTCGTCGAGTGCAGCGGCGGCCTGCTCCTGAGCGGCCTCCGCCTTCTTGATGCCACCCTCGATGGCCTCGGTGCGCTCATCGAGCATCTTCGTGATGCGCGGCGTCACGACGCGCCACATCACGAGGAAGATGATGACGAAGGCCACCGCGGACCACACGATGTCGTACACCGGTGGGATCAGCGGATTGTGGGTCTCCTCCGCCGCGATGATGAGTGCAGTCTGCATCGAGAAGCCTTAGTTGGTGAAGATGAAGTACGTCGCGATACCGATGAAGGCCAGGGCCTCCGTGAAGGCGATACCGATGTACATGAGGGTCGTCAGACGGCCCTGGAGCTCCGGCTGGCGAGCGACGGACTCGATCGTCTTGCCGACGACGATGCCCACGCCGATGGCCGGACCGATCGCGGCGAGGCCGTAGCCAACCGTTGCGATGTTGCCGTTGATCTCCGCGAGAACGGTCGTTGCGTCCACGTGTTTTCCTTTCGAGTGCGGCCCGACGGATGTCGTGCCGTATGGGGGTCAGTAGGTCAGTGCTCGTCAGCCAGCGCGAGCTGGATGTACACAGCGGTCAGCAGCATGAAGACGTACGCCTGCAGCAGCGCGACGAGGATCTCGAAGAAGCTGAACGCGATGCCGAACGCCAGGGTCCCGACACCGAAGAGCTTGAAGAGGCTCTCGGCGTCGAAGAAGAAGAACCAGGTGGCCGAGAAGAAGAGCACCAGGAGGAGGTGACCCACGACCATGTTCATGAGGAGTCGCAGCGTCAGCGTCACCGGACGGAGCACGAAGGTCGAGACGAGCTCGATCGGCGTCACGATGATGTAGAGGTACCACGGCACGCCGGGCGGGAAGAGCGCGTTGCGGAGGAACGTGCCCGGGTGCTTGCGCAGACCCGCGTAGATGAACGCGACGTAGGCGACGATCGCGAGG
Source organism: Curtobacterium sp. SGAir0471 (assembly GCF_005490985.1). Classification (NCBI taxonomy): domain Bacteria; kingdom Bacillati; phylum Actinomycetota; class Actinomycetes; order Micrococcales; family Microbacteriaceae; genus Curtobacterium; species Curtobacterium sp. SGAir0471. Next base: position 1,989,681 of record NZ_CP027869.1, read on the forward strand.
ATCATCGGCATCGCGATGCGGCTGGTGCCGGCGATGTTCATGAACGGGATCAGACCCGTCAGGTTCATGAAGAGCACACCGAAGAAGATGGTGGCGAGGAGCGGCAGGAAGCGCTTGCCGTCCTTCTCACCGAGGTTGTCGAAGGTGTTGCGACGGACGACGTCGAACGCGTACTCGATGAACGCCTGTCCGCGGTTCGGGACCAGCTTCAGTGCGCGCGTCCCGACGAACGCGAAGACGAGCAGCACGGCCACCGCGAACAAGCGGATGAGGACGATGCGGTCCATCTCGATCGGGGTCCCGGCGAAGAAGATCGGGTCCGGGAAGAACTCGTTGATCGACGGACCATGGAATTCGGCGGCCTTGCTGCTCCCCGCCGCCACGGTGTTGGCCGCGGCGGTGAGGGACAGGGGAAGAGCGTGGGATAGCAGCGCTGTCTCCTGTGTCGGCGCGCGCACACACGGCACGCGATGGTGGACTTTGTGGAGGCTCGTCCGCTCCGAGCGAGGCTCCGGACGCGGACATCCGGAAGCCTATCAGGTGCGAGAGGCTTCTCGGGCTCTCAGGGGCGTGGGTCGTCGTTCCCAGGATCGACGGTGTCGCCCGGCAGGCGCACGCCGATCGGGATGCGGGCCTTGGCGACCACGACGACGTCGATCACGAGCGAGCCGACGACGCCGACGATGATGACGACGGCGAGGACGGGGAAGTCCACCCACGCCCGGTCGCGGAGCGCGATGAGGACCACCAGGAAGAGCACGAACTTCAGGAACCAGGTACCCATCACGATGCCGAAGAAGGCACCGGAGATCATCTGCCCCTTCGACACCCGCAACGCCACCAGCACCGACACCGCGGTGAGCCCCAGGAACACCACGCTCAGCACGGCGCCGAGCAGGCCCCCGGCGAGCCCGGGCGTCCCGGCGAGGACGAGCCCCACGACTCCCCCGACGACGGCGAGACCGACGGCGAGGACGGCCGCCCAGGTGAGGATCCGGCGGAACACCGGCCGGACGTGGTCGAGGGCGTTCGGTGCGGTCACGAGGGGTCTCCCGGGATGGTTCGGTCGTTGGCGGCCCGGTCGAGCGGGTCGAGACTCGCGTCGACGACGGTGTTCGAGCGGGTGGCGGCCTGCGCGGCGAACTCGGCGCGCTTCCGGCCGAGCGGGGCGAAGGTGGCGACGGCGCAGACCGCGAAGCCCACGGCGACGACCGTGACCACCCAGTACCACTCGACGAACAGGAACAGCAGGCACCCCACGGCGACGGTGGCCGTCCACGCGTAGAAGATCAGCACGGCGTGGAAGTGCGAGTGCCCCATGTCGAGCAGGCGGTGGTGCAGGTGCTTCCGGTCGGCCGAGAACGGCGACTTCCCCGCGCTCAGCCGTCGGGTGACGGCGAGCCCGAAGTCGAGGATCGGCACGATCAGGATCGCGAAGGGCAGCAGGATCGGGATGAACGCGGGCAGCAGTGCCTGGCGCGTGGAGATGACCGCGGGGTCGATGTTGCCCGTGACGGACACGGCGCTCGTCGCCATGAGGAACCCGACGAGCAGCGCTCCCGCGTCGCCCATGAAGAGCTTCGCGGGGTGCCAGTTGAGCACGAGGAAGCCGCAGCACGCGCCGACCAGGACCGCGGTGAGCAACGACGGCAGGTTGAAGAAGAACTCCGTCTGCACGACCACGCGGTTGATGAAGAACGTGTAGAGGAAGAACACGCCGCCGGCGATGATCGCGACGCCCGCGACGAGTCCGTCGAGGCCGTCGATGAAGTTCACCGCGTTCATCACGAGCACGACCGCGAGCACCGTGAAGATCAGGCTCATGTAGGACGAACCGACGCCGAGCGTGTTGCCGATCGGCAGCGACACGATCGCGACGCCCTGCCAGGCCAGGATGCCCGCCGCGATGATCTGCCCGGCGAGCTTCGTCATCCAGTCGAGGTCCCAGATGTCGTCGGCGACGCCGAGCACCACGATGATGGTCGCGCCCGCGAGCACCGCGATGACGCGCCCCGGCTCGGAGAAGACCAGCCGGAAGTAGTCGGTACCCGCGATCGACGGGAACAGGAACCACGCCGCCAGCAGCGACACGATCACGCCGATGTACATCGCGATCCCGCCGAGGCGCGGGGTGGGCGTGCGGTGCACGTCACGCTCGCGGACCTTCGGGTACCAGCCGTAGCGCAGGCCGAGCTTCCACACGGCCCAGCTGCAGACGAAGCTCACGACGGCCGCGATGGCCCCGGCGAGCAGGTAGTACTTCACGTGACGAGGTCGGCTCCGACGACCCGGACGATGTCCTCGTCGGCGATCACCCCGTGCCGGACGATCGTCAGCTTCCCCCCGGTCGACAGACCGGTCGCATCGACGATCGTGGAGCCGGTCGACGCGGCGAAGCCGTCGTGCACCGCGAGGGCACCGCCGTCCAGGTACACCGAGACGCTGTCGCCGAGCATCGACTCGGCCTGGTCGACGTCCATCGCGGCCGGGTCCCCGGTCGAGTTCGCGGAGGACACCGCGAGCGGCCCGACCTCCTGCAGCAGCTCGAGGGCGATGCGCGAGTCCGGCATGCGGAGCGCGACCGTCCCGCGGGTCTCCCCCAGGTCCCAGTCCAGCGAGGGCTGCGCGCGCAGGATCACGGTGAGGCCGCCGGGCCAGAACTCGTCCACCAGGTCGCGGACCTGCTGCGGGATCTCGGTCGCCAGCGCCTCGAGCGTCGGCGGCCCGGGGATCAGCACCGGGGGCGGTGACTGGCGGGTGCGGCCCTTCGCGTCGAGCAGGCGCTGGACGGCGGTCGCGCTGAAGGCGTCCGCGGCGACGCCGTAGACGGTGTCGGTGGGGACGACGACGAGTTCACCCCGTCCGAGCGCGGCACGTGCGAGCCGCATCCCGGTCAGGAGCCCGTCGGGGTCGGTGCAGTCGTATCGGGAGGCCATGACTCGACGATGATAGTGCGACACAATGGACGGCATCGTGAACGAGACGCCCGCGCCCCGACTCCTGTTCCTCTTCGACATGGACGAGGTGCTCGTCCGGTACGACTGGCGGGTCCGGATGGCGGCCCTCGCCGAGTACACCGGCCACACCTTCGAGGAGCTCCGCCGACGGTGGTGGGACTGCGGCGACGAGGCCCGCGCCGAGGCAGGGCACTTCCCCGACGGCGACGCCTACCTCGCCGCGTTCACCGCGGCGATGGGGTGCGACGTCCCCGAGACCGACTGGGCCCGCATCCGCGGTGCGGCGATGACCGAGCTGCCCGAGCGGATCGAGGCGGTCCGCATCGCCGCCGACCACGGCCGGGTCGGCCTCCTCACCAACAACGGCCCGCTCGCCGGTCGGTGGATCGGGCGGTGGGCGCCGTCGCTGCCGCCCCTCTTCGGCGAGCACCTCGACACGACGAGCAACTTCGGTGCCCGGAAGCCCGAGCCCGAGGTCTTCGAGCGCGCGCTCGCGCACCACGGCGTGCCCGCCGAGCGCACCTTCTTCGCCGACGACATGCCGGTGAACGTCGAGGCTGCCCGCGCCGTCGGCATCCACGCCGTCCTGGTCGAGGAGCACACGGACCTCCGCGACGCCGTCCGCGCCTTCGTCGCGGCACAGCGGTCCGCGCCGGCACCCGTCGCCTGACCGAGGCCCTCCGCGGGGACGGGGACTGGCGGCCGGGAGGCCCGGTGCGCCTCCGCCTAGCGGGTCGCGGTGGTCGTGCGGTCGCGTCCCGTCAGGTCGACGTGCGTCTCCGGGGACCGGAACCCCCGCCGTGCGAGCACGTCGCGCACGCCCGCTCCCTGCTGCTCGGCGTGCTCGACGACGACGAGCCCGCCCGGCACGAGCAGCCGCCAGGCCGTCTCCGTGAGTGCGCGGACGGCGTCGAGGCCGTCCGCTCCCCCGTAGAGCGCGAGCGCCGGGTCGTGGTCGCGGACCTCCGGGTCGACCGGCACCATGTCGTCGGGCACGTACGGCGGGTTGGACACGACCACGGACACCGTGCCGTCGAGCTCGGGCAGCGCGTCCGCGAGGTCGCCCTCGACGAGCCGGACCGTCCCGCCGTGCGCGTCCACGTTGCGCCGCGTCCAGGGCAGCGCCTCGGGTGACCGCTCGACTGCGTACACGACGGCGTTCGGCACCTCGGTGTCCATCGCGATCGCGATCGCGCCGCTGCCGGACCCCAGGTCCACGGCGACCGGCGCCGGGACGGCCGTCGCGCGCAGTGCGTCGATGCCGAACTGCACGACGCCCTCGGTCTCCGGGCGGGGGACGAAGACGCCGGGCCCGACCGACAGGGTCAGCGCACGGAAGTGCGCCTCACCGGTGATGTGCTGCAGCGGCTCACGGGTGAGGCGACGGGCGACGGCGTGCCGGAAGCGCTCGACGTGCTCCGCGGCGATCGTCCCACCCGTCAGGGCGCGGGCCTGCACGGCGCCGCGCGTCGTGTCGGTCGCCCAGGCGAGCAGGAGTTCGGCGTCCACACGCGGGGTCGGGACCCCGTGCGCGACGAGCGCAGCGGTCGCCTCGTCGAGGAGGCGATCCGCTGCGTGCGTGGGCTGACTGACGGAGGTGATCCGTTCCTCCCGGCCGGGTCTAGGCGTCCTGGTCGCCGATGGCGGCCAGACGAGCCTCTTCGTCCGCCTGGATGGCGGACTGGACGACGGGCTCGAGCGCACCGTTCATCACGCGGTCCAGGTCGTACGCCTTGTACCCGGTGCGGTGATCCGCGATGCGGTTCTCCGGGAAGTTGTACGTGCGGATGCGCTCCGAGCGGTCCATGCCGCGGATCTGCGACTTGCGCGCGTCCGAGGCGATCGCGTCGAGCTCCTCCTGCTGCTTCGCGAGGATGCGGGCACGCAGGACGCGCATCGCCGCCTCGCGGTTCTGGAGCTGCGACTTCTCGTTCTGCATCGCCACCGTGATGCCCGTGGGCAGGTGGGTGATGCGGACCGCGGAGTCCGTCGTGTTGACGGACTGCCCGCCGGGGCCGGACGACCGGTAGACGTCGATCTTGAGGTCGTTCTGGTTGATCGCGACCTCTTCCGGCTCGTCGACCTCCGGGAAGACGAGCACGCCCGTCGTCGACGTGTGGATGCGCCCCTGCGACTCGGTGGCCGGCACGCGCTGCACGCGGTGCACGCCGCCCTCGTACTTCAGGTGCGCCCAGACGCCCTGCGACGGGTCGGTGGTGTTCGACTTGATCGCGACCTGCACGTCCTTGTAGCCGCCCAGGTCGGACTCGGTCCGCTCGAGCAGCTCGACCTTCCAGCCCTTCGACTCGGCGTAGTGCGAGTACATGCGCAGGAGGTCGGCCGCGAACAGCGCCGACTCCTCGCCGCCCTCGCCGCCCTTGATCTCCATGATGACGTCACGGCCGTCGTCCGGGTCCCGCGGGATGAGCAGCCGACGGAGGCGCTCCTGGCGCTCCGACAGCTGCCCCTCGAGCGCGGGAACCTCGTCGGCGAACGACTCGTCCTCGCGGGCGAGCTCCTGGGCGGCGGCGAGGTCCTCCCCCGCCGCCTGCCAGGACTCGTACGCCGCCTTGATCTGACTGAGCTCGGCGTACCGCCGGTTCACCTTCTTGGCTCGGGCCGCATCGGCGTGGAGCGCGGGGTCCGACAGCTGCTGTGTCAGGTCCTCGTGTTCCGCCAGCAGCCCCGCTACCGACTCGAACACGCGTTACTCCTGGTGGCCGTCGTGGCGACCGCCGGTCGTCGGGACCGACTTCTGCACCTGGACCAGGAACTCGACGTTCGACTGCGTCTCCTTGAGGTTGCGGAGGACGACGTCGAGTGCCTGCTGCGGGTCGAGCCCGGCGAGGGCGCGACGGAGCCGCCACGTGATCTTGACCTCGTCGGCGGAGAGCAGCTGCTCCTCGCGACGCGTGCCGGAGGCGTTGATGTCGACCGCCGGGAAGATCCGCTTGTCGGCGAGGTGCCGGTTGAGGCGGAGCTCCATGTTGCCGGTGCCCTTGAACTCCTCGAAGATGACCTCGTCCATCTTCGAGCCGGTCTCGACGAGCGCGGTCGCGAGGATGGTCAGCGAGCCGCCGTCCTCGATGTTGCGCGCGGCGCCGAAGAAGCGCTTCGGCGGGTACAGCGCGGCCGAGTCGACACCGCCGGAGAGCACGCGGCCCGAGGCCGGCGTCGCCAGGTTGTAAGCGCGACCGAGGCGGGTGATCGAGTCGAGGAGCACGACGACGTCGTGGCCCAGCTCGACCAGGCGCTTCGCACGCTCGATGGCGAGCTCGGCGACCGTGGTGTGGTCCTCCGCCGGACGGTCGAAGGTCGAGGCGATGACCTCGCCCTTCACCGAACGCTGCATGTCGGTGACCTCTTCGGGCCGCTCGTCCACGAGCACGACCATGAGGTGCGCCTCGGGGTTGTTCTTGGCGATCGCGTTGGCGATGGCCTGCAGCACGACGGTCTTGCCGGCCTTCGGCGGCGAGACGATCAGACCGCGCTGGCCCTTGCCGATCGGCGCGACGAGGTCGATGATCCGCGTGCTCAGCTTCGACGGCTCGGTCTCGAGGCGCAGGCGCTCGTTCGGGTACAGCGGGGTCAGGTCGTGGAACTCGACGCGCGCCGCGGCCTCGTCGGCGGTCTGGCCGTTGACCGAGTCCACCTTGACGAGCGCGTTGTACTTCTGACGTGCCTGCTGCTCGTTGTCCCGCGGCTGCTTGATCGCACCGACGATCGCGTCACCCTTGCGCAGGTGGTACTTCTTCACCTGGCCGAGGGACACGTAGACGTCGCTCGGGCCCGGCAGGTAGCCGGTCGTGCGGACGAAGGCGTAGTTGTCGAGGACGTCGAGGATGCCCGCGATCGGGATGAGGACGTCGTCCTCGGTGATCTCCGGCTCGAACTCGTCGTTCTGGCCACCGCGGCCGCGCTTCCGGTCACGCTGCCGACGACCACGACCGGTCTCGGTCTCGTCGCCGTGCTGGCCGTTCTGCTGCTGGCCGTTCTGCTTCTGCTGGCCGTGCTGCTGCTGGCCGTTCTGCTTCTGCTGACCGTTCTGCTGACGGTCGTCCTGCTTGGCGTCGCCGGACTTCTGCTCGTCCTGCTTGCCGCCCTGCTTCTGCTGCTGACCGTTCTGCTGGTCGCCGTTCTGCTGGCCGCCGTTCTGCTGGCCGCCGTTCTGCTGCTCGGCGCCCTCGGCGTTCTGCCCGCGACCGCGGCCACGACCACGGCTGCGACGCCCGCGGCGCGGGCCGCCCTCGCCCTGCTGGTCCGCCTGGTCGTCCTGCTCCGGTGCGGACGTGGGCTGCTCGGTCGAGGTGCCCTGCGTCGCCTGCGCAGCGTCCTGCTGCACACCGTCCTGCTGGGTCTGCGGTGCGGTGTCCTGACCACCGCGGCGGCCGCGACGGCGACCGGACTGCGCGGCCTCCTCCGCGTCCTTCTCAGCGCGGACCTGGTCGAGGCCCGCGAGCAGGTCCTCGGTGCCGGTGTGGCCGTGGTTGGTGTGCTCGGCGGCCGAGGTCGGCGCGGCGTTCACGGTGCCGGCCGAGGAGGCGCGGCGCGAGCGGCGACCGCGGGGCTCGGCCGCGGGCTGCTCGCCCGTCTGCCCCCCGGACTGCTCGGCAGCGGCCTGCTGCGGCTCGGGGTCGGCCTGCTGCTGCCCGGGTTCCTGGGCAGCAGGCGAGGACGCCGGGGTCGCCAGGGTCGGCTGCTCGGCGACCGGGGCCTGCTCGACCGGCGCGGACTGCTCGGCGGCCGGAGCCTCGGCACCAGCGTCGTCGGCGACGGGGCGCTTGTCCTCGATCGAGGCGATGAGGTCGCCCTTGCGGAGCTTCGAGAGCCCGGTGATGCCGAGCGAGGAGGCGATGCGCTGGAGCTCCGGCAGGCGGAGTGCGCGCAGGTCGCTGGGGATCTCCACCTGGGTGGAGTCGTTGACGTTCGTCAAGGTCGGTGTTTCCTTTCGAACCGCAGAACGCGGAGAGTTTCCACCGTCCCGGCGCATGGGTGCGCTGCGACCGCCGTTCAGACGACGGACCGGGATTCGGTGATCTGAAAGAGAGTGCCCCCGCGCACCGGACCCTGCGCCAGCGCCGACGGATCCGGTGCGGATCGGCCTGTGCGCCTACGCTGGATCGGCTTCGAGCGCCGAGTGCGGCACCACTGTAGCACCACCGAGGTCGACGGCCAGCATGAGCGCCCGCCAGTCGGACTGGGCGTGTCGAGCCACCAACTCGGCCGCGGTCAGGCGCTGCGACGGATCGCTGCCGAGCACCAGCAGGCTCGGACCGGCCCCGGACACCACGGCGGCGAGGCCGTGCTGCCGGAGCAGTCCGATCAGGGCGTCGGTCTCCGGCATCGCGCTGGCCCGGTACGACTGGTGGAGTCGGTCCTCGGTCGCGGCGAGCAGCAGCTCCGGGCTCTGGATGAGCGCGGCGACGAGCAGGGCCGACCGGGACACGTTGAAGGCCGCGTCCTCGTGGGGCACGCTCGCGGGCTGCAGGGACCGCGCGAGCTTCGTCGACAGCGTCGAGGTCGGCACGAAGACCACCGGCGAGACACCGCGGTGCACGAGCAGCCGCTTGACCGCAGGACCCTCGGCCGTCATCCACGCGATGGTCAGACCGCCGAACAGCGCCGGTGCGACGTTGTCGGGGTGGCCCTCCATCTCGGTCGCGAGGGTGAGGAGTGTCGACGCGTCGAGGTCGACCACGCCCTCGAGGAGACCGCGGGCCGCCATCAGCCCGGCGACGATCGCCGCGGCCGACGAACCCATGCCACGCCCGTGCGCGATCGCGTTGACGGCGTGCAGTTCGAGCCCGGGCTGCTCCAGGCCGGCGTGCTCGAGACCTCGGCGGACGGCCCGGACGACCAGGTTCGACTCGTCGGTGGCGACCTCCCCGGCGCCGACGCCCTCCACCGTCACGGTCGCGCCGGGCTCCGGGCGGACGCGCACCACGACCTCGTCGTAGACCGAGAGCGCCAGGCCGAGCGAGTCGAACCCGGGCCCGAGGTTCGCAGAGGTCGCCGGGACCCGCACACGGACCGCCCGTCCGGCCGGTACAGCACTGCGGGCGGTCACGCCCTCCCCCGGTCCGGACGAGCGGTCGGCGCTCACGCGGGGCCGACCAGTCCGAGCACTTCGGCGACCGACTTCGTGTCGACCGGCACGCTCGTCGGGGCGACCTCGCCACCGTCCTCGGTGCGGAGCGCCCACTGCGGGTCCTTGAGGCCGTGGCCCGTCACGGTGATGACCACCTTCGCACCCTGCGGCACGACACCGGCGTCCGCGCGCTCGAGCAGACCGGCGACACCGATCGCCGACGCGGGCTCGACGAAGACGCCGACCTCGGCCGACAGGATCCGGTGCGCGGCGAGGATCCCCTCGTCGGTGATGGCCCCGAAGTACCCGTCGGTCTCGTCGCGCGCCTCGAGCGCGTACTGCCACGATGCCGGGTTGCCGATGCGGATGGCTGAGGCGATGGTGTCCGGGTGGCGGACGACCTCGCCCGAGACGATCGGTGCGGAGCCGGCGGCCTGGAAGCCGAACATGCGCGGCATCTTCGTCGAGCGGCCCGCGGCGACGTCCTCGCGGTACCCGCGGGAGTACGCCGTGTAGTTGCCCGCGTTGCCGACCGGCAGGAAGTGGAAGTCCGGGGCGTCGCCGAGCACGTCGACGACCTCGAACGCGGCGGTCTTCTGCCCCTCGATGCGGTCGTTGTTCACCGAGTTGACCAGGTGCACCGGGTAGTTCGCGGCGAGGTCGCGGGCGATGTCGAGGCAGTCGTCGAAGTTGCCCTGGACCTGCAGCAGCTGGGCGTCGTGCGCGACGGCCTGGCTGAGCTTGCCCATCGCGATCTTGCCCTCGGGCACGAGCACCGCGGCGGTGATGCCCGCGTGTGTGGCGTACGCGGCGGCCGACGCACTCGTGTTGCCGGTCGAGGCGCAGATGACGGCCTTCGCGCCGTGCTCGACGGCCTTCGAGATCGCCATCGTCATGCCGCGGTCCTTGAACGACCCGGTCGGGTTCATGCCCTCGTACTTCACGTACACCTCGGCGCCGGTGCGCTCGGACAGGCGTCGGGCCGGGATGAGCGGCGTGCCGCCCTCGCCGAGGGTCACGACGGGCGTCGCCTCGGTGACGTCGAGACGGTCGGCGTACTCGCGCAGGACTCCCTGCCACTGGTGGGCCATCAGGCTCTCCTTGTTCGGTGTTGGTGCAGTCGGGGGCGGACGGTGCGGGGGCTAGGCCCCGACCACCCGCAGGACGCTGGTGATCTCGACGACGACGTCCTCGTTCCGGAGCGCGACGACCGTGGCGGCCAGGTCGGACTCGCGGGCGAGGTGCGTACCGATGACGAGGGTCGCAGTCCCTGCGGTGCCGTCGCCCGGGTCGGTCGCGGCGGACTGCTCGACGGTCTCGACGCTGACGCCGTGCGCCGCGAGCACACCGGCGACGGTCGAGAGCACGCCGGGAGCGTCGGCCACGTGCAGCGTGATCTGGTAGCGGGTGCGGACGGTGCCGATCGGGAAGACGGGCAGCGCCGACTGGGTCGACTCCGCGATGCCCGGACCGCCGATGACGTGCCGGCGCGCGGCCGACACCAGGTCGCCGAGCACCGCCGACGCGGTCTCGACGCCACCGGCACCGGCACCGTAGAACATGAGGTCGCCGGCGGCCTCGGCCTCGACGAACACGGCGTTCTTCGCCCCGTGCACGCTGGCGAGCGGGTGCGACTCCGGCACGAGCGCCGGGTACACGCGGGCGCTGACGCCCTCGACGCCGTCCTCATCGGTGAGCCGCTCGGCGGTCGCCAGGATCTTCACGACGTAGCCGGCCTTGCGTGCGGCCCGGACCTGCTCGATGGTCACCGAGGTGATGCCCTCGCGGTGGACGGCGGCGAGCGGCACCGACGTGTGGAACGCGAGCGAGGCCAGGATCGCGGCCTTCTGCGCGGCGTCGTAGCCCTCGACGTCGGCGGTCGGGTCGGCCTCGGCGTACCCGAGCTCGGTCGCGGTCGCAAGGGCGGCCTCGAAGGTCGAGCCCTCGCGGTCCATCAGGTCGAGGATGAAGTTCGTGGTGCCGTTGACGATGCCCATGATCCGCTCGATGCGGTCGCCCGCGAGCGAGTCGTGCAGCGGTCGGATGATCGGGATCGCACCGGCGACGGCGGCCTCGTAGTAGAGCTGTGCGCCGACCTGCTCGGCCGCGGCGAAGAGCTCGGGACCGTGCGTGGCGAGGAGCGCCTTGTTGCCCGTGACCACGTCGGCGCCGGACTGCAGGGCCTCGAGCACCAGGGTGCGCGCCGGCTCGATGCCGCCGATCAGCTCGACGACGATGTCCGCGCCGAGGATGAGCGACTGCGCGTCCGTCGTGAAGAGCTCCTTCGGCAGGTCCACGTCACGCGGCGCGTCGAGGTCCCGGACCGCGATGCCGACGAGCTCGAGCCCGGCACCGGCGCGCGAGGCCAGCTCGTCGCCGTGCTCGAGGAGCAGGCGCGCCACCTGGGAACCGACGGAGCCGGCTCCGAGCAGCGCGACGCGGACGTTGCGGTATTCGATCATGTGGTGCGCATTCCTGTGGGGCGGGCGGCAGCCCGGTCGGTCGGGGTCAGCGGCATCAGCCGGCGACGACCCCCGTGTCGCGGGCGAGCAGGTCGTCGATCGACTCGCCACGGACGAGGATACGGGCTGTGCCGTCCGCGACCGCGACGACCGGCGGGCGGCCGACGTGGTTGTAGTTGCTCGCCAGGGACCAGCAGTAGGCACCCGTGGCCGCCACGGCGAGCAGGTCGCCACGGTGCACGTCGCCGGGCAGGTACTCGTCGTTCACCACGATGTCGCCGGACTCGCAGTGCTTCCCGACCACGCGCGTCAGCACCGCCGGGGCGTCCGACGCGCGGGCGAGTCGTGCCGAGTAGTCCGCGCCGTACAGCGCCGGCCGGGCGTTGTCGCTCATGCCGCCGTCGACGGACACGTACGTGCGCGTGGCCGAGGAGCCGTCGTCCGTCTCGAGCGTCACCGGCTTGATCGTGCCGACGCGGTAGAGCGTCGCGCCGGCCGGACCGACGATGTAGCGACCGGGCTCGACGGCGATCTCCGGCACCGGGATGCCCCGCTCGGTGCAGGCATCGGCGACGATGGTGGCCAGGGCCTCGGCGACGTCCTCGGGTGCGAACGCCTCGTCCGCCTCGGTGTAGTCGATGCCCCAGCCCCCGCCGAGGTTGAGCTCCGGCACCGGACCGGACGCCACGAGCTCGGCGTGCACGTCCATCAGGCGCCGTGCGGCCTCGCGGAAGCCGGACTCGTCGAAGATCTGGGAGCCGATGTGCGAGTGCAGCCCGACGAACGCGAGCGAGGGCTCGGCCCGGACCGCGGCCGCGGCGTCGACGGCCTCGGACAGGGGGATGCCGAACTTCTGGTCCTCGCGCGCGGTGGCGAGGTACTCGTGCGTGGAGGCGTGCACCCCGCTGTTGATCCGGATGCGCACGCGCTGCACCGTACCGGCGTCGGCGGCCGCGCGTGCGACGCGGCAGATCTCCTCGTGGCTGTCGAGCACGATCGTGCCGAGGCCGACCTCGACCGCGCGGGCGATCTCGGCGTCCGACTTGTCGTTGCCGTGGAAGCCGAGGAGCGCGGGGTCCGCTCCCCCGGCCAGCGCGACGGCGAGCTCGCCCGCGGTGCAGACGTCGAGCCGGAGTCCGGCCCCGGTCATCCACGCGGCCACCTGGGTCGTGAGGAACGCCTTCGCGGCGTAGTAGACGTGCGCGCGTGTCCCGATCCGGGCGAAGGCGTCGGTGAACGCCGTGCGGACCCGGGCAGCCCGCGCCTGCACGTCGCGCTCGTCGACCACGTACAGCGGTGAGCCGAACCGTGCGACCAGGTCCGATGCCGTGATGCCGCCGATCGCGAGTTCGCCGTCGTCCGTCCGCGTCGCGGAGGCCGGCCAGATCCGCGCGGTGAGCGCGGAGGCGTCGGCCGGGAACCGCAGCCGCGGCGGGGCAAGGGGGTTGGCGCTCACGGGACCCGATCCTACCGAGCCGGGGCGGGCCTCCCGGCCGGTGTTACGCCCGTCGGCCACGGTGGCGGTGCGCCGGGGTCAGCCGCAGGAGCCGACCGTGCCCAGGCCCTGCTCGGAGAGCGGCAGCGAGTCCGCGGTGACCCGGACGGTGGCCTGCTCGGCGGTGACGTCCACGGACCGGACCCGGAGCTGCTCCGGCAGGAACTGCGCCGTGCAGACCTGGACCGGCACGCCCGTGACGCCCGGGATGCGGTCGACGCGCAGCCCGAGCGCGGAGTTCGTGATGCGGACGCTCTGCGGGGTGATCGTGACGCCGCGGCCGTCCTGCTGCGCGACCACGTCACCGGTGGCGGCGTAGTTGATGTCGTAGCCGAGCACCGCGGTCGACCCGGAGAGCTCGACGCCGCCGTCGACGAGCCGGAGCCGTTCGAACAACGGGCTGTACTTCGCCAGGTCCTGCACGCTCGTCGCGGCGAGGGTCACGTGGCCGTCGACGTCGCTGACTTCGCCCTGACCGTCGACCGGGACGTCGCGCGCGGTGACGTCGGCGGCGAGCGGGACCCCGTCGACCGTCAGGCGGTCCGAGGTGATGTCGACCCGGTCGAGCGTGCCGGCGAGCAGCTGCGGGATGACGACGCCGTCGGCGTGCGCGGTGACCTCACCGGTCGCGCCCTCCGGCAGGGACTGCTCGACCTGGTCCGCGATGATCCGGTCGACGACGCCGCGCAGGACGAACTCCGCGACGACGACCAGCGCGGCGAGCACGAGCACCACGACGACGAGGACGACGGGCCAGCGACGGCGCTTCCGGGAGGGCGCGGTGGCGGAGGACATCGTCCCACCCTGCCAGGTGCTCCCCGTGGCCGGCCTGGAGGCGCGGTGTGTGCCCGCCGAGCCCGCTGCGCCGGGCGCATTGCGTCGCGTGGTCGCCGCGGCGGCGCGGCGCGGCGGTGGCGCGGCGTGTGGTGGCGTGGCGCGGCGTCGAACCACGGAAACGACATCGAACCAGGCGGACTGCCTGGTTCGATGTCGCAATCGTGGTTCGTAGCCCGACCGGCAGCCGCTGCCACGCGGCGCCGCAGCAGCTACATGCGCTCGGGCGCGCTCACCCCGAGGAGGCCCAGGCCGTTGCGGACGACCTGCCCGGTGGCGTCGTTCAGCCAGAGTCGGGTGCGGTGCAGGTCCGTCACGGCCTCGTCCCCGAGCGGCGTCACGCGGCAGGCGTCGTACCAGCGGTGGTACAGCCCGGCCAGCTGCTCGATGTACCGCGCGATACGGTGCGGCTCGCGGAGCTCGGCGGCCTGACGCACCACGCGCGGGTACTCGGCGAGGGCCCCGAGGAGGGCGCCCTCCGTCTCGTGCGTCAGCAGGGACGCGTCGAACGCCGAGCGGTCCACGCCCGAGGCAGCGGCGTTCCGCGCGACCGACTGCGTGCGCGCGTGGGCGTACTGCACGGTGAAGACCGGGTTGTCGTTCGTCCGCTTCGTGAGCAGGTCGAGGTCGATGTCGATCGACGTGTCGCTGGCGAACCGCACGAGGGCGTACCGACCGGCGTCGACACCGACGGCGTCGACGAGGTCCTCCATCGACACGATGGTGCCGTTGCGCTTCGACATCCGGAACGGCTGGCCGTCCTTGAGCAGGTTCACCATCTGCCCGATGAGGATCTCGAGGTTCTTGCCCGGCTCGTCGCCGAACGCCGCGCACATCGCCATCATCCGGCCGACGTAGCCGTGGTGGTCCGCGCCGAGCATGATGAGGTTCCGCTCGAACCCGCGCTCGCGCTTGTCGAGGTAGTACGCCAGGTCACCGGCGATGTAGGCGGGCTGGCCGTCGGACTTGATCACGACGCGGTCGCGGTCGTCGCCGAAGTCGGTCGTGCGGAGCCAGAGCGCCCCCTCGGCCTCGTACATCTTGCCGAGGGACTGCAGCCGCTCGATGGCCCGCTCGACGGCCTTCGACTCGTGCAGCGAGTTCTCGTGGAAGTAGACGTCGAAGTCGACGCCGAAGTCGTGCAGCGACGACTTGATGTCGGCGAACATGAACTCGACGCCCTCGCGACGGAAGAGCTCCTGCGCCTCGTCGCGGGGCAGGTCGCGGACGTCGGTCCCTGCGGGGAGCGTGGCGATCACGCGCGCCGCGATCTCGCCGATGTACGCGCCGCCGTAGCCGTCCTCCGGCGTGGGCTCCCCCAACGCCGAGGCGACGAGCGACCGGGCGAAGCGGTCGATCTGCGCGCCGTGGTCGTTGAAGTAGTACTCGCGGGTGACGCGTCCGCCCTGCGCCTCGAACACGCGGGCGAGCGAGTCGCCGACGGCGGCCCAGCGGACACCGCCCATGTGGATCGGGCCGGTCGGGTTCGCGGACACGAACTCGAGGTCGATCGACACGCCCTCGTACAGGTCGCCGTGCCCGAACGCGACGCCCTGGTCGACGATGGTGCGGGCGATCTCGCCGGCGGCGGCGGCCTCGAGCGTGATGTTGATGAAGCCCGGGCCGGCGACGTCCACCGAGGCGACACCGTCGAGCTCGGTCAGCTCGCCCGCGATCTCGGCAGCGAGCTCGCGCGGGTTCGTCCCGAGGCGCTTCGCGAGCTGCATGGCCGCGTTCGAGGCCCAGTCGCCGTGCGCACGGTTCTTCGGCCGCTCGAGGGCCACGTGGGACTCCCCGATCGTCACGGTGTCGGACGCGCCTCGTCGCTCGACGACCCCGGTCAGGATCGACAGGTACGCGGCGGAGAGTTCGGCAGGAGTCACGAGGGTCGAGTCTACCGGGACGCCCAGGTGCCTCGCGGGCCGGTGCCGGACGGCGTGCAGCATCATGGCTGGATGACCTCCCGCAGCCGTGCCCGGGCGATCACCGTCGCCCTGCTCTCCGTGTCCGCCACCGTCCTGCTGGCCGGGTGCACGGGCGGGTCCGGCGACGCCGCCCCGAGCGCGAGCCCCACCCCGATCGGCACCGCCGTGCGCCAGACGTGCGCCGAGTTGCTGCCCGAGAGCGCCCTCGCCGTCTACGGGAAGACCTTCGAGCAGGACACCTCGTGGACGCCCGAGAAGGGCACGCCCGCCGCGACGATCGAACGCCAGCGCGGTCGCGTCTGCCACCTCGTCGCCACCGACGACCCCGCGACGACGATCACGCTCGCCGTCGCGCACCTGCCTGAGAAGTCGCTCACGACCCTGAAGGACGCCCTGTACGAACGCGGCGGCTCCGTCCCCACCTACCGCGTCGAGGGCTACTACGCGCTGGACGACGGGGTGGGTCGCGCGGACGCCTTCCCCGACCCGTACTGGATCACCACGGAGTCGACCCTCTTCACGGAGCCGGGCGGGGCGCAGCCCGTCGTGGACGCGGTGCGCGCGGTCCTCCAGCCGTCCGCCTCGGCCAGCCCGGCGGGCTGACGCCACCACCCGCCGGACGGGAGGCGCGGTGCGGGCCGGTGCCGCGCCTCCCGTCCGGCGGTGGTCGCGACACGGACGCGACACGCGCTGTCGGGACGGGGTCGCCGGACCTGCTACGGTTGGTGTCACCCACGAGCCCCCATAGCTCAGGGGATAGAGCACTGCCCTCCGGAGGCAGGGGCGGAGGTTCGAATCCTCCTGGGGGCACTGTTACATTCCCGCGCAAGCGGACGTTCTCGCTTCGCTCGATCGGCCGCGCGCGATGTCGCCTTCGGCGACCGTCCCCCGTGGGTGCGTCCGCCACGTTCGTCGCCACGCCGCCCGGGCACCGGGTGTTTGCGGGGGCGACACCCGGCGTCAGTATGATCCGCGCCGATGAGCACCGGCACCACGGACACCCAGGCACCCCTCGCCCGCGGCCAGTACGCACCCGACCCCCGCACCCTGGTCGACGTCCTCGAGGCGACCGCGCGTGCCACGCCCGACGCCCTCGCACTCGAGGACCCGGTCGGCACCCTCGACTACGCGACGCTCCTCCGACTCGTCCGCGAGCAGGCCGACGACCTCGCCACGCGAGGCGTGCGCCGCGGCGACCGGGTCGGGGTGCGCATCCCCTCGGGGGGCCGCGACCTGTACCTGTCGATCCTGGCCGTGCTCGCCGCCGGCGCCGCCTACGTCCCCGTCGACGCGGACGACCCCGAGGAACGCGCCGCACTGGTCTTCGGCGAGGCCGGCGTCGTCGGCGTGCTCGGTGCCGGCGGTGTCCTGCGGACGAGCGGTGCGCCGGACGCCGCCCCTGCACCGGTCGTCGACCCCGGCGCCCGCGCCGCGACACCGACCACGGACGACGACGCATGGGTGATCTTCACCTCCGGCTCGACGGGCGTGCCGAAGGGCGTCGCGGTGACGCACCGGTCCGCCGCGGCGTTCGTCGACGCCGAGGCCCGGATGTTCCTGCAGGACGCCCCGATCGGTCCCGGCGACCGGGTGCTCGCCGGGCTGAGCGTCGCGTTCGACGCCTCGTGCGAGGAGATGTGGCTGGCGTGGGGGCACGGTGCCTGCCTGGTGCCGGCGCCGCGGTCGCTCGTCCGCACCGGGGTCGACCTCGGCCCGTGGCTCATCGCCCACACGATCACGGTCGTGTCGACGGTCCCGACGCTCGCCGCGCTGTGGCCGGACGACGCCCTGGAGCAGGTGCGCCTCGTGATCTTCGGCGGGGAGGCCTGCCCGCCCGAACTCGCCGCCCGGATCGCATCGCGCGACCGCGAGCTCTGGAACACCTACGGCCCCACCGAGGCCACCGTCGTCGCCTGCGGGTCGCTGATGGACGGCAGCCAGCCGGTGCGGATCGGCCTGCCGCTTGACGGGTGGGACCTCGCGGTCGTCGACGAGCAGGGGCAGCGCGTCCCGGCGGGCGGGGTCGGCGAGCTCGTGATCGGCGGGGTCGGACTCGGCCGGTACCTCGACCCGGCGAAGGACGCCGAGAAGTACGCGCCGTTCCCCGCGCTCGGGTGGGACCGCGCCTACCGCAGCGGTGACCTCGTCCGTTACGAGCCGGAGGGCCTCGTGTTCCAGGGCCGCGCGGACGACCAGGTGAAGCTCGGCGGCCGCCGGATCGAACTCGGCGAGGTCGACGCGGCACTGCAGGGCCTCGACGGCGTCGCCGGCGGTGCGGCGGTCGTGCAGCGGACGCCGGCCGGCAACCAGGTGCTCGTCGGCTACGTCGCCCCGGTCGCCGGCGCCGAGGTCGACACCGCCGCGGCGAACGCGCGGCTGCGCGAGGAACTGCCCGCAGCCCTCGTTCCGCTCCTGGCCGTCGTGGACGCCCTGCCGACCCGGACGTCGGGCAAGGTCGACCGTGCGGCGCTCCCGTGGCCACTGCCCGGCGCGACCGACGCGGCCCTGCTGCCCGACACCGTCACGTGGATCGCGGAGCGGTGGTCGGCGATCCTCGGGGTCCCGGTGACGAGCGTGGACGACGACTTCTTCGCGCACGGCGGCGGCTCCCTCACCGCCGCGCAGCTCGTGTCGGCGATCCGGGAGCGCTTCCCCACCACGACCGTGTCCGACGTCTACGACCACCCCCGCATCGGTGCCCTCGCCGAGGCACTCGACGACGCCGGGCCCGCCGCGGCCGCCCGGCGTCCGGTGCGTCCGGTCCCGCCGACGACCGGCCTGCTGCTCACGGTGCTCGGGCTGCCCGTCCAGGTGCTCCGGGGCCTCCGCGTCCTGACCTGGACGGCCCTCGTCGCGGCGGTCCTGCACGCCACCACCCTGCCGGTGCTGCCCGTCCTGCCGTGGTGGGCGCTCGTCGTCGCGGTGCTGTTCTTCGTCACCCCGATCGGCAAGATGGCCGTCACGGTGGTCCTCGCACGCCTCCTGCTCGTCGGCGTCCGTCCCGGCGACCACCCGAGGGGCGGATCGGTGCACGTGCGCGTCTGGCTCGCCGAGCGCATCGCCGAGGCCGTCGACGGCCCGTCCACGGCGGGTGCCCCGTGGATCAGCTACTACGCCCGCGCGCTCGGAGCCCGCATCGGCCGCGACGTCGACCTGCACACGCTGCCGCCCGTCACCGGGATGCTCACGGTCGGCAAGCGGGCGTCGATCGAACCGGAGGTCGACCTCGCCGGGCACTGGGTCGACGGCGACGTGTTCCGCCTCGGCCGCGTGCGGGTCGACGCCGACGCGGTGGTGCACAGCCGCTCGACGCTGCTGCCCGGGGCCCACGTGGGCGAGGGCGCCGAGGTCGAGGCCGGCTCCGCCGTCACCGGGCGGGTCCCCGACGGGGAGCGGTGGGCGGGCTCCCCCGCCGAGCGCGTCGGCTCGGCTCGTCACGGCCGGGAGGCACGTCCCCCGGCCCGACGCCGCTGGCTCGTCGCGTACGGGGTCGGGTCGGTCGTCGTGGCCGGTCTGCCCGTCGTCGGCGTCACCGCCGGGCTGGCCGTCGCGATCGCGCTCGTCGGGCCCGCCGGCACCCTAAGCGCGGCCGTGCTCCGCGCGCTCACGGCGGTCCCGCTGGCCACGCTCGTCGCGGGACTCGTGTACGCCGTCCTCGTGGTCGCGACCGTGCGGCTCCTCGCGCTCGGGCTGCACGAGGGGCGCCACCCGGTGCGGTCGCGCCCGGGCTGGCAGGCGTGGTGCACCGAACGGGTGCTCGACGCCGCCCGGACGCTGCTCTTCCCGCTGTACGCGTCGTTGGTCACCCCGCTCTGGCTGCGGCTGCTCGGCGCACGCGTCGGGCGGGACACCGAGATCTCGACGGTGCTGCTCATCCCCTCGCTCACGCAGATCGCCTCCGGGGCGTTCCTGGCTGACGACACGATGGTCGCCACGTACGAACTCGGCGGCGGGTACGTCCGCATCGGTCGCTCGAAGGTGGGCCGCCGGGCGTTCCTCGGCAACTCCGGCATGACGGGCGCCGGTCGTTCGGTCCCCCGCGAGGCGCTCGTCGCCGTGCTCTCGGCCGTGCCGAAGAAGGCCAAGCGCGGTTCGTCGTGGCTCGGGTCGCCGCCCGTCCGGCTGCGCCGTGCGACCACGGAGTTCGACGAGGCACGGACGTTCCGCCCGCCACGCCGACTCAAGGTCGCGCGCGGGTGCTGGGAGCTGCTGCGCCTGCTCGCCCCGATGGTGTCCGCGACGATCGCCCTCGGCGTGGCCGGGACCCTCCTCGCGCTCTGGTCGGCCGTCGGCATCGGCTGGACGGTGCTGCTCGCCGGCCCGGTGCTCATCGTGGCGGGAGCGGTCGCAGCCGTCGTCTCCACGGTGGCGAAGTGGGTGTTCGTCGGCCGGATCGACGCCAGGGAACACCCGCTCTGGTCGTCCTTCGTCTGGCGCAACGAGGTGCAGGACACCTTCGTCGAGACGGTCGCACGGCCGTGGTTCGCCGAGCAGGCCCCCGGCACGCCCGCACTCGCCGCGTGGCTCCGGAGCCTCGGCGCGCGCATCGGTCGCGGCACCTGGGTCGAGACGTACTGGTTGCCGGAGGCCGACCTCGTGGCGATCGGCGACGGTGCATCGGTCGCGCGCGGCACCGTCGTGCAGACGCACCTGTTCCACGACCGGGTCATGCAGCTCGACGAGGTGCGCCTCGACGACGGTGCGACGCTCGGGCCGCACAGCGTCGCACTGCCGGCCTCCGGGATCGGGACGAGTGCGACCGTCGGGCCGGGGTCGCTCGTGATGCGCGGCGAGCAGGTCCCCGGTGGCACGTGGTGGGCCGGCAACCCGATCGCGCCGTGGACGACGGCGCCGACGGTGCCGGACGCGCCGGCCCCGCCGACCGCGCCGGACGCTCCCGGTGCGCCGGGCGTTCCCCCTGCGCGGGACGGGGAACGCACCGGCATCGTCCTCGGGTCCGCCGCCGTGGCAGACTCGACGACACCGTGAAGCCGAACCCCGACGCCGACCCGTACACCCCGCACAGCGGCGACCGGCGGTGGAGCGCGCTGCACTACGACCTGCGCCTCGGCTACCGCGTCGCCACGAACCGTCTCGACGCCAGCGCGACCGTCACCGGCCGCGCCCTCGTACCGCTCGACCGCATCGTGCTCGACCTGCACGGGCTGCGGGTGGACCGCGTCGACGTCGACGGCACGCGCGCGGCGAAGGTCGCCACCGGCACGCACAAGGTCACCGTGACCCCGGCGGCCCCGATCGCCGCCGGGGACGACTTCTCGGTGCACCTCCGGTACCGCGGCGCACCGCGGCCGCTCCGTAGTCCGTGGGGACAGATCGGCTGGGAGGAACTGACGGACGGCGTGATCGTCGCCGCGCAGCCCACCGGAGCGCCCTCGTGGTTCCCCTGCAACGACCGACCGGACGACAAGGCCACGTACCGCTTCGAGGTCACCGCCGAGAGCGGGTACGACGTCGTGGCGAACGGCGACCTGCTCGGGAGCGAACGCGCCCGCGCCGGCACCACCTGGGCCTACGCCGTCACCGAACCGATGGCGACGTACCTGGCAACCGTGCAGATCGGGCGGTACCGCACCACGACGCTGCGGGGGACGCCGGCGGTGACCGTGCACCACCCGGCCGACATGACCGCGGCGGTCCGGACGGACTTCGGCCGGGTGCCGGACATGATCGCCCTGTACGGCGACGTCTTCGGGCCGTACCCGTTCTCGTCGTACGGAATCGTGGTCACCGACGACGAGCTCGAGATCCCGCTCGAGGCGCACGGCCTCGCGGTGTTCGGGCGGAACCACGTCGACGGCGAGCACGGCACCGACCGGCTCATCGCGCACGAGCTCGCGCACCAGTGGTGGGGCAACTCGGTGACCGCCGGACGGTGGCGGGACATCTGGCTGCACGAGGGCTTCGCCTGCTACGCCGAGTGGCTGTGGTCGGAGCACCGCGGGGGCGACTCCGCCGACGTGCTGGCCGACCGGCACCGGCAGGCGCTGCTCGCCGGACCGCAGGACCTGGTCGTCGCCGACCCGGGCGCGCGCGAGATGTTCGACGACCGGGTCTACAAGCGCGGGGCGCTTGCCCTGCACGCGCTCCGGCGGACCTTCGGCGACGCGGTGTTCACCGCGGCGCTCCGGAGCCTCGGCGACCGCCACCGGCACGGCACCGTCGCACCGACGGACGTGTACGCCGCCGTCGCGCACGCCGCGGGCACCACGGAGCTCGCGGTGCGCCGGGTCACGGGGCCCTGGATCGACGAGCCGGGCGTCCCCGGACTGCCGACCACCGTCGCAGGCTAGGCGCGCACGGCTCCGACGCGTGGACCCGGGTCGTCGACGCCGGTGGGGGGCCCGGGTGCCGGCGGGTGCACCTCCGCCCACAGCGCGTCCAGCGAGAGACCGACGACGCCGGCGACGGCGGCGATGCTCGCGAAGGAGGGCGTCGCGATCCGGCCGGTCTCGATCTTCCGGAGGGTCTCCGGCGAGATGCCCGCGGCCAGGGCGACGTCGAGGATCGAGCGGTCGCCTCGGGCGCTGCGGAGCAGCGCGCCGAGACGGCGACCGCGTTCGAGCTCGTCGGGGCTGAGCGGGAGACGGACCATGCTCCCGATACTAGTACCGGCCGAACAGTACCGGTACGATCATCGGCATGATCGAGATCCTCTCCCCCGCCGAGATCGACCGGGCCCGCCGGACCGGCGCCCTCGTCGGCACGATCCTGCAGACCCTCCGCGAGCGGACGACGGTCGGTACCGACCTGCTGGAGATCGATCGGTGGGCCCGGACGATGATCGACGACGCCGGCGCGGTCTCCTGCTACGTCGACTACGCCCCGTCGTTCGGCCGCGGCCCCTTCGGCCACCACGTCTGCACCGCGGTGAACGACGCCGTGCTGCACGGCCTGCCGCACGACCGGGCGATCGCCGACGGCGACCTGCTCACCCTCGACCTGGCGGTGACGCTCGACGGGATCGCGGCCGACGCCGCGATCAGCTTCGTCGTCGGTGACGCCGATCCCGCGGACACGGCCCTGATCGACGCCACCGAACGCGCGCTCGCCGCCGGGATCGCCGCGGCGGGCCCCGGGGTCCGGGTGGGGGACGTGTCGCACGCAATCGGCTCCGTGCTGACCGCAGCGGGGTACCCGGTGAACACCGAGTTCGGCGGCCACGGCATCGGCTCGACGATGCACCAGGACCCGCACGTGGCGAACACCGGCCGACCCGGGCGGGGCTACGCCCTGCGCCCCGGTCTCCTCCTCGCGCTCGAGCCCTGGGTGATGGCGGACACCGACGAACTCGTGACCGACCCGGACGGCTGGACGCTGCGGAGTGCGACCGGAGCGCGGACGGCCCACACCGAGCACACCGTCGCGATCACGGAGGACGGCGTCGAGGTGCTCACCCGGCCGAGCCGCTGACCCCGTCGTCGGCTCGACCACCGGTGCCGTCGTCGATCCCGTTCCCGGACCGGTCGTCGACGGCCACACGCAGGCCGTCCGCCGCGATGGCGAGCACGGTGTCCGGCGCGAGCCAGCAGACCGTCACGGGGTGGTCCCGACGGGCGAAGCGCGCCGTCCCGCGGGCGAGGTCGACCTCGACCGCGGCCGGGTCGACGCGCAGTCCACGGCCGTCCCGCTTCAGCACAGCTTCCTTGACGGCCCAGGCGGCGGCACGGTCCCGGTCCTCCCGCAACCGGGCGAGCTCGGTCGGGGTGAAGACGTCGAGCGGTGCGGCCGCCACCCGGTCGACCCGCTCGAGGTCGATGCCGACCGCGTCGGTGCGCACCCCACCGGTCACCACGGCGATGGCGGTGCGCCCCACGCCGCCGGGCTCGCGGGCCGGCGTCCGGGCGAGGCTCACCGGGACCGAGCGGCCCGCTGCGATGGCCCACGGACGTCCGTGCTCCATCGAGCCGCAGTGCTGACAGCAGCGCCCCACGCGCACGGCGACCGGGTCTGTGCCGTGGGCCGATGCGACGGCGGTGAGCAGGGCCTCCCGGTCGGCGCCCGAGGGCGCGATCGTCACCCGGACGACACGCGACGGACGGACCACGCGGCGAGCCTAGCGGGCGGGTCGCCGCAGAGCCGTCGCCGTCTCAGGCGTGCGTGAGCGCGATGAGCGCGACGTTCATGGTGCTGTAGGCGCCCTCGGACCGCGTGGCCTGTCGGACCCGGCCGCGGAGGACCTCGTAGCGGCCGTCCTGCTCACGGACGAAGCCGATGACACCGCTCGCGGGTGTCGAGACGCGGTGGTAGCCGTCCTCGAGTGGGACGACCTCGGTGCTCGTCGTACGCTCCATCGCTTTCCCCTTCCGTTCGTCGTCGAACGATGACCATCACCATACCCCGGACCGGGGTACAAGTCCTCCACATGACGGACGTCACCGGGGGTTGTCCCATCATCCACCCGCTGTGTGCGTGGTCTGGATAGCATCGGGGCGTCGGCACCCGTGCGGGGGCCGTCGGGGGCGGCACGAGGGTCCCCGGACGACGGATGGAGGACGGATGCGAGCGGTCCACGACGGAGCGGACACGGACGACCGAGCGGCAGGACGGCTGCTCTCGCGGCTCCGCGGTGGCGCAGCGTCCGTGGCAGCCCGATCCGTCGGTCGCGTCGGTGCACTGCTCCTCGCCGCCGGGCTCGTGCTCGCACCCGCCGCCGCAGCCCACGCCACCGACCCGGTGGACCTCGGCGGCGCCTACGTGGTGGACGAGGCAGGTGCCCTGAGCAGCGGTCAGCGGACGCAGGTCGAACGGGCGGTCCAGGACCTGTACGACGAGACGAGGACGCAGCTCTACGTGGTCTACGTCCCGACCTTCACGAACCCGACCGACCACGCGGCCTGGGGCGACGCCCTGCGGGAGCGCAACCAGATCGACTCGGACGCCATCGTGCTCTCCGTGGCGGTCGACGACCGCATCGCCGACATCCAGCAGACCAACGAGACCGCACTGTCGCGGTCCGACGTCGAGTCCGCCTACCAGCAGGACGCGGTGCCGCAGCTGCGTGACGGCGACTGGGCGGGTGCTGCGGTCGCGCTGGCGAACGGCCTCGTCGCGTCGCAGGCACCGCCGGACCTCACCTGGTTGTGGGTGCTGCTGCTCGTCGTCGTGGTCGGAGCGGTCGTCGCCGTCCTGGTGATTCGCACCCGGAACAAGCGTCGGACCGCCGAGGCCGAGCGGGCACAGCAGGAGTCGCTCGCCGGGCTCGAGCGCAAGGCCGGGAATGCGCTCGTCACCATCGACGACGAGCTCCGGACCGCCGAGCAGGAGGTCGGGTTCGCCACGGCGCAGTTCGGCGAGGACGCCGCGAAGCCCTTCGCCGACGCCGTCGCGACCGCGAAGCGCAACGTGCGGCAGGCCTTCTCCTTCCAGCAGCAGCTCGACGACGAGGTACCGGACTCCCCGCAGCAACGCGCGCAGTGGGCGAACCAGATCATCGCGATCTGCGAGCAAGCGCACGCGTCCATCGACGAGCAGACCGAGGCGTTCGACCGGCTGCGCGCGCTCGAGGACGGTGTCGAGGACGCCGCGGCCGGCCTCGCCTCCGCGGTCGCCGCGGCCCCGGTGGAGCTCGACGCCGCGCGCCGGGCGCTCGAACGGGTCCGCGGGTCGTACGGCGGCCGGACGCTCGCGACGGTCGCCGGAAACGTGGAGCAGGCCGAACAGGTGCTCGGGTACGCGACGGAACGCTCGCAGGTGGCGACCGCCGCCGTCGCGTCGGGCGACAAGGGCGAAGCCGTGATCGCCGTGCGCGACGCGCAGCACGCCCTCGCGCAGGTGCAGCAGTTGACCGCCAGCGCGACGGGCGCCGAGCGGGCGTTCGCCGAGGCGGCTGCGCGGGCCGAGGCGATGCGCGCAGACATCGAGGGCGACGTCGCCGCGGCACGCGCGATGCGCTCGGGCGACCCGGCCCTCGCCGCCGCGGTCACCCGCGCGGACACCGTCCTCCGTCAGGGGTCCGACCCGCGCGACCCGATCGCCGCGGTGGACGCGTTGACGAAGGCGAACACCGAGATCGACGCCGCGCTGGCCGCTGCGCGCGGGGCGCAGGAGCAGCAGCAGCGTGCGCAACGGGCCCTCGACGACGCCCTGCGTGATGCCCGGTCCCGCATCAGTCAGGCCCGCGACTTCATCTCCCTCCGCCGCGGTGCCGTCGGGACCACGGCCCGCACGCGCCTGTCCGAGGCCGAGCGTGCCCTCGACGACGCGGTCGACCTCGCGACGAGCGACCCCGCTCGCGCCCTGGGAGCGGCGCGCGCTGCGGAGCAGTACGCCGCTGCGGCCATGGACGCCGCGAACGACGACATGGGCGGGTGGCCCGGGCAGGGCGGCGGCGGCAACGGCGCTCAGCTCGGCGGCCTCGTGACCGGGATCGTGCTCGGCGGCCTGCTGGGCGGACGCGGCGGCAGCTTCGGCGGCGGCTCGTTCGGCGGCGGCGGGTTCGGCGGCGGCGGGTTCGGGGGCGGCGGCTTCGGGGGCGGTGGCGGCTTCGGTGGCGGTGGCGGCGGTGGCGGCGGTGGCGGCGGCTTCTCCGGCGGCGGCCGCTTCTGACCCGGCCACGACCAGCACGACACACGCACGACCCGCACGACCCGCATGACGAACGCACGACCCGCAGGACGCTCGACCAGCAGCACCACCACAGACCTTCCAGGAAAGGGAAAGCAATGGCAAAGCAGACGATCTTCGGCCGCATCTCGTCGCTCATTCGAGCGAACGTGAACCAGCTCATCGACGACGCCGAGGACCCGCAGAAGATGCTGGACCAGCTCGTCCGTGACTACACGAACAACATCGCGGACGCCAAGACGGCGATCGCGCAGACCATCGGCAACCTCCGCCTGCTCGAGCAGGACAACGAGGAGGACAAGCGCGCCGCGACCGAGTGGGGCCAGAAGGCCGCGAACGCCTCGGCCGCCGCCGACAAGTACCGCGCCGAGGGCAAGACCGCCGACGCGGACAAGTTCGACAACCTGGCGAAGATCGCGATCGGCAAGCAGATCGCGGCCGAGCAGGAGGTCAAGGACAACGAGGCCCCGCTCGCGACCCAGAACGAGCAGGTCGAGAAGCTCAAGTCCGGCCTGGCCGGCATGGAGCAGAAGCTCGAGCAGCTCAAGGCCAAGCGCGACTCGCTGGTCGCACGCCAGAAGACCGCCGAGGCGCAGTCCAAGGTCAACGACGCCATCGGCAACATCGACATCACCGACCCGACCAGCGACCTCGCCCGCTTCGAGGAGAAGGTCCGCCGCGAGGAGGCGAAGGTCCTCGGTCAGCAGGAGCTGCAGTCGTCGAGCCTCGACGCGCAGTTCGAGAGCCTCGAGGACGTCGGTCGCGACGCCGAGGTCGAGGCCCGGCTCGCCGCGCTGAAGAACGGCGGCTCGTCGAGCATCTGACGCGCACCTGCGGACGGCGCCGGACCGTGCTGACAGACTGAGACGATGCAGTTCCTCGTCGTCGGTCAGTGGCAGGGTTCGGCGTCGTCGCGCGCGATGCGCCTCGGCGACGGAGCGCAGGCCATCGCAGCCGACCTGCCCCGTGCCGCCACCACCGTCGTCGACGTCCCGGCCGGCGCCGGCGACCGCCTCGAGACCGCCGTCGCCCGCTACACCTCGGTGCGCGCCGTCGCCGAACGCGTCGCCGAGGAGACCGGCGTGGCGAGCGAATCCGTGCTCGTGGTCGGCGGGGACGGGGCGAGCGTGCTCGGCGCCACCGTGCTCGTGCGCCCGGGCACCGCATTCGTCCGCATCGCCGGCTCGACCGGCTACCGGTCGCTGAACCGAGCGCAACCCGTCGCGGCCGAGACCGCCGTGCTGCGCCTGCTCGTGGACCGACCGGACGACCTGTTCCCCGACCTCCCGGTCCTCGATCCGGCGATGGTCGTGCTCGCCGGTGTCCGCGGCGCCGAGGACGCAGAGACCGCCGCCCTCGACCGGGTCGGCATCACCCACCTCGACGTCGACGCGGCGACGCCGGACGCGGTCACCGCCGCGGTCGACGCCACCGGCGCCGACGGGGTCTTCGTCCACGTCGACCTCGACGTGCTCGACCCCGCCGAGGTCGACGGCCTGCTCGAACCGGTGCCGTTCGGGCTCGACGCCTCCGGGCTCGTCGAGCGGATCCAGGCGGCGACACGGGGACGGCGACTCGTCGGGGCCGCACTGACCGGCTTCGCTCCGGTGGACCCGGATCGTGCGGTCGACGACCTCGGCGTGATCCTCCGCGCGGTCGGCGCGCTCACGACGGCGTCCCGCACGGCCTGACCGACGCTCTCGGCCCGCGCCCCGCCGCCGCCGCGTAGGTTCGAGCGCATGACGGACTACGACCTCATCGTGATCGGCGCCGGCGCTGTCGGCGAGAACGTGGCGGACTACGCCCACAAGCGCGGCCTGTCGGTCGCCGTGGTCGAGGCCGAACTGGTCGGCGGTGAGTGCTCCTACTGGGCGTGCATGCCGTCGAAGGCGCTCCTCCGCAGCGGTCATGCGGTCGCGGCCGCGAAGCGCGTGGACGGCGCAGCGCAGGCAGTGACCGGACCGGTCGACGCCGCGAAGGTCCTGGCACGCCGCAACTCGTTCACCTCCGACTACCGGGACGACAGCCAGGTCGAGTGGCTCGAGTCCGCGGACATCGCCCTGATCCGCGGCCACGCCCGCATCACCGGCGAGAAGACCGTCGAGGTCGGCGGCGAGACCCACACCGCTCGGTCCGCCGTCGCCGTCGTGACCGGTTCGCTGCACCAGCTGCCCGACGTCCCGGGCCTCGCCGACGCGAAGCCGTGGGGCACCCGCGAGGGCACCAGCGCCCAGCAGGTCCCGGAGAGCCTGCTCGTCATCGGCGGCGGGGTCGCCGGCTCCGAGCTCGCGACCGCGTGGGCGTCGCTCGGGTCGAAGGTCACCCTGGTCGCCCGGCACGGTCTGCTCGGCGGCATGGAGCCCTTCGCGGGCGAGCTCGTCGCCGACGCGATGCGCGAGCTCGGCATCGACGTGCGCACCGGCGTGAACCCCACACGGGTCGACCGCGACGAGCACGGCCTCGTCACCACGACGCTCGACGACGGCACGACGGTCGTCACGAGCGAGGTCCTGGCCGCGACGGGCCGGAAGGCGCACACCGCCGACCTCGGTCTCGAGTCCGTCGGGCTCACCCCGGGCGACTGGCTGCAGGTCGACGACACCATGCTCGTGCAGGGCACCGACTGGCTCTACGCCGTCGGCGACGTCAACCACCGCGCCCTCCTCACCCACCAGGGCAAGTACCAGGCGCGCGCCGCGGGCGAGGCCATCGCCGCACGTGCACAGGGCCGACCCGTGCACGCCGAACCGTGGGGCGCCCACGTCGCGACCGCCGACCACGCGGCCGTCCCGCAGGTCACGTTCACCGACCCCGAGGTCGCGAGCATCGGGCTGACCGAGACGGCCGCCCGCGAGCAGGGCATCGACGTCCGCGCGGTCGAGTACGACCTCGGCGCGGTCGCCGGCTCCGCGCTGCAGGCCGACGGCTACACCGGCCGGGCGAAGATGGTCGTCGACGAGTCGCGCGGCGTCGTCGTCGGCGTGACCTTCGTCGGCCAGGACGTCGCCGAGATGCTGCACGCGGCGACGATCGCCGTCGTCGGCGAGGTCCCCGTCGACCGGCTCTGGCACGCGGTCCCCGCCTACCCGACGATGAACGAGGTCTGGCTGCGGCTGCTCGAGACCTACGGCCGACCGGAGTAGGGGTGCGCAACCCGCTCCTCGACTCCCCCGTGTCCCGCGCGGGCTGGCTGTTCGCCACCGCCGTCGGGCTGGCCGTCGGGGTGCCGTTCTCGACCGGCCCGGTCCGTGTCGAGGACGGGTTGATCGTCTGCACCGGGATGCCCCGGTGGGCATTCCGCCGCGGCGGCACCTGCGTCGGCTCCGTGTACCTGACGCGGGACAACGACGGCCCCCGCGTGCTGCGGCACGAGCGGGTGCACGTCGCGCAGTGGCGCCGCTACGGCATGCTCATGCCGGTGCTCTACGCGCTCGCGGGGCGCGACGCGACGCGCAACCGCTTCGAGGTGGAGGCCGGTCTCGAGGACGGCGGCTACCGCTGACCCGGTGACCACCACCGGACGGGAGGCGCGGTGCGACCCCGCCCCGCGCCTCCCGTCCATCCCCTGGTCCTGCTCGCTCCCCCGACCGGGCCGGATCGTCACGCTCGCCGCCCTTCCCCGACGGAACGCGCCCGCTCGGCGAACGCGAGCGGCGCGTCCCGCCCGCTCGGCGGCGCACCGCCGAGCACCGTCAGGCGGCGCGCCGCCGCGGGACCACGAGCGGGGTGCCCGTCTCGGGGTCCGGGACCACCACGGAGGGCAGTCCGAAGACGTCCTCGACGAGCTCCGAGGTCAGCACCGCGGCCGGGGTGCCCTGCGCCACGATCGCCCCGTCGCGCATCGCCACGAGGTGCGTCGCGTACCGGGCCGCCTGGTTGAGGTCGTGGAGCACCGCCACCACCGTGCGCCCGGACGCGTGCAGGGCCGATGCGAGTTCCAGTACGTCGTACTGGTGCGCGATGTCGAGGAACGTCGTGGGCTCGTCGAGGAGCACGATGTCGGTCTCCTGCGCGAGGACCATCGCGATCCAGACACGCTGCCGCTGCCCGCCGGAGAGCTCCCCGACGCTGCGGTCGGCCAGGGCCACGGTGTCCGTCTGCTCGAGCGCGGCCTGCACGGCGATGCGGTCGGACCCCGACGACGGGTGCAGCAGGTCCTGGTGCGGGAAGCGCCCGCGGGACACGAGGTCGCGGACCGTGATGCCCTCGGGCGCGATCGGGGTCTGGGGCAGCATGCCGATCCGTCGGGCGACGGCCTTCGGGCGGAGCGAGTCGATCGGCGCACCGTCGAGGTACACCGTCCCGGCACTCGGCTTCAGGGTCCGGGCGAAGGACTTCAGCAGCGTCGACTTGCCGCACGCGTTCGGTCCGACGATGACGGTCAGCTCACCGTCGGGCACGTCGACGTCGAGCGCCGAGACCACGACCCGGTCGTCGTAGGCGAGCGTCAGGCCGCGTGCACCCAGGGCGGTCGCCGGGATCGCGCCCACCACCGGGGCGGGTGCTGCCCCGCTCAGTGCTCGGCCTTGCCGTGCCGCCAGTAGCCCATGAAGGCGACTTGCCGACGATCGAGCCCGACGCCGCGCACGAGGTGGCGACGGAGCTCCTTGACGCACCCGGCCTCGCCGGCGATCCAGGCGTAGACGGGGCGCTCCTCGGCGACCTCGGGGACGTCCCAGAGCACCTGCTCGTCGACGTCCACGTCGGCCAGCTCGACGGTACCGCGCGCGGTGCGGTCGGCCCCGGCCGGGCCGGCGGCGACCTCTGACGCCCACGCGTGCACCTGGTCGGTCATGCGGACCCCGTGCGAGGCGCCGTTGCGGGCGATCCAGCGCACCTCGACCCCGGCGGGAGCGGAGACCGGCAGCCGGTCGGCGTCGGTCGGGACCTCGATGAAGACGTGTCCGACGGTCGCGACGTCGAGCGCCTCGAGGATGGCGCAGATCGCGGGAGCGGCGGTCTCGTCCCCCGCGAGCAGGATCCGGGTCGCGCTCCCCGGTGCGAACTCGGCGGCACCACTCGGCAGCTCGGCGGGCGAGGACGGCACGGCGGGACCGACGATGCGGAGCTCGTCGCCGACGCGGCAGGACGACACCCACCGCGAGGCGGGGCCGGTGTCCCCGTGCGCCACGAAGTCGATGTCGAGCTCGTGCGCGTCCGGGCGGAACGAGCGCACGGTGTAGGTGCGGAGGGGGTTCCGCTCGGCGTCGGGCAGCGCGCGCCAGGCGCCGTACCAGTCGTCGCCGTCGGGCAGGTCGGTGAACCCGTGCCCGGGGATCGGCAGGACGACCTTGATGCGCTGGTCGAGCCCGACCGCGGAGAAGTCCGCGAGCGCGTCACCGGTGAGCGTCACCCGGACGAACGACGGGGTGAGCGTCGACACGGCCGCGACGCGGACGGAGAAGACTCGGTACCGGGCTGCCACGAGGTACGAGTATGGCATGCCTTACCTAAGGCTGCCAGGGTCTACGGGGTACCCCACCACGGGTGCAGCGGGGCACCCGCCGGGGTGCGAGGATCGGACCCGTGCACGAACCCGACGACGAATTCTCGGACCTCGCCGCCCTCGCCGCCGCGAGCGGCGTGACGGAGCCGCTGCGCGCCTCCCGGCAGGTGGTCCACACCGACGGACGCGAGACCGCGGCGATCCGCTGGGACACGGCGGACGGCCGGGAGGCGCGGATCACCTACCT
This sequence comes from Curtobacterium sp. SGAir0471, assembly GCF_005490985.1. Classification (NCBI taxonomy): domain Bacteria; kingdom Bacillati; phylum Actinomycetota; class Actinomycetes; order Micrococcales; family Microbacteriaceae; genus Curtobacterium; species Curtobacterium sp. SGAir0471. The sequence goes on from NZ_CP027869.1 coordinate 2,021,719, forward strand.
GCACGGGCTCGGCATCGACGCGCACAGCTTCGACCAGACGGCGATCGCTGTCGGGGAACCGGCGGTCGCCCTCGACCTGCCCGGGCACGGCCGGTCGTCCTGGCGGGACGACGCCGACTACGGTGCCAGCACGACGGCACCCCAGGTGCTGGCCGCGCTCGACGCCCTCGGGGTCCCGCCGGGCGTCGTCGTCGGGCACTCGCTCGGCGCCATCCTCGCCGCCCGGCTCGCCGCGACGGCACCGGAGCGCGTCACCGGACTGGTGCTCGTCGACATGTCCCCGGACTTCGCGCAACGCGCCGTGGACCGCATCGCCCGCGCACTCGAGGACGAGACACCGTTCGCGTCCCTCGACGAGGTCGTCGACCGCGCCGTCGAGGCCCGCGTCGGCGACGACCGGGCGGTGCTCCTCCGCGAGGCCCGGCACACCACCCGGCTCGGCGAGGACGGACGGCTCGTCCGCCGACACCACTTCCCGCACCTGCCCGCGGGTCGGACGGCCTCGGTCGGTCGGTTCGCCGACGCGTGGCCGGACCTCGAGGCACTGGACGTGCCGCTCCTGCTCGTCCGGGGTGACCGCGGCTACGTCTCGCCCAAGCTGCACACCGGCTTCACCGAGCGCCTGCCGGGCGCCGAGGTCGTCACGGTGACCGCCCGGCACGCGGTGCAGAACCAGGCCCCCCTCGAACTGGCGTCGGCGATCCGGGCATGGGGCGAGCGTCACACGTTGTTGCACCCGGTCCAACAACCGTCACACGGCACCGATCGCCGGTAACCTCGTCCCCGCGCGATGCGACGACCGTCGCCCCCACGCGCCCGGAAGGAACCCACACCCATGAGTCCGCTCCTCCCCCGTCGCGGCAGCCGCGCAGCACGCGTCACCCTGGCCGCCACCGCGGTCGCCGTCGCCTCGGCCCTGACACTCGCCGGCTGCTCCGGCTCGGACAGCGGCGACCGCGGCGGCGACGACGCCACCGTGCGCGTCGGCCTCGTCCTCGAACCCACGAGCCTCGACATCCGCACGCAGTCCGGCGCCGCGCTCGACCAGGTGCTCATCGACAACGTGTACCAGGGCCTGGTGGGACGGACGGCGGACGGGGAGATCCGCGACGTGCTGGCGTCGAAGCACGAGGTGTCGGCGGACGGGAAGACCTACACGTTCACGCTGCGCAAGGGCACCACGTTCCAGGACGGCAAGCCCGTCACCGCCGCCGACGTCGTCTGGTCACTGCAGCAGGCCAAGGACAACGCGTCGTACGTCGACTCGGCGAAGCTCGCGGGCGTGACCTCGATCACGTCGCCGTCGGACGGCGTCGTCGAGCTGCAGCTCACGCAGCCGGACTCCGACCTGCTCTTCTCCCTGACCGGCCGTGCCGGGCTCGTGCTCGAGCAGGCCGCGAAGAACGATCTGTCCGACAGCGCCAACGGCACCGGCCCGTACGAGGTGTCCTCCTGGAAGCAGGGCGACTCGCTCACCTTCAGCCGCAACGACGACTACTGGGGCACCGAGCCGAAGGTCGCGAAGATCGTGTTCCGGTACATCACGGACCCGTCGACGGCCGTGAACGCGATGGCGAACGGCGACCTCGACGTGCTCAACCCCGTCGATGGCACCCTCGCGAGCCAGTTGCAGGGCAACCAGGACATCGAGCTGCACCGCGGCAAGACGACCGACAAGTACACGCTCGCGTTCAACGACGCCCAGGCGCCGTTCACGGACAAGCGGGTGCGGCAGGCGATCCGGCAGGCGATCGACCCGAAGGCACTCATCAAGGCCATCGGTGGCACCGGCGTCGAGCAGGGCGGCCCGATCCCGGAGCTCGACCCCGGGTACGAGGACCTGACGTCGATCGACGCGTACGACCCGGACAACGCGAAGAAGCTCCTGGCCGAGGCCGGGAAGCCCGACCTCGACCTGACGCTGACCTACGCCAACGTCTACCCGGCGACGATCGGCGACGTGCTGAAGTCGCAGCTCGCCGAGGTCGGCATCACGCTGAAGGTCGAGCGGGTCGACTTCGCCACCTGGCTCGACCAGGTGTTCACGAAGAAGGACTTCCAGCTCTCGATGGTCGATCACGTCGAGGCACGGGACTTCGGCAACTGGGCGAACCCGGACTACTACTTCGGGTACGACAACCCCGAGGTGCAGCGGCTCTACGCCGAGTCGATCGCCGCGACCTCGGAGACCGAGAAGGAGCAGGCGCTCCGCGAGGCCGCCCGGATCGTCAGCGAGGACGCGGCCGGCGAGTGGCTGTACACGGCGACGGAGATCACCGCCGTCCGGAAGGGCGTGACCGGGTTCCCCGTCGACGGCGGGAACTCGCGCCTCGACCTGGCCGGGCTGGCGGTCCGGTGAGCGGGGCCGCCGCGGGCACCGCGGGCCCGTCGCGTGTCGGGGCGCCGTCCGGCGCTGCGGTCCGGGCTCGCGCCGCCACCCCCGTAGCATCGGACGCGTGACCCGGTTCCTCGTCGGGCGACTGCTGCTGCTCGTCGTCGGCCTGCTCGTGGCGAGCATCATCGTGTTCGCCACGCTGCGCGTGCTGCCCGGCGACGTCGCCCAGATCGTCGCCGGCACCCAGTCCACGCCGGCGCAGGTCGAGCAGCTCCGGCAGCAGCTCGGCCTCGACCGGCCCGTGGTCGTGCAGTACCTCGACTGGATCGGCGGCGTGCTCCGCGGCGACCTCGGCCGGTCGCTCGTCACGAACGGCGCCGTCGGACCGGAGATCGCGCAGAAGCTCGCCGTCACGCTGCCGCTCGCGGGGATGTCCCTGGTGGCCGCCCTCGTGCTCGGTGTCCCGCTCGGCGTGCTCGCCGCGGTGCTCCGTCGCCGGGCCGGCGGCGCGGTGATCGGCTTCGTCGCGCAGGCGGTCGCGGCGGTCCCAGTGGTCTGGGCCGGCATGCTCCTCATCGCCCTGTTCGCGGTCACGCTGCACTGGCTGCCGACGCAGGGCTTCCCGCTCGACGGCTGGGACGAACCCGGACGGGCGTTCTCGTCGCTCGTGCTGCCCGCGCTCACCATCGGTGCGGTCGAGGGTGCCGTGATCCTGCGCTTCACCCGGTCCGCCACGCTCGCCGTGCTCGACGCCGACCACGTCCGCACCGCGGCGGCGATCGGCCTCACCCGGACGCGCGCGCTCCTGCGGCACGGACTGCCGTCGGTGGCCCTCACAGTGCTGGCGGTCCTCGGCGTGCAGATCGCCGGACTCCTGGTGGGGGCGGTCGTCGTCGAGCAGCTGTTCTCGCTCCCCGGGGTCGGCCGCATGCTCGTCACCGACGTCGGGCGACGCGACATCACGAAGGTGCAGTCGGAGCTCCTCGTGCTCACGGGGCTGGTGCTCGTGGTCGGCTTCGCGGTCGACGTCGTGCACCGCGCGCTCGACCCCCGGCAGCGGGAGGTGGGCGAGTGATCCGCCGCATCGTCGCCCGGCCGACCGGGTGTTTCGCCGTCGTGGTGCTCGCGCTCCTCGTCGTGCTCGCCGCGGTCTCGCTGGTCTGGACGCCCCAGGACCCGTTCCGCGCCGACCCGTTCCGGCAGTGGGCGGCACCGAGCCCGGCGCACTGGTTCGGCACCGACGCCTCGGGCCGGGACATCGCCAGCTACCTGCTCGCCGGCACCCGGACGACCGTGCTCGTCGCGGTCGGGTCCGGCGTCGTCGCGAGCGTCGTCGGCATCGTCCTGACCGCCGTCGGCTCGCTGACCGCACGGTGGGTCCGCGAGGGCACCGCCGTGCTCCTCGACATCCTCGTCGCGTTCCCCACGCTGCTGACCGCGATGCTCCTGACAGCGGTGTTCGGCGGGTCGCTCGGCATCGTCGTGGTGAGCGTGGGGCTGTCCTTCGGCGTGACGATCGCCCGCGTCGCCCGCGGCGAGATCCGTCGCATCGCCCGGAGCGACTACGTCGTCGCTGCCCGGTCCTCGGGCGTCGGGCCGCTCGGCGTGCTCACCCGTCACCTGGTGCCGAACGCGGCGCCGCTGTTCACCGTGCAGCTGTCGCTCGCGATGGCGACGGCGGTCCTCGCCGAGGCCGGCCTGTCCTACCTGGGCTACGGCGCCGGGTCGGACACCGCGTCGTGGGGGAACCTGCTCGCGGACCTGCAGACGTACATCGGCGTGCACCCGTGGAGTGCGACCTGGCCGGGCGCCGCGATCGCCCTCGTGGTGGCCGCGCTCTCGCTGCTCGGCGACGCGGTCCGTGACGCGACCGACCCGCGCCTCACCACCGGCGACCGGCCCAGCGGCGACCGAGCCACCGGCGACCGGACGGCCGTGGACGGACGCGGTCCGGACCCCGTCGACGGGACCAGCGGGCCGGACGGACGCGGGCCGGACGGCACGGCCACGACCCCGGGGGTGACGGCGTGAGCGACCAGCGGACCGGACGCGACGGTCTCGAGGTGACCGGCCTGACGGTGCGCATCGCGGGGCGGACGGTGCTCGACGACGTGACGTTCACCGTGCCTCCCGGCCGACGCGTCGGCGTGATGGGCGCGTCCGGCTCGGGCAAGTCGATGACCTCGCTCGCCCTGATGGGCCTCGAGCCGACCGGGGCCGAGGTGCGCGGGAGCATCCGTCTCGACGGCACCGAGCTCGTCGGCCTGCGGGACCGCGACCGCGCACGGCACCGCGGTTCAGGCATCGGGATGGTGTTCCAGGAACCCGGGACCGCCCTCGACCCGCTCCGCCGGGTCGGCGCGCAGGTCGCGGAACCGCTCCGGCTGCACCGCGGCCTGGACCGCCGTGCGGCCGCGACCGCCGCGGTCGCACTCGCCGACGCCGTCGGGCTGCCCGACCCCGCAGCGCTGCTCCGGCAGTACCCGCACCAGCTGTCCGGCGGGCAGCGGCAGCGCATCTGCATCGCGATGGCGATGGCCGGCTCCCCCGCGTACCTCGTCGCGGACGAACCGACGACCGCGCTCGACGTCACGACCGAGGCGCGGATCCTCGAGCTGTTCGAACGCCTCTCGACCGAGCGCGGCACCGGGATGCTCTTCGTGACGCACGACCTCGCGGTGCTCGCACGGATCGCCGACACGGCCGTCGTGCTCGACCACGGCCGGGTCGTCGAACAGGGGTCCGTGCGGTCGCTGCTCGACGCTCCGCAGCACCCGGCGACGGCGGCCCTCGTCGACGCCGCGCGTGCCACCGCCCGCCGCACCGGAGGCCCCGCATGACCGACGCGCTGCACGCCAGCGGCCTGCACCGAACCTACCGCCTGCCCCGTCGCGGACCCTTCGAACCGGGTCCGGTGCGGACCGCCGTCGACGGGGTCGACCTGACGGTCGCCTCCGGTGCGCGGCTCGGGATCGTCGGTGAGTCCGGCTCCGGCAAGTCGACGCTGGTGCGGCTGCTCGCCGGCCTGGAGGCGCCCACCGCCGGCACCGTGTCGGCCGGCGGTCGTCCCGTGGTCGCGTCGGCATCCGCACGTGCGATGCGCTGGTTCCGTCGCGAGACCGGGGTGGTGTTCCAGGACCCGTACGCGTCCCTCGACCCGAGGATGCGCGTCGGGTCCATCGTCGCCGAGCCGCTCCGCGCGCTGCGGGTGCCCGGCGATCACCGGGCGCTCGTGGCATCGGTGCTGGAGCGCGTCGACCTGCCCGCCGACGCCGCCGACCGGTACCCGCACGAGTTCTCCGGCGGGCAGCGGCAGCGCATCGCGATCGCCCGCGCGGTCGTGCACGCGCCGCGGATCCTGTTCGGGGACGAGCCGATGAGCGCCCTCGACGTGGTGGTCCGTGCCCGCGTGATCGACCTGTTCCGCTCGCTCGCCGACGACCTCGGGCTGACGCTCGTGCTCGTGTCGCACGACATCGGCGTGGTGCAGCGGCTGTGCGACACCGTCGCGGTGCTCTCCGAGGGGCGGATCGTGGAGCAGGGCCCGGTGTCACTGCTCGACGACCCGCGGCACCCGGTGACGCGGGCGCTGGTGGCGGCGGCGCCGACGCTGCCGTAGGGCCCTCTCGGTCCTCCGCGCCGTCCGCGACATCCCACACGTCGATCGACGCGTGCGGTGTCGACCGATGCGCGTGCATCCGGTGCGTGCGCATCGAGCGACGTCACACCGGTCGATCGACGCGCGTCGTGTCGAAGTCGCGAGCCGCCGCGCCCGGCCTCAGCCCCGCGCCCGGCGTCAGACCCGCGCCCGGCCTCAGCCCCGCGTCACCATCCCGCCGGGTGCCGCCGCTGCCACCGCAGCCGTCGCTCGAGCTGCGCCCCGATCGCGAGGAGCACGCGCTCCCCGCCCGGCCGCCCGATCAGCTGCACGCCCATCGGCAGCCCAGCGCCGTCGGGGTGTCCGTCCTCGGTGACCCCGACCGGCAGCGTGATCGCGGGCAACCCCGACACGTTCGCCATCGAGGTCCACGGCGAGTACGCGCACTGCCGCCGGAAGTCCTCCTCGGGGTCGTCGCCGTACCAGCCGAGGGGTCGCGGGGTGAGCGCCAGGGTCGGGGTGAGCACGGCGTCGAAGCGGTCGAACGCCCGGATGAGCCCGACCGAGAAGGCGTCGAGGGTCGCCATCGCGTCGAGCACCTGCGTCGCTGTCAGCGCCCGGCCACGTCCGACCAGCCAGGACACCAGCGGGGTGAGCTCGGACAGGTCGATCCCCGGGACGCGGGGCAGCCCGGCGGCGCCGGACTCCCACGCCACCCGGAACGCGTCGGCGTACGGCAGGCGGGGCATCGCGACGTCCTCGACCCCGTGCCCGACCTCGCCGAGCACCCGCACGGCGGTGTCGACGGCGGCCCGGGCGGCGGGGTCGACCACGACGTCGACGGTGTCGTCCCACGGCGAGCCGTCCAGCAACCCGACCACGAACCGCCCCTCGCCCCGCACGGCAGCGGCGGTGAAGGGCCCCTCGCCGACCTCGGGCGTGACGAGCGCGTACGGGCAGGGTTCCGGCAGCCCGGTGGGTGCGACCAGGGCGTCGAGGAGCATCCCGGCGTCCGCGACGTTCCGCGTGAGGGGCCCGGCGACGCTCAGCCCGCCGAGGCCCGTCCGTCCGGGCATCGAGGGCACCCGGCCACGGCTCGGCTTCAGTCCGACCAGGCCGGTCGCAGCGGCGGGGATGCGGACCGATCCCCCGCCGTCCGTCCCGACCGCCGCGGGCACGAGTCCCGCGGCGACGGCGACGGCGGTGCCGCTCGACGACCCGCCGGGCGCCCGGGTGGTGTCGTACGGGTTCCGGGTCGTACCGATCCGGGTCTCCGACGACGACGACATCCCGAACTCCGGCGACGTCGTCTTGCCGAGGCTCACGGTGCCGGCCGCGGCGAGCGCCGCCACCAGCGGGTGGTCGGCGGGCGCTGGCGTCACGGGCAGCGCGGCGGAGCCGTGGCGGGTGGGGACACCGGCACGGTCGTAGAGGTCCTTGTCGACGGTCGGCAGTCCCCACAGCGGTCGGGAGGTCGGGACGAGCGATCCGAGGGCGGACGCTCGTTCCCGTGCGGCGTCGGCGGTGACGGTGACGAACGCGCCGAGTGCGGGGTCGAGCCGTTCGATGCGGTCGAGGTAGTGCTCGGTCACCTCGAGCGCGGTCGCGTCCCCCCGACGGATCCAGTCCCAGAGTTCCTGCGCCGTGAGGTGGTGGAGTTCGAACACGGTCCCCGAGCCTAGGCCTGCAGGTGTGCGGCGAGCACGTCCCGCACCGTCGTCCAGTCGTGCGGCCCGTAGCGGTCGTTCGCGACGTGGTGGAGTTCGGCCTCGCCGCTGAACATGCTGACGAAGTACTGCATCCCCTGCCAGGCGGGGAACGGCTCGGCGTCGTCGGCCCTCGAGAGTCGTCGGCCGACGCGGGCCATCGCGGAGAGCGTGCCGGCGGTGCCTGCCCACTGCGTCCGGAAGCGGGTGCCGGTCAGCCGCGACAGGGTGTCGGCGACGCTCCGGGCGGTGACCCGGTCCCCCGCGACCTCGACGACGCGCGGGGCGTCCGGGTCGAGGGCCACGCGTGCGGTGACCCAGGCGGTGTCGTCCTTCGTGGTGAAGTCGAGGCCCTGGTCGGGCGACGACCAGTACAGGACGGTGCGGCGGTCGAACAGGATCATCGGCGCCTGTCCGGTGAGCATGTCGGTGAAGGCGCCGTTCAGCACCGAGGTCGCGCGGACCGGAGCGGCGTCGAGGGTCGTGGCGAACTCGCGGCGCAGCTCGAAGTTCCGGTTGGTGCCGGGTGTGATCGCCCGGTAGTCCGCCGAGTAGTCGGACGGCACGAAGCGGGGCACCCCGGCGTCGAGCGCTGCCCGGAGCAGGGCGGTCTGCGCGTCGACGATGACCGATCGGGTGCCGCTCAGCACGGAGACGACGACATCGACCCCGGCGAGCGCCGTCACGAGTGCCTGGTGGTCCTCGTAGTCGGCCGCGGCGACCGAGACGCGGTCTGAGCGTCGGGCGAGCCGGTCGGCCGCAGGCCCGGTGGCCGATCGACTGAGGGCGCGGACGCGGACGTCGGGGTCGGCGGCGAGGAGCGCGTCGACGATGCGGGAGCCGAGGTCCCCGGTGGCGCCGGCGACGAGGACGGTGCTGCTGGTCATGCACCCGACGCTACGCACGGGCGTCCGGACTCGATCGGGGCTTGCATCCTTGGGTGCAACTCCCGCTGGTGCGTCCCTCCGCCGGTCGTCCCGGCGAGCGGTCGTTCCTAGCGTCGGTGTCATGACGAACACGACGAGAGTCCGGCCCGGTGACCACACCGCTGCCGGCACCACTGCACCCCGTGCGACGGGGGTCCGGGGCGTGGTGTCCCGGCACCCGCTCGCATCCTTCGCGACCCTGGCGCTCGGCCTGAGCTGGCTCGCGTGGGTCCCCTACATCCTCAGCCCCCACGGCCTGGGCGTGTGGGACCTGCACTTCCCCGAGCTCCTCGGCACGGCGCAGTTCACGGGCATCCTGCCCGGGGCGCTCCTCGGCCCGCTCGGCGGCGCGTTCTTCGTGACCGCGCTGGCGGACGGTCGCCCCGGCCTGCGCCGCTGGGTCGGGCGGCTCTGGCGCTGGCGCGTGTCCTGGTACTGGTACGCACTCGCCCTGGTCGGTGTCCCCGCCCTGGTGGTCGTGACCGGGCTGCCGTTCTCCGGTGGTCAGGTCCAGGCACCGAGCACCCTCGCCCTGCTGGCACTCGTGCCGGGGCTCGTGGTGCAGCTGTTCACCACGGGACTGTCGGAGGAGCCCGGTTGGCGCGACTTCGCACTCCCCCGACTGCAGGAGCGCTACGGCCCCCTCGGCGCGGCGGCGGTGCTCGGACCGCTGTGGGCGCTGTGGCACATGCCGCTGTACCTGTCCGACTGGGGCGGGTGGCCCGAGGCGCACTGGTCGGAGCCGCTGGTGTTCGCCCTGTTCACGATCACGTTCAACGTCGTGATGACGTGGGTCTTCAACCGCACCGGTGAGAGCCTGCCGATCGCGCTCCTGCTGCACGTCGGCGTGAACAACACCATCTCGACCCTGTGGGCGGACATGTACCCGGGGATGACGGCGGGGACGATGATGCACGGGCTCGCGATCGTCTCGACCGTGGCCGCGGCCGTCCTGCTGGTCGCGACCCGGGGTCGGCTCGGGTACGACCGTCGGCCGGGAGGCACGGATCGCCTTCCCGCAGCGGCTGCCGCCCGCCTCGTAGGATCGGACGATGGCACCCGCTGAAGCGAGTGCGGCTCGCGTCGCCGCCGACCCTCGTCCCGCACGGGAGGTCGACGGCGACCGCCGCACGCGCCGCACCGACGGTCTGGTCGCCGTCGCGACCGCGGTGGTCTCGTTGGGGCTGCTGCTCGGGCTGCCGTACCTCGACGCCGTCGACCCGGACAGCGTGGGACGCCGGCTCGCGAGTCCCGGAGTCGGCAGCTCCGACTGGGCAGCGACCGCGCTCGGACTGCTCGTCCAGTCCGCAGCCCTGCTCGTTGCGCGTCGGGCTCCCCGGACGGTCGTGCTCGCGGCCGCTGTCGTACCCGTCCTCGTGATCGCCGGCGTATCCGGCGGTGACCTGTTCGGCGTCGCCGTGCTCCCCGTCGTCGTGGCTGTGGTCCTTGCTGCCCTGCGGGTTCCGCTCACCCGGCTGTGGCCGTCGGCCGTCGGTGCGGCGGTGCTCGTGGCGGCGGGCACCGCGGGCAACTGGATCAAGCTCAACGGTGCACTCTCGGGCCACTCGCTCGCCGAAGCACTCGTCGGCGCCCTCCCGCAGGGCGTCACGCAGGCCATCGGCGCTGTGGGCCTCCCGCTCGTCGGCGCCCTCGTCGTCCGCTCCCGCCGCGAGGTCCGCGCCGCACGCGACGCCGAGCTCGTGGCCCGCACAGCCGAGGCATCCGCGGTCGTCCGGGAGCAGGACGCCCGGGTCGACGCAGCCGTGTCCCGCGAGCGGGCGGCGATGGCCCGGGAGCTGCACGACATCGCCGCGCACCACCTGTCCGGGATCGCGCTCATGTCGGCCGTGATCGACCGGCAGATCGACACCGACCCGCTCGCCGCGCACGAGGGCGTCCGCCAGGTCCGGGAGCAGAGCACCGCCGTGCTCGAGGACCTCCGACGCCTGGTCGGGCTGCTCCGTGACGACGCACCCGCCGAACGCGCCGTGGAGACCGTGGCGGGGATCGTCGACCTGGTCGAGCGCGCTCGGTACCGGTCCGACGTGCGCCTGGAGGTCCTGCCCGGCGAGCACCCGCTCTCGGACGGCATCGGACCCCTGGCGCAGCTCGCCGCCTACCGGACCGCGCAGGAGGCCCTGGCGAACGCCGCCCTGCACGCCCCGGGTGCCGTCGTCACGGTGACGATCGACGACCGCGCCGCCGACCACCTGGAGCTGCACGTGGAGAACACCGCCCCGCTGGACCCCTCGGCGCGGGCGGGACAAGGTGACCCGGTCCCGGGGAGCGCGGCAGCGGGTGGGAACGGACTGCGTGGCATGCGTGAGCGGGCGGAGCTGGTGGGGGCGCGCCTCCAGACCGGTCCGACGGCCGACGGTGGCTGGTCCGTCACGCTCGGCCTGGGTCGGCAGGCTGCGGAGGTGTCCCCGTGATCCGGGTGCTGGTGGCGGACGACCAGCCGCTCGTGCGCGCCGGGGTGTCCGCGCTGCTGGCCGCCGAGCCGGACGTCGAGGTCGTGGCGGTCGCTGCCGACGGCGGCGAGGCGCTCGCGCTGGCGCGGAGCACACGGCCCGACGTCGCGGTCCTCGACATCCGGATGCCGGTCCGGAACGGCATCGAGGTCGCACGGGAGCTCTGCGCACCGGACGCCGACCCCGCCGTCCCCGTGCTGGTGCTGACGACGTTCGACCTCGACGACCTCGTGTTCGGGGCGCTCGAGGCCGGCGCGTCCGGGTTCCTGCTGAAGGACGCCGAACCGGACGTCATCGTCGACGCCGTGCGCCAGGTCGCCGCGGGGAACGGCACGATCGACCAGAGCCTGACGCGGCGGGTGCTGCGGGAGTTCGTGTCGCGGCGGAGTCTGCAGCCGGTGACGGGCGACCGCGCGTCGGAGGTGCTGACCGCCCGGGAGCGGGACGTGCTGCTGCTCCTGGCACAGGGCATGTCGAACGAGGAGATCGCCGCGGCGCTCGTCGTCGAGGTCTCCACGGTGAAGTCGCACCTGGCGCGGATGCTGCCGAAGCTCGGGGTCCGGTCGCGCCTGCAGGCCGTGGTCTGGGCCTACCAGAACCGCGTCGTGGCGGTCCCCGAGGCGTAGCGGCGGCGTCAGGCGTGCGCCCGGCCGTTCCGGGCACACCTGGTCGTCCCGGGCATAGCTCGCGCTTCCGGGCATACCTGGCGCTTTCGGGCATACCTGGTCGTCCCGTTCCACCAGGGACGCCCGCTTCCACCTGGCATCGCACGCGTTCTGGGAAGGAACGGGCGCGGCGTCAGGCGAGGCAGTGCGCGAGGACCGCCTGCTGCACCGGCAGCAGCGCACGCTTCGCGTCGTGCCCCACGAAGGCCGGGCTCGCGAGCGCGTCGGCGCTCACCTCGCGCCCGCGGACGAACGGCGGGCACGGGGCGAAGCGGACACCGGCAGGGGCGAGTGCCAGGACGTCCGCGGTCACCCGGTAGGGCGCGAGCGCGGCGGCGTGCCGGCCGGGCCCGTCGGTCACGACGACGTCCGCGTCCGCCATCGCTCCGGCCAGATCGTCCGTCCACCGCACGCCCGGCGCCGCGAGCCCCTCGGGACAGGACTGGAGCAGGTCGAAGCCGAACAGCCGCGAGGCCTCCGCCCACGCCCGGGCGATGTTGCCGTCGGCGCCGACGAACCGCACCCGCAGCGACCCGACCTCGTGCCCACCCGTGAGGGCCCAGAGGTCCGCGAGCACCTCGCACGGGTGGTTCTCGCTCGTCATCGCGTTCACGACCGGCACCGCGTCAGCAGCGGCGAGCGCCTCGAGGACGGACAGGTCCGGATGGCGGACCACCAGCACGTCGACGAAGTCCGCCAGGTACCGGGCGACGTCGTCGTGTGCCTCGTCCTTGTCGAGGGACTCCGGCGGGAACACGATCGGCTGCAGCCCGGCGAGCGCGGCGCCCCGCTCGAAGGAGGCCCTGGTCCGCAGGCTCGTCGGCGGGAAGAACATCGCTGCGGCGCCGTGCAGCGCCGGGCCGCTCCCCTGCTCGTACGCACGGGCGAGTCCGAACACCGCGTCGGCGTCGTCGGTGGTCCAGTCGTCGAGTCGCAGGAGGTGGCGCACCCCGCCACGCTAGGGGGCGGTCACCGAAGATCCGTCTCCGACTCCCCGCCGAGGGCCGACAGCACGCGGGTCCGGACCACGGCACCGCCCTCGCTGGCCGGGTCGACCAGGACCGCGCGCATCCCGGCAGCGCGTGCACCTGCGACGTCCCGGTGCGGGTCGTCGCCGACGAAGAGGCACGCGGCGAGGGGGACGCCGAGCTCAGCGGCCACCCGCTGGAAGGCGCGCCGGTCCGGCTTCGCCACCCCGATGCGCTCGGACGTGCACACAACGTCGACGAGGTCGCCGAGCCCGGTGAGCGCGAGCTTGTCGCGCTGCTGCTCCTCGGTCCCGTTGGTCAGCACACCGACGGTCGTCCCGAGATCGGCGACCTCGCGCAGGAGCGACGGGCTCCCGGGGAACGGCCTCCAGGCGGCGCGGTACGCCGCGAGGTACCGGCCGAACAGCGAGTCGAGGTCGTCCGGGTCACGCGGCGGCCGGAGTCCGGCGAGGGGCAGGACCTCGACGAGCCGTGCCCGACGCTGCTCGGCGAAGTCGATCTCCCCGAGCCGCCACCGCTCGAAGTGGCGGCGTTCGGCCTCGCCCCAGGCAGCGCGCAGGGCCGGATCCGCAGCGACCCCGAGGTCTCGGAAGAAGTCGTCCACAGCGCGGGCGGACGCCCCCGCGTGGTCGAACAGGGTGCCGTCCAGGTCGAAGACCACGGCTCGGACGGGAGAAGTCATCCCCGCACCGCGGCGACGACCCGCTCGACCGCGGCCGCGACCGCCCGCTCGCGGACTGCAGGGTCCTCGTGCTCGGAATCGTGGACGAACGCCGTCGCGCCGCGGACCGCGCCGCAGAAGTCCACCACGCCGTGCTCGAGCTGCGTCCGCAGTGCGTGCTCGTACCCGTGCCGCTCGTACACCCCGGCGTCGTCGCCGGCGATCGGCACGAGGTGCACGGTGAGCCGCCCGAGTCGGCGGTCGATGCGGCCGTCCTCCGCGACGCCGAACGCCCACCCGTTCACGAACACCCGGTCGAGCCAGCCCTTGAGGAGCGCCGGGAGCGACCACCACCACACCGGGAACACGAGCACGAGGTGCTCTGCCATGTCGAGACGCGCCTGCTCCGCTGCGACGTCCGGCGCGGGGTCGGTCCCCGTCCGGTAGGTGTGTCGGTCGGCCGGGGTGTACCGGGGGTCGAAGCCCTCGGCGGCGAGGTCTGCGACCGTCACCGGTCCTGTGTCGGCGGCGTCGAGCGCCGCCTGGAGGCGGTGGGCGACGGCGAGCGTCAGCGAGTCGGGGTCCGGGTGGGCGGTCACGATGAGCGTCGACACGGCTCGATCCTGCCAGCAGCGGGTGCACGGGCACCGGCGATGCGTCCTGGACAGCACGCATCACGATGGCGGCCTGCCTCCTGACCCTCGAACATCAGCGAGAATGCGGTGTGATCTCCGGATTGGATCTTCCCGTCTCCATCACCTCCCGCGACGACGAGCTGCTGCTCCGACGGGCCACAGCCGCGGACCTGCATCCGATCATCGGGCTCCTGTCGGACGACCCGATCAGCGCCGGGCGCGGCGACGTCGCGAGCACCGCGGACGAGGCGGCCTACGCGGATGCGCTGCAACGCATCATCGACGACCCGAGCAACGACGTGCTCGTCGTGGAAGACGATCACACAGCCGTCATCGGGACCCTGCAGCTGACGACCATCCCGGGGATGGCTCGACGAGGCAGTGCCCGGCTGCTGGTCGAGGCGGTACGCGTCGCCAGCGCAGAACGGTCTTCCGGCGTCGGAACGGCCTTGATGCGATGGGTCGTCGAGCAGGCCGCGGTCGAACTCAGGACTCCGCTGGTGCAGCTGACTTCCGACGCCGCGCGGACCGACGCGCATCGCTTCTACCGCTGTGTCGGCTTCATCGACTCCCACGTCGGGTTCAAGTTCGCCGTCACCTTGCCCGACGCGCTCGCCCATTAGGCGAACGGCGACCCGACCGCTCTTGCTCGCGCCGTCGGTTCTTCAGTCACTCGGGGTGACCGAAGATCGACAGGAGCGTCCAGAGGATGCCGATCATGGCGAGCCCGACTGCAAGCACACGGACGAGCCCCGGAGTCATCGCATCTCGTGGCCCGCGGCTGCCCCGCTGGGCATCGGTGAAGTGCCCGGCGATCGGCGCTGCATGCACGAACGCGGCGATTGCTACCGCGACGATTGCCGGCCCGGCGATGAGCCCGGGGATCCACATGGACTTCACCCAACCACGTCAGCTCGATGGTCGCGAGACGGAGCTGGTCGCTGTGCTGTTGCCGTTCAGGACCGCGACGAAGTCGCGGTGGAGTTCCGGACGCTCGTGCTGCGGGCGGTGTCCAGGAACGCCATGACGGCAGGCCCCTGGTGGCCCGACCAGACCGCACGCAGCGATCGGACCAGTGGCGGGCCGAGCAGCGGCACGCGGACGAGGGCACCGTCGGCGATGTCGCTGCTCACGGTGCGGAGACTCATCACGGCCGGGGCGATGCCCGCTCGGGCGTTGGCGCGGATGATGCCCGTCGTCTCCAGCACTGCCGCTGGCCCGACCGGGCGGAGCCCAGCATCGATGAGCCACGCCTCGACCGTGGCGCGGGTGCCGGATCCTTCCTCCCGGAGCAGCAGCGGCGTCTCCGCAAGCTCACCCGGGGTGATGCTCGAGGCCCGCGCCCACGGATGGTGCGGAGTGACGACGACCACGAGTTCGTCCTCCTCGACCACCAGCGATGAGATGCCCGTCGGCGCAGCAGGAGTCTCGGTGAACCCGAGATCGGCGCCACCGGAGCGAACGAGGTCGAGCACGGCAGCGGAGTTGCCCGCGATCAAGCGCACCGACGCATCGGGCGCGGCAGCCCGGTGGGCGAGCAACCATCCGGGGAGCAGCAGTTCGGCGATCGTCTGCGACGCGGCGACCACGAGGGACCCCGCGGGTTCTCCGAGTGCGGCGACTCCTGCTTCGAGCCGCCGGGAGGCCTCCAACACCGGGACGGCCAGACCGAGTACCACTCGACCGGCGTCGGTCAGCGCGGTCCCGGATGCCGTCCGGAGCGCCAGCGCCTGACCGATCGCCTGCTCCGCGACACGCAGACGCGCAGACACCGCCTGCTGCGTCACCCCCAACGCATCGGCCGCACGGGTCAGCGACCCGGTTTCCGCGACACGGACGAGCACCTCGAGGGTGTCGAGGTCCAGGGTCCGGTCCGTCAACCGCCGCAGCGCCACAAGGAACCATTGTGCCCTGCCAACGAGTCCGCCGTTCCCGAACCGTGGGCAACACGCACACGCTTGGTGCATGTCCGCTCATCTCGCCCACGCACCCGCGACGTCTGAGCACGGTGTGCGCGACCGGCGGCTTTTCCGAGAGCTGGAGCGGCCCGGCCTGATCGTGTCGAACCTGACCCCGAACTGGTTCGCGTCGATCATGGGCACCGGGATCGTCGCCGTCGCGGCTGCATCGCTGCCGCTGCAGCTCCCGGGGCTCCGCACCGCGGCGACGATGGTGTGGTCGATCGCCGCGGTCCTGCTCATCGCTCTCACCATCGCGACGGTCCTGCACTGGGTCCGCTACCGGAGCACCGCAGCGAAGCACCACCTGCACCCGGTCATCTCCCACTTCTACGGCGCACCGCCGATGGCGTTCCTCACCGTCGGCGCCGGCACCATCCTCCTCGGCAAGGACTGGATCGGCCTCCCCGCCGCCGTCACCATCGACTGGGTCCTCTGGACCATCGGCACCCTCGGCGGGCTCCTCACAGCGGTCCTCGTCCCGTACCTGGCGTTCACCCGCCACGAGAACAAGCCCGACGCCGCGTTCGGCGGCTGGCTGATGCCCATCGTCCCGCCCATGGTGTCCGCCTCCACCGGGGCACTCCTCCTGCCCTACGCCCCCGCCGGGCAGGCACGCGAGACCCTCCTGTGGTCCTGCTACGGCTTCTTCGGCCTCAGCCTCGTCACGTCCCTGGTCGTGATCACGCTGATCTGGAACCGACTCGCGCAGCACAAGGTCGGTGCGGCCGGCATGGTTCCGACCCTGTGGATCGTCCTCGGCCCGGTCGGGCAGTCCATCACCGCGGTGAACCTCCTCGCCTCGAACGCGCCGACCGTGGTCGATGCATCGACCGCCCACGCGCTGCTGGTCGTGGCGTTGGTGTACGGGTTCGCGATGCTCGGCTTCGCGCTGCTGTGGACCGCCATCGCCCTCGCCATCACCGTCCGGACCGCCCGAGCACACCTGCCCTTCAGCCTGACCTGGTGGTCGTTCACGTTCCCCGTCGGCACCTGCGTCACCGGGCTGAACGGCCTCGCCCTCCACTCCGGACTCACCGTCGTCGCCGTCCTCGCCGTCGTCTACTACGTCGGCCTCGTCGCCGCGTGGATCACCGTCGCCGTCCGCACGTTCCACGGCTCCGTCATCCGCGGCACACTCCTCGCGCCGCCGCAGACGGCGTGAGCACCCCGACGAGCTCGCGGACGAGGTCGCGGATCTTCGATCGCTGAACGCTCTCGCGGCGACGTGGCGCAGCGCACACGGCGGTCTGCAGCGAGGATACCCCGGGGCCGACCGCGGCCGCGTTCCGCGCAGCCCGCATCGAGTCCGGGCTCGTACGCAACGCGTCCCTCCGCTGGAACCTCATCCCCTGGCAGCTCCCCGGCCGTGGACGACCTGCCGACGTCGACGAAGGACGACATGCGCTCGGCGAGGCTTCGGCTTCCGTCGCCGGCCAGGCCAGCGTGACCGGTACCCGGTCGGCCGACGGACAGCGCAGTGGGCGCTGGTCGTGGGTCCGGCACCCGCGAGCCGCGTGGCCACGATGAGCGCCGACACGGCTCGGTCCTGCCAGCAGCGGGTGGACGGACACCGCGACCGACGGCCGGACGGGAGGCGCGGGGCGGCCCGGCACCGTGCCTCCCGTCCGGCGGGTGGTGACGACGTCAGTCGTCGTAGCGGTAGAAACCGCGTCCGGTCTTCACGCCGAGGTGGCCGGCGTCCACGTACTCGCGCAGCAGCCGACGCGGCCCCTCGGGCAGGTGCGGGTCCTCGGCCGCGTAATGCTCCTCGATGTCGAGGACGACGTCGAGGCCGACCTGGTCCATCATCCGGAAGGGCCCTGCCGGTGCGCCGCTGTTCACCTGCCACATGGCGTCGACGTCCTCGGGGGTCGAGACGCCGTCGGCGACGACGGCGAGGGCCTCGCGCTTGATGGCCGCCCAGATGCGGTTGAAGATGAACCCGGTCGACTCGCGGCGGGCGAGGAACGGGTGCACGCCGTAGCGGGGTAGGACGTCGAGCAGCAGGTCGATGACGGCGGGGTCGGTCCGGCCGTCGCTCATCAGGTCGACGGCGTTCTGCTGCGGCGGCATGTAGAAGTGCACGTTGAGGACGCGCTCCGGGTGCTCGACCTCGTCGATCACCAGGCGGCTGGCGTACGAGGACGAGTTCGTCGCGAGGATCGTGTCCGCCGCGACGATCGCGTCGAGCCGGCCGAACAGCGGCGTCTTCAGCTCGAGCCGCTCGGGGATCGCCTCGACGACGAGCCAGGCGCCGGCCACGGCGGCCTCGAGGTCGGTCTCTCCGCGGACCGTTCCCGCGCTGGCGCCGTCCCGCGCGGCCACCACTCCGGGCAGGGTCTCCTCGACGTAGGCGACCGCAGCGGCCCGGACGTCGTCGGACAGGTCGTGGATGCGGACCTCGGCCCCACCGCTGGCGAACATCAGGGCGATCCGGCGGCCGAGGGTCCCACCGCCGATCACGGTGACGGGGCGGTCGGCGGTGTCGCGGGGCGGCTGGTAGGGCACGGGGTTCCTGCTCTCGGTTGAATTGGGTACAGTTCGTATTCGATACAGATCGTATCTGAGTCGAGAAGGAGATGCGCATGCACGCCGACGACGTCCTCCAGCACCTGACCACTCCGCTCGCGGCGCCGGTGTACCCGCTCCGGCCGACCCGCTTCACGGACCGCGAGTACTTCAACGTCGTGTACCGCACCGACCCCGACGCACTGCGCGCCGTGGTCCCGGAGCCGCTCGAGGTGACCGAGCCGCTCGTCCGGTTCGAGGTCATGAAGATGGGCGAGGTCGACGGGTACGGCCCCTACGTCGAGTCGGGGCAGGCGATCCAGGTCGAGCACGAGGGCGAACGCGGCGAGTACCTGCACGCGATGTACCTCGACAACTCCGCCGCGACGCTCGCCGGCCGGGAGCTCAGCGCCTACCCGAAGGTGCTCGGCACCCCGGCACTCCGGGTCGACCAGGGCGCACTGGTCGGCACCCTCGACCGTGGGACGGAGCGCGTGGCCACCGCGACCATGGCGTACGAGTGGGAGCCGCTCGACCACGACGCCGCCCTGGCGGAGATCACCGTGCCGACCTTCATGGTGAAGCTCGTCCCGGACCTGCGGACCCAGCGCCACCTGGTGGCCGACCTCGTCCGCACCGAGATCACCGACGTGACCGTGAAGTCGGCGTGGACCGGGCCCGCCCGGCTCCAGCTGTTCGCGCACGCGCTCGCGCCGATGGCGGACCTGCCGGTGCTCGAGGTCGTCCGGGCGTCGCACATCGTGACGGACCTGACGCTCGCCCCGGTCCGCACCGTGCACGACTACCTGGCCGACCGACCCTCGGCCTAGCCTGGTGCCGTGACCGAACCAGCCGCACCGCGCACCGTCCGACGGCGGAGCAGCACCCGGGCGACGCTCATCGCGGCCGCCGACGCGATCTTCCGGGAGACCGGGTCGACCTCGGTGAGCGTCGAGGCCGTCGTCGCCCGCGCCGGCTACACCCGCGGAGCGTTCTACTCGAACTTCCGCACGGTGGACGAGCTGTTCTTCGCGGTGTACGAGCAGCAGGCAGAGGCCGTCTTCGCCGTCCTCGAACACGAGCTCGGGGCGGCGCTGGACGGGCACCCGACGGTCGACGGGGTCGTGCAGGGCGTCGTGCACGGCCTGCCCCCCGAGGACCGCTGGTACGCGATCCGATCGGTGCTCACCACGAGGGCGCGACACGATCCCGAGGTGAACGCCCTGCTCCGTGCGCACACCGACCGGTTCCACGCGACGCTCCAGCCGCTCCTCGTCGCCGCGCTCGAACGGGCAGGTCGGGTGCCCACCGTCGACCCGGCGCTCTACACGCGGGCGGTGGTCGCGGCGCACGTCGGCGCGGTCAGTCAGAGCGTGCTGTTCGACGGGACGGACGAGGTGCGGGTCGCGGCGGTCGAGGGGTGCATCCTCGGACTCACGCGGCCGGCCTGAGCGCCGTCCCGACCGTGGGACGATTGCCGGATGACCGCCACGCTCGTCGCAAAGGACCTCGCCGGCGGCTACGCCGCCCGCACGCTCTTCGAGGGCCTCGACCTCACCGTCGCCCCGGGCGACGTCATCGGCCTGGTCGGCGTGAACGGTGCGGGCAAGTCCACGCTCCTCCGCTTGCTCGCCGGTGTCGACGAACCCCTCGCCGGCACGGTCTCGACGAACCCGCCGGACGCCTTCGTCGGCTGGCTCCCCCAGGAGCACGAGCGGGTCGCCGGCGAGACCGTCGCGGCGTACGTCGCCCGGCGCACGGGCTGCGCCGACGCCACCGCCGACATGGACCGCGCCGCCGAAGCCCTCGGCGACCCGGACGCCGGTGACGCCGCGGCCGACCGCTACTCGGCCGCGCTCGAGCGCTGGCTCGCGTCCGGCGCCGCCGACCTCGACGAGCGCCTGCCCGTCGTGCTCGCCGAGCTCGGACTCGACACCACCACGGACGGCACCGGCGTCGGTCCCGACTCGCTCATGACGGCGCTGTCCGGGGGCCAGGCTGCCCGGGTGGGTCTCGCCGCGCTGCTGCTGTCCCGCTTCGACGTCGTCCTGCTCGACGAGCCGACGAACGACCTCGACCTGGACGGCCTCGACCGGCTCGAGCAGTTCGTCACGGGACTGCGCGGCGGTGCGGTGCTCGTCAGCCACGACCGCGAGTTCCTCGCCCGCTCGGTGACGGCCGTCCTCGAGCTCGACCTGGCGCAGTCGTCGCACCGGCTGTTCGGCGGCGGGTACGAGTCGTACCTCGAGGAACGCGAGATCGCCCGGCAGCACAAGCGCGACGCGTACGACGAGTACGCCGCGACGAAGGCCGACCTGGTGTCCCGCGCACGGACCCAGCGCGAGTGGTCGAGCCAGGGCGTGCGGAACGCCATGAAGAAGAACCCGGACAACGACAAGATCCGTCGGCGGGCCGCCAGCGAGTCGAGCGAGAAGCAGGCGCAGAAGGTCCGGCAGATGGAGTCGCGCATCGCCCGGCTCGACGAGGTCGAGGAGCCCCGCAAGGAGTGGCAGCTCGCCTTCACCATCGGCAGCGCACCGCGCTCGTCGGCGGTCGTCGCCACGCTGTCCGACGCCGTCTTTGAGCAGGGCGACTTCACGCTTGGCCCGGTCTCGCTGCAGGTCTCCGGCGGTGACCGTATCGGCATCACCGGCCCGAACGGTGCCGGCAAGTCGACCCTGCTCCGTGCCCTGCTCGGCCGCACCGAGCCGACGAGCGGATCGGCGTCGCTCGGCTCCAGCGTCGCGATCGGCGAGGTGGACCAGGCGCGCGCGGCGTTCACCGGTGAGCAACCCCTGGCCGCGGCCTTCGAGGAGCTCGTCCCCGAGATGACCACTGCGGACGTCCGCACCCTGCTCGCGAAGTTCGGGTTGAAGGCGGACCACGTCGGTCGGCCCTCCTCGGCGCTCTCGCCCGGTGAGCGCACCCGTGCCGGCCTCGCGCTGCTGCAGGCCCGAGGGGTGAACGTGCTCGTCCTCGACGAACCGACGAACCACCTGGACCTGCCCGCGATCGAGCAGCTCGAGCAGGCCCTGGAGTCCTACGACGGCACCCTGCTGCTCGTCACCCACGACCGGCGGATGCTCGACACCGTCCGGCTGGACCGCCGCTGGCGGGTCGAGGCGGGTCGCGTCACCGAGGTGTGACCCTCGGGACGGAAGGCCCGTGGCGCGCCCGCCACGGGCCTCCCGTCCGTCCCCGGTGCGGTCAGTGCTCCCAGGCGAAACGGATCACGCCGTCGTGCTCGGTCGCGAGCGCGAGGAGTCGGAGCACGCCGACGAACAGCGCGAGACACGCCGCGCCCCAGCCGACGGCAGCCCACGGACGGTGTCCGGAGCCCCGCCGGAAGGCCAGCATCCCGCTGAAGAGCCCGCAGAACGTCAGGGACAGCATCGCGGCCCACCGGGCGAAGCCGGTCATCTGCGCGCCGAGGATGCTGCCGCCCCAGACGATCGCCAGTGTCACGAGCCACGAGCACACGGCGATGATGAGGGCGCCCTCGATCGCGTCGCCGAGACGGTCCTCGGGCCGCTCCGCACCGCGCCACCGCGTGTACGCCTTCTGCTGGAAGACCTCCCGGTAGCGGTCGATCTCCGGTACCAGCGCGACGACCTCCGTCGGCAGGGCCGATCCCTCGGGCAGCACCAGGAACGTCGTCAGTTCGGACTCGTCGACCCCGGAGGCCGCGAACAGTCGGGCGGCCCGGTCCTGCTCCTCGGGCGTCGCGAGGCCGGGCACAGCGAGACCCCAGCGACCGGCCTGGTCGGGTGCGCCGAGTTCGCGGTACCGCTCGACCAGCGCGAGCCGCACGTCGAGCGCTGCCGGCGCCGCCCGGACGCGGGTGCGCAACGACGCGAGCGCTTCAGCGCGTTCGCCACTCGCCCATCGTTCAGCGGCGCGATCGATGACTTCGTGATCCTGCACCCGCTCATCCTGGAGCATCAGCGCGCTCGATGTCGTCCACGTCGCCCGCCCTCATCATCTCCGGTCACCGCTCTGCAAAGATGACGCAATGCGATCGATCGGCCATGACGGGAGGGTGGTCCTGCAACGGCCCGAGGACTACGACGACGATCTCGCCGTCTCGGTGCAGGCCACGCAGCTCGACGTTCCGCGATCGCTGGCCACGCGGATCGTCGCAGAGTGGTGCGACTTCTTCGGCGCCGGTCCGAGCCAGATCCGCGAGTTGGAGTTCACGAGCAGGACCCCCAAACGGCTCTTCGCGTCACTCGAGGGGCAGACACAACTCGAGACCCTCATCACCAAGTGGGGTGACTACGACGACCTCCGCCCGTTGATCGGCATGCGATCGCTCGAGACGCTGGAGCTCCACGACGCACCAGCTCTGATCGACTTGGCTCCCCTTGCCGACGTGCCCTCGCTCCGGAGGCTCGTGCTGACCGGCACCTTCCGCGCGCGGGACTACAGCGCCATCGGCGCCTGCAAACGCCTTGAGTACCTCGCCGTCTTCCCGGGTACCGAGCGTGGACGGTCGACCACCCCGAGCCTGGACTTCCTCGCGGAACTTCCACTGCTGCGCGAAGTGCACTTCGGTGTCGAACCCGTCGACCGCGACTGGTCACCGATCCTCCGCCTGCAGCACGTCGATCGCATCAACATCGCGACAGCCTCGGACATGCGCCCGACGTTGCTGGATCTCGAATGGGCGGTCCCTGGTGTTGCCATGGTGATCACCGAGCAACACGACTGGGACGAGAGCCACCACTGGGTCGAGGGCGGTCCCGACGACTGAGCGCTGAACGAAGAGCTGGGCGCCGAGGATGGCGCCATCCCAGTCACCGCGTCATGCGTAGTGGAGGGTGTGCGCCGCCTCCTCGGAGATCTGCGCCAGACCGAGCAGCTCGTGTCCCTGGGGCGAACGCATGAAGGGGACGGTCAACGTCCGGACGAACGGGATGATCACGTCGTCCGTCATCGCGGAGAGTTGTCGCTCGAGTTGCGGATTCTCGTCCAGCAGCATGTCCTCCATGTCGTCACGATCCACCCAGACGTCGAGACGCGTGTACACATCTCGTTCCCGACCCCCGTCGGGGTCGTCGAGGTGGAGGCCGATGTTGATGAAGCTGCGTCCGCCGTACCGGGACCGCTGAAGCTCGAGCTCGACCCAGAGTCCCTCCTGGTCGATGAATCACCGCCGGTTCCTCGCCTTCCGGAACCCCGCTGCTCGGAGGCGATCCCGCAGGACCACTTCAGCTGTGATCATCGCGTCATCTCCGCAGCCCTCAGTACTCGAGCGCCGGCCACGTCGACAGTCGCGAGAAGCGAGGGCGTGGCGGTGCGGGCTCGTCGTCGTCCATCACTCGGACCTCCGTGAGCACCGTGACCTCGCTCGTGCCGTACCAGCGGTGCGCGACACCGTCCCGCTCGTCGATGACCGCCGTCATCCGGTCCGCGGGGTCGTGCTCGTGCTCGCACGTCACGAGCAGCCAGTGGCCGCGGAGCCGCTGCACCAGGACCGGAGCGAAGCTCGCGGGCGAGCCCCACATCGGCAGGAGCTCCGGGGTGAGCATCCGGACCGCCGGAGCAACCGTGCCGCTGCGGGCGAAGCTGACCTCCACCGGTCCATCGACCGAGTGGAGGACGCCGTCCGCGTACCGGTCTCGGTGACGGTCGCCCTGCCGATCGAACGTCCAGCTCTCGTCGCGCTCGTCCACGACGAGCTGGAACTGCCGCGGCTGCGACGAGCCGCTCCGGGCCGCGGTCACCCCGCGAGCGAATCGTCGAGCAGGTCGCCGCAGCGCTGCGACTTCTCCCCGGAGGATCGGGACGTCGGTCGCGGCCAGGACGGTGTCGAAACGCACGTCCTCATGGTGCACGAACGGGCACCGTCTCCGCGCTGACCGGGCCTCGGCGAGTCGGTCAGTGCGCCGCCCGGTGGAAGGGGCAGCCGCCGGCCCGTGCGGTGCCCGCGTCGCGGCGCGTCACCCGACCACCCGAGGCGGGCTTCGTCGGCATCCGGCGTCGGTCGACGCCGAGCCCCTCGTCATGCACCTCGATCCGCGGGTCGCTGAGCACGGCGACGGCGGTGGCGAGGGCCGCGACCGCGACCTTCTCCCCCGGGCACCGGTGCCCGGTGGCGACGTCCGCTCCACCGTGCGGCACGAAGGTCGCCACGGCCTCGACGTCGTCCCAGCTCGTGACGTCGAGCCACCTTGCTGGGTCGAACCGGTCGGCGTCGGGCCAGGAGCGCTCGTCGGTGTCCGTGCCGAGGATGTCGAGCACCACCCGGCCGCCCTTGCGGAGGTGCTCGCCGTCGAGCTCGACGTCCTTGGTCGCCCATGCCGGGAGCACGGGGACGAAGGGGGCGGTGCGGCGGATCTCCTGCGCGAACGCGACAGCGACGGGCCCGTCGACGAGGGAGCCGCGGGACCGGGTCTCCTCGGCGATCCGGACGCGCCACTCGGGCCGGTCGTGGAGCTCCTTCGCCGCGAAGGCCACGAACCGGGCGACGGCGATCGCGGGACGGATCGAGTTCTGCAGTTCGATGCCCGCGGTCCGCGGTGGGAGCAGGGCGCCCTCCTGGTCACGGTGCCAAGCCCACTCATGCAGTGCCGTGCCCTCGGCGGGGTGCAGCCGTCCGCCGCGGACCGCCTCGACGAGCCGGGCGGCGTGTCGGTCCGACCAGTACCGGTTCAGCACGGCGAGGAGGTACTCCTGCGAGTACGGCACGCCGAACCCGTCGACGACCTGCGCGAGCTTCGCAGCCCACCGGGTCTTCGCAGCCGGGGTGCCAGGGAGTCCGGCCCAGCGCATGACCGCCCGCCCGATCGCGCCGACCGCGGCGTCGTACGCCGACCGCCGACCGCCGTCGAGCCACGCGTCGAGCTCGAGGGCCCACTCCTCGGCGAGGAACGGCGTGAGGCGGCGGACCTGCTCGTCCTCGTACGCGACGTCGACGAAGGTGGCCTTGCGGTGCCGGTGCTCCGCGCCGTCGAGGGAGTGCACCGACCCGACGCCGAACAGGGTCCGCTGCACGAGCGCGGGCATGGCTCCGTGCCGCCGGGTGCGAGAGCCGTCGTAGAAGAGGTCGACACCCTCCCTGCCCCGCACGAGCAGCGCCGGCCGACCGAGCAGCCGGAACGGTACCGCGCGGGCGCCGGGAGCAGCCCGCCGCCAGAGACGGGCGCCGAAGCCGTAGCCGCGGGTGAGGAGTCCGAGGGAGTCGTCGATCGCCATGTCGCCATGCTGCCAGCGCATCCCGAGGTGCCCTCACGGCCGGGATCTGGTGGACTGTGCGCAGGAGGGGACATGCGACGCAGGACCTGGGGCATCACGATCGGTGCGGTGGCGGCAGCGGTGCTGGCCGCGGTGGGGATCGGCGCGGCCGTGCAGCAGCCGGAGCCCGTGGCCACGACCGTCGCGCAAGCCCCGGCACCGACGCGGACGGCCACCCCGACGCCGACACCGACACTGCCGGCGATCCCGGCAGCGGCGTCCGAGGCCGAGCTCGCCGCACTCCCCCTGGCCTATCACGACGCCGTCGTCCCCGAGCTGCTCGACGGCAGCCGGGTGCGCCCGGACAACCGGTGGGAGATCGCCACCCCGAAGCAACGCCTCGTCGCGCTCTACGCGGATCCGTCGCCGGACGCCCGTCCGGTGGCGACCCTCGCCTCGACGGTCTCCACGATCGAGACCCCCGCCGCGACCGCGGTCTGGGGTCGGTCGGACGGCAAGGACGGCGGGATGGTGCTCGTCTCCACCCCCGCCCGCAACCGCACACCCGGCGACGGTGGCGACCCGACCGCCCCGAGCGCCACCTTCGCCTGGGCCCGCGCCGCGGACTTCACGATCGCGGCGACCGACCGGATGATCCAGGTCGACGTGGCGGCGTCGACGGTGTCCGTCGTGCACCAGGACGGGTCCGTGTCGGCGTCCGAACCCGCTCGGCTCGGGACCCCGGACGACCCGACCCCCACCGCGACCGCGACGTACGTCGAGGCAGCCTACGTCGACAGCCGGGTGACGTACACGCAGGGCAACCCGATCATCCTGACCGGCGCACACTCGTCGCGCATCCCGCAGTACGGCGGGAACGCGGCGCTCACCGCGCTGCACTACTACCCGGACCCGAACGGCAGCTCGCACGGGTGCGTCCGGATCTCCGCCGCGATGACGAAGACCCTGGCCGAGCTGCCGGTCGGGACCGCGATCTGGTTCAGCTGACGGACGTCAGCGGCCGGCTCCGAGCCCCAGCCGCGCCACGACGTCGGCGCTCTCCTCGTCCGGCGAACGCTCGGACGAGACCGTGAGGTGCGCCTCGTCCGGCTGGGGCGGCTCGAGCGTCGCCAGCTGCGAGGCGAGCAGCGACGTCGGCATGAAGTGCCCCGCCCGGGCTGCCATCCGCTGTTCGACGAGCGCGGGATCACCGGCGACGTGCACGAACACCACCCCGGGAGCCCGCAGGACGTCGCGGTAGGAGCGCTTCAGGGCCGAGCACGTGACGACGCCCGGGGTCCCGTCGGCCAGGTGCGACCGGATCCACTCCGCGATGGTCCCGAGCCACGGCCAGCGGTCCTCGTCGGTGAGCGGGGTGCCGGCCTCCATCTTCGCGACGTTGGCGGCCGGGTGCATGTCGTCGCCCTCGGCGAACTCCCACCCCAGGCGCTCGGCCACGGTCGCCGCGAGCGTCGACTTGCCGGAACCCGAGACACCCATGACGACGAGGACGCGCGGAGCGGTACCCGCCATCAGAAGAACACCCCCGCGATGAGGACGCCGACGAGACCGAGCACCGAGATGAGGCACTCGAGCACCGTCCACGTCTTGAACGTCTGCCCGACCGTGGTGCCGAGGTAGCCCTTCACGAGCCAGAAGCCCGCGTCGTTCACGTGCGACAGGAACACCGACCCGGCACCGATCGCGAGCACGAGGAGCGACGTCTCGGGCGTGGACAGGTCGGCGGCGATCGGGGCCATGATGCCCGCAGCCGTGACCGTCGCGACCGTCGCCGACCCCGTGGCGACGCGCACCAGGGCGGACACCACCCAGGCCACGAGCAGCACCGAGATGCCGGACTCCTGCACCGCGTCGGCGATCACGCCGCCGATGCCGGTGTCGATGAGCACCTGCTTGAACCCGCCACCGGCACCGACGATGAGCAGCACGCCGGCGACCGGGGGCAGGGCGTCCTCGAGGGACTTCGCGACGGCGCTGCGGTCCATCCCGCCGCCGATCGCGAAGAAGACCATCGCGAAGACGGTCGCGATGCCGATCGCGATCATCGGGGTGCCGAGGAAGTCGAGCAGCGACACCCAGCCGCCCGCGGCGTCGGGTGCGACCGCCTCGCGGACCGCCTGGGCGAGCATGAGCACGACCGGCAGCAGGATGCCGACGAGCGCGACGGCGAACGACGGGCTGCGCGGTTCGCTGATCACGCGGGTGAAGTCGCTCTTGCCGTTCGGCAGGGACGCGGTGTCCTGCGTGGCGGGGCCGCGGCGTGCCTCCCGGCCGGCGTGCGCAGGGTCCGACGGGCCGGAGCCGCCGGACGGACCGGAGCCGGATCCGGAGCCGCGCGAGCCGAACATGTCGGGTGCCGGGATGTCGACCCAGCGGGCGGCGAAGCGCGCGAAGACGGGGCCGGCGAGGATGATCACCGGGATCGCCAGGACGATGCCGAACGCGAGCGTCGTGCCGAGGTTCGCACCGACCGTGGAGACCGCGACGAGCGGGCCCGGGTGCGGCGGGACGAAGGCGTGCATGGTGGAGAGGCCGACCAGTGCGGGGACCGCGATCTTCATGATCGGGACGCCGCTGCGCTTCGCGACGAGCACGATGATCGGGATGAGGAGCACCAGGCCGACCTCGAAGAACATCGGCAGGCCGATCAGCGCCCCGATGAGCGCCATCGTCCACGGCAGCGCGGCCTTCGACGAGCGACGGACCAGGGTGTCGACCACGCGGTCCGCGGCGCCGGAGTCGACGAGCATCCGTCCGAACATCGAGCCGAGGCCGACGAGGATGCCGACGCTCGTCATCGTCGCGCCGAACCCGTTGCCGAAGCTCGTCACCGTCTTGTCCGGGGCGAGCCCGGCGCCGATGCCGACACCGAGCGCGCCGATGGTCAGCGCGACGA
This sequence comes from Curtobacterium sp. SGAir0471, assembly GCF_005490985.1. Classification (NCBI taxonomy): domain Bacteria; kingdom Bacillati; phylum Actinomycetota; class Actinomycetes; order Micrococcales; family Microbacteriaceae; genus Curtobacterium; species Curtobacterium sp. SGAir0471. Next base: position 2,050,267 of record NZ_CP027869.1, read on the forward strand.
ACGGGTGCACCTTCAGCCACGTGATGAGCACGATGATGACCACGATGCCGAGCAGTGCGGCGACGATCAGCTGCCCGATCGGGCCGGACGGGTCGACCGTCTGCGTGCCGCCGCCCTCGGCGGCCAGGACCGTGAGCCCGTGCAACGCGTCGGCCGGCGCGGTTCCTCCGGTGGGTGCGTGAGGCATCTGTGCCCCTTCCTGGAGCCGCTGCCTCGCGGCTCCGTCGCCTTCGTGTGCGTCTGCTGGTGGTGACGCGCGGGCGGCCGTTCGGGGCGGCCACCCGAGCGGCTCCGTGGCCGCCCAATAATCTGACAAATCAGACTGTACTACGATCTGCCGCGCGGCACCCACCCTGCGGCGCAGTCTGCCGCTTCGATGGGGACCGCGTCACAGGGACCGCTCCCCGGCGCACCCGTCCCGCACAGCACGACCGGAGGAACGATGACCACGGCCCGCGGACTCCACGCCCACGTGCTCGAGACCCTCGGGCAGCGCATCGTCGACGGGGTCCTGCCCGCGGGCACGGTCGTCCGACCGGAGCTCGTCGCGAGCGAGTTCGGCGTGTCCCGGTCCGTCGTGCGCGAGGCCCTGCGCGTCCTGCAGTCCCTCGGGCTGGTCGAGCCCCGGCAGCGCGTCGGCACCCAGGTGCTCCCCCTGACGTCGTGGGAGCTCCTCGCGCCGACCGTCATCCGGTGGCGCGGCGCCTCACCCGCCTACTTCGTGCAGCAGCGGGAGCTCCTCGAACTCCGGCTCGGCGTGGAACCCGTGGCGGCGGCGCTCGTCGCGGGCGCGCATCCGTCGGGTGCAGGTCCGGCGGGCGCGGGTCCGGCGGGCGACGCGGTCCTGCTCGCCGCGCGGGACATGCTCGACGCCTGCGCCCGCGAGGACAGCCGCGCCTACCTCGAGGCCGACGTCCGCTTCCACCGCGCGCTCCTGACCGGGTCGGGCAACGCCGTGTTCACCCACTTCGCGGGGACCGTCGAGGCACTCCTGCGGACCCGGACCTCGGAGTCGCGCGACACCATCTCCCGCTGGACCCGCGACGCCGCGGTCCGGCACGAGGCGGTCGCACTGGCGGTCGTCGCCGGGGACGCCGCCGCAGCCGGCGAGGCGGCCACGGCGCTGCTGCGCGTCACGCGCGACGAGTTCATCGCCGAGGCGCCGGGCGCCTGACGCGCGCGCCGGTGCGCTGGTGCAGGCACGCGCGCCCAGTGGAACCGGGCACACCTGGCGGAACCGGGCACACCTTGCGGAACCGGGCGTACTTGACGTTCCCGAAGCACCAGGTACGCCCGGAATGACCAGCCATCGCACGCGTGATGGGAAGGAACGGGCGGACGGGAGGCTCGTGGCCGACCCGCCACGCGCCTCCCGTCCGGCGCCGACCCACCTCCACCGCCGCCCCGCCTCGACCACCGAGCTCGCCCCGCGCGAGACTCCGCCCGGACGCGACGCCCCGTGAGACGCCGCCCGAGCGGCGAGACGCCGCGATCCAGACGGCGTCTCGTGCACGCCGGAGGAGTCTCGGAGCGACGCCGGCGTCTCGCGGGAACCCCGGCGCGCCGGCGCTGGCGTCTCACGGCCCGCCTCCCGCGGCTCAGCGCCGCGCGCGGGCGAACAGCCGCGGCCCGCGCAGGCGGAGCCGCATCGTCACCGTGCCGAGCCACCGGTCGTACTTGAAGCCGACCTTGCCCATGCGGCCGACCTCCTCGAAGCCGAGCCGCTCGTGCAGGCGGATCGAGGCCTCGGCCTGCCGGTCGGCGATCACGGCGATGACCTCGCGGACGCCGGCGGCGCGGCACTCCTCGAGCAGCGCCTCCATGAGCGCGCGCCCGAGGCCCTTGCCGCCCGACGCCGCACCGAGGTAGATCGAGTCCTCGACGACGTGGTTCGACCGGTCGCGGGGGTTCCACGGGTCGACCAGGGCGTACCCGAGGATCTGCCCGGACGGGTTCTCCGCGACGAGGAACGGCAGCCCGCGGCGACGGACCTCGTCGTAGCGCTGCTTCCACCGGGCGAAGGTGAAGGCCGACGGGTCGAAGGTCACCGACGAGTTCCGGACGTAGTGCGTGTGGATCTCACGGACGTCGGGCAGGTCCCGGGGTTCGGCGGCCCGGATCGTGTACGAGAACGACGCCTCGGCGGGCACGGGCGCGCGCAGGTGTCGCGGCAGGACACGGCGGCGCTGGTATTCCTCCTCGAGCACGGTCCGAGCCTACGGGGTGCGGTCCGGCCGGGGACGCTGCGCCGCGGACGATCAGGCGGCGACGTTCAGGCGGGGAGTGTCCAGTCGACCGGGTCCGCGCCCTGGTCGCGGAGCAACGCGTCGACCTGCGAGAACGGCCTGCTGCCGAAGAAGCCCCGGGACGCGCTGAGCGGTGACGGGTGTGCGGACGCCACCACCGGGGTGTCACCGAGCAGCGGGCGGACCGACGCGGCCTGCGCGCCCCACAGCACGGCGACCAGGGGCTTCCGCCGGGCGACGAGCGCTCGGACGGCCTGGTCGGTGACGGCCTCCCAGCCCTTGCCGCGGTGGCTCCCGGCGGCACCGGCCTCGACGGTCAACACCCGGTTGAGCAACAGGACGCCCTGCTCCGACCACGCCCGCAGGTCGCCGTGCTGCGGCGGGGTCACGCCGAGGTCGTCGTGGAGCTCGCGGTAGATGTTCGCCAGGCTCCGCGGGACGGGGCGCACGTGCGGGTCGACCGCGAAGGACAGCCCGATCGGGTGACCGGGGGTCGGGTACGGGTCCTGGCCCACGACGAGCACCTTCACGTCGTCGAAGGGCTGCGTGAAGGCACGCAGGACGAGGTCGCCGGCGGGCAGGTAACGACGACCCGCGGCGACCTCGTCGCGGAGCCAGTCCCCCATCCGGTGCACGTCGTCCTCCACCGGCGCGAGGGCCGCGGCCCACCCGGGGTCGACGAGGTCCCGCAGCGGGTGCGGCCGCACGGGGTTCAGGCGCCCATGGTCGCGACGGAGACGGACTCGTCGCCGGCGACCACGCGCCAGACGCTGCCCGTCCCGCGGACCTCGAGCGCACCCTCGCCGACGACCAGCGCGGTGTCCTCGTCGATCGCGAGCCCGGCGGTGACGAACTCGGCCTCGGCCGCGGCGATCAGCCGGGCGAGCGTGCCGGCCTGCACGGCGTGCACGTCGATCGTCAGGTCGACGAGCCCGAGCCCTTCGCGGAGCTCCACCTCGTCCAGGCCCTCGGACGAGTCCTCCGGGCAGACCTCGACGCCGCCGATGCGCCAGCCGCCGACGAGCGCCCGGTCGGCTGCGACCATCGCGCCGGCCGAGTATCCGAGGTACGGCAGACCGTCGGAGACCAGCAGCCGGATCTGGTCGACGAGCGGCTGGATCGCGTCGAGGTACGCCGGGGTGACCCCGCCGCCGATGACGAGCGCGTCCACGTCGCTGAGGACGGTGGTCGCGAAGACCTCGCCCGCGGCGACCTCGGTCACCAGCACCTCGGCCTGCCGGGCGCCGCCGAGCACCTCGGCGATGTCCGGGGTCGACGACGGCGTGGCACCGGTCGGGCCGGTCACGGAGAGCAGGGCGATGCGGGGCACGCTCCGACCGACGGCGGCAGACCGCGCGGTGGCCTCGGCCAGGAACGGGGCGGCGACGTCGGAGGCGACGAGGGGTCCCCCGCCGACGAGGTGGATGCTCACGACTCGGCCGTCACCGGGGCGAGGGCGCTCCACGGGAACGTGATCCACCCGTCGACACGACGCCAGACGTGGTCGGGCTCGAGCACGGTGCCGGGCTTCGAGTACAGGCAGGCGCTCCGGACGTCGGCGCCGGCGTTCCGGATGATGTCGACCACCAGGCGCAGGGTGCGGCCGGAGTCGGACACGTCGTCGACGACCAGGACGCGCTTGCCCGCCAGGCTCGGCGCGTCGAGGGCGGGCGACAGGATGACGGGCTCGTCCAGGCGCTGCTCGACGTCGGTGTAGAACTCGACGTTGATCGAGCCGCACTCCTTCGTGCCGAGCGCGTAGGCCACGGCACCGGCGATGATCAGCCCGCCTCGGGCGACCGCGACGACGACCTCGGGCTCGAAGCCGGACGACAGGACGTCCTTGGCGAGCAGCCGTGCCGCGTCGCCGAACTCCAGCCAACCGAGCACCTCGGGCCCGCTCGTCACGGTCACGGTCGAGGGCGCCTGCTCGGCGTGCCCGGGTTCGCTGCTGATCGGCATCCGCCCACGGTACCGGCAGGGAGCCACCCGCCGCGACCCGTGCCCCGACACCGCGCGCGCCGGGACCCGTTCGCAGCCCCGACCGTGTGCGTCAGGACCGGAAGACCGGCCCGCGGCGTCAGCTCCTGGGCGTCAGCGGTCCGCGGGCCAGCTTGTGCTGCGCGGACTGCGCGACCGGCCGCACCGTCACCAGGTCGAGGTTGACGTGCGCCGGCAGCTCGACCGCGTGCACGATCGCCTCGGCGACGTCCTCGGCGACGAGCGGGTCCGGCACGTCGGCGTAGACCGCTTCGGCCTTCGCGCGGTCGCCCCGGAACCGGGTCAGGGCGAACTCGTCGGTCTTCACCAGTCCGGGAGCGATCTCGACCACGCGCAGCGGCTCGCCGTTCAGCTCGAGCCGCAGGGCGCCGACCAGCGCGTGCTCGGCGAACTTCGCGGCGTTGTACCCGCCGCCGTTCTCGTACGCCACGTGGCCCGCGGTGCTCGTGACCGTGACGACGTCCGCGACCCCCGCCGTGGCCGCACGACGCCGGAGCTGCGGGAGCAGGGCGGCCGTGACGCGCTTCGTACCGATGACGTTCACCTCGAACATCGCGCGCCAGTCCTCGACGTCGGACTCCTCGACGCTCGCGGACCCGAGGGCACCACCGGCGTTGTTCACGAGCACGTCCGCGCCGCCGAGTCCGTCCACCCGTGCGGCGAGCGCCGCGACCGCGTCGGCGTCGGTCACGTCGGCGACCAGGAACGAGGCACCGGTCTCCGCGGCGAGCGCCTCGAGCTTCTCCTGCCGCCGGGCGACGGCGAGCACCTGCCAGCCGTGCCCGCGGAACAACCGGACGGTCGCCGCTCCGATGCCCGAGCTCGCGCCGGTGACGACGGCGAGGCGGTCGTCCGCGCGCCGGTCGGCGGTGCCGGACCGCCCGGTGTCGGGACGCTCGGTGCCGGGACGTGCTGCCATGGGGTCCTCCTGGTGGTCGGGCCACCACCGTACCGAGGACGGCGGACCACGATCGGGTAGCGTGACCGGCCATGACGACGGACGCCGCTCCCCCAGCGCCCTCGGCCCCGGCGACGCCGCTCCAGCCGGGCCGGTCGCCGCGGCGCATCCCGATGTGGGACACCGCACGGTTCGTCGCCGTCACGCTCGTGGTGATCGGACACGCGATCCAGCGGCAGACGGCCGGCAGCGAGCACGCCCTGGCGCTCTACACGTTCATCTACGCGTTCCACATGCCCGCGTTCGGTGTGATCAGCGGGTACTTCTCGTCCGCGGCGACGCCGACGGCCGAGCGGATGCGCCGCACCTTCACGGACATCGTGGTGCCGTACATCGTCATGCAGACGATCTGGACGGTGGTGCAGGCCGTCGTCGAGGGCGGCAAGGAGTTCAACCCGACGAAGCCGACGTGGACGCTGTGGTTCCTGCTGGCCCTGGGGATCTTCCGGCTGATCCTGCCGTACCTGGCGGTCCTGCGGTGGCCGCTCCTCTGGGCCGTCGTGCTGAGCATCGGCGTCGGCTACCTCGACAACGTGGACTCGACCTTCTCGCTCGGTCGGGCCATCAGCCTGCTGCCGTTCTTCCTGCTCGGGTGGCAGGTGAAGCGGTGGGGCGTGTTCGACCGCTGGTACGAGGCACCCCGCCGGGTCGTGGTCCGCATCCGCGCGGCCGCGGTCGGGGTGTTCGCGTCGTGGGCGGCCGCGTGCCTGCTGTTCATCCCGCAGTTCAAGGGCTTCGACCTGCACCACTGGTTCTTCTACGACGACTCGTACTCGGGGCTCGGCGAGGACGCCTGGTGGGCGGGCGGCGTCCGGCTCGGCCTGGTGCTGCTCGCCACCGTGCTGACGGCGTCGTTCCTGCTGCTCGTGCCGCGCCGGACGGTGTGGATCACCCGGTTCGGGGCAGCGACGATGTCCGTCTACCTGCTGCACACGTTCGTGCTCTACCCGATCCGCGAGTCCGGGATCCTGGCCGGGGAGCACTCGGCGTGGCCGTACGTGCTGCTCATGGTCGTCGTGGCCTGCGCGGTGAGCCTGTTCCTCGCCCAGCCGTTCGTGCGCCGCGGCATGCGGTGGCTGCTCGAGCCGAAGGTCGACTGGCTGTTCCGTCGCGAGCCCGTCGAGCGCTGAGGGGCGACTCGGCCCGGGGTCAGCGGCCGAGTGCCCGGAGCGCGACGACGACCTCGTCGAGGAAGTCGTCCACCTCGTCCTGGTCGTAGCCCTCCTGCCACTTCGTCGCGCGGAAGCGGACGGCGACCACCTCCTCCGGTGTGATCGTCCGGTCCCCCGGCACCGGGCGTCCGCCCCGCTCGGCGGCGGCGAGGGTCGACTGCACCCGGTCCAGCAGGTCGTCGACGTCGTCCTGCGAGTACCCCCTGCGGAACTTCGTCGGCTGGAACCGCTTCTCCGCCACGTCCTGAGCGCGCACGACGCTCCCCCTCTCGTCCCGTCCGATCCTGCCAGTCCTCACCTGGCGCGTCCGGAACCGCCGACAGCGGCCGGGAGGCGCGACCCACCCCCGCCGCGCCGCCTCCGTCGGTCCGCCGGTCGCGTCGGTGTCACCGGGCACGCGGTGCCCGCGCGTTACGTCGCGAGGCGGCCCCGCTGGTGCCCGCCCCGCCACCTGCGTAGCGTGACGGTCGTCGCGACGACGCCCCGGGCCTCCCGGCCGGCCCGCCGCGACCCGTTGACGGACCGGACCCGACAGGAGCCCCGATGAGCACGAACGACGCAGCCGCCTGGCGGTTCGAGACCACGCAGGTGCACGCCGGCGCCCAGCCGGACCCGACCACCGGGGCGCGGGCGACGCCGATCTACAAGACGACGTCGTACGTGTTCGAGAACTCGGACCACGCCCGCGACCTGTTCGCGCTGGCGCAGCCCGGCAACATCTACTCGCGGATCATGAACCCGACGAACGACGTCGTCGAGCAGCGCATCGCCGCGCTCGAGGGCGGCACGGGCGCGCTGCTGGTGTCCAGCGGGCAGGCGGCCGAGACCTACGCCGTGCTGAACATCGCCGGAGCCGGCGACCACATCGTGTCGTCGTCGTCGATCTACGGCGGCACGTACAACCTGTTCAAGTACACGCTGGCGAAGCTCGGGATCGAGACGACCTTCGTCGAGGACCAGGACGACCTCGAGGAGTGGCGCCGCGCCGTCCGCCCGAACACGAAGCTGTTCTTCGCCGAGACGATCGGCAACCCGCGGATCAACGTCCTCGACATCGCGGGCGTCAGCAGCGTCGCGCACGAGGCCGGCCTGCCGCTCATCGTCGACAACACGATCGCGACGCCGTTCCTGATCCGCCCGTTCGAGCACGGCGCCGACGTCGTGGTGCACTCAGCGACGAAGTTCCTCGGCGGGCACGGCACCGTGATCGGCGGCGTGATCGTCGACGGAGGCCGGTTCGCCTGGTCGGAGCACGCCGACCGCTTCCCGGAGTTCAACTCCCCCGACCCCTCGTACCACGGCGCGGTGTTCGCCCAGGCCGTCGGCAACGAGCTCGCCTACGTCGTGAAGGCGCGGGTGCAGCTGCTCCGCGACCTCGGTGCGTCGAACTCGGCGGACACGGCGTTCGCGCTGCTGCAGGGCATCGAGACGCTGTCGCTGCGCATGGAGCGGCACGTGTCGAACGCGCAGGAGATCGCGGAGTGGCTCGACCGGCACCCGGAGGTGGCGTCGGTGTCCTACGCCGGTCTGCCGACGTCGCCCTGGTACGCGGCGGCGAACAAGTACGCGCCGCGCGGGGTCGGAGCGGTGCTGTCGTTCGAGCTGAAGGGCGGGGTGCCGGCCGGCAAGGCGTTCGTCGACGAGCTGCGGCTGTTCTCGCACCTGGCCAACATCGGCGACGTGCGCTCGCTCGTCATCCACCCGGCCTCGACCACGCACTCGCAGCTCACGCCCGAGCAGCAGTTGACCACCGGGGTCACCCCGGGGCTCGTGCGGCTCTCGGTCGGCATCGAGAACGTCGAGGACCTCCGTGCGGACCTCGAGGCGGGGCTCGCGGCGGCGCGGGCGGTCTCGCAGGAGGGCCAGCGCGCCTAGCGCCCGGCCTTCCCGGCTCGGCCCGGCCGTTCCGCGAGGCCCCTTCCGCGAAACGCAACGTCGGCGACTGCTCGCAGTGCTGTACCGCTGCGAGCAGTCGCCGACGTTGCGTGGTGGGGAGCGGGACGGGCCGGCCACACGCCGGAGGTGACGTAACACGGCGGCGGGTGGGGCGCGCCTCCCGGCAGACTGGACACGATGGACTGGCAGACGATCCCCGAGGACTCGGTCCCGTCCACCCTCGTGCCCGGGACCGAACTCGGCACGCTCGGCAAGCCGCCGGTGACCGGTGCCTGGCGCCCCGGCGACCACCCCGGTGCGCGACAGTTCGCCGCGCTCGGCGAGCAGTGGGTGCGCGGCGGCCGCATCCCTTCGGTGCGCGTGGCCTACGAGACGTGGGGCGAGCTGAACGATGCGCGCGACAACGCGGTGCTGCTCCTGCACGCGATGACCGGCGACTCGCACGTCGCCGGTCCCGCCGGGCCGGGACACCGCACGGCGGGCTGGTGGGGTGACGTCGTGGGACCCGGTCTGGCGATCGACACCGACCGGTGGTTCGTCGTCGCACCGAACATGCTCGGCGGGTGCCAGGGCACGACCGGTCCGTCGTCGGTCGCGCCCGACGGTGTGGAGTGGGGCTCGCGCTTCCCGTTCGTGACCGTGCGCGACCAGGTCGCCGTGCAGGCCCAGCTGGCCGACACGCTCGGCATCGACGTCTTCGCCGCCGTCGTCGGCGGATCGATGGGCGGCATGCACGCACTCGAGTTCGCCGTGGCGCACCCGTCCCGGGTCGCCCGGCTCGCCGTCCTGGCATCGACCGCGCAGACGACGGCCGACCAGATCGCGGCGAACTCGCTGCAGCGTGCGGCGATCCAGACCGACCCCGCCTACAACGGTGGCGACTACTACGAGGCCGATGCCGGCGAGGGACCGCACCGCGGCCTGTCGCTCGCCCGGCGGATGGCACTCATGACCTACCGGGCCCCCGACGAGCTCAACGGCCGGTTCGCCCGGTCGTGGCAGAGCGACGTCTCCCCGCTCGGCGACGACGGCCGGTTCTCGGTGGAGAGCTACCTCGACTTCCACGGCAACCGGTTCACGCGGCGGTTCGACGCCTCGTCGTACGTGGCACTGACGCACGCGATGGACTCCCACGACGTCGGAGCCGGTCGCGGGGGCGTGTCGGCAGCGCTGGCGTCGGTGACCGCTCGGACGCTCGTCGTCGGGGTGTCCAGCGACCGGTTGTTCCCGCTCGAGGACCAGCACCGGATCGCGGCGGGAATCCCCGACACGCTGGACGGCGACCGTGCGGCGGTGCTCGACAGCGAGTTCGGGCACGACGGCTTCCTCATCGAGCACGAGGCCGTCGGGGCGCACCTGCGCCGGCTGCTCGCCTGACCGGACACGGGCCCGCCGCCGCCCGGTGACGGGCCCGCCGCCGCCCGGTCACATGCCCGCCGCTGCCCGGTTGTCTGCCAGCCGCCGAGGCGCCCGGCGGACCGATCTGTCCACACGGGCGCGCCGAACACCCCCCAACGGGTGGCCTGCGTGGAATGATGGCGGCGGGTCTCCCGCCCACAGGGTCTCCGGCGAACCACCGGACCCGACCGAACCGACGTCACCACCAGGACACCGATGGACTTCATCGCACAGGAACGCGACCGCTTGCTGCGGTCGACGACCCGTGTCGTCGGCGTCACCTGCGCACTGGTCTCGGTCGTCGGCACCGTCGCCTCGCTCGCGGTGCCGATCGTCCCGCTGCTCGGCGCACTCGCCTGCATCGCCGTGCTCATCGCCGCGCTGCTCGTCTTCGGGACGAACGGGTCGACGTGGTGGACGGCACTCGCGCTCGCGTCCGGCCTCGGCGCACTCGCCCTGCTGCTGTTCGGCACCGACCCCGACGTCCGCGCGGTCGTCGCCAGCGCCGTGGTCCCGCTGGCGGCCGGATCGTTGTCCGCCCCGCTGATGGCGCAGCGCGGCGCCCCGATCGGCCTCGCGATGACGATCGTCGCGGGGGTGCTGGCGGTCAGCGCCGTCGTGTGGGCGTCCGGTGGTCCGCTCTCGGGGCCGACCGCCGGAGTCGTCCTCGGCTGGGTGCTCGTCGCCGTGGTGGCGGTGTGGATCGCCCGGAGCATCCCGCGCGTGGCCCGCCGCATCCAGAGCATCGGCACGGCTCACCGCGCGGAACGACAGGCCAGCGAGACCGAGGCGCAGCGCCGCCAGGGCGCCCGCCTGCTGCACGACACGGTGCTCGCGACCCTCACCCTCCTGGCGCACTCCGGGGTCGGCGTGTCCGAACAGGCCATGCGTGAGCAGGCCGCCGAGGACGCCCGGCTCCTCCGCCACCTCCGGCTCGGGGCGACCCCGCAACCGCAGCAGTCCGGCGACTACTCGCTCACCCGCGTCGAGGAGTCCCCGCTCGGCCAGACGCTCGAATCGGTGAAGCAGCGCTTCGGCCGGATGGGGCTCGAGGTCAGCTGGCACGGCACCGGGCAGGTCCTGCTGCCGTCGAACGTCCTCGACGCGTTCCTGCTCGCGCTCGGCGAGTGCCTCGAGAACGTCCGTCGCCACGCGGGGGTCGGCGAGGCCCACGTCACGATCGTCCACGACCAGGAGACCGTCCGCGCGATGGTGACCGACGCCGGCGTCGGGTTCGACCTCGAGGCGGTGAGTGCCGAACGCCTCGGGTTCAAGGAGAGCGTCGTCAACCGCCTCCGCGAGGTCGGCGGCGACGCCAAGCTGTTCTCCGCCCCGGGCTCGGGCACCACCGTCGTCCTGGAGGCACCCCGATGACCCGCATCCCCGAGGACACCATCAGCCGCGGGCTGCCCGGCGAGACCGTGCAGCCCGCCCCGCGCACCCGGCGCGAGGCACGCGAGCGCTACCGGGGCAGCGAACGACGGCAGGCCCGCGGGCTCCCCTCCACGTCGACCGGCGCGCGGTCGCTCCGCCAGGCGGCGAAGCCCGGCGCGTCGCTCGGAGCCGGGTACCTCGGTCTCGGTGCCGCGGTCCTCACCGCGATCGAGGCCGTCGCGGGCATCGTGTTCTTCCTCGTCCGGCTGCCCGACTACTCGGACCCGTGGCTGCCCGCAGCCGCCTGGGCGCTCTACCTCGTCGCCGCGATCGGTGTCGGGCTCAGCCTGATGACCTACGGCGAGCGACTCACGGGGACCGCGTTCGCCCTGATCTGCGCGGTGCTGGCGTGTGTCGTGACGCTCGACTTCGTCGGGATCTTCCCGGACCACGACATCGCACACACCGCCAGCGCCTCGGTCGCCGCCGGGTTCGCCCTGCTCCCGGTGGCCACACTGCGCCCCGCCCGCGAGGTCGCCGCCGCCATCACGGTGCTCGGCCTCGGCTTCGCCGGCATGGCGCTCGTGTCCACGCCGATCACCCCGGCGACCCTGCCGGGCATCGTCTCGCTGCTGGCGCTGGTCGTGGTCCCGCCGTCGATCGCCCTGTTCGTGGTGCACCGCTTCCGCCAGCTCGTCCAGCGCGAGCTCGACCGGGTGCTCGTGCAGAGCAACGTCCAGGCGCCCCAGTTCGCCGTCGGGATGCTCGCCTCCGACGAACTCGCCCGGCTCGACCTGGCTGCCGAGAAGCTCCTCGACGCCGTCGCGAACGGCTCGGACCCGCTGCCGCTCTCGGACGCGTCGGCGTCGGTCGCCGCCTCGCTCGCGACGGAGCTCCGCCTGCACCTCATCGAGGGGCGCCGCGAGACCTGGCTGTACCACGCGATCACGGAGTCGGACCACCTCGGTCGCTCGGTGAGCGTCGCCGACCCGCAGTCCCTCGCCGGCCACCTCAGCCCTGCCCAGCGGGACGGTCTGCTGCAGGCCCTGTGGCAGATGGTGGGCGACGGCCGCCCGGCGCAGCCCGGTGTCCCCGTCGTCTCGGTGACGCTCGGCCCGATCGGCTCCGACGGACACCCCGTCTCCGACGAGCGCATGGACGTCCCGATCGTGTTCGAGTCCCGCGGGGTCCCTCGACGTCGACTCGGCCCGACCGCCTGGAGCGCCCTCCAGCGCATCGGCCCGTACACCGAGACGTTCCGTGACGGCGTGCTCCGGGTCGTCTCGCACTGCGTCGTCGACCGACACCCGTCGATGTAGTCGCTCGCGAACCGCCGGACACCCGGCTCACCTCCCCAGCCCGGACGGTCCCGACACCTAGGATCGGCGTGTACCGCCTTCGAGAAAGGACGCCTGATGGCGACTCCAGAGGAACCGATCCGACTCGCACTGGTCGACGACCACCGGATGCTCCTCGGGGCGCTGACGGAGTGGATCCGCAGCGCCGCCGACGACATCACGCTCGTCGCCGCCGTCACGACCTGGCCGGAGCTCCTCACGAGCCCGGCGTTCCCGGTCGACGTCGTGCTGCTCGATCTGGACCTCAAGGACTCCATCCCGGTCTCGCTGAAGATCTCGACGCTCAAGACCGCCGGCGTGAAGACCGTCGTGATGAGCACCTACTCGGAGCCGAACGTCGTCCGCGAGGCCCTCGCTTCCGGTGCCCTCGGCTACCTCGTGAAGAGCGAGGACGCGAACATGATCGTCGAGGCGATCCGTGCGGCGCAGCGCGGTGAGCAGTACGTCTCCGCCGAGCTCGACCTGGCCATCAACAGCGGCGACGTCGGCGGCGTGCCGAAGCTCAGCGCGCAGGAGCGCCGCGTGATGGCGCTGTACGGCGGTGGCGAGCCGGTGAAGAGCGTCGCGTACCAGCTCGGCATCTCCGAGGAGACGGCGAAGAGCTACCTCAAGCGCATCCGCGAGAAGTACCGTGTGGCGGGCTTCGACGTCGGCACGAAGGTCGCGCTGCGGAAGCGCGCGATCACCGACGGCATCATCGTGCAGGACGGCAGCCCGGTCGGGCTCTGACCGCACCACACGACGGACGGGAGGCCCGTGGCGACACCGCCACGGGCCTCCCGTCCGTCGTGTGGGCGCGGGCGCCCGCCGGTTGCCGCGACTCTTCCGCGGAAGCGACAGGAGCGCACGGAACGTTCGCCGCGTTCTGTCGCTTCCGCGGAACTCACCGAGACGGCGCCGAGGCGCAACGGAGCGTCGGCGCGCAGACCGGCGTCGGCACGGGAGGATGTGCAGGTGTCCGACCTGACCCGCCCTCGCTCAGCAGCCCGTCGGGCACGTGGGGTCGGACGACACGCACGACGCTCCCCTGATCGACGTCCGCTCGTGCTCACCGTCCTGGCGCTGGCGGCGTACGCCGTCGTGCTCGCACTCGTGGTCGGGACGGCCGGCGTGGCGGCGACGCGCTACGCCGGACGGGACCAGCCGGTGCACTGGGGCACCTTCCGCCTGACCGAGCGCGACTGTTCGACGAATCGGTACGGCGGCGAGACCTGCTCCTGGTACGGCACGTGGACCCCGGACGACGGGTCACGTCCGGTTCTCGACGTCGAGTACGACAACGGGTCATCCGATCCGCAGGACGCTCCCGTCGGGGACGTCCGGACCGGCTACCGCGACGCCGACCTGCTCGACGCCGAGCCGGACACCGTGTGGAACGGAGACGACATCGACTCGACCTGGGTCAGCCCGGCGATCGTCGCTGCGATCGGCTTCGCGGTCCTGACGATCCTGGTGTTCCATTGGGGGGACGCATCACGACTGCGACGGTGGTGGCGGCGTCGCCGCGCGACGTCCGGACGGTGACCGGTCAGCAAGTCCGGTGGAGCCGACCGGTGCCGCGCCCGGCTCCGCTGGGGGTCAGACCGTCGGCACCGGTGCCGTGATCGGTCCGGTCGACGGCGACGACGACGGCGACCGCATCGCGGCGCGACGGTCCGTCCGCCGCTCGACGCCGTAGCTGACCATCGTCACGAGCAGGCCGAGAAGTGCGAGGACGATGCCGAGCCACGCCGGGGCGAGGAACCCGAAGCCGGCGGCGATGACCGCCCCGCCGAGTGCTGCGCCGAGCGAGTTGCCGATGTTGAACGCCGAGTGGTTCAGGGCTGCGGCGATCGTCCGGGCGTCGCCGGCGACGTCCATGAGGCGCGACTGGACCGCCGGCGGGATCGCCGACGAGGTCGCGCCGAGCAGGAACGCACCGAGGAACACGCCCCAGACCCACTGCGCCGTGAAGACCGTCACGAGGAGCGCCCCGATGAGCGCGAGCATCCCGATGTAGATCGTGCGCTTGACGCTGTGGTCGGCCAGGTGCCCGCCGAGCACCCCACCGACGACCATGCCGAGACCGACGACCACGAGCACGAGCGGCACGGCGGACTCGGGCAGCCCGGTGACGTTCTGCACGAGCGGCGAGATGTACGAGTAGACGGCGAAGAACCCGCCGAAGCCCACGGCCCCGAGGCCCATCACGATCCAGAGCTGCGGCGACCGGAACGCCCGGAGCTCACGGCCGATGGTCGCGTGCTCGTCGGCGGCGCTGCGTGGGACGAACGCTGCAACGGCCAGGAAGGTCAGGGCGAACAGCAGCGAGACCACGCCGTAGGCGATGCGCCAGCCGGCGTTCTGCCCGATCCAGGTGATCGCGGGCACGCCGACCACGTTGGCGATCGACAGGCCGAGCATCACCATCGCGATGCCCTTGCCACGCTTGCCCGGGCCCATGATCTCGCCGGCGACGATGGAGGCGATGCCGAAGTAGGCACCGTGGGGCAGACCGGCGACGAAGCGCGCGACGAGCACGAGCCCGAAGTTCGGCAGGACCGCGCTCGCGACCGTGGCGACCACGAAGCCGACGAGCAGCACGAGGATCAGACCCTTGCGCGGGAACGTGGCGGAGATCGCCGCGATCGTCGGCGCACCGACCACCACGCCGAGGGCGTAGGCGCTGACGAGCCAACCGGCGTGCGCGACCCCGGCGGCGGGATCGGCCGCGTACTGCGCGGGCAGCAGCGCTTCGGCGATGTTCGGCAGCAACCCCATCGCGACGAACTCGGTGGACCCGATGGCGAAGCCACCGAGGGCGAGGGCGATGAGGGCGAACGCGCGCTGCGTCGGCGTGGTGAGCGTCATGCGACCTGTCTGGATCGGGAGGGGCGTTGATTGGGCGAGGGCCGGTGGTCCCGACGCGCGCCAGGACCTCGGCCGGGCCGTCACGTCTCAGTGAGCACCGGAGCGGTCCCGCTGCTCTCGGACTGTGCACGGCGGTGGTGCAGCAGCCAAACGGCGGCGGGATCAGTGACGGGGTCGGTCCGTGACGGGGTCGGTCCGTGTTCGGCGTCGAACGTCCCGAGCGCACCTGCAGTGGCCCGGTCCCAGCAGTGTAGACCGCTCCAAACGACCGACGGAAGACGCCGGGCCGAATCGATTCGACATCGGCGGAGGACGCCCGACCGGCGATCAGGGAGTCGCCACGGCGGGGCGAGCCTCAGGCCGCGCGGCGCTCCTCGTCCGCGGACCCGGTCGACACGGGCTCGGGCAGCTCGTCGCGGTGGACCCACCCGGACCCGCACTCGGTGCAGCTCGCCCAGGCGTTGCCGCCCTGCTCATCACTGTCGATGACGACCGTCTGCAGGTCGCAGTCGGGGCACCAGCCGTCGTGCATCATCACGCGCTCCTCGTCGTCGTCCGGTCCAGCTCGAACCGCCGTTGCGGCTCGACGGCACCCATGAGACACCCGACCACCGACAACACCGGGAGGCGCTCGGCGTGTCCTGCAGCTCCCAGCGGGCGTACGATGTCGGCATGGGGTGGTGGATCGTGACCGGTGTCGTCCTGCTCGCGGCGGTCGGGCTGTGGCTGTGGATGCACCACCTGACCGACCTCGGTTCCCGCTCGCGGCAGTACGAGGGCAGCGACCCCGAGATCGCCGAGGCACTCCGGCAGGCCGAGCGCGACCGCAACGCCGGCCGCATGTACCCCTGAGGACGGTCCCCTAGTCGCCGAGTGCCGCCGCGAGCCGCTCGAGCTTCCCGTCGATCTCCCCGGTGTGCCCGGGGCGGATGTCGGCCTTGAGCACGAGCGACACCCGCGTGCCGTAGGCGCCGACGGCTTCGGTCGCGCGCTTGACGACGTCCATGACCTCGTCCCACTCCCCCTCGATCTCGGTGAACATCGACGAGGTGCGGTTCGGCAGCCCGGACTCGCGGACGACCCGCACCGCTGCGGCGACCGCGTCGTGCACGGACCCGTCCGACGATGCCGAGGGACCACCGGACGGAGCGACGGAGAACGCGACGATCATGCGTCCATCCTGCCCCGGTCGACTCCCCTGTGCACCGGCGGCTCGACCGTCGACGCCGACGGACGCGCAGCAGAACGCGCAGCCGGACCTGCAGCCGGACGCGCAGCCGACGGCCGCACCGCCGGACCGCCGGGCGCCGGGGCCGACGACCGCCGGACGAGCCCCACCAGCACGACGACCGCCCACACGAGCACGGCGACCTCGAGCACGTTCCGCACCGTGAGCACGGACACCATCCACGGGCGCACCACGAGCAGCTGGTCGTAGAACCCCGGGTAGATGACCTGTGTCAGCAGGGCCAGGGGCAGCAGCCCGATCGCGACCGGCAGGAAGCGCCGTGCGCTCGGGTACCCGGCGACGAGCCCCCACACGACGGGGACCGCGTACCACCCGACGTACTGCGGTGACCCGACCTTGTTCACCGCGATGAGCGTCGCGACGAACAGCATCGCGAGGACCGGCGCGACCTCGGTCCGTCGGGCGCCACGCCGCACCGCGAGCAGCGCGAGGACCACGCCGCCGACCACGAGCAGCGCCATCAGCGGCGTCGACAGGGCCGCGGCAGCGTGGGTGCCCGCGCCGGACACCTCGAACGTCAGGATCTCGCGGTCGTAGTACA
This sequence comes from Curtobacterium sp. SGAir0471, assembly GCF_005490985.1. NCBI lineage: Bacteria > Bacillati > Actinomycetota > Actinomycetes > Micrococcales > Microbacteriaceae > Curtobacterium > Curtobacterium sp. SGAir0471. Next base: position 2,067,310 of record NZ_CP027869.1, read on the forward strand.
CCGCCGCCCCGGGCACGCCGAGCGCCGCAGCCCACATGAAGGGCGTCGCGAGCGGCGCCTCGATCTGCAGTGCCCGGTCGCTCTGCTCGCCCACGAAGGACAGCAGGTGCGACGCTCCCCCGTAGAGCACGTCGACGAGCACGATCAGCCCGGTCACGACGAGGGCCCCGGTCACGACCGCACCCCGGTGTCCCCGACGCAGCAGTACGAGGACGCCGACGAGCGCAGCCGGCCACACCTTGGTCCACGCCGCAGCAGTGAAGAGCGCCGACGCGACCGCAGGGCGGGTCACGACGAAGGCGACACCGACCAGGGCGAGCGCGGTGGCCACGGTGTCGATCCGTCCGAGCGCGATCGGGCCGAGCGCGAGCAGGAACACGAGCCACCACCAGACGACCCGCACGCCGAACGCGCGGAACCGCCAGAGGAAGGCGCAGGCGACCGCATCGAGCAGCACCATGAGGGCGAGCCAGCCCGTCGCGATCGCGGCCGTACCACCGAGCGCCGCCGCGGCCATCGGCACGAGGGCGAACACCGGGTACACCCAGTCGGTGTCGACGCCGACCCACGAGTGGTCGATCCGCCCGACCTCGATCCACCGCCGGTAGGTGATGGTGACGTCGCCCAGCGGCTGGTTCGGCGCGGTCGTCGCGAGCCACCACAGCACGGCGTGGACGAGCACGAACACCACGGCGAGCGAGACGCCCTCGACCCACCGGAACCGCTGCTGCACCGTGCGAGCGTAGCGGGCGGACCCACAGGCTCCCCTGAGGAGGACGTGTCACCGTTCCCGGGTGAGCTCCGACCCCCGCCAGCGCCCCACCATCCGCAAGCCCCTCGTCTGGGCGGGGATCGTCCTGCTCGTCGCGGTCCTCGCCGTCGTCGGTGTCGCCGTCGGCACGAACGTCTACACGTCGGGCGAGAACGCCAAGGCCTCGGCGACGCCCTCCGTCGCCGCGAGTCGCGCTCCGTCGACGCTCGACACGGCCGACCTGGCCGGCGACTGGACCGTCGGCGGGGACTCCGAGGCCGGCTACCGCGTCCACGAGGTCCTCAACGGCTCCGACGTCACCGTGACCGGCCGGACCGACAGCGTCACCGACTCCGCTCGGGTCGAGGGCACGTCGATCACCGAGGCAACCGTCACGGTGCAGGTCGCCGACATCGCCACCGACTCGGCGCAGCGCGACTCGTACTTCCGCGACTCCGCCCTCGACGTCTCGGCCTTCCCGCAGGCGACGTTCACCCTGACCGCCCCGATCGCCGACGCCGTGCCGAGCGGGTCCGGCACGACCGAGGTCCGCGCCGACGGCGAACTCACGCTGCACGGCGTCACGAAGCCGGTCCGGGCGGACCTGCAGATCGGGCTCGACGGCGACGGCGTCGCGATCTCCGGCACGGTCCCGATCACGTTCTCGGACTTCGGGGTGCAGGCCCCCGACCTCGGCTTCGTCAAGGTCGACGACGCAGGCGCCGTCGAGTTCCTGGTGCACGCGACCCCCGCGTCCTGACGCGCCCGGAGCGGCCCCGTGTCCTGACGCGACCCGGCGCCGGACGGGAGGCACGCACCCGGCCCGCCCCGCGCCTCCCGTCCGCCAGCGGTCACGTCCACGACGTCACGCGCGTCGATCGACACGCGTCACGTCGGAACATGCCCGCGCATCGGATGCGGGCGCATGCTGCGACACTGCACGCGTCGATCGACGGGTGCGACGTCGCAGACCCGCACGGTGCGCGAGCGTCGGCGCCAGCGGCCCGCACCTACCCCTGCGCGTCGCCGTCGACGACGAGGTCTCGCATCACGCCGCCCAGCTGCTCGATCAGCGCCGTCATCGTGAACGGACCACCCCGCGACGCCCGCTGCGCCGCGACACCGTGCACCACCGCCGCCGTCGCCGCCAGGTGGGCGAGGTCCGACGGCGTCAGCGACGCGCCGGAGGCCTCGGCAGCGCCCTGCCTGGTGGCGACCAGCGCGCCGAGCACCCCACCGAGCACGTCGCCGGCACCGGCGGCCGCGAGCCACGGGGTCGCCGACGACGCCACGAGCCGCACCGACCCGTCGGGCGTCGCCACGTGCGTGTCCGACCCCTTGAGCAGCACCACGCTCCTGGTTCGCTCCGCGGCACGCAGCGCAGCCACGGCCGGGTCTCGTTCGACGGTCTCGCGCGAGGTCTCGAGCACCGGCGCGAGTTCCCCCGCGTGCGGCGTCAGCACCGCGAGCGGGCCGAGGTCGACGAGCGGGATCGCCCCGGCGTCCACCACGACCGGCACACCGTCGTCCGACGCGTGCCCGAACGCGTCCGCGGTCGCGGGGTCGAGCGCACCGAGGGAGTCGGCGGAGATGCCGGAGCCGACGAGCCAGGCCTGCACGCGTCCGACGCCCGAGACGACCTCGGGGCGCCGGGTGAGCACGTGGTCGGTCGCCCGCGCCGGACCGACGTAGCGGACCATGCCGACACCGCTGTGCACTGCGGCGTCGACGCCCATCACGGCCGCTCCCGGGTACCGGTCGGAGCCCGTCGCGACGCCGAGCACACCCCGGCGGTACTTGGTCGACTCGCCGTGCGGAGCGGTGGTCCAGGCGGCGGCGTCGGTCGGGGCGAAGGGGACGAAGTCGTTCACGACCGCCACGTTACGGTGGAGCGCATGAGCCTGTTCCTGCCCGGTCGCGTGGTGGTCTTCGACTACGGCGAGGTGATCAGCCGGACGCCGCACGGCGCGTGGGACACCCTCGTCGCGATGACCGGCGTACCCGCGGACGAGCTGCTGCCGGTCTACCAGGAGCTCCGGCACGACCTCGACCGCGGTGACCTCACGGTGCTCGAGTACTGGCGCGCGATCGCCGCCAGGACCGGACGGAGCTGGAGCGTCGCGGACGTCCACCGGTTCTGGGCGGTGGACTTCACCGGCTGGTTCGAGGTCGACCCCGAGACCTTGGCGATCGTCGAGGAGCTGCACGACGCCGGCACACGCCTCGCCCTGCTCTCAAACGCCGGACGCGACTTCGGCGACCCGTACCGGTGGTCCCCGATGGGGTCGATGTTCGAGACGGTCGTGGTGAGCGCGGAGGAGCACGTCCTCAAGCCCGACGCATCCGTCTACCGCACGACGTGCGAGCGCCTGGGAATCACGCCCGGGCAGATGGTGTTCGTGGACAACAGGGCCGAGAACGCCGCCGGCGCAGACGCGATCGGGGCGGTCGGTCACCACTTCACGTCGCCGGCCGGACTGCGGGCCTTCCTGCAGGACCTGGCGGCACGGACCACCGAAGGAGCACCCGCGTGACGCACGCCCTGTTCGACCCGATCACCGTCCGCGACCTGACCGTCCGCAACCGGCTCTGGGTCTCCCCGATGTGCCAGTACTCGGTCGAGCAGCAGGACGGCGTCCCGACGCAGTGGCACCTCGTGCACCTCGGCGGCTTCGCCAAGGGCGGCGCGGGAGCCGTCGTCGTCGAGGCGGCCGGCGTCGTCCCAGAGGGCCGGATCAGCCCGCAGGACGTCGGACTGTGGAACGACGAGCAGCGCGACGCCTTCCGCCCGATCGTCGACTTCCTGCACACGCAGGGCGCCGCAGCGGGCATCCAGCTCGCCCACGCCGGTCGCAAGGCCTCGACGTACCGTCCCTGGTCCGAGACCTCGGGCAGCGTGCCGGAGTCCGAGGGCGGCTGGGCGACGGTCGCCCCGTCGGCGGTCGCCTTCGACGGCTACGCGGAGCCGCGCGAGCTCGAGACAGAGGACATCCGTGTCGTCGCGCTCGCCTTCGCGGCTGCCGCCCGACGCGCGGTCGAGGCCGGCTTCGACCTGGTCGAGCTGCACGCGGCGCACGGCTACCTGCTGCACCAGTTCCTCTCGCCGCTGAGCAACCACCGTACGGACACGTACGGCGGGTCGCTCGAGAACCGTGCCCGGGCGCTGCTCGAGACTATCGACGCCGTCCGCGCCGAGGTCGGCGAGGGCTTCCCCGTGGTCGTCCGCTTCTCCGCCACCGACTGGGTCGATGGCGGGCTCACCGTCGAGGACACCGTGCAGGTCGCCCGCTGGGCCGCCGAGCACGGCGCCGACCTGGCCGACGTCTCAACCGGTGGCAACGTCGCGAAGGCGCCGATCCCGGTCGGTCCCGGCTACCAGGTCCCCTTCGCCGAGCGGGTGAAGCGCGACGCCGGCATCGGCACGATCGCAGTCGGCATGATCTCCACCGCGTTCCAGGCCGAGCAGGTCGTCGCCACCGGCCAGGCGGACGTCGTGATGGTCGGGCGCGAGTTCCTCCGCGACCCCGCCTTCGCCCTGCGGGCGGCCGCCGAGCTCGGCGTGCGCCTCGACTACGAGCCGCAGCAGTACCACCGCGCGCGCGTCTCGGCGTAGGCCGGTCCGCGCGACGCAGGTCGCGCCTCCCGTCCGGTCACCTCGCACCGGCCGGGAGGCGCGCCGCACTTCCTGTACGTCCTCTCGGCTCCGCCACCGCTCACCCACTACGATGTCAACCACTGTGGACGATCCTCCGAATTCCTCTTCGCCTTCCCACTCACCCGGCGCTCACTCGGTGAGCAGCCCCGCTTCCCCTGTGTCCGGAGGCGGAGAATGAGTCCCCTCGACGTCGTCATGCTGGTCGGCGGCATCCTGCTGACCCTCGGTACCGGTGTCTTCGTCGCCTCCGAGTTCGCGCTCGTCAACCTCGACCGCGCCGAGGTCGAGGCCCGGCGCGACCGCGGCGAGTCCGGCCTGGCACCCGTCATCGGCGCGCTCAAGGTCACGTCGACGCACCTGTCGAGCGCCCAGCTCGGCATCACGCTCACGACGCTGCTCACGGGCTACCTGCTCGAGCCGTCGATCGCAACCCTGCTCGAGGCGCCGTTCCTCGCGATGCAGCTGCCCGAGGCGGTCGTCGAGACCGTCGGCTCGATCGTCGCGCTCGTCATCGCGACGCTGCTGTCGATGATCCTCGGCGAGCTCGTCCCGAAGAACTTCGCGCTCGCGCTCCCGCTGCAGACCGCGAAGCTCGTCGTGCCGATCCAGGTCGCCTTCACGACGGTCTTCAAGCCCGCGGTCGCCGTGCTGAACGGCACCGCGAACGCCGTCCTCCGTTCGATGGGCATCGAGCCCCAGGAGGAGCTGTCGGGTGCCCGGAGCGCCGAGGAACTCAGTTCCCTGCTCCGCCGCTCGGCGTCCGAGGGCTCGCTCGAGCAGGACACCGCGACGCTGCTCCAGCGCACCATCGCCTTCTCGGAGCTCAGCGCGAGCGACGTGATGACGCCCCGACCGCGCCTGTCGACCATCCGCGTCTCGGAGTCCGCCGACGACGTCATCGCGCTCGCCCGTCGCACCGGCTTCAGCCGCTTCCCCGTCATCGAGGAGGACGCGGACGACGTCGTCGGCATCGTGCACGTCAAGCAGGCCGTCGCGGTCCCGCGCGAGAAGCGCCCCGAGGTGCCCGTCGGCGCCCTGATGACCGAGGCCGAGCGCGTGCCGGAGACCATGCCCGGCGACACCCTGCTGGCCGAGGTCCGGAGCCGCGGCTACCAGATGGTCATCGTCGTCGACGAGTACGGCGGGACCGCCGGTGTCGTCACGCTCGAGGACCTCGTCGAGGAGATCGTCGGCGAGGTGTCCGACGAGCACGACCGGGCACGGATCGACGTCGTGCGCTCCCGCGGCTGGCTGACCTTCCCCGGTCTCCTCCGTCCCGACGAGCTCGAGGACCGGGCCGGCGTGACGGTCCCCGAGGACGGCCCGTACGAGACCGTCGGCGGGTTCATCATGTCCTCGCTCGGGCGCCTGCCCGTGGTCGGTGACGAGGTCGCGCTCGACGACGGCGTCTTCCGCGTCGAGCGGCTGGACGGCCGCCGGGTCGACCGCGTCCGCTGGACCCCGAACCACCCCGACCCCGTCCCGACGTCGGGGAGCAGCACGACCGGCAGCACCGCGACCGGCAGGGCCACGTCCGGCACCACCGCCGCCGCGCAGCGCCCGGCCACCGGGATCATCATCCCCGCCACGAAGGAGGGCTCCCGATGAGCGCCACGTCCGTGCACGACGGCATGGTCGTCCTCGCCGCCGGTGAGTCCGCGTCGAGCAGCTCCGACTGGTGGGGCATCTTCTGGCTCGTCGTCCTGCTGCTCGGCAACGCCTACTTCGTCGCCGCCGAGTTCGCCGTCATCTCCGCCCGCCGCTCGCAGATCGAACCGCGAGCCGAGGCCGGCTCCAAGGCCGCCCAGATGACGCTCGCCGCGATGGAGCACGCCACGCGCATGCTCGCGACCACGCAGCTCGGCATCACGGTGTGCTCGCTCCTCATCCTCAACGTATCCGAGCCGGCGATCCACCACCTGCTCGAGGTACCGCTCGGGCTGACCGGCTGGAGCGTCGAGGTGATCGGAACCGTGGCCTTCGTGTTCACGCTGCTGCTCGTCTCCTTCCTGCACGTGGTGTTCGGCGAGATGGTGCCGAAGAACATCTCGTTCTCGATGCCCGACCGCGCCGCGCTGCTGCTCGTCCCGACGCTCTGGTACATCGGCCACGCCCTGCACTGGGTGATCGTCGGCCTGAACGAGACCGCGAACGCCGTGCTCCGGTTGTTCAAGGTGGAGCCGAAGGACGAGGCCGTCAGCGCGTTCACCGTGGAAGAGGTCCAGACCATCGTCGAGCAGTCCCGCCGCGAGGGCACCCTGACCGACGACGGCAAGCTCGCGATGGCGTTCGAGTTCACGGAGAAGAAGGTCAAGGACGTCGCCGTGCCGATGTCCGACCTGGTCACGCTCCCCGAGGACGCCACCCCCGAGGACGTCGAGCGTGCGGTCGCCCAGCGCGGCTTCTCGCGGTACGTGCTCGTCGGCGACGACGGCGACCCGACGGGCTACGTGCACGTGAAGGACGTCATCGACCTGCGCCCGGACGAGTTCGACGTGCCGGTGCCCCCGAAGCGGATCCGGCAGCTCATCTCGCTGTACACCGACATGGACCTCGAGGACGCCCTCGCGACCATGCGTGCCGCCGGCCGCCACGTGGCACGGGCGTTCGACGCCGAGGGGCGGACGACCGGCGTGCTGTTCCTCGAGGACATCCTCGAGGAACTCGTCGGCGAGGTCGAGGACGCGACCCGGCGGCGGTAGACGCGGCCAGGAGACGGACGGGAGGCGCGGTGCCAGCTGGCACCGCGCCTCCCGTCCGTCGTGCTGGTCGCGTCCGTCCGCACGGTCACCTCCGCGAAAGCGACGCACCGCCGCGAACCGTCAGCGGCGGTCTGTCGCTCTCTCGGAACAGTCCGGGCCGAACGGCCCGCAACCGCAGCCGCGCCGCGCTACCAGCTCACGGGGAGCGGCTTGCCCTCCTCGTAGCCCGCGGCCGACTGGATGCCGACGAGCGCCCGGTCGGTGAACTCGGCGAGGGAGGACGCCCCCGCGTACGTCGCCGAGCTGCGGATGCCCGTGGTGATCATGTCGAGCAGGTCCTCGACGCTCGGACGCTCCGGGTCGAGGTAGATCGTCGACGACGAGATGCCCTCGGCGAAGAGCGCCTTGCGTGCGCGCTCGTAGGGGTCGAGGCGCTCGAAGCGCTCCCGCACCGCCTTGGCCGACGCCATGCCCCAGCTCTCCTTGTAGGCCTTGCCGGCGGCGTCGCGACGGAGCACCCCCGGAGCCTCAAGCGTCCCGGCGAACCACGAGCCGATCATCACGCTCGACGCACCGGCTGCCAGGGCGAGCGCGACGTCGCGCGGGTAGCGGACCCCGCCGTCGGCCCAGACGTGCGCGCCGAGCGACCGAGCGGCCGCGGCGGTCTCGAGCACGGCGGAGAACTGCGGACGACCGACGGCCGTCATCATGCGGGTGGTGCACATGGCGCCCGGCCCGACACCGACCTTGATGATCGTCGCGCCGGCGTCGACCAGGTGCGCAACTGCGTCGGCGGTGACGACGTTGCCGGCGACGATCGGCAGACCGAGTCCGAGCGCCGACACGGTCCGGAGTGCGCGGAGCATGCCCTCCTGGTGCCCGTGCGCGGTGTCGAGCACGAGCACGTCGACCCCGGCAGCGGCGAGGGCCTTCGCCTTCGCGGCGACGTCGCCGTTGATGCCGACCGCCGCGGCGACCCGGAGTCGGCCCTCCCCGTCGACGGCGGGCGTGTAGATGTCCTGGCGGATCGCGCTCGTCTGGCTGGTGGTGCCCACGACCCGGCCGTGCCGGACGACCGGGGCGAAGTCGACCTCGGCTGCCGAGAGCACGTCGTACACGTGCCGCGGGGTGCCGGCGTCCTCGGCGTCGATCGCCGTCGAGGGCCCGTGCAGCAGGTCGCCGATCGTGGCGTCCGCTCCGGCGGTGCCGAGTCGGGCGGCCGGCACGCAGCCGAGGTACTCCCCCGCCTCGTCGCGCACGACGACCCCGCGGCCGGCGACGGGCAGGAGCTGCTCGAGGGCCTCGGCGACGGTGGTGTCGGCACGCATGTCGTAGGCGGTGTCGAAGTCGACCGGCTGCTCCTTGACCCAGCGGATCGCCGCGTCGAGGTCCTGGAGGTGCATGTCCTGCGGCAGCACGCCGAGGCCGCCGCGGCGGGCCAGGGTGGCGGCGAGGCGCGGACCCGTGACCGAGTTCATGTTGGCGCTGACGATCGGGATCGTGGCGCCGGTGCCGTCGTTCGTGGCGAGGTCCACGTCGAAGCGACTCGTCACCCCGGACCGGCTCGGGACGAGGAAGACGTCGGAGTAGGTCAGGTCGTGCGTCGGCCGCGTCTCGTAGAACCTCATGGGTGCCACTGTACGGCTCCGCGGTCGCCGTCGGGCCGCTCCGAGCGAGCGCCGCTGCGCGACACCCGTCGTGCACCGCTCCGGTCCGGCAGACCGCTCCGGCCCGACACGCGCGAGTGCGGCCGGGAGGCGCGGCGCGCGTCCGACGGTCACCGAACGGTCGGCGCGGAACGGCTAGGCTTGCGGCCAGTGCGGAGCAGGGCTGCCCCGCACGACACACACGAGCATCTATCGACGGAGAGTGGGCGATCGGCTGTGTCGAGCCATCTGACGGGTACGGACGAGACCGCGGGCGAATTCGGGGCGAACGAGTGGCTGGTCGACGAGCTCTACGAGCAGTTCGTCGCCGACAAGGAGTCCGTGGACAAGTCGTGGTGGCCCGTGCTCGAGAGCTACCACCGCTCCCAGACCGGCGGAGCTGCCGACGGCTCCGCCCCGTCCGGCTCCTCGGCCCCCGCCCCCACGCAGTCGTCGGCTCCCGCCCCCGCGCAGTCACAGCCGCAGTCGATCACGCAGCAGCCCGCCACGGGTGACGCGCCGGCCGAGGCGAAGCCGGGCGGTCCGATCCAGGCGAAGACGACCTCGCGCCAGCCGACCCCGCAGCCGATCCCCGCCGAGGCCAACGACCAGGCCGACGACCACGAGGAGACCCACGAGGACGTGGCGACCCCGCTCCGGGGCATGGCGAAGACCCTCGCCTCGAACATGGACGCCTCGCTCACGGTCCCCACGGCGACCAGCGTCCGGACGATCCCGGCGAAGCTGATGATCGACAACCGCATCGTCATCAACAACCACCTGCGCCGAGCCCGCGGCGGCAAGATCTCCTTCACGCACCTGATCGGCTGGGCGATGGTGCAGGCGCTGCAGGACTTCCCGAGCCAGAACGTCTTCTACGAGGAGCGCGACGGCAAGCCCTTCGTTGTCGAACCCGCGCACGTGAACCTCGGCATCGCGATCGACGTCCCGAAGAAGGACGGCACCCGCTCGCTCCTCGTCCCGAGCATCAAGCGCGCCGAGACCCTGACGTTCGGGCAGTTCCTCGCCGCCTACGAGGACCTCGTCAAGCGCGCACGCGACAACAAGCTCACGCCGGCCGACTTCCAGGGCACGACCATCTCGCTGACCAACCCGGGCGGCATCGGCACGGTCCACTCGGTCCCGCGCCTGACGAAGGGCCAGGGGTCGATCATCGGTGCCGGTGCGCTCGAGTACCCGGCGCAGTTCCAGGGTTCGGCGACGAAGACCCTGGTGGAGCTCGGCGTCGGCAAGACCATCACGCTGACGAGCACCTACGACCACCGCGTCATCCAGGGCGCCGGCTCGGGCGAGTACCTGAAGAAGGTGCACGAGCGACTCATCGGCGAGCACGGCTTCTACGAGGGCATCTTCTCGGCGCTGCGCATCCCCTACAAGCCGATCCAGTGGGCGAACGACATCAACGTCGACCTGGCCCACCGCGTCAACAAGACGTCCCGCGTGCAGGAGCTCATCAACAGCTTCCGGGTACGCGGGCACCTGATGGCGGACATCGACCCGCTCGAGTACCGGCAGCGCACGCACCCGGACCTCGAGCTCGAGAACCACGGGCTGACGTTCTGGGACCTCGACCGCGAGTTCGTCACCGGCGGACTGGCCGGCACCACGACGGCGCCGCTCCGCGACGTCCTGGGCATCCTGCGCGACGCGTACTGCCGCACCGTGGGCGTCGAGTACATGCACATCCAGGACCCGGAGCAGCGCCGCTGGGTGCAGGGCCACATCGAGGTGCCGTACTCGAAGCCGTCGAAGGACGAGCAGCTCCGCGTCCTCGGCAAGCTCAACGAGGCCGAGGCGTTCGAGACCTTCCTGCAGACGAAGTACGTCGGCCAGAAGCGCTTCTCGCTCGAGGGCGGCGAGTCCACCATCGCGTTCCTCGACACCCTCATCCAGCACGCCGCCGGCGCCGGCCTCGACGAGGTCGCGATCGGCATGGCCCACCGCGGCCGCCTCAACGTGCTGACGAACATCGCCGGCAAGACCTACGGACAGATCTTCCGCGAGTTCGAGGGCTCGTCGCTGCCCGGTTCCGTGTCGGGCCAGGGCTCCGGCGACGTGAAGTACCACGTCGGCACCGAGGGCGTGTTCCGCGCGTCCGACGGCTCGAGCATCCCGGTCACGATCGCGGCGAACCCCTCGCACCTCGAAGCCGTCGACGGCGTCCTCGAGGGCATCGTCCGCGCGAAGCAGGACCGCACCCCGCCCGGCACCTTCGGCGTGCTGCCGGTGCTCGTGCACGGCGACGCGGCCATGGCCGGCCAGGGCGTCGTGGTCGAGACCCTGCAGATGTCCCAGCTGCGCGGCTACCGCACGGGCGGCACGGTGCACCTCGTGATCAACAACCAGGTCGGCTTCACCACGCCCCCGGAGTCCGCGCGCAGCTCGGTCTACTCGACCGACGTCGCGAAGACGATCCAGGCGCCGATCTTCCACGTCAACGGGGACGACCCCGAGGCCGTGGCCCGCGTCGCCGAGCTCGCCTTCGCGTACCGCGAGGAGTTCCACCGCGACGTCGTGATCGACCTCGTCTGCTACCGCCGCCGCGGCCACAACGAGGGCGACGACCCCTCGATGACGCAGCCGCTCATGTACAACCTCATCGAGGCGAAGCGCTCCGTCCGCACCCTGTACACCGAGGCCCTCGTCGGCCGCGGCGACATCACGCAGGAGGAGTACGACGAGGCGCACCGCGACTTCCAGGACCGCCTCGAGCGCGCGTTCGCCGAGACCCACGAGGCGCAGACCGGCACGATGCCCGTCATCACGACGGACGACGACGGCGCCGTGGACGGCCTCGAGCGCCCGACCGCGCAGCGTGACGACGCCGAGGTCGAGGTCCACGACACGGCGATCTCCGAGGAGCTCGTGCGGGCCATCGGCGACGCGCACAGCAACCCGCCCGCCGGCTTCTCGATCCACCCGAAGCTGCAGCAGCTGCTCACCAAGCGCACCGAGATGACCCGCTCCGGCGGCATCGACTGGGCGATGGCGGAGCTCATGGCGATCGGGTCCGTCCTGGTCGAGGGCAAGCCCGTCCGTCTCGCCGGCCAGGACGCCCGACGTGGCACCTTCGTGCAGCGCCAGGCGGTGTTCCACGACCGGGTGAACGGCCAGGAGTGGCTGCCGCTCGCCAACGTCGCCGAGGACCAGGCGCGCCTGTACATCTACGACTCGTTGCTGAGCGAGTACGCGGCGATGGCGTTCGAGTACGGCTACTCGGTCGAGCGTCCCGAGGCGCTCGTGCTCTGGGAGGCGCAGTTCGGCGACTTCGCGAACGGCGCACAGACCGTGATCGACGAGTTCATCTCGTCCGCCGAGCAGAAGTGGGGCCAGCGCTCCGGACTGGTGCTCCTGCTCCCCCACGGCTACGAGGGCCAGGGGCCGGACCACTCGTCGGCCCGCATCGAGCGCTACCTGCAGCTCTGCGCCGAGGACAACATGATCGTCGCGCGGCCCTCCACCCCGGCGTCGTGGTTCCACCTGCTCCGTCGTCAGGCGTGGGCGCGCCCGCAGAAGCCGCTCGTCGTGTTCACGCCGAAGGCGATGCTGCGCCTGCGCCAGGCGACGAGCCCGGTCGAGGCGTTCACCAGCGGGTCCTTCCGCGAGGTGCTCGACGACGACCGCGTGACCGACAAGGGCGCCGTCCGCCGCGTCGTGCTGCACTCGGGCAAGGTGCACCACGACCTCCGCGCCGAGCTCGACAAGTCCGGTGCGACCGACGTCGCCCTGGTCCGGCTCGAGCAGCTCGCGCCGCTCCCCCTCGAGGAGCTGCTGCAGGTGCTCGCGGGCTACCCGCAGGCCGAGGTCGTCTGGGCGCAGGAGGAACCGGAGAACCAGGGCGCCTGGCCGTTCGTCTGCATGAACCTCTCGCCGCACCTCGACGGCCGCCCGCTCTCCGTGGCCTCCCGCCCGGCGAGTGCCGCACCGGCGACGGGCTCGTCGAAGCGCTCGGCGGGCGAGGCCGCCGACGTGGTGCGGAAGGCGCTCGGCTGACCCGACGCACCCCCTGACGGACGATGCGCCCCGGTCCTCCGGGGCGCATCGGTCGTCCGGGAACGCGAACTCGCGTCCGGGCGCGGGCGCGGCGCGCGGGCGCGGGCGGCGCGTGCGCGGCGCGCGGGCGGCGCGGGCGCGGCTACCGGAGCTTCGTGTAGCGGACGCCGGCCTCGTGGTACCCGCGCTTCTGGTAGAAGCGGTGCGCACTGTCGGTCGCCGCGGCCGACACCGCGCTGAGCCGGTGGGCCCCTTGCTCGGTGGCCCACGTCTCGAACACGTCGATGAGCGCGGAACCGGTGCCGTGCCTCCTGGCCGACGGGTCCACGACCAGCAGCAGGAGCTGCGCGGTCGGCTCGTCGCTCGCGTACGACCAGGTCACCTGCGCGCCCGCCACCGCCACTGCGCGGCCGTCCTCGCCGCGGACCAGCCACGTGCGGTGGCCGGCCTCGGGGACCAGCCGCTCCAGCCGAGCGCGCATCGCGGGCTCGTCGACGACGTGCCCGAGCAGACGGACGAGGGCGGTGACGTCGGCGACGTCCGTGTCGGACCAGGTGGTGATCGACTCGGCGGTGAGGGTCATGGGGCGACCCTACCCAGGACGGGCGTCGTGTGACGACGCGCCGCCGACCCGGGCGTCAGTGCGTCGACTGCTCCACGCGGATGCGTGCGAGGATCTCCGTCCGGAGCTGCTCCGGCGCGGTCTCGGCACAGGCGCGCTTCACCGTCTCCATGAGGACGACGCCCACCCGGTGCTCGCTCGTGCAGTCCTCGCAGGACTCCATGTGCTCGCGGATGTCCGCGGCGTCCTCGCGGCAGAGCTCGTCGTGCAGGAACTCCTCGAGCTCGGCCTTCGCCTTCGAGCAGTCGCAGCCGCTCATCGTGCGTCCTTCCCGTCCGTGCGACCAGCGGCCGCAGTCGTCCCCCGGCCCCGCCCGCGCATCGTCGCCGTCGACGCTGCGTCCGGGACGATGCCGGTCTCGCGTGCGTGGTCCGCCAGGAGCCCCCGGAGGAGCCGGCGACCACGGTGGAGACGGCTCATGACCGTCCCCACGGGGGTCTTCATGATGTCGGCGATCTCCTGGTAGGAGAAGCCCTCGACGTCGGCAAAGTACACGGCCATCCGGAAGTCCTCGGGGATCGACTGGAGCGCGTCCTTCACGGCGGAGGACGGCAGGTGGTCGATCGCGTCGGCCTCGGCGGAGCGCGCGGACACGGACTGGGTGACGCTCTCGGCGCCGCCGAGCTGCCAGTCCTCGAGCTCGTCGATCGTGCCCTGGTACGGGTTCCGCTGGTTCTTGCGGTACGTGTTGATGAACGTGTTGGTCAGGATGCGGTAGAGCCACGCCTTGAGGTTCGTGCCCTGCCGGAACTGCCGGAAGGCCGCGTACGCCTTGACGAAGGTCTCCTGCACGAGGTCCGACGCGTCGGCCGGGTTCCGCGTCATCCGCATCGCGGCGCCGTACAGCTGGTCCATGAACGGCAACGCCTGGTCCTCGAACAGCGACCGCAGCTCGGCCTCGGAGACGGTCTTCTCGTCGGCGGGCTCGGCCTCGAGGGCGTCCGCTTCGCCGGACACCGCGTCGAGCTGCGCCTCGGTCTCCTCGACCAGGTCGTGCGGTGCTGCCTGCGGTTCGTCGGTCGTCATCACGGACGAGTCTAGGCCGAGGCCGATCGTCGTCCGCACGGCCGGCAGCGCCGTCCGGTTGCGTTCGAGTGTGACTGTCGCCAATGGTCCTCCCGGTGCGTTCAGTACCCTGGTGAACCGATGGCAGAGTCGACGCATTCCCAGCAGCCCGGTCCCTGGATCGCCCCCCTCGCCCGCGGGCCCCTGCGCGGCGACGTCGCCCTGCCCGGTTCCAAGTCGTTGACGAACCGGGAGCTCGTGCTCGCGGCGCTGGCGGACGGCCCCTCGACCATCCGGCTCCCCCTGCACTCCCGCGACTCCGCGCTGATGGTCGCGGCGCTCCGCCAGCTCGGGGTCGGGATCGACGAGGTCGACCCAGCGGACGGCGCGGCACCGAACCCCTACGGCCCGGACCTGCGCATCACGCCCGCACCGATGCACGGCGACGTCGCCGTCGACTGCGGCCTGGCCGGCACCGTGATGCGCTTCCTGCCGCCGCTCGCGGCGCTCGCCACCGGCCGGGTGACCGTCGACGGCGACCCCTACGCCCGGAAGCGCCCGATGGGTGCGATCATCCGCGCCCTCGCCGACCTCGGCGTGGACGTGACGGACGACGGCGACGGCGCCATGCCATTCTCGTTCACCGGCACCGGCGCGGTCCGCGGCGGTCGGCTCGAGATCGACGCGTCGGCCTCGTCGCAGTTCGTCTCCGGGCTGCTGCTCTCCGCCCCGCGCTTCGACGAGGGCCTGCACCTCACCCACGTCGGCGACCGCCTGCCGAGCCTGCCGCACATCGACATGACCGTCGCTGCGCTCCGCGCACGCGGGGTCCGGGTGGACCAGCCGTCGATCGGCGAGTGGGTCGTGCACCCGGGCCCGGTCGCCGCGCGCGACGTCGTGATCGAGCCCGACCTGTCGAACGCCGCACCCTTCGCGGCGGCCGCGCTCGTCGCGGGCGGGAGCGTGCGGATCCGCACCTGGCCGACCGACACGACGCAGGTGGGTGCCGACCTCGAGACGCTCCTGCCCCTGTGGGGCGCGACCGTCACGCGGGACGGCGACGACCTGGTGTTCGACGGCGGCGTCGGGGTGGCGGGTGGGGCCTCCCTGCCGGGTGTCACGCTCGACCTGACGCGCGGTGGCGAGCTCGCGCCGGCGCTCGTCGCGCTGTCGGCCCTGGCCGACGGTCCGAGCGAGATCACCGGGATCGGCCACCTGCGGGGCCACGAGACGGACCGTCTGGCTGCGCTGGCAGCGGACGTGAACCGGTCGGGAGGCTCGGTGCAGGAACTCGACGACGGCCTGCGGATCACGCCGGCACCGCTCCACGGCGGTGGCTGGGCCGCGTACGACGACCACCGGATGGCGACCGCGGGGGCCCTCGTGGGCCTCGTCGTCGACGGCGTCGCCGTCGACGACATCGGCTGCACCGCGAAGACGCTGCCGCAGTTCCCCGAGCTCTGGGCGGACCTCGTGGCGACCGGCTCGGACCCCGGCACCCCCACGGACGCGCGTCCGTCGGACGGGAGCGTGACGCCGTGAGCTGGTGGGACGACGTCGACGGGGACGAGGGCGACGAGGACGAGCCGTACGGGCAGTACGAGTCGAGGGTGCGGATCCGGCCGAACCCGAAGGGGAACCGGCCCCGCACGAAGACCCGTCCGAGCTACGACGACGCTCCCGTCGGCTGGGTGACGAACGTCGACCGCGGGCGCTTCGGCGTGCTGGTGTCCGCCGGACAGGACGACGAGCGGGTCATCACCGCCACCAAGGCCCGCGAGCTCGGCAAGAAGTCGGTCGTGACCGGCGACCACGTGTCCCTCGCCGGGGACGTCTCGGGCGACCCCGGCTCGCTCGCCCGGATCGTCAAGGTCGCCGAGCGCTCGACCCTGCTGCGCCGGAGCGCCGACGACAGCGACGAGGTCGAGCGCGTGATCGTCGCGAACGCCGACCAGATGCTGATCGTCGTCGCCGCCGCCGACCCGGAACCACGCCCGCGGCTCATCGACCGGTACCTCGTCGCGGCGTTCGACGCCGGACTCGACCCGGTGCTCTGCATCACGAAGACCGACCTCGCCGACCCGGCACCGTTCCTCGCGCACTTCGCGTGCCTGGACCTGCGGATCGTCACGAGCCGGTCGGACGACGTGCCCTTCGACGCGCTGCACGAGGTGCTCGACGACCAGGTCACCGTGACGGTCGGACACTCGGGCGTCGGGAAGTCGACGCTCGTGAACGCGATCACCGGGTCCACCCGCGCCACCGGCGTCGTGAACGCGGTGACGGGTCGTGGGCGGCACACCTCGTCGTCGTCGATCGCACTGCGCGTCCGCGACGGCGGCTGGATCATCGACACCCCGGGCGTGCGGTCCTTCGGGCTCGGCCACGTGCAGCCCGAGAACGTCTTCCGGGCCTTCGCCGCGCACGCCGTCGCGGTGCGCGAGCCCGCGGACGGCATCCCACTGTCCCAGGCGCACGACTGGGAGATCGTCGACCGGGTGCACGACGGGGAGCTCGGGCCGACGGGCGTCGAGCGCCTCGACTCCTTCCGTGCGCTGCTCACCGGAATGGGCGCGGACGACCCCGGCGCGGACTGAGTCCGACCCGACACGGGTGTACCGTTGCTCCTCGTGCCCGAAGTTGCAGAAAACAACACAGCCCGCCCGGAACCGGTCCACCACGGTGACCACGCAGCGCCGCACCCCCAGCGGAGCACCCGTCCGGCGGCCCTCGTGGCGACGGTCCTGCGCCCCGAGCACCTCGGGCGGACGCTGCGCTCGTTCGGGTCGCACATCCTCGTCCCGCTGTTCCTCGCGGTCGGGATGAGCCTGGCCTACCTCGGCGCCTTCCACGCCCCGACCCCGCACGAACTGCCCGTCGGGATCGTCGGGCAGGGTCCGAGCGCCCAGGTGTTCGCCCAGACGGTCACCGACGGCTCGGACGGCAAGCTCGTGGCGCACGTGGTCGGGTCGGCGGACGAGGCCGAGCAGCAGGTGCGCGACCGCGACCTCGCCGCCGTGTACGCCCCCGGGACCGACGGCGCGGTGCTCTACGTCTCCACGGCCGCCAGCGAGACCACCGCCACGGCGGCGCAGAAGGTCTTCCTGCCGATCGCGTTCGAGCAGCACCTGCCCTTCACCGTGCACGACGTCGTCCCCACCGGTGACGAGGACCCCACCGGCCAGGGGCTCTTCTTCCTGCTCGTCGGCCTGAGCGTCGGCGGGTACGCCTCGGCGATCGCCGTCGCCGCTGCGGCCGCGAAGCTCCGCGCGCTCTGGACGGTCGTCGTCGGCGCCGTCACGGCCGGGGTCGTCGCCGGGATCGGGATCCTGGTCGCCGGACCGCTCTACGGCGTCATCCCGGACCACCGGTGGCAGGTCTTCCTGTTCGCGTGGCTGTACGACGCCGTCATCGTGGCCCTCGGCGTCGGTCTGCACCCGCTGCTCGGCCGGTGGACCACGCCGATCCTCACGATGCTCTTCGTCATGCTCAACTTCACGAGCTCCGGCGGCATCTTCCAGCCGTCGTTCCAGCCCGGCTTCTTCGCGGCGCTCAACACGTTCTGGAGCGGCGCCGCGTGGCTCACCGCCGCGCAGGACCTCGTCTACTTCCCCGGCGCGTCCCTCGCCCGGTCGGTGGTCGTGCTCGTGCTGTGGCTCGTCGTCGCGGTACTGCTCGGTGTCCTCGTGCACGGGCTCGCCGCGCGCCGCACACGCATCGCCCGAGAGCGCGCGGTCTCGCGCTACGAGGAGGAGCAGGTGGTCGCGGCGTAGGGCGCTACCCTGACCTCCGTGGACCTCAGCGCCGACCTGGACTTCGCCCGCTCCCTCGCCGACACCGCCGACGCGATCAGCCTCGAGCGGTTCCGCGCCGCCGACCTGCACGTCACGACGAAGGCCGACAGCACGCACGTCACCGACGCCGACCAGGCGGTCGAACGGGCGCTGCGCGAGCGCCTGGCGACCGAGCGTCCGGACGACGCGTTCCTCGGCGAGGAGACGACGGCGGACACCGGCGCGGACGCCCTGAGCGAGGGACACCGCCAGTGGGTCGTGGACCCGATCGACGGCACCGCGAACTACCTGCGTGGTGTGCCGGTCTGGGCGACGCTCATCGCCCTGGCCGTCGACGGCCGCCCGGTGCTCGGCGTGGTCAGCGCCCCGGCGCTCGGCAAGCGCTGGTGGGCCGCCGAGGGGCTCGGCGCACACTCCACGGACGGTCCCCTGCGGGTCTCCGGTGTCGCGGCGCTGTCCGACGCCAGCCTGAGCTACAACAGCATCCAGCAGTGGGACGAGGACGACCGGCTCGACACCCTCGTCGCGCTGTCGCGGAAGGTCTGGCGCACCCGCGCGTACGGCGACATGTGGTCGTACATGCTCGTCGCCGAGGGCGTCCTCGACGTCGCCGGCGAACCCGACCTGAAGCCGTGGGACATCGCGGCCCTCGTCCCGATCGTCGAGGAGGCCGGCGGTCGCTTCACCTCGCTCGACGGCGACCCGGGCCCGTGGCACGGCAGTGCCCTCGCCACGAACGGCCTCGTGCACGACGCCGTGGTCGACGTCATCCGGCGCTCGTAGCCCCGCGCGGGACCGTCCCGGCACCAGGGGTACGTGTACCCCGCTTGTCCCCTGGACGCGACCGACATCCCGACACCGGACCCCCGGACGGGGGCGGTGACCCCCCGGACTGGGGCCAGGCGAGTCGGACACTCTGCTGACGGCCCCCCCGACGCGTCCGATGGCCGGGTTATCGTGCTCACGGCTGATCTGGCGCACCGGGTTCCCTAGACCCGGCCCGTGTCGGGCCAGTCGTCCATAACTCGTCCGAAAAACCCTGACCCGAGGGGTGGTCCAGACGATGACTTCATCGTTCCCAGGCGGAACCGAGTGCACCCTCACTCGTCGTCCGCGCTATCTCACCGACAGCCCTGGCGTGCGCTCCGTCGCCGCCTCGCGTCCGTCCGTCGCCACGGCCCCTGCCCGTGACGCCGTCCGGATCCCGTCCGTCGCCGCGGTCTCCCGCCGCGCTGCCGACCGGACGTCCTCCGCAGTCCTCGCCCCCGGACCCGGAGGCCGGTGAGTCATGGCACTCACCGGTCGCCGTCTCGAGGTCGACCGGATCGCGACCCTCGCAGCACTCCCTCGTGAGTCCGCGATGGTCGTCGTCGGCGACCCTGGTTCCGGACGCAGCAGCGTCCTCGGCGCGGTCGCGGACCGCGTCCCCCTCCCCGTCGTGCGGGTCGGGGTCAACGGGAGCGAGTCCCGTTGGCCGCTGGCCGGCGTGACCTCCCTGTTCACCGCCCTCGACGACCCGCGGGCCACCGCCCACATCGCGCACCTGCTGCAGGCCGGCGGCGCGACGAGCGGTCTGGCCGCGGCGCACGACTTCCTCGAGGCCGTGCAGACCCTGACCCTGCCGCCGACGGTCGTCCTGATCGACGACCTCGACCGGATGGACGTCGAGAGCCAGGAGCTCATCGCGTTCCTCGCGGGTCGTCTCGCGGGCACGGCACTGCGCCTGGTCGCGACGGTCCGGACCGTCCCGTCGGACGGGCCGCTCGCGGCGCTCCCGGTGCTGCGGCTCGAGCCGCTCACGGTCGACGAGTCCCTGGCGCTCGCCCGCTCGATGGCGCCGGAGGGCGCGAACGACGGTGTGCTCGCGATCCTCGCCGACGCGACGGGCGGCAACCCCGGCGCGCTCCGCGAGCAGTTCGACGCGCTCTCGCACGCCCAGCTGGCCGGCACCGAGCCGCTCGTGCTGCCGTTGCGCCCGACCGCCACGACGGAGGCCCTCGCGGCCCTGTCGCTCGACACCGTCGAGGGCGCCGACGACGCCGGCACGGACACCGAAGCGGGGCGTGGTCTGGACGTCCTCGCGCGCCTCGCCCTCGTCCCCGTGGCGCGGATCGCCGGCTGGGACCGCGACGCCGTCGACGACCTCGCCGACGCCGGACTCGTCACCGTGCGCGGGCAGACCGTCGCGGTCCGCGACCCCCTGCTCCGCTCGGCCCTGTACTGGCGGATGTCGGCGCGGACGCGCCGCGCCCTGCACCGGGAACTCGCCGCGGCGAGCGCCGAGACGGACCCCCGTGCCGCTGCGTGGCACCGGAGCTTCGTCGACGACGTCCCCGACGTGGTCGCCCTCCTCGACGCCGCTGCGGACTACGTCGCCGACGGGGCGCCGCACGCCGCGGTGGCCCTGGCCGAGCGCGCCCTGCACATCGGCTCCGGTGGCGAGGACGAGCGCGCGGCACTGCTGGCCGTCACGGAGGCCCTGTTCGCCCAGCGCCTGCTGGGGCTCGCCGCGCGGTACCTCACCGCGATGCGTCCCTTCCGGCGCGCGTCGGACGAGGTCCGGCGCCTGCGGGTCCTGTACTCGGTGCAGTACCTGCGCGGCGAGACCGTGCACGCCGACGAGCTCCTCGTGCCCGTGGCTGCGGAGGCACCCGAAGCCCCCGCCACCGCCGGGCTCCTGGCGATGGTCGCGAGCTTCCGCGCAGAGACCTGGGACCTGGAGCAGGCCCGTGACCTGCTCGCCCGCGTCGAGCAGCTCGGCCCGGTGATCACCCCGCGCACCGCGGAGATCGCGGGCGCCGTGCAGTGCCTGGTCGCCGCGCTCGACGGGTCGCTGCCCGCCGACACCGAGCTCTACGACGGGCTCGCGACGGAGCGGCTGATGGCGATGTCCGACCCGGCGCTCCTGCTCCTCGCACACGCGCTGAGCATCGCCGAGCGGTACCGGAGCTCGCGTCGCGTCTTCGCGCTCGTCGTCGCCCGCGGGCAGGACACCGAGGCCGTCTGGGTCGAGGGTGCCCGCTACCTGTCCGCCGAGAACGAGCTCCGCTCCGGCAACTTCCGGCAGGCCCTGCGCGCGATCGACGCCTGGGAGGCCGGGAGCGCCCTCTCGGCCCAGCGGCTGCGTGAGCCGTCCCGCGCCGTGGCGGTCGCGTGGCGGCACTTCGCCGAGGGCCGCACGCACGAGGCACTCGAGGTGGTGGACCGCTGCCTGGCGCTCCGGTCGACGGTGCTGCTCTGGGGCACCACGGCCCGCCTGCACGCGCTGCGCGGCCGTGTCCTGCTGCTCGACGGCCGCGTGGACGAGGCGGTGACCGCGCTCGAGGCGGCGGACGCCGTGGGTCGGTCGCTCCGCAACCCGACCGTGCTCCGGCACCTCGGCGACCTGGTCGAGGGCTACGTGCGCCTCGGTCGGCTCGACGACGCACGGAACGCGACCGCCCGCCTCGCGGCGGACCACCACGCCCGGCCGTCCCGCTGGGGTGCGCTCGTGCTCGCGCGGAGCCTGGCGCTCGTCGCCGACGACGCGACCCGTGAGACGGCCCGCCGTCGCGCGCTGGAGCTGTTCCAGCCGCACGACTCGCAGTACGAGCGCGCTCGCACGTTCGCCGCGCTGGCGGCGGTGGGCACGGACACCGAGCGGCCGCGTCTCGGTGCCGCAGCGGCTGCCGCGTACGAGGCCGCCGGCCTCCGGCGTCCGCTCGCGACCCCCGCGCCGACCGCCGCCATGCCGTCCTTCGGCGTGCCGACGTCGCTGCGGTCCGGCCCGGTGCTGTCCGCTCCGGTCCCGGGCTCCCCGCGGAGCGCGCCGGATGCGTCGGTGGTGCTCACCCAGCTGACCGCCGAGGAGCGCGCCGTCGTGCAGAAGGTGACCGAGGGGTACCGCAACCGCGAGATCGCCTCGTCGCTGTTCATGTCGCAGCGCACGGTGGAGCTGCGGCTCACGCAGATCTACCGCAAGGTGGGCGCACGCTCGCGCTCGCACCTGGTGGCGCTGCTCACCTGATCGCGCGTCCCGCGTCGCTCGGCGACCACCCCACGCAACGGGAGGCCCGGTACCGACTGGTACCGGGCCTCCCGTCCGTCGTCCCCACGACCGGCCACCGGGCCGGCTTGCGTGAGTCCGCACCGGCGGGCTGCCGGGTCGCACCGCTCGCGCGGTGAACCGCAAGAGGCGGTCCGCGGTGTTGTCGCGGCGGTGCCACGGGACGAGGCTCGTGGTGCACCGACCGCCGTGCCCTCCCAGGGGAGGGCCCGTCCGCGACCCCCGACCGTCCGGTACCCGATCTGCCGACCGACTGCGTCCGCCCCCGCCTGATCCGCGGGCGGGCACGACCGGTCGACGGCCCCGGACCCGCGGCAGACCCGGCGGCGGTCGGTGCCGCACCCCCGGCTGACGGCCGGTCCCCCACCCGAACGGACACCGTATGTGCGGCATCATCGCGGCCCGCGTGAGCGACGACGTGACCCCTTTCCTGCTCGACGGCCTCGAGCGGCTCGAGTACCGCGGGTACGACTCCGCTGGGGTCGCGCTGCGGACCGCCGCGGGCGCGATCGCCACGGTCCGGTCGGTGTCGCGCGTCGCGGACCTGCGCGCGGACCTGGCCGCTCGGGCGGCGGCGGGGGCACCCGCGGACGCCGCGACGGGCGTCGGGATCGGGCACACCCGCTGGGCGACCTGCGGGACGGTGCGCGAGGAGAACGCGCACCCGCACGCCGACTGCTCGGGGCGCATCAGCGTCGTGCACAACGGGACGATCGAGAACGCCGCGGCCCTGCGGACCACGCTCGGACGGCAGGGGCACGTGTTCCGCTCCGAGGTGGACTCCGAGGTGATCGGGCACCTCGTCGAGCGCGCCCTCCGGGTGGACCCGGACCTGGTGCTCGCGGTGCAGATCGCGACCGCGCAGCTCCGCGGGTCGTGGGCGATCGTCGTGCTGGACGCCAGGGACGGCCGCATGGTGGCCGCCGCGAACCGGTCGCCGCTCGTCGTGGCGCGCTCCGCCCGCGGCGACTTCGTCGCGAGCGACGTCGGCACGATCGCGGCGTGGTGCGAGACCTTCGTGCCCCTGCGGGACGGCGACGTCGTGGAGCTGGGCGAGGCGTGGAGCTGGTCGTCGGAGGGCATCGCCGTGCCCGTGCCCTTCCCCACCGCGACGCCGTTCGCCGCGAGCGCGCTCGACGTCGACCTGGGTGACCACCCGGACCACACGGCCAAGGAGATCGCCGAGCAGCCACGCATCGTCGCCGACGTCCTCGAGCGTGTCCGGCACCGCACCGCGGACGGCAGCACCTGGACCGGACTCGGGCTCCCGGCGTTCGAGCGGCTCGCCGTCGTCGCCTGCGGCACGTCGCTCCACGCCGGGCAGGTCGTCGCGGGCACCGCGCGCACCCTCGGCGGGGTACCCACCGACGTCGTCGCCGCCAGCGAGCTCGACCAGGTCGTCCTCGGTCCCGGGACCCTCGTCGTCGCCATCAGCCAGTCCGGGGAGACCGCGGACGTCCTGCGAGCCCTCGACCGGCTCGACGACCGCTTCCCGGTCCTGGCGCTGACGAACGACGTGCACTCGTCGCTCGCCCGTCGGGCCGACGCCGTGCTCGACTGCCACGCCGGCCCCGAGGGCGGGCTCGCCGCGACGAAGAGCTTCACCGCGCAGGTGGTCGTCGGCGTGACCGCGGTCGTGTCCGCCCTGGTCGCCTCGGGCCGGCTCGAACCGACCCGCGCCGCCGCCCTGGTCGACGAGCTCTCGGAGCTGCCCGAGCGGATGGCGGCGGCCGCCGTGGTCGCGGCCGAGCGGGTGCCGCTGCTCGCAGCGACGGTGCGCGACGCTCCCGGATCCCTGTTCGTCGGTCGCGGGCCGGGGTTGCCCTACGCGGCCGAGGGCGCGCTGAAGGTGGAGGAGCTCGCCTTCCGTTGGGCACGGTCGTGCGCGGTCGGCGAGCTCGGGCACGGGCCGCTCGCGCTCGTGGACGAGGGCACCCCGGTCCTGGTCGTCGACCACGGGGACCCGCGGATCACGTCCGCCGTCGCCGAGGTGCGTGCCCGCGGCGGGTTCGTCGTGACGATCGGTGGTGCCGGCTCCGACCTGCCGGTGATCGCCGGCAGGTCGGACGCCACCGACCTGGCGTGGGGGCGGTCCGTCGCGCCCTGGGGACCGATCGAGGCGGTCGTGCCCCTGCAGATGCTCGCCCGCGAGCTCGCCGTGCAGCTCGGCTGCGCGGTCGACAAGCCCCGGGCGCCGATGGGGTCGGTGACGGTCGAATAGCCAGGCACACGCAGCGCAACCGGGTGACGGTGTTCCTCGCCGTCCTCACCGGGCTCGCCATCGTCGCGACGGTCGTCGTGGTGGTGCTCGTCGTGGTGGACGCCGTCCGCTGACGGGCCGATGCCGGCACCTGCGGCCGAGGCGGTCAGGCACTTCATGGTCGGTGCTGTCATCCTGACGGCTTGACCGCAGCAGCCCCGACCCTCGTCCCCGTCGCCGTCCTGGTGGGCGCCGTCCTGCCGTTCGTGCCCCTGGTGGGCCGCGTCGCCCGGATCGCGGCCACGATCGTGCACGAGGTCGGCCACTGCGTCGTCGTCGTGCCCTTCGGCGGACGCATCGAGCGCATCGACCTGCACCCCGACGGTTCCGGCGAGGCCTGGGTCCGGCTCGGGCGCGTGCCCGGGGCGATCCGCTGGCTCGTGCGCGTGCTCAACCTGTTCGCCGGGTACAGCGCGCCGCTCTGGGCCGGCGTGCTGCTCGTCACCGGGGTGCTGCACGGGTCGCAGTGGCTGCCCGTGGCGGTGCTCGCCGTGGTCGGGCTCGTGGCCCTCGCGTTCGTGCGGAACTGGTTCGGGCTGCTCGTCGTGGTCGGCTTCGACGCGCTCGCGCTCTGGGTGGCCGTCCGCCCGTCCGAGGCCACCGTGCTGGTCGTCGCCGCGGTGGGTGCGGCGTTCGTCGTCGACGGGCTCCGGTCCCTCGTGCGCGTCGCGCGCTGGCTGCTCACCGGCGCACGGGTGCAGACCGACTTCCACATCGCCGCGGCCGAGATGCGGGTGCCGGCCGTGCTGTGGTTCGTGCTGTTCGTGGTCGTCAACGGGTTCGTCGTGTGGCTCGCCCGGGAGCCGCTGCTCGCCACGTGGGACACCGTCGCCGCCGGGGTGCGCGCGCTGTTCTGAGGCGGGGTGGGCGCGCTTCTGCCCGTCTCCGCGACATCCCACGCGTCGATCGACAGGAGCGATGTCGAACGATGCACACGCACTCGATGCAGGCGCACGATCCGTGCGTTGCACGCGTCGATCGACACGCGTCGCGTCGCGGACCGGCACCCGTCCGCCGTGCCACGATCCTCGGATGCGACCCGCCCATGCCCTCGCCGCGCTCGACACCGCGCCGTCACCCTTCCGGGAGCGGTTCTCGGCGTTCGTCAGCGCCGCCGGGGACGCGGCGCTCGACCGGGATCTCGGCCCCGAACACCTGACCGCGTCGTGCTTCGTGTTCTCCCCCGACCGCTCCCTCGTCCTGCTCTGCCTGCACCGCAAGGGTCGGTTCTGGGTGCAGTTCGGCGGGCACCTCGAGCCGCAGGACCAGGACCTGGCGGGTGCGGCACGGCGCGAGGCCCGCGAAGAGTCCGGCGTCGCCCGACTCGAGCTCGACGACGGTGCCGTGGCCGACCTCGACCGCCACGACCTGCACGGCGGCTTCTCCTGCACGGCGCACTGGGACGTCGGCTTCGTCGCGACCGTGGACCTCGCGACGCGGACGCTCGTGAGCCACGAGAGCGACGACGTCCGCTGGTTCCCGGTCGACGCCCTGCCCGAGCCGCTGGCGCCGGGGCTCTCCCGACGCCTCGCCGCACTGCTCACCGGTCCCGCCGCACCGACGGGCACAGGCGGACCGTAACCCGACGCCGCAATGCCCCACGGGCCCGGCCGACCTGCGAGAGTACCCGCACGACGGACACAGCAGGAGGACCCCATGTCGGACGACGGCCACGGCTTCGCCACGGAACAGGTGCACGGCGGGTTCCTGCCCGACACTGCGCACGGCGCACGGGTGCCCGCGATCCACATGACGTCGGGCTTCCTCTTCGACGACTTCGACCAGGCCCGCGAGCGCTTCGCCGGCACCGACGACGGCTACACGTACACGCGCCTCGGCAACCCGACGAACGCCGACGTCGAGCGCCGGGTCGCCCTGCTCGAACGCAGCGCCGAAGCGATCCTCGTCGGCAGCGGCCAGGCGGCGGTCACGGTGGCGCTGCTCGGGCTCCTGCAGGCCGGCGACCACGTCGTCAGCGCGCGGAGCATCTACGAGGGCACGAAGGGGCTGCTCCTGCAGAACCTGGCGCGACTCGGCATCGAGGTGGACTTCGTCGCCGACCAGCGCGACCTGGGCGCGTGGGCAGCCGCGGTGCGCCCGAACACGAAGGTCTTCTTCGCCGAGACGATCCCGAACCCGAAGAACGACGTGCTCGACATCCAGGGCGTCGCCGACACCGCGCACCGTGCGGGCGTGCCGCTCGTGGTCGACAACACCCTGGCGACGCCGTACCTCGTGCGTCCGGTCGAGCACGGCGCGGACGTCGTGGTGCACTCCGCGTCGAAGTTCCTGTCCGGGCACGGCGCGGGACTCGGCGGCCTCGTGGTCGACGGCGGCCGCTTCGACTGGGGCCGCACGCCGGAGCGCTTCCCGCACCTGACCACCCCGGACCGCGCCCTCGGCGGGCAGAGCTACGTCGAGCGGTACGGCAGCCGGGCGTTCGTCGTGTTCGCCCGCGACGTCGTCGCCGCACGCATCGGACCGTCGCCGTCGCCGTTCAACGCCTTCCTGCTGCGCCAGGGCATCGAGACGCTGTCGCTCCGCGTGGAGCGCCACGTCGGGAACGCGCTCGCCGTCGCGTCCTTCCTGGAGCACCAGCCGGAGGTGACGAGCGTCGACCACGCGGGTCTCGCCTCCAGTCCGTACCACGACCTCGCCCAGCGCTACCTGCCCCGGGGAGCCGGCTCCGTCTTCGCCTTCACGCTCGCCGGCGGCGAGCCGGCCGCCCGCGCCTTCATCGACGCGGTGCAGCTGATCAGCCGGATGACCCACCTGGGCGACGTCCGCTCGCTCGTGCTGCACCCCGCGACCACCACCCACGCCGGCCGCACCGCGGCCGAGCGGGCCGAGCTCGGCATCGGCGACGGCCTGGTCCGCCTGTCCGTCGGCATCGAGGACGTCGCCGACCTGCTCGCCGACGTGGAGCGCGGCCTGGCAGCGGTCCGTGCGGCGGTCGGACCGGACGGCGTCGGCCGGGAGGCACGGCCCACCTCCGCCACGGAGGCCACCGTGCTCGCCCACACCGTCCCGCAGGGCCACGTCGTCGCGCAGGAGGTCTGACGGTGGGCGACCTGCAGCACTTCGGGTACTTCTTCTCGCGCGGGTTCGGGCCACAGGCGTGGGGGCGCGCCGACTGGGACTGGGGCCTCGACTGGACGAAGCCGGACCTGTACCAGCAGTCCGTCCGGGCGCTCGAGCAGGCGGGGCTGGACCTCGTCATCGCCGAGGACGCGATCTCGCTCGGCAGTCCGGCGACCCTGGGCCTGCGGATCCGGCAGGCGTACGGCGGACCGAAGCACGACCCGCTGCTGCTCGCGCCCTACCTGTTCGCCGTGACGGAGCACATCGGCATCGCGCCGACGGTGAACGCGGGCATCACGCCGCCGTACCTGGCCGCACGGCAGGCCGCGACGCTCGCGCACCTGTCGGCGGACCGGTTCGGGCTCAACGTCGTGACGGACACCGGCAGTGCACGGCACGTCGGTTCGGCGCCGCTGCCGCACGACGCCGCGTACGACCGCGCCGAGGAGTGGATCACGCTGCTCCGACGGCTGTGGCACTCGTGGGGCGACGGCTACGTCGGCGACCCTTCGGACTGGCACTTCGCCGACGGGGACGCCCTCGACGCGTTCCACCACGAGGGCGCCTACTTCACGGCGGACGGGCCGCTCAACGCCCTGCCGCTCGACAGCGATCCGGTCGTGGTCTCCCCCGGCGGGTCCGGCCGCGGGCTCGGGTTCGCGGGGACGCACTCCGACGTGCAGCTCGCCCTCGCGCCACTGACGGTCGAGGCCGTGCGCACCTACCGGTCGCGGGTGCTGACCGCCGCCGCCGACGCCGGGCGGAGCGCGGACGACCTGCGGGTGCTGTTCGTGCTGAAGCCGGTGCTCGTGCCCTCCGTGGAGGAGGCCGACCGCATCGTCACGGCGTCACGACACCCCTCCGACGCCGACCTCCGGGCGGCTGCGGTCGCGTGGTCGAGCGACTCGGAGACGGACCTGCTCGCGCTCGACCTCGACGCGCCGATCCCGGCGGGCACGTTCGGCGACCACGTGTCGGCTGGGACGATCCGGGGGCTGCTCGGGGACACGCCGGACGCACCCCTGCGCGAGCTGTTGACCCGGAAGGCGCGGCTCGGGCGGATCAGCGCCCGCGAGGGGTTCGTCGGCACCGCAGAGGAGTTCGCGGACTTCGTCGAGGAGCTCGGTGCAGACGCGGACAACGACGGGTTCATCCTGTCCGGGGACCTGCACCCGGCGCAGGTGTACCGGATGACGGGCGACCTCGTGCCGGTGCTGCGCCGTCGGGGGCTGCTGCGCCGGGAGTACGGCGACGGTGGCCTGCGCGCCAACCTCTTCGACTTCTGACGCCCTCCCTCGCGGACTTACTTCTTCTTGTCCTTCTTGTCGGACTTCTTCCCGCCCGACTTCTTCTTGTCCTTCTTCTTCTTGTCGGACTTCTTCTTGTCCTTCTTCTTCTTGTCCTTCTTCTTGCTCGTGTCCTGCTTCGTGGGCTGCTCGACGCCGGACTCGTCCTCGTCCTCGTCCTCCGTGCGGGGTGTGCGCACACCGGCGGGCGCGGGACCGTCGACCGGCTCGACGACCACCGCGGTGCCGGTGTCCGCCAGCACGTCGACCTCCTGCTCCTCGACCACCGGGACGAGCGCGTCCTCCACCCGCTCGACCACGAGTTCCGCACCGTCCTCGGCGAGCCGCAGCAGCGCCTGCGCCGCCCGCACCCGCGTCGTGGTCCTCCGTGCGAGCACGTCGGCCCGGGCTCCCTCGAGGAACCCGCGCAGCGCCCGCTCCACCGCCGACCGCCCCCGCGGCGCCGAGCGGTCGAGGCGGTCGAGCTCGCCGGCGATGCCCGCGACGTCGTCCTCGACGTGCTCGTCCCGCACCGACGCGATGAGCGCCGCCACCGCCGACGCCGCACGCTCGACCGCTGCCGAGCGCTGATCGAGCACCACGAGCATCTCGAACACCCCGCCGTAGGAGACCGTCTCGAGCCGCACGGGCTCAGCACCACGACCCCGGACGACGAGTCGGGCATCGGGCGTCGGCAGCCAGGCGACCACGGCGGCGACGGTCGCGACGGACCCGACGATCCGCTCGTACTCCGCCAACCCCAGGCGGTCCTGCTCTCGCAGACGGACTCGGATCGCGATCTCCTGCACCACGCGCAGACCTCTCGTTCGGGATCGACACGAGCGAGCCCCGTGCCTGACCCGGACAGTAGTCCTCGCCTCCCCCGCGCACGACGAACGCCCCGTCGACGTCCAGGGGACGGCGACGGGGCGTTCAGGTGGCGATCTCGGTGATCAGCATGACAGCGGCTCGACGTCCGGCGATGGTGGAGATGGGGGGAATCGAACCCCCGTCCATCGCTGCAATTCGACGTCTTCTACGGGCGTATCCGGATGAGTCGTTCTGCTCGGCCCCGTCCTTTGCTACCGGCTTCTCGGACGACGGGCCCAGTCTCAGTGCAAGTCCCGCACGGCCCTGAGGCGCAACCGTGCAGCAAGTCCTCTGGATGACGCCGGGATCAGGTTAGGGGACGGTCACCTGGCCGACGGACTTCATGTGCTGGGCTGCTTACGCAGCGAGAGCGAAGTCAGTGCGCTTGGAATTGGCACTTGTTGTTTTCCACGGATCGTTCACGAGATGACCGTGGGTCCTCGGCCCGCTTCCCGTCGGCACACAGGCAATGTCGAAACCGATCATCCCCGTACGGGCCGTGACGTGCGAGCCGCTGTCACGCTGTTGAGTTGCCAATGCCCCTCGGGAGGAGCAGTACCCCAGCCTAGCGGGGACCGCTGGACGATGCCAGCGGCGTTCGCCGTGGGCTCACTCGCCCGTGCGGCTCACTGGCCCGTGCGGCTCACTCGCCCATGCGGTTGCGCGAGCGCATGGCCCGCTCGGCCTCGCGCTTGTCGGTCTTCTCGCGCAGGGCCTGGCGCTTGTCGAACTCGCGCTTGCCCTTCGCGACCGCGATCTCGACCTTCGCCCGACCGTCGTGGAAGTAGATCTTCATCGGCACGAGCGTGTACCCGCCCTGCGCCGTCTTGTGCGAGATCTTCACGATCTGCTGCTTGTGCAGGAGGAGCTTGCGCTTCCGCCGAGGCGCGTGGTTGTTCCACGTCCCCTCGGTGTACTCGGGGATGTGCACGGAGTCGAGCCAGGCTTCGCCGCCGTCGATGAACGCGTACCCGTCGACCAGGGACGCGCGACCCTCGCGCAGGGACTTCACCTCGGTGCCGGACAGCACCATGCCCGCCTCGTACGTGTCCTCGATGAGGTAGTCGTGGCGCGCGCGACGGTTGGTCGCCACGATCTTCTCGCCGCGTTCCTTCGCCATGGTGACTCCCTTCGGTGACCGGGAACGGTCCCCGGTGCTGCTGCGCAGCCCTACAGCCTAGTGAACACGACGACCGCGGCGCACCTTCCCGGCGCGCCGCGGTCGTGTGTGCACGGGTCAGACGCGCAGGTAGCGTCGGATCGCGATGAGCGCCGAGACCCCGGCCAGCAGGACACCGATCACGATCACGGCGGGTACGACCACGGCCGCGTCCCCCATGCCGATGAACGCCGTGCCCGAGAACCGCTGTGCCAGGTAGTTCCGGACGAAGAACCACACCACGGCCGTGATCGCGCCGCCGGCGAGCACGGCACCGATGGCCGCGGCGATCACGCCCTCGAGCACGAAGGGTGTCTGGATGAAGCGGTTCGACGCGCCGACGAGACGCATGATGCCGAGCTCGCGGCGTCTGCTGAAGGCCGACAGTCGGATCGTCGTCGCGATGAGCAGCACGGCCGCGACGAGCATCAGGGACGCGATGCCGATCGCCGTGTACGACGAGGCGTTGAGCAGGTTGAAGATCGGCTGCAGGTACCCGCGCTGGTCGACGACGCTCTGCACGCCGGCGACCTTCGACAGGCTCTCGACGAGGACGTCCGCCTGCGACGGGTTCTTCAGGTTCACCCAGAAGGTCTCGTTGAGGTACTCCGGCTTCACGAACTCGGTCGCCGGCGAGTCCTTGAACTGCTCCTTGAAGCGGGTGAACGCCTGGTCCTGGTCCTCGTAGTACGTCTTCTCGATGTACGGCTTGAGGGTGGACGAATCGAGCTGCGCCTGGACCTGCTCGCGCTGGTCCTCGGTGGCCTTGGCGCCGGTGCAGTTCCCGGTGGTGTCGGTGTCGGTGCACAGGTAGACCGCGACCTGCGCCCGGTCGTACCAGTACCCCTTCATCTGGTTGATCTGCATCTGCAGCAGGATCGCGGTGCCGACGAAGGTCAGGGAGATGAAGGTCACCAGGACGACCGACACCACCATCGACGCATTGCGTCGCAGGCCCGAGCCGACCTCGGACATGACGAGTCCGAGCCTCATCGGATGAGTCCCGGGATCGTCTGGATGCCGGTCGTGTTCGAGACGCCCGAGCCGCGCTGGATCGGGAGCGCCTGCGTCTGGTAGCCGCCGGACTGCTCGTCGCGCAGGACGCTGCCGTTCGAGAGCTCGATGACCCGCCGCTGCATCTGGTTCACGATGCTGGCGTCGTGCGTCGCCATGAGCACGGTGGTGCCTCCCTGGTTGATGCGTTCGAGGAGCGCCATGATGCCGGCCGAGGTGGTCGGGTCGAGGTTACCGGTGGGCTCGTCGGCCAGCAGGATCGCCGGCTTGTTGACGACGGCGCGGGCGATCGCCACGCGCTGCTGCTCACCACCGGAGAGCTCGTGCGGCATGCGGGTCGCCTTGCCGGCGAGCCCGACGAGCTTGAGCACGTCGGTGACGGCCTCGCTGATGAAGCCCTTGCTCTTGCCGATCACCTGGAGCGAGAACGCGACGTTGTCGAAGACGTTCTTGTTCGGCAGGAGCCGGAAGTCCTGGAAGACCACACCGAGGTTGCGGCGGAAGTACGGGACCTTGCGCGACGACAGGGCGCCGAGCCGCTGGCCGAGCACGTGGATCTGCCCGCGGGTCGGCTTCTCCTCCTTGAGCACGAGGCGCAGGAAGCTCGACTTGCCGGAGCCGGACGCGCCGACGAGGAAGACGAACTCACCCTTGAGGATCTCGAGGGAGAGGTCGTCGAGCGCGGGACTCGGGTTGCCCGAGTAGACCTTGGTGACCTGGTCGAATTTGATCATGACCGGATCAGGGTAGGTCGGGCCGGCCGGAAGTCAACCGAGGCGCGCGGCTCGACTCGGCCGCGAGGATGCTCAGGAATCGTCGCCCTGCTTGCGCCAGCGGATGCCAGCGTTGATGAAGCCGTCCAGGTCGCCGTCGAACACCGAGGACGGGTTGTTGACCTCGTGCTCGCTGCGGAGGTCCTTGACCATCTGGTACGGCGCGAGGACGTACGAGCGGATCTGGTCGCCCCAGCTCGCCGTGATGTTGCCGGCGAGTTCCTTCTTCTTCGCGTTCTCCTCCTCCTTCTTCAGGAGCAGCAGGCGCGACTGCAGCACGCGCATGGCGGCGGCGCGGTTCTGGATCTGCGACTTCTCGTTCTGCATCGACACCACGGTGCCGGTCGGCAGGTGGGTCAGGCGGACGGCGGAGTCGGTCGTGTTGACGGACTGCCCACCGGGGCCGGACGAGCGGAACACGTCGACGCGGATGTCGTTCTCGGGGATGTCGATGGCCTCGGTCTCCGGCATCAGCGGGATGACCTCGACCGCGGCGAAGGACGTCTGCCGCTTGCCCGCGGCACCGAACGGCGACATGCGCACGAGGCGGTGCGTGCCGGCCTCGACCGAGAGCGTGCCGAAGGCGTAGGGTGCGTCGACCTCGAAGGTCGCCGACTTGATGCCCGCTTCTTCGGCGTAGGACGTGTCCATCACGGTGGTCTTGTAGCCGTGCTGCTCGGAGTAGCGCAGGTACATGCGGAGGAGCATCTCGGCGAAGTCCGCCGCGTCGACACCGCCGGCGCCGGCGCGGATCGTGATCACCGCGGGACGCTCGTCGTACTCGCCGTCGAGGAGTGTCTGCACCTCGAGGTCGCCCATGGTCGTCTGGATCGCCTTGAGCTCGTCCTGCGCCTCGGCCGCGGAGTCCGCGTCGTCGGCCTCGTTCGCCATCTCGACGAGCACCTCGAGGTCGTCGATCCGCCGCTCGGTGTCCGTGATCTTCCGGAGCTCAGCCTGCTTGTGGGAGAGCGCGCTGGTCACCTGCTGCGCGTGCTCGACGTCGTCCCAGAGGTCCTGGGCACCAGCCTGCTCGCTCAGCTCGGCGATCTCGCGCTGCAGTCGGTCGACGTCGACGACCGAGCGGATGTTGCCGAAGGTCTCGCGGAGGGCGGACAGCTGCTCGGTGAAGTCAAGTTCGACCATGGTCACCGATCCTAGCGGCGCACGTCGTGCGCGGCCGACCGGGCGACGGCCTGGAGGCCCGGTGCGGGTCCGCCCCGCCGGTCACCCGGCAGCGCGGTCGCTCCGACGCGGGGTCACCGCCCGAGCGACGGGGCGCGGGACGCCATGCCCGCTCGGCTCGCCCGCGCCACCGCGTCGGGCAGCGCGGTGAGGAACGCGTCGACGTCGGCGTCGGTCGAGGTGTGCCCGAGCGTGATGCGGAGGGCTCCGCGGGCCTCGTCCTCGGTCAGGCCCATGCCGAGGAGCACGTGCGACGCCTCCGGGACGCCGGCCTGGCACGCCGACCCGGTCGACACCGCGACCCCGGCCGCGTCGAGCAGGAAGAGCAGCGAGTCCCCCTCGCACCCCGGGAAGGTGAAGTGGGCGTTGCCGGGCAGCCGGTCGACCGGGTCACCCATGAGCACGGCGGAGGGCACCGCCTCGAGCACCCCGGCGACGAGTCGGTCGCGCAACGCCGAGGCGTCGTGCAGGCCGGCCGCCGCCGCCACCCCGAAGGCCGCTGCGGCCGGGGCGTCCTGCGTGCCGCTGCGGACCTGCCGCTGCTGGCCCCCGCCGTGGATCAGCGGCTCGACGGTCGCACGGCGGCCGAGCACCAGCGCGCCGATGCCGACCGGCCCGCCGATCTTGTGCGCCGACACGCTGAGCGCGTCGAGGCCGGATGCCGCGAAGGAGACCGGGACCTGCCCGTAGGCCGCGACCGCGTCGCTGTGCACGGGCACGCCGGCGGCGTGCGCGAGCTCGACGATCCGGGTGACCGGCTGCAGGGTGCCGACCTCGTTGTTCGCCCAGAGGAACGTGACCAAGGCGACGTCCGAGGCGTCGGCGAGCCGCGCCTCCAGACCGGCCGTGTCGACGCGACCCTGTGCGTCCAGCGGGACCACGTCGACGACGGCGCCCTCGTGGCGCTCGAGCCACTCGACCGTGTCGACGGTGGCGTGGTGCTCGCCGGCGGGCACGACGATCCGCGGCCGAGGACGGTCCTGCTGCCGGGCCCAGTACAGGCCCTTGATCGCGAGGTTGATGCTCTCGGTGCCGCCGGAGGTGAAGACGACCTCGACCGGCTCGGCGTCGAGCGACCGGGCGACGGCCGCGCGGCCGTCCTCGAGCAGCATCTTCGCGTGCTGCCCGGCACTGTGGATCGACGACGGGTTGCCCACCGTGGCGAGCGCCTCGGTGAACGCGGCGAGCGCCGCGGGCAGGATGGGCGTCGTCGCCGCGTGGTCGAGGTAGACCGGCATGGAGCACGCTCCTTCCGTGTGCGTTCACAGGATACCCGCGGCCCCTCGTACCCTGGTCGTCATGCACCGCACCGCGATCGACGAGACCCCCGGCTTCCGCCTCGGTGACGGCGTGCCCCGGTTCTCGGTGCGCTCCGCCTCGGCGACGGCCGTGACCCTCGTGGTCGTCGATGCCGCCGGCGAGGAGACCCGGCACGTCCTGACCCGGATCGACGGCACCGACCGGTGGGCCGCGGAGACGCCGGGCGTGGGTCCCGGCGACCGCTACCACCTGCTCGTCGACGGTCCGCGGGGACCGCGCCACGAGTTCGATCCCGAGCGGCCCCTGCTCGACCCGTCCGCGCGCGGCATCGTCCCGTGGAGCGCGGCGGACGACGGTGGTGCCGTCGAGGGCGGTGGCCCGCGGTGGACGAGCGTGATCGTCGACGATGCCTTCGACTGGGGCGGCGTCGGCAAGCCCGCGGTCCCCCTGGACCGGGCCGTCGTGTACGAGGCGAACGTCCGCACCCTGACCGCGGCGAACCCGGACGTCCCCGAGCACCTGCGCGGCACGTACGCCGGGGTGGCGCACCCGAGCACCATCGCGCACCTGCGGCGCATCGGGGTGACCACGATCGAGCTGCTCCCCGTGCACGCCTTCGACACCGAGGCATGGCTGCGTGACGCCGGACGGGAGAACGCCTGGGGCTACAACACCCTCGGCTTCTTCGCCCCGCACGCCGCGTACGCCTCGGGCGAGGCCCGTGCCGCCGGCGCGTCCGCGGTGCTCCGCGAGTTCAAGGGGATGGTCCGGCTGCTGCACGAGGCCGGGATCCAGGTGCTCCTCGACGTGGTCTACAACCACACCGCCGAGGAGGGCCTCGGCGGGCCGACCAGCTCGCTCCGCGGGATCGACGGGGCGGACCGCTACCGCTGGACCGCCGACGACAGTGCCTACTACGACACCACCGGCTGCGGGAACACCCTCGACACGTCGGTCGAGGCCACCGCCGACCTGGTCGTCGACAGCCTGCGCTACTGGGCGCGCGAGGTGCAGGTCGACGGCTTCCGCTTCGACCTGATGGCGGCACTCGCCCGCGACGAGCACCACGTGTTCGACCCGGCGCACCCGCTGCTCGAGCGCATCCGACGGCACCCGGACCTGCAGGACGTGCTGATCGTCGCCGAGCCGTGGGACGTCGGGCCGGACGGGTGGCGGACGGGTGCCTTCGGCATCGGGACGAGCGAGTGGAACGACGGGTTCCGCGACACCGTCCGGCAGTTCTGGCTCACCGACATCGCCGAGGAGCGCCGGAACGGCACCCCGACGACCGGGATCGGGGCGCTCGCCGGCGCGTTGACCGGCTCCCGGCACCTGTTCGGTGCGTCGCGGGGGCCGCTCGCCGGCGTGAACTTCGTCACGGCCCACGACGGGTTCACGTTGCTCGACCTGGTGTCGTACGACCGCAAGCACAACGCGGCGAACGGGGAGGACGACCGCGACGGCTCGAACGACAACCGCTCCTTCAACCACGGGATCGAGGGCGACACCGCGGACCGGGGCGTCCGGGCGGCACGGGGTCGCTCGATGCGGAACCTGGTCGGCACCCTGATGCTCTCCGCCGGCGTGCCGATGCTCACCGCGGGCGACGAGCGCAGTCGGACGCAGCATGGCAACAACAACGCGTACGTCGTGTCGGACGACCTCACCGCCGTCGACTGGACGGACGACGAGGACGCCGAGGCCATGACGGAGGCCGTCGCGGCGCTCGCGCGGCTCCGCGCGGCGCACCCGGCGCTCCGGCCGACCCGCTTCGGGGTGGAGGGTCGTGAGACCCCCGGTGCCTCGCGGATGGCCTGGTACGGACCGGACGGACAGGCGATGACGTCCGAGGGGTGGGACCAGCCGATCCACCGGGTCGTGCAGTACTTCGTCGAGTCGACGCCGGAGCACGAACCGTTCGACCGGGTGCTCGTGGTGGTGCACGGCAGCGGACGGACGCGGGACCTGACGCTGCCCGCGCGCCAGGACGTGCTCGGGTACCGGCTGGCCTGGTCGAGCGAGAAGCACCGGGACCACGAGCGGCTCCGACCGGGCGGTCAGGTCTTCACGGCGTACGGACCGGGGATCCACGTGTTCGAGGTGGCGTAGGGCGGAGCCCGGAGACCGGTGGGATCGGGCGTCGCTGGTCGGATCGGGCGTACCGGGTCGTTCCGTTCCACCGGGCACGCCCGGTTCCGCCTGGCATCGCGATCGTTCTGGGAACGAGCGGGCACCGGCGCCCGCTCGTGATCCTCCTGCACAAGCCGCCGGACGCGCCCGACACTGCACGGGGAACGCGTTCCGGGGAACGCGGACGCTCCAGCCGGGTAGCGTCGGCTCCGTGGCCACCGCAGATCGACCCCGCCGACCGAAGATCGGACGCATCCCGATCACCCAGCTCGCGCCGACGACCCCGAACGGGTTCCCGGGCAAGGCGTTCGACGGCGAGGTGATCACGTTCGGTGCGACCGTCTTCCGCGAGGGCCACGGCATCATCGGCGCCGACCTCGTGCTCGAACGCCCGGACGGCGGGACGCGCACCGTCCCGATGCTGCTCGGCGCCCCCGGCACCGACCGGTACGAGGCGACCGTGCAGGTCGACCACGTCGGCGTCTGGACGTGGCACGTCGAGTCGTTCTCCGACGACTGGGCGACCTGGTTGCACGCCGCCCGGCTCAAGATCGCCGCCGGCGTCGACACCGAGGCGACGCTCCTCGACGGCGCCGTCCTGCTCGACCGACTCGCGGCCGAGACCGACTCGAGCGCCGCCGTCCGCGCCGCCGAGCAGCTGCGCGACACCGACCTCGAGCCGACCGAGCGCCTGGCGGCCGTCGACGACCCGCGCATCACCGGTGAGGTCGAGGACTCCCCGCTGACCTCGCTCCGGACGCACTCCCCCACGCAGCTCCTCGACGTCGAGCGACAGCGCGCGGGTGTCGGCGCCTGGTACGAGTTCTTCCCGCGCAGCGAGGGCGCGAAGAAGAACCCGGACGGGTCGTGGAGGAGCGGCGACTTCCGCACCGCTGCCCGACGACTGCCGGCCGTGGCACGCATGGGCTTCGACGTGGTCTACCTCCCCCCGATCCACCCGATCGGCACGACCGCCCGCAAGGGGCCGAACAACACCCTGACCCCGGGACCGCACGACCCGGGCAGCCCGTGGGCGATCGGCGCTCCCGAGGGCGGGCACGACGCCATCCACCCCGACCTCGGCACCGAGGACGACTTCCGCGACTTCGTCGAGACGGCGAAGAACAGCGGGATGGAGGTCGCCCTCGACTTCGCGCTCCAGTGCTCCCCCGACCACCCCTGGGTCGAGCAGCACCCGGAGTGGTTCACGGTCCGCGCCGACGGGTCGATCGCCACGGCCGAGAACCCGCCGAAGCGGTACCAGGACATCTACCCGATCCAGTTCGACAGCGACCCGGAGGGCATCGTCGCCGAGGTCCTGCGGGTCCTCGATCACTGGATCTCGTTCGGCATCCGCATCTTCCGCGTCGACAACCCGCACACGAAGCCGCTCTGGTTCTGGGAGCGCGTCATCCGCGAGGTCCGCGACCAGCACCCGGACACCGTGTTCCTCGCCGAGGCGTTCACCCGTCCGGCGATGATGCGCGCCCTGGCCGAGGCCGGGTTCCAGCAGTCCTACACGTACTTCACGTGGCGGAACACGAAGGAGGAGATCGAGGAGTACTTCTCCGAGCTCAGCCACGAGACGAGCGCCTACCTGCGCCCGAACCTCTTCGTGAACACGCCGGACATCCTGACCGAGTACCTGCAGTTCGGCGGCCGTGCCGGCTACAAGGTGCGCGCCGCGCTCGCCGCGACCGGTGCGCCGACCTGGGGTATGTACGCCGGGTACGAGCTCTTCGAGGACGTCGCCCGTCCGGGTTCCGAGGAGAACATCGACAACGAGAAGTACGAGTACAAGCCTCGCGACTTCGCCCTGGCCGAGGCCGAGGGCGCGAGCCTCGCTCCGTACGTCACGATGCTCAACCGCTTCCGACAGGCACACCCCGCGCTGCGACAGCTCCGCAACCTGCACGTGCACGACGCCGAGGATCCGGCGATCGTGGTCTACTCGAAGCACCTGTCCGGGGAGTTCATCCGCTCCGGCCGCTCGGACACCGTGATCGTCGTCGCGAACGTCGACCCGCACTCCGTCCGCGAGACCACCGTGCACCTCGACCTCGCCGCGCTCGGGCTGCCGAACGAGC
This sequence comes from Curtobacterium sp. SGAir0471, assembly GCF_005490985.1. Taxonomy (NCBI): domain Bacteria; kingdom Bacillati; phylum Actinomycetota; class Actinomycetes; order Micrococcales; family Microbacteriaceae; genus Curtobacterium; species Curtobacterium sp. SGAir0471. Next base: position 2,106,646 of record NZ_CP027869.1, read on the forward strand.
AGCCGTTCGTGGTCCGCGACGTCGTCACCGGGCAGCGCTGGGAGTGGGGCTCGTCGAACTACGTCCGCCTCGACGCCTTCCAGGAGCCGGTGCACCTGCTCGTGGTGGAAGGACCCGTCCGATGACCGACCGCGACCCGAAGGGGACCCCGCCGATGGGCTCCGACCGTCCCACCCCCGCCACGCCGGACCGAGGCCAGGGACCGAGCGTCCCGCCGGTGCCGCCGCCTCCGCCGCCCGTGACCCGCACCCGCGCGCCGGGTGCCGTCCCGCCGGTCGACGAGCCGGCTCCGCGGTACGAGCCCCGGGTCTCGGCGCCGCACGAGGACCTGCCCGGCGCAGCGCCGGCGGCGAAGGAGACACCGGACCGCGGAGTCCCGGAGTCGGCGACGCTCGCCGGTGCCGCCCGTGAGGACGGCGCCCCGGCATCGACGGCACCTGCGGTCGCGGCCGCGGCCGCGGACGCATCGGGCGCTCAGGCGGCCAGCGCTCCCGCTGTGCCGACGGACACCGCCTCGTCCTCGACCGTGGCCCCCCGACCGGCACCGGTCGAGGACTGGCTCCGGCAGCAGGTCGCCGAGGGCCGCTGGTCCCAGCCGCACGACGTGCTCGGGCCGCACCCGGTCGACGGCGGCACGAGCGTGCGGGTGGTCCGCCACCTCGCCTCCGCCGTCCGCATCGTCCGTCCCGACGGTGACGACGTCGAACTCACGCACGAGGGCGACGGCCTCTGGGCGGGCGCCACGACCGGTGCGCTCGGTCGCTACCGCGTCGAGGCCGAGTACGACCTCGACGAGTCCACCGACGCCGACGACGCGACGTGGACCACGGACGACGCCTACCGCTTCGCTCCGACCATCGGCGAGCTCGACCTCCACCTGTTCGGCGAGGGCCGCGACGAGCAGCTCTGGCAGCACCTCGGCGCCCACGTCCGCACCATCGACGGTGTGGACGGTGTCGCTTTCACCGTCTGGGCACCGCGGGCCACCGCGGTCCGCGTGATCGGTGACTTCGAGGGCTGGGAGGGCCGCACGACCGCGATGCGCCGCCTGAACGACCTCGGCGTCTGGGAGCTCTTCTGGCCGGGCGCCCTCGTCGGCCAGCGGTACAAGTTCCAGATCCTCACGGACTCGGGCTGGGTCGAGCGGGCGGATCCGTTCGCCCGTCGGACCGAGGTCCCACCGGCGACCGCGTCCGTCATCACGGCGTCCGAGTACACGTGGTCGGACGGCGACACCGCCTGGATGGAGCGCCGGGCGCAGACCACGACCCACGACGCGCCGATGAGCGTCTACGAGGTGCACCTCGGCTCGTGGCGGCCTGGGCTGTCCTACCGCGAGGCGGCCGACCAGCTCATCGGGCACGTGCAGCACCTCGGGTTCACCCACGTGGAGTTCCTGCCGCTCGCCGAGCACCCGTTCGGCGGTTCGTGGGGCTACCAGGTCACCGGGTACTACGCCCCGACCGCACGCTTCGGCACGCCGGACGACCTGCGCTACCTCATCGACCGCCTGCACTCGGCCGGCATCGGCGTGATCATGGACTGGGTGCCGGGCCACTTCCCGAAGGACGAGTGGGCGCTCGCGAAGTTCGACGGCTACGCGCTCTTCGAGCACCCGGACCCGCGGCGCGGCGAGCAGCTCGACTGGGGCACCTACGTGTTCGACTTCGGGCACCCGCAGGTCCGCAACTTCCTGGTGGCGAACGCGCTGTACTGGCTCGAGGAGTTCCACATCGACGGCCTCCGGGTCGACGCGGTGGCCTCGATGCTGTACCTCGACTACTCGCGGACCGAGTGGCTGCCGAACGTCCACGGCGGCCGCGAGAACCTCGAGGCGATCTCGTTCCTGCAGGAGACGAACGCCACGGCGTACAAGCGCTACCCGGGCATCGTGATGATCGCCGAGGAGAGCACCTCGTGGCCCGGGGTCACCCAGCCCACGAGCGCGGGCGGCCTCGGGTTCGGCCAGAAGTGGAACATGGGGTGGATGCACGACTCGCTGCAGTACATCGAGCGTGACCCGGCCTACCGCGCGTACCACCACGACGAGATCACGTTCTCGCTCGTCTACGCCTTCAGCGAGCAGTTCACCCTGCCGATCAGCCACGACGAGGTCGTCCACGGCAAGGGCTCGCTCTACGGCAAGATGCCCGGTGACGAGTGGCAGAAGCTCGCGAACGTGCGGGCGTACCTGGCCTTCATGTGGGCGCACCCCGGCAAGCAGCTGCTCTTCATGGGCCAGGAGTTCGCCCAGCCGTCGGAGTGGTCCGAGGCCCGCGGGCTCGACTGGTGGCTGCTCGACGATCCCGGGCACCTGGGCGTGCAGGACCTCGTGGCGGCGCTGAACCGCGTGTACAAGGACACTCCGGCGCTGTGGACGCACGACTCCTCCCCCGAGGGCTTCGAGTGGATCGAGGGCGGTGACGCCCCGCACTCCACGCTCGGGTTCCTCCGGAAGGACGGCGACGACAAGCTCGCGGTCTTCGTGAACTTCTCCGGTGTCCCGGTCGAGCGGCGCTTCGGGTTGCCCGCGGCCGGCACCTGGCACGAGGTCTTGAACACCGACGCCGCGGAGTACGGCGGCTCCGGTGTGGGGAACATGGGCGCGGTCACGGCCGACGAGACACCGTGGGCCGGGCGCCCGGCGTCGGCGCACCTGGTGGTCCCGCCGCTCGGTGCGGTCTGGCTGCGGCTGGCCGACTGACGCCACGAGGCGACACGCCCCGGGACGTGGTCGCGAGCACGGAACGAACGGGAGGCCCGGTGCCAGCTGGCACCGGGCCTCCCGTCCGTCGTCTGTTCCGGCCGAGCCTGCGGACACCCCCGTCGGCGCGAGGCGCCCCGGAGCACGCGAGACGCCCCCGTTTCCGGGGGCGTCTCGCGTTCCTCGCGGCGTCTCGCGGTGACACCGGCGTCTCGTGCCGGCGCCCGCGGGAGCACCGTCAGCGTCAGTACAGCGCGCTCGCCAGCCGTCGTCGTGCCGCGACCACGCGGGGGTCGTCGACCCCGATCAGCTCGAAGTACTCGACGAGCCGGACCCGCAGCGCCTCGCGCTCCGCGCCGAAGACCGTCGGCACCAGGTCGAGCAGCCGGCCGAAGGCGTCCTCGACGTGCCCGCCGCTGACGTCCAGGTCGGCGACGGCCATCTGCGCCTCGACGTCCTGCGGCGCGGCGGCCGCGGCGCTCCGCAGTTCATCGGCGGTGCGCCCGTTCAACCGGTCGAGCAGCGACACCTGCGCGAGCCCGGCGACGGCCATCTGGTCGTTCGGGTCCTGCGCGATCGCCGTCTTGTACTCCTGCACCGCGGCGGCGTAGTCGCCGCGCTCGATCGCGTCGTAGGCGGCCTGGTGGTGCGGGGGCAGCGGCTCCGGCTCGGGATCGCCCTGGGGCTCCGCGGCAGCGACGTCGACCGTGACCCGGCCGGTCACGCCGTTCTGCTCGGCGGCGGCGACGACCTGCTCGAACACGTCGCGCACCTGCGCCTCGGGCAGCGCGCCGACGAAGAGGCCGAGCGGGCGCCCACCGATGACGGCTGCGACGGTCGGGATGGACTGCGCCTGGAAGGCCTGCACGAGCTGCGGGTTCGTGTCGGCGTCGACCTTGGCGAGCACCACGCGGCCGTCGTACTCGGCCGTCAGTCTTTCGAGGACCGGCGAGAGCTGCTTGCACGGCCCGCACCACTCCGCCCAGATGTCGACGATCACCGGGACGACCGACGACAGCTGCAGGACGTCCTGGAAGCTCTGGTCGGTGACGTCGATGACGAGCGACGGGACGGTCAGGTCACCCTCGGGAGCGGCACCTGCGCCCTGGAAGCCGCCCGGAGCATCGGCGGCAGCACCCGGGGCTGCGGGAGCGCCACCTGGTTGCGGCGGCCGCTGGGCACGGTCGACGAGGGACGACAGGTCGACGGCTCCGCGGAGACCGGACGGGGTCGGGGGGACGTTGGTCATTGCACCTCACTCGCTGCGGTCAGGCCCTGCGTGAACCCGAGCAGGACCACCTTCTCATCACTGCCGACCGGCGGCACGGAGAACAGGAGCTGGACGCTGTACGTCGCGCTGATCCCCTTGGTGCTCGAGTCGACGCCGGAGAGGGCCTTGACCGCCCCCTCGGTGTTCACCTCGGCGCCGGCCGCGGTCGGCGTCACCTTCTCGATCTCGTCGAGCGACGCCGACACGAGCGCACCCGCGCCGTCCGTCGCGATCGCGACCGGGCTGTCCTCGGGCACCTCGGACGAGTACTCGATCTTCGCGGTGTCCGGCAGCGAGTCGGCCTTCTTGTCCTTGTAGGCCTTGCCGATGGTCGAGCGGAGCCCGTCACCGTCGGAGGCGAACAGCGAGGCCTTGTCGCTCTCGGAGTCCTTCGCCAGGACGTCGCCGTACGCGGCGGCGATGTCGTCGGGCGCGATGCGCAGGAGCTTGGTGTCACCGGCGAGCCGTGCTGCGCCGAGCGACGTCGGGGCGAGGCTCGGGATCTCCGCCGCTGCCTCGAGCGACACGTCGTACGCGACCTTGTAGTCGTCGCGGGCACTGTCCTGCACCAGGGTGAGGGCCTGCGGCGCGGTCTTGGCGGAGCAGTCCTCGGCGACGACGGTGAAGATCGTGCGGGGCCAGGAGGCGGTCTGCTGCGGGAGTGCGACGCAGACCTCACCGGCGGAGATCGCCGGCGGCGCGTCGACGTCGGCGTCCTTCCCGCGGATCGCATAGTTCGCCTTGCGGAAGTCGAGCGCGGCCCCGGTGAACCGGGACTCGAGCAACGAGGTGTCCCGGTCGGCGTCGGCCTTCGACGCGACGTCGGCGACCCGCTCGACGATGCGGCGGATCTGCTGCTCGGTCGCGGCGGTGGGCTCGGTCGGGTCCGCGGCGCCCGTGGCCGAGGCGGTCGGCGTCGGGGTCGCGCCGGAGCCCCCGCCCTGCGGCCAGTACTCCGACGAGCACCCGGCCAGACCGAGCGCGCCGACCAGCACGATCGGGACGGCGACCAGCGAACGACGACCGCGACGACCGCGCACCGGCACCTGCGCACCCGCGGCGGCGGCACGGCGCGACGCCCGCACGCGGGGCGGACGCGTCCCACCGCTCCGACGACGCGGTCCGCGACCACGCCGCTGGTGCAGGAAGGCCCAGACGAGCAGTGCCACCCCACCGGCCAGGAAGAGTCCGCCGACCACGAGGAGCGGTCCCACGGACGGCGTCGCGGTGTCGCGCGGCCAGGTCACCGACACGTCGGTCGGTGCGGCGTCCGACCCGTCGGCGAGCACGACGACGGAGACGTCCGCGGGCAGGCGCACGGTGAACTGCCCCGGGCCGTCCCACTCCTGGTACCAGAGGTCGCTCCCCTTCGGGTCGGGCACCGAGTCCCCGGACCCCGTCGTCCGCCCGACCAGGCGGTCCTGCTCGGCGTCGAAGCGCAGCGTGGTGTGCTTCGCGTCACCGATCCACGCGTCGACGTCGGCGGTCTTGCCGTACGCGGCGAAGACGGTGCCGGAGCCGGAGACGTTGATGCGCTGGTAGCCGGGGTTCGCGGTGAGCGTCGACCCGGGGATCACGGTCACCGGCGCCGAGGCCGTGCTCGACGACTGCGCGACGAGCGACGACGGTGGCGCGAACACGGTGCGCTGCCCGACCGCGAGACCGACGAGCAGCAGACCGATGACGAAACTGACGATCGCCAGGACGAATCGCACGGATCTTCTCCCTACCGCGCCGGGGGTGGGGGGATCGGCGCGCGAATCAGCGCTCCAGGATAGCGAGGCACCCTGGACGTCGCATCCCCCACCGCTGTCCACCGGCTCAGTCGGCGCCGACGGCCCGCCACTAGACTCGTCCGCGGGCCAAGGGCTGGCCCTCCGCCGACCCCCAGGAGCAACACGTGGCGAACGACGAGGCCGAGTTCGGGACCGAGCTGCGCGGGTACCGCCGCGACGAGGTGGACCGCTCGGTGAACGAGCTCCGTCGTGAGCTCATCAAGTCGAACACCGACCGCGCCGAGGCCGCGAAGGAGATCCGTCTCCTGCAGGCCCGTGTCGCCGACCTGCAGGGCGAGCTCGACGAGGCCGGCACCCCGACCTACAGCGGTCTCGGCACCCGCCTCGAATCGACCCTCCGCGTCGCCGAGGAGCAGTCCACCCGGCTGATCAGCCAGGCGGACATCGACGCCCAGCGCCTGCGCGCCTCGAGCCGGAACGAAGCCGAGCGCCTGCTGCGCGAAGCCCGACAAGAGGCATCCGAGACCCTCGAGGACGCCCGCTCCCGTGCCACCGACGAGCTGACCCGGGCTCGCGCCGAGTCCTCTGACACGATCGAGCGCGCCCGCGCCGAGGCCGGCCTGCTCACCCAGGACGCCCGCAACGAGGCCGCGGCCGTCCGCGGTGCCGCCGTCACCGAGGCCGCCGAGGTCCGGTCGGTCGCCATCCGCGAGACGGACGCGCTGCGCGCCCGGGTCGAGCGCGAGGTCGCCGAGCTCCGCGAGGACGCCCAGCGCGCCGCCGAGGACGCCCGCCGTACCGCGGCGGACCTGGATCGGGAGACCGAGCACCGCCGCAGCGTGTTCGAGGCCGAGCACGCCCGGCGCACCGAGGACCTCGACCGCGAGGAGACGACGCGCCGCGCCGCGCTCGAGCGCGAGGTCGCCGAGGGGCGTGCGTCGTGGGAGCGCGAGCGCGACGGGCAGCGACGCGCGCACGAACTCGCGCTCGAGACCGGCCGGGCCGAGCTCGCGTCTGAGCTCGAGCGTGGTCGCGCCGCGCTCGAGGCGGAGACCAGCGACCGTCGGCGCGAGCTCGATGCCGAACTCGGCGCCGCGCGCGCCCGCTGGGAGCGCGAGGCCGCCGAGGCCCGCGCCGCCCTCGAGCAGGAGCTCGAGGCCGCTCGCGCCCAGCTGCGGGTCGACGAGGAGCAGACCCGCGCCGAGAACGCCCGGCTCGTGGAGGAGACCACGGCACGCATCGCCGCGGAGCTCGAGGAGCACCGCGCCGGGATCGAGCGTGAGCGTGCCGAGGCCGACGCCGCGGCCGAGCGCGCCGTGCGCGAGCACACCGACGAGCTCGCGGCCCGCCGCGAACGCGAGCACGCCGAGGTCGACACCGAGATCGCCGATCGTCGCACGGCAGAGCTCGCCGACCTCGAGGCGGAGCGCACCGCGTTGCAGCAGGAGGTCGCCACGGTCCGCGCGGACCTCGCGAAGGAGCAGGACGAGGTGCGTGCGGCGATCGCCCGCGAACGCGACGAGGCCCGCGCGGCGCTCGAGTCGGAACTCGCCGCACGACGCGACGACGCCGAGCAGGACTACCTGCAGAAGCACCACGAGACGGTGACCGAGACGCAGAAGTACCTCGACGAGGCGAACCTCCAGCTCGCCGAGGCCACCCGCCGCGCGTCCGAGGCGCGGGAGCGTGCCGAGCGACTCCAGCAGGAGGCCGACGACCTCGAGCGCACGAGCACGACACGGGCCCAGGAGCGCGCTCGCACGATCGTCAGCGACGCGCAGGAGCGCGTCCACCGCATGATCGCCGAAGCCGAGGAGCGGACCGCCGCGGTCGTCGCCGAGTCCGAGGACCGGCTCGCCGCCATCCGCACCGAGCGCGACGCCGTCGCCGGCTACCTGGAGAACCTGCGCGGCGTGCTCTCGCACGCGACCGGGCTGTTCGACGCTCCGCCGTCGGCCGGCCGACCGGCGGACGACGACGTGGACGAGGACGCCACCACCCGCTGAGGACCGGCCCCACGGACCGGCGACCCGGCCTGGAGGCGCACCACGCGCCTCCAGGTCGGGTCGCGTCGTCCGCGGTGCCGGCGAGCCGTGCCGGTGCGCCGTGCCGATCGGCTCGGTCCGTCGGCCGGTGGTCAGTCCGCGAGGTGCGTGGGCAGCGGTGCGCTGCCCGGGACGACCAGGTCCGCGACGGTGTCGAGCACCGTCCGCACGTACCGCTCCCCCACCCACAGGTGCTTCGCGCCGGCGACCGGCACCACGCGCACGTTCGGTGCGACGGCGAAGCGTCGTGCCGCCTCGTCCGGCTGCAGGAAGTCGTCGTGCTCGGGGACCAGGGCGACGACGGGGACGTCCACGTCCGCCCACCGGCGGAGTTCGTCGTCCGACGTCCGGTGCAGCGGGGGCGACAGCAGGACCACGCCGGCAACGGTGCCGGCGGCCACGTGCTCGAGCCCGTGCTTGAGCGCGACCTCGGTGCCGAACGACCAGCCCAGCAGCCACGGGGTCGGCAGGCCTCGCTCGACGGTCTCGTGCACGGCGGCCCGGAGGTCGAACCCCTCGGACTCGCCATCGCCGAACGCGCCCTCCGAGGTGCCCCGCGGCGACGTGACCGAGCGGAAGTTGAACCGGAGGACGGCGATGTCGGCCAGGGCGGGCAGTCGCGCCGCGGCCTTCTTGAGCACGTGCGAGTCCATGAACCCCTGCGCCGTCGGTAGCGGGTGGAGCGTCACGAGCGTGCCCCTCGCGGGCCGGTCGAGCGGCTCGGCGAGCTCCCCGACGAGGGTGAGGTGGTCGTCCGTGACGAGGTCGACGTCGGTCCGCCGCGCGGGCAGCTCGGTGTTCGAGCGGATCTCGGTGCTCATGCGATGCTCCAGCAGTGGTTGTGCCAGTGACGGCGCGACGCCAGGTCGGCCTCGTCCCCGAGCACACCGTCGGCACGCCAGACCACGACGTGCGCGACCCCCGGCAGCACGGCGAGGCCGCAGCCCGGGCAGACGTACTCCTTCTGCGCGGAAGCCGCGGACACCGGTTGGACGGTGAACGTCCGCCCGCGGCGGACCTCGGTCCGCTTCCACGAACTCATGAGCCGGTCGAGGCCGGTGTCGTCCTCGATCGGCTCGGGACCACGGCCGCGGGGTCGCCGCGGCCGGTTGCTGCGCGGCACCCCGGTACTGCCGATCAGTACCAGTTGTAGGACTGGCTGTGTCCCCACGCGCCGCACGGGGTGCCGTACACGCCGGAGATGTAGTTGAGACCCCAGGTGATCTGCGTCGCCGGGTTCGTCTGCCAGTCCGCCCCGGCGGTCGCCATCTTGCTGCCGGGGAGCGCCTGCGGGATGCCGTACGCGCCGCTCGGGTTGTACGCGTTGACGCGCCAGCCCGACTCCTTGTTCCACAGGGAGACGAGGCAGTTGAACTGCTCGCTGCCCCACCCGCGCGCGGCGACCATCTGCTGGGCGATGGCCTGTGCGCTGCCGGGGTTCGGCGTGGCGGCCGTCGCGGCGAGGGTGTTCGACGGCGTCACGGCCTTGCTCTTCGTGTCCGTGCCGGCCTGGTCGTCCGTCTCGGCGGGCTGCTCGACGACCTTCGGCTTCGGCAGCGTGACCCCGTAGCCGTCGCGCGTCACGTCGAACGCGGCGTAGGTGCCGTGCGCAGTGAACTGCTGCGGCTCGACCGGCGCCTTGACGAGCACCGGGGCGACGACGGCGGCCTGTGCCACGTCGGGCTGCATCGGGTTGAAGAGCGAGCCGCCGACGAAGCCGAACACGGCGAAGAAGGACAGCGTGGGGATCGTCGCGCGACGGCGCATGAAGGAGTTGAGCGTCCGGGCGGCCTTCGGCTTCGCCGGCGCGGCGACGGCACGGCGCTGCTTGACGATGCGCGGGTCGGCGGCACCCGTGGGCGCGATCGGTCCGCGGACGAGGACCGGTCCGGTCGTGTCCGGAGCGGGGGCCGGCGTCGGAGCCGTCGCGGGTGCGCCCAGCGGGGTCGGCGGGAGTGCCGCCGTCTCGACCCGCGGGGTCGCGTGGAGTACCGAGTGCCCCGTCGTGCGGAGTCGGTCGCGTGCCGCGCGGCGCTCACCGACGACCGGACGGTCGAGGTGCTCGCGGGTACCGCGGTCGGAGCTGGAGTCTGCCGTGTGCCTGCCCATGAGTAGGAACAGGATAACGGAACGGTCACGGGATGAGAAGCACCCGCGACCAGCGCGTCGTCAGCGGACGGCGAGCATCACCTCGACGACGGCGTCGAGCAGCGCGTCGACCTGCGCCTCGCGGTAGCCGCCGTGCTTCGGCCGGAACACCACCGACCGGACCTCGGTCAGGCTCAGGGGCTTGCCGTCGCGGAAGTAGCCGGCGAGCCGCTCCGCGAAGGCGTCGACGTCCTTCGGGTGGTAGCCGGTGCCGAGCGGGCTCGTGCGGGCGAACCGCTGCCCGGCCGGGCGTTCGAGCCGTGCGACGACGTCCGAGGCCTTGGTGCGGGCCTCGGCGTACCAGGCCTTCTGCCCCGCGGCGGCGATCTCCCGCTCACGCTCCCGGGCGGCGAAGGCGTCCTCGAGCCGTTCGAGCGCCGCGTCGACGTGCGCCGTGGAGTAGCCGCCCTTGCGCATCGAGAACGCGGTCGCGCGGATCTTCGCAGCCTCGATGCCCGGCGCGGTGTCGCCCGCGGTGTAGGCACGACGCGCGTCCTCGAGGAACCGCTCGACCTCGTCGACGTCGTACCCGAGGGACTTGCGGTCTGCGGAGGGGAAGGTGGTGGCCACGGCGACATTCTGCCAGCACCGGACCATGGCGCCACCTGGACGCGCGGCCGCGGCGCTGGCCGCGGTCTCAGTGCACGACGACGAGGAACAGCACGTACGCGACGGCAGCGGACGGCAGGATGCTGTCGATGCGGTCGAGCAGGCCGCCGTGCCCGGGCAGGAACGACGAGATGTCCTTGATGCCGAGGTCGCGCTTGATCATCGACTCGGTCAGGTCGCCGAGCGTGGCCGACCCCGAGATGAGCACGCCGAGCACGATGCCCGTCCACCACGGCAGGCCCAGCATGAGCCACGTCACGACGATGCCGACCAGGATGCTCGCCGCGACGGACCCGGCGAACCCCTCCCACGTCTTCTTCGGGCTGATCCGCGGCGCCATCGGGTGCTTGCCGAGGTTCAGCCCGGTCGCGTACGCCCCCGTGTCGACGGCGACGACCACCAGGATGAACGCGATCACCCACAGCTCACCGCGGGGCTGCGCGGACAGCAGCACGATGCAGGCGCCGAGCAGGGTGATGTACGCCTGGACGAAGAGCCCGTTCGTCAGGTCGCGGACGACGTGCCCGGCCGGGGGCTTCTCACGCGTGAGCGCGACCTCGACGAGTCGCCACACCGCGATGAGGACGATGCCGCCGATGATCGCGAAGAGCGCCGCCACCTGACCGCCGAGGAACGCCGCCGGCACCATGCCGACCGCCGCCAGCACGCTGGGCACGCGGGGAACGTCGCGACCCGCGAAGCGCATCGCACTCGCCAGTTCGTAGACGGCGACACCGAGCAGGAACGCCGCCACGACCATGAAGGCCGGCTTCCAGATGAGGAGCGCGGCGAGCATGACGACGGCGAACGCCAGGGCGATCGCGATCGCGGCCGGCAGGTTCCGACCCGTCCGGGCGGTCAGTGCCTCGTTGCGTGCGCCGAACTCCGCCTTGCGCTGCTTCAGCTGCGCCTCGAAGTCGGCGCGCGCCGCGCGGGCACGGGCGTCGAAGTCCTGTCGGAGCCCCTTCTTCGCGGACGGGACCGGTTCCGGAGGGCGCGGTTCTGTGGGGCGATCGCCGCCCGGCTCGGGGAGACGCATCAGACCTCGAGGAGTTCGGCTTCCTTCTTCTTCAGCGCGTCGTCGATCTGGTCGACGTGCTTCTTCGTCAGGGTCTCGAGGTCCTTGTCACCGCGGGCGATCTCGTCGTCGGAGATCTCGCCCTTCAGGGCGTCGAGGTCGTCCTTCGCGCGGCGACGGATGTTGCGGATGACGACCTTGTGGTCCTCACCCTTGCCGCGCACGAGCTTCACGAACTCCTTGCGGCGGTCCTGCGTGAGCTCGGGGATCGTCACGCGGACGATCTCGCCGTCGTTCGACGGGCTGGCACCGAGGTTCGGGAACGTCGCGATGGCGCGCTCGATCTCCTTGAGCGCCGACTTGTCGTACGGCGTGACGATGAGCGTGCGCGCCTCGGGCGTTTGGAGCGACGCGAGCTGCGCGAGCGGCGTCGGGGTGCCGTAGTAGTCGACCGGGATCTTCTGGAAGAGGGCGGCGTTGATGCGTCCGGTGCGGACGGTCGCGAAGTCGTCCTTGGCGACGTCGACGGCCTTCGCCATCTTCTCGGTGGCTTCGGTCAGGACATCACTGATCACGGTGGTTCTCCTTCGGTACTGCGTCGAGTCTAGTCAGCGTGCGGGTCAGTTGCTGACGACGGTGCCGATCCGCTCCCCGCGGATCGCGGCAGCGACGTTGCCCTCGCCCTCCATGCCGAAGACGTGCATCGGCATGCCGTTGTCCATGCAGAGCGAGAACGCGGTGGCGTCGACGACCTTGAGGCCCTGCAGCAGTGCGTCCTGGTACGTCACGTGGTGCAGCTTCTCGGCCGTGGCGTCCTTCTTCGGGTCAGCGGTGTACACGCCGTCCACGCCGTTCTTGGCGACGAGGACCTCGTGCGCGTCGATCTCGAGCGCACGCTGCGCCGCGACCGTGTCGGTCGAGAAGTACGGCAGGCCCGCACCGGCACCGAAGATCACGATGCGCCCCTTCTCGAGGTGGCGCTCGGCACGCCGCGGGATGTACGGCTCCGCGACCTGGGTCATGCTGATCGCGGACTGCACCCGCGTCGCCGCACCGGCCTGCTCGAGGAAGTCCTGCAGCGCCAGGGCGTTCATGACGGTGCCGAGCATGCCCATGTAGTCGGCACGACCGCGGTCCATGCCGCGCTGGGACAGCTCGGCCCCGCGGAAGAAGTTGCCGCCGCCGACCACGATGGCGACCTCGACGTCCTGCGCGGCCTGCGCGATCTCCTTGGCGATGGTGCTGATGACGTCGGGGTTCACCCCGAGGGACCCGGCCCCGAACGCCTCCCCCGACAGCTTCAGCAGGACCCGGCGGCGTCCGGTCTTCTCGTTCGTCATGTGGCGCACCCTTCGTCGAATGTCTCGTGGGAATCTACCCGGCCGGAGCCGGTCCGGCGGAGGAGGTCGTGCCTCCAGGCCGGTTCCGCGCGTGTCGCAGCGCGCAGAAAACGGGGCCCGGAACCGATGTGGTTCCGAGCCCCGTCACGGGTTCGTTACGCGCCGACCTTGACGCGGGCGAAGCCCTGGATCGTCAGACCGGCGTTCTCGGCGGCCTTCGCGACGGACAGCTTGTTGTCCTTCGCGTAGTCCTGCTCGAGGAGCGCGACCTGCTTGCGGTAGGCGTTGAGGCGACCCTCGACGATCTTCGGCAGGGCTGCCTCCGGCTTGCCCTCCTCGCGCGTGATCGCCTCGACGGTCGCACGCTCCTTCTCGATGGCCTCGGCCGGGATCTCGTCGCGGGTCAGGTACGTCGGGTTCGCGAACGCGACGTGCTGGGCGATCGAGCGCGCCTCGGCGGCGTCGGAGCCCGCGTAGGCGATGACGACGGCGATCTGCGGCGGCAGGTCCTGGCTGGTCTTGTGGAGGTACACCTCGAAGGCGTCGCCCTCGACACGGACGACCGTGCGCAGCGCGAGCTTCTCGCCCAGCGCGGCGGCGGCCTCGTCGATCGCCTCGGCGACCGTCTTGCCGTCCAGCGGCGCGGCGTTGCCGGCCTCGACGTCGGACGCACCGGCGGCGGCGACCGCGGCGACGACCTTGTCGGCGAGGGTGGTGAACTTCTCGTTCTTGGCGACGAAGTCGGTCTCGCTCGCGAGCTCGACGACGGTGGCGGCGCCACCCTCGGTCGTCGCGACGACGACACCCTCGGAGGTCGCGCGGTCGTCGCGCTTGGCGACGGCCTTCGCGCCCTTGATGCGGAGCAGCTCGACGGCCTTGTCGTAGTCGCCGTCGGCCTCGACGAGCGCGTTCTTCGCGTCCATCATGCCGGCCCCGAGGTCCTCACGGAGCTTCTTCACGTCAGCAAGGCTGTAGTTGGCCATTGACTGGAGTCCTTTCTGGACTGTGGTGGTGGGGAGAGAAGGAAGGGGCGCCGAGCCGACCGGCCCGGCGCCCCCACTGGTCACTCGGCGGGGGTGGTCTCCGACGCGGCCTCGGCTTCGGCCGTCGGCTCCGCGTTCTTGTCACCCTCGGCGATCGGCTCACCGATCTCCTTGGCGGCGACCTGCGCGTCGGCGTCGTTCTCCTCGACGGTCGCGCCCTCGCCCTGGGTCTGGCCCGCGAGGAGCTCCTGCTCCCACTCGGCCAGCGGCTCGGCCGCTTCCTCGTCGCCACCGTTGTGGCGGGTCTTCAGGCCCTCGGCCGCGGCGTCGGCGACGATGCGGGTCAGGAGACCGACGGAGCGGATCGCGTCGTCGTTGCCCGGGATCGGGTACGTGATCTCGTCGGGGTCGCAGTTGGTGTCGAGGATGCCGATGACCGGGATCCCGAGCTTCTGCGCCTCGTCGATCGCGAGGTGCTCCTTCTTGGTGTCGACGACCCAGAGCGCGCTCGGGGTCCGCGTGAGGTTGCGGATGCCACCGAGGGTCTTGTGGAGCTTGTCCAGCTCGCGCTTCTTGATGAGGAGCTCCTTCTTGGTGAAGCCCTTCGTCGTGTCGTCGAAGTCGATCTCCTCGAGCTCCTTCATGCGCGCGAGACGCTTGGAGACCGTCTGGAAGTTCGTGAGCAGACCGCCGAGCCAACGCTGGTTGACGTACGGCTGGCCGACGCGGGTCGCCTGCTCGGCGATGGAGCCCTGCGCCTGCTTCTTGGTGCCCACGAAGAGGATCGTGCCACCGTGCGCGACCGTCTCCTTGACGAAGTCGTACGCACGGTCGATGTAGGCCAGCGACTGCTGCAGGTCGATGATGTGGATGCCCGAGCGCTCGGCGAGGATGAAGCGCTTCACCTTCGGGTTCCACCGACGGGTCTGGTGTCCGAAGTGGACGCCGCTGTCGAGCAGCTGGCGGATGGTGACGACGGCCATGCCGTCCCTCCTTGTTCTCGGCGCACGACGGTTCGGCCGTGCGCACGGTTGCGGTTGTGTCGGTCACGACCGGTGGTCGTGGCCCCTGGCGCCCTGCCCGCGCGGCCGCCCGCTCGCGAGAGCGGGACCGGTGGCCGTGGGATGCGTGTGGACGCGCGAAGTCAGCGCGCCGGAGCGCGCTGCGGTGGCAATGCTAGCAGGTCCTGACGCCCCCACCGACGCAGGTGCGGGGAGGAGACCGTGGACGGACGGGAGGCGCGGTGCGGGTCCGACCCGCACCGCGCCTCCCGTCCGGTGGTGGCGTCCGGTGATCGCCTACTTGGCGGCGACCGTGTCACCCTCGGCCGTGATGCCCATCTCCTCGAGGGAGCGGCCCTTCGTCTCCGGGATCTTCGCGATGACGAAGAACAGCGAGAGCAGGGCGAACAGCGCGTAGATGCCGTACGTGACCGTCAGGTTGAAGCCGGACAGGACCGGGAAGGAGATCGTGACGAGGAAGTTCGCGATCCAGTTGGCGGCCGAGCCGACACCGAGCGCGGTCGCACGGATGCGGTTCGGGAACATCTCGCCGAGCAGGACCCACATGAGCGGGCCCCAGGTGGCGCCGAACGACACGACGAACAGGTTCGCGAAGATCAGCGCGATGATGCCCCACGAGCCGGGCAGGCTCGGAGCGCCGTCGACGATGGTCGCCTGCGAGAACGCGATCGCGACCATGGTCAGCGAGACGAACATGCCGGACGAGCCGGCGACGAGCAGCGGCTTCCGGCCGAGCTTGTCGACCGTGAAGATCGCGATGAACGTGACCGCCACGTTGACGACGGAGGTGATCGTCGAGATGAGGAACGAGTCGCTCTCCTTGAACCCGACAGCCTGCCAGAGCGTCGTCGAGTAGTAGAAGATCACGTTGATCCCGACGAACTGCTGGAGCACGGCGAGGATGATGCCGACCCAGACGATGGGCTGCAGGCCGAAGCGGTTGCCCCGGATGGAGCCCTTCTTCTCGTTCGCTTCCTTCTTGATGCCGTCCTGGATCTCCTCCAGGCTGGTGTTCACGGTGTCGCGCGGGACGATCTTGCCCATCACGTCACGGGCGTCGTCGGTGCGGCCCTTCGACAGCAGGAAG
Source organism: Curtobacterium sp. SGAir0471 (assembly GCF_005490985.1). Lineage (NCBI taxonomy): Bacteria > Bacillati > Actinomycetota > Actinomycetes > Micrococcales > Microbacteriaceae > Curtobacterium > Curtobacterium sp. SGAir0471. Next base: position 2,122,608 of record NZ_CP027869.1, read on the forward strand.
CGCGGGGACTCCGGCAGCGTGATCGCGAGCACGCCGTAGACGACCGACGGCACGACGCCGACCAGGAACATCCAGCGCCAGGCAGCGAGGCCGAGGACCTGCTCCGAGGCGCCACCGGCGGTCACCGCGAAGATCTGGTCGGAGAGCAGCGCGGCGAAGATGCCGAGCGTGATGGCGAGCTGCTGGAACGACGCCAGACGGCCGCGGATCGCCTTCGGGGAGACCTCGGAGATGTACGCGGGGGCGATGACCGACGCGGTGCCGATGCCGAGACCGCCGACCAGACGCCAGATGACGAGGTCCCAGGTCGCGAACGCGAAGGCCGAGCCGATCGAGCTGACGAAGAACAGCACGGCGGCCCAGAACATCACGCGGGTGCGACCCCACCGGTCGGCCAGGCGACCGGCGAAGTAGGCACCGAACGCGCAGCCGATGAGCGCGGAGGCGACCGCGAAGCCGCTGGCGGCCTCGGACAGGCCGAACTCGCCCTTGATCGCGTCGACGGCTCCGTTGATGACGGAGGAGTCGAATCCGAAGAGGAAGCCGCCGACTGCCGCCGCGATGGCGAACAGGGTGACCTTCCCCTTGAACGCACGGTCCTCGCCGTGCTGGGTGGACGTGTTCGACACGGTGCTCCAGGTTTCTTGCCGCCGTGCTGGGTGGCGCACGGTGCCCCGGCGGTCGGCTGGTTCGCCGTCCGAGCGGCGTTGCGTGTTCCGGAGCGGCCCCGACTGTACTCGCTGGCGGCTCGCGGGGCACATCGGGGCGCGGCGGTCGGCGTGGTCGGGCGCTTCGGCGTGGTTGCGTGATCGCGCGCGTTCTTCGACGTTCCGCATGTCGATCGACGCGCGTCATGTCGCGTCCGCCGGTCGGGAGGGTGGACGCTGCCTGGCGCCCCGCCGCGAACGGACGTCCCTGCACAGCGCATGAGGCAGCGGCCACCGTCCCCAGATCGACCAGCCGGCACCAGCGCACTCGGCGACGCCGTCACGCTCGACACATGCGTCGGTCACCGCTCATCCCCCGGCCCCGACGACGGGTCGGGCTCATCGTCCTGCTGCTCGCACTCGTCGTCGCGCTCGTGGGCCCGCTCCTGCCGGTGCGACCGGCGGCGGTCGGGGCGGAGACGGTCCAGGAGGCTCCGGTCTGGGTGGGCCGAGCGGTCGAGGTCGCCGACGAGGCTCCTTCGTCCCCATGGGTGTGGCCGACCGGCACGCGCGAGGTGGTCCGACCGTGGGAGGCACCAGCGAGCGACTACGCGGCCGGGCACGGCGGCATCGACCTGGCCGCGCCCCTCGGGACGCCCGCGGTCGCGGTGGCGGACGGCACGGTGTCCTTCGCCGGCCAGGTCGCCGGCCGCGGTGTGGTGACGATCGACCACGGCGACGGCCTCCTCAGCACGCTGGACTCGGTCGAGCCCTCGGTGAGGACGGGCGACACCGTCGAGCAGGGTGCGGCGGTCGGGGTCGTCACGGTCGGCCACTGTCCCGCCGTCGCCGCGTGCGTGCACCTCGGCGCCAGGGTCGACGGCCGGTACGTCGATCCGCTGCCGTTCCTGCCGCCGGCTGCCTGGCCCGTGCTGCTCCCCGAGTCGGCCTGGCCGGGGTGACCCCGCAGCGGCGGATCCCGGATGGCGCCAGCGGACGTCGGTCAGGCGCGGGGGTGCGCCGTCCGGTACACCTCGCGGAGACGTCCCGACGACACGTGCGTGTAGACCTGCGTCGTCCCGAGGCTCGCGTGTCCGAGGAGCTCCTGCACGGCGCGGAGGTCCGCTCCCCCGTCGAGCAGGTGCGTGGCCGCGGTGTGCCGGAACGTGTGCGGCCCGCTCGGTCCCGCACCGGGCAGGTCCTCGAGTGCCCGCGCGACCACGCGGTACACGCTCCGGACGCCGAGCCTGCCGCCCCGATCACCGAGGAAGAGGGCGGCGCCAGCGGCTCCGGCGGCTCGGGCGGTTCCCGCGCCTCGCGCCGTCCCCGTTGTTCGGGCAGTCTCGTCTGCTCCAGCGTTCCCGGCAGTCCCGGCGGCTCGCGCAGCCAAGGCCGGGCGTCCACGGTCGAGCCACGCCTTGAGGGCGTCCCGCGCCGGCACGCCGAAGGGCACGACGCGCTCCTTCCCGCCCTTGCCGAGCACCCGGACGGTCAGTCGGGACCGGTCGAGGTCGTCGACGTCCATCCCGACGAGCTCGCTCACCCGGATCCCGGCGGCGTACAGCAGCTCGACGACCGCCAGGTCCCGGAGCGCTCCCGGGTCGTCCGTCTCCGCCCGGGCAGCGAGGCCGTCGAGCACCGTCCGGACCTGGTCCGTCGAGACGACACGCGGCAGGTGCCCGGCCCCCTTCGGTGCCCGGAGTCGGGCGGCCGGGTCGGTGTCGAGCAGTCCGCTCTCGCTCGCCCACCGGGTGAACGCACGGACCGAGGACGACCGGCGGGCGATCGTCGACCGGGCGAGCCCGCGCTGGTCGGCGTCCCAGAGCCAGTCACGCAGGAGCTCGAGACCGAGGCCGCGGGCGGCATCGATCCCCCGCTCTGCGGCGAACTGCACCAGCCGGTCGAGGTCGTTCGCGTAGGCCCGCACGGTCTGCTCGCTGAGCCCGCGTGCGCCGCGGACGTGGCCGAGGAACGACTCCACCGCCGCCACGAGCCGTCCGTCCGTCTGCGCCTCCACGACCCCAGGCTAAGCGGGTTCCCGGTCACGACCTGGCCCACCCGCCGACGGTGTGCCGGACGAGTCCCTGCAGCTCGGCCAGCGCGAGCGCGTCCGCCACCGCTCCGGTCGACATCCCCGACCGGACGGCGATCTCCTGCTCGCCGAGCGCCCGCCGACCCAGTGCGTCGAGCACCCGGACCACCTCGGGGTCCTGCCGCCCACCGCCGAGCGGCTCGTCGCCGCGCGGATCGCCACCACGGTTGGTCGACCGGCCCCGGACGGACCGACCGTGCGCCCCGAGCACGGCGTCGACGGGATCACCCGCCTCCACCACGATCTGAGCACGCCCCTCGGCGACGAGCCGGTGGCATCCCACCGAGGCGGACGACGAGAACGCGCCGGGGACCGCGAACACCGGCCGGCCGAGCTGCGCGGCGTGGTGCGCGGTGTTCAGCGCTCCGGACCGGGCGCCGGCCTCGACCACGACGGTCGCCGCACCGAGCGCCGCGATGAGTCGGTTGCGCGCCAGGAACCGCCACCGCGTCGGTCGGGTCCCCGGCGGCGACTCCGCCATCAGCGTCCCCTGACGAGCCACGTTGCGCAGCAGCTCGACGTTGCCCGTCGGGTACAGCTGGTCGATCCCGCCCGCCAGGACCGCCACCGTCGGGGTGCCCGCAGCGACGGCGACCCGGTGCGCGGTGGCGTCGATGCCGTACGCCCCGCCGCTCACCACCGTGCAGCCGGCATCGGCAGCGGTCGAGGCGATCTCCGCCGTCGCCTCCGCCCCCGCCACCGTGTTCGCACGGGACCCGACCACGGCCAGCGCCGGCCCGGAGGCCCGCCGTCCCGAGCGTGTCCACAGCACCACCGGAGCGTGCGGACCGAGGTCGTCGACGGCGCGTGGCCAGGCTGCCGTCCCTGGGACGACGAGCCGCGCGCCGACGGTGCGCGCGGCGTCGAGCGTTGCCAGGACGTCGACCCGTCCGAGCCGCGGCCCCCACCGATCGAGTGCCACCCGCATCGTCTCGGCGAGGGTCGCCGGTGACTCGGCACCGGGGACCGATGCGTCGACGCACTCGTCGAGCAGACCCTCCGGCCCGTCGTCCACGGCTGCCCGCACCAGCGCGAAGGAGCGTTCCGCTCCGAGCGACTGCACGAGCAGCCCGGCGACCGAGTCTCCGGGCTCCACCACCGTCGACCACGCCACGCGTGCCGCTGCATCGACCAGGTCGACGGCGTCCGCACCGCCCCGACCCAGGGCCGTCGCGATCGTCCCGAGCAGGTCCTGCGCCCCGTTCACAGCGCACCCCGGAGGGCCAGGGCCCCGCGGACGTGCTGCTCGCCCGGCCGCTCGTCGCCCTGCAGGTCGGCGAGCGTCCAAGCGAGGCGCATGGTCCGGTCCCAGCCGCGCATGGTCAGCGTGCCGAGGTCGAGTGCCCGGTCCAGCATCGTGGTCGCACCGGACTCCGCCCGTCCGGCGCCGCGCAGCCACGCCCCGGACACCTCGGCGTTGCGTGTCCATTCCGTGCCGTCGAGCCGCGTGCGCATCGTCTGTCGTGCTGCCTCGACGCTCGCACGAGCCTGCGCCGTCGTGGGCGTCGTCCCGTCCTCGCCCCGGATCAGTCCGGTGGTCACCCGCGGCACGCGCACCCGGATGTCGATCCGGTCGAGCAGCGGCCCGGACATGCGACCGAGGTACCGACGGACGGTCGCGGGCGGGCACTCGCAGGGCTGCCGGGGCGATCCGGCGTTGCCGCAGGGGCAGGGGTTCGCCGCGAGCACGACCTGACACCGAGCGGGGAACTCGGCGGCGCCGGCCGCACGGTGCACGGTGATCCGGCCGGACTCGAGCGGCTGCCGGAGCGCGTCGAGCACCGCACGCGGGAACTCGGGCGCTTCGTCGAGGAACAGCACGCCCTGGGTCGCGCGGGACACGGCACCCGGGCGCACCGTGCCCGACCCACCACCGATGAGGGACACGGCGGAGGCCGAGTGGTGCGGAGCCTCCCACGGGGGTCTGGTGGTCCACGAGGCGACACCGTGCCCGGCGACGGACCGCACCGCCGCGACCTCGAGCGCCGCGTCGTCGTCGAGGTCCGGGAGCAGGCCCGGGAGCCGCTCGGCGAGCATCGTCTTGCCGGCGCCGGGCGGCCCGACGAGCAGGGCGTGGTGCCCGCCGGCGGCCGCCGCCACGATCGCCCGGACTCCGGTCGGGTTGCCCACGACCTCGGACAGCTCGGCGACGGGTGTGCGCTCCGGGAGCACCGGCGGCGCGGCGACCGGCGCGACGTCGACCGGCGGGAGGAGCGCTCCGGCATCGATGGCCGCCGCCCGGAGCGAGTCCACCGCCCGGACGTCCACGCCGTGCACGAACCGTGCCTCGTCCGCGTTGCCGGTGGGCAGCACGACCCGCTCGGCTCCTGCGTCCCGCGCCGCCAGGACCATCGGGACGACGCCGGGCACGGGCCGGAGTCGTCCGTCGAGCCCGAGTTCCCCGATGTACACCACCCGCTCACTGACCCGCGGCGCGACGTCGGCACCGGCGAGCACGGCCATGGCGATCGCGAGGTCGAAGCCGGACCCCCGCTTCGGGATCGCGGCCGGTGTCAGGTTCACGGTGATCCGTCTCGCCGGCAGCGGTGCCCCGGCGTTCGCCGCTGCTGCCCGCACCCGCTCCCGCGCCTCGCCCAACGAGGTGTCCGGGAGCCCGATGATGCTGAAGGCGGGCAGCTGGCTCGTCAGGTGCGCCTCGACCTCGATCCGTCGTCCGGTCACGCCGAGCAGGGCGACCGCGGCGGACCGACCGATGCCGGTCACAGGATCCCCGACAGGTGCTCGACGCCGGACCGTCCGTCGGCGACGTGCACCGCCACCGCATCGAGGCGGACCGCCGCGGCGTGCGTGCCCGGGTGCGCCGCGAACCACATCGGCACCAGCCGACGGAGCCGCGCGGTCTTCGTCGGGGTGATCGCCTCGAACGGGTGTCCCGTCCCGCTTCCCGCTCGCGTCTTGACCTCCACGAAGACCAGGGTCTGCCCGTCCCAGGCGACGACGTCGACCTCGCCGCGGGCGCACCGCCAGTTCCGTTCCACCAACCGGTACCCGCGCGCCGTGAGCCATTCCACTGCGCGGTCCTCGCCGTACGCACCGAGTGTTCGTCGTTCCATGTCGTTGCCTCCACCGACGACGATGCGGCAATTCCGCCGATGCCATCGGGTGGACGACGGATCTGTGGACGAGCACTCTCGACGTGAATGTTGTGCAGGAATGACGAGACCCCGGATGTCGTCAGGACATCCGGGGTCTCGTGTTCCGTGCGTCAGTGTGCGGCTGCGTACGCTTCCTGCACCTGGGTCGAGATGCGGCCGCGGCTCGAGACCTCGTACCCGTTCTCCTTCGCCCACTCGCGGATCTTCGCGAGCTCCTCGGAGTTCCCGCGCTTCGGAGCGGACTTCGGCGCGGAGCCGCCGCTCCCACCCGAACGACGACCGGACACCTTGCGGGCCGCTGCGACGTAGTCGGAGATCGCTTCGCGGAACTTGTCGACGTTCTCGTCGGAGAGGTCGATCTCGTAGTTCGATCCGTCGAATGCGAACTCGACGGTCCGGCCTTCACCTGCGGCGATCGGCGAGTCGTCGAGGTCGTCGACGAGCTGGACGGTGACCTTCTGTGCCATGTCGTGCTCCTGTTCGGAAGGGGGGAGGTCCCCACGACGACGAGTCATGGGGAAAGCTTCTCCACCACCGTAGCGCGACAATTGCAGGAATGTGTCCGGAAAAGCGGCCGAGTCGCAATTCCAGAAACTGTGGATCACTCGTCGAGTGCGAGTTCCTTCGGCAGTTCGAGTTCCCGCGAGGTGAGTTCCTCGACGTTCACGTCCTTGAAGGTGAGCACCCGGACGGACTTCACGAACCGGTCGGAACGGTAGACGTCCCAGACCCACACGTCGTTCATCGTGAGTTCGAAGTAGAAGTCGTGCTCGGTGTCACGGCGGACGAGGTCGACCTCGTTCGCCAGGTAGAACCGCCGCTCGGTCTCGACCACGTACCGGAACTGCGACACGACGTCGCGGTACTCGCGGTACAGGGCAAGTTCGACCTCGCGGTCGTAGTCGTCGAATTCGTCGTCATCCATCGCCCGCACAGTCTACGGCGAGACCGGCGGCCGTGGACGCAGTCGGTCAGCCGGCGACGGAGAGCTCGTCGAAGCCGTCCAGCGCGACGCTCGAGGCCTGGTGCAGCCAGCTCTTCCGGTGCAACGGGTGGGCACCTGCTGCACGGATGCCGTCGTAGTGGGCCGTGGATCCGTACCCCTTGTTCGACGACCACCCGTAGTGAGGGGCGTCCTCGTGCGCGGCGATCATCAGCGCATCCCGCTCCACCTTCGCGACGACGGAGGCCGCAGCGACCGAGGCGCAGTCCCGGTCCGCCTTCACGCGCACCACGACGTCGAGCGGACCGCCCGAGGGGACGAGGTCGGCCGGCACGGCGCGCGACAACCAGTCGAACGACCCGTCGAGCACCACGACCGTGTCGTCGAGGGACATCCCGTCGCGGACGAGCGCGCCGAGGGCCGCCGCACCCGCCTGGCCGAGTGCGGGCACGATCCCCTGCCGGTCCACCACGTCGGCCGACGCCATGCCCACGGCGGTCCGCGCCCACCGTCGGACGACCGGCACCAGCTCGGTCCGACGCGCAGCGGAGAGCACCTTCGAGTCGGCGAGGCCCTGGGGTACACGTCCGATGTCGAGCGTCACCGCCGCGACGCCGACGGCGACCGGGCCGGCGATGGCGCCGCGGCCGACCTCGTCCATGCCGATCACGGTCAGCCGACCGGAACCGAGCAGCTTCTTCTCGACCCGCAGCGAGGGCCGGACCGGGGTCACCGGTCCTTCTCCTCCACGCCCGCGAACACCTCGGGGTAGTCGTCGAGCCACGTCCACCGGCTGGTGGGCCACGAGATGACGAAGGCCCTGCCGGTGACGTCGGACAGCGGCACGAACCCCTTCGACGGGGTGTCGCGGTTGTAGCGGGAGTCCTTCGAGTCGTTCCGGTTGTCACCCATCACCCAGATCGTCCCCTCGGGAACGGTGACGGAGAACGGATCGGCGGAGGCCGGGGCGCCGTCGGGCAGGAGCGTGTAGGGCTCCTTGAGCGGGACGCCGTTCACGGACATCTGCCCGAGGTCGTTGCAGCACGTCACCTTGTCGCCCGGCAGGCCGATGACCCGCTTGATGAGGTGGTCGTCGCTGTCCCCGGTCCCCAGACCGACCTGGGTGAGGAGCCAGTCGATGGCCTTCGCCGGCTGCGTGGTGGGCGCGACGCTCGGGACGTTCGCGCCGGTCAACCACCCGCCCGGGTCCTTGAACACGACGACGTCACCGCGCTTGAGCGACACCACGTCGGGCACCAGCTCGTTGACGATGACGCGGTCGTTGACCTGCAGCGTGTTCTCCATCGACTCCGACGGGATGTAGAACGACCGGATCAGGAACGTCTTCACGAGGAACGAGACGAGCAGCGCCGCGAGGAAGATGATGACGAGGTCCCGCAGGAACGTCAGGACACCGTTGCCCTGCTTCTCGGCCCGTGGGCGGCGCCCCGATCCTTGCGTGGTGTCCGTCATGTCCGCTCTCGTTCACACGCACGCTCGACCAGCGTGCCGACCCACGCCCGCGCTCGTCGGACGTGGAAGACCCGGCGCCCCGTGGAGCGCGCACAACGGGAAAGCCCCCCGTCGATGCACAACCGTACATCGGCGGGGGGCGTCCGGTGGAACCCGGCTCGCGGGCCCTCACTGTGAAGGCGATCAGGCGTCGCGCTTCTCCTTGATCTTGCGGCGGGCCGCCTTGCCACGGAGCTCGCGCAGGTAGTAGAGCTTCGCGCGACGGACGTCACCGCGGGTGACGACCTCGATGTGGTCGATGATCGGCGAGTGCACCGGGAACCAGCGCTCGACACCGACCTGGAAGCTCACCTTGCGGACCTTGAAGGTCTCGCCGAGGCCGTGGCCCTGACGGGCGATGACGACACCCTGGAACACCTGGACGCGCGAGCGCGTGCCCTCGATGATGTTGACGTGCACCTTGATGGTGTCGCCGGGGCGGAAGTCCGGGACGTCGGTGCGCAGGGACGCTGCGTCGACGTGGTCGAGGAGCTGCATGTTCGTTCACTCTCTGCGGACGCGCACGGGTCGCCGCGGATCGGTTCTGGAAAGAAGTGTCCGTGCCCGGAATCGGCGACTCCCCCGTGGCAGAGTCCAGCCAGGGCACAGCGTCCAATCCTGCCACAGAACGGGCACTCCCGCCAACCGGTGCAGGATGGGACCATGATCGAACTCCGCACCCCCGCCGAGCTGGAGGGCCTGCGCGCCGCCGGCCGGTTCGTCGCCGACGTGCTCGACGAGCTGCTCGAGACCGTCGACGTGGGCGTGAACCTGCTCGACCTCGACCGCGTCGCCGCGAGGATGATCGCCGACCGCGGCGCGGTGAGCTGCTACGTCGACTACCACCCCTCGTTCGGCAACTCCCCCTTCGGCAGGAACCTGTGCACGTCGGTCAACGACGCCGCCCTGCACGGCCTGCCCCACGACCGCGTGCTCGTCGACGGGGACCTCGTGAGCCTCGACTTCGCCGCGAGCGTCGACGGCTGGGTGGCCGACTCCGCCGTCACCGTGCAGGTGGGTACCGCCCGTGACGAGGACCAGCGGCTCGTCGACACGGTCGAGCGCGCACTCGTCGCCGGCATCGAGCAGTTCCGGCCCGGCAACAAGCTCGGTGACGTGTCCTACGCGATCGGGCGCGTCGCGAAGGACGCCGGCTTCACCGTCAACACGCAGTTCGGTGGCCACGGCGTCGGGCGCACCATGCACGGTGACCCGCACGTCCCGAACGACGGCCGGCCGGGGCGCGGGCTGAAGCTCCGGCCCGGCCTGGTCGTGGCGATCGAGCCGTGGCTCATGCAGGGCACCGACGAGCTGGTGCAGGACGAGGACGGTTGGACGCTGAAGAGCGTCGACGGATCACGCGCGGCGCACGTCGAGCACACGGTCGCGGTCACCGAGGACGGTCCCGAGGTCCTCACCCTGCGTCGCGCCCAGCGCGCCGACGCGACCGCCTGACGGACGGGAGGCGCGGCGCACCCCCGCCCCGCGCCTCCCGTCCGCACGTCCGGACACATCCGCGGAAGCGACAGCGCACCACGGACGGTCGGCGGAAGCCTGTCGCTCTCGCGGCGCAGACAGTCGGACAGACGGGCTCGGCAGCCGGCAGACGGCGCGCGCTACGCGTCGGGCAGCAGGTCCGGACGGACCCGGCGAGTCCGCTCCACCTGCTGCTCGTGCCGCCAAGCGGCGACGCGGGCGTGGTGCCCGCTGAGCAGGACGTCCGGCACCTCGAGGTCCCGCCAGACGGCGGGCTTCGTGTACGAGGGGTACTCGAGCAGGCCGTCCTCGTGCGACTCCTCGACGAGGGACTCGGGGTTGCCGACGACGCCGGGGACGAGTCGACCGACCGCCTCGATCATCGCCATCGCCGCGACCTCGCCGCCGTTCAGCACGTAGTCACCCAGGGACAGCTCGACCACGGAGCAGCGCGAGGCCGCCCAGGCGAACACCCGGGCGTCGATGCCCTCGTACCGCCCGCAGGCGAACACGAGGTGGTCGTGCTCGGCGGCCAGCGACCGGGCGATCGGCTGACGGAAAGGGGTCCCGGCCGGGGTGGGCACGACGAGCGTCGACGACCCGTCCTCGCGGAGGATCGACGACAGCGCCTGCGCCCACGGCTCGGGCTTCATCACCATGCCGGCGCCACCGCCGTACGGGGTGTCGTCGACCGTGCGATGCCGGTCCGTCGTCCAGTGCCGCAGGTCGTGCACGTGCACGTCGAGCAACCCGTCGACCCGGGCCTTGCCGAGCAGCGAGACGTCGAGGACGGAGAAGAACTCCGGGAAGATCGTGACGATGTCGATCCGCACGATCAGCCTTCCGGGTCGGTCGGCGTGACGGTCTCGGGCCGCGAGGTGTCCTCGGGGTCCTCGAACAGCCCCGTCGGAGGCGTCACCGTGACCGTCCCCGCCGCGATGTCGACCGTCGGCACGATCGCCGAGACGAACGGCACCAGGACCTCGCCGCGCGAGGGAGTGTCGATCGCGAGCAGGTCCTGCGCGGGCAGGTGGTCCACGCGTGCGACCGTCCCGACCTCGACACCGTCACGGAGCACGCGCAGGCCGACCAGCTGGTGGTCGTACCAGGCGTCGTCCTCGCCGGTCTCGGCGTCGGCGTCCTGCTCCACCCAGAGGATCGCCCGCGCGAGTGACTCAGCAGCGGTGCGGTCCGACACGCCCTCGAAGAAGGCGACCGGGTGGCCGTTGTACCAGCGGAGCTCGTCGATGGTCAGGGTCCTGCCCGACCACGGCGAGTCCGAGGGGACCTGGAGCGTGAACTCCGCCCCCGGCGTGAACCGACGATCCGGGTCGTCGGTGTAGAGCTCGAGCTTGATGCCGCCCTTGAGCCCGTGCGCCTTCGTGATGCGACCCACCCGGAGCTGGGTCGTCTCCCTAGGAATCGGTGTCGACCACGTCGACCCGCACCCGCTTGCCGTCGGCGAGAGCCGAGACGAGGGTGCGGAGCGCCTTTGCGGTCCGTCCGGCGCGACCGATCACGCGACCGAGGTCCTCGGGGTGCACACGCACCTCGAGGACCTCGCCACGCGCAGAGGTGGAACTGGCGACGCGGACGTCGTCCGGGTGATCGACGATCCCCTTGACGAGGTGCGTCAGCGCAGAGTCGAGCAAGGAATCAGGCCTCGGTCGTCTCGGCGGCGTCGTCGGCCGACTCGGCCGGAGCAGCGGCGGGGGCCGTCTTCTCCGACTTCGGCTTCAGGACGGCCTTCTTGGCGGTGTCCGCGACGAAGGCCTGCTTCGGCTCGGCGACCTTGACGGTGGACTCGGTGTTGCCCTCGCCCTTGAACTTGCCCCAGTCGCCGGTCAGCTTGAGGAGCGCCGCGACCTGCTCGGTCGGCTGCGCGCCGACGCCGAGCCAGTACTGGGCACGGTCCGAGTTGATCTCGATGACCGAGGGCTCCTCGGTGGGGTGGTACTTGCCGATCTCCTCGATCACGCGACCGTCGCGCTTGGTGCGCGAGTCGGCGACGACGACACGGTAGTACGGCGCACGGATCTTACCGAGACGCTTGAGACGGATCTTGACAGCCACAATTGCTCCTGTTGCGTGTTGTTGTGGTTGAACCGGAACCGCGGGCGTGGGGGCACGCGCGGTGGAAGCTCGATGGGAGTCGCGACCTGCTGGATAGAGGGTCGAGCAGACGCGATTCGACCGTTCATTCTTGCAGGTTTCAGCCCGAGAAGCGAGTCGGGACGCGCCGGCGCCGTGCCGGGATCAGGGAGCGAGCACCCGGACGGCTTCGATCGCCTCACTCGTGGCCCGGACCGCGTCGACGCTCCGGGCGTCCCGGGCACCACCGACGACGGCGTGCGGCACCCCGGCGGCGGCCAGGCCGGCGGCGAGCCCCGTCCCCGCCACGGCGCCGCCGCCGACCGTGTCCCCGTCCATCGTGTCCCCGTCCAGCACATCCGCGTCGACCGCTCCCCCGTCGACCGCCGACGAGCGCTCCTGTCCGGCGCACACGACGACGTGGTCGGCCGGCACCGCGGTCTCCCGACCGTCCGCGTCCCGGATCCACAGCGTGCCCGGCTCGATGCGCAGGTACTCCTGGACGCCGCCGATCATCCGCACGCCGGCGTCGCGGAGACGCCCGACAGCTACCCAGCGCGACGTGATGCCGATCCCCTCGCCGAACTTCCCGGACCGTCGGAGCACCGTGACGTCCGACCCGGGCCGGAGCGTCCGTGCTGCCGCCGGCCGCCGTTGCGGGAGGTCGCCGACCAGGTCGTCGGCGACGGTGACGTCCCAGCGCGCGGCGAACTCCGCGGCACGCACCGCCTCGTCGGGCGACTCGACCAGGAAGGCCGCGGTGTCGACACCGATGCCGCCGCCGCCGATCACCGCCACGGTGCCCGGCGGGACCCCGTCGCGCAGGGCGTCCTCGTAGGACACCACGTGCGGTAGCTCCGCACCCGGCACGGTGATCCGGCGTGGAACCACACCGGGTGCGAGCACCACGGCGTCGCTGTCGAGCAGGTCCGCCGTGGTGGCCGCACGACCGAGGTGCACCGTGGCCCCGCGCTCCTCGAGCTCGGTCCGGGCGGCCGCGACCGTCGCGGCGTAGTCCTCCTTCCCGGGGACGACCGCGGCGAGCGCGAACTGCCCGCCGAGCGAGTCCGAGGCCTCCCACAGCGTCACGTCGTGTCCCCGCCGCGCGGCGTCCACCGCGGCAGCGAGCCCCGCGGGGCCACCGCCGACCACGTCGACCCGCCGCGGCACGGTCGTGGGACGCAGCGGCAGCGCGAGCTCACGCCCGGCCCGCGGGTTCACCAGGCAGGACACCGGCTGGCCGACGATCGAGTGGTCCAGACACGCCTGGTTGCAGCCGATGCACGTGTTCACGAGGTCGAAACGCCCTTCGAGCGACCTGCGGACGATGTCCGGGTCGGCGAGGAACGGCCGGGCGAGGGCCACGGCGTCGACCTGCCGGTCGCGGAGCACCGCCTCGCCGTCCCGCAGGTCGGTCATCCGGTTCGACGCGATCACCTGCACCTCGGGGTGTGCGGACGCCCGGACCACGCCGGCGATCCGCTCGGCGTGGGCGAGCCAGGCACCGTGCGGCACCGAGGCCTGGACGGTCGGCGTGCGCGACTCGTGCCACCCGATGCCGACCGACACCGCGTCGAGACCGAGCGGCAGCAGGTCGTCCACGAGGGCGTCGACCTCGTCGTCGGTGGTCGACCCGGGCATGAGGTCGGCCCCGGACAGCCGGATCGTCACCGCGAGGTCGGGGACTGCCGCACGGACGGCACGGACGACCTCGACCGCGAAGCGACGACGGCGCTCGGCGTCCCCACCCCACTCGTCGTCGCGCAGGTTCGTCAGCGGCGACTGGAACTGGTTGACCAGGTACCCCTCGGACGCCATGATCTCCACGCCGTCGAAGCCGATCGCAGCGGCGGACCGAGCGGCCGCGGCGAAGTCGTCGATCGTGCGGCGCACCTCGGCGTCGGTGAGCGCGACGGGCTGCACCCCGCGTGCTGCCGCCCACGGCAGCGCACTGGGTGCCACGACGCGCTGCGGTCGCCCGTGCCGGTCGAGCATGCCGTTCGCCAGGGCGTAGCGGCCGGCGTGGAACAGCTGCGCGAGCACCGCTCCGCCCTCGTCGTGCACCGCGTCGACCGCGACCCGGAACCGCTCGTCCGCTCCCCCGACGCCGAACACCGCGAAGTCCGGGCCGCCGCGCGCCTCGTCGCTGACCGCGATCCCGCCGGTGACGATGCATCCGACCCCGCCCGCCGCGCGCTCGCGGTAGAACGCGGCCATCGCGGCTCCGCCGTCGTCCAGGACCTCGAGCCCGGTGTGCATCGACCCCATCACCACCCGGTTCCGCAGGTGCAGCGGGCCGAGGGTCCACGGCGACGAGAGGACGGCGAGGTCGGAGACGGCAACGCTGCTCATGTGACCACTCTGCCGGACGACGTGCCCGGGACGGAGTTCCTTGTGCCGACCCTCCAAGCCGACGGGCAGGATGGCCCCATGGACATCCGCTTCACCGAGTCCCGCCCGTCGACCATCGGCGTCGAGTGGGAGCTCCCGCTGGTCGACCGCGGCACCGGCGACCTCGCGCCCCGCGCCCCCGCCGTGATCGCCGCCGTGCAGGAACGGCTCGGTGACCACGACCGGGTGACCGAGGAGCTCCTGACGAACACGGTCGAGGTCGTCACGGGTGTGCACGAGACGGTGGGCGGCGCGACGAACGAGCTCGCGGGCATCATCGGCGAGGTGATCGACGCCGCCGAGCCGCTCGACGCCCAGGTGATGTGCTCCGGCACCCACCCGTTCGCGCAGTGGGACCAGCAGGAGATCACGGCCGACAGCGAGCACTACACCACGCTGATCGACCGCACGCGCTGGTGGGGCCGGCAGATGCTCATCTGGGGCGTGCACGTGCACGTCGGCATCGACGACCGCGACAAGGCGGTACCGATCATGAACGCGATGCTCGCGTACGTGCCGCACCTGCAGGCGTTCACCGCGTCGAGTCCGTTCTGGGGCGGCACCGACACCGGGTACGCCTCCAACCGCGCGCTCATGTTCCAGCAGCTCCCCACCGGCGGCCTCCCGCCCGGCATCGACGACTGGCGTGGTTTCGAGACCGTCGTCGACGATCTGACGAAGACCGGGGTGATCGACGGCTTCAAGGACCTGCGCTGGGACATCCGCCCCTCGCCGGGTTGGGGCACGCTCGAGAACCGGGTGTCCGACGGCATCTCGACGCTGCACGAGGTCGGCGCCGTCACCGCGTTCGTCCAGTGCCTCGTCACGGCGCTGTCCGACCGACTCGACCGCGGCGAGGACCTGCCGTCGATGCAGCCGTGGTTCATCCGCGAGAACAAGTGGCGTGCCGCCCGCTACGGCATGGAGGCGGAGATCATCACGAACGCCGCCGGTGACGAGCGCCTGGTCACCGACGAGGTGCACGACCTGGTCGGACGGCTCGATCCGATCGCGGAGCGTCTCGGGTGCCAGCAGGAGCTGCACCACCTCGACACGATGATCGCCGAGGGCGCCTCGTACCAGCGGCAGCTGCGGGTGGCGCAGGAGAACGGCGGGGACCTCCGCGCGGTGGTCCGCCACCTCGTCACCGAGCTGCGCGAGTCGCTCTAGACGCGACCCCCGAACGGACAGGAGGCCCGTGGCGGGATCGCCACGGGCCTCCTGTCCGTCGTCCGGTCGCGACTAGCGACCCAGGAACTTCTGCAGACTGGCCAGCTCTTCCTCGGTCGGCGCCTTGCCGCCCTTGCCGCCGCCGAAGCCGAAGCCCGAGCCGGTCGGCGCCTGCTGCTGCGGCTGCGCCGCCGCACCCGATGCGAGCGCAGCGCGCTTGGCGGGGTTGCCGACCTTCTTCTTCTTCGCGCCGCCCTGCTGCTGCTTCTTCTTGCCGCCGTGCATCCCGGGGATGGGCCCCATGCCGGGCATCTGCGGGACGCCACCGCGCGCGACGGTCTTCATCATCTTGGCGGCCTGCTCGAAGCGGTTCACGAGAGCGTTGACCTCGGTCACCGTGGTGCCGGAGCCCTTCGCGATGCGGAGTCGACGGGAGCCGTTGAGGAGCTTCGGGAGCTCGCGCTCCTGCTTCGTCATCGACTGGATGATCGCCTCGGTCCGGACGATCTCGCTCTCGTCGAAGTTGTCGAGCGCCTCGCGCATGCCCTTCGCGCCGGGGAGCATGCCGAGCATGCCCTTGATCGAGCCGGCCTTGCGCAGCTGCTGCATCTGCGCGAGGAAGTCGTTCAGCGTGAAGGAGTCGGATGCGATCTTCTCGGCGACCTTGCGGGCCTCGTCCTCGTCGAACGCGGACTGCGCCTGCTCGATGAGCGACAGGATGTCGCCGAGGTCGAGGATGCGGCTCGCCATCCGGTCCGGGTGGAACGGCTCGAAGTCGTCGAGCCCTTCGCCGGTGGACGCGAACATGATCGGGCGACCGGTGACGCTGGCGACCGACAGGGCCGCACCACCGCGGGCGTCGCCGTCGAGCTTCGACAGCACGACGCCGGTGAAGTCGACGCCCTCCTGGAAGGCTCGCGCGGTCGCGACGGCGTCCTGACCGATCATCGCGTCGATGACGAAGAGGACCTCGTCCGGGTCGACGGCCTTGCGGATGTTCGCCGCCTGCTTCATGAGCTCGGCGTCGACACCGAGACGACCGGCGGTGTCCACGATGACGGTGTCGTACTGCTGGTCGACCGCGGCCTTGATCGCGTTCTTCGCCACCTTGACCGGGTCGCCGACGCCGTTGCCCGGCTCCGGCGCGAAGACGTGCACGCCGGCCTGCTCACCCACGACCTGGAGCTGCTGGACGGCGTTCGGCCGCTGGAGGTCCGCCGCGACGAGCATCGGGGTGTGGCCGTCCTTCTTGAGCCACTTGCCGAGCTTGCCCGCGAGCGTGGTCTTGCCGGCACCCTGGAGGCCGGCGAGCATGATCACCGTCGGCGGCCGCTTCGCGAACTCGAGGCGCCGCTGCTGCCCACCGAGGATGCCGACGAGTTCCTCGTTGACGATCTGGACGACCTGCTGCGCCGGGTTGAGCGCCTTGTTGACCTCGTCCGAGAGCGCGCGTTCCCGCACCGAGGCGGTGAAGGCCTTGACGACCTCGAGCGCGACGTCCGCGTCGAGCAGGGCCCGGCGGATCTCGCGGACGGTGCCGTCGACGTCGGACGGGGACAGACGACCCTTGCTCCGCAGGTTGCGGAAGGTCTCGGTCAGCCGATCGGAGAGTGAGCCGAATTGTGCCATGGTCCGACGATTCTACAGGCCCACCTCCGACCACCTCGGACCGCCGATGGACGGGTTGTTGGACTGCGTCCAGGAACCGGGGTAGCGTGCTCGACGTGCCGCAGCTCGAGATCATCCGCTGGCCCGGCCTCCTCGACTACGAGGAGGGCCTCGCCGTCCAGCGGGCCTACCACGCCGACGTCGTCGCCGGCCGCTCACCCGGCGTCGTCGTGCTGTGCGAGCACCCGGGCGTCTACACGGCCGGGCGCCGGACCGAGTCCACGGACCTGCCGACCGACGGGTCGCCCGTGGTCGACGTCGACCGTGGCGGGCGGATCACGTGGCACGGTCCGGGACAGCTCGTGGCCTACCCGATCGTCCGGCTCGCCGACCCCCTCGACGTCGTCGCGTGGGTGCGTGACCTCGAGCAGGTCGTCCTCGACACGGCGGCCGCGGTGCAGGTGCGCGCGGAACGGGTCGCCGGCCGCAGCGGCGTCTGGGTGCCCCGACCGGGCGGTGGCCCGCACGACAAGGTGGGGGCGATCGGCCTGCACGTCGCCGAGCGCGTCTCGAGCCACGGCATCGCGATCAACTGCGACAACGACCTCGCCCCCTACGGCGCGATCGTGCCCTGCGGCATCGCCGACGCGGGCGTCACCACCCTGAGCCGCGCGGCGGGCCGCCCCGTCACCGTCGACGAGGTCGCCGCCCTCGTCGGGCCACGCATCCAGCAGGCCGTCGACGGCATGCACGCCGGCCGTCGGATCAGCGCCACCAGCACCACGCGACAGGAGGTCGCCGCATGACCCTCGCCCCCGAAGGCCGCCGCATGCTCCGCGTCGAGGCCCGGAACGCCGAGACGCCCATCGAGACCAAGCCCGCGTGGATCAAGACCCGCGCGACGCAGGGGCCGGAGTTCCGCGACCTGTCCGCGCTGGTCCGGGACAAGCAGCTGCACACCGTCTGCCAGGAGGCCGGCTGCCCGAACATCTTCGAGTGCTGGGAGGACCGCGAGGCCACCTTCCTGATCGGCGGCTCGCAGTGCACCCGCCGCTGCGACTTCTGCCAGATCGACACCGGCAAGCCCAGTCCGCTCGACCGCGGCGAACCCCGGCGCGTGGCGGACTCCGTCCTGTCGATGGGCCTGAAGTACGCGACCGTGACCGGGGTGGCGCGCGACGACCTCGACGACGGCGGCGCCTGGCTGTACGCGGAGACGATCCGGCAGATCCACGAGCACTCCCCCGGCACCGGTGTCGAGATCCTCGTGCCGGACTTCAACGGCCGCCCCGACCAGCTCGGGCAGGTGTTCGACGCCCGCCCGGAGGTCTTCGCGCACAACGTCGAGACCGTGCCGCGCATCTTCAAGCGCATCCGCCCCGCCTTCCGCTTCGAGCGCTCCCTCGATGTGATCACCCAGGGCCGTGACGCCGGACTCGTGACGAAGTCGAACCTCATCCTCGGGATGGGCGAGGAACGCCACGAGGTCGTCGACGCGCTCGAGCAGCTGCACGAGGCCGGCACCGACATCATCACGCTGACGCAGTACCTCCGTCCGTCGCCGAGGCACCTGCCCGTCGCGCGCTGGGTGAGCCCTGCGGAGTTCGTCGACCTGCGCGAGATCGCCGAGGACATCGGGTTCTCCGGCGTGCTCGCCGGGCCGCTCGTCCGGTCGTCCTACCGGGCGGGACGGCTGTGGGCGCGAGCGACGGTCGCGCGCGGCGGCACGGTCCCGCCCCACCTCGCCCACCTGCTCGAGGCGACGCCGGGTCGCCAGGCCGTGTAGCGCCGATCCGCCGACCCACACAACGGACGGGAGGCCCGGTACCAGCTGGTACCGGGCCTCCCGTCCGTTCCGTGGTCACGTCGTGAAGTGACCGGCGGTCGCTACGCGCGACCGCGGATGCTCCGCAGCAGCCAGCCGATGACGGCCAGCAGGATGAGGACGATGCCGACCCACAGCAGGAACTTCAGGGCACCGACGAAGATGCCGCTGAAGAGCAGGACGAGGCCGACGATGATCGCGATGATCAGCAGTGCAGGCATGTTGGGGCTCCATTCTCACGGGCAGGACGCCACACACGGTAGACCGACCACACAGCTGTCGCTCGGCCGTTCTCCAGGTTCGTACCCCGGGACCTGCCTCGCGTCAGCGGACCAGGTCCGACGTCAGCCGACGAGGTTCTGCACGAACACGTGCGGCGTGAAGCCGGTGAGGTCGTTGATGCCCTCGCCCTGACCGATGAGCTTGATCGGGATGCCCGTCTTCTCCTGCACGCTGAGCACGAAGCCGGCCTTCGCCGAACCGTCGAGCTTCGTGATCACGAGCCCGGTGACCCCGGCGCCCTCGATGAACGCCTGCGCCTGGGCGAGACCGTTCTGCCCGGTCGTGGCGTCGAGGACGAGCAGCACCTCGGCGATCTCGGTCTGCTTCTCGACGACGCGCTTGATCTTGCCGAGCTCGTCCATCAGCCCGGCCTTCGTGTGCAGGCGGCCGGCGGTGTCGATGACGACGATCTCGGTGCCGTCCCGCATGGCCTTCTCGACCGTCTGGTACGCCACCGACGCGGGGTCCTGGCCGGGCTGCGCGGGTCGCACGACCTCGACCCCGGCGCGCTGCGCCCACGTCGCGACCTGCTCGACCGCCGCCGCACGGAAGGTGTCCGCCGCGCCCACGACGACGGTGCGGTCGTAGGTCTTGAGGAACTTCGCGAACTTGCCGATCGTCGTGGTCTTGCCGACACCGTTCACGCCGACGACGAGCACGACCGCCGGGCGGTTGCTGAGCTTCAGCGTGGTGTCGAGCTTCGACAGCCGTTCCTCGAGCACCTCGCGGAGCATGCGCTGCAGGTCGGCGGGGTCGGTCGTGCCGTAGCGGTCGACCCGGGCGTGCAGGTCCTCGATGATCTCGTCCGCGATGTCGGGGCCGAAATCCGCACCGATCAACGCGGTCTCGAGGTCGTCCCACGTGGTCTCGTCGATGGTCTTCCGCTGGAACAGGCCGCGGAGACGGGAGGACAGTGACCAGGAACTCGCCATGCTCCCAGCTTAGGGCGCACCGAGTGGGAGCCGTGCCCGGTATCCTCGGGTCCTGAAGGGGAGTACTCCCGCGCGGCGCACCCGTCAGTACGGTCTGGGACGATCCAGACCCGGGACGCCGGTCGTGTCCGACCACCAGGTCGACACGGCGGAGGAGACCTTCAGGCATCGGCGTACCCGCTCGGCGGGACGCCCCGAACCTGAAGGAAACAGATGGACGTTCCTCTCTACGTCTGGCTCATCACCATCGCGGGCATCCTCGCGCTGCTGGTGTTCGACTTCTACTCGCACGTGCGCACGCCGCACGTCCCGCACATCAAGGAGTCCGCGTTCTGGTCGGCGTTCTACGTCGGGCTCGCGATCCTGTTCGGTGTCGGCATCCTGGTCTTCGGCGGCGGACAGGCCGGCGGTGAGTACTTCGCCGGGTGGTTGACCGAGAAGGCCCTGTCGGTCGACAACCTCTTCGTCTTCCTCATCATCATGACGACCTTCGCGGTACCGAAGGAGTTCCAGCAGAAGGTGCTCCTCGTCGGCGTCGCGATCGCCCTCGTCGCCCGCGGTGTCTTCATCGCGCTCGGCGTCACGATCATCGAGAACTTCTCGTGGGTCTTCTACCTGTTCGGCGCACTGCTGTTCTGGCTCGCCTGGTCGCAGGCGAAGGGCGGCGGGCACGACGACACCGAGGGCGATTCGAAGCTGATCCGCATCCTGCGCCGGGTCATCCCGACGACCGAGGACTACCACGGCGACAAGCTCACGGCCCGCGTCGACGGCAAGCGCCTGTTCACTCCGATGCTGCTCGTCATGGTCGCGATCGGTCTGACCGACGTGCTGTTCGCCCTCGACTCGATCCCCGCGATCTTCGGTCTGACCCAGGACGCCTTCATCGTGTTCACCGCGAACGCGTTCTCGCTCCTCGGTCTGCGCCAGCTCTACTTCCTCATCGCCGGACTGCTCGAGCGCCTCATCTACCTCGGTCAGGGCCTGGCGGTCATCCTCGCCTTCATCGGCGTGAAGCTCGTCTTCCACGCGATGCACGTCAACGAGGTGCCGTTCATCAACAACGGTGAGCCGATCCTCTGGGCCCCGGAGATCCCGATCTGGTTCTCGCTGAGCTTCATCGCGCTGACGATCGCCGTGGCCACCGCCGCGTCGCTCATCGTGTCGAAGAAGCGCCAGGAGCGGGGCCTGACCCCGACCGGCCAGCCGAAGGAGGCCGTGGAGGCCGACGCGAAGTAGTCGCCACCACGTGACGGACGGGAGGCGCGGTGCCAGCTGGCACTGCGCCTCCCGTCCGTCTGCTCGGTCGGTCCGCGCGGCGCGGGCGCCGAGGCAGCCGTCCCGTTCCGCTCCGATCCGTTCCGTTCCGCGAGAGCGACAGACCGCCGCGAACCGTTCGCGGCAGGCTGTCGCTCCCGCGGAACGATCCGGTGGCGGTCGGGCCGCGGGTGGGGGGGCGCGGGCGCAGGCGGCGCTACGCGACCGCGTCGGCGGGCTCGCGCCGCTGCACGCGCTGGCCGACCACGGCGGAGACGCCGTCCTGGCGCATCGAGACGCCGTACAGTGCGTCGGCGATCTCCATCGTGCGCTTCTGGTGCGTGATCACGATGAGCTGCGACGACTCCCGCAGCCGCTCGAACACGGTCAGCAGTCGCCCGAGGTTGGCGTCGTCGAGCGCCGCCTCGACCTCGTCCATGATGTAGAACGGCGACGGCCGGGCGGTGAAGATCGCGACGAGCAGGGCCACCGCTGCGAGCGAGCGCTCCCCGCCGGACAGCAGCGTCAGCCGGTCGATCTTCTTGCCCGCTGGCTTCACCTGGACGTCGAGCCCGGTCGTGAGCAGGTCGTCCGGGTTCGTCAGGGTGATCGACCCCGTCCCGCCCGGGAACAGGATCGGGAAGATCACGTCGAACGCGGCCTTCGTGTCCTCGAACGCCGCCTCGAAGATCGTCTGCATCTTCGTGTCGAGCTCCTCGATGATGGTGAGGAGGTCGGCGCGGGTCTTCTGCAGGTCGTCGAGCTGCTCGGCGAGGAACGCGTGCCGCTGCTCGAGCGCCTGGAACTCCTCGAGCGCGAGGGGGTTGACCTTGCCGAGCCGGCCGAGGTCCCGCTCCGCCGCCGCGAGCCGCTGCTCCTGCTCGGCGCGGACGTACGGCACCGTCTCGACGTCGGCCGGGTCGACCTCGTCGGTGGCGTCCAGCTCGGGCAGCGCCGGGCCACCGGGCAGGGTCGACTCGGCGTCGACGAGCTCCGGCACGTCGCCGTCAGCGGCGGCGACGTCGGCGTCGGCGTCGGCGACGTCGGCTGCGCTGGCCGGCGCGGCACCGGCGCCGTCCGGTCCCGCGACCGCTGCCTCCCCCGACGCCACAGCCCGGGCCCGCTCGGCCTCGCGGTGCCGCCGGGCGAGCACCCGCGGATCCACCAGGACGTCGACCGGCACCGGGACGTCGGGCCCGTACTCCGCGACGAGCACGGCCTCGTTCAGTCCGAGGTCGCTCTGCGCCCGGTCGAGCACGCCGGACACGTGCAGCTTCTTCTCGTAGATCTCCATCTCGAGCGAGTGCACGCCGTCGGTGATGGTCTGCAGCCGCTCGCGGAGCTCGCGCTCCTCGTTCCGGACGACCTGCAGCTCCGTGTTGCGCTTCGTGCGCTCGGCTTCTTCCGTCGCGAGCCGCACGCGGGCCTCGGCAAGGGACCGGTCGACCGCTCCGAGCACCCCCGGCAGGTCCGCCAGGACGCCCTCCGCCACCGCGATCTGCCCGCGGCGGATCACCGCCAGCCGCGCTGCTTCCTCTGCAGCCGCACGCTCGGCCTCGAGCTGCCGCTGCAGCCCCGCAGCACGGTTCCGCTCCGAGCGGGCGCGCTCCCGCACGGTCTCGACCTGGATGCGCTGCTCGATCTCCGCGGCGCGTGCTGCCTCGACGGCGTCCTGCAGCGCCGGACGGCCGGACGCGTCGACGACGGGTCGCGCTCGCTCCTCGAACGTCCGCAGCTCCTCCTCGGCCTCCGCCAGGGCACCGTCGGCGGCCTCGACCGCACCGTCCGTCTCGGCCAGGGCGGCGCGCAGGCGCTCGACCTCGGCAGCGGCGTTCTCGGCTCCGGCACGGACCGCCGCACTCGAGCGGTCGTACTCGGCGACCGCCGCGGTGTGTTCGCGCAGTGCCCGGTCGGCGTCGTCCGCCACGCGGCGCGCCTCCTCGACGTCCTGACGGGCGGCCTGGAGGCCCGTGGCTGCGTCCGCCGCGTCGGCCGCCACCGCGTCGCGGCGGCCCTGTGCGTCGTCCCGCTCCGCCACGAGCTCGATGCGCGACACCGTGCGCGCGCCGCCACCGGTCACCCGGACGGTGCGGACGAGGTCACCCGACCGCGTCACGACCGTGGCGTGCGGGGCGGCCGCGAGCACGGCCTCCAGGTCGACGTCGTCCGACACCGCGACCAGCGTCGTGCGGAGCACCGCGGTGATCGCGGGCGGCCCCTGCACCACGTCGAGTGCCGGTCGCACACCCGCCGGCAGCGAGCCGGGGAGCCCCGGCCCGTCGAGCTCCGCGTCCGCGACGACGACGTCGACGCGGCCGAGGTCGGCCTCGCGCGCGTGCGCGACCGTGGCGAGGGCCGTGTCGCGGTCGGCGGCGAGCACCGCGTCCGCCAGCCCGTCGAGCGCGGCGGCGACGGACGCCTCGAAGCCGGCCTCGACGGTCAGGGCGTCGGCGAGCCGACCGAGCACGCCGGCGCGCCGGGCGTCGATGACCGCCTGCGAGCCGTCGCGGACGTCGATCGACATGCCGAGTGCCACGACCCGGGCGTCGAGGGCGTCCCGCTCGCGCTCGAGCGCGTGCAGGCGGTCGCGCAGGGCGTCACGCGCGGTCTGCGCTGCCTCGAGCCGCTGGCGCGCGGTGTCGTGCGCGGTGGCGAGCGCGTCCGCGTCCACCCCCTCGGAGGGGTCGTCGCCGATCGCGTGCAGGGCAGCAGCGGCGCGGGCCGCCCGCTCCTCGGCCTCGGCCAGCGCGCGGGTGCGCCGGTCGCGGTCGGCGGCGACGGCGGTGCGACGCGACCGCTGCGCGTCGACGGCGTTCCGGAGGCGCTGGGCCTCGAGGTCGTGCTGCGACACGAGGGCGGCCTGCGCGGCGATCTGCTCGTCGAGGGCGTCCAGGTGGGCCCGGGCCTGCTCGACCGCGGCAGCCGCTGCCCCGGAGCCCGCCGCCATCTCCGCTGCACGGGCCTCGAGCCGTTCGGCCTCGGCCCGGACGCCCTGCACGCGCTCGGGCGTGATGGTCGGTCCCTGCTGCGGCGCGTCGGCCTGCTGGGCGAGGAACATCAGGCGCTGGTTCGCCAGGCTGGACAGCCCGCGGAGTCGCTCCTGCACGCTCTCCAACCGGTGCACCACGGTCCGGGCGCGGTCGACGGCGTCGCCGACCATGCTCTGTTCGACCTGCTGCTGCCGGACACGGGTCTGGTCGAGCCGCTCCTGCAGGACGATGCGCTCGGACTTCCGACCGGCCTCGACCTCCTGGTGCTCGTGGAGCTCGCGGCGCAGGCGGACGACGTCGTCGGCCAGGATCCGGGCCTTCGCGTCGCGCGCCACCGCGGCGACGGACTGCGCCTTGCGGGCGACCTCGGCCTGTCGGCCGAGGGGCTTCAGCTGCCGGCGGATCTCCCCCGCCAGGTCCGACAGCCGCGTCAGGTTCGTCTGCATGGCGTCGAGCTTCCGGAGGGTCTTCTCCTTGCGACGCCGGTGCTTGAGGATGCCCGCCGCCTCCTCGATGAACCCGCGGCGGTCCTCCGGGGTGGCGTGCAGCACCTTGTCGAGCTGGCCCTGCCCGACGATGACGTGCATCTCACGGCCGAGCCCGGTGTCGCTCAGCAGCTCCTGCACGTCGAGCAGGCGGCAGTTCTCGCCGTTGATGGCGTACTCGCTGCCGCCGTTGCGGAACAGCGTGCGGGAGATCGTCACCTCGGAGTACTCGATCGGCAGCAGGCCGTCGGTGTTGTCGATCGTCAGGAGCACCTGCGCGCGACCGAGCGGCCCGCGCGTCGAGGTGCCGGCGAAGATGACGTCCTCCATCTTGCCGCCGCGGAGGGTCTTCGCTCCCTGCTCCCCCATCACCCACGCGAGGGCGTCCACCACGTTCGACTTACCGGAGCCGTTCGGCCCGACGATGCAGGTGACCCCGGGCTCGAACGCGAACGTCGTCGGCTGCGCGAAGGACTTGAACCCCTTGATGGTGAGGCTCTTCAAGTACATGCGGGTCTCCGGGTGCTCGGTTGCGCGTCAGGCTAACGCGTGCGGCGGCGCGGAGCGGGTTGGCACACGGGGCACCGGTGGCTGGACCGGTTCATGAACGCCTCGCGCACGATCGTCGTGCCGCACCGCGGGCAGGGCTTCCCCTGCTGCCCGTACACCGCGAGACGCTGCGAGAAGTACCCGGACTGCCCGTTCACGTTGACGTACTGCGCGTCGAAGCTCGTCCCACCGTCCTCGAGTGCTCGGGCGAGGACACTACGGACCTCGGCGAGGAGCCGGTGCAGGTCGGCCCGGGGCAGGCGGTCGGCCGGACGATCGAAGTGCAGCTTCGCGGCCCAGAGCGACTCGTCGGCGTAGATGTTGCCGATGCCGCTCACGACGCCCTGGTCGAGCAGGACGCGCTTGATGCCGCTCGAGCGCTTGCGGGCCATCGCGACGAACCGGTCGTCGTCGAAGGCGGGGTCGAGCGGGTCCCGTGCGATGTGCGACACCTGCGTCGGGATGCTCCGTCGCCACGGCGCGTCCGGCTCGCGGGCGTCGACCGCCCCGGCGGACCCGGCGGGCGCACCGTCCACCGTCGGCACCATGGCGTCGATCGCCATCGAGCCGAAGGTCCGCTGGTCGACGAACTCGAGCTCGACCGGCGCCTCGGGGCGTCCGTCGCGATCAGGACCAGCTGGCTGCACGTCGATGAGGATGCGCCGGTGCCTGGCGGCCGGGCGGTCACGACCGAGCAGCACCTGACCGGACATCCCGAGGTGCGTGACGAGGGCCTCGGGGCGGTCGCCGTCGTGCTCCGGGACCAGGGGGAACCACATGAACTTGCCCCGCCGCACGGCAGCGGCGATCGTCCTGCCGGTCAGCCGTTCGGCGAAGTCCTCCGCCGGACCGTCGTGCCGGGTGAGTGCGCGGTCGTCGACGACGTCGACGTGCAGCACGCGGGCGCCGCTGACGGCGGGTTCGAGGCCGGCACGGACGACCTCGACCTCGGGGAGTTCGGGCACGCGGTCAGGCCGCCCGGCCGGAGAGCCGCGTCCACGCCTCGAGCGCGGCGGCCATCTCGGCGGTCTTCTTGCTCGTACCGGAGCCCGTCGACACGTCCTCGCCCTGGAGCACGACGGTCGCGTGGAAGGTCTTGTCGTGGTCCGGGCCCTCCTCGGTCACCCGGTAGGCCGGGTTGCCGAGGGACAGGCTCGCCGCGAGCTCCTGCAGGCTCGTCTTCGGGTCCATGGCGGCGCCGAAGCGGTCCGGGTCGACGAGCAGCGGCTCGACCAGGCGCAGCACCAGGTCCGTCGCGGCGTCGGGGCCGGCGGACAGGTACGTCGCACCGATCACGGCCTCGACCGTGTCGGCCAGGATGGATGCCTTGCCGCGGCCGCCGGTCTGCTCCTCGCCCTTTCCGAGGCGCAGGTAGGAGCCGAGCCCGATCATGCGGGCGATCTCGGCCAGGGCGACCGTCGAGACGAGGCTGGCACGCCGCTTGGCGAGTTCGCCCTCGTCGAGGTCGGGGAAGGACCGGAAGAGCTTCACGGTCACGGCCTGGCCGAGGATGGAGTCCCCGAGGAACTCGAGGCGCTCGTTGTGCTTGATGCCCCCGTGCTCGTACGCGTAGGAGCGGTGCGTGAGGGCGAGCTGCAGGAGCTCGGCGTCGATCTCGACGCCGAGGATGCCCTGCAGACGAACGACGTCCGGCCCCACGGGGCGGGACCCCGTGGTGCCGGACGTCGCGGTCATCGGTCGAGTCCGATCAGACGTCGGCGACCTTGCGGCCCTTGTACTCCATGTACAGGGCGGTGCCGGCCGAGTCCTCGACGACCTTCGCGCGGTGCGGGAGGCTGTAGGTGACCTTGCCGTTCTCGATCGTCTTCACGAGCTGGACCGGCGCGGCCTTCCACTGCGAACGACGGGCGTGCGTGTTGGCACGGGACTGCTTGCGCTTGGGAACGGCCATGGTGGTTCTCTTTCGGTTGGTCGGTGGTCGGTGTCGAGGTGCGTCAGGCCGTACGGCCGTCGCCCTCGGGGCTCTGGTCGGGGGTGCTGTCGTCGGCGCCGCCGCGCTCCGCGTCGGTACCGGTGCCCTGGAAGCCGCTCAGCGCGGCCCAGCGCGGGTCCAGGACCTCGCGCGGGGTGACCTCGCCGAGGTCGGCCAGCCGCTCACCCGTGACGGGGTCGAGACCGGGGCAGTCCGGTCGGCAGACCGGCTGGAACGGCAGCGACAGCACCACCGCATCTCGAACGACCGGTTCACAATCCACGTGGTCATCGTGAACGAAGAAGTCGAAATCCTCCGAGACATCGTACGCGAAGAGCTCGGCGAAATCGACCTCGACCGGTTCGCTGATGTCGATGAGGCATCGCGAGCACTCACCCGTGGCCTCGGCGGAGGCGTGCCCGGACACCAGGACGCCTTCGTGGAGACCCTCGAGCTTCACGTCGAGCTGCATCGTGGTGCCCTCGCGCACGGCGATGACGCCGGCACCCATCGCGTCCGGCACCTCGATGTCGAGCGAGTGCTCGCGCATCTCGCCCGGCCGGTGCGCGAGGTCGCGCACGCGCAGGGCGTAGGGGCTGTTCACGGGGGAAGACACGATCGACAAGCCTAGCGCGATCTCCCGCACACGTCGAGGACGTCTGGAGCGCGGCGTGTCAGCGACTGCGGTGCGTCAGCGGCCGAGGGGCGACAGCGGTCGCCGCCAGTCAGCGGCCGAGGTGCTGCGCCAGCGCCTCCGCCACGACGCCCGGCACGTACGGCGTGACGTCGCCGCCGAGCGTCGCGACCTGGCGGATGAGCGAGCTCGACACGTGGGCCCGCGACGCCTCGGGGAGCAGGAAGACCGTCTCGACGTCGGCGAGGTGCCGGTTCATGATCGCCATCGGCGTCTCGTACGCGACGTCCTCGCCCGAGCGGACACCCTTCACGAGCACGCCGGCGCCCACCTGGCGGCAGTAGTCGACGAGGAGCCCGGAGGTCCACTCCCCGACCCGCACCGTGTCCGGGACCCCGGTCTCGACGAGCGACCGCTCGATGAGCCGCACCCGGTCGGCGGCGGCGAACATCGCGGGCTGCTTGTCCGGGTTGTGCACGACGAGCACGTGCACCTCGTCGAACAGCCGCGCGGCACGACCGATGACGTCGAGGTGCCCGAGGGTCACGGGGTCGAAGGATCCGGGGACGACGGCGATCTGGGCCATGTCCGCCACGCTACCGGCCGTCGGGGTCAGTTCTTCCCGAGGAAGGCGGCGTCGGACTCGTCGAGCCGCCGTGCCAGGGCCTCGCGGAGGGCCGGGTGGTCCCGCAGCTCGGGGTCGGGCTCGAGCACGCGCTCGGCCTCGCCCCGGGCGTCGACGATCAGGTCCGCGTGCTCGACGACCCGGAGCAGGTTCAGCGACGACCGTCCGCCGGACTGCCGTTCGCCGAGCACGTCGCCCTCGCGCCGGAGCTCCAGGTCGACGCGGGCGAGCTCGAAGCCGTCGTCGGACGCCGCCACCGCGTCGACGCGCTCGCGTGCGGTGGTCTCGGCCTCGGCCGTGGTGACGAGCAGGCACACGCCGGCGTACTGGCCGCGACCGATGCGTCCGCGCAGCTGGTGGAGCTGGGAGACCCCGAAGCGGTCGGCGTCGAGCACCGCCATCATCGACGCGTTCGGCACGTCGACGCCGACCTCGATCACGGTCGTCGCCACGAGCACGTCGACGTCGCCGGCCGCGAAGGACGTCATCACGCGGTCCTTCTCGTCGGCGGTCATCCGCCCGTGCAGCACCTCGATCCGTCGCCCCTGCAGGACCGGCATGGCCCGCATCCGCTCGGCCGTCGCGAGGACCGTGGCCGGTGCACGCTTCGGGGTGTCGTCCTCGCTGGGCTCGGGGCCGCCGTCGTCCTCGGCGTGTGCGTCGTCGATCGCCGGGCACACCACGAACGCCTGGCGCCCGTCGGCGAGCTCCTCGGCCATCCGGGTCCAGATCCGCCCCTCCCACCCGGGGTGCTCGGCCAGCCCGACGGCGAAGGTCTCCACCCCGGCACGGCCGGACGGCAGCCCGGTGATGGTGGAGACGTCGAGGTCGCCGAACACCGTCATCGCGACCGTGCGCGGGATCGGGGTCGCGGTGAGGACGAGCACGTGCGGCGGGGTCGCGCCCTTGGTCCGGAGGGCCTCGCGCTGCTCGACACCGAACCGGTGCTGCTCGTCGACGACGACCAGGCCGAGCTCCGCGAAGTCGACCCGGTCGCCGAGGAGCGCGTGCGTGCCGACGACGAGCCGCGAGCTGCCGGACGCCGCTGCGAGCAGGGCCCGGCGGCGTTCGTCGGTCGACTGCGACCCCGTCAGGATGACCGGTCGGAGCTCCGCCGCCAGGTCGGGGCCGAGGAATTTCACGATCGAGCGGAGGTGCTGGGCGGCGAGCACCTCGGTCGGGGCGATGAGGGCCGACTGCCCGCCGGACTCGGCGACCGTGAGCATGGCCCGGATCGCCACGAGGGTCTTGCCGGAGCCGACCTCGCCCTGCACCAGCCGGTGCATCGGCCAGTCCCCTGCCAGGTCGTGCGCGATCTCGGCGCCGACGGCCTGCTGGTCGTCGGTCAGCGTGAACGGCAGCGAGGCGTCGAAGCGCTCGAGGATCCCGCCGGCGGTGGCGGTCCGCGGGGTCGCCGCGGTCGCGCGGGCGGCGATCCGTCGCTGCACCAGCGCGGTCTGCAGCACGAACGCCTCGCGGTAGCGCAGCGCGTCCTGCGCCCGCTTGAAGTCGGCGACCTTCTCCGGGCGGTGCAGGAGTTCGAGCGCACGGCGGAACGGCACCAGGCCGAGTCGCGTCCGTGCGGGTGCCGGGATCGGATCGGGCAGGTCGGGCAGGGTGTCGAGGACGACCCCGATCGCCTTCGCGATCTGCCACGAGGTCAGCGACGCCGTCGCCGGGTAGATCGGGATCGGCTGCCGCGACCAGCGGATGGCCTCTTCGTCCTCGGGGTCGGCGGTCGCGCGGGGGTCGTCGCGGTCGAACAGCTCGTAGTCCGGGTGGGCGAGCTGCCTGGCGCCGCGGTAGTCGCTGACCTTGCCGGCGAAGATCCCGCGGGCACCGGGCACGAGGTCCTTCGTGCGCCAACCCTGGTTGAAGAACGTCAGCGTGAGCAGACCCTTACCGTCGCCGATCTTCGCCTCGAGGATCGAGCCGCGACGCGCGCGCATGGTCCGCTCGCGCACGTCGATGACCTCGGCCACGATCGTCACCGACTCGCCGATCGCGAGCGAGTCGAGCGCGGTCAGCGCCCCGCGCTCCGCGTACCGCCGGGGTGCGTGCTCGAGGAACTCGCCCACGGTGCGGTGTCCGAACGCCTTCTCGATCGCCGTCGCCGTGCGGCCGCCGAGGACCCCGCTCAGCTTCGCGTCGAGGGGCGCGGGGCCGAGGTCGGGCCGCACCGGCGGTGCCGCGGTGTCGGGGGTGTCGGAGGTGACCACGCGACCACGGTACCGGGCGGGTCCGACGTGCTGCGCGCCTCCCGGCAGACCTGTGGAGACCGCCCGCCCGGTGCAGACCGCCCGGCCTGTGGAGCGGGTGCAGGCCGCTACGGTGGCAGCATGACCCGCATCATCGCCGGCGCTGCCGGTTCCACGACGCTCCGGGTGCCGAAGTCCGGCACCCGGCCGACGAGCGACCGCGTGCGCGAGGCCCTGTTCTCGTCGCTCGGCGCACGCGGGCTCGTGGAGGGCACCTCGGTCGCGGACCTCTACGCGGGGACGGGCGCACTCGGACTCGAGGCGGCGTCGCGCGGCGCCGCGGAGGTCGTGCTCGTCGACCGGGCGTCCGCCGCCGCGCAGGCGTGCCGCGCGAACGCGAAGGCCGTGCAGCAGCGGGTGCCCGGCGTGCGCGTCGACGTGCAGCCGCAACCGGCGCTCGGGTACCTGCGCAGCACGGTCCGGACCTTCGACCTGGTGTTCATCGACCCGCCGTACGACGTGGCCGAGCAGGAGATCGCCGACGTGCTCGAGGCGCTCGTGCCACGGCTCACGCCGGGCGCGGTGGTCGTCGTCGAGCGGAGCAAGCGGTCGCCGGAGCCGACGTGGCCGGCCGGGCTCGAGCCGTTCAGCAAGCGCAGCTACGGCGAGACCGTGGCGTGGGAGGCCGTCACCCCGGCCTGACGCGGGCGTGCACCGGATGCGTTTGCATCGTGCGACACCGCGCGCGTCGATCGACGCGTACAACGTCGGAACGTGCGCGTGCACCGGATGCGTGTGCATCATGCGACCGCGCGCGTCGATCGACGCGTGCAACGTCGCGGACGGCGGACCGCGCACGGCGGACGGCAGGCGACGGCGACGAGCGGACAGCAGGACAGCGGCGACGGCCGGGAGGCTCGGCGCGGCCCCGGCGGTCAGCCCGC
This sequence comes from Curtobacterium sp. SGAir0471, assembly GCF_005490985.1. Taxonomy (NCBI): domain Bacteria; kingdom Bacillati; phylum Actinomycetota; class Actinomycetes; order Micrococcales; family Microbacteriaceae; genus Curtobacterium; species Curtobacterium sp. SGAir0471. The sequence goes on from NZ_CP027869.1 coordinate 2,154,308, forward strand.
GGCGCCGTCCCAGTCGGCGTACGGGTCCCACCCGGACGTCGGGACCGGGTCACCTCCGCGGACCAGGTCCGCGTCGCCGCGGGCGACGACCGTACCGAGCCGCCGGAAGCCGCCGGGCAGCACCACGTCCGGCGGGAAGGTCGCGAGCAGGCCGTGGTCCTCGCCGCCGTGCAGCGCGAGGTCGTCGAGCCGGGGCTCCGGGTCGAGGTCGAGCGTCACCCCGCTGGCTCGGGCCAGTCGTCCGGCGTCGATCGCCAGGCCGTCGGACAGGTCGAGCATCGCGGTCGCCCCCGCCGTCGCCGCGTGCACGCCGTCGGCGACCGGCGGGACCGGGCGTCGCTGCCGGTCGACGTCCGGGTCCGCGTCCGCACCGCTCGCGACCACCGACGAGCGCGCGGGCTCACCGTCGGCGTCGACGCCGTCGCGGAACAGCCGGGCGAGGCCCCGGGCCGCGCGGCCGAGCTCCCCCGAGACCGCGAGGACGTCCCCGACCCGGGCCCCCGAGCGGAGCACCGGCGACCGTCCGCCGAGGTCACCGAACGCCGTCACCGAGACCGTGAAGGTGGCCGAGGTCGACAGGTCCCCACCGACCACGCCGCACCCCGGCGCGAGCGCGTCCACCGCGGCCCGCACCCCGTCGGCGAAGGACTCGAGCACCGCGACCGGGGTGTCCTGCGGCGCGGCGAGGGCGATCACGAGCCCGCTCGGCACCGCGCCCATCGCCGCGACGTCGGACAGGTTCGTCGCGGCGGCCTTCCACCCGACGTCCTCCGGGGACGACCACGCCCACCGGAAGTCCGGCCCGTGCACCATCATGTCCGTCGTGACGACGAACCGGCGGTCCGGCGCCGCGACCACCGCGCAGTCGTCACCGGGGCCGAGCACCGGAGCGCCCGCTGGCAGCCGGCGGACGATGCGGTCGAGGACGGCGAGCTCCCCCACCTGCCCCACGGTCGGTCCGGTCCAGGCGTCGTCCATCTCGTCCACGTCCGCAACGGTAGCCTGGACCCCGATGGACACCGTGCGCCGCCCCCTCCGCTGGACCGCGATCGCGGGCGTCGCCGTGGCACTCGCCGCCGGGCTGACCGGCTGCACGAACGCCGTGTCGATGGCCCCTGCTCCGTCGGCGGACGCCGCCGCGTGCGCCGCCGTGCAGGTCCGGCTCCCCGCGACCGTCGGGAACGACCTGGCGTTGCGGAACACGGACGCGCAGTCGACCGCGGCGTGGGGCGACCCGGCCGCGGCGCTGTACCACTGCGGGGTCGCGGTGCCGAGCGTGTCCGACCTGCCGTGCTTCAGCCAGGGCGGTGTCGACTGGATCCGCGACGACCGCGGCGAGGAGGTCGTCTACACGACGTTCGGCCGCTCCCCCGCGGTGCAGGTCGTCATCGACTCGACGAAGACCACCAACCAGGTCGTGCAGGACCTGTCCGACGTCGTGTCGATCCTGCCGAAGGACGGGCACCGCTGCCTCGACCCCTCCGACGTGCAGGGCTGATCGCCAGGTGGGTGACGCGCGCCGGACCGGGTGTCAGCGAACGGCGACGCGTCCCAGCTCGATGAGCTCGGTGACGAGTTCGCCGTAGGACACTCCGGACGCCGCCCAGCAGCGCGGGTACATCGACAGCGGGGTGAAGCCCGGCATGGTGTTGACCTCGTTCACCACGAAGCCGTCGTCGGTCAGGAAGCAGTCGACGCGCGCCAGGCCGGCACCGCCGATCGCCTCGAACGCCCGCGCGCCGATCGAACGGATCGCGGCGGTCTCGTCGTCGGTCAGGGGTGCGGGGCAGAGGAGCGCCTCGTCACCGCCGAGGTACTTCGAGGCGAAGTCGTAGAAGCCGTCCTCGGCGACGACGATCTCGCCGGGCAGGCTCGTGCGCGGGACGCCGTCGCGGCCCTCGAGGACCGCCACCTCGACCTCGCGGCCGACCACGCGCGGCTCGACGATCACCTTCGCGTCGTGCTCGAACGCCAGGTCCATCGCGGCGGCGAGCTGCGTCGGGTCGTCGACCCGCGACACCCCCATGCTCGACCCGGCGCGGGCGGGCTTCACGAAGAGCGGCCAGCCGTGCACCGCGACGGACGCGGCGACGGCGTCGGGGTCGGTCGTCCACTCGCGGCGGAGGACCGTCGTCCACGGCGCCACGCGCAGCCCGGCGTGCTCGAGCACGGCCTTCGCGGTGTGCTTGTCCATCGCCAGCGCGCTCGCCAGGACACCGTCACCGACGTACGGCAGGCCGGCGACCTCGAGGAGCCCCTGCACCGTGCCGTCCTCGCCGAACGGGCCGTGCAGGATCGGGAACACCACGTCGACCGCGATCGTCGTCACCGAGCCGTCAGGGTGCGAGACGACGAGCTCGTTCGTCGCGGGCGACGTCGGGAACGCCACGCGCGTGCCGTTGTCGGGCACGACCGGGAGTGCCCCGTCGCGGAGCACCCACTGCGCGGGGTCGTCGGCCTGGAGCGTGAACGCCCCCTCCTTCGTGATGCCGATCGGCACCACCGCGTAGGCAGACCGGTCGACGACGTCCATGATGCCGCCGGCCGTCACGCAGCTGATCTCGTGCTCGCTGGACCGGCCGCCGAACAGCACGGCGACGGTCGTGGGGGCGGGAGCGATCGTGGGCATGGGAGTCCCCTCGGAGGTCGGGAGCGGACCGGTCACTCGCCCTGGGGCTCGTCGGTCTCGGTGAGGTGCGGCGCGATGTTGCGCGGGTCGAGCCTACCGGCGAGGACCTCGGCCACTTGCCCGACGATGGGCATGTCGACCCCGTTCGCCGCGGCCAGCTCGAGGATCGGGGCGACCGACGCCAGGCCCTCCGCCGTCTGGTTCATCTGGCGGACCACCTCGTCGAAGCGGTAGCCCTGTCCGAGCAACCGGCCGGCCGTGTTGTTCCGCGACAGCGGCGACTGGCACGTCGCGATGAGGTCGCCGAGGCCCGCGAGGCCGGACAGGGTCGACGGCTGCGCACCGAGCGACACCGCGAAGTCGGTCATCTCGGCGAGCCCGCGGGTGATGATCGACGCCTTGGTGTTCTCGCCGTAGCCGACACCGTCGACGATGCCGATCGCCACCGCGATGAGGTTCTTCAGCACGCCGCCGAACTCGGTGCCGATGACGTCGGTGTTCGTGAACGACCGGAAGTACGGGTTCGTGGCGACCGCGGCCACGGCGGTGGCGGTCTCGAGCGACGTCGACGACACGACCGCGGCGGTCGGCTGCCGGCGGGCGATCTCGAGCGCCAGGTTCGGTCCGCTCGCGACGGCGATGCGGTCGCGGTCGATGCCGAGCCCCTCGTGCAGGACCTCGCTCATCCGCAGGCCGGTGGCCTTCTCGACGCCTTTCATCAGGCTGACGACGGGGACGCCCTCGGGCAGCAGTGGCGCGATCGCGGACAGGTTCGAGCGGAGGGACTGCGACGGGACCGAGACGTACACCTGCTCGGCGCCGTCGAGCACCGCGGACAGCGAGGTCGACGCGGTCAGCGTGCGCGGCAGGTTGATGCCGGGCAGGTAGTCGGAGTTCCGCTTCGTCTCGGTGATCTCGCGAGCGACCTCGGGCCGTCGTGCCCAGACGACGGTGTCGGCACCGCCCTCGGCGAGCACCTTGGCGAAGGTGGTCCCCCAGCTGCCCGCACCGATGACGGCGACGCGCGGCTTGTCGGTGGACTGCATCACCACGCGGATGGCCGCGGTGTCGACGGCACCGGGAGCGGCGACGACGGGGTCCGGGTGGTCGTCGTGCGGGCGCAGGCCCGGGCGGTCGTCACTCAAACTTCCCGGTCTCCTTCTGGTTGTTGGCGGCGGGGTCCCACCGGATCGCCGGGGCCTGCTCGCCGCGGAGCTCCTCGAGGAGCTCGGTGATGCGCTGCATGAGCAGGTCGGTCGCCGCGAGCAGGGTCTTCTGGTCGAGCGGCTTCCCGCGGAACGCGGACAGGTCGATCGGGTCGCCGACGATCACGTCGACGCGCGACGGCGGGAACAGCCGGAGCTTCCTGGAGTACCGCGCCATGATCCGCTGCGTACCCCAGTGGGCCATCGGGATGAGCGGCACGTCGTTCTCGAGCGCGATCCGCACCGCACCGGTCTTGCCGCGCATCGGCCAGAGGTCGGGGTCGCGCGTGAGCGTGCCCTCGGGGTAGACGATGATCGCCCCGCCCTGCTCGATGACGGACTTCCCGCCGCCGAGCGGGTCGTTCAGGCGCGTCCGACCGGAGCGCTCGACCGGGATCTGGCCCATGCCGGCCATGAGCTTGCCGACGACCGGGACCCGGAAGATCGACGCCTTCGCGAGGAACCGCGGCGCGCGGCGGGACAGCCAGACGGCCGTGCCGACGACGAGCGGGTCGATGTTCGTGAAGTGGTTCGGGGCGAGCACGAACGCGCCACCCTCTGGCAGGCGCTTCGGCCCGTGCCAGTGGTAGCGGGCGGTGAACCGGAAGACCGGGATCACCACGGACGCGGTGATGCGGAAGGCCGCGTTCAGCTCGCCGCGGCGCCACCGGCGCCCCGGGTTCGGGAGGCCCGTGGTGACGTCCGAGGCGGACGCACGCCGTGCCTCCAGGCCGTCACCGGTGCCGTGGTCGCCCGGTCCGCCCGTCGTGCCGACCACGCGTCTAGCCCGCGAAGTCGAAGTCGGCGCCGAGCTTGCGCAGCTTCGGGATGAAGTGCTCGTAGCCGCGGCTGATGATGCCGACGTTCGTGATGTGCGACTCGCCCTCGGCGGTCAGGGCCGCGATGAGGTGGCTGAAGCCACCGCGCAGGTCCGGGACGCGGACGTTCGCGGCGTGCAGCGTCGTCGGGCCGGTGATGACGGCGGCCTGCTCGAACGGGCGGCGGGCGACGCGGCGGTCGTGCCCGGGCAGCCCCTCCTTGTGCACGACGATGTCGGCACCCATCTCGTTCAGCGCGTCCGTGAAGCCGAAGCGGTTCTCGTAGACGGTCTCGTGCACGATGCTCGTGCCCTCGGCCTGGGTCAGGGCGACGACGAGCGGCTGCTGCCAGTCCGTCATGAAGCCGGGGTGGACGTCGGTCTCGACGACGACCGGGCGCAGGGTCTCACGCTCGCGGTAGAAGCGGATGCCGTCCTCCTGCACGTCGAACCCGCCGCCGACCTTGCGGAAGACGTTGAGGAACGTCATGAGGTCCTGCTGGTCCGCGCCCTCGACGAAGATGTCGCCGTTCGTCGCGAGCGCTGCGGAGGCCCAGCTCGCGGCCTCGTTGCGGTCGTTGATCGCGCGGTGCGTGTAGCCGCGGAGCGACTCGACGCCCTCGATGAAGATCGTGCGGCTCGGCTCGACCGTGACGATCGCGCCCATCTTCTGCAGGATCGCGATGAGGTCCATGATCTCGGGCTCGATCGCGGCGTTGCGCAGCTCGGTGACGCCCTCGGCCAGGACCGACGAGAGCAGGACCTGCTCGGTCGCCCCGACGCTCGGGTAGGGCAGCTCGATCTTCGCACCCTTGAGGCCGTTCAGCGCCGTCAGGTGGATGCCGTTCAGCTGCTTGTCGACCACAGCCCCCATGGCGCGCAGGGCGTCGAGGTGGAAGTCGATCGGACGGTCGCCGATGCGGCAGCCGCCGAGGTCGGGGATGAACGCCTCGCCGAGCTTGTGCAGCAGCGGACCGCAGAACAGGATCGGGATGCGGCTCGACCCGGCGTGGGCGTCGATCTCGGCGAAGTGCGCCGACTCGACGTTCGACGGGTCGAGGATGAGCTCGCCTCGTGCAGGGTCCGTGATCCGCACGCCGTGCACCTCGAGCAGGCCGCGGACGACCTTCACGTCGGAGATGTCCGGGACGTCCTTGAGGATCGACGGGGTGTCGCCGAGCAGCGAGGCGACCATCGCCTTGGTCGCGAGGTTCTTCGCGCCACGGACCTCGATGCGTCCCACGAGCGGCTTGCCGCCCCGGATGACGATCTCGTCCGACTTGAGGCCGACGCGGGCCCCTGCTGCTGCTGCGTCCTGTACGAGGGAGTTCACTACTTCACCGGCAATGTCTTCGGCCGCCATCGGGAGCGGCGGGATTCGAACTCCGTGATCGAGGACTCGTCACGGAGGGTGAGCCCGATGTCGTCGAGCCCTTCCATCAACCGCCAACGAGTGTAGGCGTCGATCTCGAAGGGGACGTCCACCGCGCCGAGCGACACGCGCTGCGTGACCAGGTCGACGGTCGCCTGCACCCCCGGATCCCGCTCGATCTCGGCCCAGAGGGCCTCGACTTCCGGTTCGGTCACGATCGCGGTGACCAGGCCCTGCTTGCCCGCGTTGCCCTTGAAGATGTCCGCGAAGCGACTCGAGACGACCACGCGGAACCCGAAGTCGCGGAGTGCCCAGACGGCGTGCTCACGACTCGACCCGGTGCCGAAGTCCGGGCCGGCGACGAGCACCTGCGCGCCCTGGTACTCGGACTTGTTGAGCACGAAGTCGGGGTCCTGGCGCCACCCGGCGAACAGGGCGTCCTCGAAGCCCGTCTTCGTGACGCGCTTGAGGTAGACCGCGGGGATGATCTGGTCGGTGTCGACGTTGGACCGCTTGAGCGGCGCAGCGATCCCGGTGACGGTGGTGATCTTGTCCATCAGAACTTCCCCTCGCTTGCGGTGGCGGACGTCGCCGCCGCGATCTCGTCGTCGGTCGCCAGGTCCCACGGGCTCGACAGCGTCCCGCGCACGGCCGTGGCCGCGGCGACGAGCGGGGACACCAGGTGGGTGCGGCCGCCCTTGCCCTGACGGCCCTCGAAGTTCCGGTTCGAGGTGCTGGCGCAGCGCTCCCCCGGCGCGAGCTGGTCGGGGTTCATGCCGAGGCACATCGAGCAGCCGGCGAACCGCCACTCGGCGCCGAAGTCCGTGAACACCTTGTCCAGCCCCTCGGCCTCGGCCTCGAGCCGCACCCGAGCGGAGCCGGGCACGACCATGACCCGGACGCCCTCGGCCTTCTGGCGCCCCCTGATGATCGACGCGAAGGCCCGGAGGTCCTCGATGCGCGAGTTCGTGCACGACCCCATGAACACCGCGTCGACGGCGATGTCCTTCATGGGCGTGCCGGCGGTCAGGTCCATGTACTCCAACGCGCGCTGCGCCGCCGCCTGGTCGTTCGGGTCGGTGTAGTCCGAGGGAGAGGGGACCGTCTCGGAGAGCGACACGCCCTGGCCGGGGTTGGTGCCCCAGGTGACGAAGGGCTCGAGCTCGTCGGCGTCGATGAAGACCTCGGCGTCGAACACCGCGTCGTCGTCGGTCGCCAGCGTGTCCCAGTAGGCGACCGCGTCGTCCCAGTCCTGGCCGGTCGGGGCGTGGTCGCGACCCTGGACGTAGTCGTACGTCGTCTGGTCGGGGGCGACCATGCCGGCGCGGGCACCGGCCTCGATCGACATGTTGCAGATCGTCATGCGGCCCTCCATCGAGAGGGAGCGGATCGCCGACCCGCGGTACTCGAGCACGTAGCCCTGCCCGCCGCCGGTACCGATCTTCGCGATCACGGCGAGGATGATGTCCTTCGCGGTGACACCGGGGCGCAGCGTGCCCTCGACCGTGATCGCCATGGTCTTGAAGGGCTTCAGCGGCAGGGTCTGCGTCGCGAGGACGTGCTCGACCTCGGACGTGCCGATGCCGAACGCCATCGCGCCGAACGCGCCGTGGGTGCTCGTGTGGGAGTCGCCGCAGACGACCGTGATGCCGGGCATGGTCAGGCCGAGCTGGGGGCCGACCACGTGGACGATGCCCTGCTCCCTGTCGCCCAGCGAGTGCAGGCGGACGCCGAACTCCGTGCAGTTCCGGCGCAGGGTCTCGATCTGGGTGCGGCTCGTCGGGTCGGCGATCGGCCGGTCGATCGCGAGCGTCGGGGTGTTGTGGTCCTCGGTCGCAATGGTGAGGTCCAGGCGACGCACGGGACGGCCGGCCTGGCGGAGACCGTCGAACGCCTGCGGGCTCGTGACCTCGTGCACGAGGTGGAGGTCGATGTAGAGGAGGTCCGGGTTCCCGTCCTCGCCCTTGACCACGACGTGGTCGTCCCACACCTTCTCGGCGAGCGTCTTTCCCATCGGCCCGACCCTTCCTCATCGACGTTGCGGTACCGCTCTCGCGGTTCGGTCCGGCGAGTCTAGCAGGTTGGTATACCAACGCGCGTGCGCCGCGACCGGACGTCGGACGGGAGGCTCGTGACGGGCCCGCCACGCGCCTCCCGTCCGACAGCCGCCCACCCTCGGGACGCGACACGTCCCGGCGACACCCGTCGCGGTGGGAGGATGGGAGCGACATGACGACGCCTGCGCACTCGACCCGGACCACCAACCTCGAGGGCGCAGCCCGCGCCGCGATCGCCGGCGGCGCACCGCTCGCGCTGCTCATCGCCCTGGGGATGCCGGGCTACGCGGCCTTCGCGATGTTCGCCGGCTTCACCGCGATCTTCGGCGCGACCGAGCCGTACCGACAGCGCATGGTGACGACCGGTGTCGCGGGCCTCCTGCAGGCGTCGTGCATGGCCGCCGGTGTCGCGGTGTCGCTGTCCGGGGCGCCGCTGTGGTTGCAGGGCGTCGGGCTCGTGGTCGTCCTGGTGGTCGCGGTCTGCACGCTGAGCACGCTGCAGACGATCCCGGCGCAGCCGATCTTCCCCGTGTTCGCGTTCTGCGTCTCGGCGCTCGTGCCCGTCCGGCCGACCGACCTGCCCCTCGTCGCGACGATCATCGTCGGATCGGTCGTGTGGGCCTGGCTCGTCGCGATGTCCGGCGCGGTGATCCGCCTCGTCCTGCACCCGCGCGCGCCCCACGTGTTCCGCCCGATCGCACCGCGGAAGCACCGCTCGTTCGCGATCCTGCGCAGCGCGGCGCTCTGGGAGACGGTCGGGCTCAACGTGGTCGGCGCCATGGTCGCCGGGGCCGTTGCCGAGACCGTCCCGTGGCTCGGTCACCCGTACTGGGCGGTCATCGCGCTGGTCTCGACGCTGCCGGCGATCCGGCAGCGACACACCGTGGCCCGTGCGGTGCAGCGGTTCGTCGGCACGATCGGCGGCACGGTGATCGCCGTCGGCATCCTGCTGCTCGAGCCCTCGGTGTGGTGGATCGTGGTGATCGCCGTGGTCGGCCAGTTCTTCGCGGAGATCTTCGTCGCGCGGCACTACGCCGTGACGCTGCTGTTCCTCACGCCGCTCGCGCTGGCGGTGTCGTGGCTGAGCGTGCCCGAGGCGCCGGAGCTCCTGGCGGTGGACCGCATCGCGCAGACGCTGCTCGGCGCGCTCGTCAGCGTGGCGCTGCTCGTCGTGGGTCGGGCGATCGAGCGGCGGCGCGGCCGTGCGCTCGGCGCGACGAGCGCGATCCGCACCGTCTGACGGCCGGGAGGCGCGTGGCGGACCCGCACCGCGCCTCCCGTCCGCCCGTCCGCTCGTCCGACGCCGCGCGCCTCTGCGGAACCTGGTTCCGGACTCAGAACCGGGGAGCAGCGCGGTGCTGTGTCCGGAACCTGGTTCCGCACTCGGGACGTCAGTCGCGCGGGGTGACGTTCCAGCAGTCGATCACCGGGCGGCCGTGCTCGTAGCCGAGCGAGCTGACGGTCGCGGTGCCGAGCTTCAGCACGGCACCGTCCTGCGGCGCCAGGCGGATCCACGCGGCGCCGAGGGCGCGGAGCACGTGGCCGTGCGCGACCACGATCGCGTCGTCGCCCTCGGCGAGCACCGGCCGGACGCGGTTCAGGACCCGCTCGACGCGGACGCGGACCTCGGCGGCGTTCTCCCCCGGGGTGTCACCCGCCGGGACCCCGTCGGTCCAGAGGTCCCACGGGCCGTGCCGCTTGACCTTGATCTGCGGCGTGGTGAGGCCCTCGTAGGCGCCGTAGTCCCACTCGTACAGGTCCTCGTCGAGCTCCGGGTCGACGCCGACGAGTTCGGCGGTGTCGCGGGCACGCTGCAGCGGGCTCGAGAGCGCGAGCGCGAACGTGCGGTCCGCGAGGTACCGGCCGGCGCGCTTCGCCTGCTCGATGCCGTTCTCGGTGAGCGGGATGTCGGTGCGGCCGGTGTGCTGACCGCTCTTCGACCACTCCGTCTCTCCGTGGCGGACGAGGACGAGTTCGCCGGGGCGTTCCGAGGTCATGTGTTCCTTCCGATGAGCAGGCCGAGCGCGGCTGCGCCGACCGAGACGACGAGCATCCCGAGGCCGTTCAGGACGGCGGTCCGGGTCTTGCCGGATCGGAGGAGCTGCACGGTCTCGACGCTCGCCGTCGAGAACGTCGTGTACCCGCCCATCATGCCCGTCCCGAGCACGGCGACCATCGGCAACGACAGCGCACCGGACTCGCCCGCGCCGGTGAGGAGCCCGAGGACGAGCGACCCGGAGACGTTGATGACGAGCGTGCCGACCGGGAAGCCACCGAGCGGGCCGCGGCCGACCCGGGCCTTGACCGCGCCGTCGAGCCAGAAGCGCAGCGCGGCGCCGACGCCGCCGCCGAGCGAGACCAGCAGCAGGTCGAGCGGGCTCACCGGGTGTCCCCCGTCCGCGGATCGCGGGCACCAAGGGAGCGCCGGGCCCCGGCGATCCACGCACCCGCTGCCGCGGCGACGAGCCCGAGCACGACCGAGAGCAGCGCGTACCCGGTGCCCGCGCCCCACCGTCCGACGTCGAGCAGCCGCGCGGTGTCGTCCGCGAGCGTCGAGTACGTCGTGAAGCCGCCGAGGACCCCCGTGCCGACGAACAGTCGGAGCGCGCGGCGCCGACCGGTGTCCGGACCCGCGTGCGCCAGCGACTCGAGGAGCAGCCCCAGGCAGAACGCCCCGACGACGTTGATGGCGAGGATCGTCCAGCTGATCCCGTCGACGGACGGCAGGGCAGCGGCGAGCGCCGCGCGAACGCCGGTGCCGATCGCCCCGCCGAGGGCGACCAGCCCGAGGAGCCGCCAGCGCAGGTGCGGGGGCGGGGTGGACGGAGTGTCGGTCACGGCGCTCAGTCCCGCACCGCGGCGACGCCCTCGACCTCGACGAGCTGGTCGTCGTAGCCGAGGACGGTCACGCCCATCAGGGTGCTGGGCACGTCGTGCTCCCCCATGGCCGCCCGGACGACCTCCCAGGCGGCGACGAGGTCCGCCTGGTCGGACGACGCCACGAGCACACGGGTGTGCATGAGGTCGTCGAGCCCGGCACCGGCGGCGGCGAGTGCCGCCTCGAGGTTGACCATGCACTGCGCGGCCTGCGCACGGTGGTCCCCGACGGCGACGGTCCGACCGTCCTCGTCGAGGGGACACGCCCCGGCGAGGAACACGAGCCGGGCGTCGGCGGGCGCGGTGGCGGCGTACGCGTACTCGGCGACGTCGCTGAGCCGGTCGGAGCGGATGAGCTGCACGGTACGGGTCACCCGGCCAGCCTGGCACGGCCGGGCCCGCGGGAGCGTGCTCGCCACCCGCGGGCCCCGTCCGTGGCCGCTCGGGTGAGCGGACCCTCAGCGTGCGATCGGGTTCGGCATCCGTCCGGCCCGGATGAGCGAGTCGCTCTGCGCCGACAGGTCGACCATCTGCAGGGTGTTCCGGAGCTGCAGCCGGTTGAGGCACGAGTGCTCGAAGTCCGGCGCCCGGAGGTCGATCGCTCGGGCCCGTCCCGCAGCCGCACCGTCCACGCACTCCCCGACGAGCCGCCAGAACGCGTGGCTCGGCAGGATCCCGTCGTCGTCGAGGATCGCCGCGAGGTACCGGAGCACGCCGTCGAACACGTCGGTGAAGACGCCGAGCGCTGCCTCGTCGTCGTCAACCGGGTGCATGATCCGCTCGATCCCGGCCGGCACGGGGACGTCCCCGACGACCGCGACCTCCTCCCCGATGTCCTTCATGAACACGCGGGACACCGCTCCGTCGCGCAGCACGAGGACGAGGTTCTCGCCGTGCGGCATGAACAGCAGCTGGTGCTCGGTCAGGCAGTGCACGACGGGACGGAGGTAGGCGTCGAGGTACCGCTCGACCCACGACACGGCGTCGAGCCCCGACTGCGCCACGAGCGCCGCCGCGACCGAGCGTCCCCGGGCGTCCCGGTGCAGCAGCGCCGCCATGGTCATCGGCCGCTCCCCCGCACGGAGTCGCGGCACCGGGCTCTCCCGCCAGAGCGCCGCGAGCATCTTCCGCTGCGGCGCGCCCTGCTGCGCCGGCACCGACCCGATCCGGTGCCAGACGTCCCCGGTGTACCCGATCGCGGCGTGCTCCCGGAGCACCCCGAACCCGGCGTCGGCGAGGACGGGGTCCGCCTCGACGAGCCCCGCGACCCAGTCGTTCACCGCGGGCGCGGTGCGCATGTACGCGGGCGACATGCCGCGCAGGAACCCCATGTTCTGCACGGCGAGCGCCGTCTTGACGTAGGACCGCTCCGGATGCGAGCGGTTGAACGCGGTGCGGATCGACTGCTGCGGCTGGTGGTCGTCCGGTCCCTCACCGAGGTCGACCAGGTCCTGCCGTCCGAGGTCCGGCGCGAAGGTCACCGCGATCCGGTGCTGCCACTGCCACGGGTGCACCGGGAACCACGTGTACTCGGTGGGGTCGAGGCTGCGCCGCTCGAGCACCTCGTGGAAGCGCGCCAGGGTCGACGCGTCGAGTTCGGCGTCCCAGTGCTGTGCCTCGGTGCGGTCTGCGGCGAGCGCCAGGTGCGTGTGCTCCCGACGGGCGGCGAGCCAGCGGTACCGGAAGCGCCCGCCGCACTCGGGGGCGTACGCGCGGTACTCGTCGAGCCCGAACCCGATCCGGCCGTTCGCCGCGACGAACGCGGGGTGCCCCTCGGTCATCGCCGCCTCGGCGTCCTGGAACCCCGCGACGACGTCGCCGTCGGTCCGGCCTCGGGCGAGCTGCGCGGCCGAGGGTCCCCCGCGTCGGTGCTTGACCGCGGCGCTCGCGAGCGTCGAGGCGATCTCCTCGAGGTACGTGCCGAGCAGGGCGTCCGGGATCCCGAGCCGCTCGTGCAGCGCGAGCACGAGGTCCTGCGCGTCGAGCGGCACCGGGACGCCCCTGCGGGTGCGGGTGAGCGAGGTCTCGTCGACCACCCAGTGCTCGAGCGTGTGCACCCGCGCGGTGAACCGGTAGGTCGAGTCGCCCGTGTCGAGCACCCAGTGGTCCCCGTCGGGCCGTGGGGCGATCAACCGCTCGTGGGTGAACTCGGCGATGGCCTTCGCGACGAGGTGCCGCTCGGCGGGCTCGAGGTGCTCCGGCCGCAGGTGCGCCGCGGGACCGTCGTCGTCCGGCACTCCGATCCGCGCGGTGTCGAGGACCGAGAACAGCGCCCGCTTGCCGTCGACGTCGGCCTCGCGCAGCACCCTGAACCCGACCTCGGCGTTCTTCCGCTGCACCGCCGTGTTCCGCACGTCCGGTTCGACGACGACCCGCCGTGCACCGAGGGCGTCGCGGCAGTGCTCGACGACGGCCCGCATCACGGCGCTGGTGAGCCCGTGCACGCGGCCGCCGGCTGACGATCCGGCCGCCGGCGGCGGGGCGACGAGCAGGTGCATGCCGACGTCGCCCTGTTCGGCGTCCCAGACGTCGGTGAGCAGCACGACCGCGGGGTCGTACGTCTCCGCGTACGCGATCGGCTCGCCGCGCCGGCGGAGCAGCCAGCCCGACTGCCCGGGGTCGTCCTGCACGGAGCGCAGGTACGACCGGACGGCGTCGACGTCGTGGTCGGGCATCCCCCACCACGAGGACGCCGGGTGCGCGAGCCAGGACTGCACGACGGCGGCGTCACGGTCCGGGTCGACGGGGTGGACGGACGGGAGGCCCGTGGTCGGGCCCGCCGGTGCGGCGGCCGTCACCGGGGCGCTCACGACGAGACCCCGACGGTCGCGGTCCGGCGTCCGCCCCGGTCGGTGCCCCCGGGTGCGGCGACCGCCGCGGCGCTCGCCGCAGCGTCCGCGTCGGTGCCGGCCGCAGGATCCGGAGCCGGCCGTCCACCGGGCAGGCCGAACTCCTGGAAGGCGATCCGCTCCTCCAGGCCGTACACGGCGCGCCCCGTGACGGACCGGATGATCGACGCGTTCCGCCACGCGCCCATCCCGAGGTCCGGAGCGGTCAGGCCGTGCGTGTGCTCCTCGGCGTTCTGCACCCAGATCCGGCCGCCGATCGTGTCCACGTGCAGGTCCCGCGCGACGGCGAAGCGGCCGCGGTCGTCGCGCGCCACGAGGTGCTCGACCGGCGCGAGGAAGTCCGGGGTCCGCGGGCGGTACCCGGTCGCGAGGACGAGCCGGGCGACCTCGTGGGTCGCCTCGGTGCCGAGCTGCGCGTGCCGGAGCGTCAGTCGGAAGCGGTCCCGGTCGGGCAGCCACTCGGCGGCGACGACGCTCGTGTCGGTCCGGAGCGTCGTCGGCACCGACCCCCGGGCGCTGATGCGGTAGAGGGTGTCGTAGACCTCGTCGACCAGGTCGGCGCTGATCCCCTTGTACAGCCCCCGCTGCTCGCGGCCGAGGCGGTCGCGGACGTCCGTCGGCAGCGCGTGGAAGTGGTCGGTGTACTCCGGGCTCGTCATCTCGAGCGTGAGCTTGGTGTCCTCCATCGGGAAGAACCGCGGCGAGCGGGTGATCCAGTCGAGGCGGTACCCGCCGTCGCGGATGCCCTCGAGCAGGTCGCGGTAGACCTCGGCGGCGGACTGCCCACTGCCGATGACGGCGATCGAGTCGGCACGCCGGAGCGCGTCGCGTGCCGACAGGTAGCCGGCGGAGTGCACGACCGGTCCGTCGAGGTCCCGGAGCGCGTCGGGGACGGCCGGTTCGGTGCCGATGCCGAGCACGACGTGCCGGGCGACGTACCGCTCGGGTCCGTCCGGGGTCTCCGCGTGGACGGTGAACAGGTCGGTGTCCTCGTCGTGCTCGACGGCGACGACGCGGCGGCCCCAGCGCAGCGTGTCGAGCCGGTCGGCGGCCCACCGGCAGTACGCGTCGTACTCGGTGCGCAGGGGGTGGAAGTCCTCGCGGATGTAGAACTGGTACAGCCGACCGGTCTCCTTCAGCCAGGCGAGGAACGAGAACGGCGACGTCGGGTCCGCCATGCTCACGAGGTCGGCGAGGAACGGCACCTGGATGGTGGCGTCGTCGAGCATCATGCCGTGGTGCCAGGCGAAGCCGTCGGCCTGGTCGAGGAACACCGCGTCGAGGTCGTCGAGCGGGTCGGTCAGGCAGGCGAGCCCGAGGTTGAACGGGCCGGTGCCGATGCCGACGAGGTCGTGGACGCGGTCCGCCACGGCGCCCGTGCCGGCGACGCTCGCACTGGTGGTGCCGGTGGTGCTGGTGCTGGTGGTGCTGGTGCTGGTCATCGGGTCGCTCCCGTCGTGGTGTCGGCGTGGCCCTGGACGCCGTCGCCGTGCAGACGCGCCGCGGTGCGGACCACGTGGTCGAGCGACGCGACGACCTGCTCCGTGCTCGTGGTGGGGTTCAGCAGGGTGAGCTTGTTGCAAGGACGGCCGTCGATCACCGTCTTCGCGACGAGCACCCGTCCCTCGGCGAGCAGCGCGGCCCGGAGCGGTGCGACGAGCGCGTCGGCCGCGGCGTCGGTCACGCCGTCCGGCTGCCAGCGGAACAGCACCGTGCTCAGCTGCGTCG
Organism: Curtobacterium sp. SGAir0471; assembly: GCF_005490985.1. Lineage (NCBI taxonomy): Bacteria > Bacillati > Actinomycetota > Actinomycetes > Micrococcales > Microbacteriaceae > Curtobacterium > Curtobacterium sp. SGAir0471. Next base: position 2,169,842 of record NZ_CP027869.1, read on the forward strand.
TCGCGACGAGCACCAGGTCGGGGTGCGCCGCGACGTACTCGTGCACGCGCTCGGTGACGTCGAGCACCGTGTCGAAGGCCCGTCCGATCGCCTCGGCACCGCTCGCCCGGAGCGTCGCCCAGAGCTTCAGGGCGTCGAACCGCCGGGTGGTCTGCAGGGACTTGTCGACCTGGTTCGGCTCGTCCGCGTCCTCGGGGTTGAGGTAGTCCGCGTGCCACGACGCCCGGCGCAGGTCCTCGGGGTCGCGGACGAGGATGGCGCTCGACGACACCGGCTGGAAGAACGACTTGTGGAAGTCCGCCGTGACGCTCCGCGCACGCTCGATGCCCGCGAGCAGGTGTCGGCGGGTCGGGGAGACGAGGAGCCCGCAGCCGTACGCGGCGTCCACGTGCAGCCAGACGTCCTCCAGGTCGCACACGTCGGCGATCGGCACGAGGGGGTCGATGCAGCCCCGGTCGGTCGTGCCCGCGGTCGCGACCACGGCCATCGGGGTCCGGCCCCCGTGTCGGGTGTCGGCGATCGCGTGGGCGAGGGCGTCCGGTTGCATCCGGCCGGCGGCGTCGGCCGCGACGTCGACGACGGCACGCTCGGGCAGGCCGAGCAGCATCGCCGACTTCCGGACGGAGAAATGGCTCGACGCGGCGGCGAACACGACGAGGTCGTCGAGCGCCGGAGCACGGCGGGCGGACCCACGTCGTGCGGTCGTCACGGCCTGACGTGCCAGCAGGAGTGCGTGCAGGTTCGACTGCGTCCCGCCCGAGGTGAAGACGCCGTCCCCGGCCGCGAACCCGATCGTCCCGGTGGCCCAGGTCACCACCCGGCGTTCGATCTCGGTGCCGATGCGGGACTGGTCCCACGTGTCGACCGAGGGGTTCACGGCCGCGAGGACCGCCTCGGCGGCGACCGCGGGCACCGCGACCGGGCAGTTGAGGTGGGCGAGGGAGCCGGGGTCGTGGAACCAGACGGCCTCGGCGGCGAAGAGTTCGTCGACCTCGTCGACGGCGGCCTCCGCCGAGCCGAGGGGTCGCGCGAGGTCGATCGCCGCGACCCGGTCGCGCAGGACCGACGCGGGTGTGTCGGTGGTCGGCGCCTCGACCGCGGCGAGCCGGTCGGCGGTGCGGTCGACCGCCCCGCCGACGACGCTCCGGTACCGTCCGGCGGTGTCGGACGTCAGGATCTCGAGCAGTGGTGTTTCGCTGTTCACGTTAGGTGAGGCTAACCTAACCGCCGGTTGAAGCGGTGCCGCGAACGGGGGAAGACCGATCGTTCCACCCCGACCGCGTCCCCCGCGCCGGTACGCTCGCCGGGTGGACGTCGACACCGCGGGGCGGGGCGCGACCGTCGCCGTCGTCGGCGCCGGTCAGGCCGGCCTGTCCGCCGCCCACCACCTGCGCCGTCGGGGCTTCCGGGTCCTGCAGGGCACCGAGCCCGAGGGTGCGGTCGGCGGACGCTCCGTGGTCGTCCTCGACGCGAACGCACGGCCGGGAGGCGCGTGGCAGCACCGGTGGGCATCGCTGCGGATGGCGACGGTGAACGGCATCCACGACCTGCCGGGCATGCCGCTCCCACCCGTCGACCCCGCCGAAGCGGCCCGCTCCGCGGTCCCCCGCTACTTCGCCGCGTACGAGGCACACGAGGACCTCCCGGTGCTGCGCCCGGTCCGGGTCGGGTCGGTCGCCCCCGTCGACGACCGAGCCGACGGACCGCTCACGGTGACGACCGACCACGGCTCGTGGCGTGTGCGTGCGATCGTCAACGCGACCGGGACGTGGAACACGCCGGTCGTGCCCGACGTGCCCGGTGCCGCGACCTTCCTCGGCGAGCAACTCCACAGCCGCGAGTACGTCGACGCCGAGCACTTCCGCGGGCGACGCGTGGCCGTCGTCGGCGGCGGCATCTCCGCCGTGCAGCTCCTCGACGAGATCAGCCTCGTCACCTCGACCGTCTGGTACACCCGCCGCGAGCCGGTCTTCCTGCCGGGTGACTTCGTCCACGAGGTCGACGGGGTCGACGTCGAGCGCCGGGTCGCCGACGACGTCCGGGCCGGACGGCCGCCCGCGAGCATCGTGTCCTACACGGGCCTGATCTGGACCGACGCCCTCCGTGCCGCCGCCCGACGCGGTGTGCTCGCGCGACGGCCGATGTTCACGCGGATCCGTCCGCACGGCGTCGTCGAGGCCGACGGCTCCGACACCTCGGTCGACGTCCTGCTCTGGGCCACCGGCTACCGCGCGGACCTCGACCACCTGCAGTCGATGCACCTGCGCGGTCCGCTCGGCGGCGTCCCGATGGCCGGCACCCGGGTGGCCGACGAGCCGCGCGTGCACCTCATCGGGTACGGCCCGTCGCAGTCGACCGTCGGAGCGAACCGGGCGGGACGGGCCGCAGCCCGCGAGCTGGACCGGTGGCTCGACGAGCACCCCGGCTGACCACGCACTCCCGACCACTTACCACTGACCACTGACCACTGACCACCGCGCCGCCCCGATCGGCAGCCTCAGGCAGCCGGAACGGGCGGCAGCTCGCGATCGGTCTCCGCGACACGGGTGGCCTTCGCCGCGAGGCCCTGCAGCGGCCCCTCGAGCAGCACCTTGTCGGCGACGTGGCGGAGCGCGAGGCCGAGCCGCGTACGGGGGTAGGCGAACCGGACGATCCCGCGCGGGATGCCCTGCACGTCGTCGACGAGCGGTCGCATCCAGTCGTCGAACGCCGCGAGCGCCCGGTCGAGCGCGTCGCGGCCCGAGGACCGACCGGCCACCGACGCCGCGAGGACGTACCCGCTCGTCAACGCGAGCGACGCGCCGCCCCCGCCCATCGGCGTGACGCACCACGCCGCGTCCCCGACGACCGCGACCCGGCCCCGGCGCCAGACGGGCATCCGGACCTGGGTGAGCCGGTCGACGTAGACGTCGTCCGACGTCGCGAAGCCGTCGAGCACGCGACGGGACTCCCACCCGGCGTCCGCGAAGCGTTCCTCGAGCCGCTCCTGCACCCGCTCGCGATCGGCGCCGGTCGCCCCGTCGTCGTCACCGGCCCAGGCCAGGATCGCGCGGGTGGTGTCGTACGGGTCCGGGCGGAGGTGCACCTGTCGTCCACCGACCGCGTTGTACCAGCGCCACCGGCGGTCGTCGGAGTTCGTCCGCGGGATCGTGCCGAACGCCATCGTGACCCCCAGGTCCCGTTCGTCGACGTCGCCAGGGTGGTCGAACACGAGCGCCCGGGTGGTCGAGCGGACCCCCTCGGCGACCACGAGCAGGTCAGCCCGGAGGACCCGGCCGCGGTCGGTCGTGACGGTGACACGGTCGGGGACGGTGTCGTCGACGTCGGTGATCCGCTCCCCGAACACGAGGGTCACGCCGTCGGGCAGCGTGTCGAGGACCGTCCGCGCCAGGTCGCCGCGGAGCACCTCGAGCTCGGCGGTCGCACCGTCCGGGCCCTCCGGCAGCGTCGCGGTGACGCGTCCGTCGGTGTCGACCAGGACCGTGCCGGTCTCGGTGGTGTTCGCGGCACGGACGGCCTCCGTCAGTCCCATGCGCTCGAGCACCTGCTTTGCGACACCGCGGACGTCGACGTTCTGGCCGCCGTCGCGGAAGGCCGGCGCGCGTTCGACGACGGTGACCTGCCAACCGGTGTGCCGCAGCCACCAGGCGGCGGACAGACCTGCGATGCTCGCTCCCGAGATCACTGCGTGTGGTGCGGACATGTCCTGCTCCTCGTGTGCGACGGCCGGCGACCCGTACGCCTGCTTGTGCTTTACAGTGAAGTGACTTGACTGTGGAGGAACCTGGATGCCGGACGTCGACCCGCTCGAGACCGCGTGGACCGAGGACGAGATCGCCGTGATGCACCGACTCCGCGACTGGGCGGTGGCGTTCGACGAACTGAACCGGCACCTCGGCACGTGGGTGGGCCTGTCCCCCACCGACGCGAACGCCCTCGGGCAGGTGCTGTGGGCGGAACGGGCGGGGACGACGCTGTCCCCCGCGCAGCTCGCGCGGCAGATCGGCATGACGTCCGGGGCGACGTCGGTGCTCGTCGACCGACTGGAGACCGCGGGTCACGTCACGCGGCACCGGGAGAGCACCGACCGCCGCCGTGTGACCCTCCGGACGACCGAGACCGCTCGTGTGGCGAACGAGGCGTTCCTCGGGTTCGCCGGACGCGAGGTCGCCGGTGCCCTGCGTGCGTCCGATGCCGACGAGGTCCGTTCGGCACTGGCGTTCCTCGACCGGATGACGACCGCGGCGACCGCCGCCAACGCCCGGCTCTCGGGACACGAGCGCGATGGGCGGGCCTGACGCGACCGAACGCCGGGCGGCGCGGACACCCCCGGACGACAGCGACCCCGGACCGCGCAGCCCGGAACGACGGAACCCCCTCCGAGCCGGAGCTCGGAGGGGGTTCTGCGGTGTGGTGACCCCAGCGGGATTCGAACCCGCGTTACCGCCGTGAGAGGGCGACGTACTAGGCCGCTATACGATGGGGCCGCACGCCCCGCTCGGGAGCGGGACGCACTCGTTGTCGGACTCGGTGGTAGCCACCTGTGGTGACCCCAGCGGGATTCGAACCCGCGTTACCGCCGTGAGAGGGCGACGTACTAGGCCGCTATACGATGGGGCCGTTCCGACAACCCGATAAGTATGGCACAACGCGCGCACGCTGCCAAAACGAGGCGTGTCGCCCGGGTGTGCCGCGCCTCCGGGCCGACGCTGCGGGGCTCAGATCGTGAGCGACTCACCGGGCCGGAGCACGACGAGTTCCCCGTCCCCGAGCGCCTCGCGCTGGCGGTCCGTGTGCATCGCGAAGCCGATCTCGGACAGCGTCGCCTCGTGCACCGGGAAGGCCCGCTGCGGGCGGACGGCGGCGATCCAGTCCATCATCTCCTCGACCTTGAGCCACGGCGCCCCGACCGGGGCCGCGAGGACCTCGACCGGGACGCCGGGCACCGTGTACGCGTCGCCGGGGTGGAAGAGCCGACCGTCCACCAGGACGCCGGTGTTGTCGACGACGGGCACCGAGGAGTGGATGCGCTGGTGCCGGGCGCCGTGGAAGTCGAGCGTGAAGGGGCCGGGCGCGCGGTGGTCGCCGTCACCGACCACCTCGACCGCGATGCCCGCGTCGGCCAGTGCCGCGCGCACCCCCGACGGCCCGAGGACCACCGCGTCCGGGTTCCGGTCGAGGATCCCGCGCAGCTGCTCCGGGGTCCCGTGGTCCGGGTGCTCGTGCGTGACGACGACGGCCACGACACCGTCGACGTCGACCGACCGGGTGAAGCCGCCGGGGTCGATCACGAGGCGCGCCCCGTCCTTCGTGACGACCTGGCACGCGTGTTCGAGCTTCGTGACCTCCATGCCGGTGACCCTACGCGCGCGGCTGCGGGGTTCCGCACGGCTCCCGCCACCGTTCAGCCCCACCGTTGTCCGGCGCGTGGCGCTGCCCGTAGCGTCCGGGTCATGGCCACCCCCACCGCCGTCGCCCTGCCCGGTCCCCGGCGTGTCGTGCACGTCGACCTGGATGCCGCGCTGCCGGCACTCGTCGCCGACGCGACCGGTGCGGACGCGCTCGTCGTCGGGCACCGTGACGGCGTCCCGGTCTGCACGTCCGCGGTGGCGCTGACGGACGACGCGTCGGACGCCGCGAGGGTGCTGACCGCGCTCGCTGCCGCGTCGTCGGCATCCGCCTCGCCCCCGGCACCCGTCGACGACCACGACCTGCCGTCCGTGTCCGTGGTGGTGTCCACGGTCGTCGACCGGGTGGACGACCTCGGCCGACTGCTCGACGTCCTGGAGCACCTGGACTACCCGGAGCACGAGGTCCTGGTGGTCGACAACCGCGTGCGGGTCCCCGCCGACGACCCGCTGCCGGCCCTGCTCGCGGGGCGGGCGGTCCGGCTCGTCGAGGAACGGCGACCGGGACTGTCCGCCGGCCGGAACGCCGGGATCGCGGCGGCCCGCGGCGAGGTCGTGGCGTTCACCGACGACGACGTCCGGGTCGACCCGCGCTGGCTCCGGGCCCTCGGCGAGCGCTTCGTCCGCGAGCCCGGCCTCGACGCGGTCAGCGGCGTGATCCTGCCGGCCGAGCTCCAGACGCCCGCACAGGTCTGGTACGAGGCGTACTACGGAGGGTTCAGCGGCGAGCGCTCCTTCGAGCCGGTGACGATCGTGCCCGAGGACGTGCCCGGCCCCATGCGGTTCGCCCGTGTCACGGCGGTGCGCCCGGACGGCACCGTCCGTCGGCGGTTCCCGGTGTACGGCATCGGTGCGTACGGGGCCGGCGCGAACATGGCGTTCCGCCGGACGCTGCTCGAGGCGGTCGGCGGCTTCGACCCGACGCTCGGCGCCGGGTCCCCCGCTCGCGGCGGCGAGGACCTGGCGATGTTCGTCGAGACCCTCTGGCGCGGCGGACGCGTCGGCTTCGAACCCCGCGCGGTCGTGCACCACCGGCACCGCCGCACGATCGCCGAGCTGCACGCACAGCTGCACGGCAACGGGGTCGGCTTCACGGCCCTGCTCTGCGCGCTGGTCGCCAGGGACCGACGGCACCTCGCCGTCCTCGCGCGGCTCGTGCCGCTCGCGGCGACGGCGAAGGCCCGGGGTGCGATCGATGCCGTGTTCCGCGGGCGGGGTGCCGATGACCGGGCGGCCACGGTCCCGACGCTGCCGGCGGCGCCGAGCACGCCGGTGCCGCGGTCGCTGGCGCTGCACGAGCTCCGGGGCTTCCCGGCCGGCCCGTCGGCGTGGTTCCGGAGTCGACGACGCTGGCGCGACGTCGAGGCGGGTCGCTCGCTGGCCGGATGACCTCGGGCGTCTGCGCGTGCGCGCCCGTAGGATCGGTCACGTCCCGACGGCAGCGCGTCGGGTGCGAGGAGGACGCATGCTGCTGGGCACCGACACCACGCGCCGTGGCGTCCGTCCGACCGCACACACGGCGGCAGCGCCCTCCGTGACCACCGTGTCGCTGCTGCCCGTCGTCGCGTCGAGCGCGACCGACACCGCCACGTGTGCCTGCGGCCACGGGCAGGAGGCACACGAGCACTACCGTCCCGGCTCGGACTGCGCGCTCTGCGACTGTCCGCGGTTCCGCCGCAGGCGCTGACGGAGCGGGACCGAGGGAGCGGCACCGGGGCGGCAGCACCGTGGGGGCCCGTGCGGGAAACCGCCGCATCCCCGCAGGCGCCCCGAGGGTTCCTTGTCCGGCCTTCCGGGCCGGAGTTAGCGTCGCTGGCATGCCCACCCCCACCGCGGCACTCGCCTGCGTCGTGCTCGCACACGAGGACCCGGCGCAGGTCCGCCGACTCGTCGCGGCGCTCGACCCCTTCCCCGTCTTCCTGCACTGCGACGACCGCACCCCGGACCGCGAGCACGCCGCGATGACCAAGGGGCTGCCGTCCCGCGTCCGACTGCTCGATCGACTCCGCACCGGGTGGGCGCGGTGGGAGAACGTCGAAGCGGAGCTCGCCGGCTACCGGGCGGCCCTGGCCGAGACGGACGCGAGCCACATCGCGGTCCTGACCGGCAGCGACTACCCGCTCGCGACCACCGACGAGATCGATGCCGTGCTCGCGGCGCACCCCGGACGCTCGTTCCTCGTGACGCACCCGCTGCCGCACGCTGACTGGCGGGGCGGGGGCTGGTCGCGGTTCCGCTACCGGCACTGGGCCTGGCGCAAGCACATGCTCCGGCTGCCGGTGCCGCGACGGCTGCCACGGGACGTCGTCCTGACCGGCGGCTCGCAGGTGAAGGTGATCAGTCGGGAGCACGCTCGCGCCGTCCTCGACGTCGTCGACCGCCGTCCGGACCTCGTACGCTTCTGGCGCCGTGCCTGGATCGCGGACGAGTCCTTCGTCCCGTCCGTCCTCGGCTCCCCCGCGCTGGTGCCGGGCTTCGCCGAGGAGCACCTCGAGCACTCGCTCTGGTGGATCGGGTGGGACGGCACGCGGATGAAGAGCCCGCCGTGGCTCGGCACCCCGGACGCCGGGCGGCTGCTCGAGCACTGGACCGCCCCGGACGCGCGACCGCCGCTCCTGTTCGCCCGGAAGTTCTCCACGAGCCGCAGCGCCGACCTGCTCGACCTCGTCGACGCGGCGGTCGGCCTGCGTGGCCAACGACCGGTCGGGTCCACCACCCCGTGAGCGCCTCGTCCGACGCCCGGAGCGTGACGCGGACGACGGCACGGCGCCCGGGACGGCACGTCGCCGCCGCGCGCGACGCCGACACCGACACGAGCACCGACACCGGCAGCACCGCCGTCCGCAGGGGCGCCTCGACGCTCTTCGGCCGCGGCTTGCTCTACGTCGTCGTCTGGTCGATGCAGCTCGTCGTCAGCTCCCTCGTCTCCCCCGTCCTCGCGCACCTGCTCGCGCCCGCCGAGTTCGGCGTGCTCGCCTCCGCGATCGCGCTCTACCAGGCCCTCAGCGTGCTCGCGGTCGCCGGCCTCGACCAGGCGGCCGTGCTGCAGCGCGCCGAGGACGGCGACGACCGGAGGGCCCGTGGTCTCGTCTCGGTCGGTGCGGTCCTCGCGACCCTGGTCACGCTCGCCGCGCTCGGGTCGATCCCGGCGTGGGGCGACGCTGCCGGCTTCGTCGGAGCGCACCCGCTGCTGCTGGTCGCCGTGCTCTGGACCCTGCCGGCCGCGGTCGTGCAGACGTCACTGGCACTGCTCGTGGCGCAGGACCGGATCCGTGTCTTCGCCGTGACGAGCCTGCTGTCCTCGGTCGGCGGGTCGGTCATCGGCCTCGGCCTGCTCCTCCTCGTGCACGCCGACGCGACGACCTACGCCTGGGGCGGCGTCGTGGCGCAGGGCGTCGCGATGGTCATCGGCGTCGTCGCCGTCCGTCCGAGGATCCGCGGGCTGGTCGACCGTGCGACCACGGCCCGGGCGTTCCGGCTCGGCGTGCCGATCGCGCTGGGCAACCTGTCGTACTTCGTCCTGAACGCCGGGGACCGCATCGTCGTGCAGCGTCTCCTCGGCCCCGACGAGGTGGCCCGCTACCAGATCGCCTACGTCGTCGGCTCGGCCGTCGTCCTGCTGCTGACCTTCACGAACAGCGCCTGGGCACCGCACTTCGCCGCGCTCCGCGACGCCGCAGAGCGCCGTCGCCTCGCGATGCACGCCCGTGACGAGCTCTACCTGCTCCTCGCACCGGTGCTCCTCGCCGTCACGCTCGTGTCGCCGGTCGCCCTCCCCGTGCTCGCACCCGCGTCGTACCGCGTCGACGAGCTCTCCGTCGTGGTGTTCGTCGTCGCCCTGACCGCCTTCCCGGTGGTCGCGAGCGGCGCCACCGGCCGGTTGCTCGTCGTCGAGCGCCGGGGCGTCGCCGTCGGCGTGATCGCGGCCACCGCCGCCGTGGTGAACATCGGCGCGAACCTGCTGCTCGTCCCACCGCTCGGCATCACCGGGGCCGCGGTCTCGACGGTGCTCTCCTACGCGCTGCTCGCGGTGCTCCAGCAGGCCGCACTGCCGGACCGGCGCGACTGGCGGGGTCCTTCCCGCCGGGTCCCCCTCGTCGTGGTGCCCGCCGTGCTCCTGGCCGCGGCGTCCCTGCTCGCGCCGCAGGACACCGTCTGGGACGTCTTCCGCGTCGTCGGGGTGCTCGCCTGCCTGCCGTGGTTCCTCCAGCGGCTCCGGGCGGCACGCGGCGGCTCGCGCTGAGCAGCGACCGCGCACCCGCAACAAGCGACCGCTCACCCACACCACGCGACCGCCCGCCCACACCACGCGACCGCTCACCCCCACCACGGGACCACCCGCCCCGCGGCGCGACCACCCGCCCCGCGGCGCGCGGAACGGCCCCGGCACCCTCTCGGGTACCGGGGCCGATCCGCAGGTCCGGTCGTACAGCGGTCAGACCGCGACACGCTCCCGGGCCGGAGCCGGTGCAGCCGTCCGGACCACGACGGTCCCGAGCGTCCGCCCCACCGCGTACCCGGTGACCGTCGCCGCGACGCTCGTCACGATCGCCAGCGCACGCGTGCCACCACCGCGGCCGAGGGCACCGAGCTCGCGCAGCAGCGCCCCGGGGAGCACCCGGGTCAGGTACGTGCCCTCGCTCGACAGCGAGTCCCGCGCGCCGACCCGCCGGCTCAGCACGGCCTTCGAGATGCCCTCGTAGTAACTGCGACGCCGGACGTAGCGCATCGACACCCGGTCGGGCGACACCCGGTGCGACACGGTCGAGCGCGGTTCGTAGCGGATGCGGGACTCCGGGCGCATCTGCGCGATCCGGATGCAGAGCTCCGTCTCCTCGCAGCCGAGCGGCTGGTTGCCGACCCGGCCGATGCCGGACCGGAAGCCGCCCGCGGCGAGCAGCACGTCCCGTCGGAAGGCCATGCTCGAGCCGATCACGTTCCGGACGTCGCCGGCCTCGGTCGGCAGCCCGGTGTAGCTGCAGCCGACGATCCAGAGCAGCTCGTCGGGGAACGGTCCCGCGCCGGTGGTGTCCGGCCACGACGGGATCGCCCGACCGCCGACGCCGACGACGTCCGGCAGCTCGAGCGCCTCCACGAGGTGCATCAACCAGTCCGGGTCGGCGGCTGCATCGTCGTCCAGGAACGCGACGACGTCGGACTCGGCGAGCGCCACGCCGGTGTTCCGCGCGCCGGACAGCCCGCGGTCCTCGGTGTTCGGGACGACTCGCAGTCCGGGCCACCGCGCTGCGGCGCGGAGCAGCAGCTCCGGCTCGTGGTCGATCACGACGACGACCTCGGTCGCCTCGGGCTGCCGCTTCGCGGACTCGACGGCGGCCTGCAGGTCGCCCCAGCGCTGCTGCGTGTACGCGCAGATGACGACCGCGACCGTGGGGAGCGTCACGCCGCTTCCTCGTCGAGCAGGGCCACCGGGCCGGAGCCGACACGACCGGCGACGGGCGCGAGCCGGGCGCGGTCCGCGACCTCGCGGGCGCGCCGCCGCTCGTGCACGATCGACGTGAGCACGCGGATGCCGTCGCTCACGGCGTTGAGGTTGCTCACGCCGTGCACGCGGAGCTTCTCGTGGCTCGGCACTTCGGTGATCGCGAACCCGGCGGCGGACCAGCGGCACGTCAGGATCGTCTCGATCTCGAACCCGTCACCCCAGCGCATCGAGCCGTCCGCGGGCTGCGGCAGTGTCGAGGGCAGCAGGCCCACCGTCGGGAGCGTGTCCGCCCAGAACGCGTTGTAGCCGTAGCAGAGGTCCGTGTACGCGGCGCCGAGCAGCAGGTTGGAGATCAGGTTGAGTCCCTTGTTGCCGAGGCTCCGGACGACGGTGATGTCGTCACTGCCGCCGCCGGGCGCGTAGCGGGACCCCTTGGCGATGTCGGCGCCGGCGACGAGGGCGTCGACGAACCGCGGGATCTCTGCGGCGTCCGCGGAGCAGTCGGCGTCGAACATCACGACGACGTCGCCGGTGACCGCCTCGAAGCCGCACGCGAGGGCGTTGCCTTTGCCCTTCCGGGTCTGCTGCACGACCCGGATCGACGGCAGCACGCGTCGCGCGGTGGCGACGGTGTCGTCGACGGAGTTCCCGTCGACGAGGATCACCTCGTGCACGGGCGGCAGCATCGGCAGGACGATCTCGAGGTTGCGCGCCTCGTTCCGCGCGGGGATGACGACCGAGACGCGGGGTTCTCGCGGGCGGGCGGTGGTGCTCATGGTGCTCCTGTCGGGTTCAGGCTGCGGTGTGGTCCCGCGGGTCCGGCGCTGGGTGGGCGCCGGCGGGACGATCGGGGTGGGGATGAGGCGCTCCGCGGGCGGGGCCAGGGCTGCCTCGCCGTGGGGACGGGGGGTACGCCGTCCTCGGGCGATCCAACCTTCGTCCTGCGCCGGGGCGCCGGTCAACGGAGCACGGGGTGCGTTGCGGGGCACCCACGCCCCGTACGGGTTCCCGCAAGCGTGCGCGGGCCCGCAGCGGGACCGCGGACGGCCGGGAGGCGCGCGGGACGAGCGCCGTACCGGGCCCTGCGTCCGGTGCGCGGCCGGGCCGCAGCGTCCGGTCAGGACGCACACGACGCCTCCCGTCCGGTGCGCGGCCGGGCCGCAGCGTCCGGTCCGGACGCACACGACGCCTCCCGTCCGGTGCGCGGCCGGGCCGCAGCGTCCGGGTCGGGAGTGGCCCGTGCGTCCCGTCGTGCGCCGCTCGGGTCAGGACGGTCGGCGGCGGGCGGCCGTGCGGGCACGGACGGTCCACCGGGACCGCGCGTACCGGCCGACACCGCGCAGCACGGCGCGGAGTTCGACGCCGCGGACGGCGGCCACCTCGCGGTCGAACGCAGCGTCACCCGCGGCGGGGACGGCGACCGGTCGGGCGGCGCCACCGGCCCCGACCACCGCCGGCGCGGCGGGCCCCACGAGCAGGTGCCGGAGCGCTCCGGGTGCTCGCACGAGCGCCATCCCGAGCGTGCGCGGTCGCAGCGCGGTCTTCGTGAGCCAGGCCCCGAGCCCGGTACCGTAGCCGACCGCCTGGGTGCGGAGGGCCGCGACGTCGGCGCGGTGCCGGTGCCAGACGAGTGCGGAGGGTTCCACCACGAGCGCGGCCCCGGAGAGCACGACACGGGCGAAGAGGTCGATGTCTTCGCCGCCACCGGTCACGGTGCCGACGCCGAGCGCCTCGTCGAAGCCACCGAGTGCCAGCAGTGCGTCACGGCGGACCGCGAAGCTCGCGCCGGTGCCGTAGTCGCCGACCGAGAACGGGAAGAGCGGCCGGTCCGCCGGCGGTGACGCGAGCCGGAACACCCGCGGCGTCAGGTTCCGCGACCAGGTCACCCGTTCGTCGAACCAGCGCTGCGCCGGTGTACGGAGCTCGCCGCTGGCGACGAGTCCGCTGACGCACACGACGTCCTCGCCGCGGGCGAAGCCGGACGCGACGGCGCGGAGCCACCTGGGGTCGACCACGACGTCGTCGTCGGTGAACGCGACCACCTCGCCTCGGGCGGCCCGGACACCGGCGTTGCGGGCGCTCGACAGCCCGGGCGTGGGCTCGAGCACGTAGCGGACGCGGGGGTCGGTGCCCGGCGCGGTGACGAGCCGGCGCGTCGCGTCGTCGGACGGGGCATTGTCGACCACGACGACCTCGAGGTCGGGGTGGTCGAGCGCGAGCACGGACCGCAGTGCGTCGGCGAGCTGGTCCGCGCGGTCGCGGGTGCACAGCACCACGGTCGTGCTCGGCAGCCGGACGGGGACGGGCGGGTGCTCGGCGGGAGGCAGCCCGGCGACGGCGTCCCGCAAGCCACCCGCGTCGACGGCGCCGTCGGTGACGGGCAGGTCGACGAAGCCGCGCGGCGACGTGCCGTCCCGGACGAGGAGACGCGCTGTCCGGTACCCGTCCGCGGCCACGAGCCGGACGGTGCCCTCGTCGGTGGTGGCTCCGTCGGTGGCAGCTCTGTCGGTGGTAGCTCCGTCGGTGGCAGCTCCGTCGGTGGCGGGGACCTCCCGCACGTCGACCGCCCCCACCCACACGGCCCCGTCCCACGTCGGCGGCTCGGGGCTGGTCATCGGCCGCTCGAGCACGAGGCGGGACGACGGCGGTCGCGGCGGCGTGGAGGTCATTCCACCACCGTCACCGGCCACGCGGACGGCCGTCAACGCGGGCGCCGGGAGCGTGCGGTTCCCCTCGCCCGGAGGGGCGTGCCGTGCGCGATGCCGCAATGCCGCAGGGCACCCGCACAACCCCGTCGGACCCCTCGTCGGCCCTCGTCGGTGCTCGTTACCGTGCCTGGACAGCCGGTACCCGACCGAAGGAACACCCGATGCCCCGCACGACCCCGGTGGTCGCTCCGTGACCGCGACGACGACCACCCGTGTGGTGCTCCGGCAGGCCGGGCGGGTGCACCGCTCCCCCGTGCCGACGCTCGCCGCCGCCGTGCTCGCGTTCGCGGCGACGGCCGTCCTGCTCACCGGGACGAGCGGTGCCGTGCAGTCCGCCGTGGTCCTGACGGCGCTCCTCGTCGTCCCCGGGACCGCCGTGGTCCGCCCGCTCGGGCTGACCGAGCCGATCGGCCGGGCGGCGCTCGTCGTCGTGACCAGCGCGGCCGTCGACACCGTCGTGGCCCTCGCGATGGTCTGGACCGGGCACTGGACACCGATCCCGGCTGCCGGGCTCGTCCTCGTCGTGAGCGGCTGGGCGACGCTCGCGCACGGCATCGTCGCCGCCCGGTCGACCGACCGGGTGTCGCTGCGGCGCACCGTGGGGGCCGCCTTGGCAGCCCGCCGCGAGGGCACGGTGGTCCGACTCGCCGTCGGCGGTGGCGTCCTCGTCACGGGGGTCGCGCTCTGGGCCGTCGGCACCGCGCAGACCACCACGGGCGTGCTCGGCGAGTGGGGGCTGCTCACCGTCGTCACGCCGACGTGGTGGATCGGTGCCGGTGCGGTGCTCGCGGTGACCGTCGTCGCCCTGGTCGACCGCCGCTTCCCCGCCGCACTCCGCGTCGCCGCTGCCGCGGTGCTCGTCGTGGTCGTCTACGGCACGGCGAACCTGACCGCCGCCGAGCCCCGTCCGCCGTGGGTCTTCAAGCACGTCGCGGTGACGGCGTACATCCAGCAGCACGGCGCCGTCGACCCGGCGATCGACATCTACAACCGCTGGCCGGGCTTCTTCGCCGTGAGCGCCTTCCTCGGCTCGGCGACGTCCACCGCCGACGCCCTGGCACCGGTGCGCTTCGTCGAGGTCGCGTTCGCCCTGGTCGACGCCGCGCTGGTCCTCGGCATCGCCAGGGCCCTGGGGCTCCGGGGACGCTGGGCTGTCACCGCCGCCGTGGTCTTCAGCGCCGCGAACTGGGTGGGGCAGGACTACTACTCCCCGCAGGCGTTCGCGTTCGCGCTGTTCCTCGCCGTCGTCCTCGTCGTCCTGACCGTGCTGCGACGCTCCCCGAACGCACTCGGGCGCGGGATGGTCGGTGTGGCGTCCCGGCTGCTCCGGGCACGGCGCGACCCGATCGCGCCGACCGCGACGGTCGGAGGCGCGGCCGCGACCCACTGGGGCCGTGCCGCCACCGTCACCGCCGTCGTCCTGGTCGTGCTGCTGCAGGCCGTCATCTCGGCCTCCCACCAGCTGACGCCCTACGTGCTCGTCGCCGCGTTCGTCCCGCTCGTCGTCGTCGGGGTGGTCCGGCCTTGGTGGACCGCGGTCCCCGTCGTCGCCGCGCCGCTGCTCTACCTCCTGCCGAACCTCGACTACGTGCAGGAGAAGTTCGGACTCGTCACCGGCTTCGACCCGCTCAGCAACGCGACGGCGGCGACGACCTCGATCGCGATCCCGTCGCTCGCGACCACTCTGCAGAGCCGCGGTGTGCTCGCCCTCACCGCCCTGGTCGCGGTCGTCGCGCTGGTCGGCACCGTGCGGATGGTCCGTGCCGGACACGGCGAGCGGGCGCTGCTCGTACTGTGGCTCGCCGCGAGCCCCGCGGTGCTCGTGCTCGGACAGAGCTACGGCGGCGAGGGACGGCTCCGCATCGTGCTGTTCTCGGCGCCCTTCCTGGCGATCGCCGCCGTCCACGCCGTGCACGGGCGACGCGTCCGGCTCGTCTCCACGGCCGCCCTGGTCGTGGTCACGACGCTGCTGTTCGTGACGACCACGTTCCAGGCGGAGCAGTCGAACCGCACGCCTGCCGGCGAGGTCGCGGCGGCCCGCTGGCTCGACGCACGCTTCACGGGCGACGACACCCTGACCACGGTCGGAAGCTTCCCCGCGATCGTCGGTGCCGACTACCCGGCCTACCTGCAGCGCTGGGGCCAGGTGCAGTCGCTCGAGGACCTGACCGAGTGGTACCCGCGCGGCATCTCTCCGGCCGACCTCGACGAGTCGCTCGCGGACCGTGCCCACGGCGGCGACGCGTGGCTCGTGTTCTCGGACACCGAGCGCGCCGAGGTCGTCGAGCGCGGCACCGCGACGGGTCCGGAGGTCGACGCGCTCGAGCGCGCAGCCGCCCAGCGGGGGACGCTGCGCTACGACCGCGACGGTGTCCGGGTCTACGAGGTCGCGCGTGGGGCCTGAGCCCGGACCGCTCTCGTCGGGCCCCTCGCGGCGCGCCGTCCTGCGTCGAGGAGCCGTCGTCGCCGGACTCGTCGGCGCCGCCGTGCTCACCGGTACCGTCGCCGTCGTCCTGCCGACGTCGATCCGCAGGGCCGACCGGGCCGCAGCCGCGGAGATGCCCTCGGGGGACGTCGAGTCCGACGGCGTCCGCTGGGTGCCGTACCTGGCACAGGACTTCGACCGCGACGCCGCACGCGGCGAACTGCTCGACGTGTACCCGGAGATGGCCGAGTACCGCGGCTTCCGCGACACCTCCGGCAAGGGCGTCTACCAGCCGGACGAGGTCGTCTCGGTGCACGACTCCGTCCTCGATCTCCACCTGCGTTCCGAGGGCGGCCAGCCCCTCGTGGCGGCCGTCCTCCCCGCGGGGTACCGGTCGTACACGCACCAGCGCGTCTCGATCCGGTACCGGGCGGACGACGCTCCCGGGTACAAGTTCGTGATGATCCTGTGGCCGCTGTCGGGCCGGTGGGACGACGGCGAGATCGACTGGCCGGAGGGCGACCTCGGCGGCGACGTCCGTCCGGTGTCGGCCGTGCCGGGCAGCTACGACGCGTCGACCCGGACGATGCGGTTCCTGCCGGACGACGCCCCGACCGTGCCCGGCGGGCAGGAGGACTGGCACGTCGCCACGGTCGAATGGACCGCCGGGGCGGTGCGCTTCTGGTGGGACGGAGCGCTCGTGGCCACGACGACGGGCGCGGTGCCGACGGTCCCGATGCGCGTGACGCTGCAGGCCGAGACAGCGCTCGACGACGCACACGTCCCGCCGGACTCGGACGGGCACGTGCTCGTCGACTGGGTCGTGGCGTACCACCCGGCAGGCTGACCACGTATCTCGGGTTCCGGCGCAGGTCGGGCGTGTCCCGCCTCGTTGCCGGTCCCAGGACCACTGGGAGGCCGTCGTCCGGCCGTGGAACGGGAAAAGCCCCCGGGATCTCCCGGGGGCTTTTCCTTCGAGCTGGGGTACCTGGACTCGAACCAAGAACGACGGTACCAGAAACCGCTGTGTTGCCAATTACACCATACCCCAAAAGGCCTGCTGGCCTTCCGTTCCCCGTTGTCCGGGGCACGATCAACTACTGTACAGCATCCCGGAGGTCCTCGAGACCACCCACCAGGTCGCGGTGCACGGCGGCGGCCGTCGAGGCCCCGTGTCCGGCTGCCACGACGAGCTGCTCCGGGCCCGGGGGGGTGACGTCGCCGACGGCGTACAGCCCCGGCACACCGGTCCGACCGAGACGGTCCACGCGCACGAGCCCCTCGTCATCACGCTCCACCGGCGCCTCGAGCCAGTCGAGGTCGGCGTGCCAGAGCGGCCGCACGAACGCACCCCTGTGCGCCCGCACGTCGCCGTCCGCCAGTCGGACACCGGTCAGGCCGTCCCGCCCGCCCTCGAGGTCTGCCACCGGCCGCTCGTCCACTGCGACACCCGCCGCCGCCAGGCGCGCCCGGCCGCGGTCGTCGAGCACCGCCGCACCGTTCGTGTAGACCACGAGGTCGTCGGTCCAGGAGCCGACGAGCAGGGCACGGTCGACCACGTCGGGCGTCTCGCACACGAACGCCAGGGACTGCCCGGCGTGCTCGTACCCGTCGCACTCGACGCAGCTGTGCACGGACGTGCCGTAGAACGCCCGCAGGGACGGCAGCGCGGGGAACTCCTCCCGGAGTCCGGTCGCGACCACCACGGCGCGCGCACGGGCCCGCAGTTCGGCCCCACGGAGGGCGCCGTGCACGCTCCACCCGTCCGCTTCGCGCGCCACACGGTCGACGACCGACTGCACCACGGTGGCCTCCGGGTAGGACTCGACCTCGAGTCGGCCGAGCTTCCGGAGCTCGAGCGGCGAGATCCCGTCGCGCGTCACGAAGCCGTGCGACCGCAGCGTGGCGGCGTTGCGCGGCCGGTTCGCGTCGACGAGCAGCACCGTGCGCCGGGCGCGCACCAGGTTGAGCGCGGCGCTCAACCCGGCCGGCCCGGCACCGATCACCGCAACGTCGACGGAGGTGACCTCGGCGTCCTCGTGCTGCCCCGGGGGCGTCACCACGGCCGCGTCAGCCGTCCGCGAGACGACGGAGACGGGTCACCGTGGAGTCCTTGCCGAGGATCTCCATCGACTCGAACAGCGGCGGGCTGATCCGACGCCCGGACACCGCGACCCGCAGCGGACCGAAGGCCAGTCGCGGCTTCAGCCCCATGCCGTCGATGAGGGCCTCGCGCAGCGCCGCTTCGATCGCCTCGGTCGTCCAGTCCTCGACGCCCTCGAGCGCCGCCACACCCGCGCGGAGCACGTCGCCGGCGTCGTCCTTCAGCGTGGCGCGTGCGTCGTCCTCGACGACGAGGTCGTCGTCCTCGGTGAAGAGGAAGCCGAGCATCGCGGGGGCCTCGCCGAGCAGCTGCATGCGCTCCTGCACCAACGGCGCAGCCGCGGTGAGCACCCGCTCCTGCTCGGCGGTCGGTGGCGTCGAGACGAACGCAGCCAGGTAGGGCAGCAGGCGCCCACGGAAGTCGTCCGCGTCCAGCAGGCGGATGTGGTCGCCGTTGATCGCCTCGGCCTTCCTGTGGTCGAAGCGCGCCGGGTTCGGGTTGACGTCGACCACGTCGAACGCAGCGACCATCTCGTCGGACGAGAACACGTCGCGGTCCGGACCGATCGACCACCCGAGCAACGCCAGGTAGTTGAGGAGTCCCTCGGGCACCATCCCGGCGGCCCGGTGGTGGAACAGGTTCGACTCGGGGTCGCGCTTCGACAGCTTCTTGTTGCCCTCGCCCATCACGTACGGCAGGTGCCCGAACAGCGGGACGAACGAGGTGATGCCGACCTCGACGAGCGCCTCGTACAGGGCGATCTGCCGCGGGGTCGACGACAGCAGGTCCTCACCGCGGAGCACGTGCGTGATGCCCATCAGGGCGTCGTCCACCGGGTTGGTGAACGTGTAGAGCGGCTTGCCGTTGGGACGGACCACCACGAAGTCCGGGAACGTGCCCTGCTTGAAGGTGATCTCGCCGCGCACGAGGTCGTCGAAGCTCAGGTCGCGGTCGGGCACGCGGAGGCGCAGCGCCGGCTGACGACCCTCGTCGCGGAACGCCTGACGCTCGGCCTCCGTGAGGTCCCGCTCGTGGTTGTCGTAGCCCTGCTTCGGGTCGCGGCCGGCGGCCCGGTTGCGGGCCTCCATCTCCTCCGGGGTCACGTACGACTCGTACACGTGGCCGGATGCGCGCAGCTTCTCGATGACGTCCTCGTACACGTCCGAACGCTCGGACTGGCGGTACGGCCCGTGGGGCCCGCCCACCTCAACGCCCTCGTCCCAGTCCAGGCGGAGCCACCGGAGCGCGTCGAGGATCTGCTCGTACGACTCCTCGCTGTCACGCGCGGCGTCGGTGTCCTCGATGCGGAAGACGAGCTTCCCACCGGTGTGGCGCGCGTACGCCCAGTTGAACAGGGCCGTCCGGATGAGCCCCACGTGCGGGGTCCCGGTCGGGCTCGGGCAGAAACGGACTCGGACGTCGGAGCCGGTGGCGGTGGTGAACGGTGCAGTCATGACGCCACGATCCTACCGGCGCCGCAGTCGCCTCGACCCGGGCGCGGACCGCGTCCGTCACGCGCCCCAGAACGCAGGAAACCCCTGACCGGTCGCGGTCAGGGGTTTCCTGGTGTTGCTGAAGTTGAGTCCGGCGGCGTCCTACTCTCCCACAAGGTCCCCCTTGCAGTACCATCGGCGCTGAGAGGCTTAGCTTCCGGGTTCGGAATGTGACCGGGCGTTTCCCTCTCGCTATGACCACCGGAACACTGTCGACCCAGATCCTGGATCAAACCATTGTTCCTTCAGAGCATTGCTGAAGTATTCAGTTTGATTCCCGATCGTCTGTCGGGAACCACAAAGTGGACGCGAGCCCCACACCCGAAAAGGGGTGACGGTAATAGTTGTGTTGTCAAGTCTTCGGCTTATTAGTACCGGTCAGCTCCACGGGTCGTCAGTCCCCGCTTCCACATCCGGCCTATCAACCCAGTAGTCTGCTGGGAGCCTCTCACACTCAAGGTGCATGGAAATCTCATCTCGAAGACGGCTTCCCGCTTAGATGCTTTCAGCGGTTATCCGGTCCGAACGTAGCTAATCAGCGGTGCCCTTGGCAGAACAACTGACACACCAGAGGTTCGTCCATCCCGGTCCTCTCGTACTAGGGATAGATCTTCTCAAATTTCCAACGCGCGCAGCGGATAGGGACCGAACTGTCTCACGACGTTCTAAACCCAGCTCGCGTACCGCTTTAATGGGCGAACAGCCCAACCCTTGGGACCTACTCCAGCCCCAGGATGCGACGAGCCGACATCGAGGTGCCAAACCATGCCGTCGATATGGACTCTTGGGCAAGATCAGCCTGTTATCCCCGAGGTACCTTTTATCCGTTGAGCGACAGCGCTTCCACAAGCCACTGCCGGATCACTAGTCCCGACTTTCGTCCCTGCTCGACCTGTCAGTCTCACAGTCAAGCTCCCTTGTGCACTTACACTCGCCACCTGATTGCCAACCAGGTTGAGGGAACCTTTGGGCGCCTCCGTTACTCTTTGGGAGGCAACCGCCCCAGTTAAACTACCCATCAGGCACTGTCCATGAACCCGATCAGGGTCCTACGTTAGACATCCAAAGTGACCAGAGTGGTATTTCAACAATGACTCCACGAACACTAGCGTGCCCGCTTCACAGTCTCCCACCTATCCTACACAAGCCACTCCGAACACCAATACCAAACTGTAGTAAAGGTCACGGGGTCTTTCCGTCCTGCTGCGCGTAACGAGCATCTTTACTCGTAGTGCAATTTCGCCGAGTTCGCGGTTGAGACAGCTGGGAAGTCGTTACGCCATTCGTGCAGGTCGGAACTTACCCGACAAGGAATTTCGCTACCTTAGGATGGTTATAGTTACCACCGCCGTTTACTGGGGCTTAAATTCAGAGCTTCGCCCAAGGGCTAACCCTTCCTCTTAACCTTCCAGCACCGGGCAGGCGTCAGTCCGTATACATCGTCTTGCGACTTCGCACGGACCTGTGTTTTTAGTAAACAGTCGCTTCCCACTGGTCTCTGCGGCCTTCAACGCTCAACAACGAGCAGTCGTATCACGTGTCCGGCCCCCCTTCTCCCGAAGTTACGGGGGCATTTTGCCGAGTTCCTTAACCACGATTCTCTCGATCTCCTTGGTATTCTCTACCTGACCACCTGAGTCGGTTTCGGGTACGGGCGGCTGCAACCTCGCGTCGATGCTTTTCTCGGCAGCATAGGATCACTGATTTCCCCTTGACGGGTACGCGTCGGATCTCAGGCACGCAGACGACGGATTTGCCTATCGTCAGCCCTACATCCTTACACCAGGTTCACCTCACGGATACCATCGCCTGGCTCAGCTACCTTCCTGCGTCACACCTGTTCATACGCTAGCCGCACCAGCATGGGGTCGAGCGTTAGACCGGACACCATCACCCCGAAGGGATCCGGATGCACCGGGTTAGGACTCTTAGCACCACTGGATTAGCTTGGGCGGTTGTTCGCCGGTACGGGAATATCAACCCGTTGTCCATCGACTACGCCTGTCGGCCTCGCCTTAGGTCCCGACTTACCCAGGGCGGATTAACCTGGCCCTGGAACCCTTGGTCTTTCGGAGGACGGGTTTCTCACCCGTCTTTCGCTACTCATGCCTGCATTCTCACTCGTGTGGCGTCCACGGCTGGATTCCTCCGCCGCTTCACTCGCCACACGACGCTCTCCTACCACTCCGCACGACTGAACCACGAAGGCTTGTCGGTGTGCGAAATCTACAACTTCGGCGGTGTGCTTGAGCCCCGTTACATTGTCGGCGCGGAATCACTTGACCAGTGAGCTATTACGCACTCTTTCAAGGGTGGCTGCTTCTAAGCCAACCTCCTGGTTGTCTGTGCAACTCCACATCCTTTCCCACTTAGCACACGCTTAGGGCCTTAGTTGGTAGTCTGGGTTGTTTCCCTCTCGACGATGAAGCTTATCCCCCACCGTCTCACTGCTGCGCTCTCACTCACCGGCATTCGGAGTTTGGCTGACGTCAGTAACCTGTTGAGGCCCATCGGCCATCCAGTAGCTCTACCTCCGGCGAGAAACACGCAACGCTGCACCTAAATGCATTTCGGAGAGAACCAGCTATCACGAAGTTTGATTGGCCTTTCACCCCTATCCACAGCTCATCCCCTCCATTTTCAACTGAAGTGGGTTCGGTCCTCCACGACGTCTTACCGTCGCTTCAACCTGGCCATGGATAGATCACTTCGCTTCGGGTCTAGGACATGCGACTGTATCGCCCTATTCAGACTCGCTTTCGCTACGGCTGCCCCACACGGGTTAACCTCGCCACATATCACTAACTCGCAGGCTCATTCTTCAAAAGGCACGCCGTCACCCCTACAAGGAGGCTCCGACGGTTTGTAAGCAAACGGTTTCAGGTACTATTTCACTCCCCTCCCGGGGTACTTTTCACCTTTCCCTCACGGTACTTGTCCGCTATCGGTCATCTGGGAGTATTTAGGCTTATCAGGTGGTCCTGACAGATTCACACGGGATTTCTCGGGCCCCGTGCTACTTGGGATACACATCCGGCCATGACACCATTTCGTCTACGGGGCTGGCACCCACTACGGCCCGGCTTTCAAACCGGTTCGACTATGATGCGCTGTAACCGCCCCAGTCCGGCAGAACTGAGCGACGTGTCCCACAACCCCGACCATGCAACGCCCGCCGGCTATCACACATGATCGGTTTAGCCTCATCCGCTTTCGCTCGCCACTACTCACGGAATCACATGTTGTTTTCTCTTCCTGTGGGTACTGAGATGTTTCACTTCCCCACGTTCCCTCTACCCGCCCTATATATTCAGGCGGGAGTCACCAGGTCGACAAGTCGCCTGGCGGGGTTTCCCCATTCGGAAATCCTCGGCTCACAGCTCGATTATCAGCTCCCCGAGGCTTATCGCAGATTTCTACGTCCTTCTTCGGCTCCAGATGCCAAGGCATCCACCGTTTGCTCTTAGAAACTTGACCACAAAGATTAAAATTGCGATCGACTCGACACCCGACCACCCCCGAAAAGAGATGATCACCGTCTCGAGCGATCTAAGATGCTCGCGTCCACTGTGTAGTTCTCAACATACGATCGGCACCACACTCCCCGAACCAACCGGTTCGCTTCATGCAGCCCACTCGAAGAACCAAGCAGACTCACGTCCGCCGGCTCAACCCCCGATCATCACGACCGGGAAGCCTGGTCCCTCAGGACCCAACAACGTGCACCAGCCGACCCGCTCACCCCGACCCCTTCCAACCAGCAAGCTGGCGTACTCAGGCCGGAAGCTACGCTCCCGACTGCACTGTCAATGTTCCACCCATGAGCTACCGGCAACCACACTCGGGTTGCATCGGCGCCTGAACCGATCACCTGCAAGCAGGGCCGGTCAGATGCTCCTTAGAAAGGAGGTGATCCAGCCGCACCTTCCGGTACGGCTACCTTGTTACGACTTAGTCCTAATCACCGATCCCACCTTCGACGGCTCCTTCCACAAGGGTTAGGCCACCGGCTTCGGGTGTTACCGACTTTCATGACTTGACGGGCGGTGTGTACAAGGCCCGGGAACGTATTCACCGCAGCGTTGCTGATCTGCGATTACTAGCGACTCCGACTTCATGAGGTCGAGTTGCAGACCTCAATCCGAACTGAGACCGGCTTTTTGGGATTCGCTCCACCTTACGGTATCGCAGCCCTTTGTACCGGCCATTGTAGCATGCGTGAAGCCCAAGACATAAGGGGCATGATGATTTGACGTCATCCCCACCTTCCTCCGAGTTGACCCCGGCAGTCTCCTATGAGTCCCCGCCATAACGCGCTGGCAACATAGAACGAGGGTTGCGCTCGTTGCGGGACTTAACCCAACATCTCACGACACGAGCTGACGACAACCATGCACCACCTGTACACCGACCACAAGGGGGCAACCATCTCTGGCCGTTTCCGGTGTATGTCAAGCCTTGGTAAGGTTCTTCGCGTTGCATCGAATTAATCCGCATGCTCCGCCGCTTGTGCGGGCCCCCGTCAATTCCTTTGAGTTTTAGCCTTGCGGCCGTACTCCCCAGGCGGGGCGCTTAATGCGTTAGCTACGACACAGAAACCGTGGAAAGGTCCCTACATCTAGCGCCCAACGTTTACGGCGTGGACTACCAGGGTATCTAATCCTGTTCGCTCCCCACGCTTTCGCTCCTCAGCGTCAGTTACGGCCCAGAGATCTGCCTTCGCCATCGGTGTTCCTCCTGATATCTGCGCATTCCACCGCTACACCAGGAATTCCAATCTCCCCTACCGCACTCTAGTCTGCCCGTACCCACTGCAAGCCCGAGGTTGAGCCTCGGGATTTCACAGCAGACGCGACAAACCGCCTACGAGCTCTTTACGCCCAATAATTCCGGACAACGCTTGCACCCTACGTATTACCGCGGCTGCTGGCACGTAGTTAGCCGGTGCTTTTTCTGCAGGTACCGTCACTTTCGCTTCTTCCCTACTAAAAGAGGTTTACAACCCGAAGGCCGTCATCCCTCACGCGGCGTTGCTGCATCAGGCTTTCGCCCATTGTGCAATATTCCCCACTGCTGCCTCCCGTAGGAGTCTGGGCCGTGTCTCAGTCCCAGTGTGGCCGGTCACCCTCTCAGGCCGGCTACCCGTCGTCGCCTTGGTGAGCCATTACCTCACCAACAAGCTGATAGGCCGCGAGTCCATCCCCAACCAAAAAATCTTTCCACCACCAGACCATGCGGCCGGCAGTCGTATCCAGTATTAGACGTCGTTTCCAACGCTTATCCCAGAGTCAGGGGCAGGTTACTCACGTGTTACTCACCCGTTCGCCACTAATCCACCCAGCAAGCTGGGCATCATCGTTCGACTTGCATGTGTTAAGCACGCCGCCAGCGTTCGTCCTGAGCCAGGATCAAACTCTCCGTAAAAAAATTACCAACCCACCACCAAAGCAGCAGGCCGAGTTGATCTTGACTGTAAAGACTGTCCACTGGACAATCAATTCAATCCAAAAGGAATTGTCTCCGACCCGGTCAGCAAACCGACCAGGCACGGGGTCAAAATAATTGGCATTGACAATGTGCACGCTGTTGAGTTCTCAAGGACCAGACGCACCCCCCACTCGACACACCACAGTGCGTCTCATCAGAGGGGCTGGAAGTTCGCTGCCCGGGCGAGACTCGGAAGCGAACCACTCGGCCGTTCCGTTCTCCGCCTCAGCGGCAACGAGTGATTACTCTACACACGCCCCACCACCGCGGCCAACCAGCCCACCGCCCGGGCGTGTCGCGTCCTCCGCAGCCGATCGGCTCTGGAATGACGAACGGCCCGCTCCCCTGCGGGAACGGGCCGTTCGGCTGACGGGCCGACTCAGTGTCGAGCGATGACCGGGTTCTTGAGCGAGCCGATCCCCTCGATGAGCACCTCGACGACCTCGCCGTCACGGATGGCGCCGACGCCGGCCGGGGTCCCGGTGAGGATGACGTCGCCGGGCAGGAGGGTCCAGATCGAGGAGACGAACTCGATGAGGGACGGGATGTCGTGCACCATCTCGCTGGTCGACGCCGCCTGGCGCAGCTCACCGTCGACGCGGGTCTCGAGACGGATGTCCGACGGGTCGATCTCGGTCTCGATGACCGGGCCGAGCGGGCAGAAGGTGTCGAAGCCCTTCGCACGCGTCCACTGACCGTCGCGGGCCTGCAGGTCGCGCGCGGTCACGTCGTTGGCGATCGTGTAGCCGAGCACGACGCTGGCGAAGTCCTCGCGCCGGACGTTCTTCGCGAGCGACCCGATCACGATGGCGAGTTCGCCCTCGTGGTCGATCCGCCCGACCTCGGCCGGCAGACGGATGGGGTCGTCCGGACCGATGACCGCGGTGTTCGGCTTGAGGAAGACCACGGGGTCGTCACCCGACCGCTCGTCCATCTCCGACGCGTGCTCGGCGTAGTTCAGCCCGACGCCGATGACCTTCGACCGCGGGATCACCGGCGCGAGGAGCTTGGCGTCGGCGAGCGGCACCCGCTCCCCGGTCGTCTCGAACCCCTGGTACATCGGGTCCCCCGCGAGGACGACCAGGTCGCGCTCGTCGAGGATGCCGTACCGCGGGTCTTCACCCGTGCTGCTGAACCGTGCGATCTTCACCGTTCGACCCTACCGATCCGCGGCTCAGGCCGGGTCCGTCAGGCGCGTCATCCACCCGTGCGGGTCGGGACGACGGCCGTACTGGATGTCGGTCAGCTCCTGGCGCAGGGACATCGTCAGCTCGCCGGCCCCGACGGTCGGCGATCCGATCGTGAAGCCCTCGCCGCGGAGTTCGGCGATCGGCGTGACGACGGCAGCCGTCCCGCAGGCGAACGCCTCGGTGATCGACCCGTCGGCGACGCCGTCGCGCCACTCGTCGAGGGTGACCCGACGTCGCTCCACCCGGAGCCCGCGGTCCTCGGCGAGCTGCAGGATCGAGTCCCGCGTGATGCCTTCGAGGATGGACTCCGAGTCAGGGGTGACGAGGGTGCCGTCGGACTTGACGAGCACGACGTTCATGCCGCCGAGCTCCTCGAGGTACCGGCCCTCCTCGGAGTCGAGGAACATCACCTGCTGGCAGCCCTGCTCGTACGCCTCCTGCTGCGGGAGCAGGGACGCCGCGTAGTTGCCACCGGTCTTCGCCGCACCCGTCCCGCCGCGGGCGGCACGCGCGTACTTCGTCGACAGCCAGATGCTCACCGGCTTCGGCCCGGACGTGAAGTACGCCCCGGCGGGGCTGGCGATGCAGTGGTACGCGACCTCCTGCGCGGCTCGGACCCCGAGGAACGACTCCGTCGCGATCATGAAGGGGCGCAGGTACAGGCTGGTCTCCGGCGCCGAGGGCACCCAGTCGACGTCGGCGCGGACGAGCTGCCGGACCGACTCGACGAAGACCTCGACCGGCAGCTCCGGGAGCGCGAGCCGACGGGCCGACCGCTGGAAGCGACGGGCATTGGCGTCCGGGCGGAACGACCAGACCGACCCGTCCGCGTGGCGGTAGGCCTTCATGCCCTCGAAGATCTCCTGCGCGTAGTGGAACACGCTGGCGCTGGGGTCGAGGGTCAGCGGCCCGTACGGGTGGATCGAGGCGCTGTGCCAACCGCCGTCGAGCGACCACTCGACGGTGGCCATGTGGTCGGTGAAGTGCTTGCCGAAGCCCGGGTCGGCGAGGATCTCCTCGCGCTCGGCTGCGGCCCGGCGCTCGGGCGACGGCGTGCTCGCGAACTCGAGGGCGAAGTCGCCCTCGGTGGTGGCGCCGTCGGTGGTGGTGGCGCCGTCGGTGGTGGTGGCGCCGTCGGTGCTCGCGCTGTCGGTGCTCGCGCTGTCGTGGCTCATCGGGGGTGACTCCTGTCAGGCGGTGGTGGTGCGTGCTGCGACCGCGGCGGCGATGGCGTCGCCGACCTCGACCGTGCTGCGCGGCGTGGTGCCCCGGCTCGCGAGGTCGGCCTCGACCGCCCGCGTCACGGCCGACGCCAGGTCCGCCCGACCGAGGTGGTCGAGCAGCAGGGCGACGGACAGGACGGCGGCGGTCGGATCGGCGACCTGCTGACCTGCGATGTCCGGCGCGGAACCGTGGACCGGCTCGAACATGCTGGGGAAGGTGCCGTCCGGGTTGATGTTCCCCGAGGCCGCCAGACCGATGCCGCCGCTGATCGCGCCGGCCAGGTCGGTGATGATGTCCCCGAACAGGTTGTCGGTGACGATGACGTCGAACCGGCCGGGCTCGCGGACCATGTGGATCGTCACCGCGTCGACGTGCTGGTAGTCGACCGTCACGTCCGGGTGTTCCGCGGCGACCGCGGCGACCGTCCGCTGCCAGAGCGCCCCCGCGTGCACGAGCACGTTGCTCTTGTGCACGAGCGTCAGGTGCTTCCGCGGCCGGCGCGACGCGAGGTCGAAGGCGTAGCGGACGACGCGCTCGACCCCGTGGGCCGTGTTGAGGGACACCTCGGTGGCGATCTCGTGGGGCGTCCCGACGCGGATCGCGCCGCCGTTGCCGACGTACGGCCCCTCGGTCCCCTCGCGCACGACCACGAAGTCCACCACGCCCGGGTCCGCGAGCGGACTCGCGACCGAGGAGTACACGGTCGTGGGTCGCAGGTTGACGTAGTGGTCGAAGGCGAAGCGCAGCTTCAGCAGGAGGCCGCGCTCGATGATCCCCCCGGCGAGACGCGGGTCGCGCGGGTCGCCACCGACGGCACCGAGCAGGATCGCGTCGTGCTCGGCCAGGGCCGCCGTGTCGGCGTCGCTCAGGATGTCGCCCGTCTCCAGGTACCGCGTGGCACCGAGCGAGAAGGCGGTCTCCTGCACGACGAGGTCGTCGGGCAGCACGGCGTGCAGGACCTTCAGGGCCTCGTCGACGACCTCGGGCCCGATGCCGTCACCGCGGACGACCGCGAGCTTGACCGTCTGTGCCATGTCCGGTGTCCTTACAGCGTGATGTCGATCTCGCGGAGCGAGGTCGCGTCGATGGTGGAGCGCACGTGCTCGAGGATCTCCGCGGGCACCGGCGAGTCGACCGTCAGCACGCTGAGCGCCTGGCCACCGGCCTCCTGCCGCGAGATCTGCATCGCCGCGATGTTGATGCCCGCGTCGCCGAACTCCTTGCCGTAGACCGCGACGATGCCGGGACGGTCGGTGTAGACCATGACGACGTGGTGGGCGTCGAGGGCGACCTCGACGTCGTGGCCGTTGATCTCGACGAGCTTCTCGACCTGCTTCGCACCGGTGAGCGTGCCGGACACGCTGATCGCCGGACCGTCGGACTGCGCGCCGCGGATCGTGAGCACGTTGCGGTACTCGGGGCTGTCGGCGTCGGTGATGAGCCGGACGCTCACGCCGCGCTGCTCGGCGATGAGCGGGGCGTTGACGTAGGAGACCTGGTCGCTGACGACGTCGGTGAAGACGCCCTTGAGCGCGGCGAGCTTCAGCACGCTGACGTCGTACTGCGCGAGTTCGCCGTGCACCTCGACGTCGATGCTCGTCACGGGCGAGGTCGCCAGGCCGGTGAAGACCTGACCGAGCTTCTCCATGAGCGGGATCCCGGGGCGGACGTACGGGTCGATGACGCCACCGGCGACGTTCACCGCGTCCGGCACGAGCTCCCCGCCGAGCGCGAGGCGCACCGACTTGGCGACCGAGACGCCGGCCTTCTCCTGGGCCTCGTCCGTCGATGCCCCGAGGTGCGGCGTGACGACGACGTTCGGCAGTGCGAGGAGCGGCGACTCCTTCGGCGGCTCGGACACGAACACGTCGAGACCGGCGCCGGCGATCGTCCCGAACGTCAGCGCACGGTGCAGGGCGTCCTCGTCGATCAGGCCGCCGCGGGCGACGTTCACGACGAACGCGCTCGGCTTCATGAGCGCGAACTGCTCGTCGGAGATCATGCCCACCGTCTCCGGGGTCTTCGGCATGTGGATCGTCGTGAAGTCCGCGCGGCGGAGGAGGTCCTCGAGCGAGACGAGCTCGACGCCCAGCTGCTGCGCCCTGGCCGTCGTGACGTACGGGTCGTACGCGATGACCGAGACGCCGAACGCCTGCAGACGCTGCGTGATGAGCGCACCGATGCGACCGAGGCCGATGATGCCGACGGTCTTCTCGTACAGCTCGACACCGGTGTAGGAGGAGCGCTTCCAGGCACCAGCCGCCAGCGACGCGTGCGCCGCCGGGATGTGTCGCGCGAGCGACAGGATGTGACCGACGGTGAGCTCGGCGGCCGAGATGATGTTCGACGTCGGTGCGTTGACGACCATGACGCCGGCGGTGGTCGCCGCCTTGATGTCGACGTTGTCGAGGCCGACGCCGGCGCGGGCGACGACCTTGAGCTGCGGCGCGGCGGCGATGGCCTCGGCGTCGATCTTCGTGGCGGACCGCACCAGCACGGCGTGCGCGTCGGCGAGGGAGGACAGGAGCGCGGCGCGGTCGGTACCGTCCACGTTCCGGATCTCGAAGTCGGGCCCGAGGGCGTCGACGGTGGCGGGCGAGAGTTCTTCGGCGATCAGGACGACCGGCTTCGGCACAGCTGCAGTTCCTCACACGAGACGGGCGGTATCCCACCATCGTATCGACGCGCGGACCCGGTTACGACCGCACCGTCGGTCCCCCGCGGGACCACACGACGGTCTGGCGCGGTCCGCTCGGCGGCGATGCGCAGCATCGCGCGGACCGCGCCGACCGAGCCTGCGAGGGAGGTCGGTGCACGCCCGCACCGCGCCGCCAGGCCGTCGACGGGTCGCCGGACGACCGCGTCCCCCGTCAGAAGTCGAGCAGACGCGGCACGAAGAGCTGCAGGTCCAGCCAGAGCGCGCCCGCCGCGGCGAAGGCGACCAGGAAGACACCGATGGTCACCGCCAGCCGCGCGCGGCGCGTCACCCAGAGGGCCACGACGAAGGCGACGGGCGCGATCACGATGTCGAGGACGAGCCATCCCCAGGGGGTGCTGCGCTGCAACGACGAACCGCCCGAGGTCGTCTCGAGGAACGTGTTGAAGGCACGCACCGACTGCGAGACGGTGACGAGGTTCCCGACGCTCTGCACGGTCATGTACGCGAAGAGCGCGCCGAACACCACCCAGACGACGATGCGGGCGACGAGCGGGGACGGCGTCCGGCGGACCGCCGGGGTCGTGGCGGTCACCCGAAGCTCCTCGTCATGAGGAAGGGCCAGGGGAAGAGCACGGCGGCACCGAGCAGCATCCAGAGCAGGCGGGTGCGGGTCCGACGACCGCGGCCGGCCCAGAGCACCACGGTGAACCAGAGCGCGGGCGCGACGATCGACAGGAAGCGCAGCACCTCGACGAAGACGGTCAGGACGGTGTCGACGTTCGCCACGTAGGACGTCGACGCAGTGAGCAGCCAGGCCACCGTGTAGAGCAGGTAGAGGCCACCGAAGACACCGAACCCGATGAGCGCGCCCGAGGTCTCCGGGCGCTCCGGGTCGCGTCCGCCGCGGTCCTTCACGGTGACCGGGTTGTGCGCGGCGTCGACGTGGGTCGCGTCGTCCGCGTCGCCCCAGCTGAGGGCGTCGTCGTCGTGGTCGACCGAGCCGTCGGGCGGGGATGCTGCCGTGGTCATGACGACGATTCTACGAGGGACCGACGACCGACGGCACCAGACGGCGTCGCTCAGACGTCGGCCGGCTGGGTCTCGAGCACCTCGGCGACGACGCCGCGGACGGCGGGGAACAGCGGGTGGCTCTCGACGAGCCCGGTCAGGATCTCGGTGAGCGCGTGCGCCGTCGCACCGGAACGGAGCAGCGCGTGCAGCTCGATCGACTCCGGGTCGTTCTCGTCGTCGAACGCCAGGGCGACGCGGACGGCGCCGAGCAGGTGCTCGACGGGCAGGCCGCGCTCGGCGAGCTGCGCCGCGGGGCCGATGAAGCGCTCGCGCCGACCGAGCTTCCGCAGCGGGTTGCGCCCGACGCGTGCCGTGGTGTCGGGCAGCAGCGGGTTGGCGATGCGGGTGAGGTTCGCGGCGACGTAGCGTGCGTGCTCGGCCGGGTCGAAGCCGTGCTTCGCGACGAGCAGCGCGGTCGTCTCGGCGAGGACGCCGTCGACCTCGGCGCGGACCTCGCGGTCCTCGAGGGCCTCGCGGATGAGCCGGATCCCGCGCACGAAGCCGTGGTAGGCGGCTGTCGCATGCGCGGTGTTCACCGTGTAGAGCTTCCGCTCGACGAACGGCTGCAGGTCGTCGACCCACGTCACGCCGTCGATCTGCGGCGGTTCGGCCTGCGAGTCGGCGAAGGGCGTGCGCTCGATGACCCACTCGTAGAAGGGCTCGAGGACGACGTCGAGCCCGCCGGACTGACCGAGCACCCCGGACTGGTCCGGGACGATGCGGTCGATGGCGCAGTTGGCGAAGACCGCGGCGACGTGGCGGTCCTCGAGGATCGGGGCGCGTCGGATGCTGGCGTGCAGCGAGTCGGTCGCGTTGAAGGCGTTCTCGCAGGCCACGACCGTGACGTCGCCGCGCTCGGGGGCCCGGGCCGCGAGCCCCTCGGCGATGACCGGGGCGACGAGCGGCAGGGTGCGCGCGCCGACCGCGGTCGTGACGACGTCGGCCTCGGCGATCGCCTGCACGACGCGCTCGCGGTCGGTCTTGCTGCTGAGGGCGCGGAACCCGTACACCAGGTGCTCGACGGGCTGCTCGCCGACCTCGTGCACCACGAAGCGGCCGGCGTCGTTGAGCGCCGAGACCACGCGGTCGTCGACGTCGACGAAGGTGAGCTCGTAGCCGCTCGCGACCAGGAACTGGCCCACGAACCCGCGCCCGATCTTGCCGGCGCCGATGTGGACCGCTCGCTTCGTCACCGCCATCCGACGATCCTCCCACGTCCGAGGACCCGGTCGTGACCACTCCTCGCGACGTCGCCGGACGGTGCCGCGGGACGGGGCGCGGGAGCGGAGCGTCCGGGTTCGGGGACGCCACGGAGGCGCCCGGTGCTGGCGCTGCGGTCGGAGGAGCCGCTGGAGCTGGAGGAGTGCAGGTGCATGTGGTCCGGGTCACGTCGCGAGGCGGCGGTGCACACGCACCGCCGCCTCGTCATCGAGTGGTCGTTGCGCAGACTACCGCGCGGCCGAGCCGTCGACGTAGTCGGAGTCGTTCGACTTCCACGCGAACAGCGCGCGGAGCTCACGGCCGGTGGCCTCGATCGGGTGGCCCTCCCCCTTCGCGCGGAGCTCCTTGAACTCCGGCGCGCCGGCGTCCTGGTCCTCGATGAAGCGCTTGGCGAAGGTGCCGTCCTGGATGTCGGAGAGCACGGCCTTCATGTTCTCCTTGACCTCGGGCGAGATCACGCGCGGACCGGAGACGTAGTCACCGAACTCGGCGGTGTCGGAGATCGACCAGCGCTGCTTGGTGAGGCCGCCCTCCCAGATCAGGTCCACGATCAGCTTGAGCTCGTGCAGGACCTCGAAGTAGGCGATCTGCGGCTGGTAGCCCGCCTCGACCAGGGTCTCGAAGCCGTACTGGATGAGCTGCGAGGTGCCACCGCAGAGCACGGCCTGCTCGCCGAACAGGTCGGTCTCGGTCTCCTCGGTGAAGGTGGTCTTGATGCCGCCCGAGCGCAGGCCGCCGATGGCCTTGGCGTACGACCACGCGAGGTCCCACGCGCTGCCCGAGGCGTCGACCTCGACGGCGACGATCACGGGGACGCCGCGACCGGCCTCGTACTCGCGGCGGACGGTGTGACCCGGGCCCTTCGGGGCGACGAGCGCCACGTCGACGCCCTCGGGCGCCTCGATGTAGCCGTAGCGGATGTTGAAACCGTGGCCGAACACGAGCGTCGCGTCGTCCTTCAGGTTCGGCTTGATGTCCTCGGCGTAGACGATGCGCTGCACCTGGTCCGGGGCGAGGATCACGACGACGTCAGCGTCCTTCGTGGCCTCGGCCGGGGTGAGGACCTGGAAGCCGGCCTCGGTCGCCTTGTCGCGGCTCTTCGAGCCCTCCTTGAGGCCGATGACGACCTCGACGCCGGAGTCGCGGAGGTTGAGCGCGTGGGCGTGGCCCTGCGAGCCGTAGCCGATGACGGCGACCTTCTTGCCCTGGATGAGCGTCAGGTCGGCGTCGGCGTCGTACACGATGTCAGTCACGAGGGTCTGTCTCCTTGGTTCTGGTGGCTTGTGGTGTGCGGACGGGAGGCGCGTGGCGGGCCGCCACGGGCCTCCGGTCCGGAAGTGGGGTGCGCTCAGCGCACGCGGTCGGTGATGCTCTTCGGCCCACGGCCCATGCCGAGCAGGCCGGCACGGGCGAGCTCCTTGACGCCGTAGGGCTCGAGCACCCGCAGGATCGCCTGGATCTTGCCGGGGTCGCCCGTCACCTCGACGATCAGCGAGTCGGTCGCCACGTCGACGACCTGTGCGCGGAACAGGCTCACGGCCTCGAGCACGGCGGACCGGGTCTGGTTGTCGACCCGCACCTTGACGAGCATGTGCTCGCGCTGCACCGACTGCGAGAAGTCGAGCTCGACGATCTTGATCACGTTGACGAGCTTGTTGAGCTGCTTCGTGACCTGCTCCAGCGGCAGGTCCTCGACGTCGACGACGACCGTGATGCGGGACAGGCCCTCGACCTCGGTGGCGCCCACGGCGAGCGACTCGATGTTGAAGCCGCGGCGGGCGAACAGGCCGGCGACGCGCGTCAGCAGACCCGGCTTGTCCTCGACGAGCAGGGAGAGGACGTGGCTCATGCGGGGTCTCCGGTCATGTCGGCGTCCTCGACGTCCCAGCTGGGCGCGTGGTCGCGGGCGTACTCGATCGAGGAGTTGCCGACACCCTGCGGGACCATCGGCCACACCATGCTGTCGCGGCTGACCACGAAGTCGATCACCACCGGGCGGTCGTTCGTCTCGAGGGCGAGCTTGATGGCGTCGTCCACCTGGTCGGCGCGCTCGACACGGATGCCGAGGGCACCGTAGGCGTCGGCGAGCTTGACGAAGTCCGGCACACGACGGCTCTGGTGCCCTGTCTCAAGGTCGGTGAACGAGTGCCGACCGTCGTAGAACAGGGTCTGCCACTGCCGCACCATGCCGAGCGACGAGTTGTTGATGACGGCGACCTTGATCGGGATGTCGTTGATGACGCAGGTCGCGAGCTCCTGGTTCGTCATCTGGAAGCAGCCGTCGCCGTCGATCGCCCACACCACGCGGTCCGGTTGCGCGACCTTCGCGCCCATCGCGGCCGGCACCGAGTAGCCCATCGTGCCGGCGCCGCCGGAGTTCAGCCAGGCGTTCGGCCGCTCGTACTTGATGAACTGCGCGGACCACATCTGGTGCTGGCCGACGCCCGAGGCGTAGACGCCCTCGGGACCGGTCAGTTCACCGATGCGGCGGATGATCGCCTGCGGCGCGAGCAGCCCGTCGGTCGGCTCGGCGTACCCGAGCGGGAAGTCGGCGCGCAGCTGGTCGAGCTTCGCCCACCACGCGCCGGTGTCGGCGCGGTCTGCGGCGACGTCGCCCCATGCGTCGAGCAGGTCGACGAGGACCTCGCGGGCGTCGCCCACGATCGGGACGTCGGCGTAGCGGATCTTCGAGATCTCGGCTGGGTCGATGTCGACGTGCACGACCTTGGCGTGCGGCGCGAACTCGTCGGCCTTGCCGG
Organism: Curtobacterium sp. SGAir0471; assembly: GCF_005490985.1. Taxonomy (NCBI): domain Bacteria; kingdom Bacillati; phylum Actinomycetota; class Actinomycetes; order Micrococcales; family Microbacteriaceae; genus Curtobacterium; species Curtobacterium sp. SGAir0471. Next base: position 2,205,034 of record NZ_CP027869.1, read on the forward strand.
TGACACGGTCGTCGAAGCGCGCGCCGAGGGCGATGATCAGATCGCTGTCCTGCAGGCCGAGCACCGCCGGCACCGTGCCGTGCATACCGGGCATGCCGAGGTGCTGCGGGTGCGAGTCCGGGAACGCCCCGCGGGCCATCAGCGTGGTGACGACCGGCGCACCGGTGGCCTCGGCGAAGCGCAGGAGCTCGGCTGATGCACCGGAGCGGACGACGCCGCCGCCGACGTACAGCACGGGACGCTCGGCCTCGGCGAGCAGCTGCGCGGCCGCGGTGATCTGCTTGCCGTGCGCCTTGGTGACCGGACGGTAGCCGGGCAGGTCGACCTTCGGCGGCCAGACGTAGGGCGCCGACTTCTGCTGGGCGTCCTTGGTGATGTCGACGAGCACCGGGCCCGGGCGACCCGTGGTGGCGATCTGGTGCGCCGCGGCCAGCGTGGCCGGGATGTCGGCCGGGTCGGTCACCAGGAACGAGTGCTTCGTGATCGGCATCGTGATGCCCACGATGTCGGCTTCCTGGAAGGCGTCCGTCCCCATCAGGGTCGAGAACACCTGGCCGGTGATCGCGATGAACGGCACCGAGTCCATGTAGGCGTCGGCGATGGCCGTGACGAGGTTCGTCGCACCGGGACCGGAGGTCGCGATGGCGACGCCGACCTTGCCGGACGAGGACGCGTAGCCCTCGGCCGCGTGACCGGCGCCCTGCTCGTGCCGGACGAGGATGTGCCGGATGGTCGTGGACGCCATGAGCTCGTCGTAGAACGGGATGATGGCGCCGCCGGGCAGGCCGAAGACGTCGGTGATCCCGAGGTGCTCGAGCGTCCGGAGGACGGCTCCCGAGCCGGTCAGGATCTCCGGCGACCGGCGTGCACCGGCTGCAGCGGACAGCGGAGTGGCTTCCGTGGGCATGAGGTGGTCCTTGCCTGGAGGGATGGCGGTTCGAACGTGTCGTCGCTAGCCCGTGACCGCGCCCTTGGCGGCGGACTGGACGAGCTTCGCGAACTTCGCGAGGACTCCGCGGGTGTAGCGCGGGGGCAGCGGGGCCCAGCCTTCTCGGCGGGCCTCCAGCTCGGCGTCGTCGACCAGTAGGTCGAGCGAGCGAGCCGCGATGTCGACACGGATGCGGTCGCCATCGCGCACGAATGCCACTGGACCTGCGTCCACGGCTTCCGGTGCGATGTGGCCGATGCACAGGCCGGTTGTGCCGCCTGAGAATCGCCCGTCCGTCAACAGTAGTACATCCTTACCGAGGCCCGCGCCCTTGATGGCCGCGGTGATGGCGAGCATCTCGCGCATGCCCGGTCCACCCTTCGGGCCCTCGTAGCGGATGACCACCACGTCGCCCTTCTGGATCCGGCCCTCGGTCAGGGCGTCCATCGCGGCGCGCTCGCGGTCGAACACGCGGGCGGGGCCCTCGAACACGGCGGCGTCGAAGCCCGCGGTCTTCACGACTGCACCCTCGGGTGCGAACGAGCCCTTGAGGATCGTCAGGCCACCGGTGGTGTGGATCGGGTTGTCGAGCTTCCGGAAGACCTCGCCGTCGAGCTCCGGCGGGTCGATCTCGGCCAGGTTCTCGGCCAGGGTCTTGCCGGTGACGGTCATCACGTCGCCGTGCAGCAGACCGGCCTCGAGCAGCGCCTTCATGATCACCGGGATGCCGCCGTTGCGGTCCACGTCGACCATGACGTACTTCCCGAACGGCTTCATGTCGGCCAGGTGCGGGACCTTCGAGCCGATGCGGTTGAAGTCGTCGAGGCTCAGCTCGACCTCGGCCTCGTGCGCGATGGCGAGGAGGTGCAGCACGACGTTGGTGGAGCCTCCGAGTGCCATCGCGACGGCGATGGCGTTCTCGAACGCCTCCTTCGTCAGGATCTGGCGAGCCGTCAGCCCGAGGCGCAGCATGTTCACCACGGCCTCGCCGGAGCGGCGCGCGTAGTAGTCACGTCGGCGGTCGGCGCTCGGCGGGGCGGCGGAACCCGGCAGCGACATGCCGAGGGCCTCGGCCACGCTGGCCATCGTGTTCGCGGTGTACATCCCGCCGCAGGCGCCCTCACCCGGGACGATCGCGCACTCGATCTCCTTGAGCTCGGCCTCGCTCATGGTGCCGGCCTTGCACGCACCGACGCCCTCGAAGGAGTCGATGATCGTGACCTCCTTGAAGGAGCCGTCGGCCTGCTTGACGTAGCCCGGCATGACAGAGCCCGCGTAGAGGAAGACGCTCGCGAGGTCGAGGCGCGCGGCGGCCATGAGCATGCCGGGGAGCGACTTGTCGCAGCCGGCCAGCAGCACGGTGCCGTCGAGGCGCTCGGCGTTCACCACGGTCTCGACGCTGTCGGCGATGACCTCGCGCGAGACGAGCGAGAAGTGCATGCCCTCGTGGCCCATCGAGATGCCGTCCGAGACGGAGATGGTGCCGAACTGCAGCGGGTACCCGCCGCCGGAGTGCACGCCCTCCTTCGCGCCCTGCGCGAGTCGGTCGAGCGAGAGGTTGCACGGGGTGATCTCGTTCCAGGACGAGGCGATCCCGATCTGCGGCTTGTCCCAGTCTGCGTCGCCCATGCCGACGGCCCGGAGCATGCCACGCGAGGTGGTCGCTTCGATCCCGTCGGTGACGACCCGGCTGCGCGGCTTCACGTCGATGTCAGGCATGCAGGCAGTCTAGGACCAGTTGGGATACCAACCGGACACGACCTGCACCGGACGGGAGGCGCGGGGCCGGGTCGTCAGCGCGTGGCCCGCAGGCGCGCCAGCTGCTTCAGGACGTCGGTGAGCGCTGCGGGATCAGCGACGCGGTGCGCCGCGAGCGTGTCGCCCTCCCCCACCTTCACGCCGACGTCGCCGTCCCGGAGCACCCGGAAGGCGTCCTCGTCGGTGACGTCGTCACCGGCGAAGAACACGGCGTCGGCCCCGCGCAGCTCGCGGAGCCGGTCGATCGCGTCGCCCTTCGTGACGTGGCGCACCGCGAACTCGACGATGTCCTTGCCCCCGCGCTCGAGCACGTCGGGGTCGGCGTCGTGCGCGGCCCGGCTCGCGGCGGCGTTCGCCTCGGCCGCGACCTCGGCGCTCACCCGGCGCGTGTGCAGTCCGTGCCCGGCCGGCTTGTGCTCGACGACGACGCCGGGGAACCTGGCACCGACCTCGTCGAGGGCGGCGCCGACACGGTCGACCCGTGCGCGCTCGTCCTCGCTGAGCGCGGCCTCGTCGTGGCCGTCGACGCGCCACTCGACGCCGTGCGACCCGACGAGCGCCATGCCGTCTGGCGCGTGCGACACCCGGGCGAGCCCCTCGAGCGGACGCCCGGAGACGAGGACCACCTCGGTGTCGCGAGCACGCTGCAGGGTCAGGACCGCGGCCCAGGAGCCGGGCAGGGCCCCGACCTGTGCCGGGTCGTCGGCGAAGGGTGCGAGGGTGCCGTCGAAGTCGAGCGCGACGAGCAGTCGCGGCGTAGCCGCGAGCGTCTCGAGGGCCGACGACAGGGCGGACGGGTCGGTCACGGTCTCAGGCACCACGGGCCTCCCGGGTGTCCTCGGCGGCACGTGCCGTCTGCGCGTCCTGGTCGAAGATCGACGTCGCGTCCTGCAGCTCCTCGACGTGCTGGTCGCCCGGGTCCGACGCCGACGGGTCGAGCTTGGCGCGGTTCGGGGCGTGCCGGTCGAGCGCCTCGAGGAACGACCGCGACCAGCGGGCCACGTCGTTGTCGCGGACGCGCTTGCGGAGCGCGCGCATGCGCGTCGAGCGCTCGCGTCGGGGCATCTCGATGGCGCGCTGGATCGAGTCCTTGAGCGCGCCGATGTCGTGCGGGTTGACGATGACGGCCTGCTTCAGCTCGTCGGCGGCCCCGGCGAACTCGGACAGGATCAGCACGCCGTCGTTGTCGAACCGGGCCGCGACGTACTCCTTCGCCACCAGGTTCATGCCGTCGCGCAGGGCGGTGACGAGCATGATGTCGGCGGCGAGGTAGAGCGCGACCATCTCCTCGCGCGGGTACCCGTGGTGCAGGTAGGCGATCGGCTGGTGCCCGATCACACCGAGGTCGCCGTTGATCCGGCCGACCGTCAGCTCGATCTCGTCGCGGAGCGCCGCGTAGGTGTCCACACGTTCGCGGCTCGGGCTGGCGACCTGCACGAGCGTGGCGTCCTCGACCTTGATGCGGCCGTCCTCGATGAGCTCGCCGAACGCCTTGATGCGGTGCCGGATGCCCTTCGTGTAGTCGAGCCGGTCGACGCCGAGCAGCACCGTCGTCGGGTTGCCCAGGCTCTCGCGGATCTCCCGCGCGCGCTCCTGCACCTCGGGTCGGTGGGCGATCTCCTCGAAGCTCTCGGCGTCGATCGAGATCGGGAAGTGGCGGGCCTCGACGTGGCGCACGGTGATGCCCTTGCGGCTCCGCGGCGCGGCCGGGTCGTCGACGGGGACGTCGATCGTCGAGCCCTTGGTCGTGTAGCCCTTGATGTGCCGGACGGCACGGAGGAAGTCGCTCGCGTCGTCCTGGCGCTGGAAGCCGATGACGTCGGCGCCGAGCAGCCCGTCGAGGATCTGCGCGCGCCACGGCAGCTGCGCGTAGATGCCGACCGGCGGGAACGGGATGTGGTTGAAGAACCCGATGGTCAGGTCGGGTCGACGCTCGCGGAGCATCGCCGGCAGGAGCTGCAGCTGGTAGTCCTGCACCCAGACGATGCCGTCCTGCTCGACGATCTCGGCGATCTGGTCGGCGAAGCGGGCGTTGACACGGCGGTAGGCGTTCCACCAGTCGCGGTGGTAGCTCGGGTGCTCGATGACGTCGTGGTACAGCGGCCACAGCGTGTCGTTGCTGAAGCCCTCGTAGTACTCCTCCACGTCGTCGGCGCTCAGCGGCACCGGGACGATGTGGATGCCCTCGTTGTCGAACGGGGCGACCTCGACGTCTGGCTGGCCGACCCACCCGACCCAGGCACCGTCGTTGGCGCGCATGACCGGCTCGAGCGCCGTCACCAGCCCGCCGGGCGAGTGCCGCCAGCCCTCGTTGCCGTCCTCGTCGACGACGCGGTCCACCGGGAGGCGGTTCGAGGCGACGACGAAGGCGTAGCGGTCCGGGTCGGTGTCTGCTGCCATGGGGTGGTGGTGTCTCCGTTCCCCCCGGCCGAGGCGCCGGGATCGAGGCCGACGGTACCAGCGGAGCGACACCGGGCTCTCGGCCCGTCGTCACTAGGCTCGTCGGCATGGTCATGACACGGGCGTGGCGGGACGGCACCGCGGTGGAGCGGGACTTCCCCGTCGAGCGGGTGTCGGACCTGCTCGACCGGCACGACGGGACCTTCGTCTGGGTCGACCACGTGGACCCGTCACCCGACGAGCTGGCCCAGGTCGAGGACGAGCTCGGCGTGCACGCACTCGCGGTCGAGGACGCCCTCGAGCAGGGGCAGCGTCCGAAGCTCGACCGCTACCGCGACAGCCTCTTCCTGGTGGTCTACGACGTCGACGGTCTCGACGCCGACGGCGACCTCGTGACCCACGAGGTGAAGGCCTTCGTCACGCAGCACGCCCTCGTCACGATCCACGGGTCCGACGTCGACCTGCGCTCCGTTGAGCGACGCCTCGACGCCAACGCCGACATGTCCGACCGCGGGGTGCCGTGGCTGGTCTGGGGGCTCCTCGACGCGGTGGTCGACCACGCCACGTCGGCGGTCGAGGACATCGAGGCGCGCATCGACGACCTCGAGGACGACCTCTTCGAGCACGGCAACCCGCGCGAACAGCAGATCCAGCGCCGGTCGTTCCGGCTGCGGAAGGCCCTCGGGGTGCTCCGCCGCCAGGTCGTGCCGACCAGGGACAGCGTCGGGGCCCTGCTGCACGGTGACGCCGGGACCATCGCCGACGGCATCCGGCCGTACTTCCGCGACGTCGAGGACCACCTGGTGACGATCGCCGACTCGGTCGAGCAGTTGCGTGACTCGGTGTCGAGCGTCCTCGACACGAACCTGAACCTGGCGTCGAACCGGCAGAACACCGTGATGAAGAAGGTGACGAGCTGGGCCGCGATCATCGCGATCCCGACCGCCATCACGGGGTTCTTCGGGCAGAACGTGACGTTCCCGGGCGAGGGGCACTGGAGCGGCCTGCTCGCGTCGGTGTCCCTGATCGTCGCGACGTCGCTCGTGCTCTACCGGGTCTTCAAGAGCAAGGACTGGCTGTAGTCACCCGCGCGCTGCGTGCGGGTACGCTCGCCCGTCGGCGCCGCGTCCGCCTCAGAGCTGCAGTGCCAGCACGCCCGCGACGACCGTGAGCGGCGCCACGATGCACCCGAGTGCCATGTAGCGACCCCACGACAGGTGCACGCCCTCGGCCGACAGCCGCGCGTGCCAGAGCAGCGTGGCGAGTGAGGCCCACGGGGTGATGAGGCAGCCCGCGTTCACGCCGACCAGCAGCGCGGCGTAGCGCAGGGCCTCGTGCCCGGCGGCCGGTTCGAGCACCAGGTAGGCGGGCAGGTTGTCGATCGCGTTCGCCGCGACCCCTCCGGCGCCGCCGAGCAGCAGGAGCGACCCGGTGTCGGTCCCGCCGGACAGCGCCTGCACGATCGGGTCGGTCAGGCCCGTGGTGTGCAGGGTCTCGACGACGACGAAGAGCCCGGCCGCGAAGACCAGCGTCGACCACGGCACGCGGGACGGCCGGAGCTCGGACGGGGCCCGGAATGCGGCGACCACGACGAGCAGCGCCGCTGCGACGAGTGCCGCGATCCACACCGTCACGCCGGCGGTCAGCGCGACCACGAGCAGGACGAGCACGGCCGACGCCGCCCAGAAGAACAGGGGGTCGCTCGGCCGTCGGACGTCGACCGGCGTGTAGCGGCCGAAGAGCTTGCCGCGGAACACCACGAGGAGCACCGCGCACGGCACGACGACCCCGGCGAGCGCCGCCCACACCATGAGTCCGGCGAACGGGATCGGACCGTCGAGCCCGATCTTGTCGACGGCGAGCAGGTTCGTCAGGTTCGACACGGGCAGCAGCAGCGACGCCGTGTTCGCGAGCCAGACGGTCGTCAGCGCGAAGGGCATCGGCGGCAGCCCGACCCGGCGCGCGAGCGTGATGACGATCGGGGTGAGGAGCACCGCGGTGGTGTCGATGCTCAGGAAGACGGTGCAGACCACGGCGAGCACGACGACCGCGGCCCAGAGCCCGATGGTGCGTCCGCCGCCGATCCGTGCCGCGAGGTCCGCGAGCCGGTCGAAGACGCCCGCGTCGGCCGCGAGCTCGGACACGATCGTCAGCCCGAGCACGAACGCGAGCACCGGGACGACCCGGTCCGCGAGCACGCCGAGGTCGGACAGGGGGAGCAGCCCGAGCGCGACGCACACGGCGCCGACGACCAGCAGCACTCCCCCGATGACGGCCTGACGCACGGTTTCTCCTCGCTCTGTGGACCGGCAGGGCGACCGGCGGCGCTCCAATGTAGCGGCCGGTAGCGTGGCGGGGACGACCAGGAGGAGGAACCCGTGCGGAAGTTCATGTTCAGCGGTGCGGTGTGGAGTTCGATCATCAGCGGCTACAGCGTCGTGCAGACCACCCGGCAGGGACCGCGTGACTGGCGGCTGGCCCTCACGTGGATCGCGTGGCTCGCGACGACGATCGTCGCGCTCGGCACGGTCGTCGAGGACGACCGAGCCGTGAAGGCGCGTCAGCGCTAGGACGCACGTCGCGGTCACGGCGCGCTCGCGACGGGACGCACGTCGCGGTCACGGTGGTGACACGGAGAAGGACGGGAGGCGCGGTACCGACTGGTACCGCGCCTCCCGTCCGTCGTGGGGTCGCCTCGCGATGGTTCAGCGCTCGGGCGGGACCTCCTCCGGCCGGATCCCGGACGTCTGGATCGGACCGGTGAAGAGCGCGGTGCGCTCGTCGCCCTCGCGGAAGAGCGCGGCGTCCTGCTCGTCGGTGCGCGGACGGCGCTTGCCGACCCGCTCGGTGCCCTGCGTGACCTGCACGCGCTGCCGGGGCAGGGCGTCGGGGTGCTCCCGCTGCACCCACTCGACCATCTCCTCGCGCACGTAGCAGCGCAGGTCGAAGAGCCCGCCGGCGTCCGGGGCGGAGACCAGGATGCGGACCCGCACGAGACCGCTCACCGCGTCCGTGACCTGCAGGACCTTGGTGCGGCCGTCCCAGATGGTCGAGGTCGACAGGATGCGGTCGAGCTCGTCGCGCATCTCGGTCGGGCTGATCCGCCAGTCCAGGTCGAACTCGACGGCGCCGAGCAGTTCGCTGCCGGTCCTCGTCCAGTTCTCGAAGGGGGTCGACGTGAAGTACGTCGACGGGAGCACGAAGCGCCGGTCGTCCCAGAGGTGCACGACGACGTAGGTCAGCGTGATCTCCTCGATGCGACCCCACTGCTGTTCCACCACGACGACGTCGTCGACGCGGATCGACCCCGAGAACGCGAGCTGCATGCCCGCGAAGACGTTGCCGAGGGTCGACTGCGCCGCGAGACCCGCGACGACGGAGATCAGCCCGGCCGATGCCAGGACGCTGGCGCCGGCGGCCTCGACACCGGGGAACGTGAGCAGGATCGCGCCGACGGCGATGATGACGAGCACGGCGACCGTGAGTCGCCGGATGATGAGGACCTGCGTGCGGATCCGTCGCGCGACCCGGTTGTCGGGGACGTCGACCCGGTAGCGGTGCAGGCCGAGGTCCTCGAGGAAGATCGCGATCTGGCACGCCAACCAGCAGCCCACGGCGATCGTCGCGATGAGGAAGGCGTGCGAGACCTCGTCCCGCCACGGGTAGCCTTCCGTGTCGTGCGGGACGCTCGACGCGAACGCGGCCCAGAGCAGGGCCACGAGGAGCATCGTCCGGGCCGGGTGCTTCGTCCGGCGGGACAGCACCGCTGCCCAGCGTTCACGGCGCGCGATCGTCCGGAGCACCAGGTGCAGGACGAGCGCTGCGGCTGCGGTCACGAGCAGGGCGATCCCGATCGCGACGAGGAGTCGGAGGAGGGTGTCCATCCGTCCATGCTGTCGGACCGGCCCGTCCGGACGTTCAGCGTCGACACACCTGTGGTCTCGCTCAGGGTGGGGTTCCGTTCCACCCCGGAGCGTCAGCGCATGTAGGTTGGCGCGCATGACAGCGCAGAACGACACGGGTGTTGCGAAGCCCGCGAACGACTTCTCGCACGAGCAGGAGGGCTACCAGCACGGTCTGAAGCCCCGGCAACTGCAGATGATCGCGATCGGCGGGGCCATCGGCACCGGGCTCTTCCTCGGCGCGGGCGGACGCCTCCACACCGCCGGGCCGGCGCTCGCGGTCACGTACCTGGTCGCCGGCGTCTTCGCGTTCTTCATCCTGCGCGCGCTCGGCGAGCTCGTGCTGCACCGCCCCTCCTCCGGGTCGTTCATCTCCTACGCCCGCGAGTTCTACGGCGAGAAGTTCGCCTACGCCGCCGGCTGGATGTACTTCCTGAACTGGGCGATGACCTCGATCGTCGACACCACCGCCGTCGCGCTCTACCTGCAGTACTGGAAGGCGTTCACCGCGGCACCGCAGTGGCTCCTCGCGCTCATCGCGCTCGTCGTCGTGCTCGCCGCCAACATGGTCGCCGTCAAGGTGTTCGGCGAGCTCGAGTTCTGGTTCGCCCTCATCAAGGTGGCCGCGCTCGTCGCGTTCCTCGTGATCGCGCTCGTCTGGCTCGTCTTCGCCTTCCCGGTGGAGACCGGCGGCGAAGCGGTCCGCACGGGCTTCTCGATCTGGGCGGACAACGGCGGGCTCATCCCGAACGGCGTGCTGCCCGCGGTCCTCGTGATCCAGGGCGTCGTGTTCGCGTACGCCGCGATCGAGCTCGTCGGCACGGCGTCGGGCGAGACCCAAGACACCGAGAAGGTCATCCCCCGCGCCATCAACTCCGTCGTCTTCCGCATCGCGGTCTTCTACGTGGGCTCGGTCGTCCTGCTCTCCCTGCTCCTGCCGTACACCTCGTACAAGGAGGGCGAGAGCCCGTTCGTGACGTTCTTCTCGTCGCTCGGCAACCCGCAGGTCGGCGTGGTCGCCGGCTCGATCATGAACTTCGTCGTGCTCACCGCGGCGCTCTCGTCGCTCAACGCGGGCCTGTACTCGACCGGCCGCGCGCTGCACTCGATGGGCATGAACGGCTCCGCGCCGAAGTGGACCACGAAGATGTCGAAGGGCGGTGTGCCCTACGCCGGCATCCTGCTCACCGCGGCCTTCACCGTCGCGGGCGTCGCGCTGAACTACTTCGTCCCGGCGCAGGCGTTCGAGATCGCACTGAACGTCGCGAGCCTCGGGATCATCACCGCGTGGGGCACGATCATCCTCTGCCAGATGAAGCTGCGGCAGTGGGCGAAGCAGGGGCTCGCGAAGGAGCCGTCGTTCAAGCTCCCCGGTGCCCCGGTGACCTCGTGGCTGACCCTGGCGTTCCTGGCGTCGGTGGTCGTGCTGATGGCGATCGACTACCCGGTCGGCACGTGGACGATCGCCTCGCTCGTGGTGATCATCCCGCTGCTGATCGTGGGCTGGTTCCTGCAGCGCGACCGCATCCTGCGCATCGCAGCACTCCGCGAGGGCGTCACCGGGCCGTTCCCGATCGGCGTCCGCGACCCCGGGAACCAGGTCCGCCGCGACGGCCACGACGGGTCGGGCACCGGCAACACCCGCAGCTGATCGCGCCTTCCGGACAGGGTCCGGTGCGCGCCGGTACGATCGGCGCGTGCCGGACCCTTCTGTCTCCCCCACGCTCGACCTGCGTCTGACCTGGCGCGGGACCGTCGGCCGCATCCGGGTCTACGACGACACCGTCCGTGCGGAGACGAGCTTCGAGCGCGACGGGCTGACGTCGGTGCCGATGGACCGGATCAGGGGCTGGCGCATCGAGCCGTGCGACTTCGACGCCGTGTGCGTGGAGTTCGTGTGCGCGGACGAGACCTTCCGGGTGCTGCTCGACACCGGTGACGAGCAGGTGGCGCGGCTCGGGCTCGAGCGGGCACTCGGGGCGCCGCTCCCGCCGGCTTCCTGAGCCCGGACGCTCGGGTCTCGGGCGCGGCAGGCGCGGCAGGCGCGGACGTCGGACGTCGCGGCGTCGAGGCGTTCGTCCCGGCGATCGAGACGCCGGCGTTCCGGTGTCGACCGGACCGTGCGAGACGCCGGCGTCGGTGCGAGACGCCTTCTCCGGGCCGAGACGCCGCCGGATCCGGGGGCGTCTCGCCAGCACGAAGGCGTCTCGTCGGTACGCCGGCGTCTCGTCGGGACCGCGGCGTCTCGTCGGTACGCCGGCGTCTCGCCGGTGCGCGGCGCGCGTCAGAGCAGCAGCAGGATCCCCGCCACCACGGCCGCGAGGGCGATCACCAGCGCGATGAGCAGCAGCACCAGGTGCACGGTGTAGAACGTCGTCGGCTTGCCCGCGGCGTCGCGCGCTCGGCTGTCCTTCGCGACCCGCTGGAAGAAGCGCGGCCAGGTGACGACGTTGAAGACGGCGGCGACGAACAGGACGATGGCGGCGAAGGCGGTCACACGAAGATTCTAGACAGCGGCGCCGAGCCACTCCGCTGCAGCTCGGTGCCGGCGATCCGAGGACCCGGGGGTGCTCGGCCGCCCCCAACGCGGCCGAGACCTCCCCGGCGTGCCGAGCACGAGGGCGTCCCTCGTGTAGCACGTGCTACAGACCCTACACGGACCAACGACGAAACGTCGAGCGCTGCTCGGGAACGTGATCGGACCGATGCAGTCGAGCAGAGCTCAGGCCCGGTCGGCGGAGGTGTCGAGCACCTCGTCCAGCGCCGTCTCCGCCTCGGCGAGCACCGCGCGCTCGTCGTCGTCGAGTGGCCGGCGTGATCGCCGCGCACCGTCGTTGATCTCGACGATCGCGCGACTGAGCCGTGTCGCCGTGTCCTCGGTGGCCGGGTACGCGTTGTCGGTGCCGATCCGGTCGTGCAGGTGCTCCAGCGACGCGAGCGCGGCGTCGAGTCGACGTGCACGGCGCCGGCGTGCGAGCTGGTGGCCGATGACGAGCAGAAGCATCCCCGATGCCATGCAGAGCACCGCACCCGGCGTCGTGACGTCGTAGGGCGGCGTGAGCGCACGGGTGACGTCGAGGCGGCCGACGACGTGCGCGACGTCCATGACGGCGACGACGACCATCCGCACGACCCCGAGGACGCCGCCGAGCACGATCACCCACAGGCCGACCAGGTCGGCGGCCGTGCGGGCCTCCCGCAGGCGCATGGTGCAGATCACGCCCGTGGCGCCGACCGCGGTGCCCAGGTAGGTGGTCTGTGCGATCGAGTACACGGCCGCTGCCGGCTGGTCCCCCGCGACGAGCATGAACGTCGTGGTGGTCGGCGGCCGGTCGAGCGCGAGGAAGGCCGCCACGACCACCACCACGACGACCACGAACGCGACCACGATCGCCGTCCGCAGCCACCGCCACGCCGCACCCACGGCCTTCGCGACCCCCCACAAGAGCGTGCTCGTCCCGGCGACCATCAGGCAGTCACTGACCACCGTGACGACGTTGCGTCCGCCGACGAGCGGGTCGAGCCAGCGGTAGAGCGGATCGACGTTCGTGACGATCGTCGCGGTGAAGAGCAGGAACGTCACCGCGAGCGTGCGGTCCTGGCCGCGCTGCAGACGGAACAACACCACCGTCCCGACGACGAGCACCACCGCCATCGCGACGGAGACGATCACCCGAAGACTCCGCGGAAGGCGCTCGGACGGCCGCGGTTCGAACGGATCAGCGCGGCGAGGCGGTCGGCGAAGAGCTCGGCCTCGTGCTCGTAGGCGTTCGAGAACAACCCGCGGGCGAGGGCACGCTCGACCTTGTACTCGGGCACGTCCGGGATCACGTCGCGCACGTACGCCGACTGTGCCGCGTGCTCCGAGTGCCGGTGCAGCACGTGCCCGAGCTCGTGGCCGATGACGAACGAGCGGAACGTCGCGGAGTTCGTCGGCGAGATCATCACCAGGTGCTGGTGCTCGAGCGTGGCCACGAAGCCGCAGACCGGCTCGGCGCTGAGGAACGACTCCTCGCGCACGACGACCGGCTTGCCGACGTGGTCGGCGGCAGCGGCGACGGCCTGGTCGATGTCCGACCAGCCCTCGGCCGCCCCGCGGGCCCAGAAGGCCTCCACCGAGGCGTCCGTCACGCGACACCCCCTCGTGCCGACTCCTCTTCGAGCACACGGGCGATGCGCCGCAGGGCCTCCGGCGAGAGCTCCCCCGGGAACGTGCGGGCGGCGAACCCGCTCACGCGGGCCGACCGGAGCGCGCGCACGAGCTCGATCTGCGCGCCGATGCGCTCGGGTACGGCGCTGTCCTCGAGCAGGAACCGCTCGTCGACCTCGAAGAACCCGGCGAGCAGGCGCAGCAGGTCCGTATCGCGGTTGCGTCGGCCGTCGCCGGAGAGCATGTAGGTCCACTTCGCGCGGGAGAGCGAACCGCCCTGTGCCGCGACGTACTCCTCGATCGCCGCGAAGGGCACCGGAGCGCCGCGCTGCGACTCCTCGAAGTCGAGCAGCAGGTTGAGCCGGCGGGCGAGCTCGGCTGCGTCGAGCGCGCCGCCCCTGGGATCCACGGTCGTCATGTCGATCGGACTCCTCCCCAGTCGTCGGCTGTGCACGCCATGGTAGCGCGGGCCGCCGATGACACGCGGCTACCCTCGACGACGTGCCCCGCCACTTCCCGTCGACCGTCGCCGACACCGTCGAGCACGAGCTGGTCGTCACGCGGTCGCGGTTCATCACGACCGTCGCTCCCGTGACCGGGGTCGCGGACGCGGAGCGCGTCGTCGCCGACGTGCGGCGGCGGTACTGGGACGCCCGGCACCACTGCTCCGCGATGGTCACGGGGGTCCTCGGAGACCAGGCGCGGTCCTCCGACGACGGGGAGCCGTCCGGCACCGCCGGGGTGCCGATGCTCGAGGTCCTGCGCCGACGCGACCTGACCGACGTGGTCGCCGTCGTGACCCGGTACTTCGGCGGTGTGAAGCTCGGCGCGGGCGGGCTCGTCCGCGCGTACTCGACCGCGGTGTCCGAGACGCTCGACCATGCCACCCTCGTGCGCCGTGCGGAACTGACCCGAGTGGACGTCACCGCGCCGCACGCGGACGCCGGCCGGATCGACAACGTGCTGCGGCAGTGGGTGCAGCAGCACGCGGCGACCTTCGACGACCCGGAGTACGGCAGCGCGGTCGCGTTCACGCTCTGGGTCCCCGAGGACGCCGTCGACCTCCTGCGTGCCGAGCTGGCAGCGACGTCGGGCGGGTCCCTGGCACCGGTCGTCGGCGGCACGCGCGTGGTCGACCTGCCCTCCGCCTGACGGCTCCTCGTGCGCCGCGGTCGGTGAACGAGATCCGTCCGACGGATCCTGGGCCCACTCGCACCTCGCGCGTGTCGCCGCTCTGGGGTTGCGATCGACCCGTCTGGGCCCCCGTCCGGGAGAACGACGAAGGCCCGGTCGGAGTGATCCGACCGGGCCTTGCTAGTGCGCCCCCTCGGACTTGAACCGAGAACCCACTGATTAAGAGTCAGTTGCTCTGCCAATTGAGCTAGAGGCGCATGGTGTTCAGTTGTCTGTCGCTCTCGCACTTCCGTGCTGCAACGGGAAACAACATTAGCATGACTTTCGGGTGCTCACGACCACTCGGGCACCGCGATCGAACAGGAGCACCATGACCGACCGTCTCGCAGCCGGCGACACCGCCCCCGACTTCACCCTCCCGGACCAGGACGGCGCGCAGCACAGCCTCGCCGACCTGCGCGGTCGCAAGGTGATCGTGTACTTCTACCCGGCCGCGTCGACCCCGGGCTGCACGACGGAGGCATGCGACTTCCGCGACAACATGTCGTCGCTGCAGGCGGCCGGCTACGAGGTGCTCGGCATCTCGAAGGACGAGCCCGCGAAGCTCAAGACGTTCCAGCACGAGCAGGCCCTCACGTTCCCGCTGCTCAGCGACCCCGACCTCGCGGTGCACCGGGCCTACGCGGCGTGGGGCGAGAAGAACAACTACGGGAAGATCGTCACCGGCACGATCCGGTCGACGATCGTCGTCGACGAGGAGGGCGTCGTGCAGCTGCCGCTCTACAACGTCAAGGCGACCGGGCACGTCGCGAGCCTGCGGAAGAAGCTCGGCCTGGTCTGAGACCCGGCCGCACGACGACCGCACCACATGACGGACGGGAGGCGCGGAGCCAGCTGGCACCGCGCCTCCCGTCCGTCGTGGGGTCGCGTCTAGTCGCCGCGTGCGTCGCGCGGGACGAGCCAGCCGGTCACCGCGCGGGACAGCACCAGGGTGAGCCCCAGCAGCGCGGGGATCAGGAGCACCCAGCCGACCCAGGCGACGCGGAAGACGCCCTGGAACGCGCCGATGGCGAGGGCGCCCTGCATCACCTGCCAGACGAGGATGCCGGCGCGCACCCAGGCACGGCGGTTGCGGAGGCCGACGACGAGCGAGACCAGCCAGAGCGCGGCGACCGCGCAGAGCAGCGTGAGTGCGATCGCCGACGCGATGCTCGACGACGGGGCGACGATCGACTCCACGAGCAGGACGACGGTGGTGACCACGAGTGCGAGTGCCTCGAGCCCCACCACGACGAGCAGGGTGGTGACGGCCGGCGGACGGTTCGGGGCACGGTCCGGAGCGGGCGGGGTGGTGTCGGGCACAGCAAGCCTCCAGATCGGGACCCTTGATTTGGTCATCCCAGTATGGAACGATATTCGAGGTCGTTTGGACGGCACGATGTGGTGTGCGTCTCCCGCGGTTCGACGCTTCTCCCCCGAGCGTCCAGCGGGCGTCAGACTCGCTCCCAGCGGAAGCCTCCCCCACAGGTTCCCCTCGTGCCCTGTGCATGCCAGCGTTCCGATCCCCGAGCCGCGGCCCCGGCCTGCCGTTCGAGCATCGACATCAAGGAGCACCACACATGGACTGGCGTGACCAGGCAGCCTGCCTCACCGCGGACCCCGAGCTCTTCTTCCCCGTTGGGAACACCGGACCGGCCGTCGACCAGATCGAGAAGGCGAAGTCGGTGTGCGCGCGCTGCACCGTGACCGAGATGTGCCTGCAGTACGCGCTCGAGAACAACCAGGACTCCGGTGTCTGGGGCGGCCTCAGCGAGGACGAGCGTCGTGCGCTGAAGCGTCGCGCCGCGCGCGCCCGCCGCGCCTCCTGACGCGTTCCTGATCCCACGACGCCCGTCGCTCCCCCGGGAGCGACGGGCGTCGTCGTGCGTGCGCGCTGCCGGCGTCGCGCTGCCTGCCGGGTGTCGAACCAGCGATCCGACGTCGAACCAGCACGTCGGGTTGGTTCGATGTCGGATGCGTGGTTCGGTACGGCGCTCGCGCTGGCGACGGCGACCGGTCGCGTCAGGCGGCGCCCGCGGCGGTCAGCCAGCGGAACGGGATCGTGATCGTGACCTCGGTCCCGCTGCCGGTGAGCGTGTGCCAGTCGATCGTGCCGCCGAGCTCGCCCTGGATGAGGGTGCGGACGATCTGCGTACCGAGACCCGAGCCGACCTTGCCCTCCGGCAGACCGACGCCGTTGTCGCGGACCTCGATGTCGAGGTGGTCGTCGCCGCGGTTCGCGACGATCTCGACCTCGCCGTCGCGGCCGTCGAGCCCGTGCTCCACCGCGTTCGTGACGAGCTCGGTCAGCCCGAGCGCGAGGGGCGTCGCCGCTTCGGAGGGCAGCACGCCGAACTCACCGGTCTTCTTCGGCCGGACGGTCGTGTTGTGTGACGCGGCGACCTCGGTGACGAGCTTGAGGACGGAGTCGAACACCTCGTCGAAGTCGACGTTCTGGCTGAGGCCGGTCGACAGGGTGTCGTGCACGACGGCGATCGCGGCGACACGGCGCATGGCGTTCTGCAGCGAGGTCCGGGCCTCGTCCGAGTGTGTCCGCCGCGCCTGGATCCGGAGCAGTGACGCGACCGTCTGCAGGTTGTTCTTCACACGGTGGTGGATCTCGCGGATCGTCGCGTCCTTGGTGATGAGCTCGCGCTCCTGGTGGCGCAGCTCGGTCACGTCGCGACAGAGCACGATCGCGCCGATGCGCTCACCGTGGTCGCGCAGCGGGATCGACCGGAGCGACACGGTCACACCCTTCGCCTCGACGTCGGCACGCCACGGCGCACGACCGGTCACGACGAGCGGGAGAGACTCGTCGACGTCGAGCTTCGAGCCGATCAGCTCCGTCGTGACCTCGGCGAGGGACTTCCGCTCGAGCTCGCCCTCGAAGCCCATCCGGTTGAAGGCGCTGAGGCCGTTCGGGCTGGCGAAGGTCACTGTGCCGTTCGTATCGAGCCGCAGTAGACCGTCGCTCGCGCGGGGCGCCCCACGCCGCGGGCCCGCGGGTGCCCCGAGGTCCGGGAAGTCCCCCGTGGCGATCATGCCGAACAGGTCGTTCGCGCTCGCCGTGAAGTTCAGCTCCTGGCGGCTCGGGGTCCGCATCTCGTCCTGGTTCGAGTGCCGTGTGACGACGGCGATCGGCCGGTCGGTCGTCTCCGTGCTGTTCGTGTTCAGCCGGCGGAGCACCGGGATCGCGCGCACGCGGGTGGGGGTGTCCTCGTACCAGTCGGGCTCGGCCGAGTCGACGACCGTGGCGCTCGCGAAGCACCGGGTGACCTGGTCGCGCCACTCCTCGCGCATCTCCTGGCCGACGATGTCGCGGTAGAACAGCGTCGCCGCCGAGCTCGGGCGGGCGTGGGCGACGGCCACGAAGGAGCCGTCCTCGGCCGTCGGGACCCAGAGGACCATGTCCGCGAAGGAGAGGTCGGCGAGGAGCTGCCAGTCCCCCACGAGCAGGTGGAGCCACTCCACGTCCGCTTCCGAGGATCGGCCTTGCGCGAGGACGAGGTCACTGAGGGTCGACACCCGGCCAGTCTAGGTGCGCCGATCTGTGGAGAACGACGCTCCTCCACAACCGAGAGTCGTGAACATTTCAGATGTTCCATTCGTCCGTACGCTCGGGGGTCGGAGGGGACATGGCGGCAGGAGAAGCACGTCCGACGGCGGACGACGACCAGGACGATCCGGTCCGGAGGGCCCTCGTCCCCGTGACGAGCACCCGACCGACCGTCGAGCACGCGCCCGGATCGGCGGGAGCGGCCGTCGACGATCCGACCGGCGCATCGACGCCGGACGTCGCCGACACCGCGCGGGCGCTCGGGCTGTGCGTGGTCGAGGTGCTGACCGGCGGGCGCGAGGTCGACAGCATCGCGCGCTGGATCACCGACGACGTGCAGCGACACCTGCTGCAGCGCGCCGCGGTGGCGGCACGCGCACGGTCCGCCGGGAGACGCTCCAGAGCCCGACCGCTCCTGCAGGTCGGCAGCGTCCGAGTCTGCGAACCGGCGCCCGGCGTCGCCGAGGCGGCGGTGGTGGTGCACACCCGCAGCCACGCGCGCGCCGTCGCGCTGCGGCTGGAACTGCGGCAGGGGCGCTGGCGCGCGACCGCGGTCGGCGTGCTCTGACACGCACCGGGACCGGGCAGACGACGGGAGGCGCGGTGCCAGCAGGCACCGCGCCTCCCGTTCCGACGTCCGTCCGTCGTGACGCTGGGTCAGCCCTTCTTGGCGGCCTGCCGACGCTCGGCGCGGTTGCCCGCTGCCGCGGCCTGGCCGGACGCCGTCGCCGCGTTACCGAACGCGGAACCCTGCTCCGGGCCGGAGGCCTCTGCCTCGGCCTCGGCCTGGGCCCGCTGCGCCCGTGCGGTCGCGGCCTGCTCGAGGCGGCCGCGCTCGTCGCGCACCTCGACCTCGCCGTCGATCGACGGAGCCGAGTACTCGAGACCCGTCGCCTCGGACTCGCCGAGACCCTTCGCCTCGATCACGGCGTTGTCGCCGTCCGACTGCACCTGGACCTCGAGGTTGAAGAGGTACCCGACCGACTCTTCACGGATCTGGCCCATCATGCTCTGGAAGAGCGCGTAGCCCTCGCGCTGGTACTCGACCAGCGGGTCGCGCTGCGCCATCGCCCGGAGGCCGATGCCGTCCTTCAGGTAGTCCATCTCGTACAGGTGGTCGCGCCAGCGGCGGTCGATCACCGACAGGACCACACGGCGCTCGAGCTCGCGCATGGCCTCGTCACCGAGCATCTCCTCGCGCTTCTGGTACGCGAGCTTCGCGTCGGAGAGGATCTCCCGCCCGAGGAACTCCCGCGTCGCCTTGCCCTTCGACCCGGCCTCGGTGATGACCTCGTCGATGGAGATGGAGATCGGGTACAGCGTGCCGAGCTCAGTCCACATGGCGTCGAGGTCCCAGTCGTCCGGGGAGCCCTCGCCGGTGTGCGTGTCGATGACGTCGTCGATGACGGCCTTGAGGAACGACTGCGCGCGGTCGTTGATGTCGTCGCCCTCGAGGATGTGGCGACGGTCGCTGTAGATCGCCTCGCGCTGGCGGTTCAGGACGTCGTCGTACTTCAGGACGTTCTTGCGGATCTCAGCGTTGCGGCCCTCGACCTGCGCCTGTGCCGAGCGGATCGCGCGGCTGACCAGCTTGTTCTCGATCGCCATGTCGTCCGGCACGTTCGAGCGGCCCATGAGGCTCTCGGCGGCGCCGGAGTTGAACAGGCGCATGAGGTCGTCGGTCAGCGACAGGTAGAAGCGGCTCTCGCCGGGATCGCCCTGACGGCCGGAACGACCGCGGAGCTGGTTGTCGATGCGGCGGGACTCGTGGCGCTCCGTGCCGAGGACGTAGAGGCCACCGGCCTCGCGGACCTTGTCGCCCTCTTCCTCGACGGTCTTCTTCACCGCGGCGAACACGTCGTCCCACGCCGCCTCGTACTCCTCCGGCGTCTCCGTCGGGGACAGGCCCTTGTCGTGCATCTCCTGCACGGCGAGGAACTCGGAGTTGCCGCCGAGCATGATGTCGGTGCCGCGGCCGGCCATGTTCGTGGCGACGGTCACCGCGCCGAGCCGACCGGCCTGGGCGACGATCGCGGCCTCACGCGCGTGGTTCTTCGCGTTGAGGACCTCGTGCTTGACGCCCTTCTTCGCGAGGAGCTTCGACAGGTACTCGGACTTCTCGACGCTCGTGGTGCCGACGAGGACGGGCTGGCCCTTCTCGTGGCGCTCGGCGATGTCGACCGCGACCTGCTCGAACTTCGCCTTCTCGTTCTTGTAGACGAGGTCGGTCTGGTCGATGCGCTGCATCGGCTTGTTCGTCGGGATCGGGACGACGCCGAGCTTGTAGGTCGACATGAACTCGGCCGCCTCGGTCTCGGCGGTACCGGTCATGCCGGAGAGCTTCTGGTAGAGGCGGAAGTAGTTCTGCAGCGTGACGGTCGCGAGGGTCTGGTTCTCGGCCTTGACCTCGACGCCCTCCTTCGCCTCGATCGCCTGGTGGATGCCCTCGTTGTAGCGACGACCCATCAGGATGCGGCCGGTGTGCTCGTCGACGATGAGCACCTCGCCGTTCATCACGACGTAGTCCTTGTCCTTCTTGAACAGGGCCACGGCCTTGATCGAGTTGTTCAGGAAGGAGATGAGCGGGGTGTTGGCCGACTCGTACAGGTTGTCGATGCCGAGGTAGTCCTCGACCTTCTCGATGCCGGGCTCGAGGACACCCACGGTGCGCTTCTTCTCGTCGACCTCGTAGTCCTCGCCCGGGATCAGGCGGGTGGCGATCGACGCGAACTCGGTGAACCAGCGGTTCGCCTCGCCCGATGACGGCCCGGAGATGATCAGCGGCGTGCGCGCCTCGTCGATGAGGATGGAGTCGACCTCGTCGACGATCGCGAAGTAGTGGCCGCGCTGCACCATGTCCGACGCCTGCCACGCCATGTTGTCGCGCAGGTAGTCGAAGCCGAACTCGTTGTTCGTGCCGTACGTGATGTCCGCCGCGTACTGCTCGCGGCGCTCGGCCGGCGACTGGTTCGCGATGATGCAGCCGGTGGTCATGCCGAGCGCACGGAAGACGCGGCCCATGATCTCGGACTGGTACGACGCGAGGAAGTCGTTGACGGTGATGACGTGCACGCCGCGCGACGGGATCGCGTTGAGGTACGCGGCGGTCGTCGCGACGAGGGTCTTGCCCTCACCGGTCTTCATCTCGGCGATGTTGCCGAGGTGCAGGGCTGCGCCACCCATCAGCTGCACGTCGAAGTGCCGCATGCCGAGGGTGCGCTTCGCTGCTTCGCGGACCGCGGCGAACGCCTCCGGCAGGAGGTCGTCGAGGGACTCCCCGTTGGCGTAGCGCTCGCGGAGTTCCTTCGTCTCGTCCTGGAGCTCCTCGTCGGTGAGGCTCGCGAAGTCGTCCTCGAGGTCGTTGATGGCCGAGGCGTACGCCTTCAGCCGTCGGAGGGTGCGTCCTTCGCCGATGCGGAGGACCTTCTCCAGCACGTTTGCCACGTGAGCTCCTTACGGGGTCGTCGCGCGCGACCTGCGCGATCCGAACAGCCAGTCATGCTAGCAACCCGGCGGAGCCGCGCGCTGGGAGGCCGACGGGCGTGCGCGGCCCACCGGACCACGCACACCCGCGTCAGGCCGACGGACCGGTCACGCGATGGCGGCCGAGCGACTGCGCTCGTCGTCGGCGTTCGCGACGTCGGCGCCGGCGGCGGTGCCGGTCGCTCCGTCCTCGTCGATGCCGATCACGCCGTAGTCCCAGCCCTTGCGGCGGTACACGACGCTCGGACGCTTCGTCTCGGCGTCGACGAACAGGTAGAAGTCGTGCCCGACGAGTTCCATGCGGTAGAGCGCGTCGTCGACGGTCATCGGCGCTTCGGCGAAGACCTTGTGGCGGATGACCACCGGCGAGTAGACCTCGGTGTCGTCGTCGTGCGCCTCCTCCACCACGGGGACCGCCCCGGTCGCGACGGTCTCGATGAGCCGTCCGTCGGCCGGCGTCACGCCCATGTGCTCGAACCCGGTCCCCGCGGCCTCGGCCACCGACGTCGGGCGGTGGCGTCCGCGGTGCACCTTACGGCGGTCGCGGGCCCGGCGCAGCCGCTCGGTGATGCGGGCGAAGGCGAGGTCGAACGCCGCGTACTTGTCCGACGCCGCGGACTCGGCCCGCACGAGGGGCCCGGGGCCGATCAGGGTGAGTTCGACTCGGTCCTCGCCCTGGGCACCGCCGGACTTCTCGTTGTGGCGGCTGAGACGCACCTCGAAGGCGAGGGCGCGGTCGGCGAGCACGTCGATCTTCTCGGACTTCTGTTCGACGTAGGTGCGGAATCGATCGGTGACCCCGACGTTCCGGCCCGTGATCGTCACGTCCATGTGGCGGCTCCCATCCGTACTTCGGCGCGTCGCCTCCATCCGGCGATCCCGAACGCCTTGCCGCGAGGTTAGACCCCCGACCGTGGCGGCGTCACGACCGACCGGCGGGTCGCAACGGACACCCACCGGACGCTCAGGCGTCACCGCCAGTCCACCCGCCGGACGCACGGCGACCGGCCGCGTCACTCCTCGACCTCGGCGAGCGCGACGCACCGCACCACGCGACCCCCGGCAGCCCGGACCGCGCGCACGGCCTCGGCCATGGTGACGCCGGTGGTCACGACGTCGTCGACGACCACGACGTCGCGACCGGTGACGTGCGCGGCGCGGAGCGTGCCCACCGTGGCCTCGACCCGTTCGAGTGCGGTCCGTTCCTTCTGCCCGCGGGCACGGTGACCAGCGGCCGGCCCCGGGAGTCCGGTCCGTACGGGTGCGCGCACCCGACGGAGCGCACCGCGGGGCGCACGGCAGGATCGCCGTCGTGCCGCGTGTGCACGGCGGAGCAGCAGGACGACCGGGTCGAACCCGCGATGCCGGGCACCGGTCCGCGACGGGGGCACCCGGACGAGCAGCGCGCCCGGCACGTCGGCGAGGGCGCGGTCGACGAGCGCGCCGAACCGGGGCGCGAGCACGGGCACGAGGTCGGTCCGGCCCCGGAGCTTCAGCTCGAGGACGAGTGCACGGACCGTGTCGCGGTAGGCGAAGGCGGCGTCCAGCCGGACCCCGGCGACCAGCCGTCGTCGCTGTGGTTCCGCGGCGAGGGCGTCACGACAGCGCTGGCACACCGCACGGTCCGGTGTGCCGCACCCGACGCAGACGACCGGGAGCACGAGCCCGAGCAGGGCGAGGACCGCGTCCGCCCACGGGCGCGGTGCGGCACCGTCGCGGCGGTGCCGGGGGTTCGTCGAGGACATGCCTCCATGCTCGGTGCCGGCCGACGTCCGGGGCGGGCCGACGTGGCGGGCGGTGGAGGAGCCTCCAGGCCGGGCCGCCTGTGCAGGGACGTGCGGTCAGCGCTGCGTGCCGAGCACGTCGGCGGTGACCCCCGTGGTGTCCCAGCGGCCGCCGGTGGACTGCAGGACCGTGCCGTCGGACATCCGCAGCAGCACCGAGCCGCCGCTGCCGCCGGTGACGGACGCGGCCGTCCCGTCCGGCTTCGGCAGCGTCGTCGACTGGCCGCCGACCGTGGACCGGACGACCTCGGGGCCGGTCTCGGTCTGCCCGACCGACACCACGTCGCTGTCGTTCACCCAGGCGGCACCGACGGCGTCGCCGGTGGCCGCCTGCACCCGCACCGGCGACCCGAGCCCGGTGGGCGTGCGGTCGGCGCTGCGGACGATCGCCATCACGTACAGGGCCGGACCGTCGGACGTCTCGATGAGCGCCAGTGCCCGGGTGGAGTCGCGAGACACCTGGAACGAGACCATCCGACCGCGCGGCAGCGTCGTGGCGACCTGGTGCGGGTCCCCGCCGAGCCCGTAGGCGGTGACCCGGCCCGTGTCGTCGGCCCGGCCGACCCAGACGAACCCGAGGTCGTCCAGGGTCGGGGGGACGAGCCCCTCGGTCGCGTCGATGCGCAGGGCGTCCCGACCGCGCACGACGACCACGCCGCTGGTGTTGCCGACCGCGGCGACCGTGCCCGAGGCGGAGAGCGAGAACGACTGCGGGTCGAGTGCGGCGATCGTCGCGCTGGCGTCACCACCGAGCTCGGCGACCCGCCCGTTCGTCGTCGCGTAGCCGACCTCGTCGTCGCGGTCGACGAGCGGCCGCGGGTCGACGTCGGGGTTGAGCCGCGCCTGCGTGCCCTGCTGTTCCGGCAGGGAGAACGTGGCGCCCTCGATCGTGATCGAGACGGACGACACCGAGGCGACCGACGCGAGGGACCGGCTCAGCTGCTCGCGCATGCGCACCCGGTCGTCGTTGCTCGCGCGCAGGGCGTCGCTCGACAGGTCGACGAGTGCCGAGCCGTTCTCGATCGTGACCGCGTTGAGCGAGAGCTGCGTGCCCTCGGGGAAAGCCGATACGACGGCGCCCTTGAGCCAGTCGGACGGTCCCGCGAGCAGTGCGCTCGCGATCCGGGTGCTCGTGGACGAGCGGGCGAGGAACCAGCGCTCGTCGGGCACGAGGTACCGGTACGTCGGGTCGAAGAAGTAGAGCGCGTGCTGCTGGAACTGCGACTCGAAGCTCACGGGCGTGAGGATGATGCCGTCGGGGGCGTAGGCGATGCGCCACTCGCCGTCCTCGCGGACGAACTGGAAGGTGAGGGTCGACGTCGTCGGCCGGACCGCCTGGGTGTACTCGCCGTCGGCGTCGACGGTCGCACTGGCGGTCAACGTGTAGGTGAGCTCGCGGTCGGCGACGCGGTCGATCGCGCCGCTCCCCTGCAGGACGGTGACGCCGCGCCGCGGGTTCCACTTCTGCGCGAAGCCCTTCGCCAGGAACTCCCGGGCGGTGCCGTAGTCGTCCTGTGCTCCCGTGCCGGCGGCGACGAAGCCGCGCAGGATCGCGGTCTGGTCGGCGCCGGCGACCGGACGGTCCGGGCGGAGCTCGAAGCCGGAGATCGCCTCGTCCTTGACCGACTGCCCGGTGCGCACACCACCGCCGGTGGGGATCGCCGCGCAGGCCGTCAGGGCGACGACGGTGAGAGCCGCCAGCGCCGTGGCGACCAGGGTCCGCAGTCGTGCACGCATCAGTGGTCCTCCCGCACGGCCCGCGGTCCGTCGTAGGTCTCGTCGAGCTCGGGCAGCGGGATCGCCGACGTCGCGGTGCCGAGCGACTCCCCGCGCGGCAGCGTCAGCACGAAGGTCGAGCCCTCGCCCGGTCGAGACCAGACGTCGATCCGCCCGCCGTGCAGGTTGGCGTCGCCGAGGGAGATCGCGAGCCCCAGCCCGGTGCCGCCGATGGTGCGCTTGCGGCTGGGGTCGGCACGCCAGAAGCGGTCGAAGACCCGTGCGGCGTCCTCCGGTGGCATGCCGACGCCCTGGTCGCGCACGGCGATCGCGACGGAGCGGGAGTCGCTGTCGACGACGACCTGGACGGGCTTCGCGTCGCCGTGCTCGATCGCGTTGCCGACCAGGTTGCGGAGGATCCGACGGATGCGCTTGGCGTCGAGCTGCATCGTGGTGTGGCCGCCGGGGGTGACGAGCTGCAGGCCGACGCCGGCGCGCTCGGCGAGCGGGCGGAACTCCTCGACGATGTCGGCGGCGAGCGCGGCGGGCACGACCGGCTCGGTGTCGAGCTGCACGGCCTGGGCGTCGTAGCGGGAGATCTCGAGCAGGTCGGCGAGCAGCAGCTCGAAGCGTTCGACCTGGGCGTGCAGGAGCTCGGCGGACCGGCCGACCGACGGCTCGAAGGCGTGCCGTGAGTCGTAGAGCATGTCGCCGGCGAGTCGGATCGTGGTGAGCGGGGTGCGGAGCTCGTGGGACACGTCGGAGACGAAGCGCTGCTGCACGCGGGAGAGCTCGGCGAGCTGGGTGATCTGCCGGCTGACGGCGTCGGCCATGTCGTTGAAGCTGCGCGCCAGGATCGCGATGTCGTCGTGGCCGCGGACCGGGATGCGTTCGTCGAGCCGTCCGGCGGCGATCTTGCGACTGGTCTCGGCGGCACCGCGGATGGGCACGACGACGAGCCGCACCACGAGCGAGGTGACGAGCGCGATGAGGACGATGAGGGCGACGCCGCCGACCGAGAGCGTCTGCGACACGAAGTCGAGGGTCTGCTGCGCGTCGGACAGGTCGTAGACGATGTACAGCTCGTACTGCCCCGCGCTCGGGACCTGCAGCACCGACCCCACCGCCAGGCCGGGCTCGCGTCGGCCCCCGTCGTCGAGCTGCACCGGCTGCAGGCTGAGCCGGCCGGTGTCCTTCGCGACCTCGCGCCGGAGGTCGTCGGTGATCACGGCGTCCGGGAAGCCCTGGCTCGCCAGGTTCTGCAGCGTCTGCGGCGTCGACTGCCCCGGGGTCCGCTCGATGGCGATGCTCGTGCCGCCCGGGCTCGTCGTGTTCGACAGGATCGCCTGCTGCGCCTCGCTCTGCAGGGTCTCGAGCTCGGTCTGGTTGTTGTCCTCGGCTGCGGTCGCGGCGTCGAAGATGCCCTGCGCGACGATGGTCGCGCGGGCCGACTCGGACTCGATCTGGTCGCGACGCTGCGCGTACACGTTGTTCGAGATGCTGATCATGACCGCTGTCCCGATGACCGCGACCGCCAGGCCGGTCGTCGCGACCGTGATCGCGACGCTCCGGACCATGAGCGAGCGACGCCACAGCCACGCGACGGCGTACCAAGCGCGGCGGACCCAGCGGCGGAGCCGACGCCGGAGCCGGGCGGCGCGACCGTACGAGTGGCGCTGACCGGACGAACCCCGACCGGACGAACCCTGACCGGCCGGACGCTGCGCGGACGACGCCGACGCGGACGACGCCGACGCCGGCGCGGACGGGCCACCGGCGCGCGGTCGGCTGCCGGTGGCGTTCGTGTCCGACGACGCCGACGGCACGGTGCTCAGGCTCCTCCGGCCCGG
Organism: Curtobacterium sp. SGAir0471; assembly: GCF_005490985.1. NCBI lineage: Bacteria > Bacillati > Actinomycetota > Actinomycetes > Micrococcales > Microbacteriaceae > Curtobacterium > Curtobacterium sp. SGAir0471. Next base: position 2,231,737 of record NZ_CP027869.1, read on the forward strand.
TAGCCGACACCGCGCACGGTCGTGACGATCTTCGGGTTGTCCGGGTCGTGCTCGATCTTGGCGCGGAGCCGCTGCACGTGCACGTTCACGAGCCGGGTGTCCGCCTTGTAGTGGTAGCCCCAGACCTGGTCGAGCAGCATCTCCCGCGTGAACACCTGGTTCGGCTTCTCGGCGAGCGCGCGGAGCAGGTCGAACTCGAGCGGCGTGAGCGCGATCACGGTGTCGCCGCGACGGACCTCGTGCGCGGCGACGTCGACGGTCAGGTCGCCGGCGTGCAGCACCGAGGCGTCGCCGGCCGTCGGACGGAGCCGCGTCTTGATGCGCGCGACGAGCTCCTTCGGGTTGAACGGCTTCACGACGTAGTCGTCGGCGCCGTTCTCGAGGCCCGCGACGACGTCGGCGGTGTCGCCCTTCGCCGTCAGCATGATGATCGGGGTGCCGCTGTCCGCGCGGATCCGCTTGCAGACCTCGATGCCGTCGATCCCGGGGAGCATCACGTCGAGCAGCACGAGGTCGGGCTTCGTGCTGTGGAACGTCTCGACGGCGTCGTTGCCGTCGGCGCTGAACTCCGGCTCGTAGCCCTCGGAACGGAGGACGATGCCGATCATCTCGGCGAGGGCCTGGTCGTCGTCGACGACGAGGATGCGCGGTGTCATGTGCGTGGACTCCGTGTGGCGGGCGGGAGGTGCCGGACCGGCACCCACCCGTCACGATAGCCGAGCGCCCGTCGGACAGGGTCCGTGCGCCATGATGGGAGCGGTCGCGCGTTCCGCTGCGCGGCCCGAGCACGATCGAGGGGGCGGCGATGGCCGACTGGCAGGTTCCGGGTTCCGGCGGGGGCGACGACCGGACGGGAGGCCCGTCCCACCCCACGGGGCAGCCGTCACCGGGTGGGTGGCCGGGGCAGCAGCCGTGGCCGGGTCCGCAGGCAGGTCCGGGTCCGCAGGCGTGGCCGGGCCCCCAGGCCGGTCCGGGGCAGCAGCCGTGGCCGGGCCCGCAGGGGGCTCCGGGACCGCAGGGCGGTCCGGGTCGGCAGCGTCCGATCGTGCCGCTCCGGCCGCTCGGCCTCGGGGACGTGCTCGCCGGGGCCTTCACGGTGTTCCGCCGCAACCCGCGCGTCCTGCTCCTCTGGAGCCTGCTCCTCAGCGGGGTGCTCGGCCTCCTCGCGACGCTGGCGAGCACCTTCGGCCAGCGGTCGCTGCAGGGTCGGCTGTCGTCGGCGGTCGAGGCGGGCGGGAGCGGCGCCGAGGACGTCGTCGCCGGGTCCGTCACGCTCTTCCTGGTGCTCTCGTTCGGGCTGCCCTTCCTCGCGTACCTGGGCCGGGCGTTCCTCGTCGCCCCGGTCGCGGTCGACACCGGGCAGCGCATCCTCGGACGGCGTGCGAGCTTCCGCGGCCTCTGGGCGCTCCTCGCCGGTCGTCGGTGGGCCGTCCTGGCGTGGATCCTGCTGCAGCTCGCCGCGGGTCTGGTCCTCGGGGTGGTCTTCGTCTCGATCGCCGTCGGCATGGTCGTCGCCCTGGCCGCGGGTCGCGCCGGCGTCGGCGGGTACGTCGTCGCGTTCCTCCTGTTCGCGCTCGGCGCCCTCGTCCTGATCGTCTGGCTGGGGACGCGGTTCGCGTTCACCGTCCCCACGATCGCACTCGAGGGGCGGGGCGTGTTCTCCGCCGCCGCGCAGTCGTGGCGGCTCACCCGCGGGGCCTTCTGGCGCACCTTCGGCATCGTGCTGCTCGTGCAGGTCGCCTTCGGCATCGCGGGCTCGATCGCGTCGATCCCGCTCACGTTCGGCACGGCACTGGCCGTCGGCGCGTTCGACCCGCTCGGGCAGACCGGCGCCGCCGCCGGCGTGGGCGTCGGCGCCGTCGTGGCCATCGTGCTCGGTGCGCTGCTGTCGATCGCCGTGCAGTGCGTCACCGACGTGCTGAGCGCCTCGGTCCTGACCTTCCTGGCGGTCGATCGTCGCATCCGCACCGAGGCACTCGACCAGCGCATCGCGTCCCACCTGGACACCGGGGAGCCGACGGACCCGTTCGCACCGGCAGCCGCGGTCCCCCGCGCTCCGTGGCCGGGACGACCGGGCCCCGGTCAGCCGTGGCCCGGTCAGCAGCAGCAGCAGTGGCCCGGGCAGCAGCAGTGGCCGGGCGGCTCGTGACGCTCGGCCCGGACGAGGCGCGTCGACTGCTCGAACGCGAGCTCGAACACCCCGACTACGACGGTGCACGGGCGACCTGGTGGGACCGGGCGTCCCGTCAGCTGCTCGAGTGGCTCGGGTCCTTCCGCCCGGGCGGCGGCGGCCTGGACTCCCCCGCGTTCGGACAGTCCGTGCTCTGGATCGCGGTCGTGGTGCTCGTCGCGGTCGTGGTCGTCGTGGTCGTCGCCCGGGGACTGCCCCGTCGGCGCGCCCGCACCGCCCGGGCGGACGACGGCAGCGTCTTCGACGACGACGACCTGCGGTCCGCCCGCGAACTCGGCGACGCCGCCCGGTCCGCCCTGCGCGCCGGCGCCTGGGCCGACGCGGTCCTCGACGGCTACCGTTCGATCGCTCGCGGACTCGCCGAACGCGACCTCGTCCGTGAGGTCCCCGGTGCCACCGCACGCGCCGTCGCCGGACGCGCGGGCCCGTGGTTCCCGGAGCACGCGGACCGCATCGATCGGGCCGCGCGCTCCTTCGACGCTGTCCGGTACCTCGGTGCCGAGGCCGACGAGACCACCGCACGCTCGGTCCTCGACACCGAGGCGTCCATCCGCACCACCCGTCCCGCGACCGAGCCCGCGGTGCCGACGTGAGCGCCGCCACGACCCCGACCGCCGTCCTCCGCTCGCCAGGGCGCACCGGTCGCGTCGTCTTCTGGATCGTCATCGTCGTCGTCGGCCTGCTGCTCGCCGGGCTCACGGCCGCGGTGCAGTCCTCCACCGGACCGACGCGCGAACCGCTCGACCCCGGGTCGACGACGGCGAGCGGCGCGCGGGCGCTCGTGCGCGTGCTCGAACAGCGGGGCACCCGGGTCGACGTGGTCGACCGCGTCGACGACCTCGACCGATCCGAGCTGGACGGTGCGACGGTCCTGGTCGACGACTCGGCCGGCGCCCTCGACGCCGCGGTCGCACGTCGCCTCGGGCGTTCGACCGAGCACGTCGTGCTGCTGTCCACGGACCAGGCCGCGCTCGACGCGCTGGGCCTCGACGTCGTCGCCGCCGGACCCGTCCTCGGGGACGACACCGTGCCGACGAGCGGGTGCGCGGTCCCTGCCGTGGCCGCCGCGGGGCGCCTCACCGTGACCGGCGAGGGCTACCGTCCGTCCGACCGGCCGACGCCGACGGGGTCGGACCTCTGCGTGACGACCGGCAGCGGGGACGACCGCGTCGCCGGCATCGTCCGGACCGCCACCCCCGGCGGGGACGTCACCCTGGTCGGCACGACGGGCGCGCTCCGCAACGACACGATCACGACCGCGGGCAACGCGGCCTTCGCACTCGACCTGCTCGGGTCCGGCGACCGGCTCGTCTGGTACACGCCGACGCGCACCTCGGCCGACGCCGCCCCCACCATCGGTTCGCTCGCCCCACCGTGGGTGCCCGGCGCCCTGCTGCTGCTCGGCCTCGTCGCGGTCGCAGCCGGCGTCTGGCGAGGACGTCGGCTCGGGCCGCTCGTCGTCGAGCGGATGCCCGTCGTCGTCCGGGCCTCTGAAACGACCGAGGGGCGCGCACGCCTCTACGCCAGGACGCGTGACCGCACCCATGCGCTCGACACCCTGCGGCTCGCCGCACTCCGTCGGATCGGACGCCGACTCGGCCTCCCCCGCGGGACGCACGTCGACGAGGTCGTCCGCGCCGCGGCCCGTGCGACCGGCCGTCCCCCCGCCGCCGTCGGAGCCGTCCTGGTGGGCGGTCCCACGACCGACGACCGGTCGCTCCGCGACGGTGCGACGGCCCTCGACGAGCTGGAGCGGGCCGTCCGCGCGGCGACCGGATCCCCCGACCCACGCCCCACCACCACCCGCACGCCCCACCGCAACCGACGAGGAGCACGACCGTGACCGATCCGTCACCCGCCCAGGAACCGACCGGCACGACCCCGGAACGCACGGCCTCGGACACCGCGGCGCCGAGCACGGACCACCGAGGTACCGCTGCGCCGACCCGCGCAGCGCGTCCTACCGACGGCACGGATGCGCTCCGGGACGCCTTCGGCCGGCTCCGCGCCGAGGTCGGCAAGGCCGTCGTCGGGCAGGAGGGCGCCGTCTCCGGCATGATCGTCGGGATCCTCGCACAGGGCCACGTGCTGCTCGAGGGCGTCCCCGGTGTCGCGAAGACGCTGCTCGTGCGCAGCCTCGCGGCGGCGATGTCGCTCGACACGAAGCGCATCCAGTTCACCCCCGACCTGATGCCCGGTGACGTCACCGGTTCGCTGGTGTTCGACGCGTCCACCGGCACGTTCCCGTTCCGCGAGGGCCCGGTCTTCACGAACGTGCTGCTCGCCGACGAGGTCAACCGCACCCCGCCGAAGACGCAGTCAGCCCTGCTCGAGGCCATGGAGGAACGCCAGGTCAGCGTGGACGGCGCCGCGCGGCCGCTGCCCGACCCGTTCTTCGTCGCCGCCACGATGAACCCGATCGAGTTCGAGGGCACGTACACGCTGCCGGAGGCGCAGCTCGACCGCTTCCTGATGAAGCTGACGCTCGACGTGCCGCCGCGGGACGTCGAGTGGCAGGTGCTCCGTCGGCACGCGGACGGCTTCGTCCCGCGGGACGTCCGCTCCGCCGGCGTCCGACCGGTGCTCGGCGTCGACGAGGTCCTCGCGGCGCAGCGGGCCGTCCGGGCGGTCGGCGCACGCGACGACGTCCTGGCCTACGTGGTCGACCTCGCCCGCGCCACCCGGCAGGCCCCGTCCGTCCGCGTCGGGGTGAGCCCCCGCGGTGCGACGGCGCTCCTCGCCGCCGCGAAGGCCTGGGCGTGGCTCACCGGCTACGACGCGATCACGCCCGACCACGTGCAGGCGATGCTCCTGCCGGTCTGGCGGCACCGGCTGCGCGTGGCCGTGGACGCCGAGCTCGAGGGCGTCGGGGCGGACGGCGTGCTGCAGCAGGTCGTCGAGCAGGTCCGGGTGCCGTTCTAGTGGCGGTCTCCGGGCGGTTCGTCGCGCTCATGGCCGTCGCGATCGTCCCCACGGTGCTGCTCGGCAGCGCCAGGGCCGGCGTGGCCTGGGTGGTCGTCGTGGTGCTCGCCGCCGGCCTCGACGTCCTGCTCGCCGCCGACCCGCGCACGGTCCGCGTCGAACGACGGATGCCGAACCTCGCGCGTCGGGGCAGCACGACCGACGGCAGCCTCGTCCTGGCGAACGACGGGCGGCGTCCGCTCCGCGCCCTCGTCCGGGACATGTGGGAGCCCTCCGCCGGTCACCAGCCGGACCGGATCCGGCTCACCGTCCCCGCCGGGGAGCGTCGGACCGCCCGGGTCCGGTTCACGCCCTTCCGCCGCGGGCGTCGCGCCAGCGTCGGGGTCGCCGTTCGCTCCACCGGTCCGCTCGGCCTCGCCGCCCGGCAGGCCGTCCTGGTCGTGCCCGGCGAGCTGGTCGTCACGCCGCCCTTCCGGTCCCGGCGCCACCTGCCCTCGCGCCTCGCCCGGCTCCGTGAGCTCGACGGCGAGACCACCCTGCAGCTCCGCGGACACGGCACCGAGTTCGACTCGCTGCGCGACTACGTGCGCGGCGACGACGTGCGGTCGATCGACTGGCGGGCGACCGCACGACGACAGGACCTGGTCGTCCGGACCTGGCGACCCGAGCGCGACCGCCGCGTCGTCATCGTCGTCGACGCCGGACGTGCCGGTGCCGGACGGGTCGAGGACGAACCGCGGCTGGACACCTTCATCGAGTCCGCCCTGCTGCTCGGCGCCCTCGCCACCGCCGCCGGTGACCGGGTCGACCTCGTGGTGCTCGACGACACCGTCCGCGACCGGGTGCACGGCGCGACGCGGACGGACGTCGTGCGGCGCTTCGGCGAGCGGCTCGCGCTCGCGGAACCCGGGCTCGCCGCGACGGACTGGTCTGCGGTGCCGGCGGTCGTCGACCGGGTGACGACCTCGCGCGCGTTCGTCGTGCTCCTGTCGAGCCTGGACTCGATCGGTGCCTCGGCCGACCTGCTCGCGGTGCTCCCCCGGCTGACCCGGCGGCACGCCGTCGTCGTGACGAGCATCGCCGACCCGGCGGTCGAGCGGATGGCGAGCGGGGTCCCGGAGCCGGACCGCGACGGACCGGAGCAGCGCGGCGGGCGGGTGTCGCGCCTCCCGGTCGGATCCGGTGCCGAACGCGACGTGTACCGCCGGGCGGCCGCGGAACGCACCCTGCTCGACGCCGACGGCGTCGGGGACGTCGCTCGCCGGGTCGGTGCCGAGGTCGTCCGCGGTGGTCCCGCGGCGGTGCCCCCGGCCGTCGCGGACGCGTACATCCGCGCGAAGGCCGGCGGACGACTCTGAGTCGCGGGCGACAGCTCAGCCGGCGGTGAGCGCGGTCGCGCCGCGCTCGAACTCCTCGACGTCGCCCCGCTCACCCGCGCGGTACGCGCGGCCGCCGAGCACCCACTGGTACCAGAGCACCGCGGCGAGTGCGACCGTGCCGATGCCGATCTTGACCGGCCACGGCCAGTCCTGGCGGGTCACGACGCCCTCGACCAGGCCGGAGAGCAGCAGGGTGAGCGCGAGGCCGACCGCGACCGTGAGGAGCGCCCGACCGTCCTCGGCCAGGGCCTGCGCCCGGGTGCGCGCACCGGGGGCGATCCACGACCAGCAGATCATCAGGCCCGCGGCGCCGGCGAGGAACACCGAGTACAGCTCGAGCTGGCCGTGCGGGGCGATCCAGAGGAAGAAGTCCCCGAGCCGGCCCTGCGAGTGCATGATCGCGCCGGAGACACCCAGGCTCACGGCGTTCTGGATGATCGACACCGGGACGTAGAGGCCGGTGATGCCGAAGGCCACCATGCGGGCGGCGATGAACGCGTTGTTCGACCACACCTGCGCGGTGAAGGCCCCCAGGCCGTGGTCCGAGTAGTACGCCTGGAAGTCCTCGGTCGCGTACTGCCGCAGGGCCTCGGGTGTGCCGAAGGTGGCGACCGCGCCCGGGGTCGAGGCGATCCAGATGCCGACGATCACGCTCATCACCGCGGTCGCCGCCGCCACCCAGATCGTCACCCAGCGGATGCGGTACAGCGCTGCCGGCAGGTGCCGCGTGAAGAACGTCGTGACGGCGGTCAGCGGGTCGACCGGTGTGCCGGTGAAACGGAGGCGTGCGCGGAACAGCGTGCGGGACAGCCGGTCGCCCGTCGAGGAGCCCGGGGCGACGCCGCGGATCCGCGCGAGGTCGGTCGCCACCTCCTGGTAGCCGCTGACGAGCCGGTCCGCGTCCGCCCCCGACCCGTGACGGGTCCGGGCGAGGCGGTCGACCTCGTCCCAGCGGTCACCGTGCACCGCGCTGTAGGCCTCCAGGTCCACGTGCCTCCCCCGATCGTGCACACCGCGCCCCGTCGGGACCCGGTCACGACAGAATGATCCCATGGGGAAGACGCGCGTGCCACGCGACCTGTCCGACGCCCGCTTCGGCGGGGCGCTCGACGAGACCACCGACGAGCTCGTCGTCGGCGAGGCCGTCGCGCTCGACGTCCAGCCGGCCGGCATCGCGCTGCGGCTCGCGGCGGCGCTGCTCGACGGCGCGTGCCTGGCGGTGCTGCTCGCGATGCTGCTCTTCGGGCTCCTGCGGGCGTTGCCGGCCGACGCCGACGCGGTGTGGATCCTGCCCGTGGGGATCGTCTCCGGCGTCACGGTGCTCGTGCTCGTCCCGGCGTGCGTCGAGGCGGTCACGCGGGGCAAGAGCGTCGGACGGTACGCCGCCGGCACCCGGGTCGTGCGGGTGGACGGCGGGGCGATCGGCTTCCGGCACGCCTTCACCCGCGCGCTGGTCGGGCTGCTCGAGCTCTGGTCCACCCTGGGCTCCGTGGCGCTCGTCGTCGCGCTGTTCGGGTCACGGCCCCGGCGTCTCGGCGACCTGCTCGCCGGGACCTTCGTGCAGCACGAACGCGGAGCGCGGCGGCGGGACGTGCAGGTGCTCCTGCCGGTCGAGCTCGTGCCGTGGGCGGCGGTGGCGGACGTGTCAGCACTGCCGCAGCGGCTGGAGGACCGGCTCGGCGCGTTCTTCCGGTCGGTCGCCGACCTGCCGCCCGAGGCACGCGAGGCCGCAGCGCGCACGCTCGCCGCGGCGGTGGCGGAGTACGCGTCGCCGGTGCCCGACGTCCACCCCGAGGTGTTCCTCGCCGGCGTGGTCGCGGTACGGCGGGAGCGCGACGTGCGGGCACTGCGGGCCCGGGCGGCGCTGCTCGACGGCGCGGCGGCGGTCGCGGGGGCGCGGCCGCCGGGCTTCCCGCGCTGAGGCGCGGCCGCGGCGCGCTGCGCGGCGGCCGCATCGAACCATTGATCCGACGTCGAACCGGCACTCGGCCCTGGTTGGATGTCGGGATCGTGGTTCGACGCTCCCGACCGCGGCGTCAGTACCGGTAGTGGTCCGGCTTGTACGGGCCCTCGACGGGGACGCCGATGTACGCCGCCTGCTCCGGCCGGAGCTCGGTCAGCCGCACCCCGAGGGCGTCGAGGTGCAGGCGCGCGACCTTCTCGTCCAGGTGCTTCGGCAGCACGTACACGCCCGTCGGGTACTCCTCGCGCTTCGTGTGCAGCTCGATCTGCGCGAGCACCTGGTTCGTGAACGAGTTGCTCATCACGAACGACGGGTGCCCGGTCGCGTTGCCGAGGTTCATCAGCCGCCCCTCGCTCAGCACCAGGATCGAGCGGCCGTTCGGCAGTCGCCACTCGTGCACCTGCGGCTTGATCTCGACCTTCTCGACCCCCGGCAGCGCCTCGAGCCCGGCCATGTCGATCTCGTTGTCGAAGTGCCCGACGTTGGCCACCACCGCGAGGTGCTTCAGCGCGAGCATCTCGTCCACCCCGACGACACCGAGGTTGCCCGTGCAGGTCACGACCACGTCGACCTCGCCGGCGACGTCCGCGAGGCGCGCGACCTGGTACCCGTCCATCGCCGCCTGCAGCGCGCAGATCGGGTCGACCTCGGACACGATCACCCGGGCGCCCTGACCGCGCAGCGCCTCCGCCGCGCCCTTGCCGACGTCGCCGTACCCCACCACGAACGCGACCTTGCCGCCGATGAGCACGTCCGTCGCGCGGTTCAGGCCGTCGGGCAGCGAGTGGCGGATGCCGTACTTGTTGTCGAACTTCGACTTCGTCACCGAGTCGTTGACGTTGATCGCCGGGAAGCGCAGCTCGCCCTTCCGCGCGAGCTCGTACAGGCGGTGCACGCCGGTCGTGGTCTCCTCGGTGACGCCCTGCACCTCCGCCGCGATCCGGGTCCACCGGTCGGAGGACCGCTCGAGCGACGCCGCGACGGTCCCGAGCACGATCCGCCACTCGGCACTCGCGTCGGCGCCGGGCTCCGGGGCACGGCCCGCCGCCTCGGCGTCGGCGCCGGTGTGCAGCAGCATCGTCGCGTCCCCGCCGTCGTCGAGGATCAGGTTCGGACCCGTCCACGACTCCCCCGCGGCAGCGGCCTCGGCACTCCAGTCGAAGATGCGGTCGGTGCACCACCAGTACTCGTCGAGCGTCTCGCCCTTCCACGCGAAGACCGGCACGCCCGCGGGCGATGCCGGCGTCCCCGTCGGGCCCACCGCGACGGCGGCGGCGGCCTCGTCCTGCGTGGAGAAGATGTTGCAGCTCGCCCAGCGGACCTGCGCCCCGAGGGCGACGAGGGTCTCGATGAGGACGGCGGTCTGCACCGTCATGTGCAGGGAACCCGCGATGCGCGCCCCGGCGAGGGGCTGCGACGCGCCGAACTCCTCGCGCAGGGCAATCAGCCCCGGCATCTCGTTCTCGGCCAGGCGGATCTGGTGGCGACCCGCCTCGGCGAGGGCGAGGTCGGCGACGCGGAACGGGGCGGCGGTGCTGGTCTCGGTCGACATGGCGCCAGTCTGGCACGCCGGGAGGCGCGGGTCGTCAGCCGACGTCACGGACGTCGGGTGGGCCTCCAGACCGCGCCGTGGTCGCCTCGACGGGACCGGCCGCGTCCGTGCCGCGTCAGTCGGACGGTGCCGCGTCCCGCCGGATCGGCTCGCGCCGGACGACGTCCCAACCGCGCGGCACGCGCAGGCGGGCCGCGTGCCGGGCGCAGAGGTCGTAGCCGTGCGGCTCCACCCGCGTGGACAGGGGTCCGACGACCACCATCGAGTCGCCGTAGTCGTACGTCAGGGTCGCCGACGCGCTCGCGCCACAGGCGACCTTGCTGCAGATCCGTACGTCCATACCGGCACCGACCCTACCGGTCGGACGGGCGCGGCCGCCGGACGGTCCGGTGCCGCGCTCCGTCGCGCGCCCGCCGCGTACGATGGCGGGATGCGTCGGAAGCACCCCACCGTGACCCCCGTCGACCGTGCCCGCGGTCGTTCCCGGCACGGACGCGGGGGCCGCTCGAGCGTGACCGGACCGGACCTGGCGCCGGTGATCACCCGCGCCGAGACCTTCGACCGGATCGTCGGGGACACCGCGCACTACCTGGTCGGACTGTGGCCGGACGAGCTCGCGGGTGTCGTCTTCCAGGTGGCCGACATGCCCACCGACCAGACGCTGCCGGACCGGCTGCCGCGGTGGCGGGTGGACCGCGACGGTCGGCGGGTCACCCTGTTCCGCATCCCCGTCGAGCGGGTCACGCGGAGCCCGGAGAAGGACGACACCGACCGCCGGGTGATCATCGAGACGGCGGTGTTCCGCGCGGTCGGCGAGCTGATCGACAAGGACCCGTGGGACCTGGCGCCGGACCGGTACCGCCACTGGTGACCGAAGGACACCGCCACCGGTGACGGTGTCCCCGCTGCTGGTGATCCAGCGTCAGGGGTAAACGCGCAGCGGCGTCGACACCTCGGTCGCCGGCCGGACGGGGAACCCGCCGATGCCGTCGTCCGCGTCGTAGCTGACGCCCGCCACGAGCCCCTCGGCACCCGTCAGCACGAGCTGCGTCGACACCGGCACCTGCACGGTCGCCGTGCTGCCGGACGCCACGTCGACCTCCTGCTCACGGTCCCCGGACGTGATCGTGACGGTCGCGTCCGAGCGGGTCGGGTTGACCAGGTTCATCCGCGCACCGCCTCCCGGCGCGACCGCCGTGACGACACGGTCGCCGAGCGGCTCCGCCGACGCGAACCAGCCGAGGTCCGTGCGGCCGTCGTCGGTCGGCTTCGTGGTGCGGGCGCCGGCGACGAGCGGCTCGGTCGACGTCACCGTGAACGAGTACCGCCCGTCCGGGAAGTCGTCGAGGGCGACGTCGGTGACGACCCCCGGCTCGGCGGTCGCGTTGACGGTCGACCCGCCACCGTCCGCCGTCGTGATCCCGACGGTCACCCGCGCGGCCCGGTCACCGGGGACGAACAGACGGAGCACCGGGGCGGCGTCCTCGGTGTCGTCACCGCGCTGCGCCTCCTCGGCACCGCGCAGCACGACCGCGGGGATCACCTGCGTGCGCGAGGGTGCCGCACCGCCGGACACGACGTCGTAGCCGCCCGGGGTCAGCGTCCGCACGATGCTCTCCTGCATGTGCGCGACGATCTGCCCGCCGGACGAGGTCACGTGCACCACCGTCGAGCCCTGGTCGGAGACGAAGCCGGACAGCGGCACGACCTTCTGCGTGTTCGGTGCGACCACGATGCCGGTCGTCCCGGGGGCCTGGACGGTCCCGGAGGCGTCGTACACGTCGAGGTCCACCGTGGCGTTGACGTCGGTCGGGTTCGACAGCGTGACCAGGCTGGTCCGCCCGGTCTCGGTCGACCCGCCGACCAGCCAGGTCGACTGGCCGGGGTCGTCGCACGACGCCGCGCCGAAGCCGACCAGGTCACCCGAGGACACGCTCTGCGACGTGCTGCCGGCGACCTGCGGCGTGCGGTCGCCCGCAGGTGCGGTGAGGAGCTGCGGGTCGCTGCCCCCGGTGGTGGACGGTTCGAGCGTCGAGCGGTCGACCGTGCTGCCGGTGGTGCCCGTGGCGACCTGCGACGACCCGACGGTGCTCGCCGTCGTCGCGTCGTTGCCCGAGTCGTCGGACAACCGCAGCGCGCTGCCGGCGCACACGCGCTCGGCGTCGGCGGGGACGGGCGTCACGAGCCGACCGGCCGGGCGCACGGGGGCGCTCTCGGTGCCGATGGCGTGTGCGGCGGTCACGGCGCCGGCGGCCACGACCACGGCGACCGCGGTGGCGGTGCCGCGGACGACCCACCGTCGGACGGACCGGTGCTCGGTGCTCATTCGTCGCGCTCCTCGTCGAAGGTGGTGGCGGGTTCCTCGGCCTCGATGACGTTCGAGGTCGCACGGCGTCGGCGCGGTGCGGTGGGAACCGCGAGCAGGGCCGCTGCGCCGAACACCACGCCGAGCACGACGAGGTACAGCACGTGCGTCGCCTGCGTCGCGGCGGAGCCGGTGGACACCCGGTCGACGTCGCCCTCGTAGTGGAACAACCGGCCGGAGGTGGTCTCGCCGATGCTCGTGAACCGGGCGTCCTGGCCGATCGCCCCGGCGGCCCGGTCGTGGACCTGCTGGGCGGCGTCGTCGCTCGGGCCGTCGTCGAGCAGCACGAACGAGATGCCGAGCTCGCGCAGCGCCGGCTCGGGGTCGTAGCCGCTGCGGCTGGCGAGGTTGCCGGCCAGGGTGGCCAGCTGCGCGCCGGACCTGCTGAGGCGGAGCGCGGTGGAGTCGAGGGTCGTCTGGTCGTCGAGTGTCGAGCCCTGCCCGCGTTCGAGCGACACCGCGAGCGAGCCGTCGGTCTGCGGTTCGACGACGAGGGTACCGACGTCCGGGTTGGCCTGCGCCTCCGCGTTCACGTACGCGCTCAGGACCCGGCCCGTGGTGGGCTGGAGGAGGGTGTCGCCGAGGGTGGACGCGGCGAAGGCCGGCGTGACCGCGACCCCGGCGAACACCGCGGCGACGAGTCCGGCGACGGGCGCGGTCCGCGGGAGGACGTCGATGCCGATCGACGCTGCGAGCACGATGCCGAGCGCCATCACGGAGAGCGCGCTGCCGGGCCAGACGATCGTCGTCGTGGACCCGACCCCGGTGACGGTGACGTGCGTGGCGCCGAAGGCCGTCGCGTAGCCGAGGAGCGCCAGCAGGAGCGCTGCGCCGGCGACGGCCCAGCGGTGTCCGAGGAGTGCCCCCACCGCCAGCAGGACGACCGGCAGCGCGAGGACGGCCATGGCGATCGGCAGCACCGTCGCGGCGAGCCCGAGGGGCGAGGTCGCCGGGAGCCACCCGCTCCAGTCGGGCAGCGGCTGCCCGATCGCGAGCTGCAGTGCCGAGGGGGCGCGTGTCGCCGACGGGACGCCCGGGTCGGCGAACACGGCGAGGGGGTTGCCCCGGGCGACCTGCGCCAGGACGAGCGGGAGGAAGAGCACGGCGGCCGGCACCGGGATGAAGACCCGACGGTGCGCACGCCGCCAGCCGACGACGAGGGACACGACCCACCCGACCAGGAGCACCGGCAGCAGCGACGGGGCCGAGGCCGCGACGACCGCGAAGAGCAGCGACGCGCCCGACGCCCAGGCCCACGAGCGGTGCGCCTCGAGCACGGCGAGCACGAGCCACGGGAGCAGCACGTGGGCGATGACGGCCCCGAGGTGCCCGGTCGTGACGGCGCCGACGAGGGTCGGGGCGATCGTGTACAGCGCGGCGCCGACGACGGGCACCCAGGTGCGGGTGGTGACCTTGCGCACCACGAACCACGCGCCGAGCGCCGAGAGCGGGAACGCGAGCAGGAGCACGACGACGACCGAGGTCGACGGCGACCAGGCGGTGATCGACCCGAGCACGGCGAGCACGGCCGCGAACGGGTCGCTCGGACCGGTGGAGCCGGTGCCGATGGAGTGCCACCCGTACCCGACGTTCTGCCACAGCCGTCCGACCGAGGTGCTCAGCGGCAGGAGACCACCGCCGGTGACCGCCGGGCTGCCGAGCAGCGGGTACAGCGTGACGACGCTGAGCACCGCCGCGGCGAGCACGACCCACACGCCGCCGTCGCCCAGGAACGACGCGCGGGCGATCGGGGCGTCCTCGACCCGGGCGAGCTCGACGTCCCGTGACGTGGTCCGGTGCTCGTGCACCCGACGCCAGCTGACGCGCAGCGGCTCGATCGCGGCCCAGCCGACGCGTCGCGTCCGCGCGGCGTTCGCCCGGGCGCGGCGGACACCGCCGCCGAAGGCCACGGCGAGGGCGGCGGCGAGCTCACCGGTCACCGCGGCGGGGTGCTTCGCGACGAGGTGCCCGAGGGCGCGCACGACGGCCGTCGGTACGAGCAGGAGCCAGTGCAGCCACAGGAGTCCGGCGGGCGCGTAGGTGAGCCGGCGGTGCAGCTCGGCCTGGCGGTGCAGGCGCACACGGCGTGCCTCGGAGACCCGCTTGCGGCCGAACTCCTCGATCGGGCCGGCGCTCGTCACGCGGGCCTCGGGCACCACGGCGACGCGGTGTCCGGCCAGGCGCGCACGGATGCAGAGGTCGAGCGCGGCGTCGACGTCCGGCAGTGCCGGGTCGAAGCCGCGCAGCTCGCGCCACACCGAGCGACGCACGAGCATGCCTGCGGCCGACACACCCATCACGTCGGTGTGCCGGTCGTGCTGGCCCTGGTCGAGCTCGTCCTGCACCAGGGCGAGCGAGCGGCCGCCGCGCGTCGTGCTCTCCCCGAACGCGCGGATGCGGGACGGGTCGTCGGTGGCCACGAGCTTCGGCCCGGCGACCACGACGGACGGCGCGATCTCCACCGCGGAGAGCATCTCGGCGAGTGCGGTCGGCGCCGGGGCGTTGTCGTGTCCGAGCAGCCAGAGCCACTCGTCGGGTGCCGCTCCGGTCCCGTCGCCGACCTCGGCGGTCGGCGCCTCGCGCTCCCCCGCCGCGACGGCCTCGCCGAAGGGGCGGCCGGCGGGCAGGCGCACGAGTCCGGCGGACCCGCCGAGGGCGAGCTCCGCGGTCGATCCGTCCGTGGACCCGACGTCGACGACGACCAGGTTGTCGGGGTGCCGGGTCTGGGCGACGAGGGCGTCCAGGGTCCGGTCGAGGTGCTCGCCGCCGTTCGCGGTCACGAGGACCGCGGTGACGCGGGGCTGGGCGGACCGGGGCTGCGCGGGACTGGGCTGCATGACGCGCGTCACTCTACGGTCTGGAGGCGCGCCTCCCGTCTCCGGGAGCGGCGCGCCGTGAACCTGTGCGCGCCATCAGTGCACGGTGCACGCCGGACGCGCTGCGAGCCTCCCGGCGGGATCGCCGGCGGCGCGGCGGGCCGCTAGGCGCGGCGGCGGAGCTTGCGGCGCTCGCGCTCGGAGAGCCCGCCCCAGATGCCGAAGCGCTCGTCGTTCTCGAGCGCGTACTCGAGGCACTGCGACCGGACCTCGCACGAGCCGCAGATCTTCTTGGCCTCGCGGGTGGAGCCGCCCTTCTCGGGGAAGAACGCCTCGGGGTCGGTCTGCGCGCAGAGCGAGTCGACCTGCCACGAGAGCGGGTTCTCCTCGTCGCCCTCGGGCCGACGGACGCCGGGGACACCGAGCGACACCGGATCGACGTGCCAGTCCTCCGGCACGCCGGCGTGGAAGTCGGAACCGTTCACCCTGATCACCCCTGACATGTCGACGACGGCCTGCAACGACCGAAGCCGCTGCCTGTAATTACAGCGGTGTGATTCCGTTCCGTCAAGTCGCGGATCATAGAAGGTGCTGACCGAAGCGGCGTGTCATGTCCCCCGTACGGGCGTGTCGCAGGCCGTCTGTCCGGCGATCGGGGGACACGCGCGTCCCGCCGACCGCCGGGGACGCACCTCACCCGACGCGGCGGCGGGCCTCCCACGCGCTGGTGACCATCTCGTCGAGCGAGTGCCGCATGGCCCACTCGAGGTCACGTGCCGCGGCCTCTCCGGTCGCGACGATGCGTGCTGGGTCGCCCGGACGGCGTGGGGCGACCTCGGGCTCGAACGCGATGCCGGTGCCCGACGCCATGGCGTCCATGATCTGTCGGACGCTGACGCCGTCGCCGCTGCCGAGGTTGTAGGCGCGCTCGAGCTGCTCCCCCGCCTCGAGCTTCCGCGCCGCGACCGCGTGCGAGTGCGCGAGGTCGGCGACGTGGATGTAGTCGCGGACGCAGGTGCCGTCCGGGGTGTCGTAGTCGTCGCCGTTGATCCGCGGCACGCGACCGGCGAGCAGCGCGTCGAACACGAGCGGGAACAGGTTGTGCGGGCTCGCGTCGTACAGGTCCGGCTCCCCCGACCCGACGACGTTGAAGTACCGCAGCGAGGTGGTGGCGAAGCCCGCGGCGACCTCCATGTCGCGGAGCAGCCACTCGCCGATGAGCTTCGACTCGCCGTAGGGCGACTCCGGTGCCTTCGGGGTGTCCTCGACCACGACGTCGACGTCCGGCGTGCCGTACACCGCCGCGCTCGACGAGAACACGGCCTTCGTGACGCCGTTCTCCGCCATCGCCCGCAGCAGGGTCGCGGTGCCGGTGACGTTCTGCTCGTAGGTGTGCAGCGGCCGCTCGACCGAGACCCCGGCGTACTTGAAGCCGGCGACGTGCACGACACCGGTCACCGCGTGCTCGCGCAGGGTCGCCGCGAGCAGCTCACCGTCCAGGATCGTGCCCTCGACGAACGGCACGTCGTCCGGTACGAACCCGCGGAACCCGCTCGACAGGTCGTCGAACGCGACGGTGTCGATCCCTGCGGCGCGCAGCGCACGGACGACGTGGGACCCGATGTACCCGGCACCGCCGGTGACCAGCCAACTCATGCTCGTCACGCTAGCGGACCGCACCCTCCCGCCGGGGCGCGGCCTGCTGCGTGTTCACGCTCCGGTCGCGATGAAGACCGTGGACGTCACCCCCGCGGCGACGTCGGCCTCGACCGTCACGTCGCCCTCGTCCGGGGTGACGTAGCAGGACTCGCCCTGGCGGAGCAGGGTCGCGGAGTGCGCTCCGACCAGGGTCACCGCGCCCGTCGTGCAGACCGCGATGCTCGGACCGCGCAGCGGAGCCACGCCGCCGGTGCCCAGGCCGACCGGACGGCCGTCCCCGGTCACGCGGACGAGGGCGAACCCGACGCCCTCCGGTGCGAAGCGGTCGACGCCCTGGTCGAGGTGCTCCGGCGTGAGGACCGGGGCCGGGTACGCGGTGAAGTCGAGCACGCGCAGCAGCTCGGGGACGTCGACGTGCTTCGCGGTCAGGCCGCCCCGCAGCACGTTGTCCGAGGGCGCCATGAGCTCGATGCCGAGCCCGTCGAGGTAGGCGTGCACGTTGCCCGCGGGCAGGTACATCGCCTCGCCGGTCCGGAGCGTGATGCGGTGCATGAGCAGCGACACGACCACGCCCGGGTCGCCCGGGTAGGCCTCGGCCAGGTCGACGACGGTCTGCCCGTTCGGGGTCCGGTCGTCCTCCGGCACCGCGGCCGCGAGGTCGGACGCCGCCTGCACCACGGCGAGCGCCGACGCGTCGGCGGTCTCCAGCCAGCGAACGGTGTCCTCGAGCCCCTGCGCCAGGTGCGCCAGGAGCGGACCGAGCCGTCCGCTCCCGGCGTCGAGCGCCTCGACCTCGGCCACGGTGTCGGCGACCGGGCGGAAGCCGCTGAGCGCCTCGAAGCGGTCGCTGAGTGCGACGACGAGCTCGGGCTTCGGGAACGGGTCCTTGTAGTTCCGCGCGGGATCGTCGAGCGGGACGCCCGCTGCCTCTTCGCGCGCGAAGCCCTCGCGCGCCTGCTCGGGGGTCGGGTGCGCCTGCAGCGACAGGGGTGCCGCCGCTGCGAGGAGCTTGAGCAGGAACGGCAGCCCGGTGCGGTCAGGCCCGAGGGCGGCCTCGGGCTCGGCCTCGATCCAGTCGCGCAGGGTGTCGGCACCGCCCACCATCGCCGGGTTGACGACGACGCTCGGGCTGCCCGCGTGCGCGCCGAGCCAGAGCTCCGCCTGGGGAGCGCCGGTGACGGTGCGGCCGAGC
Organism: Curtobacterium sp. SGAir0471; assembly: GCF_005490985.1. Lineage (NCBI taxonomy): Bacteria > Bacillati > Actinomycetota > Actinomycetes > Micrococcales > Microbacteriaceae > Curtobacterium > Curtobacterium sp. SGAir0471. Next base: position 2,249,776 of record NZ_CP027869.1, read on the forward strand.
AGTTCGGGGATCGCGGTGACCGAGCCCCAGGCGTAGTCGCGCGGGGTGTTCGTGATGCCGAGGAACATGGGCCGAGCGTACCGGCCCGCACCGACCACCCCTCCGACCGACCCGCCCGGCCCGCTCGGGCACGGACCGGCGGTAGCCTGGTCGCCGTGACGAACACCTGGCCGCTGGCCCGCGGGACCGTGCCCGAGCGCGAGGCGTTCGCCTTCGCCACCGCGGTCGTCGGTGTGCTGTTCGCCGGCGATGCCGTGCCGAACACGATCACCTGGTACGGCGCCGCCGCGGTGTGGGCGGCTCTGGCCGGCTGGGGCATCGCGGTCGTGGTTCGTGCACGTCCGCCGCTCACCCGCACGCCGCGCGCGCTCTGGCTGTTCCTGGCGTGGTGCCTGCTCAGCGTCGCGTGGTCGCACTGGCGCGCGGCGACCCTGGCCAGCATGGTCGCGCAGCTGCTCTGCGTGCTCGTCGCGTTCGCGATCGCGTCGACGCTGAGCTGGCGGCGCCTGCTCGACGCCGTGTCGGCCGGGCTGCGGTGGGTGCTCGGGCTCTCGCTGGTGTTCGAGGCGGTCGTGGCCGTGGTCGTGCGGCACCCGATCGCGCCGATCTGGACGGACTACGGCGACCGGAAGATCCCGGACGCCTTCTACTTCTCGCGCGCCGAGCTGTTCACCGGTGGCCGGATCCAGGGGCTCCCCGGCAACGCGAACCTGCTCGCGATGGTCGCCCTGCTCGTCTGCATCGCGGTCGCCGTGCAGCTCGCCGAGGGTCGGCTGCACCGGGGTCGTGCGGCAGCCTGGCTCGTGGTCGGTGTCCTCGTGCTGGCGCTCACCCGTTCGTCGACCGTCCTCGTCGCCGCCGTCGTCGTCGTCCTCGCCGCCGCGGTCGCGGTCCTGGTCCGGCGCGTGCCGAGCGGACAGCGGGCTCCCCGCTACCTGGCGGTCGCGGTCGTCGCCGTCGTCGTCGCGGTCGTCGGCGTCCTGGCTCGCAGCACGCTGACGGCACTCCTCGGCAAGTCGTCCGACCTCACCGGACGCGGCGACATCTGGACGGCGGTGCTCGGGCTCGTCGACCAGCACCCGGTGCTCGGCTGGGGCTGGATCGGGTACTGGTGGCCGGACATCCCGACGCTCGCAGGCATCGCCCACCGCAACGGCGTGACGTACCTGCAGGCGCACGACGCCGCCCTCGACGTCCTCATGCAGACCGGCGTCGTCGGGCTGGTCCTCTTCGCCCTGTACGTGGTGTCGACGCTCGTGCGCTCCTGGTGGTGCGCGACGCGGACCCCGTACGGTGCCGATCTCCGGCCCCGCGGCTTCGACCCGGTGTCGCTCTTCCCGCTCCTCGTCGTCGTGGCGCTCCTCGTGCAGGCGGTCGCCGAGTCCCGGCTGCTCTACCAGGGCAACTGGGTCCTCTTCGCGGTGGTCGCGATCAAGACGCGCACGGTGCTGGTCGGTGAGGAGCCCGCATCGACGGGTGACGGGCCGCGCATCCCCGTCGCCGCCCGGGCATTCCGGGGCGCGACCGCCGACTGACCCCGGACCGAGCGCCGACTGCCTCCGGACCGAGCGCCGACGCCGCAGTGGACCGGTCGCCGGGGCGTCGTTGCCGAGACCCCCGTCCCGTGCTCCGGCGTCAGCGGTCCCGCAGCACCAGGGCGCAGGGCACCTGGGCCGACCACGGTGCCGTCCGCACCTCGAGCACCCGCGTCGGGTCGGCGCGGCACGCCGGCTCCGCGTCCCGCACCTGCGGCGCCCACGCCGGACCATCGCTCCGTGTCGACGCGCCCGGGGCGGCGTTCGTGACGCTCGTCGTGACCACCAGCGCGACCACGCACCTGCCGAGGGCCGACCGGGAGACGTGTACCGCGCCTCCCGGCCGCGTCTCGCCCGACCGAGCGGTCCCACGCTCGACCAGCAGGGCGCCGGCCACCACCAGCGCGGACAGCAGGAGCATGCCGGCTGCCGCGGCGTAGCGGCTCGGCCCCACGGCAGCGAGCCCGGCGGCGTCGAGCGTGCCCCACCGGCCGTTCGCCGACAGGTTGGCGAGCAGGGCGCCCGTCCAGACCGCGACCGAGCCGCCGGCGAACGCGACGAGCAGGGCCCGGGCACGCCACGGTGCGACGAGGAAGGCGAGCACGAGGACCACGAGGACGGCGAGCGCCGGCACCACCAGGACCCACCCGCCGTGGTCGGCGACCGCCCTGCCCACCGGCGCGACTCGTCGGTCCCACAGACCGGCCAACGGCTGGAGCAAGTACCCGGCGACGACGTCGGCCGGGGACGGGTGCCCGCGCTCGGACGGGCGCTCGGTCGTCAGCGCCGTCACCACCTGTGCCGTGCACCCGACGACCGCCGCGACCGTGACCGGGAGGGCGCGCAACCGCGCCGCCGCGCCGATCGACCGGACGCGACGGACGTGCCGCCCCGGTCCCGTCGAGGCGAGCGGCTGCCAGGCGAGCACGAGGAGCGGCAGGAAGACGACGGACTGGAGCTCCGTGAGCGTCGCCGCCAGGGCGAGCACCGCGACGACCGCGGCGGCCGACCACGACCGGACCCGGTACGCGAACAGCCAGGGGACGAGCACGAGCGCGTACCAGTGCAGGTTCGCCGCGTTGCCCGCGATCTCCACCGGGGCCATCGGGAGGACGACCGGCACCGCGGCGAGCAGCAGCCGCAGGGACCGGCGCGGTACGACGTCGCCGGACAGCAGGAACACGGCCGAGGCGACGACGGCCACGACCACGCAGCACGCTGCGGTCACCGTCAGCGCGTACTGCGCGACGGGACGGTGCACCGCGACGTCGACGACCAGGCGCGGGACGAGGTGCAGGTAGCCGGCGTAGGGCCGCAGGAGCGTCCCGTCGACGCCGGAGGCGAGGCGCTCGCGCAGGAACACACCACCGTCCTCCGCCCAGACGGTCCCACGCGACACCGGACCGAGCCGCCACCACGTCGTCGCGACGGCACCGACCAGCACGACCAGGGCGAGGACCGGCTCGGACCAGCGCGGCCCGGTTGCACGACGGACCGACCGTCCGGACGACCTGCGCCCCGACGGTGGCGTCGGTGGCCGGCCGGCTCGGCGCTCCATCGACGGCCGAAGCTAGCCGGATCATCGCATTCCGCGATATCGACGCTCCGTGATACGTCGAAGTCTCCCGGCACGGTGCGAGAGGATGGGTGCGTGACGGACCACGGGGTGAGCAGGCGGGCGCTCGCTCGGCGCTACCTGTCGGCCTGGATCGGCTTCTCGGCGGGAGGTCGGTTCAGCCAGGCCCTCGCGACGGCGATCCTGCTCTTCGCCTTCGGCGAGCCCGCCGTCCACGCGATGGTCGGTGCGGCCGGCACCTGGGCCGCACTCGTCACCCTCGTGGTCCTCGCCGGCCTGAGCCTGCTCGGGCAGCGCTACCGGATCGAGTGGCACGGGGTCCTGCCCCTCTCGCTGCTCGCCTTCGTCGGCTTCTGCGCGCTCAGCGTGGTGTGGAGCGAGTACTCCTGGTACGCGCTCCGCGGCGTGGTCGAGACGCTCTGCTTCGTGGGACTCGGGCTCTACCTGGCGCTCGGCCGCGACCTCGTGCAGGTCATCCGCGCGGCCGGGGACGCCTTCCGCATCCTGCTCGTCGTGGCGCTCGGGCTCGAGGTGCTCTCCGGGCTGGTGCTCGACGTGCCGATCCCGGCGTTCGGCATCCAGGGGAACATCGCCTACGGCGGACCCATCCAGGGGATCGGCGGCAACCGCAACTTCATGGGCTTCGTGGCCGCGACCGCCCTCGTCACGTTCGTGGTCGAGTTCCTCACCCGCTCGGTGACGACCTGGCGCGCCGTCGCCTCCACCGCGCTCGCGGTGATCGCGCTCATGCTCGTGCAGTCCCCCATCACCGGGATCGCGATGATCGCGCTGGCCGTGACCGCGCTGGCGATCTGGGCGCTCCGGCACGCGGCACCCACGACGCGGCCCGTCGTCAACACCGTGCTCGGCGGCGCCGTCCTGGGCATGCTCGTGCTCGCCGTGCTGTTCCGGCACCGGGTGCTCGCCGAGATCGGCGCCGCCGGCGGGACCGCGACGCGACTGGGGCTCTGGGCGCAGATCCGGCTGCTCGGCGAACAGGACCCGATGCAGGGCCGCGGCTGGGTCGGCACCTGGCCGACCGAGGACGTCTTCCCCTTCACCACCCTCGTCGACCCGTCCGGGGTGCGGTTCACCTCCGGCCTCTCCGCCTTCGTCGACGCGTACCTGCAGGTCGGGCTCGCGGGCGCGCTCCTCGTCGCGGTCGCGGGCGGGCTGGCGTTCGCCCGCGCCTGGGTGACCGCGACGACCTTCCCCGGTGTCGCCTACGTCTGGCCGGCCGCGGTGCTCGTGCTCCTCGCGGTCACGAGCACCGCGGAGAGCTACCTGCTGCACGGTGCGGGCCTGATGCTCTTCGCGACCGTGATCGTCGTCGCGGCCCGACGGCGGTCGTGGCGACGGCACCTGCCGCGCGACCAGGCCTGACCCGCAGCACGGCCGGACCCACGGCAGGACCCGACCCACGGCAGGACCAGACCCGCAGCGGGGCCTGAGGGCTCGACCAGGTCCGACCGCGACGACGGCCCGGGGGCTCGCGGTGGTGACGCCCCGGCCACTAGCATCGCCTCGGGTCGCAGGGGGCGGCCCGTCACCGACAGGAGCTCGCATGCCCTTCGTCTCCCGCGTCGTCACCGCACTGCTCGCGGTCTCGGCCCTGACCACCGCCGCCGTGGGCCTCGTGCCGGCCGACACCGCGAGCGCCGCGCCGACCGCGACCGCGTCCGGCTCCCGGTACACACCGCTCGACACCGCCCGGGTGTTCGCCGGCACCGTCGGCACGACCCCGGTCGTCGTCCCGATCGCCGGCCGCGCCGGGGTCCCGGCTGACGCCACCGCGGTCGTGGTCAACGTCGAGACCGAGGCGCCGACGGCCGCCGGCTACGTGCGGATCACCCCCGCCGGCACCGACGCCCGCGTGGCCCTGCAGGAGTTCCCCGCTGGTCGGACGATCTCGAACCTCGCGACCGTGAAGCTCGCCTCCGGTGGCGTGCAGGTGAAGGTGTCCGCGGGTTCGGCGCGGGTCTACCTCGACGTCTCCGGGTACTACGCAGCCGACGGCGGGTCGACCTTCACCCCGCTGCCGACCGTTCGCGTCGCGTCGCCGACGGTCGGGACGACACCGGTGCCCGTGCCGCTCGCCGGCAGGGGCGGAGTGCCGGACGACGCGACCGCCGTGGTCGTCAACGTGGAGACGAACGCACCGACCGCCGACGGGTACACCCGCCTGACCCCGCTCGGTCGCGACGCCTCGGTGGCGACCCAGGAGTTCACGGCCGGGCGCACGGTGTCGAACCTCGCGATCGTGCGCCTCGTCGACGGTGCCGCGCAGGTCCGCCTGTCGCGTGGGACGGCGACGGTGTTCATGGACGTCGCCGGGTACTACTCCGCGTCGTCGACCGGCTCCGTGTTCGTCCCGATCGACACCACGCGGATCGAGACGGGCACCCTGGGCAACACCCCGCGCACGGTGCGTGCGACGGGCACCGGCGGCGTCCCCGGGACGGCCACCGCGGTCGTCGCGAACGTCGAGGTGCAGGCCACGTCGTCCGACGGCTACCTCCGGGTCACGCCGGCGGGACAGGACGCGTCCGTCGCTGCCCAGGTGTTCCGGGCGGGCGAGGAGGTCTCGGCCGCCGTCATCACGAAGGTGACCGGGTCCACCGCCGCGCGCGCGTTCCAGGCCAAGGTCTCGCGCGGGACCGCCGTCGACTACGTCGACGTGTCCGGGTACTTCCTCGACGGCACCTCGGCATCGGGCACCGGCGTCGACGTGTCGTGGCCGCAGTGCGGGTCCGCGTTGCCCGGCGACGCCGCCTTCGCGGTCGTCGGTGTCAACGGCGGACTGGCCAACAACACGAACCCGTGCCTGTCGTCGCAGCTGGCGTGGGCCGCGCAGTCGTCCGGCGGGACCTCCCAGCCGACCGTCCAGCTCTACGTGAACACCGCGAACCCGGGGAGCCGGGCCTCGGTCTGGCCGACGAGCAACACACTGCCGAACGGTGGCGGGACCGTGCCGAACCCGTACGGCACCTGCACCGGTGGGTACGACGCCGCCTGCTCCTACGTGTACGGCTGGACGCGGGCGGTCGAGGACGCCACGGTCCGTGGCGTCTCCGACCCGAGCGCGTACCGCTGGTGGCTCGACGTCGAGACCGAGGGGACGTGGCAGGCTGACCGCACGCAGAACCGCGCGGACCTCGAGGGCATGGCCACGTACCTGACCTCGCGTGGCGCACAGGTCGGCCTGTACTCGACCGGCTACCAGTGGAACACCATCGTCGGGTCCGTCCCGACGTCGAGCCCGCTGTACCCGCTGCCGAGCTGGATCGCGACCGGTGCACCGACGTTGGCCGCCGCGCAGCAGGCCTGCTCCGGCACGCCCCTCACCGGCGGGAGCCGCATCGAGGTGACGCAGTACGTCGTCGGCGGGTTCGACCGCAACGCGTCCTGCGTCTGACCCGAGCGGAGCACACGGCAGGCGTCACTCGACACGGCGACCGGACGCGACGCCCCTCGCCCCGAGACGACGCACCCCGGAACGACGACGGCGCGGGACCCATCGGGTCCCGCGCCGTCCTCGTGTGGCTGTTCAGCCCCGGTGGGTCAGCGGCCGGTGACGTCGCCGCCCTGCTCGTGACGGAGCGCCTGCGGTGCCTCCCCGTGCTGGTCCGTCGCCTGGCTCGGGTGGTCGACCGGCAGACGACGGGTCGACGTGCCCGGTGCCGAGTAGGTCAGGTAGTTCAGCCGGCTCGTCTCGCGACGCAGCCGCGTGACGCCCTCGAGGATGAACCCGAGGATCCACGTCAGGAACGCGATGACCATGAGCGACGCGGCGAGGAACGCGGTCGGGAACCGTGGGACCAGCCCGGTGCGCCCGTACTCGATGAACAGCGGGATCGCGAGGACGATCGCGACCACGGCGAAGATCGCGCCCATGATCCCGTGGAACAGCACGGGACGCTCGAACCGGATGAGGTGGGCGATGAGCGACAGGATCTTGAAGCCGTCGCTGTAGGTGTTGAGCTTCGACTCGGTGCCCTCGGCGCGGTCCTTGAAGCCGACCGGCACCTCGGTGTGCGGAACCCGCAGGTTCATCACGTGCACCGTGAGCTCGGTCTCGGTCTCGAACTCGCGGGACAGCGCGGGGAAGGACTTCACGAAGCGTCGGGACATGACGCGGTACCCGCTGAGCATGTCGGACACCGGCGTGCCGAAGAGCTTGCCCACGACCCGGTTGAACATCCGGTTGCCGGCCTCGTGCCCGGGCCGGTACGCGGTCGCCTCGGGGTCGTCCTGCCGGACGCCGAGGACGTGGTCGTAGGGCCCCTCGAGCAGGGTGCGGATCATCTCCGGCGCCGCCGCGGTGTCGTACGTGTCGTCGCCGTCGATCATCAGGTAGACGTCGGCGTCGATGTCGCCGAACGCACGGCGGATGACGTTGCCCTTGCCCTTGGTGTGCTCGTACCGGACCTCGGCGCCCGCCCGGCGCGCCACCTCGTCGGTGCCGTCCGTGCTGTTGTTGTCGTAGACGTAGACCTGGATGCCGGGCACGGCTGCCTTGAGGTCGGTGACGACCTTGTGGATGGCCGGTGCCTCGTTGTGGCAGGGCACGATGGCGGCGATGACGAGGTCGTCGTGAGTCACGGGGTAGGGTCCTTCAGTGGTCTTGGATCCGTCGAGCGGCGGGGACGTGAGCACGAATCCCCTGCGAGAGGCTAACAGGTGCGCCGACTCGGCCGAGGCCGTCCGCGACCGGGAAGAGGACACGTGACGAACGCCACCGGCTGGTTCCTGGGACACCTCCGACGCGGAGGGTCGTTCCTCGTCGTCGGCGGCATCGGGTTCCTCGTCGACGCCGCCGTGTACAACGCGCTGGTGTTCTGGGGCGGGTCGGGTCCCCTCTTCGCGGTCCCCCTGCTCGGCAAGGTCATCGCGATCGCGGTGGCGAGCGTCGTCACCTACTTCGGCAGCCGGCTGTGGACGTTCCGCGACCGCGCGGGCTCGCAGACGCTGCGGAGCTTCCTGGTGTTCGCCGCCATCAACGTCGTCGCGATCCTGCTGCAGCTCGGCTGCCTGGCCTTCTCGCGGTACGTCCTGCACCTCGACTCCCCGCTCGCCGACAACGTCTCCGGCACGCTGGTCGGGCAGGCGGTCGCCACGGTCTTCCGCTACTTCGCGTACGGGAAGTTCGTGTTCAAGGACGACCGCCAGGGCGGCGCGGAGGCGATCGCCGAGATCAGCTGAGCGCCCGGAGCCTCAAACCCGCACGGACCGGCAGCCGAGCACGGCGTTCTGCCCCGGCCCGACGGTGATCGCGTACGCGCAGAGCTGGTGCGTGCCCGCCGTGAGAGCGACGCTGCGCGACCACCCGCTCGTCAGCGGTGCCCCGGGGACCGCGCGCTGGACGTCGGAGCGCGGCAGCGACGTCGACGCGGCGCCGAGGTAGGTCGCGCCCTCGTACACGCGGACGGTCACCGGCGCACCGTCCGGGTCGTACGCCCAGCCGCTGAGCGTCGCCGACCCCCCTGCGGCGCCGGCCGAGTCGAGGCTCCCCCGCGCGTCGTGGCCGACGTCCTTCGCGACGGTGGCGGTCTTGCAGCCGAGCACGGTGTTCGCGCCCGCGCCGACGTTGATGGCGTAGGCGCACACCGTGTGCTGCCCAGCTGCCAGGGACAGCGTCGTCCGGAAGCCGCTGTTCGACGGAGCGGCCGGGTTCCCGCGCTGCACGTCCCTCCTGGGCAGCGTCGTCGTCGCCTGGCCGAGGTACGTCGAGCCCTCGTAGAACCGCACGACCGTCGACGCGGCGTCCGGGTCGTACGACCAGCCGCCGACGGTCACGCTCCCGACGCCCCCGCCGAGCGTCTCGTAGGAGCCCCTCGGGTCGTGCGAGGGGTCGCGCGTCATGTCGACCACCGCGGGCGACGTGGCGGCCTGCGACCCGACGCCCGGGTGCTGCATCGTGACCCGCACCCGGTACTCGCCGGCCGGCATCGACCCGAGCGAGAACGGCACGCTGTTCGTCCCCTGCTCCACGGACACACCCGTCGCGATGCCGGTCCAGGCCGACGACCCCGTCTGCTGGACGGCGACGTCCGCGGTCGTCCCGGGCACCCAGGCGGCGTCGTGGAAGCGCACCGTCGTGGCGCCGACCGCCGCGGGGTCGGCCCGCAGGTGCACCGACTTCAGGTGCCAGGTCACGGTGCTCGGGTCCTCGTTCGGGTCGAACCGGAACTGCGTGATGGTCCGTCCCGACCATCCCAGGCGCGGGGCGAGGGCGTCCTCGTCGAGGGGGTCCCGAGCCGTGAGGTCGATGTCGATCGGTCGCGCGTTCTGACCGGAGTAGGTGAGGAGGTCGTTCCCGATCTGCGGGATGCTCGAGCCCGACGCCGCCCAGATCACGCGCGCGACCTTCCCCCCACCCGGGACCGACGCAAGCGAGTAGCCGCCGTCGTACGTGTAGTCGATGGACAAGTTGTGGTACTCCGACCCGCTGAACGACGAGACGGGCATCTGCAGCTGGGGGTCGCCGAGGTCCGGCGGGGCGTTCCGAGCGACCATGCCGCTGCTGTCGTACCGGAGGACCGTCGCGCTCGCGATCCCGAACCCGGTGGCAGCGGCCGGGTTGTTCGCGAACTCCCACGGACGCCTGCGCTGAGCCGTCGCGAGGTCCTCGCCCTCGGACGGGTTCGGCGAGTCGACCACGGGCTGGGGACGGGCGGCGACGGAGAACGAGCCGTGGTCTCCCGGCGGGTAGGCGGCGTGGGCGCCGCCGGTGCCGTGCAGCCTCGTCCAGTCGATCGTCGCCGTACCGGACCTGCCGGCGGGGACGATCACGGGGTCGAGCCGGAGCGCGACGACCTTCGAGGACGTCCAGGGCACCTTCCCCTGCAGGGTCGACCCCCGGTCGAGCGCCAGGTCGTACACCGTCGACCCGCTCGTCACCGGGAAGGTGATCCCGCCGCCGCACGCGGCGGTCTGCTCACGGCAGGTCCACCAGAACACCGCGCCGATCTGGTTCGAGAACGGCTGGTCCATGCTGAACGACAGGCTGCGGTAACGCGAGGTGTCCACCGGGTGCAGCGTGCCGTCGCGGCCCGCCGGCAGGCTCCCCGCGACGCTCTGGACGAGGGTCACCTGGTCGCCGGGTACCAGCGAGACCCGAAGCTGGCCCCCGCTGATCGAGGTCGCGCTCCCCGTCTCGTCGGTGTTCTGGTCCGCCGCGTTCGAGTAGTCCCACGCATCGCCGTAGGTGTCGGACGCGAAGTCCGGCGCCTCCGGTTCCGCGGTCGCAGCCCGCGCGGGCTCCGCGGGGGCGGCGACGACCGCCGTCGCCACCCCGCCGAGCGCGAGCGCCGCTGCCACCACCACCCCGGTGACGCGCCTGGTGATCCTCGTCGTCGGTTCCATGATGCCCCTGCCTGTCGCGACCGCGCCCCTGCGGTCGGTCACGGACCCCGGTCCGTCCCTCCCGTGCCGCCCAGGTGACGGCACGTCCGGTCGGCGGCCCCCGCTGCTACGGGACCGTGACCGCCTTGCAGCCCAGGACCGCGTTGTCGCCGCCTGCGCTGTCGATCGCGTACGCGCACACGGAGTGCTTCCCGCTCGAGGCCGGCACCGTCGAGTCGAACCCGTGCGCCGCACCGTAGGCCGGGTAGGCCCTGGCGATGTCGCTCCGGTTGGTGTTCGCGCGGATCGGGTACCCGGCGCCGTCGACGTAGACCGCGACCACGATCGGGGCCGTGGTGTCCTTGTCGATCGCCCACCCGGTGACCCGGACGCCGCCGGAGACGCCCATCGCCGAGTCGAAGCTGCCGATCGGCAACGGGTTCGAGACCGTGACCGACCTGCACCCGAGGGTCTTGTTGCCGTTCGGGCTGATGGCGTAGACGCACACGTCGTACGTGCCGTTGGCGACCGAGACCGACCCGGAGAAGCCGTGAGCAGCACCGTACGCCGGGTAGGCGCGGGCGATGTCCGACCGGGCCAGGTCCGCCACGATGCGTCGGCCGGACCCGTTGATGTAGACGTGCACGTCGGTCGACGCCGTCGTGCTGCCGTCGATCGCCCAGCCGGACACCGAGATCGTCCTCCCCGACGTCGACACCTGGTCGAGCGACCCGATCGCGGCATTGCCCGCGGACTGGACCGTGCGGCAGTCGAACTTCGTGTCCACGCCCGTCTGCACGTTCTTGGCAGTCACGCAGACCTGGTGCCCGCCGGCGGCGGCCGGCACGGTCGCGTCGAACCCGTGCGCCGCTCCGGAGGCCGGGAAGCCCGCTGCCACGTCGGGACGCTGCCGGTCGGCGGTCAGGGTCGTCACCTTCCCGTCGACGGCGACCTGGACAGCGATCGGCGCGGTCGTCTGCGGGTCGATCGCCCACCCCGCGACGCGGTAACCGTTCGGGGACGCCTGGACGGCGTCGAGCGATCCGAACGGCGACGCGGACTGGACGGTCACCGACTTGCAGACCAGCTCGGTCGAGGGGTTCACGTTGTCGACGGCGTACACGCACACGCGGTGGGCACCGTCGGACGCGTTGATCTTCGCGGAGAAGCCGTGGGCGGCCCCGCGGCCGGGGTACGCCTTGGCGACGTCCGGTCGGTCGCGGTTCGCCTGCACCGCGGTGCCGACGCCGTCGATGTAGACGTGCACCTGGATCGAAGCGGTGGTCGTCTTGCTGAAGGCCCAGCCGCCGACGTCCACGGTCCCGACGCCGCCGCTGACCGACTCGGCGTTGCCGACCGGCGAGTTGTTCACGGCAGCGACCCCGAACCAGTCGTTGTAGAGACGCCAGAAGTTCCGGTTGCCGTAGGCAGAGCAGCCGTCACCGGTGCCGTAGAGGTTGGCCAGGGCCGCCTGGTTCGGCGTGTACGGCGTGTAGTAGTACAGCGCAGCGGTCGCCTTGTTCTGGATGTAGACGCTCTTGGTGCCGCACGCCGCGTTCGGGTTGTACTGCACGTTGCGGTTGCCGCCGGGCGCGAACCACGTGAAGTAGTTGCTCGTCCCCGCCGGGTTGCCGTAGCGCTTCCACTGCCACGAGGCCCAGAACACCTGGTTGCCCACGCCCGCGTACGCCGGGTCGCACCCGCCGTTGGCGCTGTCCGGGCAGGCGTAGCCCATCGCACGCTCGAGCACGGCTGCGGAGGGGTTCCGCGCCGTCGCCCCGTTGATGAGCGCCTGCTCCTTCTGCAGGGTGACGATGATCACCTTGGGGTTGATCCCGCACGCGGCCCCGACCCGCGTGATGATCTGTGCCGCCGTCAGCGAGGAGCCGCCGGTCAGCGAGCCGCACATCGCGTCCGCGCCGTGGCTGTTCAGCGAGTACCGCCCGACGTTGAGGCACGAGCTCGACCGGCAGGTGCCGATCTGTGCATCCAGGAACGTCTGGACCTGCGCCTCGTTCATCCCGCCGCCGTTGTAGAACTCGGCGTCCGGGATGATGTTGCCCGGCTCGAACTGCGACCCGCTGAGCGCGGATGCACGGTCCGCGTCCGGCGCCCCCACGCCGGACAGCTGGACGCCGACGAGCACACTCGCGACCGCGAGCACGCTCGCGAACGCGGCGATGACCTTCTTCACGACGGGGGCCTCCCTGTGGCGGCGACTCGGTTTCTGCCGCACGGCCGTCCCGGCCGCGCGTGGCCGGGCCCTGATCCGGCGAGTCACGTCTGTCACATCAGGCTACAGGCAGCACAGCGATCACACAGCCCCCGGCACGCACCCCGTCCGGGAGGCACGACGCACGCCCGCCGCGACGGTCGCGAGGGCGCGTGGTCACCTGTGCCGCCGCTCAGCCTGCCGCGTCGAGCAGGCGTTCGACGCGCCGACGCGCCGCGTCGTCGAACGCGTCCGCGCGACGGAGCCGACGGGCCCGGCGGAGGGTGGCGGGTGCATCCCGCACGAGCCGCCACCACGAGGCGGGTCGGAGCTGTGCGGCGGAGGGGCGCAGCAGGTCGCGCACCAGGCGCAGCACCGTGCGGAGCACGACCCGGGCGAGGAAGCCGCTCGACCCGTTGCGGGCCACGACGAGCAGCCGGTTGCGCATGCTCTGGGTGCGCACGAGCGGGCCGTCGCTGCCGGAGCTCGCGGCGTGCCGGTGCACGACCACGGCCTCGGGGGCGTGCCGCACGTCGAAGCCAGCGAGCCGCATCCGCCAGGCGACGTCGAGGTCCTCGTAGTACATGAACAGGGACTCGTCGAACCCGCCGACCGCGTCGAGGGCCGTCCGCCGCAGGAACGCGGCACCACCCGAGAACCCGAAGAGCGGGGCGTGCTCCGGGGCGTCGTCGACCGGCCGCAACCAGTCGCGGTCGCGGCCGTTGCCGGACCGGTCGAGCACGACGCCCGTGCCGTTGACGAGGGTCTCCCCCGTCTCCGCCCGACGCCAGCGACGCCCGTCCCCCGCGACCAGGTCGTCGTGCGAGGCCGGTGCCCCGTCGGCGACCGGCCGGAACCGCCCCTCGAGCACGACGGTCGCGGACACCGCCCCGACCGTCGGGCCGCCCGCCGCGAGGGCGACCAGCCCGCGGTCGAGGAACCCGTGGTCGGCGACCGCGTCGTTGTTGACGAGGACGACGACGTCACCGGTCGCGGCCGCGATCCCCCGCGACACCCCGCCGGCGAACCCGGCGTTCGTCGGCTCCGGCACGACCACCACGCCCGGGTGGTCCGCGCGGTACGCGGCCACGGTGGCGTCGTCGGCCTCGTTGACCACGAGCACGACCTCGACCGCGGCATCGACGCGCTGCGAGAGCACGGACCGGAGTGCGCGCCGGGTGAGTTCGGGCTGGTGCCAGTCGACGATGACCACGGAGACGTCCACGCCCCCAGTGTCCCAGGTCGCGGAGGGGACCCGGAGCACGTCCGGTACAGTGGTCCCGCTCTCCGGGGCACCACCGCCAGCCGACGTATGGAGTCCGTCCGTGTCCACCTTCGCGCCTCGCGTGTCCGTCGTCGTCATCAACTTCCGGGGGACCGACGACACCCTCGAGTGCATCGCACGCCTGACCGAGGTCGACTGGCCCGCCGACCGCCTCGAGATCGTCGTGGTCGAGAACGGGTCGGGCGACGACAGCGAGCAGCGCCTGCGTGCCGAACTCGGCGACCGGAAGAACGTCAAGATCGTCGTCTCCGCCGAGAACCTCGGGTTCACCGGCGGCAGCAACCTCGGTGCGCGCGAGGCGTCCGGCGAGGTCGTCGCGTTCCTCAACAACGACGCGAAGCCCGACGTCAACTGGATCAAGGAGGGCATCGCCGGCTTCGCCCCGAGCCCCCGGGTCGCCGCCGTTGCGAGCAAGGTCCTCGACTGGGACGGCAAGGCCATCGACTTCGTCGAGTCCGGCCTGAGCTGGTTCGGCATGGGCTACAAGGCCCACGTCACCGAGATCGACGACGGTCGCTTCGACACCCCCCAGGACCTGCTGTTCGGCACGGGCTCCGCGCTGTTCGTCCGCCGCGAGGTGTTCCTCGAGGTCGGCGGCTTCGACGAGGGCCTGTTCATGTTCTACGACGACGTGGACCTCGGCTGGCGCCTCAACCTGCTCGGGTACCGCGTGCGGTTCGCTCCGCGGTCGGTCGTCTTCCACAAGCACCACGGCTCGATGAAGTCGTTCGGCGACCACCGCGAGATGTACCTGCTCGAGCGGAACGCCCTGCACCTGCTCTACAAGAACCTGTCGGACGAGAACCTCGGCACCTTCCTGCCCGCCGCCCTGGCGCTGCTGGCCCGTCGCGCCGTCGCGAAGAGCGGGCGCGACTCGGAGGAGTTCGACATCCGTCGCTTCACAGGCGCCCCGGACGAGTTCGACCCGACGACACCGATGTCGAAGGAGGCCGTCGCCGGGCTCTACGCCCTCGACCAGTTCGTCGCCGACCTCCCCCGCCTGGGCGAGGAGCGCCGTCGGATCCAGTCGCAGCGCGTGCGCTCCGACAAGGAGGTCTTCCGCCTGTTCGGCGACGCCTTCAAGCCGCTGTTCGAGGACGGCTACTTCCTCGAGGGCTACCAGGCGATCATCGAGGCGTTCGACGTCGAGCAGCCCATGCACCGCACGAAGGTCCTCATCATCACGGGCGACGCGCTCGGCGAGAAGATGGCCGGCCCGGGCATGCGTGCGTGGAAGATCGCCGAGGCGCTCGCACCGCACAACGACGTCCGCCTGGTGACCTGGAACGTGGCGAACCGCAAGTCCGACGCCTTCGAGGTGTCCCGCGTGCCGCTCCAGCACGAGCGCACGATGCGTGAGCACGAGGAGTGGGCTGACGTCATCTTCTTCCAGGGTTACGCGCTGCACCACTTCCAGACCCTGCAGAACTCGAACAAGATCATGGTCGTCGACCTCTACGACCCGATGCACCTCGAGCAGCTCGAGCAGGCCCGCGACAACGGCGACGTCGGCTGGCGCAACCAGGTGACCTCGACCACCGAGGTCATCAACCGTCAGCTGGAGCGCGGCGACTTCTTCCTGTGCGCCTCGGAGCGCCAGCGACTGTTCTGGCTCGGCCAGCTCGCCGGGGTCGGCCGCGTCAACCCCGACAACTACCTCGCCGACGACAACCTCGAGAAGCTCATCGCGATCGCGCCGTTCGGCATGGACTCGACGCCGCCGAAGCACGAGCGCAAGGCCATCCGCAGCGTCACGCCGGGGATCGGCGAGGACGACAAGGTCGTCATCTGGGGCGGCGGCATCTACAACTGGTTCGACACCCCGTCGCTCGTCCGCGCGGTCGCGAAGGTCGCCGAGACGCACGACGACATCCGCCTGTTCTTCCTCGGTGTCGCGCACCCGAACCCGGACGTGCCCGAGATGGCTATCGTGTCCGAGACCCGGCGCATCAGCGACCACCTCGGCCTGACGAACAAGCACGTCTTCTTCAACGAGCAGTGGGTCGCGCTCGACGACCGGCAGAACTACCTGCTCGAGGCGGACGCCGGCGTCTCGACGCACTTCGCGCACATCGAGACGACGTTCTCGTTCCGCACGCGCATCCTCGACTACATGTGGGCGAGCCTGCCGATCGTCACGACCGACGGCGACAGCTTCGGAGACCTCGTCGCCGCAGAGGGCATGGGCGTCGCGGTGAAGGAACGGGACGTCGACGGACTCGCCGCAGCGCTCGAGTCGATGCTGTACGACTCCGCTGCCGCCGCCGACGCCCGCGCCGCGGTCAGCCGCGTCCGCGAGGACTTCACGTGGGAGCGCGCGCTCGCGCCGCTCGTGGAGTTCTGCAAGGACCCGCACGTGGCCGCCGACCGCGCCCACGACGCCGCCGTGCCCGCCGGGTCCCTGGCTGCAGCGGGGCGTCCCCGGGTACAGCTCAGCCCCGCCCGGGCCCGCGAGCTGCAGTTCCACCAGATCGCGAACAGCCGCCACGGCCTCGTCCGCGACGCCCGGCTCGCCGCCTGGTACCTCCGCGCGAACGGCGTCTCCGGGCTGCGCGACAAGGTGCAGAACCGCGTCCGCCTGATGCGCGAGAGCAAGAACGGACGCTGAGCCCCGGCGACCGCCGTCGGTCGCCGATGTACAGTTGTCCGTCGCCCGCTCCGAATGTGAGGACCCCCTTTGAGCAACATCGTCACCGAGCGGTTCGAGCGCCTCCGGCAGGAACAGATGGTCCCGGCCGGGCGCCCGGCCAGCGCCGTCATCGGCTCGCTCCGCGAGATCTTCGCCCACCGGCAGCTGCTCGACCTGCTGATCCGTCGTGACCTCAAGTCGCGGTACAAGGACAGCGCGCTCGGCTTCGCCTGGACGCTGATCCGCCCGCTCGTGCAGCTGGCGATCTACTACTTCGTGCTCGGCGAGATCCTGCAGGCCTCGCGGAACATCCCCGAGTTCGCGATCTACGTGTTCTCAGGCTTGACCCTCTACGGGCTCTTCAGCGAGATCGTCGCGGCGGGCACGGCGTCCATCGTCGGCAACGGCGGCCTGATCAAGAAGATCTACCTGCCGCGTGAGATCTACCCCCTCGCCAGCGTGGGCGCAGCGCTGTTCAACTTCGGCGTGCAGCTCGTCGTGCTGCTCGCCGCGGCGATCCTGCAGAGCGGGTTCGCGTGGATCCGCCTCGACCTGCTGTACTTCTTCCCCGCGACGCTCGTCATCCTGATCTGGGGGACGGCGTTCGCGCTGCTGCTCGCCGCCGCGAACGTGTACCTGCGCGACATGCAGTACCTCGTCGAGGTCCTCGTGCTGCTGCTCATGTGGGGTTCCCCCATCGTCTACAGCTGGCAGATGGTCGCGACACGCGCGCCCGAGTGGCTGCTGACGCTCTACACGTCCAACCCCATCACGCTGGCGGTCCTCGGCATCCACCGCGCCTTCTGGACCGCGGGTCCCGACGCCGAGTACCCGGCGCACCTGCTGATGCGCCTCGGGATCGCCGCGCTCGTCGGACTGGTCGCCCTGTTCGCGTGCCAGCGCGTGTTTGCCAAGCTGCAGGGCAACTTCGCCCAGGAGATCTGATCCACCCGATGAGCACCGACAACGAGATCGACCAGCAGACCCGCTCCCCCTTCGACGGCGCCCCCGACGTCGTCACGGTACGGAACGTCTCGAAGCGCTTCACCATCCGCAAGGACAACTCGCTCAAGGAGCGCATCGTCACCCTCGGCCGCGCCGGACGCCGGCACAGCGAGGACTTCTGGGCGCTCAAGGACATCAACCTCGACATCCCCGCCGGGACGACCATCGGTCTGCTCGGCCCGAACGGCTCCGGCAAGTCGACGCTGCTGAAGACCATCGGCGGCATCCTCGAACCGACCAGCGGCTCCGTCGAGCGTCGCGGCCGACTCGCCGCACTCATCGAGCTCGGTGCCGGGTTCCACCCCGACCTGACCGGCCGCGAGAACGTCTACCTCAACGCGGCGATCCTCGGCCAGACGCAGGAGGAGACCGAGGCCCGGTTCGAGGACATCCTGCAGTTCTCCGGCATCGGCGACTTCATCGACACCCAGGTGAAGTTCTACTCGTCCGGCATGTACGTCCGGCTCGCGTTCGCGGTCGCGATCAACACCGACCCCGACGTCCTGCTGGTCGACGAGGTGCTCGCCGTCGGCGACGAGCAGTTCCAGAAGAAGTGCCTCGACAAGATCCGCGAGTTCCAGGAGCAGGGCCGCACGATCATCCTCGTGTCGCACTCCCTCGGGCAGGTCCAGGAGCTCTGCGACTCCGCGGTCGTCCTGCACCACGGCGAGGTCAAGTTCCAGGGCTCCGCCCGCCTCGCGGTCAAGAACTTCCGCGAGATCCTCGAGGGTCGCCGCATCGCCGAGGCCGAGGCAGCGCACCCGGAGGAGGACGCCAACCCCGGCAAGGTCGAGCACGTCGAGCTGGAGATCCCCGGCCGCGCTCCCGGCGCGGAGCACCACCACGGTGACGACCTCGTCGTCCGGGCGACGTTCTCCCACAAGGGCGTCCTGCCCGAGTGGCGCGCCGGCATCAAGATCGAGACGCACCTCGGCCACCCCGCGTTCGGCGTCGACAGCCGCCAGACGCAGGTGCGGCACGACCCGCTCCGCGGCACGGCGACCGTCGAGTGGCACCTCACCGACCTGCGCCTCGGCGGCGGGCAGTACTTCGTGCACGTGTTCCTCGCGAAGCCGAACGGCGAGCACATCGTGATCGAGCGCGAGGCCGCACGGTTCGTCGTCGTCGACGAGGACACGCAGTCCGGCATCGCGTGGACCAGGACCACCGAGCGCCAGGTCAAGGGCTGACGTGCGGGGACTCCCGGTACTGGTCGACGCCACGTCGGTCCCGCCGAACCGCGGCGGGGTGGCACGGTACATCTCCGGACTCCTGACCGGGCTCGCGGACCTCGACGTCCGGGTCGACGTGGTCGCGAAGCCCGGAGACCTCGATTGGCTCCGGGAGCTCTCGCCCTCGCACCGGTACCACGCGGCCCCGCGCTGGACAGCGTCGCGGCCCCTCCGCTTCGTCTGGGAGCAGCTCGGTCTCCCCCGGGCGGTGCGCCGCGTCGGCGCGACCGTCCTGCACAGCCCGCACTACACGTTCCCGGTGACCCGTGCCTCCAGGACGGTCGTCACCCTGCACGACGCGACCTTCTTCAGCGACCCTGCTGCCCACTCGCGGCTCAAGGTGGCGTTCTTCCGGACGTGGACGCGGCTCGCCCGCCGGTTCGCCCGCGCGACGGTCGCGCCGAGCGCGGCCACGGTCGCGGAACTCGACCGCCTCGCCGGGCCCGCCCGCACCGGCACCGTCGTGGCGCACCTCGGCGTCGACGCGGCGCTCTTCCACGAGCCCGCACCGGCCGAGGTCGCCCAGTTCCGCGAGACGCACGGGATCGCCGCGGACACGGAGTGGATCGCCTTCCTCGGGACCGTCGAACCCCGCAAGCGGGTCCCCGCGCTGATCGCCGCGCACCGGTCGCTCGCCGGACGGAGCGCGACGCCGGTGCCCGCACTGCTCGTCGCGGGCGGACTCGGGTGGGACGAGGAGGCGCGCCGCGAGCTCGTCGCCGCCGGTGACCGTCCGGACGCGCCCCTCCGGTACCTCGGGTACCTGCCGATCGACGAGCTCCGCGCGTTCCTCGGCGGGTCCCGCGCGGTGGTCTACCCGAGCACCGCCGAGGGGTTCGGGCTCCCCGTGCTCGAGGCGATGGCCTGCCGCGCCGACGTGCTGACCACCGACCGGCTCGCGATCCCCGAGGTCGGCGGTGACACCGTGACCTACACCGAGCCGGAGGCCGCCCCGATCTCGGACGCGCTCGCACGGCTGCTGACCGAGGCGCCCGGTGCGCGCGCCGAACGGATCCGGCGCGCCGGCGCCCGCGCAGACGGCTTCACGTGGGCCGCATGCGCCCGGGTGCACCTCGAGGTGTTCCGGTGAGCGGGCGCGCGGCGATCGTCACCGTCTCCTACGAGTCCGTCGACGTCCTCCCGCCCTTCCTCGCATCCACCGCGACCGCCAGTGCGCAGGCCGTCGAGGTCGTCGTCGCCGACAACGCCTCGACCGAGGCCGAGCGGCTCCGCACGATCACCGAGGCGGCCGGGGCCCGGTTCCTCGAGATCGGCGAGAACCGCGGGTACGGCGCCGCGGCGAACCGCGCCGTCGCGACGCTCGACGCCGACGTCGACTGGGTGCTGGTGTCCAACCCGGACGTCGTCCTCGAACCAAGCGCCCTCGACCGGATGATCGCGACCGCGGAGACCGACCCCACGATCGGCGCCGTCGGCCCGCGGTTGCTCGAGCCCACCGGTGAGGTCTACCCCTCCGCGCGGCTCGTGCCCTCGCTGCGGACCGGTCTCGGTCACGCCGTCTTCGCGAACGTCTGGCCGGGCAACCCGTGGACGCGGCGCTACCGCCAGGAGGGCGACCACTCCGGTCGGCGTGACGCCGGGTGGCTGTCCGGTGCCTGCGTGCTGGTCCGTCGTGACGTGTACGAACGTCTCGGGGGGTTCGACGAGGGCTACTTCATGTACTTCGAGGACGTCGACCTCGGGTGGCGCATCGGCAGGGCGGGCCTGCGGAACGTCTACGAGCCCGAGGCCACCGCGACGCACATCGGCGGGACCGCGACGCAGGGCGCCTCGGACCGGATGCGCCGTGCGCACCACGAGAGCGCCTACCGGTTCCTGGCCCGGAAGTACTCGTCGTGGTGGCTCTGGCCGCTCCGCGCGGCGCTCCGGGTGGCGCTGACCGTCCGGGCCAGGGCGACCCACACCCGCTGACCACGACCCGCCCACGCCCACGCGGTACCGTCGACCTGCAGCACGACGCCCCCGCTCCACCCGAACCGAAGGTCCCCCGAATGATCCTCGCCGTCACCCTGATGGTCCGCGACGAAGCCGACATCCTGCCCGCGTGGCTCGACCACCACGTCGCCCAGGGCTTCGACGTCTTCGTCATCACGGACAACGGCTCCGTCGACGGCACGACCGAGCTCCTGACGGCGTTCGCCGAACGGGACGACGTGACCGTGGACCTCCGTCACGACCCGGTCCACCGCAAGCAGCAGGGCACGGTCGTGACCGGGATGGCACGCGACGCGGCGTCGGTCCACCACGCCGACTGGGTCGTCAACGCCGACGCCGACGAGTTCATCCTGCCGGTCGACCGGTCCCGCACCGTCCGCGAGGTCTTCGAGCGCCTGGACACAGCGATCGGCGCCTTCACCGTGCCCGTCGTGAACCTCACGGGGCGCATGGCGGCGTCCGGCGGCGGCGTGGAGCGGCTGCACTGGCGCGACGAGCGGTCCGTCGACGAACTCCGCGCCGTCGGTCTCGTCGCGCCGCCGACGAGCAACGCGATCCACGTGGGCACACCCGACGTCACCGTCGTGCAGGGCAACCACCAGGTGAGCGTCGCGAACGGCGCTCCCGTGCCGGACGGGCTCCGCCTCGAGGTCCTGCACCTGCCGTGGCGGTCGTGGAAGCAGTACGAGCACCGCGTCGACGTGAGCGGCCGTGCGTACGAGGCGAACCCGGACCTCACCCCGAGCCCGCGCCACCACGGCATGCGCGACCACCGTCGGCTGCAGGAGGGCGTGCTCGAGTCGACCTTCGCGCTGCGCTTCGTGACCGACGAGCAGGCCGTCGCCGGACCGTTCACACGCGACGACGGTGTGGCCGAGTCGCTGCGCCGGGCCGGGTCGTCGGCCGTCGACGCGGGGGCGGACCCGCTCGTCCCCGAGGCCGAGGTCGAACGGCTGCAGACCACCGGACGCGCCGTCGTCCGACGCGACCAGCGCATCGAGGACCTCGAGGACCAGCTGCGCGCGGCCGAGGAGACCGCGAACACGCTCCGTTCGGCCGTCCAGTTCGAACGTGACCGTGCCGAGGCCGCGAAGCGGGAGACCGCTGCCCGCGACGCGGAACTCACCGCGATGCGCGCCCGCCGCGTCGTCCGGCTGGTGGACAAGGGGGGCGACGTCGCCCGGCGCCTCCTCCGACACTGATGAGTGACCCAGCGTTGCGGCGCCGTGCCGTACACCCGGCGAAGTTCAACGGTCCTTCGACAGCACTGCTGCACTCCGCAACGCCCCAGGGAGCGAGCCGACCAATGCGAAACACGTCAAGAGCGCACCAGCCGCGAAAGCATACGAAAGGCTTTCCAGGGGCCCGAGCAGCCGTGTCCAGAGGACCGCAGTGGCCATGCTCGCCCCTGCTGTCAATGTCAAGCCGAGCATGATCTCCTCCACAAGCAAGATCACCAGCAAGGACGTTCGTGACGTCCCGGACAGACGGTAGGTCGCGAACTCCCGAGAACGGGCAGCGTTGACGAGTGCGGCCGCAACACCGCCGATCAGCCCCAAGGTCAACGGGACGAACTGCAAGGCACTGGCGCGGTACTGCTCCACGAGGTCGAACTGTTGCATCAGGATTGCTCGACCTAACAGTGGCGAATTCGTCACCCGTAGCTGCGCCAAGAGCTCTGGGATCCGATCCTGAGCAACCTCGAACTGCCCCAACTGGATGATGCATGAAGGGACGACTTCAACATCAGGGCTGAGTGAGAGTATAAGGCTGCGATTGGTCGGGATGCCCTCCGGTTGCACGTCGGCCCTCTTTGTCGTGAGCATCTGCCCGCTCAAGAGCGACAGGACGGTCGGCCTCAATTGTCGTCCTAGGTCAGAACCAATCAACGCGTCTGACGAGCGGAGGGCGGGGAACAACGTCGAGCTGGCGCTGAACGACGGGATGTCCGTCCCTAACTGGACGACACTGACGGCCGGGCTCTGCACGAGCGCTCCAGCCCGGATGACGCCCGCGTCAGAGGATAGAGCCTCACAAGCGGCGCGGGAGATCCGAGCGTCCGTTGTTCGCGAAGCCCCCTCGATCACAACTACGTTCCTTCCCTGTTGCCCAAGCCGACTGAGGTCGGCGGTCAACTGGGAGCCCTGCGTCATTGCAACGACCGGACCAGCGGCTCCAAGGAGAATCGCCAGCACGACGAGGACCAGCAGCCGCGGCGTCGCGAGATTTCGGACAGCTTCGCGGATGAGGTGCGATCGCCGCCATCCGCCGCCTTTCACTCGTGTTCCCTCAGGGCAACGACGCCTTCAGCAGTCTGGATGAGGATCGGGTCATGTGTAGCGACGACGATTGTCGCTCTACTGCGCAGCGACAAGAGCAGCGCAGCAATCTTGCGCGTGTTGTCTGCGTCAAGGCTCGCGGTCGGTTCGTCCGCGAGGATGAGGCGCTTCTCCGTCGCCAGTCCACGCGCAAGGGCTACACGCTGCACTTCTCCTCCCGACAGACGATTCAGACGCTCACGCTCGCGCTTACCAAGACCCACTTCGTCGAGAGCGGCGCGCGCCCTTCGGACCGCGTCTCGCATGACCAAGCCCTCTGCAAGCGGGCCCACGAGTACGTTGTCGAGCACAGAGCGAGACCCGAGCGAACTGGCACTCTGCGAAACCCATGTAACTGATGATGGATCTGGTGCCGTTGGCGGGCACGTCCCGTCCGAGTAGCTTACGGATCCTTCGTCCAAGGTTGAGAAGCCCGCGATGGCGGCGAGCAGGCTGGACTTTCCACTGCCCGATGGGCCGACCAGGGCAGTAAGCCGACCGCTGGGGAAGACTGCATCAAGACCATGGAACAGCACCTTCGAACCGAATTGAATGGAAGCACCTGCCACGGTCACCTGCACGATGCCTGCGCTTCCTTCGGCACACTCCGCCAGTCTCGCGCTACAGCCGTACCGACGAGACGATGGTCTATGAGAACGACCCCGATCATGTTCGCCGCTGGGGAAGCCTTCACTCGCACAAACCTGAAGGATCCTCCATTCGCAGGACGAAAGACACAGCTCACTCCATTCGCAGCCGTGTACAACGCAGTGTTCGGAACGACACCAAGAGCTGCTGGACGAGCGATCTCCAAGGTTGCGCCCTCGAACACCGCGCTGTCGGTCGATGCCCCGTCCCCATCTTTGGTTATCGCGCCTTCTCGACTCTGAGCAAGGTACGCCTCATACGCCGTGCCCAGTTCTGACGCACTCAACGATCCAGAAGACAAGGTCATCTCGGTGCCGCCTATGGTGAGCAGCAGCGGGCCCCCCTCCGGCACCTGGAGCTGTTTACCGTCCGACGCCGATGCGAAATGCACTGCCGTTGGCGCTGCCACCAGCGATGCGAAAGGTTCCTCTGCTGAGATCCTCCCGCCTAGTTGAGCCGTCAACGCGCTGACGGTGGTTGAGGACGCCGGGACGAACGAGACCCATGTCGGGTCGAAGACCCCAGTCGGCTGTCCACCCATGTCACGTACGACGAATGAGGCGATAGCTCGACCGAGTGCCTGGCCGTACACCTCCGGCTGCTGCTGTGAGTGCAGGTCGCCGGTCGCCGCTAGAAACTCCGAGAGGGCAGCAACATCTGCTCCCTTCGCCCCGGGCCCGATAGGACGATAGAGGGGCGCATCGCCAACCAACGCACGGATCGGCACGTCGTCGATCCTTGCAAGAACGTCCCCCTGCTCGACCACAGTCCCCGGATGAATGGCAACATCAGTCACTGTTCCCGGACGTTGTATGTGAATCACCGGGGTCGCTCCCAACGCGAACGTCGCCGTAACGCCTTGACGATCTGAGTCGCTGAATTCACCCACCTTCACACTCGCGGCCGGTGCTGAGGCAACCGAGCGAGTGCGCTCGAACGATCCTAGACAAGCAAATGCAGCGACGGCCGTAACTGCTCCGACGACGAGCACAACGAACAAGGCGCCGTGTCGACGCTTGTTTTCCTTCTCAACGAGCGACATCACTTCCGGACGAGCTTTCGCAGGGTCGATCGATCAACAGGTGCCCGGATCGATATTACTTTTTTGCAAGAGGGCAACGTTTTCTGAATAGTGCCGAAGTGGCTTGATACCATTTTTCTGCAGACAAGCAGCAACTATCTTAGCCGTATCGGAAGTCTCGATGTGCTGCTGTTGCCATCGAGCATCCACCTGCTGCCAATTGAATGAATAGCACTTGTCGCTCAAGCCTGAATCCATGGCCGCGCCCGGTATGCGGTAATCCCACTCATCTCCCGTAAGCTTGGGATCGACGAGTTCGTAACCGGCCTTCGCCATGCAGCGTTGAAATGCCTCGAAACCTGCTTGGTACTGGTCCTGGCTGATCGACGACGAGCTCAGCGCGTCACGCTGTTGTTTCGACATCGGCACACTGCTGGGCGCGGCTGACGCGCCGACTTCCCGTTCGGAAGTCGACGCGCAACCTGCTGTTACTGCCGTCACAAGCAGCGCCAGCGAGATGGCAATGAGTCTCACGTGCTTCGGACCACAGCGTAGGCCGGGGCCGCGTTGCTCATCTTGTGATGCCCCGTGAATACCGGATAGCCCGGATTTCCCACGGTGATGAGGCCCGACGCGCTCTTGTAGGGCGTGTAGAGCGCAGTTCCACCCGACACGTTGTACCCGACGCTGATCTGCGCCTTGCCACAGTCTGTCGTACCAGCTGTGTAGTTACTGCCTGAGGTCGTACTCTTCCCGTTGAACGTGCTGTAGATAGTACAGTTCCACGATCCACTCCCCACCGCGTTCGCCGGAGCGGCTGCCATGACAGATCCCCCTACGACCCCTGCAACGAGCAGTAGCGTAGCCCCGATTCTTACTTTCTTCATGCTCCCCTTCAATCACAGCGTTGTGAACGAACAGTGCGCCGACGAGACTTCCGGAGAAACAAAGCAGGCATACGCAGCGCGCATTAGCCGTCGCCAAATCCGAAAGCCCTCCACATGAGACTACGTTCTGAAGAACATCCCCCCGACTCACTGAACCCGACGTTATCGAGACGTGCACGTGCGTGTCAAGCCCCTGCACCGCGCGAAGCTGCACCAGTTCGAGCAGAATCGCGACACCGACCCGCATATCCTGAAAATCAGAGCCCGAGCGGTTCAACGAGCTTCCGATCGTGTCAGTTCATCGTTCCGGTGTGACTAACCACTGCACGTCCATGTCGCAAGGGTTGATAGCCGCTTGAGCCCGACGACTGATTTTCAATGTCGGAGTTCCGCGCGCACCGCATGGAGTAGCGTCTCCGCACGACGCACGAATGAGTGCTCCGCCCCGATTCGCGCCCCACGGGCCGCCCGCGCGGCCTCGGACGCGGACTCGCCCACGTGCAGGAGCCGACCGAGCGTCCCTACTGAGGAGTACGTCCGCACCGCACCGTGGAACAGCTCGTCGACGCCGGGCACCGGGTCGGTCACGACGAGTGCCCCCGATGCTGCGGCGTCGAACAGCCGGTTCGACAGGAACCCGTCCCGCGCCATGTCGTCCCAGTGGTCGTTGAGCACCACACGGGCGCTCCGGTAGAGGGCCGGCAGTTCGTCGTTGGGCACGAAGACCCCGCGGTGGACGCCGTCCGGCAGCAGTCCCTCCCATCCCTCGCCCCACACCGCGAGGTCGGCGCCGGCGGCGACGGCGTCGCGCACGACGGGCCGGAACACCCGCCGCGTCTTCCCCACGAACGCGGTGTCGAGCCCGTCGTACGCCGGGTCGGCAGCGCCGGGGTGGAACCGCGCCGGGTCGGTTGCCTGCAGCAGCGGAGCGACGGGCAACCCGGTCGCGTCCGACGTCCGCGACGCCCACACCGGCCCGGCCGCGAAGCGGAGGTCGTAGCGTGCGAGTTCGGCGGGCGTGACGAGGTCGGGGTGCGAGATCACCCAGAGCACGTTCGTCGCGGACGGGTGCACCGGGGTGTCGTCGAGCCCGCGGAGCGTCAGCGCGACGTCGTCGAGGTGCTCGGAGAACGGGCGGACGTGCGACTCGCGGTGGTCCACCACGACCTCTTGTCCCAGGGAGCGCAGGGCCGCCGCGAGGTCCCCGGCGAAGAACGTGTCGCCCCAGTCGTCCCCTCGGGGGCCGGGGTGGGCCGCGGTGCGGATCGACCACCGCAGCCGTTCGCCCCGGTCGCGGAGCTCCAGTCGTGTCGGACCTCGGCGCGCCCGGACGACGGGTTCGCGCAGCGCGACGGGAGCGCCCGCCGCGTCGGCCTCCGGCTCGCCGGGCACCAGGTCGAGCCGTGCCAGGGCGGCGGAGGCCGTGTCGTCCACCCGGTCGCGCCACACCACCAGCGCGTCGGCCGCGTCGGTGTCGTACCGGCGTTCCCGGAACGCTCCGTCCCGGTACGCACGACCGAGCGGCACGACCACGCAGTGCCCGTCCGCCGCGTCGGCGGTGTCCCGCGTGAGCCGGGCGACGGCGGTGCGCGTGTCGACGGTCCGCACCGGGACCGCGAGGGCTGCGGTGCGCGTGGCGAAGCAGGGCTCGTCCGCGGCGAAGACGACGGCTCCGTCGAGGGCGTCGGCGTCCATAGCCGGATGGCCACGGAGGAGCGACGCGACGGGAGCCGTTCCGCGCGGCAGCACGGCCCCGGCGCTCGCGACCACGTCGTCGCCGGTGCGCACGACGGCCACGGCGACCGACGCCTCCCGGCCGGGGCCGGCGACACCGTCGAGTGCGCCGACCAGGCGCGCATAGCCGTCGACCGGCACGGTGATCGAGGCGTCCTGCACGACGACCGACGCGCTCACGAGCAGCGGACGGGCAGCGGCGACCGCCCCGCCCCAGGTCGCGGCGACGGAGGCGCGGGCGACCTCGTGGTCGGCTCCGGCGACGACCGGCGGGTAGACGCTCGCCGGTCCGGCGTGCAGGTCGTACGCGCTGACGATGACACGGACCGCGCCCGCGACGCGGGCGGACGCCACCGCGGCGAGGTGGCCGCCGTCGCGGAACACGGACTCGCGGACGGTGACGACGACGTCGAAGCCGTCGTCACCGGGCTGCGGCGCGGCCGTCACGAGCGACGTGTCGACCGGGAGGCTCGGCTCGACCCCGCCGGCAGGCTCGGGAGCAGGGGCGGTCGGTCCGGCAGGCCCCGGTCGCCCGAGGAACCGGCCGAGCCTGGACGGCCGGGCCACGCTCAGCCGCGCAGGAGGTTCTGCAGGTAGACCCCGTAGCCGCCCTTCACGAGCGGTGCGGCGAGGTCGGCGAGACGGGCGTCGTCGATCCAGCCGTTGCGCCAGGCGATCTCCTCGATGCAGCCGATCTTGAAGCCCTGGCGGTCCTCGATCACCTTCACGTACTCGGAGGCCTGCATCATCGACTCGAACGTGCCGGTGTCGAGCCAGGCGGTCCCGCGGTCGAGGACCTGCACGCCGAGCTCGCCGGCGTCGAGGTAGCGCTCGTTGACGGTCGAGATCTCGAGTTCGCCGCGGGCACTCGGCTCGATCGTCTTCGCGATCTCGATGACCTTGTTGTCGTAGAAGTACAGCCCCGGGACGGCGTAGTTCGACTTCGGCTCAGTCGGCTTCTCCTCGATGGAGACCGCGGTGAAGTCGTCGTCGAACTCGACCACGCCGTACGCCGTGGGGTCGGCCACGTGGTAGGCGAAGATCGTCGCGCCCTGGACCTCCGTGTTGTTCTTCAGGCTCGTGCCGAGACCGGTGCCGTGGAAGATGTTGTCGCCGAGGACCAGCGCGACGCTGTCGTCGCCGATGAAGTCCTCGCCGATCACGAACGCCTGCGCCAGGCCGTCCGGGGACGGCTGCACCGCGTACTGGATGTCCATGCCGAGCGACGATCCGTCGCCGAGCAGTGCCTTGAACTGGTCGTTGTACTCCGGCGTCGTGATCACGAGGACCTCGCAGATGCCGGCCATCATCAGCGTCGACAGCGGGTAGTACACCATCGGCTTGTCGTAGATCGGCATGAGCTGCTTGCTGATGCCCTTGGTGATGGGCCACAGACGCGTGCCGGAACCCCCGGCGAGGATGATGCCCTTCATCGGGTCTCCCTTACTTCTTCGTCCGGAGGGACTCGGTGTACGTGACCGCTTCCTCGTAGGTCGGCAGGAGCTCCTGCTCGGCCGCCTGCTCGAGCGTCGGCGCGGTCGTGTCCTTCTCGGAGAGCACCGGCTCGCCGAGGCCCTCGGGCAGGGTCAGGCCGACGGTCGGGTCGAGGATCGTGATCCCCTTCTCGCGCTGCGGGTCGTAGTGGGCGCTGACGAGGTAGTTCACCGTCGAGCGGTCCTCGAGCGCGACGATCGCGTGGCCGAGACCCTCGGACAGGTACACGGCCTTGCGGTCGACGTCGTCGATGCGGACCGAGTCCCACTGCCCGAAGGTCGGCGACCCGACGCGGATGTCGACGATGTAGTCGATGAACGCTCCGCGCACGGCGGTCACGTACTTCGCCTGGCTCGGTGCGACGAGGGCGTAGTGGATGCCCCGTGCGACGCCGGCCGACGAGATCGACATGTTCACCTGACGGAGGTCGAGCGGGTGGCCCACCGTCTCCTCGAGGACGTCGGCCCGGTACGCCTCGAGGAATGCTCCTCGTGCGTCGCCGTGCTGGACGGGCGTGAACTCCCACGCGCCGGGGATCTTCAGTTCGCGGATCTGCACCGCAGCAGCCTAGCGTGCCGCCACGTCGGCGTGCCCCGGGCGCCCGGCGTCCGGGAGGTCGGTGTGACCGGCGCCGTCGACCTGGCCCTGGGGAGCGGTCGGGCCCGCGTCACGGACCGGTGCCGCTGCTGCCGGGGCACCGACCGCGGGAGCGGCGACGGTCGGGGCGTCCGCGGCCGGTGCGGCCGCGGACGGAGCGCCCCCTGCCGGGGCCCACTGTGCGAGACCGTCGGACTCGGCCTGGCGGGCGACGGAGCGACTGACGAGGATCGAGAGGACGCACATGCCGACGGTGCCGAGCGTGAAGACCGCGGTCGTCCCGACGAGCCCGCCCGGCGGGCTCCACTGCGTCGGGTGGAGCAGGTCGCGCCACGACCCGGGCAGCCCGACCGCGTACCGCTTGTAGGTGGTGAACCACGCCGCGAACTGGGCCAGGACCGCCGCGCTGGTCAGGACGACCACGATCCTCGTCGGATCGATCGACCGCAGCGTGTACCGCTCCGCGACGAGACCGGCCACCAGGATCATCGCGACGAAGACGGGGAGCGTGTAGCGCCCCTGCCAGATGTACCCGAAGGTCTGGACCGAGGGCGCCTGCACGACGGCGGGCACGAAGACCAGCGCGACCATGAGCAGCAGCGCCCCGAGCGTCGCGCGGCGGAGCCCGACGATGACGACCGCGACGACCAGGAAACCGATGACCGCGGTCCACCCGACGTACACGATGCCTGGCAGCGGCGTGTCGAGCCACCCGAGACGACCGATCATCATCCGGCCGTACTCGCTCGTCGTCCGCAGGGTCTGGACGAAGGCGCGGACGAAGCCGTCACGCGGGGTGTCCGTCGGGATGAACCCGGCCGGACCACTGATGAGGAGCGTCCAGAGTCCTGCGGCCACGAGCCCCAGCGCCCCGATGCCGAGCCCGACGTATACGGCGGGTCTGCGGAGCAGGTCGGCCGACCTCCGGAGCGGGAAGGTGATCAGGACGGCGACGAGGATGAGTGCCACGTACAGGGGCGACAGCGCCCTCGCGTTGCCGCAGATGATCCCGACGAACGCGATCAGCGCCATCCGGGACCCGAGGTGCGCGCGGGTCGTGTCCCAGACCACGAGCCACGACAGCGCGGCGAGTGCCGCGGCGCCGGTGATCTCCGCGGAGTTCGGGTTCACCATGCCCGTCAGGTAGAGCGTCATCGGCGTCAGGGCGACGGCGACCCACCCGAGGAACGCCGGCGACCGCTTCAGCTGCGCCGCGACGAAGAAGAGGATGCCGATGAAGAACCCGTTGAGCAGTGCGCTCATCAGCCGCATACCGAACCACGCGGCGTTCCCGTCGACCACGAGCGACGGCCACCCGACGACCGCGTAGTAGAGCGGGTTGTAGTCCCCCACGCCTGTGGTGCGCTCGACCTCGGTGTCGTTGTTCGCCGTCGACTGCGCCGGGACGCACGCCGCCGTGACGTCCCAGTGGAAGACGTAGCAGGTGAAGTCGCCACCGGGATCGGCCAAGTCGGTGGGCACCTCGACGTAGGTCCGGCCGGCGAACTTGCTCGGCTCCCCCGTGAACTGGCCGCGGACCGTCGCCTCGGCCTTGAGGATGTGGCTCGGCTCGTCCGGCGATGAGGACATCGGGCTCGCCACGGCCCACCCAGCCCCGATCAGGAAGGCGCAGAGCCACCCGAGGAAGAGCGCCCGCAGCGGTGTGGACCACACCTTCGAGCCGCGGCGGTCGGGATCGTGGACACGGTCAGCGAAGGTCGTCGGCACCCGGCGAGGATAGCGCACCGCCCGAGATCCCCAGCGCGGCGCACCACGCCGGCTCGGCTCCGGCAGACCGGGCACGGAGCACGTGGTCGCGCGCACCGTCGACCCGCTCCACACGCTCCCGGAAGGCGGTCAGGAGCGCTGCTCGCCACGGGGCCGCGCCGTCCGCCGCGAGCAGTCCCCCGTGTGCGTCGACACCGGCGTACGACGGCCGGTCGGAGCCGACGAAGGGCAGCCCGAGCATCGTGTACTCGAGGAACTTGAGGTCGCTCTTGGCGTCGTTGAAGCGGTCGTCCGTCAGCGGCGCGACCCCTGCGGACCACCGGTGCGCGTTCTGCCGGAGGAACGCGACGAAGTCCGGGTAGTGCGTCGCCCCCTCCGGCAGCGCCAGGCGGTCGTACCAGTCGTCGTCACCCGCGGTGACCCCGACGACCTCGAGCCGGACCGGCCGCCCCTCGTCGTCGGTGAACCCGTCGAACACGGGACGGAGCAGCTCGAGGTCGCCGCCGTGCGTCGCGGTCCCCATGTAGAGGACGCGTCGCGGCCCGGCGGCGTCCGGCTCGGTCGGCTGCGTCGACCAGAGACCGGGCTGGACCGCGTTGCGGACGACGACGGACTCGATGCCTTCCGACCGCAGCACGCTCCGGAGCCGCTCGGTGGAGACGACGACCGCGTCTGCCGCCCGCACCAGTCGGTCGACCGCGGCGAGCCGGTCCGGGTCGTACTCGGCCTGCGCGAGCCGGGCACGGGCCTCCTGGCTGAAGAAGTCGTCGTCGACCTCGGCCACGATCCTGGTGCCCTCCGCCGCCGCCCGTGCGAAGGCGGCGTCGAGTGCGGCGAGCGGGAAGGCGTCGCGCTGGACCAGGATCACGTCGAGGTGGGCCGTGTCGGTCCCGTCCGCCCACCGGACCGGATCCACCTGCGCGACCCGGGCGGCGCCGGAGGCGGCGAGTGCGGACATGCGACCGGTGACCCGGACGTGCGCGGAGGCGGGGTGCACGCCACCGGCACCGTGCACGACGAAACCGACGAGCGGCGGCTCCTCGTGGCGCACGTCGGCGAGGGCGGGAGACGGGCCGCCCCGCCGGAGGAGCCGGGCGACACGGGAACGGAGGGACGACACGGCGTCATCCTGTCACGGCGTCGCGGAGCCCGTGGTCCGCGCGTCCGCACTAGGGTGTTCGTGGTCGTCCGACCGATCAGGGACATCGGAGCGACCGGCCCTCGACCGACCGAGAGAACGAGACACCCGACACCCGTGAAGCTGTTCATCCAGATCCCGTGCCTGAACGAGGAGCAGACGCTCCCCGCCGTGCTCGAGTCCATCCCGACCGAGATCGACGGCATCGACGAGATCGAGGTCCTGGTCATCGACGACGGGTCCACCGACCGCACGGTGGAGGTGGCCCGGGAGCACGGTGTGCGACACGTCGTCCAGCACACCCGGAACATGGGACTCGCCCGGTCGTTCCGCGATGGGGTCGACTACGCACTGCTCCACGGCGCCGACATCGTGGTGAACACGGACGGGGACAACCAGTACCCGCAGGCGCAGATCCCCGACTTGATCGCGCCGCTCGTGCGCCGCGAGGCCGAGATCGTCATCGGTGACCGTCAGACGCGCACCATCGAGCACTTCTCCGGGTTCAAGAAGCTCATGCAGCGGTTCGGTTCGTGGGTCGCGAGCCGCGCGGCCGGTCTCGACCTCCCGGACGCGGCGAGCGGGTTCCGTGCGTACTCGAAGTACTCGCTCATCCGGCTCAACATCGTGACGCGGTTCAGCTACTGCATGGAGACGATCGTGCAGGCGGGCTACAAGCGGATCGCGATCGCGAGCGTGCCGATCACGACCAACCCGAAGACGCGCGAGTCCCGCCTGTTCAAGAACATCTGGCAGCACATGTTCCAGTCTGGGTCCGCGATCGCCCGCGTCTACCTGATGTACCGCCCGATGGCGCTGTTCGCCAGCGTGAGCGCGGTGTTCGGCGTCGCCGGACTGATCCCGTTCGTCCGGTACCTCGTGCTGCTGTGGACCGACGGCGGCGGGAACCACCTGCAGTCTCTCATCCTCGGGGTGACGCTCGTCATCAGTGCCCTCCTGTCCATCACGATCGGGGTCGTGGCCGACCTCACCCGGCTGAACCGGACCCTGGCCGAGGAGCAGCTCGACCTGCAGAAGCTCCAGCGGTACAGCGACTGACCACGATTCCCCACTCGGATGCGCCGGTAGACTCTCGGCCGACCGTCGTCGGCCTGCGCTGGCGCCCATCGGCCACGAAAAGGAACAACGCGTGAAGATCCTCGTCACCGGCGGAGCCGGCTTCATCGGCTCGAACTTCGTCCGCAGAACCCTCGAGGACGCCTACCCCGGCCTCGAAGGGGCCGAGGTCGTCGTCTACGACGCCCTGACCTACTCGGGCAACCTCGAGAACCTCGCCCCGGTGGCGGAGTCGCCGCGCTACTCCTTCGTGCAGGGCGACATCCGCGACGCCGCGAAGCTGGACGAGGTGATCCCGGGCGTCGACGCGATCGTGCACTTCGCGGCCGAGTCGCACGTCGACCGGTCGGTCCGCGACTCCGGCATCTTCGTCGAGACGAACGTCGTCGGCACCCAGCGCCTGCTCGACGCCGCGCTGCGCCACGGTACCGAGCGCTTCGTGCACGTCTCGACCGACGAGGTCTACGGCTCCATCAGCGAGGGCTCGTGGGACGAGGATCGCCCGCTCGAGCCGAACTCGCCGTACTCGGCGTCGAAGGCGGGCAGCGACCTCCTGGCGCGCAGCTACCACCGCACGCACGGCCTGAACCTGTCGATCACGCGCTGCTCGAACAACTACGGTCCGTACCACTTCCCCGAGAAGGTCATCCCGCTCTTCGTCACCAACCTCATCGACGACCGGCACGTGCCGCTCTACGGCGAGGGCAACAACGTCCGCGACTGGCTGCACGTCGACGACCACACCCGCGGCATCGCGATGGTGCTCGTCAAGGGCCGTGCGGGCGAGATCTACAACATCGGCGGCGGCACCGAGCTGACCAACAAGGAGCTCACGCAGCTGCTCCTCGACGCCACGGGCAAGGACTGGTCGTACGTCGACCGCGTCCAGGACCGCCTCGGCCACGACCTGCGCTACTCGGTCGACATCTCCAAGATCCAGGCCGAGCTCGGCTACGAGCCGCAGGTCCCCTTCGAGCAGGGCCTCGCCGACGTCGTGCAGTGGTACCGCGACAACCGCTCGTGGTGGGAGCCACTGAAGGAGCGTGCCGCACTCGCATGACCCGCTACCTCATCACCGGCGCGGCCCCCGACTCGTCCTGGATCGTTCGCGCAGCGTGGCTGTACGGCGCGCACGGGCCGAACTTCGCGAAGACGATGGTCCGGCTCGCCGGCTCGCACGACACCGTCCAGGTGGGGCAGCCGACGTGAGCGGCACCCGGACCGAGCGTCTCTCCGTCTGGACCACCCGCCACCCGTGGGCCGGTCCCACCGTGTGGTTCGCGGCGTTGTTCTCCGTCGCTGCGTCCGTGGCGTACGCGTTCGTCAGTCCTCTGCTCGTGTACGACGAGCCCGCGCACTTCGACTACGTGCTCACTGTCTGGCACGGACACCTCCCGGTGTTCGAGGACGGTCTGACCTACCGCGCGCCGTTCGGGTGGTCGACCGCGACCCAGTGGACCGCCCAGCACCCCCCGCTGTACTACGTGCTGCTCTCGCCGGTGGTCGGCCCGCTCTTCGACTCGGGACATCCGCTCGCGGCGGTCATGGCCGGTCGCCTGATCGGTGCGGTGCTGGCCGGCGCCACGGTCGTGGCCGCGGCTTGGGCTGCGACACGCTGCTTCCCCGGAGCGCACCGGCTCCCGGGCGCCGCGGCGATCGTCGTCGCAACCTGCGGGCTGGTCCTTCAGCAAGGCGGGCTCATCTACAACGACATCCTGTGCATCCCACTCCTCGTACTCGCGTGCGGGATCGCGGGTGCAGCGATCCGCTCCGGCATGGGACCGGGACTCCTGCTCGCGGCGGTCCTCGTCGGAGCCGCCGGCATGACGACCCGGCTGTCGTTCGCTCTCTGGCTGGTGGCCGTGGTCGTCGCGACCCTCCTTGCGAAGCGAGTGCAGCTCTGGCGCTTCGGGGGCTTCTGGGCGCGCGTGGTCGCCGCAGTGGCACCGCTGGTCGCCGCGGCTGCCGCGTCCGGCTGGTTCTACCTGCGCAACAAGGAGCTGTCCGGGAACTACAGCGGCCGACACGAGGAGTGGGGGATCGAGTTCATGGGACGGACGGTCCGGCCGTTCTGGACCGTCGCCACCGACGACGCGTTCTGGACGAGCCTGTTCTCGCTGTACCGTTCGTCCCTCGGCGGGAACGATCCGCTCCAGTGGATCCTCCTGCTCGGCCCGATGGCCCTCGCGGTCGTCGTGGGCATCGTCCAGCTCGTGCAACGAGGGGTGGGTCGACACGTGGCCCCCACGCCGGCGGTCGACGGCACCGGACGGGAGCCAGGGCGCGACCGCGTTGCCGTGTTCCTGATCGTCGCGATGTTCGTCATCGTCTCCGTCCTGCTCATCATCGTGGAGATCGACTACGTCCACGGTGGCGGCGCACCGATCACCCGGTATGCGCTGACCCTCCTCCCGGTCATCGCGATCGTGATGGCGGCCGGACTCACCGGGTTCCGCCGCCTCTCCGGTCCGCTCGTCGCGGTGTGGACGGTGCTCGCCGCTCTCGCCTACTGGACCCTCGTCGATTTCACCGGGCGCAACGACATCGCCGTGCCGCACCTGGGACTCGTCACGCGGGTATCGCTCGTAGTCTGTGCCCTGGCACTCCTCGGGTGCATCGTCAGCGCGTTCGTCGAAGCCCGCTACCCACGACTGGTGCCGGATGCACCGGTAGACTCTCGGCCGACCGTCGTCGGCCTGCGCTGGCGCCCATCGGCCACGAAAAGGAAACCAGCGTGAAGATCCTCGTCACCGGAGGGGCCGGCTTCATCGGCTCGAACTTCGTCCGCAGAACCCTCGAGGACGCCTACCCCGGCCTCGAAGGGGCCGAGGTCGTCGTCTACGACGCCCTGACCTACTCGGGCAACCTCGAGAACCTCGCCCCGGTGGCGGAGTCGCCGCGCTACTCCTTCGTGCAGGGCGACATCCGTGACGCCGCGAAGCTCGACGAGGTGATCCCGGGCGTCGACGCCATCGTGCACTTCGCGGCCGAGTCGCACGTCGACCGGTCGGTCCGCGACTCCGGCATCTTCGTCGAGACGAACGTCGTCGGCACCCAGCGCCTGCTCGACGCCGCGCTGCGTCACGGCACCGAGCGCTTCGTGCACGTCTCGACCGACGAGGTCTACGGCTCCATCAGCGAGGGCTCGTGGGACGAGGAGCGCCCGCTCGAGCCGAACTCGCCGTACTCGGCGTCGAAGGCCGGCAGCGACCTCCTGGCGCGCAGCTACCACCGCACCCACGGGCTGAACCTGTCGATCACGCGCTGCTCGAACAACTACGGTCCGTACCACTTCCCCGAGAAGGTCATCCCGCTCTTCGTCACGAACCTCATCGACGACCGGCACGTGCCGCTCTACGGCGAGGGCAACAACGTCCGCGACTGGCTGCACGTCGACGACCACACGCGCGGCATCGCAATGGTGCTCGTCAAGGGCCGTGCGGGCGAGATCTACAACATCGGCGGCGGCACCGAGCTGACCAACAAGGAGCTCACGCAGCTGCTCCTCGACGCCACCGGCAAGGACTGGTCGTACGTCGACCGAGTCCAGGACCGCCTCGGCCACGACCTGCGCTACTCGGTCGACATCTCGAAGATCCAGGCCGAGCTCGGCTACGAGCCGCAGGTCCCCTTCGAGCAGGGCCTCGCCGACGTCGTGCAGTGGTACCGCGACAACCGTTCGTGGTGGGAGCCGCTGAAGGAGCGTGCGGCGCTCAGCTGAGCCCGTCGACCACGATGACCCGCTACCTCATCACCGGCGCGGCCGGCATGCTCGGCCGTGACCTGCAGGACGCCCTCGCCGGACGCGACGTCACCGCACTCGGCCGGGCCGACCTCGACGTGACGGACGCCACGGCGGTCGCCGCCGCGGTCGCCGGCCACGACGTCGTGATCAACAGCGCCGCCTACACGAAGGTCGACGACGCCGAGTCCCACGAGGACGACGCGTACGCCGTGAACGCGCGCGGTCCGGCGGTCCTGGCCGCCGCGACGTCCGCGGCGGGCGCCAAGCTCGTGCACGTCTCCACGGACTACGTGTTCGACGGTACCGGCACCGCGCCGTACGCCGAGGACGCACCGCTCGCCCCCCTCGGTGCGTACGGACGGACCAAGGCCGCGGGGGAAGAGGCGATCCGCGCCACGGCCCCCGACTCGTCCTGGATCGTCCGCGCGGCGTGGCTGTACGGCGCGCACGGGCCGAACTTCGCGAAGACGATGGTCCGGCTCGCCGGCTCGCACGAGACCGTCAGCGTCGTCACCGACCAGGTGGGGCAGCCGACGTGGACCGGCGACCTCGCGCGGCAGATCGTCGCCATGCTCGACGCCGACGCCCCCGCCGGCACGTACCACGGCACCAACGGCGGTCAGGGCTCGTGGTTCGACTTCACGAAGGCGATCTTCGCCGAGGTCGGCCTCGACCCGGAGCGGGTGCTGCCCACCGACAGCGCGGCGTTCGTCCGACCGGCGCCCCGCCCGGCGTACAGCGTGCTCGGGCACGACGCGTGGAGCCGAGCGGGTCTCGCCCCGATGCGTGACTGGCGCGAGGCGCTGCACGCGGCGGTGGAGGCCGGTGTCCTCGACGCCTGAGCCGACCCCCGGTCGGTCCCCCGGGCGTCGCGCCCGGATCGTCACCGCGGTGAAGTGGAGCGCGGCCGCACTGGCGGTCGCGCTCCTCGTCGTGGGGGTCGTGCAGCAGTGGGACGCCATCGTCCGTGACTTCGCCCGGCTCTCCGTCGGCACGGTCGTGGTCGGGGTGCTCGCGACCCTCGTCGCCCTCGTCGCGAACATGGCGTCGTGGCGTGCCATGACCGCTGCCACCGGGACCCGCCTGCCGGTCACGGCAGCGTCCTCGGTGTTCTTCGTCGGTCAGCTCGGCAAGTACGTCCCGGGCGGCGTGTGGTCGATCGCGGCACAGGCCGAGCTCGGTCGTGCCCACGGTCTCCCACGGACGACGAGTGCCGCCGCGTCGCTCGCCTCGATGCTCGTCAGCATGGTCACGGCGGCCCTGGTCGGGATCGTCGGACTGTTCGTCGGCGCGCCCGACGGCCTGGCGACCTTCTGGTGGCTCGCCGTCGTCGCGGCACTCGGCATCGTCACCCTGGCGCCGCCGGTGCTCGCGCGACTCATCGCCCTCGCGATGCGGCTCCTGCGCCGACCCAGGCAGGTCGTCACGCTCTCCTGGGGTGCGACGACCGCGTCGATCGCCTGGTCCGCCGCGATGTGGCTCGCCTACGGCGTCCAGGCCACCACGGTGCTGCGGGCCTTCGGTGCCGACGGTCCCGCCGTCCCCCCGCTCGCGACGGGCGCCTACGCCGTCGCCTGGCTCGTCGGCTTCCTCGTCGTCGTCGCGCCGGCCGGCCTCGGGGCACGCGAGGGCGTCCTCGTGCTGCTCCTCGGGCCGGTCGCGGGGGTGTCCGGCGCGCTGGCCCTGGCCGTCGTCAGTCGAGCGCTGATGACCCTCGGCGACGTCCTGCTGGCCGCGGTCGGGGCCGGGCTGGCGGTCCGCCACCGCCGTCGCACGGACGCGGCCTGACCTCCCGAGCGCGCCTGGTAGTGTCGCGCCGGTACTGCGCGCAGTGCCGACCGACCGACACGAGGAGCCGTTCCGCATGACCACTCTCCGCGTCGTCGTCGACCAGGTGATCGCGCCGGTCCCGGGTGGGATCGGTCGCTACGCGGAGGAACTCACCCGGCAGCTCGTCGAGACCGCTCCGGCCGGGTGCGACGTCGAGGGCATCGTCTCCGCCGCACCGCGCGCCGACGTCGAGCGGCTGCGGACGCTGCTGCCCGGCCTGACCGGCGTGGAGCGACTCGCGCTGCCCCGCCGCGAGCTGTCCCTCGCCTGGCAGGGCGGACTCGCGCACGGCGCCTCGCACGGCATGGTCCACGCGCCCAGCGTGCTCGCTCCCCTGGTGAAGCACGACCGCTTCCAGGAGCCCGGCCGACAGACCGTGGTGACCGTGCACGACACCGTGCCGTGGACCCACCCCGAGACCCTCACGCCCCGGGGCGTGCACTTCCACAAGGCGATGGTGAAGCGGGCGTGGAAGCACGCGGACGCCGTGGTGGTCCCCACCCACGCGGTTGCCGCGCAGCTCGACGAGATCCACCGCTTCGGCGACCGGCTGCGGGTGATCGGCGGTGCACCGACCGGTCGGCTCCGTGTCCCCGTCGACGCCGACCTGCGTGCCGAGCGCCTCGGCCTGCCGGACCGCTACGTCCTCGCGGTGGGCACCCTCGAGCCGCGGAAGGGCCTCCGACACCTCATCGAGGCGATGGCCCACCCCGACGCACCGCAGGACGTCCCGCTGGTCGTCTCCGGACCGGACGGCTGGGGCGACGTCGACGTCCTCGGCACGGCCGAGCGCGCCGGCCTCGCCGCCGACCGGGTCAAGGTGCTCGGGCGGGTGGACGACGCCGACCTGGCAGTCGTGTACGACCGCGCCACGGTCTTCGTGTTCCCGAGCCTCGCCGAGGGCTTCGGACTGCCCGTGATCGAGGCGATGAGCTTCGGCACCCCCGTCGTGCACTCGGACGACCCGGCCGTCAGCGAGGTCGCGTCCGACGCCGGCGTCACCGTCGCCCGGGACCCCCGGGAGTCTTACGCCGAGCGACTCGCGCAGGCCGTCTACCAGGTGGTCGCGGACCCGCTGCTCGCGGAGCAGCTCGCCATCGCCGGGCCCGACCGGGCGCGCATGTTCGACTGGCGCGACTCCGCGCTCGAGACCTGGCAGCTGCACGCCGACCTCTGAGCCGCGACGGCTCGGTCACGGCTGGGCATCGATGCGCCGACCCACCGCGCCGTGCGCGCCCCGCGGACGCAGCGGCTGCCATCATCGACGCATGTCGCGCCGCTCCGCTCCGGTCCTCACCGCATCGATCGTCCTCGCCGTCGGGCTCACGACGACCCTGGCGGCGTGCTCGGGCGGTGACGACGTGCCGACCCCCTCGGCCACGTCGTCACGATCCGCGTCCGCGACCGCGACCGGCCCGGCGTCGAGCAGCGCCCCCTCGGACGGCAGCCCGTCGTCCACCGCGACGCCCGACGACGACCAGACCGGCCCCGCCGACGACGGCACCGCGACCGGCACCGGGAACGGCAGCGGCGTCGAGCAGCCGGACTCCGTCGACTTCGGCAAGATCGCCGCGCAGGGCACCGCGGCGGCCGGGGGCGGCACGGTCGTGTCCATCGTCGGTGCCGGCGACTCGTGGACCGTCGTCGTGGCCGGCCCGGACGGTTCCCAGACCCAGTCGGTGGTGTCCGCGACCCTCGACCGTGTGACCTCGGGCCCGTTCCCGAAGCAGGTCGACGCGGCTGCACAGGCCGCCACCAGCGCGCAGGCCGCTGCCGTGCGCACGTCGGCGGCGGCCGCCGCAGCGGCGGCGACGAAGGCGGTCGGGGGCGGGACCCTCGCCTCGATCGTG
The DNA here is from genome assembly GCF_005490985.1 of Curtobacterium sp. SGAir0471. Taxonomy (NCBI): domain Bacteria; kingdom Bacillati; phylum Actinomycetota; class Actinomycetes; order Micrococcales; family Microbacteriaceae; genus Curtobacterium; species Curtobacterium sp. SGAir0471. The sequence continues at coordinate 2,290,617 of NZ_CP027869.1, forward strand.
CTCGGCGGCTCCGGCTCGGCGCCGACGTGGACGGCGACCGTGTCGACCGCGCAGGGCGAGCGGACCGTCACGGTCGACGGCATCACCGGCGCCGCGACCGCGAGCTGACCCGCTCCGTCACGACCGAGCCGGTCACGGCGTCAGGAGGCCGAGCCCGACGGCACGACCGCTGGTCGTCCCGCCAGCCGTCAGAGCTGCTCGCGCAGCGCGGCCGCCTTCCGCTCCACGACCTGCTCGAGCCCGGCGGCGTACTCTGCCAGCCGGACGGCGACCTGCGGGTCGGCCGACCCGATGATGCGTGCCGCCAGGAGCCCGGCGTTCGCGGCGCCGTTGATCGCCATGGTCGCGACGGGGATGCCGGCGGGCATCTGCACGATCGACAGCAGCGAGTCGAGCCCGTCGAGCCGCGCGAGCTGCACGGGCACACCGATCACCGGCAGCGTCGTCAGCGACGCCACCATGCCCGGCAGGTGCGCCGCTCCCCCGGCGCCGGCGACGATCACCCGCACGCCGCGGTCGGCGGCCGCCCGCGCGTAGCGCACCATCTTGTCCGGCGTGCGGTGCGCCGAGACCACGTCCGCCTCGAACGGGATGTCGAGCTCGGTCAGGATCTCCGCGGCGGCGCGCATGGTCGGCCAGTCGGAGTCCGACCCCATGATGATCGAGACGAGCGGGGTGGGCGCGGTGGTGTCGGTCACGTCACGAGGCTAGTCGAGCGCGGGATCAGTCGTCGAAGTGCGCCGCCGCGGCCCGCGCCCGGTACACGACGTCGTCCACGTCGTCGCCGGTGACCGTGACGTGGCCGACCTTGCGACCCGGCCGCGGCGCCTTGCCGTAGAAGTGCAGCTTGGCCTCGGGGAACGCCGCGAGCGCCGCCGGGTAGCGAGCGGCCAGGTCGCCGTCCGCCGGGCCGCCGAGCACGTTCACCATCACGGCGATCGGGTCGTGCGAGCCGGTCGTACCGAGGGGCAGGTCGAGCACCGCGCGGAGGTGCTGCTCGAACTGGCTCGTCGTGGCGCCGTCGATCGTCCAGTGGCCCGTGTTGTGCGGTCGCATGGCGAGCTCGTTCACGAGGATGCGCTCGTCGGCCGTCTGGAAGAGCTCGACGGCGAGCACGCCGGTGACCCCGAGCGCCTCGGCGATCCCGACCGCGAGCGACTCGGCGGCGTCGGCGAGCCGTCCGGCACTGGCCGGCGCCGGGGCGATGACCTCGGCGCAGACGCCGTCGCGCTGGACCGTCTCGACGAGGGGCCAGGCCACGACCTCGCCGGAGGGGCGGCGCGCCACGGACTGCGCGAGCTCCCGCGTGAAGGGCACGAGCTCCTCGACGAGCAACGCCTGGTCTGCGCCCGCCTCGGCGACCGCGGCGAACCAGTCCTCGACCTCGGTCGCGTCCGACACGACCCGGACGCCCTTGCCGTCGTAGCCGCCACGAGCGGTCTTCACGACCGCGCGTCCCCCGTGCTCGGCGAGGAAGGCACGCAGTTCGTCGGCGTCGTGCACGGCGGCCCAGTCCGGGACCGGGAACCCGAGCTCGCCGAGCCGCTGCCGCATGGTGATCTTGTCCTGCGCCACGGCCAGGGCGTCGGGTCCGGGGTGCACGGCGACCCCCGCGTCGACGAGGCCCCGGAGGACGTCCTGCGGAACGTGCTCGTGGTCGAACGTCACGGCGTCGACCTCGCGGGCGAAGGCGAGCACCGTTTCGAGGTCGTGGTAGTCACCCTCGGCCGTCGCTGCGATCGCCGCCGACATGCCCGGGCCCTCGGCGAGCACCCGGATGTCGAGACCGAGCTCGACGGCAGCGGGGACCATCATCCGGGCGAGCTGTCCGCCACCGACGACTCCGACACGCAAGGCCATGCTGTGTGTTCCTTCCGCCGTTCTCACCGGGACGGGAGAGCGTGCTGTCTACAATCGTGGTTCTGCCGGTCGTCGACCGGCCCGTTCCGGGACCCGCCCGGACAGGGACAACTCTACGGATCCTGGAGACGACGTGCGGCGACTCATCGCGCAGCTGGCCCGCTTCGGAGTCGTCGGGGCCGTGGGCTTCGTCGTGGACTTCAGCGTGTTCAACCTGCTGCGCGCCACGGTGCTCTCCCCCGACGAGGTGCACTCCGGCCCGTTCTGGGCGAAGGTCGTCTCGACGGTCATCGCGATCGTCGTGAACTGGCTGGGCAACCGGTACTGGACCTTCCGGAACCAGCGACGGTCCGTCGCCGCGCGCGAGGGCGTCGAGTTCCTCGTCGTCTCCCTGGGCGGCATGGTGATCTCGCTGGGCTGCCTCGGGATCTCGCACTACGTGCTCGGCTTCACCTCGGCGTTCGCGGACAACGTCTCCGGCAACGTGATCGGCCTGGTGCTCGGTACCGCGTTCCGGTTCTGGCTGTACAAGGTCTGGGTGTACCACCCCGACCGCGTCCAGCGGGAGGCCGCACGCTCGGCCGCCCCGGAGGACACCCGTCTGCCGGACCGCGTCTGAACCGGACGGCCCCGGGAGCGACCCGCCCCGGAGCACCCCGCCGTCCGAGGCGTCCGTAGGATCGTCGGATGCGCGCAGAACCGACGTCCCGCCCGCCGGTGGCACCCGACCACGGTCCGACCGACGAGCCGCATCCCGCCGTCGGTCGACGCGAGCGGATCGCGGTCGCGATCGTCACCGTGACGTTCGGACTCTGGCTCGCCGTGTGGGCACTCGTCGTGCCGACCTTCCAGGCGCCCGACGAGACCGCGCACGTCGACGCCGCCGTGCACGTCGCCCTCGGTGACCCGTGGTCCGCCCCGGGTGACATGCGCGTGCTCGAGGCCGTGCTCGCCGGCGCCCGCGAGCAGACGTCGGTACCGGAAGACCGGTGGTCGACGGTCAGCGAGCTCCTCGCCGCCGCGCCCGGCGAGTCGACCACCGTGAACCAGATGACGCAGCACCCGCCGACCGCCTACCTCGCCGACGCCCTCGTCCTCCGGGCGGTGCACTTCGGGGACCTGCGACTCGACCAGGCCGTGCTCGCGCTGCGGCTGGCCGACGCCCTGGCGGTCACGCCGCTCGCCCTGCTGGCGTGGGCCACGGTGCGCCGGGTCAGCCGCTCGCCGCGTGCTGCGCTCGTGGGAGCGCTCGCGCTGTTCGCGACACCGCAGCTCGCCTCGATCGGGGCCTCCGTGACGAACGACGCGCCGACGATGCTGCTGACCGGCGTCGTGGTGTGGCTCGCGGTGCGCCTGCTCACCGGCGACCACCGCTGGCGCACGCTGGTCTGGCTCGGTCTCGCGCTCGGCGCCGCCTGCTGGGTGAAGGGCACCGCCCTGCCCGCCGTCCCCTTCGTCGGACTCGCCGTGCTCGTCGCGGGGACCGGTGTCCTGCCGGTGTCCCGTCGGCTCCTCCGGACGGTCGTCGCGCTCGCGGTCGCGGGAGCCGTCGGCGCGTGGTGGTGGCTGCACAACCTCGTCGCGTACCACCGCCTGCAGCCGGACGGGTACGCCGCGATCCGCCCGCCGAAGGCCTTCCCGCCGGGCGAGCACCCGTCGGTCGCGCACTTCGTGGACGTCAGCTGGGGGACGCTGGCCCGGACGTTCTGGGGCAGCCCAGGGGCGCGCGCGCAGGTGAGCATCGGTGACGGCCTGACCGCAGCGCTCACGGCGGTCGCCCTCGCGGCGATCGTGCTGTTCGCCTTCCGGCGGGCGGGCCTGGGCACCTCGGTCGTGCTCGCCGCGTTCCCGGCTGCGGTCCTGCTCCTCCAGACCGCCACCAGCGCCCGCGCCTACCTCACGACCACCGAGGTCGCCGGGACCCAGGGCCGGTACGCCTTCCCCGCGGTGCTCTGCCTCGTCGCCCTCTCCGCCGTCGCCTGGCGGCGGATCCCCCGGACGCCGGGCGGGCGACACCGCACCGCCACGGCGCTCGCGGTCGTCTGCCCCGCCGTCGGCCTGTACGGTGCCGTGGTGGTCGCGAGCTGGTTCTGGAACGGAGCGGTGCCGTGGCCCGGGCACGGAGGTCTCGCCCGGTACGCCGCACTGGGCCCGGTCCCACCGTGGACCGTGGCGGTGCTGGTGGCGCTCGTGCTCGTCGGGATCGTCCTGACGGTCGCCCGGGTCGCGACGATGCGGCCCGCCACGGTCCCCGCGCCGAACGGCGACCTCCGCGCGGACGGAGTGGCCCGGTGAGACGCCCACGGCTCCTCGTCCTCGCCTCGACGTTCCCCGCCCGGCCCGACGACGGCGTGCCCGCGTTCGTGCTCGACCTCGCGCGCCACGAGGCCGAGGAGTTCGACACCGTCGTGCTCACGCCCCGGGTACCGGGAGCCGCGGCGGACGAGGTCGTGGACGGTGTCCGCGTGGTGCGCTACCCGTACTTCCCGCGACGCTTCGAGGACCTCGCCGACGGGGCGATCCTCGACAACCTCCGGGCCAGACGGAGCCGCATCCTGCAGGTCCCGGCGCTGCTCGCCGCGCAGTACCTGGCGGTCCGACGCGCGGTCCGCGGGGGTCGGCCGGACGTCGTGCACGCCCACTGGGCCGTCCCGCAGGCACTGGTCGCGACCCTGGCCGCACCGCACGTGCCGATGGTCGTCACCACGCACGGCGGCGACGTCTACGCCCTGCGCGCCGCACCCCTGGTCCGGCTGAAGCGCTGGGTGCTGCACCGGGCAGCGCACGTGACGACGGTGAACGGCGAGATGCGCGAGCGGCTCACCGCGTGGGGGGTTCCCGAGTCCGGGACGAGCGTGGTCCCGATGGGCGTCGAACCCGGTCCGGCCGCGGCCGCCAGGGCTCGCACGGAACGCGTGCCGGGACGCATCGTGGCGGTCGGTCGGCTCGTCGAGAAGAAGGGCTTCGCGGTCCTCCTCGACGCGTTGCGGCGCATCGAAGACGTTCCGTGGGAGCTCGTCGTCGTCGGCGACGGTCCGCTCCGCGCCGGACTCGAGCGCCGAGCAGCGGGACTGCCGGTCACCTTCGCCGGTCAGCTCGGGAAGGACGAGGTCCTCGACGCGCTGGCGACCGCCACGGTGGTCGCGATGCCGTCGGTGCCGGCCTCGAACGGCGATCAGGAGGGGCTCCCGGTGACGCTCCTCGAGTCGGCGGCCGTCGGGGCCGCGGTCGTCGCGAGCGACCTGCCCGGCATCCGCGACGTCGTCCGCGACGACGTCTCCGGCCTGCTCGTGCCCCCCGGTGACGTGGACGCGCTGGCCGCGGCGCTGCGGCGCGCCCTCACCGACCGGGACGGGCGGGAGCGGTGGCAGGCCGGAGCGGGACGGGCCGCCGAGCCGTACACGGGCGACCGCATCGGTGCGCGGTACCGCGCGGTCCTGCGGGCCGCGGCGGGGCAGCACACCGACTGACCACCAGCACGACCGTCAGCGCCCCGTCGCGGAGCAACACACGGCCAGACCACCAGCACGACCAGGTGCGCGCCGGAGCACCGCAGCGCACGCACCGATCATGAGCAGGACCGTCAGCGCGGTCCCGGCACGACCGTCACCGTGCCGTCGCGCCGGTCACCGTCCCATGCCGCGCACCGTGAAGCCGGCCGCGGTCCACGCATCGCGGTCCAGGCAGTTCCGGCCGTCGAGCACCACGGGCGCGGCCACGAGCTCGGCGACGACCCGCGGGTCGAGCTCGCGGAACTCGGCCCACTCGGTCAGCACGAGCACGAGGTCGGCGTCGCGCAGCGCCTCGGCGGCCGAGTCGACGGTGCCGACCTCCGGACGCACCCGGGCCGCGGTGTGGTTCGCCGCGGGGTCGTACGCCCGCACCGTCGCGCCGAGCTCGACGAGCCGCGCGGCGATGTCCAGCGCCGGGGAGTCGCGGACGTCGTCGGAGTTCGGCTTGAACGCGAGGCCGAGCACGGCCACGCGCCGTCCCTCGACGGAACCGCCGAGGAGCTCACCGGCGAGGGTGACGACGTGTGCGCGACGCCGCAGGTTGATCGCGTCGACCTCGCCCAGGAACGCGAGCGAGTGCCCCACGCCGAGTTCGTCGGCGCGTGCCTGGAACGCCCGGATGTCCTTCGGCAGGCACCCGCCACCGAACCCGAGTCCGGCGTTGAGGAACTTCCGGCCGATCCGGTCGTCGTGGCCGATGGCGTCGGCGAGCGCCGTGACGTCCGCTCCGGCGACCTCGGCGATCTCCGCCATCGCGTTGATGAACGAGATCTTCGTCGCGAGGAAGGCGTTCGCGCTGATCTTGACGAGCTCGCTGGTCGGCAGGTCGACGACGAGCCGCGGCGTCCCGGCGGCCAGCGCCTGGGCGTAGACCTCGTCGAGCACGTCGACGGCACGCTCGCCCTCGGGACCGTCCGGGACTCCGTACACGAAGCGGTCGGGCGAGATGGTGTCCTGTACGGCGAAGCCCTCACGGAGGAACTCGGGGTTCCACACGAGGGTCGCCTCGGGCTGGACCTCGCGCACGCGCTCGGCGAGCCGGGCAGCGGTACCGACCGGGACGGTGGACTTGCCGACGACCAGGTCACCGGGGGCGAGGTGCGGCAGCAGGCCCGTCACCGCGGCGTCGACGTAGGTCATGTCCGCTGCACCCGTCGGCCCCTGGGGCGTTCCGACGGCGAGGAAGTGCACGCGCGCACCGGCGACCCGGGCGGTGTCGGTCGTGAACTCGATCCGACCGGAGGCGAGCGCCTCGTCGAGGGTCTCGGGCAGTCCGGGCTCGAAGAACGGTGCCTGCCCCGCGGCGAGCTGTCCGATCTTCACCGGGTCGACGTCGACGGCGACGACGTCGTGTCCGAGCTTGGCCATGGAGGCGGCGTGCACGGCACCGAGGTACCCGCAGCCGATGACGGAGATACGCACGGCACGACGGTACCGGGTCGCGCGGTCCGGTCGCGACCCGGACCGCTCACGGTACGGCGCCCGGGTCGCCCCACGGGGCGGACGTCAGTACCCGCCGACGATCTCGTCCCAGTCCGGCTCGCGGTGCCGACGCCGGGCCTCGTGCGCCTCGACCAGGTCGTGCAGCACGGCCACGACGAGGTCGGCGTGCGGGACGTCCCCGAGCACCACCGGCGGCTCGTCACCCGGGAAGACGAGCACGTCGCCGGACCGCCACACGCCCTGGAGCCCACGGCGGCGCACCGTCACGTCGTACCCCCGCGAGTGCAGGAGCTCGCGACGCGTGCGCGTCCCGAGGCCGTGCACCACGACGAGCCGCCGGGTGGTCACCACGTACCGCTCGGACATCCAGCGCAGCAGCGGGACAAGCCCGCCGAGGACGACGAACAGCACCGTGAGCCCGGCGACCACCGCGTTCAACCAGGCGAGCTGCGCACGGAAGACGCCGAAGCCGAACCCGCCGGCGAGCGCGACCAGCACGACGAAGACCGCGGGCCGGACCAGCCGCCGTGCGTGCGGCCGGAGCCGCGCGACGACGCGTTCGGGCGGCGGCTCGGCGGTCATGCCGTCATGCATACCGCAGGTGGGTGAGGTCCCCCACCGCGACGCCCCTGGATCGTCCGTCCCGATCCCGGATCGTGATCCGACCGTCGTCGTCGATGCCCGTGGCATCGACCTCGTCGACGCTGCCGTCGGGCTGTTCCAGGCGGACGCGGCGACCGATCGTGCCGCAGGCCGCGCGGACGTCGGACCGGACCCCGTCGGCACCGGGACCACCGGCGACCAGCGCGCCCACCGCCTCCAGGACGGCCGTGGCCCAGACCGACAGCACCGCGTCGGCGAGCGCCATGGCGTCGTCGCGTGCGCCGGCGACCGCGAGCGACGTGGACGTCGGCGTGGGCAGCGCGTCGACCGGGATGGTCAGGTTGACGCCGGCGCCGACGACGACGCTGCCGTCGTCGGCGACCTGGCAGAGGATGCCGCAGACCTTGCGTCCGTCGACGAGCACGTCGTTCGGCCACTTCACCAGGACGCGCGGCTCCGTCGCGGGCGTGCGGTCGGCCGCGGCGTCGTCGTCGTCCGGACGGGAGGCCCGCCCCGGCTCGTCGACGTCGGGCACCACCGTGGACACCGCGTCGCGCATCGCGGTGCCGGCCACCAGCGGCAGCCACCCGCGGTCGCGGTCGTCCAGGTCGGCGCGGACGAGCAGGCTCACCGCGAGCGTCTGCCCGGCCGGGGCGCTCCAGGACCGGTCGAGACGCCCGCGCCCGGCCGTCTGGTCGAGCGTGACCACGACGCTGCCGTGCGACCGCCCGGACGCGACGGCCAGCAGGTCTGCGTTCGTGGAGCCGGTGCGCCCGACGGCGTCGAACACCCCGCCCGCGGTCTCGACGACGGCACGGGCACGCGGCAGGACCGGCGGGACGGGTGTGGACATGCACGCAAATCTACGGGCAGGAACCGTGGGGGTCCTCCAACCGGCCCCGTCCCGCCCGCCGGTATGGTGAGCGGGTGACCACAGGAGACACCCCCGACCTCTCGACCACGGCCGGTCGCCTCGCGGACCTGCGCGACCGCTACCACGAGGCCGTGACCGCCGCGGGCGAGGCCGCCATCGCGAAGCAGCACGCGAAGGGCAAGGGCACCGCCCGCGAGCGCATCGAGCAGCTCCTCGACGAGAACTCCTTCGTCGAGTTCGACGAGTTCGTGCGCCACCGCACCACGTCGTTCGGCATGGACGCCAAGCGGCCCTACGGCGACGCGGTCGTGACCGGCGTCGGCACGATCCACGGCCGCAACGTCGCGGTCTACGCGCAGGACTTCACCGTCTTCGGCGGATCGCTCGGCGAGGTCGCCGGCGAGAAGATCGTCAAGGTGATGCAGCACGCGCTGAAGACCGGTGTGCCGATCATCGGCATCCTCGACTCCGGCGGTGCCCGCATCCAGGAGGGCGTCGTCGCCCTGGGCAAGTACGGCGAGATCTTCCGCCTCAACACCCAGGCGTCCGGGGTCATCCCGCAGATCTCGATCGTGATGGGCCCGGCGGCCGGCGGTGCGGTGTACTCCCCCGCCCTCACCGACTTCGTGATCATGGTGGACAAGACGAGCCACATGTTCGTCACCGGCCCGGACGTCATCAAGACCGTCACCGGCGAGGACGTCGGCTTCGAGGAGCTCGGCGGCGCGCAGACCCACAACGCCGTCTCCGGTGTCGCGCACTACCTGGCCGAGGACGAGTCCGACGCCCTCGACTACGCGCGGTCGCTCGTCGGGTTCCTGCCGGACAACAACCTGTCCGACCCGCCGGCGTACGACGTCGCCCCGGAGCTCGAGACGACCGACGCCGACCACGAGCTCGACGTCGTCATCCCCGACTCGACGAACCAGCCCTACGACGTCACGACGATCGTCGAGCACATCGTCGACGACGGCGAGTTCCTCGAGGTCCAGCCGCTCTTCGCCCCGAACATCATGGTCGGCTTCGGCCGCGTCGAGGGCCGCACGGTCGGCATCATCGCGAACCAGCCGCAGGCGATGGCCGGCACGCTGAACATCGACGCCGGCGAGAAGGCCGCCCGCTTCGTCCGGTTCTGCGACGCGTTCGGCATCCCGATCCTGACGCTCGTCGACGTCCCGGGCTACCTGCCGGGCACCGACCAGGAGTGGACCGGTGTGATCCGCCGTGGCGCGAAGCTGCTGTACGCGTACGCCGAGGCCACCGTGCCGCTCGTCACCGTCATCACGCGGAAGGCGTACGGCGGTGCCTACATCGTCATGGGGTCGAAGCAGCTCGGCGCCGACATCAACCTGGCGTGGCCGACCGCCGAGATCGCGGTGATGGGCGGTCAGGGCGCCGTGAACATCCTGTACCGCGCCGAGATCAAGCGTGCGGAGGAGGCGGGCGAGGACGTCGCCGCGGTCCGCACCCGGCTCGCGAACGAGTACACCTACAACGTGGCGTCGCCGTACCTGGCGGCCGAGCGCGGCGAGCTCGACGGCATCATCCAGCCGCACGCGACCCGCGTCTCGGTCATCAAGGCGCTGCGGGCGCTCCGGGGGAAGCGCGCGTCGCTGCCGCCGAAGAAGCACGGGAACATCCCGCTCTGATGGGCAGGCACGCAGCACACGTCCCCGCGGACGCTGACGCCGCCGTCGCCGACGGGGCGGACGCTCCCGCGCACAGCGGGGCCGCCGACCCCGTCGACGCGGACGTCCGCGTCGTCGCCGGCGACCCGTCACCGGAGGAGCTCGCCGCCGTGGTCGCCGTCCTCCAGCGGCAGGCTGACGAGGCAGCCGCACTCGGCCGGGCCGAGGTCACCGAGTCACCGCGCTCGGGCTGGGACGCGTCCGCTCGGGGCCTCCGCCGCCCGCTCGAGCACGGTCGCGGAGCCTGGAGCCGGTCCCTGCGCTGACCTCCCGCCGGTGTGCAGGGAACCGCACGTCGCACCACGGACCCCCGACGTTCACCGTCGGGGGTCTTGTGCGTCCGGGGGTACCGGAGGCACGATGTACTCCTGTCGCACGACGCAACGCGGGGCCTGGCCAGCGGTTGCACGGTGCACTTCCCGGTCGGTCTCCCCTCGATCGGGGGACAACGCCCCCGCTGCGGCACCGGATGTGCGCTATTTGTCCCCCATAATGACGACTGACAGAGCCTCGCACCGGGGGCATCATTGTTCGTGTTCGGTGTCCTTCCCAGAAGAACATCGTTGGTCGGTGGCCGACTAGGGTACGACGCCTCCGACCAGCTGCGAGCCAGGGCGACATTCGGGTTGTCGCTCAGGCTCGGGTCGTGAACGGGCCGGTCCCTCGGACCGGCCCGTTCCCCGTTTCCCGGGGGTCCTGCTCCCGGGCAGTGCCGACCGCTCGGGCCCGCTGCGTCCTCACACCGCCGCGCGGCGCGGGATCTCGGTCCAGAGCACGACGGAGTCGTCCTCGTCATCGTCGTCGTCGAGACCGGCGCCGAGCGCCGCGGACTCGCTCGCGGCGGTGTCGAGTCGCAGCCCGACGATGGTGACCGCGGCGTCCGAGCCCTCGCCCACGGTGCGGACGATGACGTTGTCGGCGCCCCGGGCACGACGCAGGGCGTCCGCGATCTCGGCGTGCACGCGGCGGAGGTCGTCCACCTCGAGGTCGTCGAGCCCGCCGTCGTCGTGCAGCTGCACCGTGGCGCCGCGACGACGCAGGCGCATCACCTCGTCTCGGACGTCATCGGACAGCAGCGAGCGCCCGCGGATCTCGTCGCGGATGGCCTGTTCGAGGTGCAGGCACTCCGCCCGCTCGTCCTCGGTCAGGTCCCCGCCCTGCTCGATGACCCGCTCGAGCATCGGCAGCGCCATCCTCGTCGTCTGGCTCAGCCGGAACTGCCGCTCGAACACGTGCGCGTCCTGCGCCGCCTGCCAGTCCGCCGTCTCCTGCTCGGCGCGCAGGAACTCCTGCGTGGTCCAGGTCGCCCGGTCCATCGCCACGGCGAACCCGGTGGCGACCGCCACCCAGGTCAGGTTGCCGACCAGGCCCAGGTCTCCGAAGGCTCCGGGGCCCGCCCAGACCAGGACGAAGAGGGTGACGAACACGACCCCGACCCAGGCGAAGGCCCGACGGCCCCGCACGACGAGCACGACCATGAGCGTCCCGACGGCGGCCACCCACCAGGTGGTCGAGTCGTTCTTGTCCGCCAGGTCGACCACGGGTGCGGCGATGACCGGCATGACCAGGGCGGTGGCGAGCGAGAAGCACGCGGCCCAGACAGGGAGGGTGCGGCCGGGCAGGAAGATCGCGACGCCGCTCGCTGCCGCGTAGAGCGCCATGCACGCGAGCACCGGACCGATGTCGCTGACCACCCCGAACGATGCCACGCCGAGCACCAGGTGGAAGACGGAGAACAGCGCGGCGAGCCCGATGGCGATGCCGGCCGGCAGTGAGACCCTCACGGCTGCACCCCAGGGTGCCACTCGAGCCGGACCCGGGTCCCCGCGCCCGGGTTGCTCGCGACCACGGCGGTGCCACCGACGGCCTGGACCCGCTCGATGATCGACCGACGGACGCCGAGGCGAGCGGCCGGGACCGCGCCGAGGTCGAACCCCGCCCCGTCGTCACCGACCTCCACGTGCACCGAGGCGCCCCGCTGCTCGACCCGGACCCACCGTTCGACCTCGGGCCCACCGGCGTGCTGCACGCTGTTCACCGACGCCTGCAGTGCCGCCGAGGCCAGCGCGTCGGCCACCGTCGCGGGGACCCGCATGCCGCCGATCGGCGCGTCGCGGAGGTGCACCGGAGCCGCCAGGGCGCCCACCGCCGCGGTGATCCGCCCGCGGAGTTCGTGCACCGTCACCGGCGGGGCCTCGCCCGGCAGGTCCGCGGCGGCGGCGGCCAGGTGGTCGATCGCGTTGCGCGCCATCCGGGCCGCGAGCGCCTCCGCCTCGGGGGTGTCGGCCCGGGCGGCTGAGAGCAGGGTGGTCAGCACGCTGTCGTGGACGATCGCATCGACCTGCACGCGCTCGACCTCGGTGGCGTGCTCGCGGATCGCGGACGAGTAGCGACGGACCGCCGTGGCCTGCGCGGCGTCCACGGCGGCGGCTGCGCGGCGGAGGAGCACCGCGATCACGAGCACCCCACCGCTGAGGATCGCCGTGTACACCCCCTGCAGGAACGCACCCTGCCCGGCCTCACCGCCGACCGGGCTGAGGCGCACGACGACGTAGACGGCCGGGACGAGTGCGGTGTACACGGTCGCCCGCCACGGCGCGAAGCCCATCGCCGCCGCGGTCGACGCCACGGTGCAGAACCACCACGGCCACGGGTACTGGTCGTCGGGGATCGGCCTGGTGACGATGAGCGGCCAGGTCACGAGCACGACGAGGAAGAGCAGCGCGCAGACGATCTGCGCGACCTGGGCCAGGCGCTGGACGAACGCCGACACCCCCACGTGCACCAGCGCGGCGCCGAACGCGATCGCCGTCACGGGCCCCCACACCGGGTCGAGGTACGGCAGCTGTCGGAGCACCAGCGGAGCGTAGACGGCGCCGTACCCGACCGCGGCGAGCGCGATGAGGATCGCGAAGAGCCGCTCGACCGACGCCTGCGAGATGCTCGGTCGCACGCCGCGCAGGGGGTCCGCCCCGAACGGCGCCGGGTCGACCGCTGCCGAGCCGTCCGTCGACGCACCCGCGACACCGGTCGCCCGTGGCTTCGCGTCCGACGGGCGTGCCGGTCCGGCCGTGGTGGCCATCGGGGTCAGCGACCGTCGGTGTCGGGGTCGATGCCCGAGTCGAGCCCGGGCAGGATGCCGTCCTCCACCGCACGGCGCAGCAGGTCGACCTTGGTCGGAGCCGGCCGGCCGACCTCGACGTACTTCACGCGGATGCGGTCGAGGTACTCCCGCGCGGTGGAGTACCCGATGCCGAGTTGCTGGGCCGCGAGCTTGAGCGGCAGGCCCGATGCGTACAGGTGCAGGATCTCGCGCTCGCGACGGCCGAGCTGCGCCTTCGCGAAGTCCCGGTCGGCGTCGATCGCGCTCGCCCACTCGAGGTTGTTGAGCACATCGCCGCGGGCGACGGTCGCGACGGCCGCCATCACGGTCTTCGTCGCGGACGACTTCGGGATCACCCCGGCCGCCCCTGCTGCGAGTGCCTCGCGCACGCTCGCGACGCGGTCGGCGATCGAGTGGACGAGCACCGCGGAACCGGTGCCCTGCACACCCTTCACGTTCGCGGTGACCGTCGAGCCGTCGCCGAGCGACAGGTCGAGCACGACGACGTCGACCTCGCGTCCCCCGAGCTGCGCGACGTACTCGGGGACGCTCGCGGCGGTGAGCACCACCTCGAACCCCTCGTTCTGGCACGCCGCCTGGATCCCGAGCCGCACGGACTCGTGGTCGTCGACGATCGCGACGCGGACGGGCCTGGTGGCGAGTCCGGTCGCTCCGCTGCTGGTGTTCGTGTCTGCTGCCACGGTGGCCTCTCGTTCCGATGCGCTCCAGACCCCTGTCGCCGGGAGCGATCACCGACCAAGGATACCCAGGTCGGACCCAGACTCGGAGTTCTGGGACACAGCGTCACACAGTGGGCGTGCGCGGGTCAGGCGATCGGCACCAGGCGTGCGACCGCCTCGAGGTGGTGGGTGTGCGGGAACAGGTCGAACGCCCGCAGCGCCTCGAGCCGGTACCCGAGGTCCGCGAACGTCGCGACGTCCCGCGCCAGGGCGACGGGATCGCAGGCGACGTAGACGACCTGGGCGGGCTGCAGCGCGGCGATCTGCACGACGACCTCGCGGCCGGCACCCGAGCGCGGCGGGTCGAGCACGACGGTGCCGGCGCGGAAGCGCTGCAGCTCGGGCCGGGACGCGTCCGCGGCGGTCCGCGCGAGCCAGCGGTCCACCCGGCCGGTCTCGGCACGGGCGCCGATCCACTCCGCCAGGTTCTCCTGCGCGTGCTCGGTGGCTCGCGGTGCGCTCTCGACGCTCGTGATCCGGGCCTTCGGGCCGACGACGTCGCCGAGCGCCGCAGCGAGCAGTCCGACGCCGCCGTACAGGTCGAGGTGCTGCCCCTCCGGGTCGAGCCGGTCGCGGTCGACCAGCTCCTGCACCGCCGCGGTCAGCACGGCAGGGGCCTGGCGGTGCACCTGCCAGAAGCCGTTGTCGTCGACGGTGAACGAGCGCTCCCCAACGACCTCGGTCACGACCGTGGGCTTCTGCTCGTCGATGACGAGCCGAGCACCCTCGGCACCGCTCGGCGCGAGGACGTCGACGACCGAGGCGCCCGGCATCGCACCGCGACCGAGCGGAGCGCCCTCCTGCACCCGCGCGGAGGCGAGCGGGAGCGACGTCACCGGAACCACCGTGTGGGAACGGGCGGCGAACGGGCCGGCCGTGCCGTCCCCGTCGACGTGCAGCCGGACGCGCGTGCGCCAGCCGAGGCCGTTCGCCTCGTCGTCGCCGGGGGCGGCCTCGACCACGACGTCGTGTCCGAGCACCTCGGTCAGGTCGGTGCGGGCGAAGCGCGAGAACGCGTCGACCAGCACGTCGTGCTTCAGCGTGCGCTGGTGCGGCAGTGCGATGTGCCCGAACTCCGCTCCGCCGGCCCGGAGCGCAGGGTCGCGGTCGAGGGCGGCCTCGGGCCAGACGTGGTCGACGCGGTGCTCGCTCGGGGTCAGGACGGACACCGTGTCGGCGCGCCAGAACGACTTCTTGCGGTCCTCGGTCACACGCGCCACGACGCGCTCACCCGGCACCGCGTCCGAGACGAAGACCACGCGCCCCTCGTGCCGTGCCACCGAGATGCCGCCGTGGGCGATCCCGGTGACGTCGAGTTCGAGCAGCGTTCCGACGGATTCACCCATGGTTCGATGTTCCCATGCGTCTGTACCTCGCGAGTACGTCCCCCGCCCGCCGTGCCCTCCTGGCGCAGACCGGCATCGAGCCGGTGCTCGTCGCACCGGGGGTGGACGAGGACGCCGCGGTCGACGCCGCACGCGCCGAGCTCGGCCGGGAGCTCACGGGTCCGGAGCTCGTCGGGCTCCTCGCGGTCGCCAAGGCGGACGCGGTCGCCGACACCCGGATCGCCGGGTCCGCCGTCGACGGCTTCGTGTTCGGCGGCGACTCCGCGTTCGAGGTCGACGGGGTGCTGCACGGCAAGCCGCACGACCCCGAGGTGGCGAAGGAGCGGTGGCGGCAGATGCTCGCCGCGGGCGGCGGCACCCTGTGGAGCGGCCACTGCGTCGTGGACCGGCGGCTGGACCGTGGGGTCGACACCGCTGCCGACGCGGCCACCGACCGGACGGGAGGCGCGGGACGGGCGGGCACCGTGCCTCCCGTCCGACGGGTGGACGCGTCGGGCGGCGGGCCGCTCGGCATCGCCGGCCACCTGGGCGACGTCGCGCCCGGCGGGTCCACGCTGGTCGCCGCCGGCGACCACGTCGTCGCGGTGGACAGCGCGGTGCTGACCTTCGCCGAGGACGTGTCCCTCGACGAGATCGACGCGTACGTGGCGACGGGCGAGCCGCTCGAGGTCGCGGGTGCCTTCACGATCGACGGACGGGCCGCCGCCTACATCACCCGCATCGACGGGGCACCGTCCGCCGTGGTCGGGTTGTCGCTGCCGGTGCTGCGGTCGATGCTCCTCCGCGGCTTCGGTGTCGCCTGGCACGATCTGTGGGCTCTGTAGACATCCACACTGCTCGGCACTGTTTCTTTGTACGTGCCGGTCAAATCCGGCCGCCGCTGCACGAATACGCTGACGTACCATGCCCCGTATCAGCAAGGTCCTCATCGCGAACCGCGGCGAGATCGCCGTCCGCATCATCCGCGCGGCTCGCGACGCTGGCAAGGCCTCGGTCGCGGTGTACGCCGACCAGGACCGCGACGCCCTCCACGCCCGTCTCGCCGACGAGGCCTACGCGCTGAACGGCACCACGAGCGCCGACACGTACCTCGTGATCGACAAGATCATCTCGGTGGCCCGTCGCTCCGGCGCGGACGCCGTGCACCCGGGCTACGGGTTCCTCGCCGAGAACGCCGACTTCGCCCGGGCCGTCATCGACGCGGGGCTCACCTGGATCGGCCCCTCGCCGGAGTCGATCGAGCGGCTCGGTGACAAGGTCTCCGCTCGTCACGTGGCCGAGAAGGTCGGCGCGCCGCTCGCGCCGGGCACCATCGAGCCGGTCGCGGACGCCGCCGAGGTCATCGCGTTCGCGGACGAGGTCGGGCTGCCGGTCGCCATCAAGGCTGCCTTCGGCGGCGGTGGCCGTGGTCTGAAGGTCGCACGGACGCGCGACGAGGTCGCCGCGCAGTTCGAGTCGGCGACCCGCGAGGCCATCGCGGCCTTCGGGCGGGGCGAGTGCTTCGTGGAGAAGTACCTCGACAAGCCGCGACACGTCGAGACGCAGTGCCTGGCCGACGAGCACGGCAACGTGGTCATCGTCTCGACCCGCGACTGCTCGCTGCAGCGCCGCCACCAGAAGCTGGTGGAGGAGGCGCCCGCGCCGTACCTGACGGCGTCGCAGACCGAGCGGCTGTACGAGTCGTCGAAGGCGATCCTGCGCGAGGTCGGGTACGTCGGTGCCGGCACGTGCGAATTCCTCATCGGCGCCGACGGCACGGTGTCGTTCCTCGAGGTGAACACCCGACTGCAGGTCGAGCACTGCGTCTCGGAAGAGGTCACGGGCATCGACCTCGTGCGCGAGCAGTTCCGCATCGCCGAGGGCGGCACGCTCGACTACGACGACCCCGCCCCGCGCGGCCACTCCTTCGAGTTCCGCATCAACGGCGAGGACCCCGGTCGCAACTTCTTCCCGGCGCCCGGCCCCGTGCACGCGTTCAACGCGCCGTCCGGCCCCGGTGTCCGCGTCGACTCCGGTGTGGTCTCGGGCGACGTCGTCTCCGGCTCCTTCGACTCGATGCTCGCGAAGCTGATCGTCACGGGTGCCACGCGCGAGGAGGCGCTCGAGCGGTCGCGTCGGGCCCTCGCGGAGTTCGAGGTCACCGGTCTGCCGACCGTGCTGCCGTTCCACCGTGCGGTCGTGTCCGACCCCGCGTTCGCGACGGACGACGAGACGCCGTTCTCGGTGTACACGCAGTGGATCGAGACCGACTTCCAGAACGACATCCCGGCGTGGAGCGGCTCCCCCGAGGAGCTCCCCGCCCCGGCCGCACGCGAGAGCGTCGTGGTCGAGGTCCAGGGCAAGCGCATCGAGGTCACCATGCCCTCGATCGTCGGCGGTGGCGCTGCCGGTGCCGCCGGTCGTCGTCCGGCCGGCCCCTCCGCTCCCCCGAAGCGCCGCTCGTCCGGCGTGAAGGGCGGGCTCGCCTCCTCGGGCTCGGTGACGTCGCCGATGCAGGCCACCGTGGTCAAGCTCGCCGTCGCCGAGGGCGACACCGTGGTGAAGGGCGATCTGCTCGTCGTCCTCGAGGCCATGAAGATGGAGCAGCCCGTGCAGGCCCCGCGCGACGGTGTCGTGACCGGCCTGAACGCCCCCGTCGGCCAGACGATCTCGTCCGGCCACGTGCTGCTCGAGCTCGCGTAGCGCGCGTTCTTCCCCTCGGAATCAGGTTCCGGACACAGCACCGCGGAGTTCCGCGGTGCTGTGTCCGTTCCAGAGTGTGCGGAGCGCTCGGGGTTCACCACGACGGCGTCCGGTCGACCCCTCGAGGCACCGGCAGCCCGGCTCGGGCCAGGATCTGCGGGGCGCGCCCACCGGGCATGACGTCGCGCCAGGTCGCCCGCGCGACGCGCTCGACCTCGGGGAAGAACCGGACAGCATCCTCGCGGAGCTTCTCATCGACGATGACCTGGTCCGCCGACCGTCCACCGCGGAGTGCACGGTCCCGGTACTTCGCCAGGCCGTCGAACTCGACCACCACGCCCTGCTCCGGGAACCAGAAGTCGACTCGGGCGACGACGTGACCGCCGAGGCTGAACTCGTGTTGGAGGACCGGTGTGGGAAGACCGAGGTCGTGGACGACGAGATTGGTCAGGCTCTCCCCCGGTGACTCCGTGCGCGCGTCGGCGATGCCGATCAGCCGGCTCGCGCGGGCCTTGCCTCGACGGACGGGGCGACGGTCGAGCGCAGCGACCAGTACCTGTCGTTCCACTCCTTGCCGGAGCACAGCGTCGAGTACGACGATCGCGTGACCGCGATCGCACCGCAGCGCGATGTCCACCGCGGTCTCGACGAGATCGGTCGTCCGGACACCGTCGATGTCGACGGCGCCCACTGTGCGGCCCAGAGCGGGGACCTTGTCGCTGAACCGGAGCCGTTGTGACCGGTCCCGTGTCGGATCGGTGAGCAGCACACGCTCGGGCAACGGTCCGAACCACGGCAGTCCGTGCATCACGACCGCCGACTGGTGCGAGACGATCAGGCCCGGCCGGGATCGCGCCGTCACGGCATCGATCCGAGCCCGGTGCCGTGTGGCTTCCGACGCGGCTTCGAACGCCTCTGCTGACGTGGTGATGCCGTAGCCGACGCGGACGTGTTCACCCGTTCGGAGTCGTCTGCGGCGTGCCCGTGCTGCGGCGTCGTCGGCGGGTGTACGTGTCAGTGTGAGGCGTTCCATCGTCGCATCGTGCCCAGGGCCCGCGGTCGTTCCAGCGGTCGAGCTCGCGACCGGTGGATCGATGCGCTCGGAGCGTCCCTGTGCAGGACCATCTGAGCTGTTGATGTGGGCGTCGACCGAGTACCGAAGACCGCGGAACGGACACAGCACCGCGAAGAAGCGCGGTGCTGTGTCCGGAACCAGGTTCCGTGCCGCCGGACGGCAGGCCGCCGCGCGCTACGACACGCGCGGGCGCACGTCGGCGGCGAGGGCGTCGACGAGTGCCTGGGCCTCGGCAGGGGTGCCGGCCACCGTGTCGATGTACACCTTGACCTTCGGCTCGGTGCCGCTCGGGCGGACGATGACCCGCGCGCCGCCCTCGAGGTCGTAGCGCAGGATGTCCGACGGCGGGAAGCCCGCGACGCCGTCCGAGTAGTCGGTCACGCCCGTGACGGCGAGGCCCCCGAGCGACGAGGGCGCCGACGACCGCAGGGCCGCCATGATCTCCCCGATGCGCGACAGGTCGTCCACGCGGGTCGACACCTGACCGGAGGCGAACGCCCCGAACTCGGCGGCGAACGCGTCGAGCTGGTCGGCGATCGTCCGCCCGTCCGCTGCCAGGGACACGGCGAGGTCGAGCAGCGCCAGGGCTGCCGAGATGCCGTCCTTGTCACGGACCACCGTGGGGTCGACGAGGTAGCCGAGCGCCTCCTCGTAGCCGAACACGAGACCGGGCACGCGTGACACCCACTTGAAGCCGGTCAGGGTGTCGCGGTACTCGAGCCCGTACCGCTCGGCCACGCGGGACAGCGCCGGCGAGGACACGATGGATGCGGCGAGCGTGCCCGACGCCTCCGGTGACCCGGCGGCGAACGCCTCGGCCGCACGCCAGCCGAGCAGCCACCCGACCTCGTTGCCGGACAGGCGACGGAAGGAGCCGGCACCGTCCGGGATCGCGAGTGCGAGCCGGTCGGCATCGGGGTCGTTCGCGATGACGAGGTCGGCGCCGACCGCGACCCCACGCGCGATCGACAGGTCCATCGCACCCGGTTCCTCCGGGTTCGGGAACGACACGGTCGGGAAGGCCCCGTCCGGCTCGATCTGCTCGGGCACCACGGCGGGCTCCGCGAAGCCCGCGGCGGCGAACACCGCGCGTGCCGTCTCCCACCCGACGCCGTGCATCGCCGTGTAGACCACCGTCGGCTGCGCGTCGACCGGGAGGCGCGGGGCCGGCACCGTCGCGGCCGTCGCGTCCACGTACGCCTGCACCAGGGCGTCACCCGCCACCGTGTAGTCCGTCGCGCGGACGAGGTCGCGGACGTCGCCCGCGGCGACCGCGTCGATCGCCGAGGCGATCTCGCCGTCGACCGGTGGGACGATCTGGGAGCCGTCGTCCTCACCCCCGAGGTAGACCTTGTAGCCGTTGTCCCGCGGCGGGTTGTGGCTGGCGGTCACCATCACGCCCGCGCCGACACCGAGGTGGCGGACGGCGAACGCGAGCACCGGGGTGGGCAGCGCCGACGGCAGCAGCGTGACGTCGAGCCCGAGGCCCCGCATCACCTCGGCCGAGTCCCGCGCGAAGACGTCCGAGTTGACCCGGCCGTCGTAGCCGATGACGACGCTGCGGTCGCGCCCGGTGTCGATCAGGAAGCGTGCGAGACCGGCGGCGGCCTGCGTCACGACGACGCGGTTCATGCGCTGCGGCCCGGCGCCGAGCTCGGCGCGGAGCCCCGCGGTGCCGAAGGCCAGCCGCCCGGAGAAGCGCTCGCGCAGCGACGCGGCCGCGGTCTCGTCCACGGGGTCGCCCGCGGCGGCGGCGACGAGCGCGTCGAGCTCGGCGCGGGTCTCGTCGTCCGGGTCCTGCTCCGACCAGGACCTGGCGGCGGCGAGCACTGCCTCCAGGCCGTCAGCAGCGGCGCCGTCCGTCGCGGGCTCGATCCCCTCGCCGAGGTCGCCGTCCGCGATCGCGCCGTCCGAGGCGCCCTCGTGCCGGGTCACAGCGCCGCCACCACGCGGGCGAGGAGGTCGGCGATGACCGGCTCGGCCTCGCGCCCGGCCTCGAGGACCTCGGCGTGCGAGAGCGGGGTCTTCTGGATGCCCGCGGCGAGGTTCGTGATGAGGGAGAAGCCGAGGACCTCCATGCCGGCCTGCCGGGCGGCGATCGCCTCGAGCGCGGTCGACATGCCGACGATGTGCCCGCCGATGGTCTTCGCCATCTGGACCTCGGCCGGGGTCTCGTAGTGCGGGCCGCGGAACTGCGTGTAGACGCCCTCGTCGAGGGTCGGGTCGATCGACTTCGCGACCGCGCGCAGACGCGACGAGTACAGGTCGGTCAGGTCGACGAACGTGGCGCCCTCGAGTGGGCTGTCCGCCGTCAGGTTGATGTGGTCGCTGATGAGGACCGGGGTGCCCGGCTTCCAGTGCTCCTTGATGCCGCCGGCACCGTTCGTGAGCACCATGACCGATGCGCCCGTGGTGGCCGCGGTGCGGACGCTGTGCACCACGCGACGGACGCCGTGGTTCTCGTAGTAGTGGGTCCGCGCGCCGATGACGAGCGCGTGCCGGCCGTCCTGCAGGCGGATCGAGCGGACGGTGCCGGAGTGCCCGGGCACCGCCGAGGCGCTGAAGCCGGGGACCTCGGCCGCGGGGATCTCGGACACCGTCTCGCCGATGATGTCGGCGGCCTTGCCCCAGCCGGACCCCAGGGTCAGGGCGATGTCGTGCCGTTCGATGCCGGACCGGTCGGCGATGACGGCGGCGGCGTCGCGGGCGACCTCGAACGGGTCGGCGGCGGGGTCGTTCAGCGGGTTCTCCGTGCTCATGCCCCAACTCTAGAGGCAGCGTCGGGAGCCGCTCAGTGCTCCCCGAGCGCCCGGTCCACCGCGGCGGTGATCTCGCCCTGGTCGAAGTGGTTCCGGATCACGATCACCTCGGCGTAGGTGTCCCCGATCGCCTCGACGAACTCCTGGCTGGTGAGGATCACGTTGGCGTCCTCGGCCACGGCGCGCACCGAGGCGACGTCCGCAGCGACGACCGACGCCGACAGCCCGAGCGCGTCGAGGGCCTTCTCGGCGTTCACCTTGAGGATGCCGCTCGACCCGATCCCCGCACCGCAGATCGTCACGATCTTCACGCCGACACCCCCATGATCGTCCGGACCTCGTCCGCCGACGTCGCCGCCGCGAGGCGAGCGGTCACGGTGTCGTCGTTGAAGGTGTTCGCGATGTCGCCGATGGACTCGAGGTGCGTGCCGACCTCGGCGACCGCGAGCCCGAGCACGACCGACACCGGGTCGTTGTGCGGGTGCCCGAACGACACCGGTTCCCGCAGGGTCACGACGGCCAACCCGTCACGCAGCACCGCGGGCCCCGGCCGGGCGTGCGCGAACGCGAGCCCGGGAGAGATGACGATGTACGGCCCGTGCTCCTCGACCAGGTCGATCATCGCGTCCGTGTACGGCGGCGTCGCGGCACCCGAGGTCACGAGCGCACCGCCGGCGAGCCGGAGCGCGTCGCGCCACGAGGACGCGCTCGCCCCGAGCACGACGGCGTCGTCCGGCAGCGGCGGGAGGGACATGGCTACGCCTCCTGGTGTCCGGCCGTGATGGTCGCGATGATCTCCTCGCGGTCCTCGAGCGGCAGGAACGAGCCGAGGGCGGCGTTGATCTGGAACGCGGCGAGGTCGTCGAGGTCGTAGCCGAAGGTGCCGGCCAGGAGCGCGAGCTCCTTCGACAGCGATGTGTTGCTCATCAGGCGGTTGTCGGTGTTCACCGTGACGCGGAACCCGAGCTGGTACAGCACGTCGAACGGGTGGTCGGCGAGGTCGTCGCCCCACGCCGCGATCGCACCGGTCTGCAGGTTCGACTGCGGCGCGACCTCGAGCGGGATCTCGCGGTCGCGGACCCACGACGCGACCTCGCCGAGCGACGCGAGCGTCGAGCCGTCACCGGCGTCGGACAGCGTGATGTCCTCGAAGATCCGGACGCCGTGCCCGAGGCGGAGGGCGCGGCCGTCGACCAGCGCCGAGCGGATCGACGCGAGCCCGTCGGCCTCACCCGCGTGGACCGTCACGGGGAACAGCTCCGACGCCAGGTACTCGAACGCCGCGCGGTGGTTCGCCGGCGGGAACCCGGCCTCGGCCCCCGCGATGTCGAAGCCGACCACGCCGCGGTCGCGGTGCCGGACGGCGAGCTCGGCGATCTCGAGGGACCGGTCGGCGTGACGCATCGCGGTGACGAGCTGGCCGATCCGGATCGAGCCGCCGGCGGCGTCGACTGCCTCCTCGATGCCGGCCTGCACCGCCTCGACGGTCTGGTCGAGCGTCAGCCCGCCCCGCAGGTGCTGCTCCGGCGCCCACCGGATCTCGCCGTAGACGACGCCGTCGGCGACGAGGTCCTCGACGAACTCCTTCGCGACGCGGTGCAGCTGCGGTGCGGTCTGCATCACCGAGGTGGTGACGTCGAAGGTCTTCAGGTACTCGACGAGCGAGCCGCTGTTCGACTGCTCGGCGAACCACGCCCCCAGGGCCTCGGAGTCCGTCACCGGCAGCTCGACGCCCGCCTGGTCCGCCAGGTCGACGATCGTCGCGGGGCGCAGACCGCCGTCGAGGTGGTCGTGCAGCGAGACCTTGGGCAGGTCGTCGATGACCGCTCCGGCGTCGGGCAGGCGGTGGGTGGGGGCGTCGGCGCTCATGCTCCCAGGCTATCGGTGGTCGCCGACGCCGCGTCCGTACCTGTGCACAACAGACGGGCGGACGGCCTGGAGGCTCCCCACAGCCGTGCGGGGAGCCTCCGGTCGTCGACGTGGCCGGGTCGCGGCCGTGGCGCTCAGCCCGTGATGCGCTCGCGCACGATCGGCCCGCGTTCGGGCGCGGTCGTCCCGATCGCCCACGCACCCTCGAGCGACTCCAGCGCGCGGTCGAATCGCGCCGGCTCGTCGGTGTGCAGCGTCCAGAGCGGCTGCCCGGCGGTGACGGTGTCGCCCGGCTTGACGTGCAGCTCGATGCCGGCACCCGCCTGCACCGGGTCCTGCGCGCGGGCACGACCGGCACCGAGGCGCCACGCGGCGATGCCGAACGGCAGGGCGTCCTGCTGCACGAGCACGCCGGACTCCGTCGCGGTGACGACGTGCTGCTCGCGGGCGACCGGCAGGTCGGCCGACGGGTCGCCGCCCTGGGCCGCGATCATCCGGCGCCAGGTGTCCATCGCCCGGCCGTCGGCCAGCGCTGCCGCGGGGTCGGCGTCCGGCAGCCCGGCGAGCCGCAGCATCTCCTCGGCCAGCGAGACGGTCAGCGCCACCACGTCGGACGGCCCGCCACCGGCGAGGACCTCGACCGACTCGCGGACCTCGAGCGCGTTGCCGATCGTCAGTCCGAGCGGGACCTCCATGTCGGTGAGCAGCGCCGAGGTCGCGACCCCGGCGTCGTTCCCGAGGTCGACCATCGTCTGCGCGAGCTCCTTCGACGCCTCGTACGTCGGCATGAAGGCACCGGAGCCGAACTTGACGTCGAGCACGAGCGCCCCCGTGCCCTCGGCGATCTTCTTCGACATGATGCTCGACGCGATGAGCGGGATGCACTCGACGGTGCCCGTGATGTCGCGGAGCGCGTAGAGCTTCTTGTCGGCCGGGGCGAGCCCGGAGCCGGCGGCGCAGATGACCGCACCCACCTCCGACAGCACCTGCATCATGCGGTCGTTCGAGATCGACGCCTGCCACCCCGCGATGGACTCGAGCTTGTCGAGCGTGCCGCCGGTGTGACCGAGCCCGCGCCCGGACAGCTGCGGGACCGCCACGCCGAAGGACGCCACGAGCGGCGCGAGCGGCAGCGTGATCTTGTCCCCGACGCCACCCGTCGAGTGCTTGTCCACCGTGGTCTTGCCGAGCGAGCCGAACGACATCCGCTCCCCCGACGCGATCATCGCGAGGGTCAGGTCCTTGATCTCCCGGCGCTCCATGCCGTTCAGGAAGATCGCCATCGCCAGGGCCGCCATCTGCGGGTCCTCGACGTAGCCGCGCGTGTAGGCGTCGACGAGCCAGTCGATCTCGGGGGTGCTCAGCGCATCGCCGGACCGCTTGGTGCGGATGAGGTCGACGGTGTCGAAGGGCTCGACGGCCATGTCAGTGCTCTTCCTGGTAGGTGGCGAGGGTGCGGGGCCCGAACGCGTCGGGCAGCACCTGGTCGATC
Source organism: Curtobacterium sp. SGAir0471 (assembly GCF_005490985.1). Classification (NCBI taxonomy): domain Bacteria; kingdom Bacillati; phylum Actinomycetota; class Actinomycetes; order Micrococcales; family Microbacteriaceae; genus Curtobacterium; species Curtobacterium sp. SGAir0471. The sequence goes on from NZ_CP027869.1 coordinate 2,315,663, forward strand.
GTGCGGATGCCCGAGACCGTCTCGAGGAGCATGCCCTCGGTGGAGTGCTCGAACAGCAGCTGTCGGCACCGACCGCACGGCATGAGCGTCGCGCCGTCGCCGTCCACGCACGTGAACGCGACGAGCTTGCCGCCGCCGGTCATGTGCAGCTGCGACACGAGCGAGCACTCGGCGCACAGGGTCACCCCGTACGACGCGTTCTCGACGTTGCAGCCCGAGACGATCCGTCCGTCGTCGGTGAGCGCCGCGGCACCCACCGGGAACGACGAGTACGGCGCGTAGGCGCGCCGCATCGCGGCGGTCGCCGCCTCGCGCAGGGCGCTCCAGTCCACGTCGACGCTCGCGTCGACGTCGGACCCGGTGTCGGCCTGGAGGCTCGTGGCCGGGTCCGTCCAGGGCGGCTCGCCGGTCACGGGGTCGATGGCGACCGTGTGGTCACCTGTGGGGTTCGTGTCGGTCATGTGCCGTGCCTCCCGTCCGTCAGCTCTTGATGTACGGTCTGCCGGCCGCGGCGGGCCCGCGCACCTGCCCGACCAGCCCGGCCACCGCGAAGATGGTGACGACGTACGGCAGCATGAGCAGGAACTCACTCGGGACGGGCGAGTTGATCGACCCGAGGACGTTCTGCAGGTTCGACGCGAAGCCGAACAGCAGCGCCGCGAGCGTCGCCCGGATCGGGTCCCAGCGACCGAAGATGACGGCGGCCAGGGCGATGTAGCCCGCACCCGCGGTCATGTCCTTCGCGAAGGGGCCGACCGAGCCGAGCGTGAAGTACGCACCGCCGATCCCGGCGATCGCACCGGCGAGCGAGACGTTCCAGAACCGCGTCCGGGCGACGTTGATGCCGACGGTGTCCGCCGCCTGCGGGTGCTCGCCGACGGAACGCAGACGGAGGCCCCAGCGGGTCTTGAACAGGCAGAAGGTGACGACCGCGACCGCGACGTACGCCAGGTACACGATGACGTTCTGCTCGAAGAACACCGGGCCGATGACCGGGATCTGGTGCAGCACCGGGATCGGCAGGGTCGGGAACCGGATGCCGACGTTGAGCGTCTGCTCGGCGGGCGAGAGCACCTGCGAGTACAGGAAGCCGGTCAGGCCGGAGACGAACGCGTTGATGACGACGCCGACGATGACCTGGTCGACGAGGTACTTGATGCTGAACGCCGCGAGGACGAACGAGACGAGCACACCCGCGACGACGGCGCCGACGAGCCCGACCCACGCGGAGCCGGTCAGCGAGCCGATCATCGCCGAGGTGAACGCACCGGCGAGGAACTGGCCCTCGATGGCGATGTTCACGACGCCGACGCGCTCGGAGATGACGCCGCCGAGGGCACCGAACACGAGCGGGACGCTCAGGCCGAGCGCACCGACCAGGAGCCCGGGGACGGGGATCGTCGCACCCGCCGCCGCCCAGGCGAGGAAGCCGATGACGAACAGCACCGCGAAGACCGAGGTCAGCCAGAGCGGCACCGGGCGGGAGCGCAACACCTGGAGCGCGGCGAAGACCGTGGCCAGGGCGAGCAGGACGATGACGACGACACCGGTGGCCGTCGCCGGCAGCGGGACGTCCGGCAGCGCGACGAAGTCACCGGCGTTCGCCAGGCGGAACGTGGCGTCGCCGCTGCGGTGCAGGACCCCGAAGAACACGATCGCCAGGACGGTGAACACCGCGAACGCGATCGGGGCCTTCCAGCTCCGGGTGGTCTCGACGGCGCGGTCGGTCGCGGGGAGTGCGGGGACCGCGGTGGGGCTCGTGGTGCTCACGCGGCGACCGCCTTCTTGATCTGCTTGGTGCGGGTACGGCGGCGGGCGCCCGGCTGCGGGATCCGGAAGATCGCGCGGACGAGCGGCGGGGCCGCGATGAAGAGGACGATGAGCGCCTGGATGACGCCCACGATGTCGATCGGGATGCCGTTCGCGGCCTGCATGGCGTAGCCCCCGTTCTTCAGCACGCCGAACAGGATGGCGGCCCAGAACACGCCCCACGGCTTCGAGCGCCCGAGGAGGGCGACCGTGATGGCGTCGAAGCCGATACCGGCGTCGATGTTGGACGTGAAGCCGCTCGTCACGGCGCCCTGCACCTGGTACGCGCCGGCGATGCCGACGAGCGCTCCCGAGATGAGCATGACCCAGATGGTGAGCGAGGGCACGCTCATGCCGGCGACCCGGGCCGCGCGGGGGTTCTCACCGATGGTGCGGAAGCGGAAGCCGAGCGACGACTTGTTGAGCAGCCACCAGACGACCACGACCGCGATGAGCGCGACCACGAAGCCGAGGTCGACGCCGTACCGCGGGCCGAACAGCTGCGGGAGCACCGCGCTGTCCTTCATCGCGGGCGAGATCGGGTTCGGGCTGCCGGACGCCTGCAGGAGGCCCGGCGTGCGGAGCATGTAGCTGAGCAGGTAGAGCCCGACGTAGTTGAGCATGATCGTCAGGACGACCTCGTTGGCGCCGGTCCGCGCCTTGAGCAGACCGACGATGCCGCCCCAGACCGCACCGCCGACGATGCCGGCGACGATCGTCAGGGGGATGTGCACGACGGCAGGCAGGTCGAAGGAGAACCCGACCCACCCGGCCGCCGCGGCGCCCATCAGGATCTGGCCCTGGCCACCGATGTTGAAGAGGCCGGCGCGGAACGACACGGCGATGCCGAGACCGGCGGCGACGAGCGGCACGGCGTAGTCGAGCGACCGGGTGATCGGCACGATCGCCTGGGCGAAGGAGCTCGCGCCGAAGTTGACCACCGAGCCCTGGAACAGCGACGCGTAAGCACCGCCGACCGAGGACCCGATCGCCTGGAACGTGTCCGCCGGACGCGCGAAGAAGTAGCCGGCTGCCGTGCGGACGCCCTCGTCGGTCGCCGCGATGAGCACACCGCACGCCACCAGGGCCAGCACGACGGCGAGCACGGTGACGAGCACCGACCCGTTCACGATGCTCTGCAGTGCGGTGCTCCAGCGGTCCCCGCCGCCGGCCCGGCGCTCGGAGTCGGTGGCCGAGTCCGTCATGAGGTGCGGCGTCGGAGCCTCCTCCTGCAGGCGGTCGTCGGACGCCGTCGCGGTCGTCTCGGTGGGTGTGTGGTCCTGGGGGCCCTGCGCGGTCACGCTGCCAGCTCCGTTCCTTCAGGAAGCTCCCCGGCCATCATGAGGCCGAGGACGTCTCGGGGGGTGTCCGCGGGGACGATGCCGACGATCGCCCCGCGGTACATCACGGCGATGCGGTCGGCGAGCGCCACGACCTCGTCGAGCTCCGTGGAGACGACGATGACCGGGACGCCGGTGTCGCGGGTGGCGACGATGCGCTTGTGCACGAACTCGATCGAGCCGACGTCGATGCCGCGCGTGGGCTGCGCGGCGACGAACAGCCGCAGCTCACGACTGAGCTCGCGGGCGAGGACGATCTTCTGCTGGTTGCCGCCGGACAGCCGACCGGCCGCGGTGGTGCGGGACGGCGTGCGGATGTCGAACTCGGCGATCTTCTCGTCCGCGAACGCGTCGCGTTCGGCGGAGCGGATCGTGCCGGCGCGGACGAACTCCGCGTGGTCGGCGCGGTCGAGCATGAGGTTCTCGGCGATCGTGAACTCGCCGACGAGCCCGTCCTCCTTGCGGTCCTCGGGCACGAAGCCCACGCCGGCGTCGAGGATCTGCTTGACGGTGCGACCGGTGATCTCCGATCCGTCGAGGACGACACGACCGGCGTGCACCGGCTCGAGGCCGAGGATGGCCTCGGTGAGCTCGGTCTGTCCGTTGCCCTGGACGCCCGCGATCGCCAGGATCTCACCACGGCGGACCGTGAACGACACGTCGTCGACGAGCACCACTCCGGACGGGTCGGTGACCGTGAGGTGGTCGACCACGAGCGCGTCGTCTCCCCCGCTCGCCGGTGCCTTGTCCACGACGAGCGAGACGGCGCGGCCGACCATGAGCGCGGCGAGCTCGTTGTTCGTCGCGGTCGGCGAGGCCTCGCCGACGACCTTGCCGAGACGGATGACCGTGATCCGGTCGGCGACCTCGCGCACCTCGCGCAGCTTGTGCGTGATGAAGACGATGGCGGTGCCGGCCTCGCGGAGCTGGCGCATGATGCCCATCAGCTCGTCGGTCTCCTGCGGCGTCAGGACGGCGGTCGGCTCGTCGAAGACGAGGACCTTCGCGTCGCGGGACAGCGCCTTGATGATCTCGACGCGCTGCTGCACGCCGACCGGCAGGTCCTCGACCCGGGCGTCCGGGTCGACGTCGAACCCGAACCGGTCGCTGATCTCCTTGACTCGGGCGCGGGCGCCGGCGAGGTCGAGTCGGCCGCCGAAGGTGGTCTGCTCCTGGCCGAGCATGACGTTCTCGGCGACGGTGAACACCGGGACGAGCATGAAGTGCTGGTGCACCATGCCGATCCCGGCGCGCATCGCGTCGCCCGGGCCGTCGAAGTCCTGGACGGCGTCGTCCAGGAGGATCTCGCCCTCGTCCGCCTGGTACAGGCCGTAGAGGACGTTCATGAGGGTGGACTTGCCGGCACCGTTCTCACCGAGGAGGCAGTGGACCTCTCCCGGCTCGACGGTGAGCGAGATGTGGTCGTTGGCGACCAGCGATCCGAACCGCTTGGTGATGCCGCGGAGTTCGAGCTTCATGTCTGTGCTGCGCTGTTCCTCGTGTCGGGGCACGGGAATGCGGGCGAGGGATTCCTCCCCCGCCCGCATCCGTGGTGTTACTTGACGGTCGCTTCGGTCTTGACCGTGATCGAGCCGTCGATGATGCCGGACTTGATCGTGTCGAGCTCGCCCTCGAGGCCGCTGTCGACCTTGGAGGCGTAGTCGTGGAACGGGGCGATGCCCACGCCCTCGTTCTTCAGCGTGCCGACGTACGGCTCGCTCGAGAAGGAGCCCTTGGCGGCCTGCTCGACGACGTCGCGGGTCGCGGGGCGCATGCCCTTCTCCACCGAGGTGAAGGCGATGTCCTTGTAGCGCGGGTCGGCCTCGTAGAGGTCGCTGTCCGCGCCGATCAGCACGGAGCCGTTGTTCGCGTCCTTGATCGCCTCAGCAGCCGACTGGTAGATCGGGCCACCGACGGGCAGGATGACGTCCGCGTTCTGGTCGAGGAGGGTCTGCGCGACGGCCTTGGCCTGCGTGCCGGCCTCGAAGCCACCGGTGAAGGAGCCCTTCTGGCTGTCCACGTCCCAGCCGACGACCTTGACGTCCTTGTTCTTCTTCTCGTTGTAGTACTTCACGCCGTCCGCGAAGCCGTCCATGAAGATCGTGACGGTCGGGATCTGCATGCCGCCGAAGGTGCCGACGACGCCGCTCTTGGAGTACGAGGCGGCGGCGTAGCCCGCGAGGAACGCGGCCTGCGAGGTGTCGAACGTGATCGGCTTGACGTTCTTGGCCGTGATCGAGTTGTCGTCGATGATCGCGAACTCGGTGTCGGGGTTCGCGGCGGCCTGCTTCTTCGTGGCGTCCGCCAGGTTGAAGCCGACGGTGACGATGAGCTTGCAGTTCTGGTTGATCAGCTGCTCGATGTTCGAGTCGTAGACCGTGGAGTCCTTCGACTCGGCCGTCTTGGCGGTCGCGCCGATCGCCTTGGCGGCGTCCTGCAGACCGTCGTAGCCGAGCTCGTTGAAGGACTTGTCGTCGAAGCCACCGGAGTCGGAGACCATGCAGGGGCGGAAGTCGGTCTTCTTCGCCGAGGCGGTGTCAGACGGGGCGGCCGAGCAGCCGGCCAGGACGGCCATGGTGCCGGCGAGCGCGAGGCCGCTGAGCAGGACCTGACGGGTACGAGATGTCACGGGTTGGTTCCTCCGGGGGGCGGTGCCCGGACCACGTGCGTTCCGGGCGATCGTGGCGACAGTACACGACCGTCGGGCCGGTACAGAACGCCCCTGAGGGACTGCTGGGATCAGTTACCCGATCGCGACCCCGACGAAACGCGCCCGTAACGCCGTCGTCCCCCGGAGGCCCGGTCCGGGGGACGATCCGGGGATTTCGTGGTGGAGCGCTACAGCGGGCGAGACCTGCCGTCGATCGTGCACGGAAGTACCAGACCGCGGCGCTGCGCTGCACATCTAGGACCGGTCCGTCTGCTCCTGTTCGATCTCGCTGGCACTCCCTGGGAAGCAGGTCGATTCGGCTTCGAGGCTGTACTTGCCGGGGAAGGCGTAGAGGTCGATCAAGGCCGTCGATGCTCCACCTCGTCCGACGACCACCGGGCCGTCCGGGTCCGCGACTCGTTCGACGGTCATGCCCGCGGACTGCCATGCACTCGCGACCGTCGAGGCATCGCCCTCGGGGTTGCCATCCCCGTGCGTCCTGGTGACGAGGTAGACCCAGTTGGCTCCTTCTCCGCCGTCGGAGAGCGTGCAGCTGTCGACGTAGTCCGGGCCCTGCGTGGTGACCCACTCGCCGCCGAGCTCCGCAGCGGTCCTGTCGACGAACTCGGCCATCGTGCGCTGGGCAGTCTCGGAGTCCACCCGGGACGTCCGTCCGTCGTCGGACGGTGTCTCGCCCTTCGAGGGGTGTTGCGTGCAACCGCTGATGGTGATCATCAGCGCCAAGGAGGTCAGGGCAACGCTCGTCAGGCGCCGCGCCGTCAGCTCGGCAGACATCCTTCTCCCTCTCGAGACTCTCCGGCGTCTCGTCCTCGGAGGCTCACTCGACCTCGTCGGCGTCGTCCTCGGCCATGCGGTCGGCGTCGCCGGGGAAGCACAGCGAGACGGCTTGGACGGTGTAGTTGCCGGAGACCGCGTAGAAGCTGATGGACGCGATGTCCCCGCCTCCCCCGCCGAAGACCACCGGCCCGGTGCTCGTGTCCCGCGCGGTCACGCGCATGCCCTGCGCACGCCAGTGGTCGACCATCGCCGAGCCGTCCTCCGGCCGCCCCTCGATCGCGCTCCCCGTCAGGTACCGCCAGTTTGCTCCGCGTTCCCCATCCGGCAACGTGCACCGCTCCGCTGCGTCCGGTCCGGTCCGCGCTGTCCAATCTCCACCGAGGAGCCCGGTGGCGTCGTCCACTGCGGCGATCATCTGTTGCTTCGCGGTCTCTGCGTCCACGATCGGATCCGTTGCGCTGGCCGTCCTCGTCTCGACCACTCGCGATGCACACCCGGTGCTCAGTCCCGCGAGCGCGAGGACGACGATGAGGCTTGCGAGGTCGCGCGCCCTGATCCGGCACGGCCACGACACCACGAACCCGGGATCGCGGGTCATTCGTCGGCCTGCTGCTCCTCGATCTCGTCTGCGTCGCCAGCGAAGCACATCGAGAGCGCTTGGATGCTGTAGTTGCCGGTGAAAGCGAAGAAACGGATCATCTCGACGCGATCGCCGCCGCGAGCGACCACCGCCGGCCCCTTGGAGTCAGCGAGTCGGTCCACGGTCAGACCGGCGGACCTCCAGACATCGGAGGCAGCAGCAGCGTCCGCCTCGACGTCGGCGGACTCTGCTCGAGCAACTCGGTACACCCACCGAGCTCCTTCTTCGTCGCTCGACAGCTGGCAGCTCTCGACGTAATCGGGAGACGTCCTCGTCTCCCATTCGCCGCCGAGCGCGGCCGTTGTCTGATCGACGATGTCGATCATGTTTCGCTTCGCAGTGTCTGCGTCCACGGAGGACGTCCTCTCAGTCGGTCGGGTTGCATCATGCTGCTGCCCGGCACATCCGGCGGTCACGACGACGACTGCCAGTAGCGCCGCTGTCGCCGCGAGTGCGCGACGAGCACGGTGCCGTGCGTTCATGTGCCTCCTCCTTCGTCGGACCGGGTCATCGATCTCGCGCCCCGGTCAGCAACTCGTCCTGACCTGTGGTGGCGAGTGCCACGTTGTGCAGTGACTCGGTACCACGGTCCAGGTAACCCCGGTGGTCCTTGAACACCGGGGCGTGATGCAGGACCGACGCAAGGGTCTGCCCCTCGCTCCCCGTCCCGCCGTCGGCGCCGAACACGGTCGCCCCGAAACCCTGCGCGGTCGGGTCGACGCGATGGGCGAGGCTCTTCTCCCGGCCGAACGTCGCCCATTCGTCACCCTGTCCGGACTCGCCGGTGGGGCCGTCCTTTGCCTGAGCCGCGAAGACCTGGTCTGCGTGCAGCTGCTGCGCATCGTCGAGACCATCGGGCAGCCCGGCAGAACCCAGTGCGACGAACCGATCAACGTGGACACCCCGCTCGGCCAGAGCCACAGAGCCCGCGGTCGTGCCGTAGGAGTGCGCCACGACGTTCGTCTCCACGTCATCAGTTCCGCGGACGGCTGAGAACCCGCGGATCGAATCTGCGAGACGCTTGCCGCCCTCCTTCGCCTTGGCCATGAGGAGCACATCCTGTGGTCCCGGGGTGGTGTAGCCGACCCAAGCGACGACTGCTCGATCCGAAGGGTCTGCGACGTCTGTGGTGTCCGCAACGTCCGTTTGCTCATCGGCGATGTTCTGAGCGGCTCTCGCCCACGTCGTCATGTCCGCTGTCGTGGTGTCCATACCAGGGACAGCCCAGGTCGCTGACTTCGCACGGTCCAGATCGCCGATCGAGACGGCAGCGAGCGGCGGTCGATCATCCGTGAGAGCGATGAGGAAGCGCTTCCCGTCGGAGCCCTTCTTCGTCAACGCAGCGTTGATGTTCCGCAGGGCCTTACGGTCCGCGTACAGCGCCGTCAGTTCCCGCGCCAACGCCCGAGAGCCGTCACCCGCCGATGCCACTGTCCCCTCCAGCTGCTCGATCTGGCGCTCCACATCGCCGAGTCGTTGGTTCAGCACGAGGCCGTTCGCCGTGCTCCGCACCCAGTACGGGACACCCTCGAGGTTGCCGAGTCGCGCGAGCACGTCCGTCGGCAGCCCGTCGAACACGCCGGTGTCGGCCGTCGTCAGCCCGAGCGCGGTCCAACGTTCCGCGACCTCCGCCGGCGTGAGATCGTCCGCGAACAGCCGCTGGAGGGCAGGCGCCGCCTGTCCGGTCGCGGCGATGTCGAGGGCGACGTTCGACAGCGATCCACTGCCGCCGGCGGCTTCGAAGGCTTCGGCGATCCTGCCGATCCAGTTCCGGTCCTCGTCGTTCTCCCGAACGTAGCGCTCGAAGCCCGCTGGCATGCTCGCGCGGTCGACCGTGACCCAGCCGCAGGAGTCCCGGAAGGAGGACCAGACCGATCCCACCCGGGTGGACTCCGCTGACGCGGCGGAGTCCAGCCCGGAGGTCGTCGTGACGAAGGCCCGGAGAGCGCTCGGGTCGGCAGAGCTCCTTCCACGGCTCGCTCCGTCGCCGTAGCGCGCACGCTCGCGACCTCGGAACTCGGCGTCGACCTCGGGCCTCGGCTCGGGTTCGGTCGACGGCTCGGGATCGGTGAAGCCCTCCCAGGCATCGAGGACCGATCGCCCGGCGGCACCGGCGAGGGCTTCGGCAACGGATGCTGCCCGCTTCCGGTCGGCGTCGCGTGCCTTCCACTCGGCATGGGCACGCTGTCGCGCCCGTTCACGCTCAGCGGCGGCGACTGCGGCGTCGATCTGTTCCGCGAGGTCGACCAGCACACCCGCCAGACGCGCCCGGTCCTCGGCCTCGATCACCGCGGCACTCCGGAACCGCTCGGCGTACGAGCCCTCGAAGTCGTCGAGCGCCGCTTCGACCGCTCCGGAGCGAGCGCCAGCCTGCCCGCGGAGCGTCTCGGCCGCTCGACGCGCCACCCGCGCCGCCGACCTCGCCTTGTCCGCGTCGAACGCGATGTCCCCCATGATCACTCCCCCGAGTCGTGCCCTCGACTGACACGTTACCGGCCGCCCGCGGCCCTCGTCACCCAGGCGACCAGGGGTGTGGACGGCGGTGGCACCGAACGCCGCAGTCGGTCAGAGCACGTCCCCGCGCCCGCTCACCTTGAGTGCGTCCACCACGCCCTTGACCCGCTGCGCGTTCTCGCTCGTGGTCACGAGCAGCGCGTCCGGGGTGTCGACGACGACGATGTCCTCGACCCCGATGAGCGAGATGAGCCGCTGGCTGTGCGCCACGACGATGCCGCTCGACGAGTCGGCGAGGATGCGCGCGCCGTCGCCGAGCACGGCGAGGTTGTTCGCCCGCCCGCCGGACTGCAGCTTCGCGAGCGAGGCGAAGTCCCCCACGTCGTCCCAGTCGAAGTCGCCCGGCACGACGGCCATGCGACCGGCCGCAGCGGCCGGTTCGGCGACCGTGTAGTCGATGGCGATCTTCTCGAGTCCGGGCCAGATCGCGTCGACCACTGCGCCGCGCGACGAGGTGTCCCACGCGGCGGCGAGCTCCTCGATGCCGGCCAGCAGCTCGGGCTTCGTGCGGCCGATCTCGGCGAGCAGCACGTCGGCCCGGGCGATGAACATGCCGGCGTTCCAGAGGTACGAGCCGTCTTCGAGGTATCGACGGGCGGTGTCCAGGTCGGGCTTCTCGACGAAGGACCGCACCGCGTGCACGGTCGAGGCCCCCTCGACCTCGAGCGGTGCCGCGTCGGCGTGGATGTACCCGAAGCCGATCGCCGGCTCGGTCGGGGTGATCCCGATCGTCGTGACGTACCCGGCCCGTGCGGCGGCGACGGCGTCGCGCACCGACCGCCGGAAGCCGCGGGCGTCCCCGATGACGTGGTCGGCGGCGAACGAGCCGATCACGACGTCGGGTTCCCGACGACGGAGGATCGCCGCCGCGAGGCCGATCGCGGCCGTGGAGTCCTTCGGTTCGCTCTCGAGCACGACGTTGTGGTCGGCGACGCCGGGCAGCTGCGCCTCGACGGCGGCCCGGTGCGCCCGACCGGTGACGACCATGATGCGCTGGTCCCCGGCGAGCGGTGCGAGCCGGTCCCAGGTCTGCCGCAGGAGCGAGGTGCCGGAGCCGGTCAGGTCGTGCAGGAACTTCGGCGCGTCGGCGCGCGAGAGCGGCCAGAGCCGGGAGCCGATGCCGCCGGCCGGGATGATCGCGTAGAAGTCCTCGAGTGCGTCTGCCACCCGCTCACCGTACCGGTGCGCCCGGACGCGACCTGGACGTCGCCCGGACGGTCCCCGCACGCGGCCTGCCGGAGCCGACCCGGCGTTCCGGCCCGTGCCGCGACGGACCGGACCCGACCGCGGTGGCCGCACCGGGCCTCCCGGCCGCCTGTTCACCCCCTGCGCGCCGCCCGTTCACCCGGAGCGCCCCGCCCGGTCACGACCCGCACGGAGCATGGGACGCACCATGAGCGCACGCAGCGTGGAGCGCGGCACGTCCCAGCGGACCGTCGCCGTCGTGACCGAGAGCTTCCTGCCCACCCTGAACGGCGTGACCACCAGCGTCCTGGCGGTCCTCGACCACCTGGAGCGCCGTGGTCACCGCGCGGTCGTGATCGCACCGGACACGCCGGGCCTGGCGCAGTTCCGGTCACGGACACGGGTCGAGCGCTACCGCTCCTTCGACGTGCACCGGGTGCCCGCCGTGGCGTACCGCCGGTTCCCGGTCGCGCTCCCCCACCCGGTGCTCGACACGATCCTCGCCGCCTCCGGCGCCGACGTCCTGCACGCGGCCAGCCCGTTCCTGCTGGGCGGTCGTGCCATCACGGCGGCCGGGAGGCTCGGCATCCCCTCCGTCGCCGTCTTCCAGACCGACGTGGCCGGGTTCGCCCGCCGCAACGGCCTGACCGCGACCGTCCCGCTGGTGCGGAGGATCCTCGGGCGCATCCACGCCGGTGCGTCGCTGACGCTCGCCCCGTCGTCCGCCACCGCCGCGATGCTCGCGGACGAGGGCGTGCCCCGGGTGGTCCGGTGGGGTCGCGGCGTCGACACCGCGCTCTTCCACCCGGACCGACGGCGTTCGGCCCACGTGCGCGCAGCCCGCCGTCGGATCGCACCGGGCGGCGAGACGATCGTCGGCTACGTCGGACGCCTGGCGCCCGAGAAGGAGGTCGAGCGGCTCGCCGAGCTCGGCGGCGTGCCGGGGATCCGGGTGGTCGTCGCCGGCGGCGGTCCGTCGCGGGCGATGCTCGAGCGCCGGTTGCGGCACCTCGACGTCACCTTCACCGGCCCGCTGCGCGGCGATGCCCTGGCCGACGCCTACGCGATGCTCGACGTCTTCGTGCACACGGGTCCAGCGGAGACCTTCGGCCAGACGCTGCAGGAGGCCCACGCGAGCGGCCTGCCGGTGGTGGCCCCGGCGTCCGGAGGGCCGATCGACCTGGTCGCGCCCGGCCTGGACGGCGAGCTCTACGACCCGGACGCCCCGCAAGCGCTCCGTCGCGCCGTCCTGGGTCTGGTGACGGACCCGGCGGCGGCTGCACGGATGGGCTCGGCCGGTCGGCTCCGCGTCGAGGGCACGACGTGGGAGGCCGTCGGCGACCAGCTCCTCGAGCACCACGACACGGCCCGGACGATCGGCGCTCCGCCGGCCTCGTCCCGCACGCTCCGTGTCGGGTGGGACGAGAGTGTCAGCGCACGCGCATAGGATGGGTCGTGTTCCACACGAACACGAACGGCAAGGGCTCGCCGATCGGGCGAGCCCGTCCTATGGGAGGACTCGCTCATGGCCGAGCAGACCGCAGGCGGGACGACGGTGGTCGAACCGCGCGCGACGATCGATGCGCCGCGCACATCGCGCAGGCTCGAGGGGACGCTCTACCGCGGCTCCACCGGCATGTGGTCGTGGGTGCTGCACCGCATCACCGGTGTCGCGATCTACTTCTTCCTGCTCGTGCACATCCTCGACACCGCGCTCGTCCGGTTGTCGCCCGAGGCGTACAACGCCGTGATCGGCACCTACAAGACACCGATCATGAACATCGGTGAGATCGCCCTCGTGATGGCGATCGTCTTCCACGCACTCAACGGGCTGCGCATCATCCTGGTCGACTTCTGGTCGAAGGGCCCGAGGTACCAGCGCGCCATGTTCTGGGTCGTCCTGGTCGTGTGGGCCGTCCTGATCGCGGGCTTCCTGCCCCGGCAGCTCATGAACCTCGTCGCGGACTTCCAGTAGGCGAAGGGACCCACGGACATGACCACGCAGATCGTCGAGCCGCCTCGTTCGGCCGCAGCCGCCCGCCGCACCACCAACTGGGAGAAGTGGGGGTGGATCTACATGCGCGCCTCTGGCGTCCTGCTCGTCGTGCTCATCTTCGGCCACCTCTTCGTCAACATGGTCGCTGGAGAGGGCGTGAAGCAGATCGACTTCGCCTTCGTCGCCGGCAAGTGGGCCAACCCCTTCTGGCAGGTCTGGGACTCCCTGATGCTCGTCCTCGCCCTCGTGCACGGCTCGAACGGCATGCGGACGATCATCAACGACTACGTCGCGAAGCCCGGCATCCGGAAGACCCTGCTGCTCGCGGTGGCCATCGCCTGCGTCGCGCTGATCGTCCTCGGTCTGCTCGTCTGCTGGACGTTCGACCCGTGCCCGGCCGGCGCCGCCGCAGCCGACCTGCCGTCGTTCTGCCCGGCGCAGTAGCAGCACGGCCCCACCGGCCACGAGCACCGCGCAACGAGACCCACGCGCACGCCGCGACCACCCCGCCGGCGCGCTGACCCACCCCGAAAGGCCCCAGTGAGCGAGACCACCGTCCACCACCACCAGCACGACATCGTCATCATCGGCGCGGGCGGTGCCGGCATGCGTGCCGCCATCGAAGCCGGCCCGAAGGCGAAGACGGCCGTCATCTCGAAGCTCTACCCGACACGCTCGCACACCGGTGCGGCCCAGGGCGGCATGGCCGCGGCCCTGGCGAACGTGGAGGAGGACTCGTGGGAGTGGCACACCTTCGACACGATCAAGGGCGGTGACTACCTGGTCGACCAGGACGCCGCCGAGATCCTGGCGAAGGAGGCGATCGACGCCGTCATCGACCTCGAGAACATGGGCCTGCCGTTCAACCGCACACCCGAGGGCAAGATCGACCAGCGGCGCTTCGGCGGCCACACCCGTGACCACGGCAAGGCGCCCGTCCGCCGGGCCTGCTACGCCGCCGACCGCACGGGTCACATGATCCTGCAGACGCTGTTCCAGAACTGCGTGAAGCTCGGTGTCGAGTTCCACAACGAGTTCTACGCGCTCGACCTCGTCATGGTGGACGTCACGGGCGACGACGGTGTCACCCGCCAGCAGCCCGCCGGTGTCGTGGCCTACGAGCTCGCGACCGGCGAGCTGCACGTCTTCCACGCCAAGGCCGTGATCTTCGCGACCGGTGGGTTCGGCAAGATGTTCAAGACCACGTCGAACGCCCACACGCTGACCGGCGACGGCGTCGGCATCGTGTGGCGGAAGCGCCTGCCGCTCGAGGACATGGAGTTCTTCCAGTTCCACCCGACCGGTCTCGCCGGCCTCGGCATCCTGCTCACCGAGGGGGCCCGCGGTGAGGGCGCGATCCTCCGCAACGCCTCGGGTGAGCGCTTCATGGAGCGGTACGCCCCGACCATCAAGGACCTCGCGCCGCGCGACATCGTCGCCCGGTGCATGGTGCAGGAGGTCGCCGAGGGTCGTGGTGCCGGACCGAACAAGGACTACGTGCTCCTCGACTGCACGCACCTCGGTGCCGAGGTCCTCGAGACGAAGCTCCCGGACATCACCGAGTTCGCCCGCACCTACCTCGGTGTCGACCCGGTCGTCGAGCCGGTGCCCGTCATGCCGACCGCGCACTACGCGATGGGCGGCATCCCGACGAACACCAACGCCGAGGTCCTGTACGACAACACGACCGTCGTGCCCGGCCTGTACGCCGCCGGGGAGTGTGCCTGCGTCTCCGTGCACGGCTCGAACCGCCTCGGCACGAACTCGCTGCTCGACATCAACGTCTTCGGCAAGCGCTCCGGCAACAACGCCGCCGAGTGGGTGCAGACCGCCGAGTTCCTCCCCCTGCCCGAGGACCCGGCCGCCGGTGTCCGCGGGATGCTCGACCAGCTCCGCGCGTCGACCGGCACCGAGCGGATCGCCGTCCTCCGCAAGGAGCTGCAGGAGGAGATGGACAGGAACGCGCAGGTGTTCCGCACCGACGAGTCGCTCGCGAAGATGACCGAGACGATCCACCAACTCCGCGAGCGGTACCTGAACATCGCCGTGCAGGACAAGGGCAAGCGCTTCAACACCGACCTGCTCGAGGCGGTCGAGCTCGGGTTCCTGCTCGACCTGGCCGAGGTGGTCGTGTTCTCCGCCCGGAACCGCAAGGAGAGCCGGGGCGGCCACATGCGCGACGACTACCCGAAGCGCGACGACGAGAACTACATGCAGCACACCATGGCGTACCTGACGGGCGACCCGCACTCGTCACTCGCCGACGACCACATCACACTCGACTGGAAGCCCGTCGTCGTGACGCGGTACGAGCCGATGGAGAGGAAGTACTGATGACCGACACCCTGGTCTCCGACAGCCCGCGCACCGACACCGTGCAGAGCGCTCCTCCCGGATCGTTCCCGGTCACGATCATCGTCCGCCGGTTCGACCCGGACGTCGACGACGAGCCGCGCTGGCAGGACTTCGACGTGATGATGCTCCCGACGGACCGCATCCTCGATGCCCTGCACCAGATCAAGTGGGAGCAGGACGGTTCGCTGACGTTCCGACGGTCCTGCGCGCACGGCGTCTGCGGCTCGGACGCGATGCGCATCAACGGCCGCAACCGGCTCGCCTGCAAGACCCTGATCAAGGACCTCGACGTGTCGAAGCCGATCTACGTCGAGGCGATCAAGGGCCTGCCGCTCGAGAAGGACCTCGTCGTGGACATGGAGCCGTTCTTCCAGTCCTACCGCGAGGTCCAGCCGTTCCTGCAGGCGTCGAGCAAGCCGGAGAAGGGCAAGGAGCGCGTGCAGTCCGTCGCCGACCGCGCCCGCTTCGACGACACGACCAAGTGCATCCTGTGCGCCGCGTGCACCTCGTCGTGCCCGGTGTTCTGGACCGACGGTCAGTACTTCGGCCCGGCGGCGATCGTCAACGCGCACCGCTTCATCTTCGACTCCCGCGACGACGCCTCGAACGTGCGCCTCGACATCCTCAACGACAAGGAGGGCGTGTGGCGCTGCCGCACGACCTTCAACTGCACCGACGCGTGCCCGCGCGGCATCCAGGTGACGAAGGCGATCTCCGAGGTCAAGCAGGCGATCATGCGCGGCGGCGCGTGAGCCGTCCGACTCGGCGGCAGCGCGGTCGGCGCACGGCGGTGTCTCGGCGAACGGCATGCATGCGGCCGGTAGGCTCGCGCGCATGACGTTCGCGGAGACCCGCCCCATCCTCGACCAGCTCGGCTACACGATCCGGTACGTGCAGCTGCCGGGCGAGACGCTGTCCGAGCCGCCGGTGGAGGGCGCCCTCCGCGTCGTCCCGACCGAGACGCACGGCGACTTCGCGCTCGAGGTCGTCGACTACGGCACCGCACGCCGCCTCGCCACCGCCCGTGGCGAGGAGGACGCGGTCGAGATGCTCCGCCGCTTCCTGAACCGCGCCTTCCCCGCGCCGCGGGACGTCCCGCGACACGAACTCGACGGGCTCCGTGACCGTGCGGCGTCGAGCTACCCGCAGCTCGCGCAGCAGGTCCACCAGGCCGGCCCGCAGGGGCTCACCATCCAGGTCCCCGCCGGTGTCCCGGTGGACCGCGTGGGCGGTCCCGACGGCTACCTGCTGCACCCGCTCGACACGCCGCTCCCCCAGCGCTCGCTGCCGCCGCACGTGGCGGCGGCTCCCGAGGTGCACCGCTACGTCGTCGACCGCCCGTTCCTGGTGACGGTGACCTTCGTGCAGCCCTGGTTCGACCAGCCGGGAGGCGCGCTCCGGTTCGCGACGGCCGATCCGTCCGTCACGGTGCGCGACCTGGTCGTGGACGGTTCGCTGGTCCGCCTCCGGGTGGTCTGAGCCTCCGCTCACACTCCTGCCATGACGGAGCGGCCCACCCCTGACGGGGTGGGCCGTTCCGTCGTGTCCGGATCGATCAGGCCTGCGGGCGCGATGCGTCCGGGCGGTCGTACTGCGCGCCGGTGGGGCTCGGCTCGAGACACCCGAAGACGATCCCGGCGACTCCGGCCGCGAAGGAGATCAGCCAGAAGGGACCGGCGAGACCGGCGTCGTGCACGCGGCGCCACCCGAGCGCGAGGGAGGGGACGAACGTCGCCAGTCCCCACAGCCCGAGGAGACCGACGAACAGCAGCGCGACCCCCGGGAAGCCGCTCGTCGCGGTCGTGGTGCCGTACTCGTCGGTCGTGGTGGCGCCGGCCGCCCAGACGATGATGGAGACGATGTAGCCGCCGAACAGGATCGTCACCACGATCGCGTTCGCCAGGTACCACCACCAGAACTCGCTGCGGCTCGCGCGTCCGTCGAAGCGGGCGTACTTCTTCCAGAACCGGACGAAGGCATCGAGGAACCCGGCGCCGTACCAGGGTGCCCACAGCGGCGGGGCGCCACCGGCGTCCGTCGGGATCGGCTGCTGTCGGTACTGCGGGTAGGGCTGGCCGTACGGCTGCGGCTGCTGGCCACGCTGTTCGTCGTCACTCACCGTGCCCCCTCCAGCCGATCGAACCGCGCACCCCTGGGGTTGGGTCCGAGGAGGTAGAAGACGATCAGTGCGATCCCGCCGAAGAAGGGGATCAGGCCGAAAAAGAAGAACGGGCCCGCCAGGTTTGCGTCGTGCAGTCGTCGCCATGCCAGCGCGATCGAGGGCAGCAGGATCGACAGGCCCCAGAGCGAGCCGACGTACCCCATGACCAGGAACAACACGGAAGGCTCGGAGACGACGGTCTCCGCACCGGTCGGCGTCACGTACGTCTCGCGACCGGACTGCGCGAAGCCGATACCCCAGATCACTCCCAGGACGACGGAGATCGCGACGTTCCAGAGGTACACCCACCAGAACTCGCTGCGGCTTGCGCGCCCATCGAAGCGGACGTACTTCTTCCAGTAACGCGCGTACGCCTGGACGGGACCGATGCCGTACCAGGGTGCCCAGAGCGGAGGGCGCCCGTCCGGTCCCACCGGCGCCGTACGCTCGAACAGCGCCTGGCCCTGCGGTCGGAACTGCGGCGGCTGGTCGTACTGCGTCTGCTGGTACTGCGGCTGCTGGTACTGCGGTGCCGACGGTGGGCCCGTCGGTCCCGGTCGATCGGACGGTCGTTGCTCGCTCACGTGATCCCCCTCGTGGTGTTCGGTCGTGCGACGTACCCGTCGAGTCAACCAGAACCGAGTGCGCTCACGGGATCAGCGCGAGCTTGCCGCCCGGGTGCTGCGACTCGAGCAGCTCCGCCGCCTCCTTCGCCTCGGCCAGGGGGAACGTCCGGGCCACCGGTACCTCGAGCTCCCCTGCTGCGGCGAGGTCGACCAGTCGCTGGCGCACCGAGTCGCGGAACGCCTTGCTCTCCGGCTGGCTGCCGCCGACCGCGGGGAAGCCGTCCTGCTGCGCGCGGCCGAAGGCCGCGATCGTCACGATGCGGGGACGGTCAGCCACGAGTGCCAGCGAGACGTCGACTGCCTCGTCCGTGCCGACACAGTCCAGTGCCACGTCGATGCCGGAGGGTGCGAGCTCACGGATGCGCGCCTCCAGGCCGTCGCCGTACGCGACCCACTCGCCACCGAAGCGACGGACGGTGTCGGCATTGCGTTCGGAGGCGGTGCCGATCACGCGGGTGCCGAGCGGGCGGAGGAGCTGCAGGACTGCGACGCCGACCGCGCCGGACGCACCGTGCACCAGGACGGTGTCGCGTCCCTCGGCACGGGTGACGCGGATCATGTCGGCCGCGGTCGTCCCGGCGAGCAGCAGGTTCGCGGCCTGGGCGTGGTCGAGCGACGTCGGCTTGGCGAAGACGTCGGCAGCGGGCACGGTGATGCGCTCGGCCCAGCCGCCCTCGACGCGGAAGGCGAGGACCTCGTCGCCGACCGCTCCCCCGCCCGAGGCGATCTCGGTGTCGGGGCCGATCGCACTGAGCACGCCGGAGACCTCGTAGCCGACCGGGATCGGCAGGTCCGACGGGTCCCCCTGCCGGGTGTGCTTCGTGTCGGCGGGGTTCATGCCCGCGGCGCGGACGTCGATGGTGACCTCGCCGGTGCCGGGGGCGGGCACCTCGGTGTCGACGTACTCGAGGACCTCGCTGCCGCCGAACGCGGGGGCGACCCAGTGCTTCGTCATGCGGTGGACGGTACGCCGCGGGGCTGGCCCGCCCTCAGGTCCGGGTGACACCGCGCCGCGACGCCGGCGTCTCGCCGCGACGACGCCCGATCGGCGAGACGCCGCCGGATCCGACGGCGTCTCGCGGGGAGCGCGGCGCCTCGCGGGGAGCGCGGCGCCTCGCGGGGAGCGCGGCGTCTCACCGGGACGGACGGGAGGCGCGGTGCCAGCCGGCACCGCGCCTCCAGGACGTCGTGTGGTCGCGTCGTGTGGTCGCCTCAGGCGCGCGCGGAGCGCACCCGGTCGGCGAACGCCGCGTGCAGCGGATGCTCGGCGTCGAGCCCGGTGATCTCGGTCGCCACGTCGGCGTCCGAGCGGTCCGAGCGCAGGAGCTGCTGCAGCTCGACGCTCTGCTCGTCGTCGGCGACGTCGAAGCGCAGGGCAGCGCCCATCGCGTCGAGCAGCGCGGTCGGCTCGGTGCCGTCCTCGGCGAGGGCGGCGGCGGGCGAGACGAAGCGCTCGTCCCGCGACAGCTTGCGGAGCGGCTGCCGACCGACGCGGGTGACCGTGTCGGGCAGGTGCGGATTCTCGAAGCGACCGATGATCGCCTGGACGTAGGAGCGGTGCACCTCGGGGTCGAGCTCGTGCCGGCGGACCAGCAGGTCGCTCGTCTCGGCGAGCACCGACTCGAGCTCGGAGCGCACGGCCGGGATCCCGATGGCGTCCGAGATCTTGTCCGCGCCGGCGAGGAACCCGTGGTACGCGACGGTGGCGTGCCCGGTGTTCACCGTGAAGAGCTTCCGCTCGATGGATGCCGCGAGCCCGTCGACGTAGTGCGCGCCGGGGATCTCCGGCTCGGACCCGCCGAACGGGGTGCGGTCGATGGCCCACTCGAAGTAGGTCTCGACCGTGACGTCGAGACCGGCACCCTCGGGCTGGGCCGGGACGATCCGGTCGACGGCGGTGTTCGCGAAGACCGCCTTGGCCAGGGCCTCGTCGCGCGAGTCGGCCGGGAGTGCCTCGACGATGAACTCCCGCAGGCGGTCGGTGGCGTTGATCGCGTTCTCGCAGGCCATCACGGCGAGCGGGGCGGCGTCGGCGTCACGCTGCTGGAGCGCCTTCGCGATGACCGGGGCGATGAACTTCAGGACCGTCGGGCCGACGGCGCAGGTGACGACGTCGGCAGCGGCGACCTCGGCGACGACACCGGCCTCGTCCTGCGCGCTGTTCACGGCGCGGAAGCCGGTGACCTCGTGGTCCTGGGCGCCCTGCCCGACCTCGTGCACGGTGTACGAGTCGGCAGCGGCGAGTGCGTCGATGAGCGGTGCGGCGACGTCGGCGAACACGACCTCGTAACCGGCCTCGTGGAGCAGGAGCCCGACGAAGCCGCGGCCGATGTTGCCGGCGCCGAAGTGGACGGCGGTCCCGGTCACTCGTTGACCTCGCCGAGGATCGACAGGATCGCCGCGGTGTCCGGCGCGTCGGTCAGCTTCTGGACCTCGTCCTCGTCGGAGAACACGATCGCGATCTTGGACAGGATGTCGAGGTGCTCGTTGTTCACGCCGGCGATGCCCACGACGAAGCGCACGGGGTTGCCGTCCCAGTCGATCGGGGTGGCGTAGCGGATGAACGAGAGCGCCGAGGACTTGATGGCGTCCTTGGCGTCGTTGGTGCCGTGCGGGATGGCGAGGAAGTTCCCCATGTAGGTCGAGACGCTCTTCTCGCGCTCGAGCATCGCCGGGTAGTAGTCCGCCGTGACCGCGCCCGCAGCCTCGAGGATCTCGGCCGCCTCCTTCATCGCCTCCGACTTGGTCGGGGCGGTGTCCTCGGTGTGGATGCGGATCTGGCTCTCCTGCAGGACGGGCATCGGGGGTTCTCCTTGTTCTCGACGGACGTGGTGGAGGGGACGGGCTCGCACCCGTCCCCTCCGATACTGCACTTCGTTACTGGTTCTTGAGCTGGTCGACGACCTGGTCGTACTGCGGCGCGTTCATGAAGTTGCCGACCGACACGTGCTGTGCGTTCGGGTTCTTCTGCTTGGCGCGGTCCGTCAGCTCCTCCTGCGTGATGATCAGGTCCTCGGTGCCGTCGAGGTTCGCGATCGCCTTGTTGACGACCGTGACGCCCTCGATGCCCGCCTTCTTGACCTTGTTGCGCAGGACGCTGGCGCCCATGGCGCTCGAGCCCATGCCGGCGTCGCAGGCGAACACGACGCTCTCGACGCGGGTCGCCGTCGCGGTGCCGGAGCCGACCCCACCGAAGGCGGCCTCGGTCTCCTCCTCCGAGCGCGGGGCGTTGTTGCCGAGCAGACCGGAGGTCGCGGCGTTCACGTCGCGGCCCTTGTTGGCCTGGAGCTTCGCCATCGCGGCGCTCATGTCACCGCCGCCGTTCGCCAGGTCGCGCTTGCGGCTGGCGAGCAGGAAGAAGGACGCCACCGCGAACGAGACCGCTGCGGAGAGGACGACCGACAGGATGACACCGACGTAGCTGTCCTTCGCCGTGGCGGTGAGGACGGCGATGATCGAACCGGGCGAGGCCGGGGCGACGAGGCCGGAGTGGAAGGCGACGTTGGTCGCGACACCGGTCGCACCACCGAGGATGACGGCGATGAAGAGGACCGGCTTCTGCAGCACGTACGGGAAGTAGATCTCGTGGATGCCGCCGAAGAACTGGATGAGGATCGCGCCGGGAGCGGTCGAGCGGGCGATGCCGACACCGAAGAAGGTGAAGGCGAGCAGGATGCCGAGACCGGGGCCGGGGTTCGCCTCGAGCAGGAACAGGATGCTCTTGCCGGACTCCTGGACCTGCTGCGCGCCGAGCTGGTCGAGCACGCCGTGGTTGATTGCGTTGTTGAGGAAGAAGACCTTGGCGGGCTCGATGATGACGCTGGCGAGCGGCAGGAGCGAGCTGTCGACGAGGAACTTCACCGCGGCGCCGAGGCCCTCGGCGATGAGCTTGAACAGCGGCGCGAGCCAGAAGAAGCCGATGAGCGCGAGCACGAAGCCGAGGATGCCGGCCGCGTAGTTGTTCACGAGCATCTCGAAGCCGGGCTTGATCTTGCCGTCCCAGATCTTGTCGATCTGCTTGATGAGCCATGCGCCGAGCGGGCCGCAGATCATCGCGCCGAGGATCATGATCGTGCCGTTGGCGCCGATGATGACGCCCATCGCCATGATCGAGCCGACGACCGCGCCGCGGGTCTCGTAGATCATCCGGCCGCCCTGGAAGGCGATCGCGAGCGGGATGAGGTAGGTCAGGATCGGGCTGACGAGACCGATGTTGGCCACGCCGTTCGTCTCACCGAAGCCGCCGAGGACGCCGACGGGCGTCCAACCGGTCTCGATGAAGAACGCGGTGATGAGGCCCCACGCGATGAAGATCGCGATGTTCGGCATCACCATGCCGGAGAGGAACGTGCCGAACTTCTGGACGGCGACGCGTGCGCCGCCCCGCGACTTCGCGGGGGCGTCGGGCGCTGCAACGGACGACGTTGTCATGTGCCTGGCTTTCTGTGAGGGGTGCTGCTGCGGTGTGAAGGGGTGCTGCGGTGGTGCGGGTACTGCGGTGGTGCGGGTGCTGCGTGGGGTGGAGCGGTCGGGTCAGACGGCGTGCGCGGCTGCCGCGGCGGACTTCGCTGCCGCAGCGGTGCTCGCGGCGAGGGCCGCCTTCGCCATCTCGCGGGCCTGCTCGAGCGTGTGCTTGCCGAGCTCGGCGCGCACGTCGGCCAGGGCCGCGGGGGTCATGGACAGGGTGGTGGCGCCGAGGCCGACGAGCACGACGGCGAGCAGCGGGTCCGCCGCGGCCTCGCCGCAGATGCCCACCGCCTTGCCCGCGTCGGCGCCGGCGGCACCGAGCTGTGCGACGAGGCGCAGGACGGCGGGGTGCCACGGGTCCTGGTAGGACGCGACGGTGCCGAGCATGCGGTCGGCGGCCATCGTGTACTGGGTCAGGTCGTTCGTGCCGACCGACACGAAGTCGGCGTTCGCGAAGACCTGCTCGGCCATGAGCGCGAGCGAGGGGACCTCGGCCATGACACCCGCGGTGCGGATGCCGAGCTCGCGGGCGAGGCCGACGAAGTACTCGGTCTCCTCGGCGTCGGCGACCATCGGGGCCATCACCCAGAGGTCGGCCTCGGTCGCGGCGTCGGCCTGGGCCAGGGCGGTGAGCTGGTCGCGGAGGACCTCCTCGTGGTTCCGCAGTGCACGCAGACCGCGGCGGCCGAGCGCCGGGTTCTCCTCGTCCTTGTCGGTGAGGAACGGCAGCGGCTTGTCGGCGCCGGCGTCGAGGGCTCGGACGACGACCTTCTTGCCGGGGAACGCCTCGAGCAGCTGGCGGTACGACTCGGTCTGCTGCTCGACGGTCGGCGCCTTCGGCGAGTCGAGGAAGAGGAACTCGGTGCGGAAGAGCCCCACGCCCTCCGCACCGAGAGCAACGGCGCCCGCGGCGTCGGCGGGGCTGCCGAGGTTCGCGAGCAGCGGGACGGTGTGCCCGTCGGCGAGCGCACCCGCGGTGAGCGGTGCGGCAGCGGCGGCGAGGCGGTCCGCGATGCGCTGGTCTACGTCGGCGACGAGCTCCGCGGACGGGTCGGTCACGACGGTGCCGGCGGCGGCGTCGACGACGACGTGCGTGCCGTCGGCGAGGCCGTCGGCGCCGGTGACACCGACGATCGCGGTGATGCCCTTGGCGCGGGCGAGGATCGCGGTGTGCGAGGTCGGGCCGCCGTCGCGGGTGACGAGGGCGAGCACCTTGTCGAGATCGAGCAGTGCGGTGTCGGCCGGCGCGAGGTCACGGGCGACGAGGACGAAGGGGGTGTCGGACTCGGGGACGCCCGGGGCGGGGACACCGCGGAGCTTCGCGATGATGCGCTGCGCCACGTCGTCGAGGTCGGCCGCACGCTCCCCCATGTAGCCGCCCATCCCGACGAGCAGGTCGCGGAACTGGCCGAACGCCTCGAACACCGCGCGCTCGGCGTTGGTGCCGCCGTCGATGCGGGCGTGCACGTCGTCGAGGAGTGTCGGGTCCTGGGCCATGAGCGCCTGCGCCTCGAGCACGGCCTGGGCGTCGCCGCCAGCGAGCTGACCGCGCTTGGTGAGGTCCTCTGCCACCGCGGCGAGCGCCTCGGCGACGGCGTGCTTCGCGTCGTCCGGGGTGCCGGTCAGCGCGTCCTTCGACGGTTCGCCGAGCGGGTCCGCCATGCGGAGCACGGGGCCGTGGGCGACGCCGCGGCCGACGCCGGTGCCGAGCAGTTCGGACATTCGAGACTCCTTCATCTCCACGCGCTCACGGTGGGGGTGGTTCGTTCGGTGCGCAGCGGCACGAACGGACCACGCCCGTGCGGCTTGGCAGCACACTACCCCGATCCGCGTTGACAAACAAACACATCCGGGGATAAAAATGCAGAAACAGATGCCCGTTTGCGTCTGGTGGACGAAGCGATCCGGACAGTTCCGCCGCCGATCTGCCCGACCATGCCCGTTCTGTTCCGAGCAGGCCGATCGACCGAGACGACGAGGTCCATGTACGCACCAGAGCGCCACCAGCGCATCGTCGAACGCGCCCGGTCGCAGGGACGCGTGGACGTCAAGGACCTCGCCGAGCTGCTCGAGGTCACCCCGGAGACCATCCGCCGCGACCTGACGAGCCTCGAGCGACGCGGGCTCGTCCGACGGGCGCACGGTGGCGCGATCCCCGTCGAGCGCATCACCCTGCACCCGGGGGTCGGCGACCGCGGCGGGATCAACCAGGCCGAGAAGATGGTGATCGCCGAGGCAGCGCTCGCCGAGCTCCCGGAGAACGGCTCGGTGATGATCGACGCCGGCACCTCCACCATCTGCCTGGCCGAGATGCTCCCCACCGACCGCGGGCTCACCGTCGTCACGCACTCGCTGCCCGTTGCCATGGCGGTCGCGAACCGGTCCGGCATCGACCTGCACCTGCTCGGCGGCAACATCCGCAGCGACTCCCTCGCCGGCGTCGGGACGTGGACGCACCAGCTCAT
Organism: Curtobacterium sp. SGAir0471; assembly: GCF_005490985.1. Classification (NCBI taxonomy): domain Bacteria; kingdom Bacillati; phylum Actinomycetota; class Actinomycetes; order Micrococcales; family Microbacteriaceae; genus Curtobacterium; species Curtobacterium sp. SGAir0471. The sequence goes on from NZ_CP027869.1 coordinate 2,340,669, forward strand.
CGGCATGGTGAGCGTCGACGTCGCCTTCATCAGCATCAACGGCATCACGCCTGAACGAGGGCTGACGACGCACAACATGGCCGAGGCCGCCGTGAAGAGCGCCATGATCAAGTCGGCCCGCCGGAGCATCCTGCTCGCCGACCACACGAAGTTCGGTCGCGAGGAGTTCGGTCGGGTCGCCCCGCTCGCCGCGATCGACACGATCATCACCGACCCCGGCGTGAACGCCGACCTCGTGCGCGAGGTCGAGGCCGCTGGCACCGAGGTCCTCTGGCCCGGTCGCGACTGACCGGCGCCGGTCCCCGGGACCGCCCACCAGGCGCTCGCTAGCATGAGCGCACCACCCGTCGACAGGAGTCCATCGATGTCCGAAGCCACCCGCACCGTCACCGTCGCCAGCGCGTCCGGCCTGCACGCCCGCCCCGCGTCCCTCTTCGTCCAGACCGTGACCGCGTCCGGTCACCAGGTGACGATCGCCAAGGGCGACAAGTCCGGCAACGCGGGCAGCATCCTCGCGCTCCTCGGCCTGGGCATCGAGAACGGCGACGAGGTCACCCTCACGGTGACCGGTGACGACGCCGAGACGACGGCGGACAGCCTGGTCGAGTTCCTGCAGACGGACCACGACGCGGCCTGATCGCGCCGGTCGCGCACGCGACCACCAGACGGACGGGAGGCCCGTGGCTGTGCAGCCACGGGCCTCCCGTCCGTCTCCGCGTGCGGTCACGGTCACGGGGTGCGCCGGAGCCGTCGGCGCGCGTCGGTAGGGTGGTCGGCATGACACGCCTGCGCCTCGCATCCGTCAACGTGAACGGCGTCCGCGCCGCGTTCCGGAAGGGCATGGGCGACTGGCTCGCCACGCGCGACGTCGACGTGCTCGCCCTGCAGGAGGTCCGTGCCTCGAGCGACGACCTGGCCGGGCTGCTCGGTGACGAGTGGGACATCGTGCACGACCCCGCCACGGCGAAGGGCCGCGCGGGCGTCGCGATCGCCTCGCGGCACCGCGCGCACGTCCACCGTGTGGAGATCGGGCCGTCGGACTTCGACTCCGCCGGCCGCTGGATCGAGGCCGACTACGAGCTCGACGGCACCACCGTCACGGTGGTGTCCTGCTACGTCCACTCGGGCGAGGTCGACACCCCGAAGCAGGACGAGAAGTGGAGGTTCCTCGACGCGATGAGCGAGCGACTCCCCGCCCTGCGCGCGCACAACCCGCTGGCGGTCGTCGTCGGTGACCTCAACGTCGGGCACGACCAGCGCGACATCAAGAACTGGAAGGGCAACGTGAAGCGGGCGGGCTTCCTGCCGCGTGAACGTGCCTACTTCTCGCGGTTCTTCGGGGCCGAGGGCGAGCAGGTCGAGGGTGCCGACGGGTCGACGGGCCCCGGCCTCGGCTGGGTGGACGTGGGCCGCGAGCAGGCCGGCGACGTCGACGGCCCGTACACGTGGTGGTCGTGGCGCGGGCAGGCCTTCGACAACGACTCGGGTTGGCGCATCGACTACCAGGTGGCGACCCCCGACCTCGCGGCCAAGGTCTCGAGCTACACGGTCGACCGTGCTGCGGCGTACGACCAGCGATGGTCCGACCACGCCCCCGTGGTCGTCGACTACGAACTCTGACCTCCTCCCCCTCCACGCACTACAGGAACACCTCCATGACCAAGACGCGCATCTTCTCGGGCATCCAGCCGTCGGCCGGGTCCCTCCACCTGGGCAACTACGTCGGGGCGCTCATGCAGTGGCGCGACCTGCAGGACGACCACGACGCGATCTACTGCGTCGTCGACATGCACGCGATCACGTCCCCGCAGGACCCGACGGAGCTCCGTGCGAGCACCCGGGCGACCGCGGCGCAGTACATCGCCTCGGGCATCGACCCGACGAAGTCGACCCTCTTCGTGCAGTCGCACGTGCCGGCGCACGCCGAGCTCGCCTGGGTGCTCAACACCCTGACCGGCTTCGGGGAGGCGAGCCGGATGACCCAGTTCAAGGACAAGTCGGCACGGCAGGGCACCGAGGCCGCGTCGGTCGGGCTCTTCACCTACCCGATCCTGATGGCGGCGGACATCCTGCTCTACGACACCGCCGTGGTGCCGGTCGGAGACGACCAGCGCCAGCACGTCGAGCTCACCCGCGACCTGGCCACCCGGTTCAACTCCCGCTTCGGCGACACCTTCGTGGTGCCGAAGGCACAGATCGGCACCGAGACCGCTCGGATCTACGACCTGCAGGACCCGACGAGCAAGATGAGCAAGTCCGCCGCGTCGGACAACGGCCTCATCCGCCTGCTCGACGACCCGAAGCGCACCGCGAAGAAGATCCGGTCGGCCGTCACCGACACCGAGCGCGAGATCCGGGCGGACCGCCAGGAGAAGCCCGGTGTGACGAACCTGCTCGCGATCCTGTCGGCGTTCACCCGGACCCCGGTGGCGTCGCTCGAGGAGCAGTTCGTCGGCAAGGGCTACGGCGACCTCAAGGGTGCCGTGGCCGACGCCGTCGTCGCCGAGCTGGAGCCCGTGCGCGCCCGGACGCTCGAACTGCTCGACGACCCGGCCGAACTCGACCGGCTGCTCGCGGTCGGTGCCGAGCGGGCCGAGTCCATCGCGCAGGCGACCCTCGCCCGCGTGTACGACCGCATCGGCTTCGTGCCCCGCTCGCGCGGCTGACGATGCTCCCCGTGACGCTGTCGTCGGACCGGGTGCACCTCTCGGTGCCGACCCGGTCCGACACGGCGGCCATCACGCAGGGCTGCCAGGACCCCGCCGTGGTCCGGTGGACGACCGTCCCGACGCCGTACACCGACCGGGACGCGCAGACCTTCGTCGACGCGCTGGTCGGTCCGGGTTGGGCGTCCGACCGCGAGTACACGTGGGGCATCCGCCGTCCGGGGTCGACCTGGCTCGACGGCGTGGTGTCCTTCCGCACCGAGCACCGCGACCTCGGATTCTGGCTCGCGCCGACGGCGCGCGGCCAGGGACTGATGCACGCCGCGGTCGAGCTCGTCGTCGACTGGGCGTTCTCCCAGGGCGCCGCGGACGTGTACTGGGAGTGCTACGAGGGGAACACCGGCTCGGCGTCCGTCGCCCGTGCCAGCGGGTTCTCCTTCACCGGCACCGGAACGGCCCGGATCCCCGACCGGGACGGCGGGCCCACGCCCGCCTGGACCGGACTCCGTCGCGCCGACGGCCTCCCCGCGTCGGACCTGGCCTGGCCCGCGGCCTCGTTCGCTGTCAGGGGACATGAAGGTGACGCGTCACCGACTCCTCGTCGGTAGTGTCGGAGCGTGACCACCACACCCGACCAGCACGCCCGCCCGGAGGAGCTCCGGGCCATGCGCCGCGCCCTCGAGCTCGCGGCGCTCGGGCCGGCCGTCGGCGACCACGCCCGCGTCGGCGCGGTGCTGCTCTCCCCCGCCGGTGACGTCCTCGCCGAGGGCTGGCACAAGGGTGCTGGCACCCCGCACGCCGAGGTCGACGCGATGGCGAAGGTCCCCGTGGAACAGCTGCGGGGCGCCACCGCCGTCGTGACGCTCGAGCCGTGCAACCACGTCGGTCGCACCGGACCCTGCGCGCTCGCGCTGATCGAGGCCGGTGTCGGCCGGGTCGTGTACGCGATCGACGACCCGGGTGAGCAGGCGAGCGGCGGAGGGGAGCGCCTCCGCGCAGCCGGTGTCGACGTCGTCAGCGGTGTCCTCGCCGACGAGGCCGAGGCGTTCCTCGAGCGCTGGCTCCTGTCCGTCCGCGCAGGGCGCCCGTGGGTGACCGTGAAGTGGGCCTCCAGCCTCGACGGGCGCGCAGCCGCGGCCGACGGGACGAGCAAGTGGATCACCGGGGCCGCCGCCCGCCAGCACGTGCACGAGCAGCGGGCAGCCCACGACGCGATCCTGGTCGGCACCGGGACGGTGCTCGCCGACGACCCGAGCCTCACCGCGCGGGGCGACGCCGGTGAACTGCTCGCCGACCAACCGCTCCCCGTCGTCGTCGGTGACCGCCCCGTCCCGGACGACGCCGCGGTCCGCCGACACCCGCGCGGGCTGCTGACCCTGCCGGGACACGATCTCGCCGCCTCGCTGCACACCCTGCGCGACCACGGCGTGCACTCCGTCCTCGTCGAGGGCGGCCCCACCGTCGCCTCGGCGCTCGTGGCCGCCGGCCTCGTCGACGAGGTGCTCGTGTACCTCGCGCCCGTGCTGCTCGGCGGCCCGCGCACCGCGATCGGCGACGTCGGCGTGGGAAGCATCGGCGACCGCCGACAGTTGGACATCACATCGACCACCAGACTCGGCCCCGACCTGCTGGTCCGCGCTCGACCCCACCGCGTCCGGACCGGCAGCGTCCGTCCCGACGACGCGGCGACGACGACCGCGACCACGCCGACCGTGACCGCAGCATGCACCGCCGACCAGGCACAGAACGACCGGAGCACCCCATGACCGACGCACTCACCTCCCCCACCCCGGGCAGCCCGGTGCAGTTCGAGGTCGCGACCACCGTCCCGACCACCCACGGCACCTTCGAGATGCGCGCCTACCGCGACCTGGTCACGAGCGCCGAGCACGTCGCGATCATCGCCACGCTGCCCGACGGCTCGATGCCCGGGGACGACGCCCTGGTGCGGGTGCACTCCGAGTGCCTGACCGGCGAGGCGTTCGGGTCGCTGAAGTGCGAGTGCGGGCCGCAGCTCGACGCCGCGCTCGACACCATCGCGACCGAGGGCGGGGTCGTCGTCTACCTGCGTGGGCAGGAGGGGCGTGGCATCGGGCTGATCAACAAGCTCAAGGCCTACCGCCTGCAGGAGGACGGGCTCGACACGCTCGACGCCAACCTGGCGCTCGGACTGCCGGCGGACTCACGCGAGTACGGCGGGGCGGCGGGCATCCTCGCCGACCTCGGCATCTCCCGCGTGCGCCTGCTGTCGAACAACCCCGAGAAGCGTCGGCAGCTCGAGGAGCACGGCATCACGGTGTCGTCGCTCGTGCCGCTCGTGGTCGGGGTCGTCGCGCAGAACGCCGGCTACCTCGACACCAAGCGCGACCGCATGGGGCACCAGCTGCCCGCGCACCTCGAGGCCGGCGCCGCCAGCTGACGGCGGCGACCAGCTGACGGCGGCAACCAGCTGACGGCGGCGACCAGCGGCCGGCGGCGACCAGCCGACGACCGCTCCGCGGCGCGCGGACGCGGCCACGGGCCTCCCGGCCGATTTCCAGCTGGGCGACGGTTGTCGTAAGGTGAGGGTTCCGTCACGAGCGGTCCACCACCCACCGAACGCACCCGGTCCGAGCCCGCGCCACCAAGCGCGACCGACCGGTGTCCGCAGCTTCGGCACACCGCCGCGTTCCCCGTGAACGCTCCCCTCGGAGTCCCCGTACATGACCGCCGCCCCGGCACCCGCCGCCACGACCGACACGAAGCCCGCCGGCAACCCACGCTCCCGCGTGATCATCGCCAGCCTCGTCGGCACCTCGATCGAGTTCTACGACTTCTACGTCTACGCGACCGCTGCCGTCCTCGTCTTCCCCACGCTGTTCTTCCCGAACGAGGACCCGACGGCCTCGCAGCTGTCGTCCTTCGTCACGTTCGCCCTCGCGTTCTTCGCCCGTCCGGTCGGGTCGATCGTCTTCGGCCACTTCGGCGACCGCGTCGGTCGGAAGGCCACGCTCGTCGCCTCGCTGCTCGTGATGGGGACGGCGACCTTCCTGATCGGCTGCCTGCCGACGTTCGCGTCGATCGGCATCTGGGCGCCGGTCCTGCTCGCCGTGATGCGGTTCGCCCAGGGCGTCGGCCTCGGCGGCGAGTGGTCCGGCGCGGCGCTGCTCGCGACGGAGAACGCCCCGAAGGGCAAGCGCGGCGTGTTCGGGTCGATGCCGCAGCTCGGCGCCCCGATCGGCTTCCTGCTCGCGAACGGCCTGTTCATCGCGATCAACGCCGCGATGCCCGCCGGCGCGGACGGCACCCCGAACGCCGACTTCCAGGCGTGGGGCTGGCGCATCCCGTTCCTGCTCTCCGCCGTCCTGGTGATCGTCGGGCTCTACGTCCGCTTCAAGCTCGTCGAGTCGACCGTGTTCCGCGGCGTGCAGGAGTCCGGTTCGGTCGCGAAGGTGCCGCTCGGCCGGGTGTTCCGCACCTCGTGGAAGGCGCTCATCATCGGCACCTTCGGCATGGTCGCCACCTACGTGCTCTTCTACTTCATGACGACGTTCACGCTGTCCTACGGCACCACCGCCGCCGAGGCCGGTCCGCTCGTGCCGAAGGTCGGCCTGGGCTACAGCCGCGGCGAGTTCCTCACGCTGCTCATGATCGGCGTGGTGTTCTTCGGCATCTTCACGCCGGTCGCCGGGTGGCTGGCGGACAAGTACGGCCGTCGTCGCACGCTCATCCCGACCACGATCGGCATCGCCCTGTTCGGCCTGACGTTCCAGTTCTGGTTCGCGGCGTCGACCGGGCCGATCACCGTCGTCACCTTCCTCATCGTGGGGCTGTCGCTCATGGGCCTGACCTTCGGCCCGATGGGGGCGCTGCTGCCGGAGCTCTTCCCGACGAACGTCCGCTACACCGGGTCCGCGATCGCGTACAACGTCGCGTCGATCCTCGGGGCGTCGCTCGCGCCGACGATCGCCCTGGCGCTGTGGCAGCCGGACGGCACGATCGTCTGGGTCGGGCTCTACCTGACGCTCGCCGCCGTCGTGACCGTGGTCGCGCTGTTCTTCGTCCGCGAGACGAAGGGTGCCGGGCTCGACGAGGCCGATGCGGCCGGCTCGCCCGACGCGGCGCCGGCGGACGTGCGGGCGTGACCCGCGCGCGCTGACGCGGCCACCCCACGGAACGGGAGGCGCGGTGCCGGACCGGCACCGTGCCTCCCGTCCGTCGTTCGTGTGGTCGCGCGTGCGGCCGCCGCGTCCGCGACGTTGCACCAGTCGATCGACGCGTGCCGTGTCGCACGGTGCGCACGCATCGTCTGCAGGCGCATCGTCCGACGTCGCACCGGTCGATCGACGCGTGCGGTGTCGGACTCGGCGCACGCGGGCCGCTCTGCACGGCCGCCGCCCACGCCAGCCGCCGCCCGCCCCGCACGCGCGCCCCCGCCCCTCGCGCACGCCGCTCCCACGCGACGGTGCGAAGATGGACGACGGCCGCCAGCACACCCAGCACGGGCGGCAGGAACCAGGAACGATGAGCCTCTTCTCCGCACGCCGCAAGCCGTCCGAGGGTCCCCGCGCGAGCTTCGGTCGCCTGCTGACCTACCTGTTCGAGAACAAGCCCGCGATGGCCGTGATCATCGTGCTGAGCGTCCTCGGAGCCGGCGCCTCGCTCGCGCAGCCGCTGCTCGTGAACCAGGTCGTCACCGCGGTGCAGCGGGGCCAGACCCTGTCACTGCTGGTGTGGGCACTCGTGGCGCTCGTCATCGTGTCCGGACTGCTGAACGGCATCCAGCACTTCCTGCTCCAGCGCGCCGGCGAGGGCGTGGTGCTCTCCACCCGTCGCAAGCTCATCGCCCGGATCCTCAACCTGCCGATCTCCGAGTTCGACACCCGCCGCACGGGCGACCTGGTGTCCCGCGTCGGCAGCGACACCACACTCCTGCGCGCCGTGCTCACCCAGGGACTGATCGAGTCGATCGGCGGTGCGCTCACCTTCGTCGGCGCGATCATCGCCATGGCCGTCATCGACCCGCTGCTGCTCGGCATCACGGTCGTCATCGTGCTCGTCGCGATCGTCGTCGTCGGTGGGCTCAGCCGTCGCATCCGCATCGCGTCGAAGCGCGCGCAGGAGAAGGTCGGCGACCTCACCGCCGCGGTGGAGCGCGGCATCGGCGCCGTCCGCACCATCCGCGCCGCGGGCGCCACCGACCGCGAGGTCGCCGAGGTCGACGGCCACGCCACCGAGGCCTACCGCCGCGGACTCGACATCGCGAAGATGTCCGCGTTCGTCGTGCCGGTCGCGAGCATCGTCATGCAGGTCGCGTTCATCGCCGTGCTCGGTGTCGGCGGGGCGCAGGTCGCCGCCGGGCAGATCACCATCGCGACGCTCATCACCTTCATCCTGCTGCTCTTCATGATGGTCATGCCGCTCGGACAGGCCCTCGGCGCAGCCGTCGCCGTCGCGCAGGCGCTCGGCGCCCTCGGCCGCATCGAGGAGATCCTGCACCTGCCGACCGAGGACCAGGACGACGGCGCCGTCCGGGTCGCCGCGGCGACCGAGACGGACGACGCGATCGCCTTCGAACACGTCACGTTCCGGTACGCGCGGTCCGCGGACGCGAGCGGTCCGGACGGCGCCGCTCCGTCGGCCGACGCTGCAGCGTCCGGAGGCGGGGCACGGTCTGGAGGCTCGGGTGCGGCCGACGACACCGGCCCCGCCGACGACGTGGTGCTGGACGACGTGTCGTTCCGGGTGCCGCGCGGCTCGCGGGTCGCGCTGGTCGGCCCCTCCGGGGCCGGCAAGTCCACCACGCTGGCGCTCATCGAGCGCTTCTACGACCCGACGTCGGGCGTGATCCGGCTCGGCGGCGTCGACGTCCGCGGGCTCGACCGCGCCGAGCTCCGCGCGCAGATCGGGTACGTCGAGCAGGACGCCCCCGTGCTGGCCGGCACCATCCGGGCGAACCTGCTGCTCGGCTCCCCTGACGCCTCCGAGGCGGAGTGCGTCCGGGTGCTCGAGGCCGTCAACCTGGGCGACGTGCTGCACCGCGACCCCCGAGGCCTCGACGCGCAGGTGGGCGAGGACGGCGTCATGCTCTCCGGGGGTGAGCGGCAGCGGCTCGCGATCGCCCGCGCGCTGCTCGCCGCTCCCCCGATCCTGCTGCTCGACGAGTCGACCTCGTCGCTCGACGGGGTGAACGAGCAGAAGATGCGCCTGGCGATCGACGCCGTCGCGGCCGACCGCACGCTGCTCGTCATCGCGCACCGGCTGTCGACCGTCGTCGACTCGGACGTCATCGTCGTGCTCGAGCACGGCCGGGTCGTCGGCACGGGGACGCACTCCGAGCTCGTGCAGTCCACCCCGCTCTACCGCGACCTGGCGAAGCACCAGCTGCTGGTCTGACGCGGCCCGGCCCCGCCCGGCTCGATCGGACCCGCGGAACGCAACGTCGGCGACTCCTCGCAGGGCTGGAGCCCTGCGAGGAACCGCCGACGTTGCGTCTCACGGGGGGGGTCAGGCGGCGAAGGGGTCCGGGGTCAGGACGTAGACCGACTCCAGGTACTCCTCGAGGCCCTCGTGGGAGCCCTCGCGGCCGAGCCCCGACGACTTCACGCCGCCGAACGGGAACGCCGCGTTCGACACGACGCCGGTGTTCAGGCCGAGCATGCCGGTCTCCAGGCGCTCGGCGAGCCGCTGGCCCCGGCGGAAGTCGGTCGTGAAGGCGTAGGCGACGAGCCCGTACTCGGTGTCGTTCGCCAGGCGGATGCCCTCCTCCTCGGTGGTGAAGCGCGTGATCGACACGACCGGGCCGAAGATCTCCGTCGTGAGGATGTCCGACCCCGGCTGGACCTGGTCGAGCACCGTCGGCGCGTAGAAGGTCCCCGGACGGTCGACCCGCTCGCCGCCCGTCACCAGGCGCGCACCGCGCTGCACGGCGTCGTCCACGAGCCCGGCGGCCTTGTCCACGGCACGGTCGTCGATGAGCGGGCCGATGGTCGTCCCGTCCTCGGTGCCGCGACCGATGCGCAGTTCCTCGACCTTCGCGCTGAGCGCCGCGGTGAAGTCGTCCGCGATGCCCTCCTGCACGAAGAAGCGGTTCGCCGCGGTGCAGGCCTCGCCGACGTTGCGGAACTTGGCCTGCATCGCGGCGGCGACGGCCTCGTCGAGGTCGGCGTCGTCGAACACGAGCAGCGGTGCGTTCCCGCCGAGCTCCATGCTCGTCTTGAGGACGTTGTCGGCCGCCTGCTTGAGCAGCGCCGAGCCGACGGGCGTCGACCCCGTGAAGGTGAGCTTCCGGAGTCTGCGGTCGGCGATGATCGGCTCGGACAGCGCCTTCGCGTCGCGCGAGGGCACCACGTTGAGCACGCCGTCCGGCAGCCCGGCGCGGCGGAACAGCTCGACCAGGAAGAGGGTCGTGAGCGGGGTCAGGTCGGCCGGCTTCAGCACCACGGTGCAGCCCGCCGCGAGCGCGGGGCCGATCTTGCGGGTCGCCATCGCGAGCGGGAAGTTCCACGGCGTGATCGCGTAGACCGGACCGACGGGGCGGCGGAGCACGATGCCCCGGCCGGTGCCCTCCGGGTTGGTGCGGTAGTCGCCGGAGATGCGCACGGCCTCCTCCGAGAACCACCGCAGGAACTCGCTGCCGTACGCGACCTCGCCGCGGGACTCGGCGAGGGGCTTGCCCATCTCGAGCGTCATCAGGGCCGCGAGGTCGTCCTCGTGCTCGTGCGCCAGGTCGAACGCGCGGCGCAGGATGTCCGAGCGGGTCCGCGGGGCCGTCGACGCCCAGCCCTCCTGCGCGGCCACGGCGGCGTCGAGTGCCGCGATGCCGTCCTCGGGCGTGGCGTCGGCGACCTCGGCGAGGACCTCGCCGGTGCTCGGGTCGCGGACCGGGAAGGTCGCGCCGCCGCTCGCGGGACGCCAGGCACCGGCGATGAAGAGGCCGGTGGGGACGTCGGCGACGGAGACGTGTTCGTCCGCGACGGTCGTGGTCGGGCCGGTCGAGGACGTGCCGGTCGTGGTCGAGCCGGTGGTCGTGGGGGTGGTGGTCACAGTACTGCTCCTCCGGGGTTCGCGAGCCCCTCGTCCATGTCGCTGCGGTCGACGTGCCCGCCGACCGCTCTGATCTCGTCCAGGGCACGTGCGCTGCGGTCCGGGTCGACGCCGGCGACGAGGTCCTCGTACACGGCGACGTCGTACCCGGCGGCCCGCGCGTCGAGCGCCGTGGCGCGCACGCAGTGGTCGGTGGCGATCCCGACGACGTCGACCGTCGTCACCCGGCGCTCCGCGAGCAGGTCGGGCAGCGCGGTGCCGTCGTCGGTGCTCGCCTGGAACGCCGAGTAGTCCGGTCGGCCCCTGCCCTTGAACACGTGCACGTCGATCACGCTCGTGTCGAGGTCCGGGTGGTACTCGGCGCCCGGGGTACCGCCGACGCAGTGCACCGGCCACGTGTCCACGAAGTCGGGGCCCTCCGGTCCGGCGAAGTGGCCGCCGTTGTCGTCGTCGCCGTGGTGCCAGTCACGGGAGCCGACGATGAGGTCGTACTCCTCCCCGCGCCGCCCGGTGAAGGCGCTGATCCGCTCCGCGAGGGCCGCGCCCCCGGTCACACCGAGCGCACCGCCCTCCGTGAAGTCGTTCTGGACGTCGACGACGAGCAGTGCCCTGGCCATGGATCCATCCTGCACCCGGCGGCTCCGCGCGCGGTGAGCGGCAGCGGGTCAGGACGAGGTCAGGCTCCCGCCGCAGCGGTAGGTGGCTGCCGTCACCGCGTCGAGCGCCGGCAGCGCGGCCGCGCGCGAGGACCCGATCGCGTAGAACGCGAAGGTCAGGCGGGTGCCGTCCTCCGCGTCGATGTACCCGCCGAGCGTGTTCGCGCTGTCGATCCACCCGGTCTTCGCGTGCACCTTGCCCCGTGCGACGGCGTTGGCCCCGGTGAACCGGCTGGACAGGGTCCCGGAGACCCCGGCGACCGGCAGCGACTCGGACAGCACGCCCAGGCCCTTCTCGCCGGCGGCGACGGCGACCATCAGGTGGGCGACGAACGACGGCGACACGGCGTTCGAGGCGCTCTCCCCCGAGCCGTCCTTGATGGTGATGCCGGCGGGGTCGAGACCGTACCCGGCGAGGGCCTTCTGGTACACGCCCGTCAGGGACGCCGCCGACCCGCCCGCTCCGGACTCCTTCGACGAGACGCGGGCGAGCATCTCGGCCAGGGTGTTGTCGGAGTTCGGGATCATCTGCCCGATCAGCGTGGACACCGGCTGCGATGAGACCGAGGCGATCTGGTCCGTGCTCGTGGTGGCCCGCTGCACGACCTGCGCGCTCCCGGCGCCCACGACGCCCGCGTTCGCGAGGGCCGTGCGGAACGCCGCGCCGGCCCGGCCGACCGGATCGGTCGAGCGGGGCGAGGTCGCCGCCGCCGGGTTCGCCCGGTCGCCGTCGACCATGAGCGCGGTGACCCGCGGCTGGTACCCGATCGTGCGCTCGCTCTCCGGCCAGGTCGGGTCCCACGCGTCGGCGTCGGACCAGTAGCTGTCGTCCGCGACGATCGTCGTCACCGGGGCGTCGCCGAGGGCCGCCTTCACCTGCTGTGCGAGCTGCGCGAGGGTCGGGGCGCCCGGGTAGACCGTGCCGTTGCCGGCCGAGAGCGTCGCGTCGCCGTGCCCGACGAGCGCGATGGTGCCGTCGGCCTCCTTCGTCACCGTGGTGGGGATGCGGTGGTCCCCGCCGAGGACCGCGAGCGCCGTTGCGCTCGTCAGCGTCTTCATCACGCTGCCCGTCTGCGCCGCCGTGTCCCCGCTCCGCGAGAACAGTGTCTCGCCCGTCGCGGCGTTCATCACGAAGCCCTCGAACGAGCCGAGCCCGGCGGCCGAGGCCGCCGCCTCGATGGTGCAGGTGCGCAGGGCCGACGGCCCCGCCGGTGCGTCGGGCACGGTCCGCGTGTCGTCCGTCGGCGTCGCACTCGGCGTCGCCGAGGCTCGCGGCGTCCCCGACGGCGCGGCGGACGCCGACGACGGGGGCGCCGCGGACTGACGGGCGGGCAGGGTCGCCGCCGCGACCGCGACCGAGGCGCCGGAGCCGAGCAGGAGCACACCGACGAGCCCGCCGGCGATCCACGGGACCGGTCGCCGGGCCACCGAGCGGCGCAGGGAGGCGACCGCACCGCGGATGCGTGCCGGGACGGACTTCGACGGGGGCTGCTGGTCGGACATCGCGATCGATCCTACGGAACCGCGGGAGGAGCCTCCAGGCCGGATCCATGATCGGTGTGGCCGCCCGACGGTGTCGGTCCGTTCGGCTGTGTCGGTCCGTTGGCGTGTGTCGGTCTGCCGCCGGGGTCAGTCTGCCGCCGGGCTGTCCGTCTCCGCCGTGTCGGCCGCGTAGCGGACGCCGACCTGGCGACGGGCCTCGTCCATCACCGCCATGACCGCGACCGTCTCCTCGGGGTCCATCACCCCGCCCTCGTGGGTGCCGGAGGTGACCATCGCCTCGAAGGCACGGGCCTCGTGCGCGTACCCGGTGAGTTCCTCGCGCGAGTCGTACTCCTCGACCACCGTGCCGTCGCGGTCGCGGAGCCGCCAGGTCGTCGGCGTGTACCAGGTGTCGTCGAGGTCGACGCGACCGTCCTCGCCGATGATCGACGCCGTGTTCGGGCTCCGCAGGTCGAGGCCGAAGTGGAGCATCGACTGCGCGCCGCCGTCGTGCGTGAGCACCACACCCATCTGCGTGTCGACGCCCTGGTCGCTCAGCGTCCCCGCTGCCGTGACCGCGGTCGGGACGCCGAGCACGTCCACGGCGAACGAGATCGGGTAGACGCCGAGGTCGAGGATCGCGCCGCCGCCGAGCGCCGGATCGTTCAGCCGGTGGTGCGGGTCGGTCGGCAGGGCCTGGTGGTGGGTGGCCTCGACGAGTCGGGGGCGGCCGATGCGCCCCTCGGCGACGAGTTCGCGGACCATCCGCATCTGCGGCAGGAATCGGGTCCACATCGCCTCGGACACCGCCACGTCGGCGCGTCGTGCGGCGTCGACCACGCGGCGGGCCTCGGCGGCGGTGATCGTGAAGGCCTTCTCGACCAGGACGTGCTTGCCAGCGGCGATCGCGAGCAGCGCGTCCTCCGCGTGCCGGGAGTGCGGCGTCGCGACGTACACCGCGTCGACGTCGGGATCAGCGACGAGTTCCGCGTAGGAGCCGTGCGCGCGGGCGATGCCGTGCTCGGTGGCGAAGGCCTCGGCGGACTCGCGCGAGCGACTACCGACCGCGACGAAGTCGATGCCGGCGGCGGTGCAGTCCGCCACGAACGAGTGGGCGATGCCGCCCGTACCGATGACTCCCCAGCGAACCGTCATGCGCCCTGTCTACCAGTGCGCTGCCGTACGCCCTGTCCACCAGCGCGCCGCCGTGCGCCCCGTCCGCCTGCGGACCACACTCGTGACGGAGCGGTCCGGAACGACGGAACCCCCGGTCGGACATTGTCCGACCGGGGGTTCCGGTGTCGAGCCGCCTGTCGGAATCGAACCGACGACCTATTCATTACGAGTGAATCGCTCTGCCGACTGAGCTAAGGCGGCGGACGCTCCGTTCCCGGAGCGGCACGAGCAATGACTATACAGGTTCAGACGAGCGAACGCGAAACGAGCGCGCCGAGCTCGTCGAACGACCGCTGCAGCTCCTCAGAGAGCTCCGTCTCGGAGGCACTGTCGGACCACTCCCACCAGGCGTGTCGGAGCGCAGCGAGTGCCACCACCGAGGCGAGTCGGGCCTGCCGCCGCAGCGCGTCCGGGTCCGCCGCGAGGTCCGGCTCGGTGGTCGTGAGCCGGACCGTCACGGCCTCCTCGATCTCGGCCTGGAACTCCTTCATCGACGCCATCCGCCGCGTGAACAGCTCGGGCGCGGCGCGGAGCACCTGCTGCCGCTCCGCGAGCAGTCCGCGTTCCTCGACCAGCTCGCTCGTCGTGTGCACGAGGAGGGTGCCGAGGTCGGCGAGCAGCTCGCCGCTCGGCCCACCGGCACGGAAGGTGTCGAGCGCCCGCCCGCTCGGCAGCGTCGGGTCGTCGCCGAGGAGCGCCTGCTCCTTGCTCGGGAAGTAGTTGAAGAACGTGCGCGGGGACACGTCGGCGCGGCGGGCGACCTCGTCGACCGTGACGGCCGACCAGCCGGAGTCGAGTGCGATCCGCAGGGCGGCCTGCTGGATCGCGAGTCGGGTGGCGCGACGCTTGCGCTCACGCAGACCGGGTGCTGCTTCGGGCATGTCGCGATCTTCTCACGACGACCAGGGCGTCCGGCTGCGGGCTTGCGCAGGGTCCGGTGGACGGTCGCTGACCCGGCCTGGAGGCGCGGAGCACGTCCGCCCCGCCGGCTCGGGCTCCGGCTCGGGCTCCGGCTCGGGCTCCGGCTCTGGCTAGCGGGTCGCGCGGGCGATCGTCACGAGCAGTGCCTCGAGCGCGAGCAGCGCCGCGACGTTCGCCGCGATCCGCTCGCGTGCCAGGGCGATCGCGTCGAGGACCTCGAGCGCCGACGCCGGCGGCACGACCTCGAGCGCGCGGTCCAGCTGGTCGCGCATCGCCAGGTTCACCGGCTCGGCGGGAGCGCCGAGGCCGAGCAGCAGGAGGTCACGGTACAGCGACGAGACGTCGACGAGGATCCGGTCGAGGCCGTCGCGGAGGCTCCGGGTCGCCCGGCGCTTCTGGTCCTCCTCGAGGGCACGCAGCTGCGACCGCAGCGCCGGCGGGACCGTCCCACCCGGTTCCACCCCGAGCGACCGCAGCGCGGCGTCCCGTTCCTCGCCGTCGCGCTGCTCGGTGATCGCCTTGGCGTCCTCGTCCGCGACCGACAGCAGGTCGGCTGCGGCCAGGACGGCGTCACCGACGGAGCGCACGCCGAGCACGGTCTCGAGGGTCCGGCGTCGACGAGCACGGGCGTCCTCACTCGTCGCCAGCCGCTGTGCCATGCCGATGTGGCTCTGCGCCTGCCGCGCAGCATCGGTGGCGAGGTCCCTGTCGACCCCGGTACGGGCGACGATGAGCTCGGCGACGGAAGCGACGTCGGGCACCCGCAGCCGGACCGAACGAACGCGCGACCGGATCGTCGGCAGCAGGTCCGCCTCGCTCGGAGCGCAGAGGATCCACACTGTCCGCTCCGGCGGCTCCTCGAGCGCCTTGAGCAGCAGGTTCGAGGTGCGCTCCGTCATCCGGTCGGCGTCCTCGATGATCACGATGCGGTAGCGCCCGACCGACGGTGCGTAGTACGACGACGTCACCAGCTGGCGGATCTCGTCGATCGTGATGATGACACGTTGGGTCGTGAGCACCGACACGTCGGGGTGGGTGCGAGCGGTGATCTGCTGCAGGGCGTGGTCGTCGTCCGCTCCGGCACCGACCAGGGCAGCGGCGAAGGCGGCGGCGACGTTCGACCGACCGGACCCGGGCGGTCCGGTGATGAGCCACGAGTGCGTCATCCCGCCCGTACCGTTGGGCGCCTCGGCCGCACTGCGCAGGGCGGCGACCGCGTCGTCCTGTCCGGTCAGGCCGTCCCACACGCTCACGGGGTCATCCTGTCAGCACCCACCGTCACGCGGGACCGCCCTCGTCCACGATCCCGACGAGGGCGCCGACCGCCGAGCGGACAGCACGCTGCACGGCCGCTGCCGGCTGCTCGGCGTCCACGACGAGGAAGCGCTCCGGTTCGGCGGCGGCGGCGTCGAGGAACGCGCGTCGGACCGTCTCGTGGAACGTCGACGCCTCGGACTCGAGGCGGTCGAAGACGTCGCCCCGTGCGGCTGCGACGCGACTCCGCCCGACCGTCACGTCGAGGTCGAGCAGCACCGTCAGGTCCGGCACGAGTCCGTCGGCGGCCCAGTCCGAGACGGAGCGGATGCGGTCGGCGCCGAGCCCCCGTGCGGCTCCCTGGTACGCCACCGACGAGTCGATGTAGCGGTCCTGCAGGACGACGGCACCGCGGGCGAGCGCGGGTCGGACGACCGTCTCGACGTGGTGCGCACGGTCGGCCGCGTAGAGCAGGGCCTCGGCGCGCGGCGCGATGTGGCCCCGCTCGTGCAGCACCATCTCGCGGATGCGCTGCCCGAGCTCCGTGCCACCCGGCTCCCGCGTGCGCACCACCGTGCGACCGTGCTCCTCGAGCCAGGCGGTGAGGAGCTCGGCCTGGGTGGTCTTGCCCGCGCCGTCGCCACCCTCGAGGGTGATGAACCGCCCGGTCACTTCTTCTTGGCGGCGGTCTTCCGCGCCGGTGCCTTCTTCTTCACCGGCCCCTTGGCACGCTTGTCCGCGAGCAGCTGCACGGCACGGGCGTGGTCGACGGCCTCGACGTCCTCGCCGCGCGGGATGGTCGCGTTCGTCTCGCCGTCCGTGACGTAGGGGCCGAAGCGCCCGTCCTTCACCTTGATCGGCTTGCCGGACACGGGGTCCGCCTCGAACTCCTTGAGCGCAGCGGTGGCCGCACGCCGGCCGCCGTACTTCGGCTGTGCGAACAGCTCCAGCGCGCCGGGCAGGTCGATCTCGAAGATCGCGTCCTCGCTCGGCAGGGTCCGGGTGTCCGTCCCCTTCTTGATGTACGGGCCGTAGCGCCCGTTCTGCGCCGTGATGTCGTCGCCGGACTCCGGGTCCTTCCCGACGACGCGGGGCAGGTCGAGGAGCTTGAGCGCGGTCTCGAGGTCCACTGTCTGCGGGTCCATCGACTTGAACAGCGACGCGGTGCGCTCCTTCGGCGCCGCGGCCTTCTTCGTCGTCTTCTTCGCCGGGGTTCTCGCGCCCTTCGCGGTGGTGGTCCCCGCTTCCGCTGCCGCGGCCGCTGCTGCGGTCGGGGCGGAGGACGCGTCCGCTCCGGCGGCGGCCGACTCCGTGACCTCGCCTGTGGACGGGTCGACGGTGGGCTCCGGCTCGGGGGTGCGCTCGGTGACGTACGGGCCGAACCGACCGTCCTTCGCCAGCACCTCCTTCCCCGTCTCGGGGTTGACGCCGACGACACGGTCGCCGACGACCGGGGCCTCGACGAGCTCGCGCGCCTTCTCGGCGGTCAGCTCGTCGGGTGCCAGGTCCTCGGGCACGTTCACCCGGCGCGGCTTCTCCGGGTCGTCGCTCGGCACCTCGATGTAGGGACCGTAGCGGCCGATGCGGAGGGTCAGGCCCGGTGCGAGCTCGACCGAGTTGATGTCGCGCGCGTCGATCTCACCGAGGTTGTCGATGACGGTGCGGAGCCCGCGGTGGTCACCGCCACCGAAGTAGAAGCCCTTGAGCCAGTCGATGCGGTCGGCGTCACCGCTGGCGATGCGGTCGAGGTCCTCTTCCATGCCGGCGGTGAAGTCGTACTGCACCAGGTCGCCGAAGTGGTCCTCGAGGAGCCGGACCACGCTGAACGCGATCCAGTTCGGGACGAGGGCACTCCCGCGCTGCGTGACGTAGCCGCGGTCCATGATCGTCGAGATGATCGCGGCGTAGGTCGACGGACGACCGATGCCGAGTTCCTCGAGCGTCTTCACCAGGCTCGCCTCGGTGTAGCGCGGCGGAGCCGAGGTGTCGTGCCCCTTGGCCTCGACCTCGCTGACGCCGAGGTGGTCGCCCTCGGTCATCTGCGGGAGCTTCGCGTCGCCGTTCTCGCCGCCGTGACGTTCCTCGTCACGGCCTTCCTCGTAGGCGTTGAGGAACCCACGGAAGGTGATGACGGTGCCGGACGCGGTGAACTCGGCGTCCGTGCCGTTCGCGGTCGAGGCGACGCCGGCGACGCTGTCACTCGAAGTGACACCGAGGACGACCGAGGCGGTCGATCCCTTGGCGTCGGCCATCTGCGACGCGACCGTGCGCTTCCAGATGAGGTCGTAGAGCTTCCAGTCGTTGCCGCGGAGCACGCCGTCCATCTCGGAAGGGGTCCGGAACGTGTCACCGGCGGGGCGGATGGCCTCGTGCGCTTCCTGGGCGTTCTTGCTCTTGCCCGCGTAGCTGCGGGGCTTGTCGGGGATCGTCTCCGGTCCGTACAGCGCGGCCGCCTGCTTGCGCGCGGCGGTGACCGCCTGCTGCGACAGCGACGAGGAGTCCGTACGCATGTACGTGATGTGGCCGTTCTCGTACAGCCCCTGCGCGACGCTCATGGTCTGCCGGGCGGAGAACCGGAGCTTGCGCGCGGCCTCCTGCTGCAGCGTCGACGTCGTGAACGGCGCGGCCGGCCGACGCGTGTACGGCTTCGACTCGACGCTGCGGACGACCGCGTCGCCGGCGCCCTCGAGCACGGTGGTGAGCGCGGCCGCCGAGGCCTCGTCGAGGCGGACGGCCTCGCCCTTCAGCGCACCACGGTCGTCGAAGTCGCGGCCCGAGGCGACCCGGGTCCCCTGCAGACGGGCCAGGCGAGCCGTGAACGCGGTGTCGCCGACCTTCTCGAAGCGGGCCGCCAGGTCCCAGTAGTTGGCGGACACGAACGCCAGGCGCTCGCGCTCTCGATCGACGACGAGTCGCGTCGCGGCCGACTGCACGCGACCGGCGGACAGCCCGGGCCCGACCTTGCGCCAGAGCACCGGGGAGACCTCGTACCCGTACAGACGGTCGAGGATGCGGCGGGTCTCCTGTGCGTCGACCAGGGCGGTGTCGAGCTCACGGGTGGCCTCCTGCGCGCGCTGGATGGCCTCCTTCGTGATCTCGTGGAACACCATGCGCTTGACCGGCACCTTCGGCTTGAGGACCTGTAGCAGGTGCCACGCGATGGCCTCACCCTCGCGGTCCTCATCAGTCGCGAGGTAGAGCTCGTCGGCGTCCTTCAAGGCGCGCTTGAGCTCGGTCACGGTCTTCTTCTTCGCGTCGGAGACGACGTAGTAGGGCTCGAAGCCGTTGTCGACGTCGACCGAGAACTTCCCGAGCGAGCCCTTCTTGAGCTCCGCCGGCAGGTTCTTGGGCTCGACGAGGTCGCGGATGTGTCCGACTGACGCCTGGACCTCGTATCCGTCGCCGAGGTATTGCGCGATCGTCTTCGCCTTCGCGGGGCTCTCGACGATCACGAGCTTCTTCGTGCCTGGCACGTGACTCCTTGATCGATGGTGCGCGCCGGCCCAGGACCGCAACGGTGTCCGGGTCGACCGGGACAACGGTGACCGGGGGCCGACGTGCACACCATACACACACTGTTCGGGCAGGCAGCGCGCGGGACCCGCGACGGCGACGGCGTGCACGGCGAACCCCCCGGTGCCCGCCACCGTCCGGACCCGGGCGGTGGCGGCAGCCGTGGCGCAGGCGTCCAGGGCGACCCCGTTCGCCGTGGCGACGCGTGCGGCGACGGCGCAGGGCACACCGGGGACGCGGTGCACGAGCGCGGCCGCGGCGGCGAGGGCAGCGGCATCGGCGGCGGCGCGCGTGCGTTCGAGCAGCACCCGCGACCGGGCCCCGGCGAGCGCCGCGGTCCCGACGAGCAGGGTCAGCGCCAGCACGGCGACCAGCGCGACGGTCGCGGAACCCCGGTCCGTCCGAGGCCGTTCCCCGGTCCGCCCACCCGGTAGGCCGCCGCCGGAGGTACGGTCCGACCGCATCAGCGGCCCCCGTCGGCCGCGCAGCCGGTCGCGTGCAGCGGCAGGACCGAGAACGGCCCGGCCGAGGCCCCCTGCACGTCCACGCACACCAGGCCGTCCGCGTGCCGCACGCGCGAGGTCGCACCGGCCGCGGCGGCGAGCGCTGCGTCCGCGGCCGGGTCGTCACCACGTCCGAGGGCTCGCGCCGCCGCACCGGCGACCGCCTGGAGCCGTCCGACGCGGTCGGCCAGCACCACCCCTGCGACCAGGGACACCAGGACGAGGGCGACGAGCGGGAGTGCGACGGCGAACTCGACGGTCACGCTGCCGCGGTCGTCGACGGGCGCTCGCAGCGCGGTCACGGGACCAGCGCCCCGCGGACGAGGTCGGTCAGGATCTGCTGGACCTCTCCCGATCGCATGACCGCGACGAGCACGCCGGCGAAGGCGACCGCGGCCAGGATGACGACGGCGTACTCGGCGGTCGCCGAACCGCGGTCGTCCCCGAACCGGTCGAGCAGACGTCGTGCGCGCGGTCGGTGCGCACCGGGCTGGTCCGCACCCAGCTGGTCCGCGCCGAGCTGGTCCGCACCGAGTCGGTGCTCGCTGGCCCGGGCGTCCCGAGGTGTCGTGTCGGTCATGGGTTCCCCTTCCTCTGTGGTGCATCCACCGTCGGGCACCGGGGGCGCCCAGCGGCGCCCGAGCGGACGGATTGTGGACGGTTCAGCGGAGACCGCCGACGGTGGAGGAGAGGACCCCGACCACGACCGGCACGACCCCGACCAGGACGAACGCCGGCAGGACGCACACGCCCAGCGGCAGCACGAGCCGGACCGCCAGGCGTTCCGCCGCCGCGAGCCCGGCCGCCGCCGCGTCGTCCCGGAGGTCCTCGGCGGCGGCGCGCAGCAACCCCGCGGCAGGCACGCCTGCACGACGGCTCAGCGCGAGGACCTCGTCCAGCCGCAGCCGGGCAGATTCGTCCGCGGTCGCCCCGTGGTCGAGTTCCCGGAGGGTCTCGTGCACGGCCTGCTCCGCCGACCGCCACGGCCCGCCGCCGCCCAGTGCGACCGCCCAGGCGTCGAGCAGGATCCCCGGGACGTGCCCGTCGGGTGTCGCGGCGTCGATCATCCGACGGCTCCAGCGCTGTCCGACGAGCACCAGCATGGTCGCCGTCGCGCAGCACGCCCACCCGATCGGCCGGGCGAGGAGCACCCCGAGCGCACCGGCTCCCCAGATCGATCCCAGCCCGAGCCCGAGGAGGGGCAGCGCCAGGACGACCCGCGCGCTCGTGCGCGGCCCGGCGAGGGCGACCCGGACCGCGCGGTCGGCTGCTGCGCTCCGCCGCATGGCCGCGGCGAGCGCTCGGAGGGCACCGGCAGCGGGGGCACCCGTCCGTTCCGCCACGCGCAGGACCACGAGGACGTCCTGCCAGGCAGGATCGTCGACCCGGGGCACGCCGCCCACCAGTGCCCAGGCCCGCGGTGGCGCCACCCCAGCGGCGACGAGCACCGCCACGCGGTCGAGGACCCGGGCTGCTCCGGCCGCGTCCGGTGCGGTCCGCCCCGTCGGCACCCGGCGCAGACGACTCACGCGCCCCCGGTGTCGATGGGACGGACCTCGAGCCGCTCGTCACGTCCGAGCACGCAGGTCCCGACCGCGGCGACCCCGCGCCACGACGACCGCCGTTCGAGGTGGACGACGAGGTCGACGGCGCTGACGACCTGTCTGGCGAGCGCCTGCGGACCGAGCCCGGCCAGCGCGCCGAGTGCCTCGAGCCGGGCACCGACGTCGGCCAGCCCGTTGGCGTGCAGCGTGCCGGCCCCGCCGTCGTGTCCGGTGTTCAGTGCTCCGAGGAGCTCGCGGACCTCGGCCCCGCGACACTCCCCCACCACGAGGCGGTCCGGTCGCATCCGCAGGGCCTCGCGCACGAGACGGTCGAGTCCGATCGCTCCGGTCCCCTCGGCTGAGGCCTGTCGCGCCTCGAGCCCGACGACGTGCGGGTGCTCGATCCGGAGCTCCGCTGTGTCCTCGACCGTGACGATCCGCTCGTCGTGTGGCACCGCTCCGAGCATCGCCGCGAGCACGGTCGTCTTCCCGCTGCCGGTCGCTCCCGTCACGAGCACGTTGCGACGTCGGGCGACCGCGTCCTCGAGCACGCCCCGTCGCACCGACCGGAACGTACCGAGTCGTTCGAGCCCGGCGAGCGTCGGTCGTTCCGGTCGTGGCAGCCGGACGGACAGCGCGGTGCCGCCGACGGACACGGGCGCGAGGACGACGTGCACACGCAACCCGTCGCCGAGCCGCACGTCCGCGCACGGCGTCGTCTCGTCCACGTGCCGCCCGCCGAGCGCGACGAGCTCGGCGGCGAGTGCCCGGGCGCGCCGCTCCGGGAGTTCCGGCCGCGCGCGCTCGAGACCACGGCCACGGTCGACCCAGGTGCCCTGACCGCCGACGACGAGCACGTCGGTCGTGCCGGCGTCGGACACGAGCGCCGCGAGTTCCTCGAACACCACCGGGTCGAACGTCCTGCGCCGCCGGGCGCGCTCGGCTCCGGGCAGGAACGGCGACCCGACGTCCCCACCCGAGCCCACCGTCCCAGCGGCGTCGTGGTCGTCCCTGGTGGTGTCGGCGCGGTGGCGGTGCATGCGTCGACGCTAGGTCCGACGACGGCGCGCGGCGCAGGGATCGGTATGCCCTGTGGACACGGTCCTCGCCAACCCGCGGACGCGCTGTGTTGTACCCCGTAACGCAAAGCCGTACCCCGTTCGGTCTCCGGTCACGGCCTCGGCGGAGCAGCGGGGACGGTGCGGACGATCGAGCACGACCGTGCTCACTGGGCGGGTGCTGCCCGGCACGGGCTTGCAACGGGGGCATGGACAGCTCTGTCCACTCTTCGGCACCAGGATGCGGATCGACGCCTCGGCTGCGACGGCGCTGCACGACAGGCGTCGGACAAAAAGAAGAGGCGGCACCTGTTGGGGGGAACTGGTGCCGCCTTGACATCGGTGGATTGGGGGGAATCCGGCCCGGTGCCACCGGAAACGAGTCCGGCAGGAACCACTGTACCCCATGACGACCCCTGCTCGGCAACCCCTGGCCGGAAACTGCGGCGAGGCCCGACAGCACCACTCCGGTCCGCTCCACTCCGGGGGTAGTCTCCGACTGCACCCCAGCCGCAACGATGCGAGAGGACACCGATGTCCACACCGACACAGGCCGACGAACGCCACGAGGACGGCCCGACGTTCGCTCCCCCGGCGGACTTCGTCGCGGACGCCGTCGCGCACGAGGACCTGCACGAGGCCGCCACCGCCGACCGCGAGGCGTTCTGGGCGGACCAGGCCCGGTCGCTGCTCGACTGGCGCACGCCCTTCACCAGGACGCTCGACTGGTCCGGTGCGCCGTTCGCGAAGTGGTTCGACGACGGCGAGCTCAACGTCGCCGAGAACTGCCTCGACCGGCACGTCCGTGCGGGCAACGGCGACCGGGTCGCGATCCACTTCGAGGGCGCACCGGGTGACACCCGCCGGATCACGTACGCGGAGCTCACCACCGAGGTGCAGCGTGCCGCGAACATGCTCACCGACCTCGGGGTGGGGCAGGGCGACCGCGTCGTCGTCTACATGCCCCTCGTCCCCGAGGCCGTCGTCACGATGCT
This sequence comes from Curtobacterium sp. SGAir0471, assembly GCF_005490985.1. NCBI lineage: Bacteria > Bacillati > Actinomycetota > Actinomycetes > Micrococcales > Microbacteriaceae > Curtobacterium > Curtobacterium sp. SGAir0471. Next base: position 2,364,462 of record NZ_CP027869.1, read on the forward strand.
CGCCGTCGCCCGGATCGGCGCTGTGCACTCGGTCGTCTTCGGCGGCTTCAGCGCCGAGAGCCTCCGCGCCCGCATCGAGGACGCCGGCGCGAAGCTCGTCGTGACCGCCGACGGCGGCTGGCGACGCGGTGCGGTCTCGCCGCTCAAGCCCGCGGTCGACGAGGCCCTGACCGGCGAGGGCACGGACACCGTCGAGCACGTGCTCGTCGTCAAGCGCGGTGGCAACGACATCGCCTGGAACGACCGCGACCTGTGGTGGCACGACGAACTGGCGAAGGCCGCCCCCGAGCACGAGGCGCAGGCGTTCCCCGCCGAGACGCCCCTGTTCATCCTGTACACCTCGGGCACGACCGGGAAGCCGAAGGGCATCGTGCACACGTCCGGCGGCTACCTGACCCAGGCGGCCTACACGCACCGGAACGTCTTCGACATGCACCCGGAGAAGGACGTCTACTGGTGCACCGCGGACATCGGCTGGATCACCGGGCACTCGTACGTCGTCTACGGCCCGCTCGCGAACGGCGTCACGCAGGTCCTCTACGAGGGGACGCCCGACGAACCGAAGCCCGGCCGCTGGTGGGACATCGTCGACAGCTACGGCGTCACCGTGCTCTACACCGCGCCGACCGCCGTCCGGGCCGCGATGAAGGCCGGTCGGCAGATCCCCGAGGCGCGGAGCCTCGAGAGCCTCCGACTGCTCGGCAGCGTCGGCGAGCCGATCAACCCCGAGGCGTGGCAGTGGTACCGACAGGTCATCGGGCACGACCGGACGCCGATCGTCGACACCTGGTGGCAGACCGAGACCGGCGCGATCATGATCTCGGCACTGCCCGGGGTCACGAAGCTGAAGCCCGGCGCCGCGCAGACCCCGCTGCCGGGCATCGTCGCCGAGATCGTCGACGAGGAGGGCCACCGCGCCGACCCGGGTGAGAGCGGCTACCTGACGATCACGGAACCGTGGCCGTCGATGGCCCGCGGCATCTGGAACGACCCCGACCGGTTCGTCGAGACGTACTGGAGCCGCTTCCCCGGCCGCTACTTCGCCGGCGACGGCGCACGGCTCGACGGGCAGGGCGACATCTGGGTGCAGGGCCGTGTCGACGACGTCATGAACGTCTCCGGCCACCGGCTCTCCACCGCGGAGATCGAGTCCGCGCTGGTCGCGCACGAGGGCGTCGCCGAGGCCGCGGTCGTCGGCGCCGCCGACGAGACGACCGGCCAGGCCGTCGTCGCGTTCGTGATCCTGACCGCCGAGGCGGCCGAGGGCGTCGACCGCGACGCGGTCGCGAAGGAGCTCCGCGACTGGGTCGGCACGCGCATCGGCGCGATCGCGAAGCCCCGGCAGGTCGTCGTGGTGCCGGAGCTACCGAAGACGCGCTCCGGCAAGATCATGCGCCGTCTGCTGCGCGACGCGGCCGAGGGCCGCCGCATCGGTGACACGACGACGCTGGCCGACCCGACGATCATGGCGACCATCGCGGACCTCATGTAGCAGGAACGACGCGGGCCGCGCCTCCAGTCCGGTCGGGAGGCGCGGCTCGCGTCACGTGCGTCGCTGACGGTCCGTCAGTCGCTCAGCTCCACCACCAGCTCGACCTCGACCGGCGCGTCCAGCGGGAGCACGGCCACGCCCACCGCGCTGCGCGCGTGGACGCCGGCGTCCCCGAAGACGTCGCCCACGAGGGTCGACGCGCCGTTGGCGACGGCCGGCTGCCCGGTGAAGGACGGGTCCGACGCGACGAACACCGTCACCTTGACGACCCGGGTGACGCGGTCCAGAGAGCCGGCCGCGGACTGCACGGCCGCGAGGGCGTTCAGCGCGGCGACGCGCGCCTGGGCGGTGGCGGTCTCGGCGTCGACCCCGGCCCCGACCTTGCCCGTGACCGGCAGCGCGCCGTCGACGAAGGGCAGCTGCCCGGCCGTGTACACGTACTGCCCGGTGACGACCGCGGGCACGTAGGCGGCGACCGGCGCGGCGACCGCGGGGACGGTCAGCCCGAGCTCGGCGAGCCGGTCCGCGACGGTCACGCGTCGGCCTTCGGGCGCTTCAGGTAGGCGACGAGCCCGCCCTCGGGACCGGTGACGACCTGGACCAGCTCCCACCCCTCGTCGCCGTGCGCGTTGAGGATGGCGGCGGTGTTGTGGATCATCAGCGGCGTGGTGAAGTACTCCCAGCGAGTCATGCGGTTCCTTGCCAGCCTTTCAGTCGTGGGCGTCGTTTAGGCTGCATCCTATGTCTGCCCAGAAGTCTGCCTCGCGGACCAAGCCCGTCTCCGCGATCGGCGCCTTCGTCGGTTTCGTCGGCTTCAGCGCGCTCGCCGGTCTGCTGGTGACGATCGGGGTCACCCCGGCGATCGCCGTCGCCGGCGTCACCACGACCTCGACGATCGGCGTGTTCGAGTCCCTGCCGGAGTACATCGAGATCGGTGACCTCCCGCAGCGCAACGAGATCTACGCGTACAGCAACGGGCAGCCGGTCAAGCTCGCGACGGTCTACGACCAGAACCGCGAGGAACTCCAGTACGACCAGATCAGCGACCAGCTGAAGAACGCCGCGATCGACGGCGAGGACAAGCGGTTCTGGGACCACGGTGGCGTCGACATGACCTCGCTCGTCCGCGCGGGCGTCGGCAGCATCGCCGGCGGGCTCGGTGAGTCCGGCGGTGGATCGACCCTGACGATGCAGCTCGTGCGCAACATCAAGATGCAGCAGGCCCTCGAGCAGCCGACCGAGGAAGCGCGTCAGAAGGCGTACAACGACGCCGTCGAGCAGACCATCCCCCGCAAGCTCGAGGAGATGAAGCTCGCCATCGGCCTGGCGAAGAAGTACTCGCACAAGGAGATCCTCACCGGGTACCTCAACATCGCCTACTTCGGCGACCAGACGTACGGCGTGCAGGCCGCCGCGCAGCACTACTTCAACAAGTCGGCCACCGACCTCACCCCGGCCGAGGCAGCCTCGATCCTGGCGATCGTGCAGTCGCCGAACACGCGCAACCTGGCGAAGGAGGAGAACTACGCGGCCAACAAGGCCCGCCGTGACGTGATCCTCAAGTCGATGTACGCGCAGAAGCACCTGTCGAAGGAGGAGTTCGACCAGGCGATCGCGTCGGACCCCAAGGACTACGTGCACCTGACCGAGCCGAGCCAGGGCTGCCAGTCCGCGGCCGGCAACGGCGCGCAGTTCTTCTGCGACTACGCGGTGAAGGTCGTCAAGCAGATGTCGCAGCTCGGCGGCACCCAGAAGGAGCGCGACCAGGCGTGGCGCAACGGCGGGTACACGATCCAGACGACGCTCGACATCAACCTGAACGGCCAGCAGAAGGACCTGCTGAACAAGTACGACCCGAACACCGAGTCGCGGCTGCAGCTCGGCAGTGCGCTCAACTCGGTCGAGGCGACGACCGGCCGCATCCTGACGATGGCGCAGAACAAGGACTACGACCAGTCCCTGCAGTCCCCGCCGACCGCGACGTCGATCAACTACAGCGTGGACAAGGAGTACGGCGGTTCCATCGGCTTCCAGGTCGGGTCGACCTACAAGGTGTTCACCCTGCTCGACTGGCTGAAGGCCGGTCACGGGCTGAACGAGACCGTCAACGGGACGCCGCACAACACGTCGCGGTGGACCCAGTGCGGTTCGACGATCACCTCCCCGTGGGCGCCGAAGAACGACTCCGCCGGTGAGCGTGGTCAGTTCACGGTGGCCCGCGCGACGGCCCTGTCGGTGAACGCCGCGTTCGCCTCGATGGCCGCGAAGCTCGACCTCTGCGACATCCGCCAGACCGCCATGGACCTCGGCGTGCACTCCGCGGACGAGAAGACCGAGCTGAACGCCTACCCGTCGTCGATCCTCGGCACGAACAACATCGCGCCCCTCACCATGGCGTCGGCGTACGCGACCATCGCGAACAACGGGACCTACTGCGCCCCGATCGCGATCGACCAGGTCACCGACGCGACCGGCAAGCAGCTCGGCGGCCAGCCCCAGCAGTGCAAGCAGGTGCTCGACCCGAGCGTCGCCGCGACCGCGGCCTTCGCCATGCGCGGCACGATCCAGTCCGGTACCGCCGTCGGCGCGCAGACCCCGGACGGCACCCAGCTGTTCGCGAAGACCGGCACGACGGACAACGCAGAGCAGATCTGGCTCGTGGGCGCGAGCTCGAAGGTCGCCACCGCCTACTGGCAGGGCAACACCGACGGCGCGAAGACCAGCCTGCGGAAGTACAGCAGCGGAGCGGGCTACGGCACCTACGCGACGCAGCGCGCACACGTGTGGCAGCAGGCGATGATCCCGATCAACCAGCTGCACCCGGCCGACCCGTTCCCGACGCCGTCGCAGACCGCCCTGCGCGGGAACAGCGTGGCCGTGCCCGACGTCTCCGGCAAGACCGCGGACGAAGCCCGCGCCACCCTCGCCGGGGCTGGCTTCACATACGTCGACGGCGGCACGCAGCCCGGCGGCGGCACCCCCGGGACGGTCTCGTCGACCTCCCCGGCGGCGGGTTCGCTCCTGTCGACCGGGTCGAGCGTGACGGTGTTCACGACCGACGGCAGCCAGACGACGGTCCCGCAGATCACCGGCAAGAACGTCAGCGACGCGCGCAGCGCCCTGCAGGGGGCGGGCATCACGAACGTCGCCCTGGCCGGTGACTTCGCCAAGGGCGACGGCGGCAACCAGTGCACGGTCGCCGCGGTCGACCCGGGCGAGGGCACCGCGGTCGGCAAGGACACGACCGTCACGGTGCAGCTGTTCGGCGACAAGGACGGCAAGGCGCCGAAGGACTGCAAGTGAGCCGCGGTCGCGCCGCGCTGGGAGTGATCGCAGCGGGCGCGGCCGTCGGGGCGGCGACGGCAGCGTGGGGTTCCCTCGTCGAGCGTCGTCGCTTCGGCATCCGCTGGGAGACGATCCCGGTGCTGCCGGCGGGCTCGCGGGACGTGACGGTCCTGCACCTCTCCGACATCCACATGGCCCCGTGGCAGGCCGACAAGCAGCAGTGGCTGCGCGACCTCAGCCTGGTCGAGCCGGACTTCGTCGTGAACACGGGCGACAACCTCGGACACCCCACGGCGAACGCTGCGGTCGAGTACGCGCTGGAGCCGTTCCGGGGCATCCCCGGGGCCTTCGCGCACGGCTCGAACGACTTCTACGGCCCCACGCCGCGCAATCCGTTCAAGTACTTCACGGGCCCGAGCGCGCACCACACCGGGAACCGACAGGTCGAGCTCGACATCGATCGACAGACCGCGTTCTTCGAGTCGCTCGGCTGGCTCGACGTCAACGACCGGGCGCACGCGATCGAACTCCGTGGGTCGCGGTTCGAACTCTTCGGCACCTCGGACGCGCACCGCGACTGGGACCGCCTCGACCTGCTCCCCACGAACGTCGACGAGATGCGCAGCGCCGTGCCGTGGACCGAGGACGAGGACGGCCCCTCCGCCGTCGCCCTCGGCATCACGCACGCGCCGTACCGCCGCGTGCTCGACGCCTTCGTCGACCAGGGCGCCGACGTCGTGTTCGCCGGGCACACCCACGGCGGCCAGGTGCAGGTGCCCGGGGTCGGCGCACTCGTGACCAACTCGGACCTCCCCCGGCAGTACGTCAGCGGCCTGCACCGGTGGCAGCACCGCGGGCACTGGTCGTGGCTCGAGGTCTCGGCAGGCATCGGCACGTCGATCTACGCTCCGGTGCGGTTCTCCTGCCGTCCCGAGGCCGTCGTCGTGACCCTCACCGCGAAGACCTGCTGAGCGGACCAGCGCCGCGACGCGCCCGGGCGTTCCACGGATGGTCGTGAGCACCCTCGAACGTCCGGTAGACTTTCCTGGTCGCTCCGGTTCGGAGCAACCACACCGCGGGGTGTGGCGCAGCTTGGTAGCGCGCCTCGTTCGGGACGAGGAGGTCGCAGGTTCAAATCCTGTCACCCCGACACTGTGTTGAGACAGTAGAACAGCAGGGCCCTGATCCAGTCAGATCGGGGCCCTGCTGCTTCGTGCGCCCGCAATCCGTGCCTGTGCCTGTGGACACACCCGCAGCCGGTGGGGCGAGCCGACGGGCACGATCCCGCTACGCTCGCAACCGTCATGTCGATCCCCGCACCGCTCGCCGCCGTCCTCGCGGAGATCGGCGCCCGCTTCCCGGAACTCGCCGACGACCCGGTCCTCGCACAGAGCCTGCTCGAGAACGTGACGTCCATGATCAGCGACGCCCACGAGCGCTACGCGGCCGGCGGCGGCACGGCGAGCGTCGTGAGCGACCGCTACCTGGACCCGGCGCACCTCGCGACCGGCGCGCTGCACGCCGAGCACGCCCAGCACCCGGCCGGCGCCATGCTCGCGGCCGAGATGCTGTTCGACGCCTACCTGCCGGTCTTCGTGGACGAGGTCGACGCGCACACCACCGACGAGGTGCTCCGCGCCACCCGAGCGCTGCACGCGGGCGTCTGGAGCCGGTTCCCCGCCGGCGCGATCGCGTACACCGAAGCGCTGCGGCAGCGCGTGACCACGACCAACCTCGACTCGCGCGAGCAGATCGCCCGGGACCTGCACGACCGCGTCGCGCACGGGGTCCTCGCCGGTCTGCAGCGGCTCGACCTGGTCCTGCTGACCGACCCCGACGACAGCGAGCGGACCGCGCAGCTCGAGGCCGCCGCGCGGCTGCTGCGCGGAGCGCTGACCGACGTGCAGGACCTCGCCCTGTCCCTGCACGCTCGGGTCGGTGACGACCGCCTCGACGACGCCCTCCGCCGCCACGTCGACGACCTGTTCCCCGGGGACGACCGACTCGTGATCACGACGACGGGGGTCGCTGGCACGCTGCCGAACTGGAAGGCCGAGGAGGCGTTGACGATCCTGCTCGAAGCGCTCACCAACCGACGGAAGCACGCACCCGGGTCCGCGGCGACGGTGGAGTTCGCCTGGTCGCCGGCGACGGTCGTCGTGACGGTGCGGGACGACGGACCCGGCTTCACGCCGGGCGCCGTCCCGGAGGGCCGGCTCGGTCAGCGGACCATGCGGGAGCGTGCGGGTGTGCTCGGCGCCCGACTCGACGTCGAGAGTGCGCCCGGCGCGGGCACCACCGTCCGGCTGACCGTCCCGAGGGGGGCCCTGTGACCGCCGTCACCCACGTCGCGCTGGTCGACGACCACCGACTCTTCCGCGAGGGACTCGCGACGATCCTGTCCGCCGTGCCGACGATCCGCGTGGTCGCGCACGGGGAACGACCGTCCGACGTGCTCGACTCCCCCGAGGCCGCTGCGATCGACGTGCTCCTGCTCGACGTCGAGCTCGACGGGCCCCCGGCACGGACCACCATCGCCACCGTGCGTCGCACCCACCCGCACATCAGCGTCGTCGTGCTGACGATGCACCGCGACGCGGTCCTCCGCCGTGCCCTGCTCGACGCCGGCGCGGTGGACTTCGTGACGAAGGACGTCCCGAGCCGCGAACTCGTCGGTCGGATCGTCCGCGCGTCCCGCGCGGGAGCGGCACCGGTGACCTTCCCCGTCGACCTCGTCACCGACGCGCGTGCCGGCTCGCCGCTGAGCGACCGCGAGCTCGAGGTGCTCCGGCTCGTCGCCGCCGCACGGTCGAACGCCGAGATCGCCGCCGACCTCGGGCTCGCCGTCGGGACGGTGAAGCGGCACGTCTACAACGTGTACCGGAAGCTCGACGTCGGGACGCGGATCGCGGCGATCACCGCGGCGACGCGCCTCGGCCTGTTGGCCTGACCGAGTCCGCGACCGCTAGACCGTCGCGCCCGCCGGCACCAACCGCCCCTCGGCCTGCAGCGACGCCACCACGTCGAGCGCCTGGTGCCGGTAGCGGGCCTGCGCAGCGCCCGGAGCGACGATGACGCCGTCGGCCCCGGTCGACGCGACCAGCTCGTTGAGCTTCGCCGCGACCTGGTCCCGCGACCCGTACGCCTGCCGCTCGGTCCGCGCGGCGATGAACCGACGCTCGAGGTCCGAGAACTCGTACGCGCGGGCCTCGTCCATCGACACCGGCTCGGGCTTCGCCCCCTGCCGCATCCGGATGAACGAGATCATCCCCGGCGCGCTCTGCTCCTCGACGACCGCCGGGTCCTCGTCGGTGACGACCTGAACGCCGATCAGCGCGTTCGGCGTCTGCCGGAACCTCGACGGCCGGAACGAGTCCCGGTAGAGCGCGAGCGCCGCCTCGGTGTTGTCCGGCGCGAAGTGGTGCGCGAAGGCGAACGACACCCCGAGCGCACCCGCGACCTGCGCACTGTAGCCCGAGGAACCGAGGAGCCAGAACTCCGGCACGTCGCCGTAGCCCGGCACCGCGCGGATGCGCGACAACGGGTTCGACGCGTCCATCCCGGTGAAGAACCCGATGAGGTCGGCGAGCTGCTGCGGGAAGTCGTCGACGTCGAGTCGGTCGGTCCGGCGCAGCGCCATCGCGGTCGCACCGTCGGTCCCGGGAGCCCGGCCGATGCCGAGGTCGACGCGGTCGCCGTACAGCGCGCGCAGGGTGCCGAACTGCTCGGCGATGACGAGCGGCGCGTGGTTCGGCAGCATCACGCCCCCGGAGCCGATCCGGATGCGCGACGTCGCGGCACCGACCGCGCTCAGCAGGACCGCCGGCGCGGACGACGTGATGCCCGGCATGCCGTGGTGCTCCGCAACCCAGACGCGCTCGTACCCGAGCTGCTCGGCGTGCACGGCCATGTCGATCGAGCCCTGCAGGGCCTCGGTGTTCGACTGGCCGTACTCGCGGGTGGCCAGGTCGAGGACGGACAGGTGCACGGTGGCGTCGCTCATGCGGACGACAACCGTCGCCGCCCCGCGCGCATTCCGTACCACGGGACGGACGGGAGGCTCGTGGCGGCGCCGCCACGGGCCTCCTGTCCGTCAACGGATCACCCGACCGACGTGGGCCGGGTCAGTGCGCGAGCTCGCCGTCGAGCCGTCCGCCGGATTCGCTGAGGTAGCAGTTCGCGCACAGCGACTCGTACGTGACGTCGACGCCGTCGATCGCGACCTGCGATCCGTCGAAGACGAAGCGGCCGTCGACCTTCCGGGCGTTGAACACCGCCTTGCGACCGCAGCGGCAGATGGTCTTGAGCTCCTCGAGCGAGTGCGCGACCTCGAGGAGCCGTGCACTGCCGGGGAACGCCTCGGTGCGGAAGTCCGTGCGGATGCCGTAGGCGAGCACGGGGACCTCGTCGAGCACGGCGATCCGGAGCAGGTCGTCGACCTGCCGCGGGGTGAGGAACTGCGCCTCGTCGACGAGCACGCAGCTCACCGGACGCACCATGCCGTCGAGCCGGTCCGACTCCGGGTCGCTCGCGCCGGCCTCCGCGACCGCCGCCCGGACGTCGTCGTGCGGGGCGAAGACGACGTCCACGGCGCGGGTGACGCCGAGCCGGGAGACGATCTCGCGGTCACCCTTGGTGTCCACCGACGGCTTCGCCAGCAGGACGCGCTGCCCGCGCTCCTCGTAGTTGTACGCCGCCTGCAGGAGCCCGGTGCTCTTGCCGCTGTTCATCGCGCCGTACCGGAAGTAGAGCTTCGCCACTACGCGAGGAACCCGTCCTCGGCGGCACGGCGGATGAGGTCCGACTTCTTCGACGCGGGACGCCCGACCTTGCTGTACTTCTCACGCACGCGACGCAGGTAGGTCTTGGCGGTCTCGTACTGCACGTTCATCTGCGCGGCGACCTCGTTCGTCGAGTAGCCCGACACGTACAGGCGGAGCGCCTCTTCCTCGCCCGCACTGAGCTTCGGTCGCTGGTGGGCGTTCGCGCCGGTCGGCAGCGGCCGCCAGTCGCGCTGCGGCGGGGTCTCCCGCGAGACCCCCATGACCTCGCGCGCGACGTCCATGACCTCGCGCATCGGCAGCGACTTCGACAGGAAGGCCGCGGCGCCGGCGGCGAGCGCACGGTCCCGCGACTCGCGGCTGTCGACGCTCGACAGCACGATGACCTTCGCCCCGGCGGCCCGGCAGGTACGGACCCGCGCCTCGATCGACACCGGCTCCTTGAGCTGGAAGTCGAGGAACACGAGGTCCGTCGGGAAGTTCTCGCTGTGCACCATCTCGAGCCACGTGTGCGCGGTCAGGGCGAGGTCGAAGTCGAAGGCGTTCACGGCGATCCAGCTCGACAGGCTGTCGAGCAGCACCTCGTGGTCGTCGAGGATCGCCAGCCGCACGCGTCGGGTTCCGGGCTGCGGGAGCGGGGGCACGCCCTCCGTGGTCCGGTTCGGGTCAGTGCTGGTCATAGGAGAACCTTAGTGCGAGGGACGATGGGCGGACGGCGACGTCGAGGTCGGGGAAGGTCACGCGGAGGACCGCGAAGTACGGGTCGAAGGTGCGGTGGATGCCGACGTCGGAGTCGTCGACCGCGAGCTCCAGGCGGACCTCGACCCGGTCGGGAGGGACGCCGGACTCCTCGGCCCGTTCGACGGCGGCGGCGCGAGCGACGGCGGGGGCTCGACCGACGTCGGCGGCGCGATCGACGGCGGCGGCTCGACCGACGTCGACGGCTCGGCGGACGACGGCGTGGAAGCGTGCCGGGTCGACCGTGGCGGCTCCCAGCGCGGCGCGGAGGAACGTGCGGACCACCGTGCGCTGGTCGGTGTCGAGCGTCGCGATGAGGCCGTCCGGGTCGTCGACGGACTCCGCCGAGCCACCGTCGACGGTCACCGCGTACTCGAACCACGTCCGGTCGGCGTCGGCGACCATGGCCCGACGGATGCCGTCGGCGATCGCACGGGCGCGTGCGCGGTCGGCGTCGGTGATCTCCTCGCGCGTCCGGAGCTCGGTGAGGAACGGGGCGACGTCGCGGCCGAGGATGACCGAGCGGTCCTGCTGCACGCTCGCCGCGATGCCGTCCCGCTCGGCACGCTCCACCGAGTACGAGCCCGCACGGATCTGCACGCGGCTCGCCAGCCCGCCGAAGGTCCACGCGAAGACGACCGACGCGCCGGTGAGGACCAGGGTCGGCGCCGCTGCGAGGAACGCCGCGACGGACGTGGGCACCTGGTGGGGGAACTCGGCTGCGGCGATCCCCCAGGCCGTGGCGTCGACCGCCGCGAGGACGACGCCGCCGACCGCCAGGTCGCGCCACGGCCGGTACGGCGCGACCATGACGATGCCGGTGGCGGTCAGCAGGGACATGAAGTCGTTGAGTGCGTTGCGGTCCGGCCCCCACTGCGCGGCGACGCTGGCGATCGTCGCCGCGCCGAGCAGCACGACGTGCAGCACGTACGCCCACCGCGGGAACGGCGCGCGGAAGGGCGACGACGCCGTGACGACGACCGCGGCGGACGCCGCCAGCAGCAGCACGGCGAGCGCGCTGAGCGTCGGGCTCCCCACCACGTCGCGATCGAACACCGACGCGAGGAGGGCCCAGAGGACCCCTGCTGCGCCGAGCAGGACCGCGAGCGGACGGGAGCCCATCGCGCCGAGGGGGTCCCACTGCTGCGCCGTTCGGCTACTCCGGACGGCGGCGCGCACCGCGTCGACGCGGCTCACCGGGTGCTCCCCCGGTCGGACTCCCCCGTCACGGCGAACGAGGCGGCACCGCTGGTGCGCACCCCGCCGGACCGTGCGCCGCCGGTGCGGGCTCCGTCGGTGCCGGGCACGGTGTCCCGTGGCGTGTACGGCACGGACATCATGACGCTGGTACCCGACCCCGGCGACGACCACACCTGGACGTCGCCGCCGACCCGTCCGATGCGCTCACGGACCGAGCCGCGCAGGCCCATCCGGTCGCTCCCGGTCTCCTGTTCGTCGAACCCGCGGCCGTCGTCGACCACCATGACGGTGCAGGACGCGCCGTCGTCGAAGACGCTGACCTCGGCGGCGTCGGTGCCCGCGTGCTTCCGGACGTTCGCCAGGCACTGTCCGACGGCGCGGAGCAGGGCGGTCGCCGCGGACGGGTCGAGCCGCGCCAGGGCAGCGGAGTCCCCGGTGACCGCGACCGCGAGCCCCTCGGATCGGTGTTCGTCCACCATCGCGGTGAACTCGGCCCCGGCGGCCGCCGGGTCCGGCTCGACGGACCGCTCGGTCGGAGCGAGCCACTGCTTGCCGGTGAGCATCGCGACGTCGGCCTCGACCGTCCGCGCGAGCTGCGGGTCCATCGGCCCGTCGGGTGCCAGGGCGATGGCGCCGAGGTGGTTCAGGACGGTGTCGTGCAGGATCGCCGCGGCCTCGGCCTCGACCCCCGCGCGGTAGGCGGACACGTGCTCCTCGCGGGCGGAGCGCAGCAGCTCGGGCTGCACCCGCTCGGACCGGGCGGTGTTCCTGCTGGTGAAGAGCACGAGGGCGACGACGAACGCCAGGGTGACCCACGCGAGCACGAGCGGTCGGGGCGGGCCGCCCCCCTGCAGCACGGCGATCCCCGTCGCCAGCCTGCCGACCAGGAACCCGCCGATCGACCAGACGACGACACGGCTCGCAACCGCGCCGGCGCCGCCGACGAGCACGAGCGGGATCACCACCAGGGACAGCAGGTAGCTCGTCACCCACCCCGCGGGGACCTCGCGCTGCACGATCGTCGTGAACCACCACGTGCACACACCGCCGGTGAGCAGGAACGCCACGGCGGAGCGCCAGGTGCCGAACTGCACGTGCACGCCGATCATCGCCAGCATCGGCAGGAGTGCGAGCACGGCCCCGGCGACCCGCACGTCGGGCACGGCAAGACGGTAGAGCAGCAGCGTGACGCCAGCTGCGACGACGGAGCCGATCGCTGCCGCGTGGAACGCACGCACGGTCGACCACGCGTTCACTCGCGGAGCGAGGTGCGTGGGGATGCCGAGCACGGGTCGAGGGTCCTTCCGAGAATCGTCCGGTCGCCGTGTCACGCGGCCGGTCGAGGCCGGCCGTGTACCCCGAAACGAGCACGATCCGGCGACCCGCTCGATGCTACCGCCGATCACCGACACAGGGTGTCCCCCGAACGCGGAAGGTGGACGCTCCTCAGAACAGGGTCGGCCCGGTCCCGCTGAGCACCGCTGCCACCGCGGCGTCACGACGGTCGAAGCCAGGGTCAGCGCGCTTGAGCGGCGACGACGTCGGGCGGGACTGCTCGTCGAGGGACACCGGGACGCGGTACCCGTTGGTGATGCCCGCAGCTGCCGCGCGACCGGGCACGAGGTGCCCCTGGCGGTCGCTGAAGCCCATCGACCCGGTCGTGGGGTCGACCCGGCCGAGCCCGAGACCGTGGGCCGCGAGGATCGGGCGCACCCGGTCCGCGAGCCAGCGCCGGTAGTCGGCGGGCGCGTAGGTGTTGTCGAGGTACATCGAGCGGTACCGGGCGACGAGGTCCGGGCGCGTGCGCTGCAGCCACGCCTGCCACCACGGCTTGACTCCCGGCCGCAGGTGCAGCGCGGAGTACATGACGCTCGATGCACCGGCCGACGCGGCGCGGCCGATCGCCTCGTCGAGGTGCGCCCGGGTGTCCGTGATGAACGGGAGCACCGGCATGAGGAACACCGAGCACTCGAGCCCGGCATCGCGGACCGCCCGGACGGTCGCCAGCCGGGCGGCGGTCGTCGGGGTCCCCGGTTCGACCTGCTGCTGCAGCTCGTCGTCGTACACGGCGATGGACATCGCCAGGTCGACCGGCACGCTCCGCGCAGCCTCCACCAACAGCGGCAGGTCCCGCCGCAGCAGCGTGCCCTTCGTCAGGATGCTGAACGGTGTGCCCGACTCGGCGAGCGCACGGATGACGCCGGGCATCAGCCGGTACCGTCCCTCGGCCCGCTGGTACGGGTCGGTGTTCGTGCCGAGTGCCACGGGGTGCCGGTCCCACGTCGGCTTCCGGAGCTCACGGCGCAGGACGTCGGCCACGTTGGTCTTGACGACGATCTGCTGGTCGAAGTCGGCGCCCCCGTCGAACTCGAGGTAGGTGTGGGTCGGCCGGGCGAAGCAGTACACGCACGCGTGACTGCACCCGCGGTAGGGGTTGATCGTCCACCCGTACGTTCCGCTGCCGTCGGCCGCCGGCACGCGGTTCAGGGCGCTCTTCGCCAGGACCTCGTGGAAGGTCACACCCGCGAACTCCGGCGTCGTGACGCTCCGGACCAGCCCGCTGTTCGACTCGAGCCCGGGCAGCGCGTCGTCGCACTCCGCTCCGATCGCCTGCCCGCTCCACCGCATGCCCCCATTCGAACACACGTTCGAACAGGTCGCAAGCCGGCCGCGACCGTGCAGCTCGGTCGTGCGCGACCTCAGTGGTGCAGGCCGAGGACCTTCGCGGTGTGCTCGAGCGTCTCGTCGGCGAGCTGCGGGTCCGCGCCGAGGTCCTTGCCGTACGTCGGGACCATCGTCCGGACCATCGGGGCCCAGGCGTCCCAGCGGTCCGGGAAGCACCGCTGCAACATCGACAGCATGATCGGCACCGCCGTCGACGCGCCCGGGCTCGCCCCGAGCAGGCCCGCGATCGAGCCGTCCGCCGACGTGATGACCTCGGTGCCGAACTGCAGCACGCCGCCCTTCTCACGGTCCGGCTTGATGACCTGCACGCGCTGCCCCGCGGTGATGCGGTGCCAGTTGTCGGGCTCGGCCGTCGGCATGAAGTCGCGCAGTGCGTCGAACTTCGTCTGCTTCGACGCCAGGAGCTGCCCGACCAGGTAGCGGACGAGGTCGAAGTTCGAGAACGCGACACTGAGCATCGGCCGGAGGTTGTGCGGCCGGATCGAACGGAACAGGTCGAACAGCGAGCCCTGCTTGAGGAACTTGGGGCTGAAGCCCGCGTAGGGACCGAACATGAGCGACGCCTTGCCGTCGACGATGCGGGTGTCCAAGTGTGGGACGGACATCGGCGGAGCGCCGACGCTCGCCTTGCCGTACACCTTTGCGGAGTGCTTCTGCACGACCTCGGGCTCGTCGGTCCGGAGGAACTCGCCCGACACCGGGAACCCGCCGTACCCGCGGATCTCCGGGATGCCGGACTTCTGCAGCAGGTGCAGGGCGCCGCCGCCGGCACCGACGAAGACGAACTTCGCGGCGATGCGCTGGGTCGATCGTCCGATCTCGTTGCGGACGTCGAGCACCCACCCCTCGGAGATCTTCGAGCGGGTGATCTTCTTCACCTGGTGGGACGGCTCGAACTCCACGCCCTCGATCTCGAGCTCGTCGAAGAGCTGTCGCGTCAGCGACCCGAAGTCGACGTCCGACCCGGCGGCCGAGTACGTCGCCGCGATCGGCTGGTCCTTCTTGCGGCCGGGGATGAGCGCCGGCGCCCACTTCCGGATCTGCACCGGGTCGTCGGAGTACTCGATGCCGGCGAAGAGCGGGTGACCCTGCAGCGCCTCGTACCGCTTGCGCATGTACTCGACGTTGTCCGCTCCCCAGACGAACGAGATGTGCGGCGTCGGGTTGATGAAGTTCGACGGTTGCGGCAGCGCGCCCGTCTCCACCAGGTGTGCCCAGAACTGCCGCGAGACCTGGAACTGCTCGTTCACGGTGACGGCCTTGGCGATGTCGACGTGTCCGTCGGGCATCTCCGGCGTGTAGTTCAGCTCACACAGCGCGGAGTGACCGGTACCGGCGTTGTTCCACGGGTTCGAGGACTCCTGCGCGACGGAACCGAGGCGCTCGTACACGCGGATCTTCCACGTGGGCTCGAGTCGGTGGATGATCGCGCCGAGCGTGGCGCTCATGATCCCTCCCCCGACCAGGACGACGTCGATGGGGTCCACCTGCTTCACTGCCACCCGTCGATCCTACAAGCGCGCGCTGACAGGGTGGGTACCGACGGACGGGAGGCCCGTGGCGGTGTCGCCACGGGCCTCCCGTCCGTCAGGTGTCGCGAACGCGTCGGCGGTCGCTACGCCGCGACCGCGCGCCGCTCGAGGATCGTCTCGGCGATCTGCACCGCGTTCAACGCGGCGCCCTTCCGCAGGTTGTCGTTGCTGACGAACAGCGCCAGGCCGTGCCCCTCGGGCGCGGACTGGTCGGCGCGGATGCGGCCGACGAAGGACGGGTCCTGCCCAGCGGCCTGCAGCGGCGTGGGCACGTCGGCCAGCTCGACGCCCGGGGCGGCGGCGAGGATCTCGGTCGCCCGCTCGGGCGACAGCGGCTGCGCGAACTCGGCGTGCACCGAGATCGAGTGGCCGGTGAAGACCGGCACGCGCACGCAGGTGCCCGCGACCAGCAGGTCCGGCAGTTCGAGGATCTTGCGGCTCTCGTTGCGGAGCTTCTTCTCCTCGTCGGTCTCACCCATGCCGTCCTCGACGATGCTGCCCGCGAGCGGGACGACGTCGAAGGCGATCGGGCGGACGTACTTCACGGGCTCGGGGAAGGTCACCGCGGAACCGTCGTGCGTGAGTGCCGCGGCGTCCTGCTCGAGCGCGGCGCGCGCCTGGCCGAGGAGTTCCTCGACACCGGCGAGGCCGGAGCCGGACACGGCCTGGTAGGTGGTCGCCACGAGCCGGCGGAGCCCCGCCTCGGCGTCGAGCACCTTGAGCACCGGCATGATCGCCATCGTCGTGCAGTTCGGGTTCGCGATGATGCCCTTCGGCGCCTCGTCGATCGCGTGCGGGTTCACCTCGCTCACGACCAGCGGCACCTCGGGGTCCATCCGCCACGCGCTGGAGTTGTCGACGACGAGCGCACCGGCCGCCGCGAACTTCGGCGCGAGGGCACGCGACGCCGTGGCCCCGGCCGAGAACAGGGCGATGTCGATGCCCGAGGGATCGGCGGTCTCTGAGTCCTCGACCACGATCTGCTCACCGCGGAACGGCAGCGTCGTGCCGGCGGACCGGGCGCTCGCGAAGAACCGGACGTGGTCGGCCGGGAACGCGCGCTCCTCGAGGAGGCGACGCATCACGGCGCCGACCTGGCCGGTGGCGCCGACGACGGCGACGGTGGTGCTCATGTGGTGCTCCTGCTCGTGGATCGTCCGGACGCGGTGCTCAGCGGCCGGTGCCGGCGTAGACGACGGCGTCCTGGTCGGCGTCGAGCCCGAAGGCCTGGTGCACGACCCGCATCGCCTCGTTCAGGGTGTCGGCGCGGGTCACGACCGAGATGCGGATCTCCGAGGTGGAGATCATCTCGATGTTGATCGACGCCTCGTGCAGGGCACGGAAGAGTGCCGCGGAGACGCCGGCGTTGGTGCGCAT
Organism: Curtobacterium sp. SGAir0471; assembly: GCF_005490985.1. NCBI lineage: Bacteria > Bacillati > Actinomycetota > Actinomycetes > Micrococcales > Microbacteriaceae > Curtobacterium > Curtobacterium sp. SGAir0471. Next base: position 2,381,552 of record NZ_CP027869.1, read on the forward strand.
GCCGGCGCCGACGAGCGCGAGCTTGCCGATCTGGTCGTCGTACTGGATGCCCTCGTACCCGATGTCGCCCTTCGCGACCTCGAGCGCGGTCAGGACGCCCTGGCCCTGGTCCTTCGGCAGCGTGAACGAGATGTCCGTGCGACCCGTGACCGCCTCGGACACGTTCTGCACGATCATGTCGATGTTGGCGCCGGCACGGGCCACGATCGTGAAGATCTCGGCGGCCTTGCCGGGGGTGTCAGGCACACCGACGACGGTGATCTTCCCCTCGGAGAGGTCTCCGGCGATGCCGGTGATGATCGGTTCTTCCACGGTTTCCCCCTCTGCAGGGTTGTAGACGATGGTGCCCTCGGCGTTGCTGAACGAGGAACGGACGTGCAGGGTGACGCCGTGTCGTCGGGCGTACTCGACGGCACGGATGTACAGGACCTTGGCGCCGGACGCGGCGAGCTCGAGCATCTCCTCGCTCGTGATCCGGTCGACCTTCTTCGCCTTCGGCACCACGCGCGGGTCCGCCGTGAAGATGCCGTCGACGTCGGTGTAGATCTCGCAGATGTCCGCATCGAGCGCGGCGGCGAGCGCGACCGCGGTGGTGTCCGACCCACCGCGACCGAGGGTGGTGATCTCACCGGTCGTGCGGTTGAACCCCTGGAAGCCGGCGACGATCGCGACGTGCCCCGCATCGAGCGCCTCGCGCACCCGCTTCGGGGTCACGTCGACGATCCGCGCCTTGCCGTGCTGCGCATCCGTGAGCATGCCGGCCTGGCTGCCCGTGTAGGACGAGGCCTCGACGCCGAGGCTCTTGATCGCCATCGCGAGCAGCGCCATCGAGATGCGCTCCCCCGCCGTCAGCAGCATGTCGAGCTCACGACCGGCGGGGATCGGCGTCACGGAGTGCGCGAGGTCGACGAGTTCGTCGGTGGTGTCGCCCATCGCGGAGACGGCCACGACGACGTCGTTGCCCGCCTTCTTGGTCTGGACGATCCGCTTCGCCACGCGCTTGATGCTCTCGGCGTCCGCGACGGACGATCCACCGAACTTCTGCACGATCAGGGCCACTGGCTGGTACTCCCGGGGACGACGGTTCCGCGACGGTCACGCGGTCTGACAATCGTAGAGGGTGTTCCGCGGATGTTGCGTGCGAGGCGGGCTCGACGCAACGATCCTGCGCGAGCGGCGATCAACCCCCGACCAGGCGACGGCCCTCGAAGGCGCGTCCGAGCGTGACCTCGTCCGCGTACTCGAGGTCGCCGCCCACCGGCAGGCCGGACGCCAGGCGCGTGGTGCGGATCCCCATCGGCACGAGCAGCCGGCTCAGGTAGGTCGCGGTCGCCTCGCCCTCGAGGTTCGGGTCGGTCGCGATGATCACCTCGTCCACCGTGCCGTCGGCCAGCCGCGTCATGAGCTGCTGGATGCGCAGGTCGTCCGGACCGACACCGTCGATCGGGCTGATCGCACCGCCGAGCACGTGGTAGAGCCCGCGGAACTCGCGGGTGCGCTCGATCGCCGCGACGTCCTTGGCTTCCTCGACCACGCAGATGACGCTCGGCGATCGGCGCGGATCCCGGCAGATGCTGCAGCGGACGTTCTCGGTGACGTTGCCGCACACCTCGCAGAAGCGGACCTTCTCCTTGACCTCGGCCAGGAGCTCGGAAAGCCGTGCCGGGTCGAAGGACTCGGTCTGCAGGATGTGGAACGCGATGCGCTGCGCCGACTTCGGGCCGATGCCCGGCAGTCGGCCGAACTCGTCGATCAGGTCCTGCACGATGCCGTCGTACATCAGGCGCCTTCCTCGTGCAGGGCGGTCTCCTCGATGAACTGCGCGCCGAGGATCTCACGGACGACCGCCTCGCCGTAGCGGCCGGCGACCGGTGTCCGGCGGACCTGGGGCGGTGCCGTCCGGTGCTGGGTCTGCGGAGGCTGCTGTGCGGCCGGCTGCTGTGCGGCGCCCTGCTGTGCCGTGGCGTGCTGCGTCTGCTCCGGTGCAGCGGTCCGCGACGGGCTCGCCGCACGACCGGGCGCGGATGCTGCCGCTGTGCCGCCGGCCGAGGGGCCCGGGTCGGGGAACGGCGCTCCGTCGTCGTAGGGGTCGTCGTCGAGCGGGTAGTCGTCGACCGGTACGTCGCCGGCGGCCGGCGATGACGGCGCCGGCGCCGGTGCCGCCGCTCCTGCCGGCACGGTCGGCGCACCGTCCGCTGCGCCGCCGCTCGGCTGCTCGCTCGTGGTCGGTCGCGCCGGTGCGCCGCCCAGGGCCGAGGCCGGGCGGAGCTGCGCGGCGAGGGCCGCGTCGGCGGCGGGGTCGGACACCGGGGCGATCGGGACGACCGGCTCCCCCGTGTCCGTCGTGCCGAACGGAGCGGACCAGCCCGGCTCCGTGCGCCCTGGCGCGGCGTGGGACGTCGGGTCCGTCGCCGGGATCGCCGCGACGACCCAGTCGGTCACCGGGCCGGTGGACGCCGGGGCGGTCTGCTGCTGGGACGGCTGCTGGCGAGTCGGCTGCGGCGCGGGCGACTGCTCGCGGGCCGACTGCTGCGGTTGCTGCTGCTGGGCCTGCTGCGGCTCGGGCTGCTGCGACCCGGACTGCTGCCGCTCCGGCTGCTGCGGTGCAGGCGCCTGCTGCTGCTGCGCCGTCGGCGGCTGCTGGGTCGCGGCCTCCGACTGCCCCGCGGACTCCGGCTGCCGCCCCTGGGCCGTGCTCGACGCCGCGACCTGCTGCTCGGGCGTCTGTGCCGGCTCCTGCTGCTGCGCGCTCTGCTGCGGACGACCGCCCGGCTGCTGCGGAGCCCCGTCACCACCGGGTCCCCCGCCGGGACGCTGCTGCCCCGGACCGCGGGCGACGAACTTCACCCGCAGGCCGAGCACGTCGATGATCGCCGACCGGAGCAGCTCGCTCACGCTCGTCGACGGGTCCGACACCTCCTTGAACGAGGCGACGTCCTGCTGACTCGGGAACGTCAGGGTGAGCACGTCGTCGCGCAGGGCGGTGACCTGCGCCGTGACCACCACGGACCACGCGGACCGGCGGGCACGCTGGACGTGCTCGACGACCTGCGGCCAGGCGTCCCGGAGCTGCTGGAACCCCACGGCGCTCACCGGTCGCACGACCGGCTCGTCCCCGACCGCGGTGCCCTGCCCGGTGGACGAGCCGTTCGCTGCCCCGGAGGGCTCGTTCGGCGTCCGCGCTGCCGGACGACGCTGCCCGGCGGGCTTGTCCGCACCGGTCGACGGCGTGGATGCTGCCGTGTCCGGCACGACCGCGGCCCACGACGCAGCCGCCGCAGCACGCGGGTCGCCGGACCCTGCCGGGGCCTGCTGGGTCTGCGCCGGACCGACCGGAGCCGCCCCGCCGACGGTGGCGGCGGAAGGGCTCGACGGCGGAGTGGTCCTCGCGGACGCGGTCGAACCGGACTGCGCCGAGGCGGCGACGGGCGCCGCAGCAGATGCCGACCGCGGCACGGGAGCACCCGGCGACGAGGACTGCGAGCGCGCCGGCGACACGGATCGGTCCGCTGCCAGCACGGACGGCGTCGAGGACACGACGGGCGCAGCGGACACCGCCGCGTCGTGCCCGCCGGCATCACCGACGCCGACGCGCCGCTCGAGCCGTTCGACGCGCGCGAGGGCCCCCCGCTGCGTGTCGTCGGCCTCGGGCACGAGCATGCGAGCCGTCATGAGCTCGAGGTGCAGCCGGGGTGACGTCGCACCGGTCATCTCGGTGAGCGCGCGGTTCGCGATGTCGGCAGAGCGGGACAGCGCCGTCGCACCGAAGACCCCGGCCTGACGGGTCATCGTGTCGAGCTCCTCCGGGGAGATCCCGCGGAGCACGGCTGCGGCGCTCTCGTTCGTCGCAGCGACCACGATCAGGTCGCGGAGGCGCTCGAGCAGGTCCTCGACGAAGCGACGCGGGTCCTGACCGGTCTGCACCACGCGGTCGACCGCGGCGAAGGCCGACGCGGGGTCGGCGACGGCGAGGGCGTCCACGACGTCGTCGAGCAGTGCGGCGTCGGTGTAGCCGAGCAGGGCGACGGCCCGCTCGTAGGCGATCGCGCCGTCCTCGCTGCCGGCCATGAGCTGGTCGAGCAGCGACAGCGTGTCGCGCACCGACCCCCCACCGGCGCGGACGACGAGCGGCAGGACGCCCGGCGCCACCGACACCGACTCTTGCGCGCACAGCTGCTCGACGTACTCGAGCATGGTCGCCGGCGGGACGAGCCGGAACGGGTAGTGGTGAGTCCGGGAGCGGATGGTGCCGATGACCTTCTCGGGCTCGGTCGTCGCGAAGATGAACTTCACGTGCTCCGGCGGCTCCTCGACCAGCTTGAGCAGGGCGTTGAAGCCCTGCGGCGTCACCATGTGCGCCTCGTCGAGGATGAAGATCTTGTAGCGGTCACGAGCCGGCGCGAAGACCGCCCGGTCACGCAGGTCACGGGCGTCGTCGACGCCGTTGTGGCTCGCCGCGTCGATCTCGATGACGTCGAGCGATCCCCCGCCGCCGCGCGCGAGCTCGACACAGCTCGGGCAGACGCCGCAGGGGGTGTCCGTCGGCCCCTGCTCGCAGTTGAGGCAGCGGGCGAGGATGCGCGCCGAGGTGGTCTTGCCGCACCCGCGCGGTCCGCTGAAGAGGTACGCGTGGTTCACGCGGTTCGTCCGCAGGGCGGTCCGCAGCGGGTCCGTGACCTGCGACTGACCGATCAGCTCGGCGAAGTTCTCGGGCCGGTAACGGCGATACAGGGCGGTGACCACGGACCAAGGGTAGCCGGGACGGCCGACAGCGGAGCGCCCTCGGCGACCGCCTGTGGAGGCGGGCCGAGGGGCGGGACGGCCGACAGCGGAGCGCCCTCGGCGACCGCCTGTGGAGGCGGGCCGAGGGGCGGGACGGCACCGCGCCTCCCGTCCGTCGTGGTGACGGGCAGGAGGCGCGGTGTGGGTGGGGACGTGCGGTCAGGCGCGTCCGCGGCGGCGGATGCCGCGTGCGAGGCGGGAGAGACCCAGCAGCATGAACCCGAGGACGACGAGGCCGCCGGCAGCACCTGCGAGCGGCGCCACGTCCGCGCCGGTGAAGGCGAGGTCGCGACCGGTGCCGTTCCCGGTAGCGAAGCCGTTGCCGTTGCCGTTGCCGTTGCCCGATCCGCCGCCGGTGCCCGCGCCGTTGCCGGAGCCTCCGGGCAGACCCGGCTGACCGGGCTGACCGGGCTGACCCGGCTGACCCGGCTGACCCGGCTCACCGGGCTGGCCCGGCTCGCCCGGCTGGGCGGCCACGACGACCACCGGCACGGACTGCGCGGCGGACGTGGCACCCTCGACGGTCTGCGTCACCGTGAAGGTGTGCGGCCCGACCACGAGGTCCACGGACACCGACCAGGAACCGTCGGCACCGGCGGTCGTCACGACGGGGTCCCCGTCGTCCGTGCGGACCGTGACGGTCGCACCCGGGTCCGCCGTGCCGGCGACCCGCCAGGTGGCGGTTCCGTCGGGACCGGCGGTCTGCCGCGCGCCCGGCAGGGGCGAGGTGACGGTCAGCGGGTCTGCGACCCGCACCGTGATCGGCACGACCTGGGAGTCGGACGTGTCACCGTCGACGGTCTGGGTCGCCTGCAGCGTCCAGTCACCGGCGGGCACCTCCAGGAAGGTGACGCTCCAGCGACCGTCACCGCCCGCCGTCGTCGTCAGGACCTGGCCGGTCGACAGCCGGACCTCGACCGCTGCATCGGCCGCGGCCGTCCCGGAGACCGGCACGGTGGTCGTGGCGTCCAGTCCCGGGGCCTCGAAGAGGCGGCCCGGGGTCGGGTCCGTGACGACGATGCCGTCCTCCTCCGCGGCGACCACGCTGATGCCGCTGGTCACCGGGGCCGAGGTGACCCCGTCGACCGTCTGCGTCGCCGACACGGTGTGGTCACCCACCGGGACGCCGGGCACGGTCACCGTCCAGGAGCCGTCCGCGCCGGCCTGCGTCGAGACCGTGGTGCCGTCGATGTCGACGGTGACGGTGGCTCCCGGCTCGGCGGTCCCGCTGACCGGCACGGAGACCGTGTCCTGGTCGGTCGGGAACACCTGGCCGTCCACGGGGGCGACCACCTGCAGCGGGGCCACGGCGGCGACGGTGAAGGCGACGTCGGGTGCTGCGGTGGTGGTGCCGTCCACGGTCTGGGTGGCCGACGCGGTGTGCGAGCCGAGTGCGACGCCCGGCACGGTGACCGCCCAGTCGCCCTCGTCGTCGGCCGTCGTCGTGACCGCGGTGCCGCCGTCGACGGTGACGGACACCGCCGCACCCGGCGCCGCCGTGCCGCCGACCCGGACCGGGGTGGTGTCACCCACGATGCGGATCGTGCTCCCGGCAGCCGGCGTCGTGATGACGACGGCGTCCTCGTCGGCGACGTCCACGGTCACGTCCACCACGACCGGGTCGGAGGTGGTGCCGCCGACCTCCTGGCCGACGGTGACCGTGTGGTCACCGGGACCGACACCCGGCACGACCGTGTCCCAGGTGCCGTCGTCACGGACGGGAACCTCGACCGGGTCGCCGTCGTCGACGACCACGGTGACCGTGCCGCCCGGCTCGCCGGTACCGGCGACGGGCAGGTCGACCGTCGGGTCGGCCGCCGGCACGGTGACGACCTGGTCGTCGGTCGGCGTGGTGACCGTCAGGGGCGCTCCCGCCTCGACCGTGAAGGTGTTCACGACCGGTGCCGAGGTGGACCCGTCGACCGTCTGAGTGGCGCGGACGGTGTGCTCACCCGTCGCGACGCCCGTGAACCGGAGGCTCCAGGTGCCCGCGTCGGTCGCCGTCACGGACTGCTCGTCGCCGTCGTCGAGGGTCACGCGGACCTCGGCACCCGGCTCGGCCGCTCCGGTCGCGAGGATGGTCGCGAGGGAGTCGTCCTGGGCCACCCGGACGGTGGACCCGTCGGCGGGTGTGGCGATGGTGAGCGGTGCCGCGACCACGACCTCGATGCCGACCGTGACCGGCTGCGAGGTGGTGCCGCCGACCTGCTGGGTGACGCTGACGGTCGTGCTGCCCGCGGGGACCCCGGGGACGTCGACCTCCCAGTCGCCGTCCTCGTCGGCCTCCGTCGAGGCGTCGCGTCCGCCGCCGAGGTCGACCACCACGGTGGCGCCCGGCTCGGCCGTGCCGCGCACGGTCACCGTCGTCGTGGCGTCCTCGTCGGCGACCCGCACCTCGTCGCCGTCCGCGGGGGCGGTGATGACGACCGGCGCCGCCGCGACGACCTCGAAGGGCCGCTCGGCCGGACTGGTCGAGGTGGACCCGCCGACCGTCTGCGTCGCCGTCACCTCGTGCTCCCCGACCGCGACGTCCTCGACGTCGACGCTCCAGGTGCCGTCGTCGCCCGCCGTCACGTCGACCGGCTCGCGGTCGTCGACGGTCACCGTCACCGTGGCACCCGGCTCCGCGTCACCGGCGACCGTGACGGTCGTGGTGGCGGCGTCGTCCGCGACGGTGACGGTGCCGTCCGGCTGACGGATGACGAGCTCGGCCGCGGCGACGACCGAGACCGGTCGTGTGACGGGAGCGCTCGTGGTGTCGTTCACCGACTGCGTGACGGAGGCCGTCCAGGAGCCCACGGGGACGTCCTCGACGGTGGTCGCCCAGGTGCCGTCGTCGCCGACGACCGTCCCGGCGGTGCCGCCGTCACCGAGGTCGACGGTGACCGTCGCCCCGGGCTCGCCGGTGCCGGCGAAGTCGACGTCGGTGGTGGCGTCGTCGTCCGCGACCGTGACGGTCGTGGCTCCGGCGGGTGTGGTGACGGTCAGCGGTGCACCGGCTCGCACCGACACCACCGCGCTGACGGGCGCCGACGTGATCCCGCCGACGACCTGCGTCGCCCGGACGGTGTGGTCACCGGTCGGCACGTCGGTGAACGTGTGGGTCCACCGTCCGTCGTCGCCCGCCTCGACCGTCGCCTGCTCGCCGGTGGAGAGCGAGACGGTCACGGGTGCGCCCGGCTCGGCCGTGCCCGCGGCCACGACGTCCGCCGTGCCGTTCGCGTCGGCCACCGTGATGACGTCGCCGTCCTCGGGGCTGGTCAGGGCGAGCGGCTCGCCCGCCCGGACGGTGAGCGTCTGCTCCGCGCTGGAGGCAGTGGTGCCGCCGACCGTCTGCGTCGCGGTCACCGTCTGCTCGCCCACGCCGACCCCACCGACGACGACCGTCCAGTCGCCGTCGCCGTCCGCCGTCGTGGCGGCCTCGGCGTCGCCGACACGGACCGTCACCGGCGCGTTCGGCTCGGCCGTCCCGGACACCGTCACGTCGCGCGTGGTGTCCGCGTCGGGGACGAGCAGGACCGCGCCGTCCTCGGGCGACGTGATGACCACGTCGTCCGCGGCCACGATCGTGACGTCGCGCGTCACCGGGTCGGACGTCGCCGGGCTCGAGACGCCACCCGGCAGGGTCTGGGTCACCGACACCGGGTGGGTCCCGACTTCGACGCCCGCGAACGTGACCGACCACGAGCCGTCGGCGCCGACCGTGGTGGCCTGCCCCGGCGCTCCGCCGTCGATCGTCGCGACGATCGCGGCGCCGGGCTGCCCGGTGCCGGTGACCGTCACGTCGCGGGTCACGTCGTCGCCGGCGACCCGGATCGCCGCCGTGCCGGGAGCCGTGATCGCGAGGGGCGCGGCGACGTCGACCGTGAAGCCCACGGGCAGGGCGTCCGTGCTGACGCCGTTCACCGTCTGCGCCGCGTCGATCGTGTAGTCGTCCGGAGCGAGGCCGGTTGCCTCGACCGACCAGGTCCCGTCGACGCCGTCGGCGGTGGTCGACAGGTCGAGATCACCGACCGTGACCGTCACGGCTGCACCGGGCTCGGCGACACCACTGATCGTCACCGTCGCCGATGCGTCCTCGTCCACCACGACGAAGCGCGAGCCGGCGGCGGGGCTGTCGATGGTGATCGCGGTGCCCGGGACGACGGTGAAGTCCCGCGTCTCGGTGGGGCCGGTCGTGCCGTTCACGGTCTGCACGGCCTCGACGGCGTGCTGACCGGTCGCGAGCTGCACCGGGTCGAGCGCCCAGTTGCCCGCGGGGTCCGCCACGACGTCGACCGGTGCTGCCCCGTCGACACTGACCGACACCGTCGCACCCGGCTCGGCGGTCCCACGGACCACGACCGACGCGTTGCCGGTGCTCGTGGCGGGGATGGCCTGCCCGTCGGTGGGGGCTGTGATCACGAGGTCGTCGCCGACCTCGACGGCGATGTCCCGCTCGATCGCGGGCGAGGTCTGTCCGCCCACGGTCTGGGTGACCGACACGGTGTGGTCACCGGTCCCGACGCCCGGCAGGGTCACCGACCAGGTGCCGTCGTCACCGACGGTCGTCGTGACGGGCTCGCCGTCGTCGAGCACGACGTCGACCGCGGCCCCCGGCTGTGCCGTCCCGGTCACGGCGACGTCGACCGTGTCGTCGTCGTTCGCGACGACCGTGGTCGCGCCCTGTGCCGGAGCGGTCACCTGCAGCGGTGCGGCGGGGACGACCGACACGACCCGCTGCTGGGCGGGCGACGTCGTGCCGTTCACCGTCTGGGTGGCCGTGAGCGTGTACCGACCGACCGGCACGTCCGTGACCGTCGTGGACCAGTTCCCGTCGCCGTCGGCCGTGGTCGTGGCGGTCAGACCGCCGCCGATCGAGACGGACACGTCGGCGAGGGGCTCCGCGGTGCCGGTGACGTGCAGGTCCGTGGTGGAGTCGGCGTCGAGGACGGGCACGGTGGCGCCGTCCGCGGGCGCCGTGATCGTCAGCGGCGCACCGGTGACGATCTCGAAGGCCGAGGTCACGGGTGCCGAGGTGGCACCGGCGACGGTCTGCGTCGCGGTGATCGTGCGCTCGCCGACCGGCACGCCCTGGAACGTGGCCGTCCAGTTGCCGTCGCCGTCCGCCTGCGTGATCGCGGCGAAGGATCCGCCGAGGTCGACGGAGACGGACGCGTTCGGTGCCGCCGAACCGGTCACGGTGACCGACGTGGTCGAGGTGGCGTCCGCGACCGTCAGCACGGCGCCGTCGGCCGGGTCCTCGATCGTGACGCCGGGCACCGCCGCGACGGAGAAGTCACGGGTGACCGGTGCACTCGTCGTCCCGCCGACGGTCTGGGTCGCCGTGGCGGTGTAGTCCCCCTCGGGGACGTCCTCGACCGTGGCGGTCCAGGTGCCGTCGGCGTCCGCCGTCGTGGTCGTGGTCAGCTCACCGCCGAGGGTCACGTCGACCCGGGCACCGGCCTGGGCGGCGCCGGTGAGCACCACGTCGCGGGTCTCCCCGACGAGCGGCAGCACCGCACCGGGTTCCGGCGTGGCGATGGTCAGCGTGCGTGCGGCCACGACCTCGAAGTCCCGCGTGACGGGCGCCGAGGTGGTGTCGCCGACGGTCTGCGTCACGCTCGCCGTCTGCTGTCCGACCGGGACCGCGTCGACGGGGACGCTCCAGACGCCGTTGCCGTCGGCCGTGCCGCTCGCCGCGACGGCGCCGATCGTCACGTCGATGCGGGCGTTCGCGGTCGAGGTACCGGTGAGGGTCACGGGCGCCGTGGTGCCGGTCGTGGTGAACTGCTGCCCGGCGGTCGGGGTGTCGATGACGAGCGGGCGCTGCGCGACGACCGAGAAGGTCTGCGTGGCGGTGCCGGCTGCGACACCGCCGACGGTCTGCGTCGCGGTGACGGTGCGGTCCCCGACCGGCACGCCGGTGAGGATCGCGGTCCACCTGCCGTCCGCGCCGACCGGAGCGTCGGCGGCCAAGGTGCCATTTGCGGAGAGCGCGATGGTCGCACCCGGCTCACCGGTGCCGCTCACGGTCACCGAACGGGTCGAGGTGTCCGTCGGGACGCTGAACTGCTGCCCCGCGGTCGGGCTCGTGATGGTCGGGGCGACGAAGGCCGTGGCGCGCACCGTCGAGGTGGCGAGGTCGACCGTCGCGGCGTTCGCCCCGGGCAGGATCCTGAGCTGGACGGCGGTCACGCTCCGCGCTCCCGAGTCGGACCCGCGGGGGTCGCGGAAGCGGGGGTCGTCCTGCACGTTCACTCGGATGTCGACGGCTGACCGGACCAACGCGATGGCAGGGGACAGCACGGTGGCCACTGCCGTGGTGGTCGCGGTGAGGGCACGGACGATCGTGGCGACACCGTCCGAGCCCACCACGGGTGCGAGGACTCCGCCGACGGTCGGCAGGAGGGTGCTCACCACGAAGTTGTCGAAGATCGCTCCGATCGGCGTTCCGAGGAGACCCGAAGCCTGGATCTGGCGGGCCGGGTTCGGCGCGGTGCCGAGCACGTCCCCGAGTGTGGTGTTCACCACGAGGTTCAGCGCACTGATCGGCACGGTGCCCCCGATGGGAAGCGTCGCCTGCGCGTTCGCGGTCACCCGGACGGTGATCGGCGTCGCGTCGATGATCGGGACGATCGCCTGACGGATCCGCTCGGGCAGCTGCACCTGGAGGATGTTCGCGAGCGCCGTGTTGATGCTGTCCACGGTCGCCTGTGTGAGGACCGGCGTTCCGGGATCGAGGTCGTTCCACCCGGTGAGCCCGTCGAGGTCGACCGTGATGCGACCGGTCGCGACGTCGAGCGTCACACCGTCCGACGTGACAGGGGTCGCGAGTGCCTGGTCGATCGCGGGGCGGAGGTCCAGCGTGGTCGAGGCGGAGACCTGGGTGCCGTTCAGCGTGATGACGCCGAGTGCACTGGCGATCTGCTGCAGCTGGGCCGTCAGTCCGCCCGCGACGCCGTTGAGCGTGCCGCCGGGAGCCACCGTGGCGTTGAGCTGGTCGGAGACTGCTCCGAGGTCGGAGCGGAGGCCGTCGGCGAGACCAGCGACCGCCGGGCTCTGCAGCGTCAGGTCGGCGTCGGCGATGTCGTAGTCGGTCGTGGTCTGGACCGTCGCGCCACGCTGGGCGGAGATCGTCGATCCCAGCGCTCCGAGGCTGAGTTCGCCGTTCGCGAGGACGTCGTCCGCCCCGACCACGCCGAGGAGCTCGGTGAGGTCGAGGGTCGTCCGCTGCCCGGCGTCGTTGCCGGTCCCCACACCGATGCCGCCGTTCTCGGTGACGGCACCGGCGGACGCGGTCGCTCCCGTCGTCGAGCTCGAGGCGTACTGACCGGCGACGCCGAGCGTCAGGATGCCCTGCGGTCCGAGCAGGTCGATGTCGTTGCCGAGTCCGACCTGCACGGCGCCGAGCGCCTGCAGGTCCACCGGCTGGCTGGTCGTGCCACCGCCGCCGGAGACACCCTGCGCGGAGTAGGCCCCCGCGAGCTGTGCGACGTCGTCGAGGTTGATGACCCCGCCGCCACGCAGCAGGACGCCCTCGGCCTCGGCGACGTCCGTCGGTGCCGCGGCAGCTGGCTGGATCGCCACGGTGGCGGCGAGCAACGCCGTCACCGTGGCGACGACACCGCCGCGCAGGAGGAGGCTCCGGTCGCCGGGAGCTCGTCGTCGAGCCCGGTCCCCGTCGCGGGTGATCCATCGTGTCCAGTTGACCGCTCCTGCGGGTACGCGGGTACCCCGGAGCGACACGTGCCTGCGCATGCGTGTCCCGTTTCCTGGCAGGCTCGCCTGCCACCTGATCCTCGGACTCCCCCGCTGGTGAGACGGGAGAGGGTCGGAACCCTGGTTGGGAGTTCCTGAAGGTGATCTTTACACACGAACAGGAACCGCGCACGGCGTGACGGAAGATTTCACCGAGGAGCCGCTCGACAGCCGGGGCGGGAGGTCCAGGGAACGAAGAAGAGGGTCCCGGAAACGAAGAAGACTCCTCACGCACCCGCCAGAGCCCGGTTACCCTTGCTGCGTTTCCGCCCTGGGGGAGTTGGCCTGGATGGCGTCACGTGAGGAGCCTCCGGAAGTCTACCGGATGCTCCGGGCAGTATCGGACACATGAAGATCGCCATCGCCGGAGGACACGGCCAGATCGCACTGCTCCTCGCCCGCCTCATCACCGACGCCGGCCACGACGCCGTCGCGATCATCCGCAACCCGGCCCACGTGACCGACGTCGAGCAGCAGGGCGCGACGGCCCTGGTCGTGGACCTGGAACAGGTGGACGACGACGAGCTGGCACTGCGCCTCCGCGGCGTCGACGCCGTCGTCTTCGCGGCGGGGGCCGGGCCGAACAGCGGTGCGGAGCGCAAGGAGACCGTCGACCGCGACGCGGCGATCACGCTGGCCGACGCGGCGGAACGGATCGGCATCCGCCGTTACGTGATGGTGTCGGCGATGGGGGCGGACTCCTACGACCGCGAGCGCGCGGTCGTGCCCGCCCGGTCGGAGGACGACGTCTTCCAGGTGTACCTCCGGGCGAAGTCGGAGGCCGACGCGAACATCCGGATGCGGAACCTGCGCTGGACGATCATCCGACCGGGAGCTCTGCTCGACACTCCGCCGCAGGGCACCGTCCACGTCGGCCGGACGGTGCCCCGGGGTTCGATCCCCCGCGCGGACGTCGCGGCCCTCGTCCTGCACGCCCTGCTCGACGACACCGCGGTGGGTGTGCAGTTCGAGGTCACGAGCGGCAACACCCCGATCCCCGCGGCGCTGCACGCCCTGAGCTGACCCGCGCTGGGGACCGGCGCGCTGCTGCCGCGATACGCCGGCGTCGGCCCGAGACGCCGCCCGGTCGTCGAGACGCCCCCGGATCGGGCACCGTCTCGACGACCTGGCGGCGTCTCGGCAAGCCGGCACCGTCTCAGCGAACCGGCGGCACCTCGGAGAACCGGCACCGCCCCGACGGCGTCCCCTACAGCGCGACCGCCGCCGACTGCCGGGCGATCTCGAGCTCCTCGTTCGTCGGGACGACGAGCACGGCGACGCGCGACGAATCGGTCGAGATGAGCCGGGCCTCCTTCGAGTGCAGCTCGTTGCGGTCGGCGTCGACCTCGATGCCCAGGTGTTCGAGTCCGGCGAGCACGCGCCGCCGCAGCAGTGCGTTGTTCTCCCCCACGCCGGCGGTGAACACGACGGCGTCGAGCCCGCCGAGCTGCGCCGTGTACGCGCCCACGTACCGGCGGATGCGGTGCCGGTACACGGCGAGCGCTGCCTCCGCCTCGTCGTCACCGCGGAGTGCCGCGTCCTGCACGTCGCGCATGTCGCCGTTGCCGGTGAGCCCGAGCAGCCCGGACCGCTTGTTGAGCATCGTGTCGAGGTCGTCGAAGGACATACCGGCCTCGCGGTGCAGGTGGATGAGCACGGCGGGGTCGAGGTCGCCGGAGCGGGTGCCCATCACGAGGCCCTCGAGCGGCGTGAGCCCCATCGACGTCTCGATCGACCGACCGCCGTCGATGGCCGCGGCGGACGCCCCGTTGCCCAGGTGCAGCACGATCGTCTTCAGCTCGGCCAGCGGGCGACCGAGGAACGCCGCGGTCTGCTCGGAGACGTACTTGTGGCTCGTACCGTGCATCCCGTAGCGGCGGATCCGGTAGCGCTCGGCCAGGTCGGCCGGGATCGCGTACGTGTAGGCGTGCGGCGGCATCGTCTGGTGGAACGCGGTGTCGAAGACGGCGACGTGCGGCACGTCGGAGAAGACCTGCTTCGCCGCGCGGATGCCCTCGAGGTTCGCCGGGTTGTGCAGCGGCGCGAGGCTGTTGAGGTCCTCGATCTGCTGCTCGACCTCGTCGGTGACGACGGTCGCCGCGTCGAAGGTTGTCCCGCCGTGCACGACACGGTGCCCGACGACCGCGGGCGGGTGCTCGTCGAACGACGGTCCGACCTTCCCGAAGGCGTCGATCATCGCCTGGAAGCCGGCGGCGTGGTCGGGCACGGATGCGGCGTCGTTCGACGACGACTCCCCCGTCAGTGCGTTGGTGTGCTTCCACGCCCCCGACGACTCACCGATGCGCTCGACGAGCCCGGAGGCGAGCGTGCGCTCGCCCTCGAGCTCGATGAGCTGGTACTTGAACGAACTCGAACCAGAGTTCACGACGAGGGCTGCGGTCACTTCGGTGGTGCCTTTCTCGGGACGGTCTGGAGGCGCGGTGCGGGCGGGTGGGTCGGGCTGCGGTCGGTCGCGGCCCGGTCGGGTCGGACGGCTCGGTCAGGGCGCGTCGGTCGCGGTGCCGGCCTGGATCGCGGTGATCGCGACCGTGTTCACGATGTCGCTCACGAGCGCTCCGCGGGACAGGTCGTTGATCGGCTTCCGGAGGCCCTGCAGGACCGGCCCGATCGCCACGGCGCCGGCGGAGCGCTGCACGGCCTTGTACGTGTTGTTGCCGGTGTTGAGGTCCGGGAAGACGAACACCGTCGCCCGGCCGGCCACGGGCGAGTCCGGCATCTTGGTGCGTGCGACCGTCGGGTCCGCGGCGGCGTCGTACTGGATCGGCCCCTCGACGAGGAGGT
The DNA here is from genome assembly GCF_005490985.1 of Curtobacterium sp. SGAir0471. Classification (NCBI taxonomy): domain Bacteria; kingdom Bacillati; phylum Actinomycetota; class Actinomycetes; order Micrococcales; family Microbacteriaceae; genus Curtobacterium; species Curtobacterium sp. SGAir0471. The sequence continues at coordinate 2,396,876 of NZ_CP027869.1, forward strand.
CCGGGCGACGCTCGCGCACGAAGGCGGTCCCGGCGCGGACCTTGTCGACGTCCGCGCCGCTGCCGCTGTCACCGGTGGAGTAGCTGAGCATCGCGACCCGCGGGTCGATGCCGAACTGCGCCGCGGTCTCCGCCGACGAGATCGCGATGTCGGCGAGCTGCTCGCTCGTGGGGTCGGGGATGACCGCGCAGTCGCCGTAGACGAGCACCCGGTCGGCGAGCGCCATGAGGAACACGCTCGACACGATCGAGGTGTCGGGCCGGGTCTTGATGATCTCGAAGGACGGCCGGATGGTGTGCGCGGTGGTGTGCTTGGCTCCGGAGACCATGCCGTCGGCCAGGCCGAGCTGCACCATGAGCGTGCCGAAGTAGGACACGTCGGTCACGGTGTCGCGGGCGAGCTCGATCGACATGCCCTTGTGCGCCCGGAGCCGGGTGTACTCCGCGGCGAAGCGTTCGCGCAGCTCGGGGTCGAAGGGGCTGACGAGCTGCGCGCCCTCGAGGTCCAGGCCGAGCTCGGTCGCCCGGGCCCGGATCGACGCCGGCTCGCCGAGGATCGTGAGCGCGCACACCTGGCGCTGCAGGAGCGTCGACGCGGCGTGCAGGATGCGGTCGTCGTCACCCTCCGGCAGCACGATCCGCTTGCCGTAGCCGCGGGCGCGGTCGAGCAGGCCGTGCTCGAACATGAGCGGCGTGACGACCCCGGACGGGCTGAGCTGCAGGCGGTCTCGGAGGGCGTCCGCGTCGACGTGCTGCTCGAAGAGCGCGAGCGCCAGGTCGGCCTTGCGGGGCGAGTCCGCCGCGAGCCGCCCGCGGGTGTGGGTGATCCGGAGCGCGGTGTCGTAGGTACCGAGGTCGTTGCGGGCGATCGGCAGCGAGCTCGACAGCCCCTCGAGCAGCCGGGTGATCTGCGGCGAGGTCTCGAACCCGCCGTTCAGGATCACACCGGCCAGGCTCGGGAACGTCTCGGACTGGTTCGCGAGCACGGTCGCGAGGAGCACGTCGCTGCGGTCCCCCGGCACCACGACGATGCCGCCCTCGATGAGCCGGGGCAGCACGTTCTCCATGCTCATGCCGGCGACCACGGTGCCGAGGGCCTCGCGGTCGAGCAGTGCCTCGTCACCGCGGACGAGTGTGGCGCCGGTCGCCTCGAGCAGCGCTCGGACGGTCGGTGCGACGAGCACCCGGTCCTCGGGGATGGCCCACACAGGGGTGTCGGGGTGGTCGTCGCGCACGGCTCGCTCGACGCTGTCGACGATCGCCGGCAGGGCCTCGGGGTCCGCACGGTTCACCACGACGCCGAGCAGCTGGGCGTGCGCCGCGCGGAGCTCGCTGGTGGTGACGTCGGCGACCTGTGCCATGGCGTCGGGCGTCCGGGCGCCGCGCTCCGCCGAGTCCCGCCCGCCGAGCACGAGCAGCACCGGCGCGCCGAGGTTCGCCGCCACCTTCGCGTTGAACGACAGCTCGGTCGGACTGCCGACGTCGGTGTAGTCGGACCCGAGGACCACCACCGCGTCGCACTGTCGCTCGACCTGGGCGAACCGGCTGAGGATCGTGCCGAGCGCCGCGTCGGGGTCGGCGTGCACGTCGTCGTACGTCACACCGACGGCCTCGTCGTAGGACAGCCCGACCGCCGAGTGCTGGAGCAGGAGCTCGAGCACGTAGTCGGGCTCCGCCACCGACCGCGCGACCGGCCGGAACACGCCGACCCGTCCGACGGAGCGTGCGAGGGTCTCGAGGACACCGAGGGCGACGGTGCTCTTGCCCGTGTGTCCTTCTGCTGACGTGATGTAGATGCGGGTCGACACCCCTCCAGGCTAGTCGTGGCCACGTCGTGCGCTCTGGGAGTCGGCGGGGCTGTGGACGGACGTGGTCGTGACCACCCTCGCGAACCTGTACCATGGGGTGTCGTCGTCGCGAGACGGCGCCAGGAGAATTCGCCTAGTGGCCTATGGCGCACGCTTGGAAAGCGTGTTGGGTGCAAGCCCTCGGGGGTTCGAATCCCCCATTCTCCGCCAGCAGCAGCACCGAAGGGCGCGTCCACCAGGACGCGCCCTTCGTCGTCCCGACGGCACCGCATCCCACTGGCGCCGCGTCCCCCCGGCACCGCGTCCCCCATCGGTGGGACACGGGCGCACCCCATGCGCAACGACATGGCCGGGAAACGCCCAACGGGGGTGGAACGGGCTGTCCTCCGCCCCCGCTTGCCCCTAGTGTGAGCACACGGACGACCCCGGGACGGGTCGGACGGTGCAGCGGTCGGCAGGGGCGTCGACCGCGGGGACGTCCGGGTGTGCGCGCACCCGAGGGGAAGAGGAGATCACGGTGGGGGAAGCGACGGTGCCAGCTGCCGGACGTCTGCGGACGCCGGTGTACGACGTGGTCCTGCGCCCCCGGCGCTCGCTCGTCCGGTCGACCGTGCTGAGCATCGTGTGCTCGGCGGTCCCCCTCGCCGTCGCTCTCGTCTGGGTCTCGCTGCCGGAGCGTTGGTGGGCCCTCGTCGCAGGGCTCGTCCTCGCCCTGGCCGTGCTCGTCGGCGCGCTGTTCGTCCGGCTCGGTCAGGCCTTCCTCGGGATCGACGACGACGTCGTCGTCCTGCACGCCGTCCTCACCCCGAACCGTCGGATCGGCCGAGAGCGGGTCCACCGGCTGGTCGTCGCCCCGACGTACGGCGCCTCGACCGAGCGGACCACGCGCGAACTGCTGGCCTTCGACGCCGACGGCACCCACCTCTTCCGCCTGCGCGGCGACGTCTGGGGCGACCGGGCCCTCGACCGCGTCGTCGAGGCGCTGGACGTGCCCGTGGAGCACGAACGCCGCCCGGTCCACGTCCGCGAGGTCGCCCGCCGGTGGCCCGCGAGCCGCACCTGGTACGAGCGCCGCGGCGGCCTGCTGCTGGTCGGCGTGGCAGCCGTGTGCATCGTCGCCGGGCTGCTCGCGGTCGAGACCGTCGGGCTCCTGACGCGCTGACACCGCCCGGATCCACCCCGCCGCGGCCACGACCCACCGCGGCGACCGGCCAGCGGCGGCCGGCCCGGCGACCTCAGCGCCGTCGGCGCAGGGTCGAGAAGATGCCCCGGACGACCTCCTTGGCGATGGTCTGCCCGAGGCCGTTCCCCAGCAGCC